>JAIXOL010000081.1 GCA_027486845.1 Cytophagaceae bacterium
TAGTTGACCATCTGCAAGGTTTTTTCTTTAAATATACGAATATCCTTGCACTTTTACAAAAAAATATCTATCTATATATATGATAGTCAAATAGTTATGACTTTTTCAGCAAGCCCTAATTACCAAAGATTTAAGTTTTGGAGCAAAAGAGCAAGCGTTGGAGGCTTTCTTGAAAGATAACCCTAATCTAAAAACAGCATTGGGTAATGCTTTTAATGATTTTATGTCTAATCCATTTGGGTCAATTGGGGCATTATTCAAAGGTGGGCCAAAAACACCAGCAGATTACTTGGACGAAATTATGAAACAAAGATTGACCACTTTGAAACAAAACGAAGCTAATACCATTCAAAATGAGATTTATAATAACATTATGAAAAATGCCTTCGCAGCGAAAAATGACGATTACTCATCTTTGGCCAATAGTTTTGATACAAGTCCCATCGGTAACTTATCGGGAATATCAGCGGGACTACGAATGAATACTGGCGAACGAATGCTGCTCAATAAAGCAAGCCTTGATTTACTGACTAAAGCCCAAGAGTTGCGAGAGAAAGGCGATAAGTTGATGATGGAAGCCTTAGACCGCACCGAAACACAAAAACGCTTGGACGGTACTTGGTCGGCACAAATGTTTAGAAATACACTATCTAACATTAAAATCTGATGCAGAAACTCATTTTTATAGGGCTAATTGCCTGTTTCTCATCTTGTCAAAATTCAAGTAATTATTTATCTAAAAATCCACAAAAGGCAGCCATTGCTTATTGTCAATTAGCCAATGAAGGTATCAAGGGCGATACGGTAAAGTACAACTTGTATCGAAAAGGGTATATTCAAGATATTACTACCAAAAAAGACATTTTCGGTGCGATGCTCATTTATAGTGCTGCTAAAATGACTCAGAAAGGAACAGTTTTCAATTTTAAGAATTTGGAAGAACTGGTACTTAAAAAAGATGCTTCGGGTCGAAAGGTCGAAGTATCAGAGAAAATTCTTTTCACTTTTGAGAATAGCTCAACAGATACCGTTGTGGTAAAACTCATTTACGACAAAGACGTTTGGCGTTTGAAATGGCAAAATTGTGGTGATTTAGAACGAAAATAAATGCTAAGTCTTGCTTTTCTATTTTCAAATTAAGTAATAGATTTGTGTAATTGAAAAATACGCTGTAAATATATTTTAATACACAAAATAGAAATGGAACGAGACAAGCAAGCATATTTAGAAACGATTGATAACTACGCCCGAATCATTGCTGATTTACCACAGTTTTTAGATAATGCCGATGATACAATACACGAAATTGCAAGTAAGATTGAGATTTCTTTTTCAGCATTGAGTAATAAAAAACACGGTCGCAGAGACTGGAAATATGAGGAAGTCAATAAATTGATGCAACTACTTGGAAGTGAAAAGCAGAAAGAAGTAGTGAAAAACTATATTTTAATCGTTAATGACATTTTACCAATCATTCAAGAAAATGGCATTCGATTCAGTTTTATCTTTGAGAAAGCTGGAATGACAGTCGGGAATTACCAAGTTAGAAGCAAATCAATTTCTGCATGGGATGTTTCAGAAGTTCGACGAATCATTGATGCGTTGAAGTTTTAGATGGCATATCAAAAAATACCAAAGCCTGATATTCTTTTTATAGATTGTCAGGCTTTCTTTTTAGAAGTGTTTTATAGAAACTTTTATATTCAACCTCAATTGTGTATTGCATATTGTATTGCATATTGCCAAAACTGAAAAAGCATAAAAAACAAAAAATCCTGATAATCGTTTGATTATCAAGATTTTAGAGAGTGGGCCCACTTGGAATCGAACCAAGCACCTACTGATTATGAGTCAGTTGCTCTAACCGAATGAGCTATAGGCCCTAAAACCAGTTTGATGGTTTAGTAGTGCAAAAATAAGACAAAAAATTTGTTCTTCCAAAAAATTAAAAAAATCCTTCATAAGGTTCTGTTATCGAAAGCTCAATTTTGAGTGAATGCAGTCGAAATTTTCTTCTAAAATAATATTACCAAAATCTGCATCAGCTTGCCTAAAAAACACTTCTACCCATACTTTATGCTACGAAATCAGCACATATTCTACATATGTATTGAGTTTCTGATAATTTTTAAATTTCTCTCCTCTATCATAATCTGCAGTTTAATTCGATAAAACTTCCACCATCAAACATGATTTTTTTGCCGCATTTTTATTTTCTGCATAAATCTTTGGTTTACCACAAATCACCGAAGCCTCAGGATAAAAATAATTTTCATTGTTGTAACCAATCATTAAATCTGCAATAAATACGGCACATTTACAATTCTTGAGTGCTGTGTCAAGATGATTACCTATTTTAGCCGAAAGCCGATTATGATTCACCAACCCACCTGCCAATGCAAAAGCCTCACCTTCGTGATAGGCTATTTTATAATCTACTTGGTTTTTCAGTTCTAGATAATCTTTAATAGGATAATACGATTTGAAAGCTGGTTCTACTATAATTTTAATTACATATTTCACAAAAGCATCATTATTAATGTAAAGCAGGAAATTTTATCACCAATTTTCTACTCTTAACAACTAAATTTTTCTTCTTTGTGTTATTCTAATCAAGCAATAAAAAATAAAACTTTACCTTTGCACACTCGCCAAAGCTAATTGCAAGCATGACTAACAAACGCAAAATTTTCAATGACCCCGTTTATGGCTTCATTAGTGTACCTTCTGATTTAATTTATGATTTAATTGAGCATCCTTTCTTCCAGCGTTTACGTCGAATAAAGCAATTGGGTATGGCCGAATACGTCTATCCTGGAGCTTTGCATACACGTTTCCATCATGCTTTAGGAGCCATGCACCTAATGGGGCAAGCCTTGCAGGTTTTGCAGAACAAAGGTCATTTTTTACTTGATGTTGAAATCGAAGCAGCACAGATTGCCATTTTACTACACGACATTGGTCATGGACCGTTCTCTCATGTACTCGAATATACTATCTTGAATGATGTACATCATGAACATATTTCGGCATTGCTGATGGGAAAACTCAACCAAGAGTTTGGCGGACAGCTTGATTTAGCCATCGAAATGTTTAATGGCACTTATCACCGAGAGTTTTTTCATCAACTGATTTCAAGTCAACTTGATATGGACAGAATGGATTATCTCAACCGTGATTGCTTCTTTACGGGTGTAGCCGAAGGGACAATTGGCGTTGACCGCATCATCAAGATGCTCAACGTAGTTGATAATCAATTGGTTGTTGAAGAAAAAGGATTACTGAGTGTCGAAAACTTTTTGAACGCAAGGCGGTTAATGTATTGGCAGGTGTATTTACATAAAACTTCGATTTGTACCGAAGCGATGCTTATACAAATCATTTGTCGAGCCAGAGAATTAATAAAATTTGGTGACCCTTTATTCGGAACACCTTCATTTTTTTTGTTTCTAAAAGAAGACATTTCACTCGAATCATTCAATAATGATGAAAAATATTTAGAGGCATTTACAGAAATAGATGATTATGATATCTGGGCGTGTATAAAAACTTGGCAGCATCATTCAGATAAAATTTTATCGACAAACTGTAAAGATTTATTGAATCGAAATTTGTACAAAGTCAAGATTTCTAATTTCCCGATTGAAGCATCTTTTATCGAAAATATTAAAGAATCGTTGCTCAAAAAAGGCATAACCGAACACGAGCTAAAATATTTCATTACCAAAGGAGATGTAAGCAATAAAGGCTATGTTTCGGGCGATGAAACAATCAATATCTTAACAAAAAACCAAAATGTAATAGATATTGCCGATGCCTCAGATTTACCAACTATCAAGGCTCTAAGTAACATCGTGAAAAAATACTATGTATGTTGGGGCAAAAACGTATCTTTGCAATGATTTTGCAACAATAAGATAGCTTTTTGTATTATTTAAAGATTATTTTTAAATTAAATTATTGAGTTAAGATTTAAGTAATTAGTCTGTTCAACTAAATGGAAAAGTACTAACGCAGAACCTCCGCAGGAATATCAGCTTGCATAATACCAAACATGATGAAATTTACGGTTAAGCAAATAGCACATCTACTGAATGGCGAAGTAAAAGGAGACGAAAGCCTCATTATCAGCCAATTAGCTAAAATTGAAGAAGGTACTCATGGCGATATTTCTTTTCTCTCCAACGAAAAGTACGAATCTTTTCTCTATACAACCAATGCAACGGCCGTAATCGTTGCCCAAAATTTTGAACCTCGCAAAGCCTATACCACAACACTTATACTTGTCGAAAATCCTTATACAGCCTTTACACAACTTTTAGTTGAATATCAGAAAATGCTGGATGCTTCCAAAATAGGTATCGAACAACCCTCATTCGTTGGTGAAAAAACATCGATTGGCGAAAACATATACCAAGGGGCATTTTCGTACATAGGGAAAAGTTGCAAAATTGGCAAGAATGTAAAGATTTACCCACAAGTTTATATAAGTGATAATGTAAGCATAGGCGATAATACTATTATATACGCTGGTGTAAAAATATACGCCAATTGTTTAATCGGTAACAACTGTATTGTACATTCGGGAGCGGTCGTTGGTAGCGATGGCTTTGGTTTTGCTCCACAAATCGATGGAACTTACAAGACCATTCCGCAGTTGGGAAATGTAATCCTAGAAGATAACGTAAGTATTGGCTCAAACTCAACGATTGATTGTGCCACGATTGGTTCAACTATTATTCGTAAAGGTGCAAAAATCGACAATTTGGTTCAAATCGCCCATAATGTAGAAATAGGAGAAAACACCGTAATTGCTGCTCAAACTGGTGTTGCTGGTTCGACCAAAGTTGGAAAAAATTGTGTGTTAGGCGGTCAAGTAGGTGTAAATGGACATATCACTATTGCAGATGGTACAAAAGCAGGTGGAAAAGCGGGTATTACCAAAAGCGTTAAGAAAACAGGCACATCACTTAATGGTAATCCAGCCTTTGATGCAACTGAATATTTGCGTTCTATGGCTGTTTTACGCAAACTTCCTGCCATCGAAAAACAAGTAAAAGCAATCGAAGAACAACTCTTGGAGCTAAATCAGCATGGAGTTTTAGCATAAAAATAAAAAAACATTAATTCCTCTATTCAATATATAACAATTACATTTGCCTTAGAAAATAAGTAGAATTTACAATGAATGTTAAGCAACAAACCCTCAAAAAAGTAGTATCAATCACAGGTGTAGGATTACACACTGGCGAAAAAGTAACCATGCTTTTACAACCTGCGGCGGTCAATCATGGATATAAATTCCAAAGAATTGACTTGCCCAATAAACCAATTGTAGAAGCCGATGTTGATTACGTTGTTGATACTTCAAGAGGTACTGTCTTAGAAAAAGAGGGCATAAGAATACATACAACTGAGCATATTTTATCGGCATTGGTTGGTCTTCAGATTGATAATGTATTGATTCAGCTTGATGGCCCCGAAATTCCTATAGTAGATGGTAGTGCCATACAATTTGTTGAGCTAATAGAAGAATCGGGTATTGAAGAGCAACACGCTTTGCGTAATTATTATGAAATCGAAGAAGCGATTCATTTCCGCAACGATGACCAAAGCATCGAATTAGCTGCTTTGCCACTCAACGATTACCGCCTAACAGTAATGGTCGATTATAACTCAACGGTTTTGCATAGCCAACACGCACAATTGCACGATATCAGCCTTTTCAAACAAGAAATCGCACCATGTCGCACATTTGTTTTCTTGCATGAATTAGAAGCACTTTTCAAAGCAGGTCTAATCAAAGGCGGAAATGTTGATAATGCAGTAGTAATCGTTGATCGTGAGATTTCGGAAGAAGCGGTTGAAAACTTAGCTAAATTACTCAATAAAGAAAAAATTAATGTGGGCAAAACTGGCATTTTGAATGATATGCCTTTGCGTTTCCCTAATGAGCCAGCTCGCCATAAATTGCTTGATGTAATGGGAGATTTGGCCTTAATTGGTCGCCCATTAAAAGCACATATTTTGGCTGCACGTCCTGGACACACGCCAAACGTAGCTTTGGCTAAAAAAATTAAAAAACAAATAGCTGATTCGGCAAAAAGTACTCCCCAATACGACCCAAATACTCCACCTGTGTATAATGTTAGTGATATAGCTCGCCTTCTACCCCACCGTTATCCATTTGCTCTCGTAGATAAGATTGTCTATCTCGATGGAAATACGGTAGTTGGTGTAAAAAATATTACCATGAATGAACCTCAATTTACAGGTCACTTTCCTGATAATCCAGTGATGCCAGGAGTACTACAAATTGAGGCGATTGCACAGACAGGGGGTGTATTAGTACTTACCTCAACAGGCGACCCAGAGGCGTATTGGCCATATTTGGTTGGAATCGATAATTGTCGATTCTACCGCAATGTTTTACCAGGTGACACGTTAATTATCAGATGTTCTCTTCTTGCTCCTATCAGACTCGGTGTAGCAAAAATGCATGGAGAAGCATGGGTTGGTAAAACCCTCGTATGTGATGTTAATATGACCGCCCGATTAGTAAAAAAAGCAAAATAATACACAAGATAAAAATGCTGAATTCTGAGTTCTGAGATTTTTTAAATACTCACGAAAAATATCTCAGAATTCAGCACTCAGAACTCAGAACTCTATCAAATGAATCAACCGTTGGCGTATATACACCCCGATGCAAAAGTTGCACAAAACGTTGTCATAGAACCGTTTGCTGTAATCCACAAAGACGTAGAAATTGGTGAAGGATCTTGGATAGGTTCACACGCCATTATTATGGAAGGTGCCAGAATTGGTAAAAACTGTAAAATTTTCCCTGGAGCTGTTATCTCAGCTGTTCCACAGGATTTGAAGTTTAAAGGAGAAAATACTATCACTATCATCGGCGACAACACTACGATTCGTGAGTGTGTTACAGTAAATCGTGGAACAGTAGATAAGCACCGTACTGAAATTGGTTCAAATTGCCTTATCATGGCTTATGCTCATATTGCCCATGATTGTATTATTGGAAACAACGTTATTTTGGCAAACTGTGTGCAGCTCGCAGGACATATTACGGTTGGTGATTTTGCCAATATTGGTGGAATGTCGGCAGTACAACAATTTGTTAAAATTGGTAAGCATACATATATCGGAGGTTGCTCGCAAATCCGTAAAGATGTGCCTCCTTTTATCAAGGCTGCTCGTGAACCACTGTCTTATGCAGGTATCAACTCCGTTGGATTGCGTAGAAGAGGCTATACTGACGATAGAATTTCCGAAATTCAAGGCATTTACCGCTATATTTATCTTCGTGGATTAAATAATACTGATGCTATCACTCAAGTTGAATTGGAATTTCCAGCTACTCCAGAGCGTGATGATATTTTGAACTTTATCTCAAATTCGGAGCGAGGAATTATCAAAAGCCCAGTTAAAAAAGGGGCGGAAGAATAAAACAAGTTAAAGGCGGACGGCATTCCGTTCAATAGTCAATAGTCAACAATAGCCTTAAAAACTTATGATTTTGTCTTTACTTTCATACATCAAGGAGTTTGTTAACATCTGTTGACTATGCTCAACGGACTATGGACTCATCACATGAAAATTCAATTAGAAAATCTTGGTAAGAAATTTCGTAAAGAATGGATTTTTCGAAATGTTAATTTGAGTTTCGAGGCAGGTAATAATTATACCTTCGTCGGTCCAAATGGCAGCGGAAAATCTACTCTTTTGCAGGTTTTAATTGGCGTTATGCCTCAAACCGAAGGAAAGGTTAATTATAGTAATATTAATCAAGAAGTTTCAGTTGATGATATTTATAAGAAAATCGTAATCGCTGCCCCTTATCTCGAATTAGTCGAAGAATTTACATTGCTCGAATCGGTCGAATTTCACCAAAAATTTAAGTCTTTCAAAGATAATCTTTCAGCTACCGAACTCATCGAAAAAATACAGCTTGCTCCGCATAAAGATAAAACTGTCAAGAACTTTTCATCGGGAATGAAGCAACGTCTTAAACTCGGCTTGGCATTTTATTCGGAAGCACCAATTATTTTGCTCGACGAACCAACTTCAAATCTTGACGCTCATGGCACAGCTTGGTATCTCGAACAAATCGAAAAGCATACAACTGACCGCCTTTTAATTATCTGCTCAAATCAGCCAAGCGAATATGCTTTCTGCAAGAATATTGTTGATATTAGAGATTATAAGTAGTCAACAGTCCACAGAATGCAGTTACCTTAACAATATTTACTAAAACCATAGTAAATATCGCAAATAACGGAAAATTTACTCTTTCTTCTACTTTCCAAATGGGTTTTAATATTTCAATCACTTCATTTACAGGATTTTCACCATTTTTTTTGCTATCAAAACAATTTGCTGCCATTTCAAGCATTACTTGATTAGAAAAATTATCCATTGGCAATATCTTTCCCATTTAATTGTTTTGCAAATTATTCATAAAATGTGTTACTTTCGTAAAAAAATAAGAATATGGTAAAACCAGTAGAAGAAATTATTAAAACCCGAACTAGAAAAATTCCTGCAAAGTATATTAGAGAAGTCGTGAATGGCAAGCCTTATTATTATAAAGGCTATAAAAGTGTAATGAATGGTACTAAACAAATCGAAGAAATTATGGGGAGTAGCTCATTGCAATCAATTATGGTAATGATTATTGGTTTTTTTATAAAATCGCACCTTAATAAATCAAAATACGTACTTGCAACCAACGAAGCAGGGCTTCATTTAGGTCATAAAAACAATATTTCAACCGATATTGGCATTTTTTTGAAAGAAAAAGTAGTTCTGAATGACAAATACTTTGAAATCGCTCCCATAGTTGCCATCGAAGTGGATGTTAAAATTGAAACCGACAAAGATTTAGATTATGTATTTTCAAAATCAGAAGAAATGATGAATTTTGGTACTGAAAGAATCCTTTGGGTGATTACCAAACACAAAAAAATATTTGTGTTTTCAAAAAATGAAACGACGCAGATTTTAGACTGGAATAAAGATGTTGTAGTAATGGAAGGAGTAGTTTTAAATATCCATGATTTACTTGAAGAAGAAGACGTAAATCATTTATTAGGCTAATTTCACAAACTCAATATTTCGTTTTAAACCTTCCAGCTTTGTGCGTTTTACTGCACTTCTTCGAAAAATCTCTAGAAAAACTTCATGCGAAATTTCCTCCCAATCATTTTTAGTAAATTGCTGTAAATCAGCATGTTGCTTGAAATCTGGGGTTTTAGTTGGTTGAGAAAAACGATTCCACGGACAAACATCTTGACAAATATCACATCCAAAAATCCAATTTTCAAATTTACCTTTTACTTCTTCGGGAATGGCTTCTTTGAGTTCAATCGTAAAATAACTGATGCACTTTGAGCCATCAACCACGTAAGGCTCAGTAATAGCATCGGTCGGGCAAGCATCCACGCATCGGGTGCAAGTGCCACAGTAATCTTTCATGTCAACATCCGCTTGAAGCTCTAAATCACAAATAATTTCGCCGATAAAGAAAAAACTCCCGATTTCTCTCGTAATCAAATTTGTGTGCTTTCCGACCCAACCGATTCCACTTTTTTTTGCCCAAACTTTATCCATCACTGGTGCAGAATCTACGAAAACTCGCCCGTTTACCTCTCCAATTTCTTCCGAAATATAGGCCATCAAATCTTTGAGTTTATCTTTCAGTACAAAATGATAATCTGTTCCATAGGCATATTTTGAAATTTTATAATTATCGTCTTTTTCAGTTAAAGTTTGTTGGGGAAAGTAGTTCAGAATGACCGTAATGACCGATTTTGCTCCGTCAATCAATTTGCGTGGGTCAAGGCGTTTATCAAAATGATTAGCCATATAAGCCATTTTCCCTTGATAATTTAGATTTAACCATTTTTCTAAACGAGGAGCTTCTTCTTCTAAGAAATCAGCTTTCGATATACCGCAAGCATCAAATCCCAATTCGATGGCTTTTGCTTTAATTAATTGAGAATATTTTTGTTGACGTAAAATATGCATAAAGCAAATTTAAGGTAATTTTTACTTTTTAATATTAGCTGGCGAAACCCATTCATCCCATTCGCTGTCATATTCAGTGTAGTGAATGTAATGCAAGCACGAAAACTTCTTCAAAACCTTTGCAGGATACCATTTTTCATAACTTGCAGAATAAACTTTTACGCTTGCACCAATAGGGAAATCATTGGAACATTTAAAAGGTTTCACTCTCGACGGCTCAACAACATCTACTTCATTATTGGTATAACTATAAAACCTAACTTTTAAATTTTTATTGGCTTCTACATTTTCAATGAACCCAAGCCAATCAGTTCCGTTATAATCTACCATTACTCGTTCGCCGATTCTATTATTTTTCTTGGCTTTCACTCCGCTACTTATAGTCCAATTATTCATATTCGTTGGCACAAAATACGATGCTTTTTGTCCTTCAACAACTGCCATTTCGGTATCAATGTACTTAGATAGTTCGTCGAGCTGAATTGTACCATCATTATCGGTATCAACAAAATTCCGGCCTTCGAGAGCATAAAGTAGAGCGTTTGAGAAAGTCCAGTTTCCAGTCGAAACATCAGTTGGTACTACCGAATTGAGTGCTGCATAATTTCGAGTTTTATATTTCTGAACTTCCTTAGCCAAACCGCCTGAATTACAACAATCTGCAGTAAATAATGCCGTATTTCCTGCAAAATTATCGTTTACTGTCTTTACAATTTCTTCGGTAGTCCAATCTGCACCTTTATAATTGGCAAAACATACTTTTCCTCCATCATTTTTATAACCATGTCCGCAATAATAAAAAAACAGAATATCACCTTTCTTAGCTTGTTTAAGAAAAGAAATAAATCCCTTTTTAACAGCATTTGTAGTAGCATTTTGATCTTTGATATATAGCATCTGATTGGTAGGTACGCCTTGTTTTTCAAAGAATTTCATAATTTTAGCATCAACTCTACCTTGCTTATCAAACGACGCAAAAGTATTTGGATCAGACCATTCTAAAACCCCAACCATAAAAACCCAAGTTCGTCCAAAATCTAATTTTTCTTGACAAATTCCCTTCGAACTCAATATCAACAATATAAATAAAAGGTACATTTTTTTCATTTTAGCTATATTTTTTTGGTAAAAGAATCTATTTTTGTCTTAATGAACGCCTCAAAAGCTATTTTATTTTCAACCTCAATTTCGATAGGAACATAGAAAAACTGTTTTAATTCTAAGTCCGAAAGTTGAGGTTTTAGCTTTACCATGTCTTTCTCAGTCGTGATTATTTGCAAATTTTCATGGCTTTTTCCTAAAACTTTGTCAATATCTTTTCTCGAAAAAGCGTGGTGGTCAAGGAAGTCAAAAGTTTTTTCAATCTTTAAATTTTTTTCTGAAAGATATTTCACAAAAACTTCAGGTCGGGCGATTGCCGTCATAACAACAACATTTTTTGTAGCATCAAAATCATTCTTCGAAGCATAAGCAGTAATTTCCTGATAAGAAATTTTTGAGAAAAACACAGGAATTTCTACTCTTGAATAAGCCAAAACTTCACCACTAATCTTCTCCTTTTCTTCTTCGGTAATCTTGATTGGACATTTGGTAATAATTACTGCATCAGCTCTTTTTGTGCTGACTCTCACATCACGCAATCGCCCAAATGGCACTAAATTATCTTCATAAAATGGCTTATTATAATTTGAAAGTAAAAGATTTATATACGGAAAAATCTTGCGATGCTGAAAGGCATCATCAAGAATAACTATCTGATTATCAGCAAACTTTTCATGTATTTTATCAACACCTTCCACCCTATTTTCACACACTGCAACGTTTATTTTATCCTTAAATTTTAGATAATATTGCATAGGTTCGTCACCAATAGATTCGGCACTTGCTTGGTTATCCGCCAACAAAAACCCTTTTGTTTTGCGGCCATAACCTCTACTCAGCGTACTAATTTTATTTTTATCACTTAGAAATCTGACTAGATACTCTACGAATGGTGTTTTACCAGTACCTCCTAAGCTCAGATTGCCGACATTAATTGTCAGCACTTTAGGTGAAACCGACTTCACGAAACCCACATCAAACAACCAATTACGCAAGAAAATTATCGCGTAATAAAGCCCATACAACGGAAAAAGTAGTATTTTTAGCAAAAAGATAATTACCTTCATTTGGTTTTATATATGATTTATCGACTCAATAAAGTGTAAACTGCTCGAAAAGTATATAAATCGCTGATTTGTGTCATAAAAAAACAAAAGTTTCTGTACTTTTGCCAAAATTAAGCATTTTTCAATGGGTCTGAAAGTCAAATGGTTGAAGCACACTTTAAAGTTCAAGTTTGAAGCTGGAACCTCACGTGGTGTCTATACTGAGAAAGATACTTTTTTCTTGAAAATATTCTATTCTGAAAACCCATTGGTTTTTGGCTTGGGAGAAGCTGCCCCATTGAAAGGTTTGAGTATTGATGATTTACCCAACTTCGAAGAAATTCTGCAAGAAATCTGCCATACTTTCAATAGTTTAGACCTTGAAGTTTTTGAATGGAATATCAACATTATACTTTCGCAACTCATCGACGACCGCCTGCCTTCTATCAAATTTGGTTTTGAAACTGCCCTTTTAGATATAATGAACGGCGGAAAAAGAGTTATTTTTGATAATGTTTTTTCGAAAAGTAAAAAAGCAATCAATATCAATGGTTTGGTTTGGATGGGAAATAAAGAGTTTATGAACACCCAAGTAAATGAAAAACTGGCAGCTGGCTTCGATACCATCAAGATAAAAGTCGGTGCCATTAATTTTGCGGAAGAATTAGAAATTCTGGCAGGTATTCGTCAACAATTTTCAGCAGAAGAAATCACACTCAGAGTTGATGCAAACGGAGCATTTTCATCTGAAGAGGCTCCCGAAAAACTTTCACAACTGGCTAATTATCAAATACATAGTATTGAGCAACCCATCAAGCAACATCAGCCAGAAGTAATGGCTGAACTATGCCAAAACAGCCCATTACCAATCGCTCTCGACGAAGAATTGATCGGTATAAGCGATTATGTGCAGAAAATGCAATTGTTGAAAAAAATTAAACCTACCTACATTATTCTAAAACCAACACTTTTGGGTGGCCTACAACATTGTAGAGAGTGGATTGAAATTGCCACACGCTTACAAATTGGTTGGTGGATGACTTCAGCACTTGAGTCAAATATTGGTCTAAATGCTATTGCTCAGTTCACTGCCGAATATAAAAATCAATTGCCGCAAGGTTTGGGTACAGGTTCGTTGTATCATAACAATATCGACAGTCCTCTTTTGGTCGAAAATGGCAAGTTACATTATCAAGTAAATTTGGCGTGGGATTTAAGTTTGATTCAAGATTTATAATTTGCCGCAAAGATGTCCGCTCTTTTCTAATTGAATTCTTAAAAGATTGGTCATGAAAGAAGGAACAAATTCCAAAAATCAATTTGTTTTGAAAAACTATCTCTCCCGCTAAATCATTTCAAACTTATTTTGTGTATACGCCAAACCGCCAATGCTATATTCAACGACCTAAAACTAAAAAATATTAGTTTTAGAAAATTCATAATAACAAGCTATCAATTAACGATTTAAACTGGATAGGCAAGCAAATTTTTCATAAAGAAATTGATGCATAAAGGCCTCATATTTGGTTTTCGGTTACATTCTATTCTCCTGAAATTAGCCAAGAGCGTGCACAATGGTTTGCTGATTTTTTTGCAAAGTAACCCTAATTGCACAGAAGAAGATGAATTAAACTTTCATCACTTTGTAGGAAAAGGCGATATTAGAAACGACATAAAGATGAATCAAGAGAACAAATTGAAGACTTTGAGCGTTACACAGTTTATTATGAGTATTTTTTGATGAAGTACCAAGACCTTCAAAAAGAGTAAAATTTCACTCATAAAGTATTCACGGAATATTGTTTTTTTTAAATAATGCAAAGTAGTCTTCTTTAAATACAAGACGCTAACATTATAGAAGTAAAACATACTTGTAAAAAGCCATAGTCTGTTGTCCGTAAGCAATCGACTTTTAATCCTCCTTCATGCCAAAAATAATCGCTATCGGAACCGCCAATCCAATTCATTGTCATCAACAAAATGACATCATGCGGTTTATGCTCGATGCCAATAATCCCGACGAAAAAAACAGAAAACTTTTGCCAATTCTATATCATCGAAGCGGTATTAATACTCGATATTCGGTCTTTTCTGATTTTTCGCTTTCTCGTGGACAATGGGATTTTTTTAGCGATAATTATACCATGCCATCAATCGAAAAACGGATGGCATTCTATAACCAAGAAGCGGTAAAACTTTCAGTTACAGCAATTGACAATTGCTTGCAAAATATTAAGGAAACCAACGTTGATATTCAAGCAATTACGCACTTAATCACCGTAACTTGTACCGGACTTTCCGCACCCGGATTGGATATTCAGTTGGTACAAGCCCTTAACCTGTCGCCCAATATTATCCGTACTTCGGTCAATTTTATGGGTTGTTATGCCGCTCTTCACGCCCTCAAAATAGCCGATGCGTTTTGCAGAGCTGATGCTTCAGCCAAAGTTTTGGTTGTTTGTACTGAATTGTGTACGTTGCACTTCCAAAAATCGAATGATATAGATGCGATTCTTTCGTCAACACTTTTTGCAGATGGTTCGGCGGCTTGTTTGATAAGTGGCGATAATGATGATAAAGGTTTAGAAATCAAGCAGTTTTATTCACAAATTGCTTTGAGCGGACAAGCTGATATGGCTTGGCAATTATCAAGTACTGGTTTTCTGATGACACTCTCAAGCCATGTTCCGAAACTAATCAAACAAGAAATTAGAAACCTACTTGAAAATTCACTGCAAAAGTTGGGTTTAAAGACAGAAAATATCACTGATTGGGCGATTCACCCTGGCGGAAAAAACATTTTGGAAGCAGTAGAAACTTCACTTGAATTGACCGTTGATGCCTTATCCGAATCTTATGATGTGCTAAAAAACTATGGAAATATGTCATCACCAACAATTTTATTTGTTTTGAAAAAAATGATGGAAGACTCCAGCAAAAAAGGCAATATTTTTGCCATAGCTTTTGGGCCAGGCATCACGATGGAAAGTGTAATTTTAGAACGATGAATTTCAAAACCCGCTCCTACCAATCCGAATTACTCGATAATGATGAAATTCCAACCGAAGACCTCTATCGAAACCTTCGAGAACTTGATTTTATCAATAGTTACCTCGGTGGACATTCGGTAGTGTTAAATGGAATTAAATATTTCATAAATTCAATACAAAAAGAATATTCAGAAATTACATTAAATTCAGAAAATTCAAATAAATATGAAGTTTTAGAAATTACACAAAATACAATTAATACAGAAAAATTAGAACATACTGTATTTTCAAATATTTATGAAACATTAAAAATACACGAAATTGGTAGTGGTGGAGGTGATAATTTACGAGCTGTTAGTCGGTTTTTGAATAAAATCAGCATCTCTCACTCACTCGGAGGAGTTGATTTGAAAGAAGATTGTGTAAGATTTGCCGAAAATTTTGATACCCTATATCCAGCAATCAACTACGAAATTGCTGACTATCAAATGGCTACATTTCCTAAGGGACAGCCACATATTATCTTCAATTCACTGTTTTGCCATCATTTCAAGGATGAAGATTTAGTAAAAATGCTTCAATGGATGTATAAAAATTCTGAAATTGGTTTTGTCATTGCCGATTTGCACCGTCACCCGCTTGCCTACTATTCAATCAAATGGCTAACTGCTCTGTTTTCAAAATCATATTTGGTTAAAAACGATGCTCCACTCTCTGTTTTAAGAGGTTTTTCGAGAAACGAATGGGAAATTTTGCTGGAAAAAGCAGGTATAAAAAACTATAAAATCAAATGGAAATGGGCATTTAGATGGTTAATTTTGGTAAAAAAATAAACTAAAAGCCAAATTTTCTTTACCTTCGCCATCTACAAGTTGAAAACTTGTCCGACATTTCTCATAACTTATTGCAGTTTATGAAGTTTATACTTTAATTATCAATTCCGTTATCATCAAAAAAATGTTCGTCACACTCACCATTGTTCGTTACCCAAAATACCTGATTCCTTTGGCATTCATTTCGATGGCAGTTTTACATATTCCTTTGTATTTTACGAAAGGAATTACGTTTTGGAAATTATTGGGATGTGGTAAAAATGGCACTTTTGATATTCATCCCGACTATCAGCAATGGGGCTTGATGGCAGTTTGGAAAGACAAAAATGATGCGGAAAAATTTCAAAAAAAATCATTTGTTTGGACTTGGTGGCAATTTTTGACCAAAGAACAATGGACAATTGGTTGTATTCCTTACGAATCTCACGGAAAATGGGATGGAAAAGAACCTTTTGGACAACCCACACCCGACCGCACTTATCAAGGTTCGATTGCGGTTCTCACTCGAGCGACAATTCGTGTATCAAAATTAGCTGGTTTTTGGAAAAACGTTCCGACAGTTGCAGCATCAATGGGACATGCACAAGGATTTGTAACATCGGTTGGCATCGGCGAAATGCCTTTTCTTCGACAAGCAACATTCTCAGTCTGGGAAAGTTTGGAAGATGTGAAGAAATTTGCATATAGACAAAGAGAACATGCTGAAGTTATTAAAAAAACTCATTCAGAAGGCTGGTACTCAGAAGAGCTTTTTGCAAGATTTATTCCAGTACAAACCTTCGGAACAATTAAAGGTATTAATCCATTTATTGTTTAAAGACACTTCACACCATAACCTATTTCATTCCAAACGGTAGTTTTTATTAAAATACTGATAATACACTGACCATCAACAAAATAATCAAATATTTCATTTTTAATCATTTGCATTTCTGTGTATATTTTTTAAATTTTACTGCATAATCATCTCCATACATACGTTATCTAATAGACTCCGCTACTATCGGGCATGATTTTTGATTAAAACTACTGAGTGATTGAATACATGAAAAGATTTTAACTATGTCCTGTATCAAATTTATTTTATGTTGGTTAGGTACTTTTTGCCTTACAAATCTTTCTTTTGGGCAACAAACCACAATGCCTAAACAATGTACTAATCCTGGAAATGGTTTGTTAGTTGATGGCAACTTTGATTTAAGTCCAAAATATAGTTGTCTTAATAGTACAGTTGTGCGTGTAGAAAATGCCAAATCTCCAAATGGAACAAATATAATTGGCGGAATCTACATTTTCAATTTAACCGATGGGAGAGATATTACAAGAAATTACTCGACCAAATTAGATACTACTGTTACTACTCCTGGTATCTATTGGGTAATGCAAGGTGTAATTGAAGGTGGACAAAGTTATGTTTCTTGCAAATCTTTTGAAGTAATAAAACCTGAACAGCCTGATGTAAAAGTAGGTTCGTGTGGGAACAATGTAATGACCTTAACATTTCTAGACACGCCAAAAAACAAAATCCATGGGAGCTATATAATTGACTGGGGTGATGGATTCCAAACAACAATTACAGACACGGAGCTTAAAACTACAGGATTTCCATTTAATAAAACACATACTTACCTTACTACCCCGACCTCCAAACCTCAAATCGTTGCTAAATACATGAGAGGAACTTCAAACCTCAGTGGGTGTGAAACTTCAATTAACTTTGAATTTGAAAATAATAATCCCCCTAGAATCAGTGAATTGGAAGGCTTAAATGGAGGAACAAATAATAAAATTACAATGGTTAAAGGAGCAAATGACAAGCCATATTCGCTCGAACAAAAACTAAAAGCAGGAAATTGGAATCCTACTAGCAAAACAATCACCCGCAAATCAGGCGAACAATTCGCAACCGAAACCATCACTCGCTTAAATGCCACAAATGAATATTGCTTTAGACTAAAAGCTTTTGATGATTGCAATAATCCTATTATCTCAAACGAAGTTTGTACAATCATTCCAAAAGCAACTATTGTTGGTTCAAACGATATAAAACTTGATTGGAATTCACCTGATCCCGCAGTACTCAAATATTCAATTCCATATAGTGAGTCTCCAAGTGGAGCCAATCTTACTTCAATTAACCCAGTCAACCCAACAGCAACCACATTCACAACCACATCCCTTGACTGCAAGAAAAAATACAATTTTTCAATTAATGCTTATATAGGAAATACCCCTGACCAAACAATCATAAAGTCACCTGTTATTTTGGTTGACCCTAAAACTTCTCCATTGCTACCTCCCATAACAGTTGGAGTTGTATCAGTCGAGAATAGCAATCTTCTAGTATTCCGTGCCCCACAACTCAATCCTATACCACCGATAAAATACAAGTTTTATCGTTCTGAAGGAGGAGTTGGAAATTTCTTGCCAGTATCAGAATCTGCCGATAACTTTTATGAAGATCAAAGTGCAGAACCTACAAAACGGCAATACTGCTATAAAGTAGAATATGAGAATAATTGTGGCAACAACTCAGAGCAATCTCCTGCATTCTGTAGTGTTTTTTTAACATCAACTCAAGCCAATACGCTTAATTGGATACCTCCGGTCATACAATCGAATAACCCAAACCCAATTGAGTATTATATAGAAAGTATTGACCAAAATAATTTAAAGCAAAATATTAATATTACCACAAATACATCTCAAAATGTCAAACAGCAAATTGAAAACTTATTAAATTTGACAAATACTATTGGAGAAGCTAAGTTTGTAATTAAAGCCAGACAAAAAATTATTGTTGTTATTAATGGCACATCAATTCCGATTTCTTCAGAGGTTTCATCAAATGAATATATTTTCATTATACCCCCTCAAATCTATATCCCTACTGCTTTCTCCCCAAATGAAGATGGTATAAATGATATTTTTACCGCCAAAGGCAGATATTTTGTCCAGTTTAATTTAGAAATTTATGACCGTTGGGGCAATGTTATCTTTGAAAGTCAAGATTTGAATACTGGCTGGAATGGGACAGCCAACGATGGTGTTACACCAGCATCAGCAGGCAACTACGGTTTTAAAATATATGGTTTAGACACAGCAGGCAATAAATTTGAAAAAATCGGCTCAGTTAAACTTGTTAAATGATTTACAAATTATATTTAGGTGTGTTTTTTAACTAAAGGCAGTTCTTATCCAACTGCCTTTTTTGTATATTTGCCTAACATTTTAAATGAATACGGATATGAACATGGGAGACCTTTTTGGGATGGCAGGAAAAATGAAAGAAATGCAAGCCCGAATGCAAGAAGCACAGGAGAATTTAACGAAAATAACCGAAGTCGGTGAAGCAGGGGCTGGATTGGTAAAAGCTACTGCAAATGGCAAAAAACAACTCATAAGCATAGAAATCGACGAAGATTTGATGAAACCCACTGACCGTGAAATCTTACAAGACTTAATTGTTGCGGCTACTAATAAAGCTTTAGAAAAAGTAGAATTAAAAGCCAAAGAAGAATTGCAAAAATCAACTGAAGGATTGATGCCAAATATCCCAGGAATGGATTTGGATAAACTCTTTAAGTAGTTAATACATAGCCGAAAAAAATAGTTTAAATGTCAAAAATTTTCAAGTTCAAAAATAAAGTACTATGACCAAAGTTGCCGTAGTAATTTTAAACTATAATGGACAAAAGTTTTTAGAGGCTTTCTTACCATCTGTAATAAATCATAACGATGGGTACGAAATTTTTGTCGCAGATAATGCATCCACTGATGACTCTGTAAATTTTCTTAAAAGTAAATTCACTGATATTAAAATAATTCAGCTTGCCAATAATGATGGTTTTGCGGGAGGGTATAACAAGGCACTAAAAGAAATTGAGGCAGAATATTATGTTTTACTCAACTCTGATGTGGAGGTAACGCCAAATTGGACTAAGCCTATCGTTGATTTAATGGATAAAGATAAATCAATGGCTGCTTGCCAACCAAAAATCTTGAGTTATCACCAAAAAACGCACTTTGAGTACGCTGGAGCAGCAGGTGGATATATTGATTGGTTGGGTTATCCGTTTTGTCGAGGTAGAGTTTTTGATAGCTACGAGGAAGATAAGGGGCAATATAACGATATAAGAGAAGTTTTTTGGGCAACAGGTGCCTGTATGTTCGTACGAGCAGAAATTTTTCACCAATTAAATGGGTTTGATGTTCATTTCTTTGCCCACATGGAAGAAATTGACCTTTGTTGGCGAATGAAAAACCAAGGCAAACGTATCATTTATTCATCAACTTCAACAGTCAATCATGTTGGTGGTGGCACTTTGCACAAATCCAACCCTCGCAAGACATTTCTGAACTACCGAAATGGACTAGCAATGCTTTATAAAAATTTACCAAGTAATAAGCTATTTTCAACGATTCTACTCAGACTCATTTTAGATGGCATTTCTGGAATCAAATTATTGGTAGATGGCTCGTTTGCAGACTTCTTGGCTATTATCAGAGCTCATTTTGCATTTTATGCAATGATTCCGAAACTCGAGAGAAAAGCACCAAAGCAGGTAAATCATATTTATCAGAAAAGTATTGTATGGGAGTATTTTGTAAAGAAAAAAAAACCAACAATATGAAAGTTATTGGTATAACCGGTGGAATAGGATCCGGAAAAAGTATTGTTTGCAAAGTTTTTGAACTGTTGTGTATTCCTGTTTACTATGCCGATTTACGAGCAAATTGGCTTACTAACAATGATTTACAGCTAAGAAAAGAGATAAAAGAACTATTTGGCCGACAAGCCTACGATGAGAACGGTTTGTATAATAGAAAATGGATAGCAAATCAGGTTTTTGAAAACCCTCAATTACTTCAAGTGCTAAATACGTTGATTCATCCGAGGGTTTTTGAAGACACGCAACAATGGCTCAGACAACATCAAAATCAACCCTATGTTTTACGTGAAGCTGCTATCAGTAATGCAGCTGGAAAAGGCAATGATTTAGATAAGATAATAACAGTAAGTTGCCCACTTGAAATCAGAATAAAACGTATTAAACAACGTGACCCCCAGCGTAGCATAGAACAAATATATTCGATTATTGCTCGACAGAAATCAGAAGATGAATTCCTAAACATTGCTGACTATCAAATCATTAACGATGATAGTGAGCTTGTTTTACCTCAAATTTTAATCCTTCACCAAAAATTTTCATACGGATTTAATAGCTAAATGCTTCGTTTTTAAATAATCTTTTTCTTCATCAACATCAGTTAAAGTTGGTAAAAAAGAATAATTTAAACTCATTTTTTCACAAGCTTCAATTGCCTCTTGCCCTACCCTTTCATGGCTCCATTCTCTTTTCCAAAACATAATCTTTAAAACCTCTTCACTGACTTTTCCAATTAAATCAAAATTAAATCCAATCAAATAATATCCACCATCAGATGCTGGGCCAATAACTACCTCATTTTCAGATAGTTGTCGATATGCCTCAGTTATCACATCTTGGTTTAATTCCAAACAATCGCTACCAATTATCAAGACTTTAGCGTGTTTTTTTTGATAAATTTCTAGAAATGCAGAAGCCATTTTCAGACCTAAATCTTGTCCGGCTAACTGCACGGACTTATGATATTCTGTATTTTCCCAAATATCTTTATTATCTATAAAGTCAGAATAAAATAAATACCTTTCAACATTTGCCAAAGACATAGTGATGACATTCGTATGTTGCATCAAAATATGATAAATTTCTAAGGCTCGCAGATTTCCAACAGTTGCAGCTAAACGCGTTTTTACTTTACCTAGTTGTGGATTTTTTATAAAAATTATAATAGCATCCATTTTTAAAAGATTTTGATTTCCAAATGATTGAATATTAGTCGTTTTACTCATTTATACTGAATAATTGTGTGACGAATATTGTTTATTGTCAATTTTATTCTGATTTTTGTGTTCCAAATTTACGAAGTTTAGCGTAAATATGGATTAAAGAAAATACACAATCATAAAACAAACGTTATTTTCAACAAAAATTCATACATGAAAAAAATTATTTACACAGAAAAAGCACCCGCTCCAATTGGGCCTTACAGCCAAGCCGTTTTGGCAGGTAATACACTCTATGTTTCTGGTCAAATTGCCCTCGAATTGGCAACATTAAGTGACCGAAAAGCCGAAACTCAACAAGTGATGGAAAACATCGGCAATATTTTAGCAGAAGCAGGTATGAGCTACGAAAACATTGTTAAATCAAGCATATTTTTAAAAAATATGGACGACTTTGGTCTTGTAAATGAGGTATATGGTAGCTTCTTTACATCAATGCCACCCGCTCGTGAAACAGTACAAGTAGCCAAGTTACCAAAAGATGTAAACGTTGAAATTTCAGTTATTGCAGTCCAATAATGTACTTCAAACAGAAGTACAGACCCATTTTATTGACTATCAGCTACTTATTAAACAATTAAATCTATTTTGAAGAAATAAATTTAGCCGTAAAATAATTTTCGTGTTTCGTAATTGCTTGATATTGAATAAAAACATTTATATTTACAAAAAAACAAAGTTCCCTCCCAATATTAATATCTAAAACTGATTGTTTAGCTATGAGAAAAAATTATTTTTTATCCCTCTTTTTGTTGCTTACGGCGTTTTGGCACGTACAAGCACAGGGTCCTGGTTCTCTCAATGCACCTTCTGGCCTTACAGGCACAGCAGTTGGCGGAACCGGCACAAGAATTACCCTTATTTGGAACGATAATTCATCGGATGAAACTGAATTTGAGGTAGCATATACAAAGCTTCAGACAGGTTATTCATATGCATCTACAGGAACAGCTAGCAATGTTGCTGTCGGTACATATCAACTAACTGGTTTAGAACAAGATACACCTTACTATATTTATGTAAGAGCAATTAAACCTGGTATCGGTGTTCCTTCATGCACCTATGCAGACACTAAAACTCCTTCTGACAAACCAAATGGCTCTTGTTGGAGTACTGGTATTATGGTTACAACAAACCTTAATAAACCAGAGCCAGTCACTGGTGCAACGGTACAAGGACCTCCATATCCACAACGTTCCAACAAAATCTATTTCTTTGATAACTCTGATAATGAGACATCTTTTCGAATTGAACGCTCATCAGGTGGTGCATATACAATAATTGATAACATTCCAGGTGTGTTTGGTAAGGGACAACGCGAATATACAGATAATTCTACTTTGCCAAATACATCTTATTCTTATCGTATATCCTCACTTAATAGTTCTGGTCAAGGTTTGCCAGAATCAACAACACCATTTATCAGAACACTTCCAGATCCACCGTTGTCACCAAATAGCTTAGCAACTTTCAATGTTGGTTTAAAAACTATTGGAATATTTTGGATAAATCCTGCAAATAATGCAAATGATTTCGTGATTCAACAATCAGCTGATAACAATAGCTGGGTAACTATTGGTACAAATCCTTCGAACAATACTGGATTTGTGGTTCAAAACTTAAATGAAGGTCAAAAATATTTCTTCAGAGTAATTGCTCGTAACGAAGGTGGTAGTAGTGCTCCATCAGGTGTCATAGATGCTACAACTGAAAAGCTTGTTGCTCCAAATCCATCATTCAACTTGGCAGCTAAAACAATTTCAACAACTCAGATTGATTTAACTTGGAATTTAGGAACGTATAAAACTGTTCAAGATGGTATAACTAATAAACGTATCTCACAAGAAGTTTACCGTTCATCTTTAAGTGCCACTGATGGTTTTATAAAAATTGCTACTATTGGCGACGCTGATGCAAAATACTCTGACAAAACTGGAATGCCTAAAACAAAGTATTGGTACAAAATTTTGTCAGCAAATTTCCAAGGACAATCACCTTTTTCAAATGTAGCAACTGCAGTAACATTAGGACCGCCGTATGCTCCTTCAAACCTAACTGCTGTGCTGGCTAGTGATGCTTTGGGAAATAATGTAATAAAATCAACTTGGAAAGACAACTCTGACGACGAATGGGGTTTTGCACTTGAAAGATCAACAGATAGTACTTTTGCTAAAGGTGTAATTAGAGCTGATCTTGACTCTAATACAGTAGCTGCTACAAGTATTCCGATTGAAGAAGGCGTAACTTATTATTTCAGAGTTAATGGCTCAAATCAATACGGTGCTTCTAAGTATTCAGCAACTACGAAAATTGAGGTTGCAGTAAGTGCTGCACCCAACGCACCTTATGATTTAAAAGGAACTGCAACTTCAGCAGAAGTTTCATTGAAATGGGGTGATGATTCAAATAAAGAAACAGCTTTCGATGTAGAACGCTCATTAGATGGTACTACTTTCACGAAAATTGGTTCAACTGGTCGTAATGAGGTAAGCTATTCAGATAAGACCGTAAGTGAAAAAACTAAATATTCTTATCGCGTTAGAGCTACAAACACTAAAGGAAACTCTACTTATACTAATGTTTTAGTACTAACGACTCCTGCAAAAGTATCTGCTTCAATTGATATTGTAGCTGATGAGGTATTCCAAGTTTATCCAAATCCAACGGCTGATGCTATAAAAGTTTCTGTTTCAGAAAATATGTTGAAAGATTCAGGAATGATTATCATCACTGACAAAACAAACAGAATAATTTCTAAAACTCTTTTAACTCCTAATCAATCAGAATATCGCCTTGATTTGAGTAATTATTCAGAAGGAACATATACTATTAGTCTTCGTACAGCAACGCAACAAATTACAAAGCGTGTGTATAAATTCTAATTTCAATATTGGGTAAATAAAAAAGAGGTGTCGCAATTTGCGACACCTCTTTTTTATTGGTTTAAACTGGCAGAAGCGAGCCGAGACAACGGACATGCAACAATAGATTCGAGACGGTTCACAGAAGCAATAAAATACTCAGTATCCACATTTATAGTATTTGAATTTGTCGTTAAATATCAACATTTCACTTTAACACCGAACAAATAAATAGTCTTTTAAAATTTCAATCGGCTCATTGTTCGCAGCATGCGTAAATTCGACAAAATCAGATTTTTTAGTATCATGAAAGGTAAATAAACAGTGTAGAATAATTTAATATCTATATTTTGCTCCTTTAAAATCAAATATTAGCTTTTCACTTCCATTGGCTTTTTTAATGATTATTTTATTTTCTTCTTGGATGTCAACTCGTTGAATAAATTCGGCATCCTTGGGTAGATAAAAGTTTGTTAGCTGTGCATCAGAAACCGAGTAAGAAGGCATGCCAACACCACCCCTCTTCTCAATAAAAACTGAAGGATATAATACAGTATCACCCTTTGCATACTCTCGCTGAATCACACTTGCTGAAAATTCGTAAGGATTCATTTTACGAGGTTCTGAAAAAGACATAAAATAACGTGGAGAGTTATCTTCCCATATAGTATTTATCAGATGAAATACCATGAAGAATTGTAGAGAAAAAACCCCGAAAATAGCAAATTTAAAAATTGGTTTAATATTCCATAAATCTTTAATAATCAGTGAAATTAAAACTAATGAAAAGCTATAAGAATAAGCCAAATATCGAGGTATAATTCGGAATGTGTTTCCATCTTGATAAGCAAAAACAATTAAGGTTAACAATGGAATAAATGACAATAAAAGAATAAAAACTCTTAATCGAAATTGTTGTCTATCCGAGATTTTTAGCGATTGCTGTACAAAAACCAAGAAACCAAAAAGTGCTGAGAGTATTATTAGAAGATATAGCTTTTTATAAAAAATAGTTTGCGAAGGATAGCCATCAATGAGTAAGAACATCGCAGAAATCACATGGCGTAATTGCTTGAGGATATTTTTCAAATTAGCCACATTCAGGTAATCATCTGGAGTTGCGAGAGCCATCTGATTGTATGTTTTCACACTATTTTCCACATAATCAAACAGCCATCTTCCTCCATCACAGTTTAACCACCACAACACCCCTAATAATGGTATAATTGCAGCCAATGCAAAGCCTATATATCCTCTTTTTTTTCTAAAAAAAAGAATAACAAATAGTGCATGAATCAGGAAGAGAGGAAAAGTAGCAAAATGGCAAAGTTCACAGATTAAAGCACAACAACCATAGAAAACATATTTCCAAACGGGTTTTTGACTATATTCCTCTTCTTGAATAATTTTTAATAATAAGTGTGTAGCTAACAAGGCAAAAAACAAGTTAACACTATAATTGCGTGCTACTTGCGAGTAATTAATATAAAACGGAGAAACTGAAGCGAGAAATGCAGCCAATAAAGCTAAATTCGACGAACGAAAATGTTCTTTTACGAAAACGAATAATAAAAAAATAGTAAAAAGATTAAATATCAAAGAAGGCAACCGCATACTTTTATCCGAAACCCCAAATACATTAGTCCAATAATGTAAGGAATAAGTATAGAATGCACCATTGCCAGTATCTAATCGGGCTATCGAATCAAAAAAATCAGGCAATGACTTTTCTGACCAAAACTCCTTTGGTGTAAAATACTTATCATTAGGTTTCCTAACCGAATCGTGTTGATTATTTCCTTCGTAAGTCACAAACTGGCACACAAATAATGAATACTTCTCATCACCAGCCAATCCGTGTTCACCTATTTTATAATATCTCAATCCAAAAGCTAAAACTATGATTCCGACAAGAATAAAGTTGGCATTTTGCTTTAGAAATTGCTGTATTTGCATCAATTAGATATTTTTTAAATCTGCAATCGTCTGAATCGGATTTTCCGAACTAAACACAAAACTACCTGCTACAAGAGCATTAGCACCTGCTTCAACGAGTTGTTTGGCATTTTTAGAAGTTACGCCACCATCAATTTCAATCATTATCGTGGCTGACATTTGACGTACTTTACGCACTTTTTCATACGTATGTTCAATAAACTTCTGTCCGCCGAAGCCTGGATTTACTGACATAATCAATACCATATCAATGTCATGTATAATATCTTCAAGCACATTAACAGGTGTATGAGGGTTGAGTGCAACTCCTGCCTTACAACCTAAATCTTTGATTTGCTGAATCGTCCGGTGCAAATGCGAACAAGCTTCATAATGAACCGTGATGATTTCAGCACCCAATTTTTTAAATGTTTCTAAAAATCGTTCAGGTTGAACAATCATTAAATGCACATCGAGTGGCTTTTTAGCATGGCGTTGGATTGCCTCTAAAACGGGCATTCCGAATGAAATATTTGGCACAAAAACGCCATCCATAATATCAATATGAAACCAGTCAGCTTGTGATACATTGAGCATTTCGCAGTCACGTTGGAGATTCGCAAAATCGGCTGCTAAAACAGAAGGAGCGATAATTGCTCCACTTGGAAGAGAACTCATACTTTTTTGAATATTTTTTTACAAAGTTAGGGCTAAGTAATGATGAATTATTAATGATGAATGATAAATTTTATAAAACATTGACCATCAATACATCACAACAAAAAAGTCTGCGTAATTGAAATACGCAGACTTTCTAAAATAAAACTATCGACGGTAAACTACCGACTGTTGACTTTTCTTATTTATCACGATACAATACCTCGTCAATCAAGCCATAAGTTTTTGCTTCTTCGGCTTTCATCCAGTAATCACGATCAGAATCTTGTTCGATTTGCTCGATAGATTTTCCAGTGTGATTTGCCAAGATTTCGTATAATTCATGGCGTAATTTAATAATTTCCTTCACGGTAATCTCCATATCACGCGATTGTCCTTGAGCTCCACCGCTTGGCTGATGAATCATTACACGTGCATGTGGCAACGCCGAACGCTTACCTGCAGCACCACCTGCCAATAATACTGCTCCCATTGAAGCCGCCAATGAGGTACAAATTGTAGCCACGTCAGGGCGAACATACTGCATGGTATCGTACATACCCAATCCTGCATAAACCGAACCGCCCGGACTATTGATGTACATCAAAACATCTTTTTTAGCATCAACTGATTCTAAGAAAAGCAATTGTGCAACCACTACGTTTGCTACATAATCATCAACACCTGTTCCTAAGAAAATGATACGGTCCATAATCAAACGAGAGAAAACGTCGATTGCGGCAAAACGCATCGGACGTTCTTCGATGATATTTGGAGTCATATTCTGAACATTGTGTTTCATATAATCATCAATTCCTAAACCACTCATGCCCATGTGATTCACGGCATACTTACGAAATTCTTCTCCAAAATGCATATTTTTTTCAATTAACAGTTATCAATTATCAGCTTTTGACTGATGTTTCTTTAAATTTAAAACAGAACGTTTACTTGCAAAGTTCAAAATAAGAACTTTCTATAAATACGTTTTGTTCGATACAAAGATGTTAATTCTTTTAGAAATTTGTTGTCAGAATTTCAGATATTTTCTCAGAAAAAGCGATATTTAGTAATCCACAGTTGGCAGTCAACAGTCAACAGTTTTATAAAGCCCTTATATATAGATACTTAGCGTTTATGAACACAGGTAAGAAAATTAGAGAAATTAGACTTGATAAGGGTTTTTCGCAAGAAAACATGGCTGATATGTTGGAAATTTCAACTACGACCTATGGCGATATTGAACGAAACAAAACCGAATTGACCCTTGCGAGAGCTTCCAAAATTGCTAAAGTTTTGGGTGTTAATATTGTTGACTTATTGGATATCGAACTTCATTCTGTTGATTTCTCGATGGAAAAACTCCAACTCGAAAACGAAAAACTAAAAGCAGAAGTTGAAAAATGGCAAATGGCGGCGGCGTACTGGCACGAAAAATACGAAAATCGTTTTGTGGGAAATACAATGAGAGTGATTACAGAAGAACCCGAACGTAGAAAAATTGGTTTTTGATTTTAACGCTACCATTTCGTCACATTTTCCTGCACTTCCACAACATTTTTAAGTTTCGTGCAATTTCAGAGCATAGTTTTGTTGAAAAATTATGAAAAAGCTATGCAATCATTACAAAAAATCAGACGCTACGAATTTATACTCATTGCTTTCACCACAATCATCTACGTTGTTCGCCGACTTTTCCAAGAAGCGAGCAGGTTTGATTCAATGGTTACGGCTGCAGAACTCAACAAAGTACCTTCAAACATCATTTGGGGAAGCCTTAGAGCTTATGACCATGTAGGAAACACTATGTTCCCGACAATCGTGGCGGCTTCGTTGTTTTTAGTGGCGTGGCTATTTTTTCACTACTTACTTTTTCCACGCTTACAAGAACGAAAGTTTGATAACACAACTTTTACTTATCTTTTCTTTATCATCATTTTGTGTATTTCGAGTGTTCAGATTTTTGAATATTTAAAACTTTACATCCGCTTCAAACATGACAATCATGAAAACATTATTGGGTTAAAAGTCTATTCGCAATACCGCAAATTACTCGTGGTTACAAATAGTATTGCAGTATTTATCACTATTTTGTTTTATGAGGCTTTTTCTCAGTTTTACTATTTCATTCACAAAAAACTCAAAGATGAAAAAGAAGCAAATTTTCAATACTTAGATTATTTCTTGATAGCGACCATCAGTATAACAATGATATTTATCGCTCTTTTTGGCAATATCATTTCAGGAAAAGATTATTGGTATGGAGCAGTCAGAGAACTATCTTTAATGTCTATTTGTGCTATTACGGTTTACTTTGCTCAAGAAGCATTTTATAAGAGAGTTCTCCCCTATTTTTCATCAATAAAATCAAGAGAATTTCAGAAGGGTATGATTTACTTTTTGTTTATCAACCTGCTTGGTGCGATTAGTGGATATTTTATTCAATTGCTAAGTTGGTTGTCTTTTAGATACGTCAGTCTCGGATTTCATAGTGAGTGGATTTTCCAGCTATTTATTTTATTTGTCTTCGTTTCTACGGTTATTGGGTTTCTTAGGAAAGTATTTAGCAAAGAAAAAATACAATTACAGACACAAATCGTCTCAAAATCAGCCGAGTTATTAAACCTTCGTTCTCAAATAAATCCACATTTTTTGTTTAATGCCTTAAATACACTTTATTCGATTTCGTTGAAAGAAAATGCAGAAAAAACCTCTGATGGAATTCAAAAACTGGGTGATATAATGCGTTTTATGCTCAACGAAAACCACCAAGACCGCATTCCGTTGAGTAAAGAAATAGAATATTTGCACAACTACATTGATATTCAAAGGATGAGAATTGATGAAAACCACGACATTGAAGTAAAGGTAAATATCCAAAATTCTGAACGAGAAATTTTTATTTCACCGATGTTACTCAATCCTTTTGTAGAAAATGCCTTCAAACATGGCATAAGTTTCCGAAATCCTTCGTGGATTTATATTACGCTTACGCACGATACTCAAAAGCTGTATTTTAAAGTACATAATAGTTTACATCCAAAACAAGAAAATTCGCCCGAACAAGGTAATAATGGCATTGGCTTAGTGAATGTAAAAAAACGCCTCGAATTGATTTATCCCAATCGCCACACGCTTGATATTCAAACATCTGACAATGATTATTTTGTATCTTTGATTATCGGAATTTACTAAAAAAGGTCTGTACCGAGGATTACGCACCTCGGGTCTGACCATCAAGCAAATATGACATTAAACGCCATTGCCATCGACGACGAACCGAGAGCTTTAGAAGTAATAGAAATTCACGCACAGAAAGTACCATTTCTTGAACTAAAAGCGACTTTCACGGATGCTTTCGAGGCGATTCCATTTTTGCAGCAAAACAAAATTGATTTGATTTTTTTAGACATTAAAATGCCTGATATTTCGGGTATCGAATTTGTGCATATTCTACAAAAAACGCCAATGATTATCTTTACAACGGCCTATTCTGAATATGCAGTAAAAGGATTTGAACTCGATGCCGTTGATTATTTGATGAAACCTTTTTCACTCGCCAGATTTACAAAAGCTTGCAATAAAGCACTTGAAATAAAGCTTTCAAGAAGTGAAGAAACGCATAATTTTATCTTTCTAAAAACAGGCTACGAAGAAGAAAAAGTATTGCTCGATGATATTCTTTATATTGAAGCCGAAGGTAATTATATGGCTTATGTTTTGAAAAATAAAAAATTATTATGCCGGCAAAATATTGGGGAATGTATTAGCCAATTACCTACTAATCAATTCATTAGAATCCATCGCTCTTATATTGTGGCATTGAATAAGATTCAAAAAATTACCCGCCATTCGGTTTGGGTGGCGGGTAGTGAAATAGCAGTTGGAGCTTCTTATGAAGATAAACTCGGTGAGATTCGAGAGCGATTGAAGCTTTAAATCTTACACTGCACTAATCGAATAATAGTTCGCTTATTTATCTTTTTTCTTCAAATTATTTTCTAACAAAAACACGCCATTTTTACTGACAATAACGATATCAAGCTTGCCATCTTTGTTCATATCAGCAACCGTTAAGTTTAGCCCCGAACCTGAATCGCTATCAATAATATGTTCAGTCCAATAGGGCTGCTTTTTAGAATCAAACTCAAAATACATCAAAATTGGAGCATCGGCATCGCCATTATCTCGACCATTATGAGCCAAATAACGTTTGCCAGTTATGTATTCTTTTTTCCCGTCACCATTCAAATCAGCCATTATTGATGCGTGCGTTTGGGAGGTGGTGGTACTTATTGTATGAGTTTTAAAATCTATTTTTCCATTTTCATTTATTTGCTCATAATACCAAACTCCCAACGCGTGTGCCGATGCCGCCACTACATCATTTTTACCATCGCCATTTACGTCAAAAACTTGCATGTGAGAACATGGCTCGCCCAAATTTGCTGGATGAAACTCCCAATTTCCACCATTGAGGTCTTTTGTGCCTTGATACCAGCCTTCACGAATGACCACATCTTTTATTCCATCGTGATTAATATCACCATAGCCAATTCCGTGCGAAAACATCTCTGTTCCCGCTACTTTTTCCTTTGTCAAATTAAATCTTTTCCACGCTGTTTCTCCTTTTTTACTCGGCGATTTTAGCCACACAATTTGTTTTTTGGCTTTATCTCCACACAAAATATCCAGCCTTCCATCGCCATCAATATCAACAAAGTTGGGTGATTCGTTCGCTATACCCACTGAGTCGGCAATAATATGTTTTTTCCATTCGATTACTTGCTGTTTTTTGGGATTTTCAAACCAAAAAGCCGGTTTTCCTGGATAATCAATAATCACAACGTCGTCCCAGCCATCAAGATTTACATCCATTCCAAAGTTAAGAAATGAATTACTGTATTCTTCACGGGGCTTAAACACTCTTGAAGGAGCCATTTCGTGACGAATCCAGTTGGGAGCTTCAAACCAAAAATAACCAGCCACAATATCAAGTTTTCCATCTTTATTCAAATCAGCTACTGCCCCTCCCTCTGATAGAAAATCTCTTGAAAGTATTGTTTTTTTAAAGTCTTGAGCAAACGTAGAAAGCGATGCTACACCTATTAGGCTGCCGCAAAGACTATATTGTAGGAATATTTTGAAATATTTTTTCATCTTATTTATCAATGGTAAATTTAAATTAATGATTATGGTTGTGACTTCCGTTGTCGGTTGTTGAATTATTACCCGTTCTTTTTTTCATATACTCTAAAAACTTAGGCATCGTACTTTTTTCTGCCATTTGAATCGCTCTTTTCGCATCGATATCAGCCAAAGGCTCGGCGGCATACCAAATCATCAACGGTAAATTATGATCGGTGATGTCTTCCGTTTTTTGAGTGAGAGCTTCCACCACCTCCCAACGTTTATTTGGCTCGATTCTTTGCATGGCCGATGCCAAATAAAGTCTCACCAAAGCTGATTTATCGGCTTTAGCCATCACACCAAAATGTTTTAAAGCTTCAGAAGAAACGGATTTGTTTTCGGCCAAAAACTGAATCGCCCAGCTTCTTATATACTCACTTTGGTTTGAAAGTAAATCTACCAGTTCTTTCTCCGAAAGGCCATTAGTTACATAAAGTGTCCACAAAGCCCTCAACTTACGACTAATATCTGGATTTGTATTCAGAATGACCTTTAAAGCATCATTTACTTCCTTATTTCCACCTCTTTCTTGCAAAATTGTTCTTGCTTGACGAACATACCATTCATTCGGATTTAACTGATAATTAACCAATTCTAAGTCAGTTGCTTTGCGTAAATCGGCTTGTACCCATTTATCGGTTTCGTAACTAATCTTAAAAATTCGTCCCATTGTTTTATCATGAACATCGGGATTTGAACTATGGCATTGGTTTTTATCATACCAGTCAATCGCAAAAACTGATCCGCTTGGGTCGTATTTGAAATTGAGCCACTGCGACCAGCTATCATTCATGGGCATAAAATCTTTTTTGTGCTTACCCACATAGCCTGAGCCTTCACGGGTCAGTTCATCAATGTTCAATCTTGCACCATTAATATTATTCATAAAAATATTATTCCGGTATTCTTTCGGCCAATTATTTCCACCCAAATAAATCATTGCTCCTGCGTGGGCATGTCCGCCACCTGCAGCTGCTGAGCGGAAATTGCCCGCATGTGGCCCACGGTTGCCCAAATAATGGGCATGGTCGGCAATGGTTTTAATATCATCATAAATAAATGGATTAAAATGCTTGCCTCCCTGACGTACATAACGACCACCTTGAATCATGTGGTATAAATGAGGAATCACACAGGCCGTAATAAAAGCATGGCCATAATCATTAAAATCTAAGCCCCACGGATTACTTGTTCCTTCGGCAAATAACTCGAAAATATGTTTTGTTGGGTGATATCGCCAAATACCCGCATTGAGTTTAGTACGTTGGTCGTCGGGGGTACCTGGTTTACCAACTTTTGAGTGTGTAAAAACTCCATGAGTACCATAAAGCCAACCATCTGGCCCCCATCGCAAACTATTAAGGGTTTCGTGCGTATCTTGTGTTCCCCAGCCATCTAATAGTTTTTGTGGCTCACCAGTTGGCTTATCAGTATTAAAATCAGTCGGAATATATAATAAATAAGGAGCAGCACCAACCCAAACGCCACCCATACCGACTTCTATACCACTAACAAGGTTTAGCCCTTCAATAAAAATTTTACGGCTATCGAGTGTTCCATCGCCGTTTGTGTCCTCAAAAATCAAGATTCTATCACGTCCTTGTCCTTCGGGAGCGGGTACTGGATAGGTATGCCCTTCTACGACCCAAAGTCTTCCACGCCAATCAATTGTAAAAGCGATTGGACGTATAATATCTGGTTCGGCGGCGGCCAATGTAATCTTGAAACCTTTAGGTGGTGTCATTGCTTTTGCGGCCTCAATTCCCGAAAGCCCAGCATTGATAACGGGGTCGAGTGGTGGTAAAACAATAATATCTTTTTGAAATAATTCGTTTTGAAAATCTGGTCGTGAAGGATAAAACAAGAAATTATCAAAATTGATATGAGCCATTTTATCGTTCGGGATGTAGGGTATCTGTGAGATACCATTTTCTTTATCTATGATTCTGATAAAGATATTTTTATTGAGGTATTTTCTTAAATCAACCACTACTGGCTGAAGATTGGCTCTCCCCTGCCCAGTTGATTGAAAAATAACTTTTTTGGTATCTGCCAAAACGATTTCTATACGAGTATCTTGCAATGCCCCACCCGATACCATAAACGATGCATAAGGCTGAGTTACTGCGAAAGACACAGAATTCAGAGTTCCTGTTAGTTTATAATTGACAGTTCCACCAGAACTAAGGAAGTTTTTGCCTTCAAAGCCAATCACCATATCCTTGTCATGAATGGGCGATGGGTCAGCACTAATCAATGGACTTGTAAAAGCATCGCCAGTAGCAATCCAATCACGTAAATCTCCTGTTTCAAAGTCAAGATTGAGAGGTTTTCCATTTTTCAAAGGCAATTTACCCACTACAATTTTTTCATTTATTTCTCCGTCTACTACTTCCAATTTTCCAACCATACCTGCGGCACGATGTCCAGGAACAGTACAATAGTATGTGTCGTTTTTATTAGCCACAAAAGTGATACTCGACTTTGAACCTTTTTCAGAAATTGCACCACTTTTAATGCCTAATTTCTCTAAGGCAATATCGTGGGTCATTACCTCTCCATTGACAATATTTATTCTTACTCTACTCCCTTTTTTTACTTTTAAAGTAGGATTTCTTGTGCCATTCTTAAAAAAATAGCCCAACATAGTAGTTTCGAGCGTAAATTCTTTGTCGATTTTTGTTGTATCTTGGGCATAGACGGAAGGTAGAATAATCACCCCCAAAAGTAGTAGCAAGAGTAAACGAGATTTGTACATAGTTTTGATTTAAGGTTGAATATAGCAATAAAATTATAGTTAGCTTTCTGTTACTCTCAAGCAGATATGATTAAGGCAATTCTTGAATATAAATATCTTTGAAGGCAACTTGGGCGACACCACCTCCGTGAATTTGTAGACCGATGAGCCCAGATTGAGGAATTGTTAGGTCAGGTTCAGTATAATCGGTTGTTTGTTTTCCGTTAATGTAGATACGAATTCGGCGGTTTTCGGCTCGAATTTCATAGTCGTTCCAATCGTTTAATTTTATATATTTCTGCGTAATTTTTGTATCTTGTCCAGCAATCGTTTTGTTTCTTCGAGATTCATCGTAGAGTGTTCCCCAATAATTTTCTCCATAATCTGCCTGATAGCCAGTCATTTCGTGAGCGGGGTCTTTTAAACGTTTGCTACGAAATTGAACGCCAGAATTGATAAAGCCTTTATTTCCTATTAACTTTACTTTAAGTTTTAGTATAAAATTAGCGTAGTTGCTAGTAGTACATATAAAATCATTGTGTGGCACATCTTTATCTAAAAAGCCACCGACTAAAGCACCATTTTCGATACGCCAAATATTAAGGGTGTCTCCCTCCCAGCCTTTAAAGGTCTTTCCATCAAAAAGTCGAACACTTTTCTGTGAAAAATTGAATGCTGAAAGCACGCAAGCAAGTAATATGAGAGCATACGAAAATATTTTCATGCGGTTTTAAAGGAATAAGGTTAAATTATACCACTAAAATAAATGAAAAAATTCGCTAAATAGCTTACTATCAGTTTTTTTTGATAATAAAATAATGCTACAAACTTTCAGCTTTATCATTCCTATGCTTTTTCATTGACTCGAAGCCTTCTTTTGTATTAGTATCAAGCATTTTTTGAAAAGTGGAATAAGAATTCCCTCAAATTTTTCGCTATGCATAAATGTCGTTGTCTCATCAAGATTATCAATCAGTTCAAAAGAATGTTCGACATCAAATAAACCCTTGATGAATAAATGTCCCAGCCAAACAAACTTTTTGTTGTCCTCAAATACCAAAACTTTGGGTTTAAAAGTCATACTGCTGGCTTTAGGTGGCTCTAATCTGGTCGTGATTGTATTACCAACTTGCACATCGCCAGTCAGTGATTTTATGAATGGACTCCATACAGGATAACTGCTAAAGTCAATTAAAAGACTGTATATATTTTTCTAGTGCAGTCATTGATGATTGTTTTCGTTTGAATTAATAAAAATAAATAATAAAAGAAACAAAAAACGCCAATCGTTTTGATTGGCGTCTTAAAAATCAAAAAATATCTCATCGAATACCCGTATCAATCGAAATATTGAGTTGGGTTATTTTACTTTTTTCGATTATGAATGGTCTCGGAAACCCTTGCTTATTGAAAAAGCTTTTTGGACTAAAATCAAGCTCAAACTCACCTACCGACATATCAGCACTTTTTAGTAAACCACTTGTTCCATTATAAGTCAGTGTTTTCTCCAAAACTTTTTTTCCAGTTTTTGCTTCTTTCACTGTAAAAGTGTAGGCTTCATATACTTTTCTAATATCATCGGCATTTCTATTACAAGGTTCAACAGGGCAAAGTGGCCCTATGATCACATTCAAATCAAGTGAACCAATATCTGGAGTAATTGTCTGCGATGAACAAGAAATCAGTGTTAAGAACATCGTCAATAAAATTAGATAGCTTTTCATGTTCAATATCTATAGAATTCCAGTATTTACATTCAGACTAATAGTTGTAACCTTACTCTTGGAAATACTAACTATTTTTTTTAATTCGCTACCTAATTGTGTAGTTGCGGCACTCCCTTGGGGTATTAAGACTTCTACCGAATACCCCCCTGTTGGGACTTCAAAAGAAAAAGCACCTGTTCTATTCAAAACCACCTCTTTTAACATATCTTTTGGGCTGTTTACGCTATAAATTGCAACCTTATATTTTGAATAAACTTGATTCATTTGCTCATCAGTAAATCCACATGGATTTGTACCAGTCGTCATTGCTGGAATATTTCCACAAAGTGGTCCAATTGTCACTTTGCCTTCCACTACCCCTGCATCGATGGGAACGTTTTCGCAACCAAATAAAAACAAAAATGCAACTAATAATGACATTATATTTTTCATTTTAGTAATTATTTTAAAAATTTTAGTTCATGCAATAATGATTCCAATAACTGTAAATAGGTTGGAATCATTATTGTATTTAGAAAGACTCTAATTACATCCGCCAATCAAAGCTTTAAAAATAGCTCCACTCTGAGTTTCAAACTTTGGCTCGAGCAATACATAATTTTTTGCACTATAAGTTGTATTGGCTCCAGTCTGAATAACATTTGTCGTCTTACCATTTATATAGGTGCCTGACAAAACAGTCTCAGTTCCTGACATATTTCCAGTTTTCACTACATTTGTTGGACATGATGTTAATTTTGTGGTAAAAATCCCACGGCCATGCGTTGCAACTGCGACTGTGTTATCAGCAGAGCGGTATCTGAGCATATCACATCTAACATTAGCTAAATTAGCATTAGTTGGTTGCCAATCAGGATTTGACGCAGTAATATCAGTTGTGCTCCAAACCCCCAATTCGGTGGCCAGTAAAACTTGTTTTCTATCGAGTGGATTAAACAAAGCATAGCGTACAGGAATATTGGGCAAACCGTGACCCGAAGCATCTTTGTCAACCCAATTTACCCCTCCATCATTTGAATACCAAACCGAAATAACATCATAACTTGAAAGTGTAAGTATGAGTTCGTTATCCGATGCTCCAATTTCAATGCAAGAAACATAACCAGTTTTTGTTGTGAGAAGAGTCGCAGTTGGGGTTGCAGTATTCATTCCCGTAACTTTATATAATTCACCATTTCTGCTGCCAAAGAAAATGGTATGAGCAGTATAAGGTGATGCTTTTACCAACGAAATATTCATATTACTTGTGGCAGCCGTAACGTTTACTAAGTTATAAACGGTTGAATTATATGCTGTTACTACTGTTCTTGTAAACGGATATGTAGCCCCTGTAGCATTTTGGTGCTTTACATTTGCATAAAATATATTATTTGTATGGTCATAGTCGCAAGGATTAACAAATTGACCGTCTGCAACCCCGTCTGAATTTAAGTCAGAATCATCAGGTGCAAGGTAGGCGTAAGCTGCATTCGTAGTGGGGTTAATAGTATAATGTGCCCTAAATTGGAACGAACCAATCAAAATATTTGGATTATCTTGGTCTATCAAACTTAACATCCCATCACCTCCACCTGCTTCCGAACCAGCTCCAGAAGTATTATAATCTGAAGTCATGTAAGTAGTGCCATTATCTTGGTTTCCTTGTAAAATATAACCATCATTGACAGTATTTTTCATAGCTACTGAATAAGGTTGCATCACATTATAATCTTTATTACGAGAGGAAAACGAAAATGCCAATTCATCAGCTTCTATAGATGCATCACCATAATTAGTAGAATAATATACACCGCCATCATTTGCCATAATCATTTGGTTTGTACTACCAGTTCTAAAAATCATGTTATGATGGTCTGGATGAACAGGATTACTATAAGGAAAACAAAACCAAGTAGTTCCACCGTCATCTGAGCGTGCATGAGAAGCCCCACCAATAAACACCAAATTATCATTAGTTGGATGAACCGCCAAAATCAAATCATACCATGCCTGTCCATTCGTGACATCAGTTTCTAGTGAAACGTCGGTTGGATTGGTTACATTCGTCCAAGTGGTCCCACCATCTACTGATTTTTTAAAATAGCTTATAGTGGAAAAGTTTTTATCACTAACAACATAAATTGTTCCTGCATTACCGATAGCCAATTCTGTTCTTCCACCTGTAATTGAAGGTGGAGTTATATTCGTCCAAGTGGTTCCATTATCTATTGATTTACGCACAGAACTACCCGTTCCACGCCCAAAACCTGCGTACAAAACACCCCCTACATATTCTAAATCTGAGCAAAAGTTGGCTGCATTTGAAATCGTAGCAGAAGGTGCATGGCTCAATGTCCAAGTAGTACCATTGTCTGATGATTGCCAAACACCATATTGTGTGGCAGCAAAAACCTTTCCTGCAGAATTAACCACTATTTTTTGGATAGTCTGAAAGGCAAATTGTTGAATAGTCGGTGTAGAATAAGTCGGAATAGTAGCATTCAACACATTCCAAGTTGTACCACCATCGGCTGTTTTCCAAATACCACCACCTTGCACTGCATCCGAATTAAACCAACCTTCTCCCGTGCCTGCATAAAAAACACTTGTATTGGCTGGAGAATAAGTAATACAACTAATAGCAAGGTTATCCCAAAAATCATTAATTTTTGTCCAACCCGATACTGCTGAAGTTATATCATTATTGTACCATACTCCACCAGCAACGCCTCCTGCCCATACTCTTTTGTTCGTAACATCATTTGGGTCCATCATCAGAGCTCTTGTTCGACCACCAATATTGTTTGGACCTCGCTCAAACCATGTAAGACCGGAAATCGCAACCTTGGGATTATTATTAAACTTATTCTTAATCTGAACATGAGCCTTTACTAACTCATCTATCGGTATTACTCCAGTTTTGGGGTCTCTTACTCTCTCTAATTCAGAATTCAATCTTTCCAGTGGTTTATCCTCTCTTTTTGGTGTTTGCAATTGAGCAAATGAGGATTCGTACACAATAAAGAATATACATACGATAAATTTTGTAAACGTTTTCATTGATAAAGGGCTAGTGAGATATTATATTAAAGCTTCATTATATTCGTTAAAAGTAAAAAAAATAATTGATTTCTGATAATTTAACAATGAATCTTTAATTAATTGCACTCAACTTCTGCAAAGCACCTTTCAAACCTTTCTAGATAACTTTAAAATATTCGATTTCTATATAAAAAAAATTAAATGCACTATTGAAATATCCTGTAAGTAGTTGTTTATGATGGCGATAAGCTTCTTTGATTAGGAGTATAAAAATTACCTGCCTCTCGGTTTGGGTGAAGGGTGATGCAATATTAGATGGTGTACTTCTTACGGTGAAAAACTTGGAGAGATTAGAGTAAAATTAAGGCTTTATACTTAATTACAACCCTGTATTTTTGCTAAAAAAACTTCGCTTGGCCCTGCACTAAATGGCGGATTAAGCGAAATGCTTTTTCCTGCATAATAATTGGTGGGAGTAGTAATATTTGCTTGACTCGTAATGGTTTCACTGGCTGAATAAGTTCCTGCAGCTTGCGAAATATTTCCGTAAACTAAGGTAAGGCTACAACTTGGAGTCTCGATTTCCCAAAAACCTCTTCCATAGGTACCAACTCTTAGTTTTCCACCAATTTTTGAAAGTTCTACTTCATTTACTGCCACTTGAGGCAAACCCATTCCGAACAAAGTCCAGGTAGGATTTGCTAAATTTCTGTAATAAACCCCAATATTCATACCTACATAAATACCTTCAGTTGTGAAATCATCTACAACGACACTTCTTCCCGCAATCGCAGGTAAGCCAGCCGAAATATTAGTAAAAGTAGCTCCTGCATTCGTCGAAAGCAAGACAGGTTGAGTTGTAGAAGTGGTGGTTATCCAAACTCGTGTAGGGTCATTGTACTTCACAGCAATATCAGTAATAGTGGCTGGTGCAGTGTAAGTTGACCAAGTTGTACCACCATTTGCGGTTCGGTGCAAGGTTGTTCCGAGAGAAGCATAAATATATTGGTCATTTGATGGGGCAACAGCTAATTCATTTAAATTGCCCGTTACGGGTGAAATCGCCGTCCAATTTGTACCTGAATTAATTGTTTTGTAAACAGCATTCCAGCCACCATAGGCGGTCGTCGAACTCGTCGGGTGCCATGCCAGAGGGGTAATCCAGTTACCTCCAGTAGGCTTTGGTAAACCAGAATATGAATTACCTCCATTAGTGGTTCTGTAAATACTCCCATTTTGCGAAGTACCAATCATTCGTAGATGATTAGTGGGGTCAATGATAACATCCATTCCATCAGCACCGAGCCAATCTACGAAATTCCCTCCTGATTGGCGAGCCACAGTTCCGTTATCTTGAGCTCCACCTGCCATCACATTGGCATTGGTAATACTAGAAGCAATCCGATACAATTGTCTGATTCCAAGACCCGTTGATAGGTCTGTCCAAGTATTTTGGGCAGCATAAGAAGTTCTATAAACTCCTCCATCACTTCCAGAAAAAAGCGTAGTACCCACATATTCCAAAGCATGAACATCTGCATGATTATAACCTACTGTATTTGGGTAAGACCAAACAGTTTGTTGAGTAAAAGATGTTCCGCCGTTAGTGCTTCTCCAAACAATAATTCCTGCGATAGACAAATCATTTACATTAGATGGATTTACCGCAATGGCCATATCATAAGTAGCTTGTCCGCCAGACGTTGTACTTGAATATCCAAAATAATTAGTACTCGTTCCGATACTCCCAACCACAGTAGTTGAGAAATTAAGACCCGAATCAGTACTTTTGTATAATCGTCCAAATTCACTACCATTGGCTTGTACGGCATAAACCACATTGGCATTATTTGGACTTACACCTAATAGTGTACGTCCTGAATTGGTAATTCCTGAAGTTATAGCGTTCCAAGTTATACCACCATCAGTTGAGCGATGAATTGTTGTAGTAGAAGCCGAATTTCCTGAGGAATACATTATATTTGGGTCGTTTGGTTTAAATTCAATATCTTCGACTGAAACACTAGACAGTCTTAGAGTCCAACTTGTGCCACCATTTGAAGATTCATGAATTCCTGAACTGGAAGTTGCATATATTTTATTACTATTGGTTGGATGAACCAATATTTTTTTTGTTGAAATATTACTGGCAGCCATTGTTGTCCAAGTAATACCCGCATCTGTAGATTTAATAACTCCTACACCAGTAGCTGCTGCATATATTGTATTTGTATTAGAAGGGGCAATAGCAAGGTTAAAAACATTCATATAAGCACTGTTATTGTCAACGAGTGGAGTCCATGATGTACCTCCATTGGTAGTCTTCCAAATACCACCACCTGGCGAAGAAATATAAATAATATTTGTATTAGACGGATTTACAGCCACACTCGTAACTCGTCCTACACCTGGATTCCAGCCCGAAGTATAAGTAAAACTTTTAGGGCCGAGTTCTACCCATGCAGCCGATGATAAAAGTGGAGAAATTTGAGCGGCTTTCTTAAAAGCTTCTTGCTCGACCAAAACTGGTATTCGATAGCCTTTTTCATCTAAATGGAATTTTTGCTCGAATTTCCATCTTTCATAATGCTTTCGGTCTTTCTTTTGCTGAGTGGTATCGGTCTCGTTGGCGATAAACAAATCGGCCAAATTTTGGATTTCGGTAAAACTTAAATCATTCCGATTAATGATTTCATAAATTGTCTTCTGAGCAAAAATATCATTAAAAGTAAACAGCAAAAGAAATAGCCAATAATACTGTCTATGTACAATTGTTAACATTGATTAATAATATTGAATAGGAGGTAAAGGTTTAATTAAACTCTGTTTTTTATCCCTAAAATAGTTCAAGGTTGAGAATATAAAATTACCAAAATCCTAGATATACTTCAATATTTTTTTAAAACGATTACTAAAGAATATTTTATTCAAAAAATGGAATAAAAAAGTCTGTTACTCCTAAAGCAACAGACCAATAATTATATTCGTTCTTGTATTTCTAAGGTCGTCCAGTATTGATATTTAATTCGACAAATACTCGTTGTTGGCGTGAAACCTTCACAGTTTTCTCAATACTTGTTTTTACACTAAAAGCCAGTGCATTTTGTACGGCAGACTCTAAATATACTTTATAAGACCCCTCTTCTACCTCGAATAAAAAAACACCAGTTCGGTTAAGTTTTTTTCTTAGGGGGGATATATAACTGTTTTCACTGCTTATTGTAACAGTATACTCACCATAAATCCTATCCAATTCTTCATTAGTTAATCTGCATGGATTATCGCTATTAGGGTCTATAGCATATCCACACAGTGGGCCAATACTTACTTTACCTTCAATAATCCCCAAAGGTCTTACATCTGCGGCATTACATCCCATTAAAATAAGTATGAAAAACAAATATAACAATTTCATAATCCCTACATATTTGGGTAAATAATTGGCTTTTATTTAAACGAATTAGGCTCTATTTTTTATTAAAAAGGTTGGGAAAAGATAAAAATGAGAAAGAGTTTTTTAATCATTTTGTACCAAAGACCTTCTTCAAAGCACTTTTCATGCCTTTTTCGATAATCTTATAATCTTCGATACCTTTTCCTATATAAATAAAAGCGATGCTAAAATCGCCTATGAGTAATTGTTTATGAAGACGATAGGCTTCTTTCATACGGCGGCGAATAAGATTGCGATCAACGGCGTGCTTAAACTGACGCTTCGGCACGGAAAATAAAACTTGGGTAGCATTTTGAGGAGAAAGACTTGAATCAGCTTCGACAGAAATTTTAGGCTGAAAAACCACACGCATCGGGTATGAAAATACTCCTTCATTAGCATTATTTTTTCTGTCAAAAAGGCCTTCGATAACCTTTACACTACAAAGACGCTCGTCTTTTTTAAATGTTTGCTTCATGTAGTGCTAACATAATTGTTTGCAAAAAATTTATCAAATGAAGTAAAACCACCTTCAATAATAAAAAAAGCCACCCAAAAGGCGGCTCAAATATCTTTATTATCAAATAGATTTGATAAAATTCCTATTTTAAGAAAAAATATTATTTGTGCTTTTTCTCATCAGAAACAGATAATCTCTTTCTACCTCTTGCACGACGTGCAGAAATTATTCTTCTTCCGTTAGCTGTTTCCATACGCTCACGGAATCCGTGTTTGTTACGACGCTTTCTATTTGATGGTTGGAATGTCCTTTTCATTATATTTTTGTTATTTTTGTTCTTGGAATCTTAAATTCGGGATTGCAAAAGTACTACTATTTTTTAAAACCACAAAATCCTTACGAAAAAATCTATATGAAATACAAAATATATTCAAAAAACAAAGCATCTCACTTCATTAACATTGAATGTAATATCGAAAATATTTGCTCTCAAGAAGTCGAACTACAATTACCAACTTGGCGACCTGGACGTTATGAATTACAAAATTTTGCTAAAAATATTCAAAATTTTGAGGTTTTTGACGAAAATAACCAAAAACTAAAAGTGTCAAAAATCACGAAAGACCGCTGGAAAGTACAAACTAACGAAGCCACTCGCATTGTAGCCAAATATAATTATTTTGCCAATATAATCAATGCAGGAAGTAGTTTTGTCGATGAAAATATTCTGTATGTAAATCCAGTAAACCTCTGTATTTATGCCGAAGGCTACATCAATGAACCTTGCACATTAGAATTATACAAAGCTAATAATCAAGAAGTTGCGGGATTAAATGATCAACAAAAACTTGATGATGATAAAGTAAGTATTTCATTTAATGATTTTTATCATTTGGCAGATTCGCCTTTTATCGTCAGTTCAAATCTAAAGCATGATTTTTACAAAGTCGGAAAAGTACAATTTAACATTTGGTTTGAAGGAAACCTTTCAAGAGAATTTTTGCACAATATAAAAACCGATTTTAAGAAATTTACTGAAGAACAAATCAAACTTTTTGGCGAATTTCCTGAAAAAGCTTATCACTTTATTACTTGGATTTTACCAATACCCTATTATCATGGAGTTGAGCATCGCAGCTCTACTATGCAAGTTTTGGGGCCAGATAGTCAGGATTTTGACGATTCACCGCCCGCAGAACTTTACATTGATTTACTCGGTTTAGCATCGCACGAACTTTTCCATGCTTGGAATATTTGTAAACTTCGCCCCGTTGAACTTCTTCCTTACGACTATACGAAAGAAAATTATTTCTCAACCTGCTTCGTTGCAGAGGGCGTAACGACTTATTACGGAGATTTGATGCTTTATCGCTCGGAGATTTTCGATAAAAATCAATATTACAAAGAATTGGAAGCGTATTACAAACGTCATTTCGACCACGCTGACAATGCCTCTCAATCGCTCGTTGAATCTTCGTGGGATTTATGGCTCGATGGCTATACACAAAGCATTCCTAACCGAAAAGTTTCGGTGTATCATAAAGGGGCAATAGCCGCTCAGATTTTGGATTTACATATTCAACGAGTTACTGACAAAACTCGCTCGATTGATAATGTAATGGCTTTGATGTGGCAGCGTTTCGGAAAATCTGAAAATGGCACTCCACTAAAAGGCTACACTTTGCAAGATTATAAAGATATTTGTGAAGAAGTGGCCGAAGAATCGCTTGATTGGTATTTTGAAAAATGTATTTTAGGAACAGAATCTCTTTTTGATTTACTCAACAACTATCTGCAAGACATTGATTTACAGATAGTTAGAAACGAAGAAGGACTGGTTAAATTAGAAATTCTTAGCTAAATATTACCATAAACATTCTCAATTATACAATAGACATTATCAATTAAAATAAATGTATTCATTCGATTACGACTACCGAATCCGCTATGCCGATATTGACCAAATGGGCTATATGTATTATGGAAACTACGCCAAACTCTACGAAATTGGTCGAGTAGAAGCCCTGCGTTCGTTGGGACTCCGTTACCGAGATTTAGAAGAAACAGGCATCATTATGCCAGTTTATGAAAATAAATCACGCTTTATTTCGCCCGCCAAATATGATGATTTAGTAACAATTCGAGTGATTATCAAGACATTACCTAAGGTAAGAATTATATTTCACTACGAAGTATATGATGAGCAACAAACGCTTTTACATACTGGCGAAACCACATTGGTTTTTGTAAAAACATCAAATAATAGAATTACAACTTGCCCAAAAGAAATTACTGATAGATTATTGCCTTTTTTTCAGTAGAACCATTTTCTAAATTGTATAAAAATAAGTCATTCATATTTAGATTATCTGTGGCACATCTTTGAGATGTACCACAGATTTTATATAAATCCAGCGAATAATTCGAAGAATTATTCTATAATTTTGGATGTTTTTTGTGAAAATCAGTCGCATCTTGATAGGCTTTTGCCACTTGTAAAAGCTTTGCTTCACCAAATAATTTACCCATAAAAGTAATACTCAAAGGGCGGCCTTCCGAGCGAAAACCGTTAGGCAAAACCACACATGGATGACCAGTAAGGTTGGTCATAGTTAAATTTTTACTAAATGATGGCGTGATATAAACATCAAATCCTTTCAGCGTTTTATCTAATTCTTGAATCAATAAAGTGCGATGGCGATTGGCTTGTAAATATTCAACTGCAGGCACAAATCGAGCTGAACGAAAGGCATTTGGCCAGGCATTTTTACCTTGTCTGACCATCAAATCATCCTTTCCTGAGCGAGTTAAATCATCAAAAGCAGCGGCAGCTTCAACACCCAACAAAAAGCTAATTTCATTCGATGGTAAAGTTGGTAACTCAATCGAAATTAGCTCTGCACCAAGTTTTTTGAGTGTGACCAAAGTAAGCGAATCGGTCGTTTTATTGGGAGATTTTCTTTCAAAATCGCTTTTTACATAAGCAATTTTCATACCTTTTATCCCTTGCGTTCCATCATAATTAAAGGGAGCTTTCATGCAAGTAAAATCCTGATTATCAACTCCTTGAATAGTATTCATAACAATTGCACAATCCTCAACTGTGCGGCAAATCGGCCCCAATTTATCCATACTCCAACTTAAAGCCATCGCACCTGTGCGAGGTACTCGCCCAAAAGTTGGACGTAAACCAGTGGTTCCGCATTCGGTTGATGGCGATACAATCGAACCTAGCGTTTCACTTCCGATAGCAAAAGGTAAAAGCCCAGCCGAAACTGAAGAAGCCGAACCCGCCGATGAGCCACTCGAACCACGTTTCAAATCCCACGGATTTAAAGTTTTTCCACCAAACCAAACATCGCCCATTGCGAGTTCACCCAAGGTCAATTTGGCACAAAGAACCGCTCCTGCTTGCTCCAAACGCTGAATAACAATAGCATCTTTATCAATCATTTGGTCTTTAAAAGGCACCGAACCCCAAGTTGTTTTATAACCTTTTACAGCCAATAAATCTTTTGCACCATAGGGAATTCCATGAAGAAAGCCCCTATATTTACCTGCCTTAATCTCAGCATCGGCTTGAGTAGCTTGTTTTAAAGCCAAATCTTCTGTAATCGTAACCACACAATGCAGTTGACTATCATATTTTTTTAGTCTTTCTAGAAAAAACTTTGTCAATTCAACTGAAGTTATCTGCTTCGTTTTGAGCAATTCACCTAATTCTCGCACCGAAAAAAAAGCCAAATCCTCACGATTTGTAGGTAATTTGACAGCCACAATTTGTGAAGCCTTGAAAGGCAAAAAGTTTTTTTCAAACTCAAAACCCAAAGGAAGCGGATTGAAATACAAAGCTGGCGAAACGCTATTATCAAGCGACACTTTTCGCATGGCTTCAAAATCTTTTTGGTTGTCTCGCAAATCATTAAGCATTGAATCAGCTTCGGCATCGGTAAAATCAAGTCCTAATATTTTCTCGGCTTGATTGATTACTTCAACTGTCAAAGGCGGATTTTCGACAACTTTAGTGATGAATGCTCCCAAACCAAGTGAAAATAAGCAGGCTAAGGGTAAAATTAATTTTTTCATTATGCTGATGATTGTTTTTTCCACAATTTAGGTAAAAGCGGAGTTTTTGAAAAGAGTTTTTAGATTTTATTATTAGAACTAATTTCTGAGTATATTTGATTTTCAGTTTATTAACAAAATTTCTATCAATGAAAAAAATATTTCTAACATTCAGTCTAATTGTGGCTCTAACTGCTCCTCCAACGGGTGAGGGTGGGGCTTGTCTTTCAGCTCAAACACCCAATAGCGTTAAAAAACACATTGGTTTTTTAGCATCTGATAAACTCGAAGGGCGTGGAACTGGAACGGAAGGAGGTAAAGCTGCAGCAGAATATATAGAAAAACAATTCAAAAAAATCGGACTAAAACCTTACGGCGATAAAGGCAAATATTTACAAGAATTTCCTGCTAAAAAAGGTTTGCCACCCAATATTAGTTATGTACAAGCCACCAATGTAGTCGGTTTTTTGGATAATGGCTCAGATAAAACCATCGTCATTGGAGCTCATTACGACCACCTCGGCAAAGGCGACCAAGGGAGTTCATTGGAAGCAAATTCGGTTGGAAACATTCATAACGGAGCAGATGATAATGCTTCAGGAACGGCTGGATTGATAGAAATGGCAAAGTTTTATGCAAAAAACAAAATCAAGGAAAAACACAATTTTTTATTTATCGGTTTTTCTGGCGAAGAATTGGGTTTAATTGGTTCAAAATATTATGCTGATAATGCTACAATCGATTTAAAATCAGTCAATTGTATGATAAATATGGACATGATTGGTCGTTATCGTGATGATAAAGGCTTAACAATTGGTGGTTGGGGAACGAGTAGCTTTTGGGGTAAAAATATTCCACAACTAGCTATGAATCAAGGAGTTAAATACAATGTTGACTCAGCGGGAGTCGGCCCATCCGACCACACTTCATTTTATCTCAAAAACCTTCCTGTATTGTTTTTCTTTACGGGAGCTCACCAAGAGTACCACAAACCAAGCGATGATGCAAACTTGATAAATGCCGAAGGGGAAGTAAAGGTTTTAGAATTAGCAAAAAGCGTTATTGAGAAAATAGAAGTAGCTCCGAAACTTGATTTTATACTAGTGGCAAATAATCCACACGCTGGAAACGCCCGCAGTAGTTTTAAGGTTACGATGGGCATTATTCCTGACTACGCTTATGACAAAGGTGGGGTGAGAATCGACGGAGTAAGCAAGGGTCGCCCAGCAGAAATAGCAGGCATCCAAGCGGGTGACGTAATTATGAAACTAGGAGAAAACTCAACTTCTGATGTACAAGAATATATGAAAGCACTCGGAAAGTTTGAAAAAGGACAAACAATTGATGCGGAAATAAAACGTGGGGCAGAAAAATTGATTTTGAAGATTACTTTTTAAACCTTGCAGAATTGGCAAATTTGCGGTTCGATGAATTGCAAGTTTGTCAATTCTATCTAAAACACCAATTCTAAACCCAATTTATCTCTCAATTCTAATAAAGCAGGGTTTTTATTGGCCAAATATTCAAATTTTTCTTGTGCCGTGTAAGGTCGGCGTTCGGTGCTAGATTCTACAATTTCAGAAACAATTTGTATCAAAGCATTTCTCAAACGTTGACGCAGAAAAGTAGCTAACTCTTGTTTCAATTGTACCAAGGTATCCATCTGAATTTGGTTATCCAACTGCAACTTAAATGTTGTACCTTCCAATACAAACTCACGATTGAGCATTACTTTCAAAGTCTCAATATCACGTTCATTAGCAAATTCAATCAAGGCTTGTTGAGCAACTTCATAGGTGAATGAGTCGTTAAAATTAGGCAAAACTGGCTCATTATCAATACTTTGAACTTCAGTTTTTGGATTAAAAACAGTAGTTTCAATATCAACCGTAGAGCGAAGTTTTGAAGAAGCCATTGAAGGGCGAGCAGTAGGTTGCACACTCGGAGCAGTACTCGACAAATTAGGAGTAACTGGCCTTGCAGGCATGGCAGGCATCGACTGCACGTAACTTGGCTGTACTTGAGAAGTTGTAGTAGCAGTAGCCACGACCGATTTCTGTTCAGAACTCTCAGCCCTTACTGGTGATTGCAAAGCTACTGAATTACTATTTTTTTTTTCGTCCCCGTTGTTGGGTAGCTCACTCAGCGTCAAAACTTGATTAATCTGCGAGAGTTTCATCAGCCCAATTTCAACGTGCAAACGCTGATTTTTGGCAGATTTATAATTTATATCAAGCTGACTACCAATACTTAACGAAGAAAATATATAACCTAGCGATAATTTAGCCGATTGCTCAACGTATCGTTGTTGAATAGAATCTGCCACCTGCAAAAGTTTTACTGTTTGCGGGTCCTTACTCACCATTATATTTCTAAAATGTTCATTCAAGCCCACCACAAATTGGTGTCCATCAAAACCTTTTTCCAAAATTTCATTGTACAATAAAAATGCTTCCGATACATTTCCTAAAGATAAAGCATCAGTCATGCGGAAGTAATAATCATAATCAAGAATATGTAAATTTTCTAAGACAGCCTGATACGTAAGTCCGTTATCCGAAGAAAAAGTTACGTTCAAATCAAACATCGAAAGGGCATCACGCAAACCACCGTCGGCTTTCTGAGCAATCAGTTCAAGTGCTTGATAATCAGCTTTTACAGCTTCTTTTATAGCTACATTAGCCAAATGATCAGCAATATCTTTTATTTGAATACGGTTAAAATCAAAAATCTGACAACGACTCAGAATTGTTGGTAAAATTTTGTGTTTTTCAGTGGTTGCTAAAATAAAAATGGCGTAGCTTGGAGGCTCTTCGAGTGTTTTCAAAAAGGCATTGAAAGCCGATGCAGAGAGCATGTGAACCTCATCAATGATATAAATCTTATACTTGCCCGATTGTGGTGGAAAACGCACTTGGTCAGTCAGATTTCTTATGTCTTCGACCGAGTTATTGGAAGCCGCATCGAGCTCGTGAATATTAAACGAAGCATTATTATTGAAACTCTTGCAAGAATCACACTCATTACACGGTGCAATATCTTCGGTAAGATTTTGACAATTGATGGTTTTGGCCAAAATTCTGGCACAAGTTGTTTTACCGACACCACGTGGACCACAAAACAAAAATGCTTGTGCCAAATGATTGGTGCGAATGGCATTTTGTAAAGTAGTTGTGATGTGCGACTGCCCCACAACTGCATCGAAAGTTATAGGGCGATATTTTCGAGCAGAAACAACAAATTTTTCCATATCGCAAGTTACAAAAAAAATAGAATTTTAGAAGATTTTCACACACAGAATCACTTGATTTATTTACTTTTGTGGTGAAAAAATAAAGATTTAGATGGATAACAAACTAACGATAAAGGCATTTAACCACATAGCTATACAAATATCTGATATTGAAAAAAGTAGGAATTTTTATACACAAATACTTGATTTAAAAGAAATCCCAGCTCCAGCTTTCGATTATCCCGTTATTTGGTTTAGTCTTGAAAATGGCCGTGAGTTGCATCTTATTGGAAGAAAACCTGAAGCTCCCTTTACTCCGGCAAGAAGTAATCATTTTGCACTCGAGGTGAGCGATATCTATTTAGCAGAAAAGATTTTGAAAGAAAATGAGGCAAATTGCTTGCCAATTAAATCACGCCCAGATGGGATTTTGCAGCTATTTCTGACCGACCCAGATGGAAATTTTATTGAACTTTGTCAGATTTAATTTCCAAACATTGATTTCAAAGCATCCCAAAGTGTTTGTTTCAATTCTCTGCTTGTTTCGAGTACCCGAAGTTCATCTGATAATAGAAAATCAACCCCTGCTACACTTTTAGGTTGGTAAATATTCAGTAGAATATTCCAGTTTATTTTACCCAAACCTACACCAAAACTTATAAATTTCTTTGTTACATTCTGAGATAAAAAAGACTGATAATCAAGTGTTTGTACTTTGCTCAATTCCACTAAATCAACTTGGTCAAGCATTAGTCCAATTGCTCCAAGAATTTTTACCAAAAGTGCTTTTTCTGATTCTGAAATCGTATCGGTCAGAATCAAAACTTGGTTTCGGAATTTGAAAGTTGGAATCGCTAGCTTCGCTACTTCCTTTGGAGAAATTAAGTCAGAAACTGACTCTTGCACAATTGCTTTTTTCTCAACAATAGTTTCTGTTTTCGTAACTTTTAGACTTTCGGAAACTACATTTTTGTAGAGAGTCTCTTTATTGAAAAGATAATTGGCAAGATTCGAAGTCATGATTTTGAAATTATAAGACAGTTTCGTCGACAAACCCATTTTCAACCTGTCATTTCACAACACAAACAAGTTAGAAACTTGTGTTACAAAATAAATGTGCCCTACTTTTTAAATATGGCACATTTAAAATCAAAATGAATTATATTAGCTTAACGCACAATGATTTCTTCACGGTCTGGACCTGTTGAAATAAAGCTAATCGGCACTTGAAGTTCTGCTTCCAAATAAGTTACATAATCAGCCAATTCCGCAGGAATTTGGTCGAATTTACGCATTCCTTCAAGCGAACAAGCCCAGCCTTTGAATGTTTTGTAGATTGGCTCTACATGAGTATCGGTTAAATCGAAAGGCATTTGCTCAGTTATAGTACCATCTGGTAAGCGGTAATGTGTACAAATATTTACCTCATCTAAGAAATTCAATACGTCAACTTTCATCATAATCAATTGCGTTACGCCATTGAGCATGATGCTATATTTAAGTGCAGGCAAATCTAACCAACCTGTACGACGAGCTCTTCCAGTTGTTGCTCCAAATTCACGTCCTTCTTGGCGAATTTTTTCACCAAGGTCGTTATCTAATTCTGTCGGGAACGGTCCACTTCCTACACGTGTGCAGTAAGCCTTGAAAATTCCGAACACCTCTCCTATCACATTTGGTGCCACGCCCAAACCTGAGCATACGCCCGCAGCAGTTGTATTTGAGCTTGTTACGAATGGATACGAACCAAAATCAATATCGAGCAATGAGCCTTGAGCACCTTCAGCCAATACTTTTTGACCGCTTTTTATCGAAGCATTTACCACATATTCGGTATCTTGTAAATCGAATTCTTTGATAAACTCAAGAGCAGAGAAAAACTCTTTTTCTGATGCAGCCAAATCATATTCAAAATTGTAAAAATCTAAGATTTGCGTATGTTTAGCAACTAAGGCTTTGTATTTTTCTGTGAAATTTGGAGAAACAATATCACCCAAACGCAAGCCTTGACGAGCAACTTTATCAGAATATGCTGGACCAATTCCTTTCAAAGTTGACCCGATTTTAGCATCGCCTTTTGCTTTTTCATAAGCTGCATCAAGCAAACGGTGACTTGGAATAATGATGGCAGTTTTCTTAGAAATCACCAAGTTCTTCCTTAAATCAAGGTTATATTTAGCCAAACCTTCAATCTCTTTTTTGAATATGATTGGGTCAAGTACAACACCATTTCCGATGATATTTAAACAATCAGAACGAAAAACACCCGATGGAATTTGGTGCAATACGTGTTTATTGCCATTGAATTCGAGCGTATGACCAGCATTTGGGCCTCCTTGAAAACGTGCAACTACTTGATAATCAGGAGCAAGCACATCAACAATTTTACCTTTGCCTTCATCGCCCCATTGTAAGCCTAAAAGAATATCAACCATTTTTATTAATTAAGAAGCGGTACGCCGCCCGTTAGAATTAAGAATTTTTCGAGTGAAAAATACTAAAATTCGATGTATAAAAAAACCGTTTTTTTTAATTTCAAAAATTCAAGAAGCTACTTTATTCTCACAGTTCTCTCGCTCACAGCTACCATAAAAAATCAGCGAATGGTGCATAACCTTAAACTTCAGCATATCACCTACCATATTTTGGATATTCTGCACGCGTGGGTCGCAGAACTCCATTACATTGTGGCAATCAACACAAATGAGGTGGTCGTGCTGTTTCGAGCCGTAAGCTTTTTCATATTGAGCTAAGTTTTTGCCAAACTGATGTTTTTTCACTAAATCGCACTCGACCAACAAATCAAGGGTATTATAAACCGTGGCACGACTCACTTGATATTTCTTATTTTTCATAGAAATATACAAATCCTCTACCTCGAAATGATCATTTCTTGAGTAAATCTCTTCCAAAATTGCGTATCTCTCGGGCGTTTTACGGAGCAATTTTGTCTCCAAATAAGCCGTGAAAATACTTTTTGCTGATTCAAAATTTGAAGGAGTAGAAACCATTCTTTTAAATGCGTTTGACTATAATTTTAGGCTAAAATTACTAATAAAATACAGAACTTCCATCATTTAAAATCTTATTGAGTCAATTAGCTACGTTTATTTCTATCAATTCTCAAATAAATACAAAAACTATATGCTAACAAAAACGTCGGCATGGGTTATGAAACATACCGACGTTAATTATGAGTATTAATTTTTACCAAGTATTTTCTAAATCTTTAGCTGTGTATGTATGATTTCTTTCATCATAGGCACTGCCCGAAAGTTTCTTTAACTTTAATGAATCAGATTTCTTAAAAATTTTCATTAACAATGCAAGAGGCGTTAGAAAAACAAAGAAAATAAGACTTAATAAAATAGTTGAATTTATGCGACCCAAAATCTCAGCAATTTTAAGCCAAACCCAAGCGACTTTCTCAGCCACAAAGTCGAAAAATACACCTAAAATTCCTAAAATCAAGGCAGCATTAAATAGCCATTGCAACTTTAGGAAGTAAAAAAACACCAACAAACCCACAACAATTGTAAGGATGATTTCTTTATTATTTTGTTTTTTCATTTAAAATAAGGTGTAAATAAATGGTGCAATAGCCGAACCGCCACCAATTACGATTAGTACGCCAATTAATAATAAAACTACAATCATGGGCATTAACCACCATTTTTTGCGTTCTTTAATGAAGTTCCAAAGGTCTGATAAAAAATCCATAGTATAAAGCCCCCCACCCCCAAGGGGGAGTTTAGTTTTCTGAGATCCCCTCTGGGGGTTAGGGGGGCTGTCTAATCCAATTGATATTCTTCTTTCCACTTATCCGATTCTGTCCATTGTGGTTGGGTGTTTTTATCGAATATATAATTTCCTACTACCAAAAAATCCATTTCAGTACGCATTAAGCATTTGTAGGCATCTTCGGGTGTACAAACGATTGGTTCGCCACGTACATTGAAACTCGTATTTACTACAACACCATAACCTGTTTGCTTCTTAAACTCGTTAATGAGTGTCCAATAACGAGGGTTAGTTTCGGCATGAACAGTCTGAATACGTGCCGAATAATCAATGTGTGTAATTGAAGGCAAATCTGAGCGTAAGAAATAAAGTTTCTCCATCATCGGCAAGCTTTCGTAGCTTGCAGGAAACTTTGTACGACGTTTCTCAGCTACTCCATGCACCAAAAGCATATACGGTGAAGGCGTTTCGCATTCAAAATATTCTTGTACATCTTCAGCCAAAACCGAAGGAGCAAACGGACGGAATCCTTCTCGATATTTGATTTTTAGGTTTAATTTTTTCTGCATTTCTGCATTACGAGCATCTCCTAAAATACTTCGTCCACCTAAGGCACGAGGGCCAAATTCCATGCGTCCTTGAAACCAGCCGATTACGTTTCCATCTGCCAATAATGAAGCCGTTTTTGCCGCTAAAGTATCAAAATCCTCGAAACGTTGGAAAGAAGCATTGTATTTTCTCGACATTTGCTCAATCTCAAGATCTGAATACTCAGGACCTAAATATGAGCCTTTCATGGCATCGAGTTTAGTTATATCGACATTACGTTCTTGACCAAAATAAATATGATATGCTGCCTGTGCTGCACCTAAAGCACCACCAGCATCACCTGCTGCGGGCTGAATATATACATTTTCAAAGATTTTCGTTTTCTGCAATTTGCCATTTGCTACGCAGTTGAGAGCTACTCCACCCGCCAAACAAAGATTTTTTGAACCTGTAAGACGTTTGGCTTCTTGAGCCATTTTTATGACAACTTCTTCGGTTACTTCTTGAATAGCTAAAGCAAAATCACAATGAATTTGCTCCAATAAACTTTCTGATTCACGGCGTTTGAATCCCAGTACTTCAGCCCATTTATCGTCATAAACCATTCTGAGACCTGTGGCATAGCTAAAATATCCTTGATTTAACCAAATAGAGCCATCATCTTTGATTTCAATGAGCTTATTTTTGATAATATCAATAAAACGAGCAACTTGTTCTGAGCCGTGACTGCCATATGGAGCCAAACCCATGAGTTTGTATTCGCCAGAATTTACCTTGAAACCACAATAATAGGTTACGGCAGAATAAAGAAGGCCCAAAGAATGCGGAAAACGCAATTCTTTCAAAATCGTCATGTCTTTACCTTTTCCGTAACAAATTGAAGCAGTCGCCCACTCTCCTACTCCATCAATCGTCAATACAGCAGCTTCTTCAAACGGCGAGGGATAAAATGCACTTGCTCCGTGCGAAAGATGATGTTCGGGAAAAAGAAGTTTAGCTTTTTTCTTGTCGTAACTACCAATTTTATCTAATTCCTCGTGAAGCATTCGCTTCAAAAACATCTTTTCTTTTAACCAAACAGGAATTGAAGTTAGAAAAGACTTTAAACCTTTTGGTGAAAAACCATAGTAAGTCTCAAGTAAACGCTCAAATTTTAGGAGAGGTTTATCGTAAAAAACTATGGCATCAATTTTATCGAGAGTTAGGCCAGCGTAATCGAGGCAAAACTTTACGGCATTACTTGGAAAGGCTGGGTCATGTTTGATACGGGTAAATCTTTCTTCTTGTGCTGCGGCGATGACTTCACCATTTCGAATGATAGCGGCAGCTGAATCGTGATAAAATGCAGAAATTCCTAAAATATTCATCTAAGTGGTTTAGGTAAATTTGTTTAAGCGGGATGCAAAAATAGCAAAAATATTGCAATTTGTGCATAAACTCATGCTTAACTTATTTTAAGGAGATTGTAAAGCCAACGGCATTGCTTTCGGTAAGTCCAAACTGGATTTTATTTATATAGCTGATTTTTGTAGTTGATTTTTGTTTTGCGTTATATATATCAACAGCATGTTGGGCAAGTTCATTAGACGACTCAACCATACACAAACCGCCGACAACCAAACCTAAACCCATTAAAAGTTTAGGTAAACTTCTGATTTTATAATCTACCTGCTGACCATCTATTGTGGCTGTTGCATCTATCCCTTTGAGGGCTACATAAGCTAATCCAACACCACCAAAGGTAACAACTGGCCCAATCGGTTTTAAGACATTTGACCACTTATATTTTATTTTAGATTGTTTGGTTGTATTAAATATTTTTGTAACTTTTCCTCCCGAAAGCTTTATTCCATCTTGATAGATATGTGTAGCAAGAAATTCCCGATTATAATAAAGTGTGTCAGGTTTCTGTGCAAAACCATTCAAGCAACTATTACATATAACTAACGATACAATGACAAAATACTTCATTAGGAGATTTAATAAAAATTTATTTCCAAAAGAACAATAATGATTAAGATAAAATATTTGCTAGACTCTACCTGTTTTTATGGTATCCAAAATCTGATAGAATTACTATCGTTTAACCCAAACTTTGATTTAATTTACTAGACTTTCTGCTTTCTCTCAGCATGGAATTAAAGACAGCTAGGTATTTTTGAAATGGTTTGTCGCTTCTTATTTTGAGCATCCTACGCAATGCTTAATAAATATGTGTCGAAAAAAGTTCATAAAATTTATAATAAAACCTGCATTTAGGGAAGTAATTCCATACTGTTTATACAAAAAGCTTTAAAATGGAAGATACATTTCATACTTCGGCAAAACCATTTTTACCTAAACCAGTAAACAATCAGGCATTGTTAAATATTTTTTTAGGTCACTCAATATCAACTCTCGTCACTTTATTCATACCATCAATACCGCCAAGTTTCTGCATAAGCGTTTCAAGGTGTCTGGTATCTTGTATGTAAAGTTTAATATCGCCCGTAAATATACCATCATTTGTGTCAACTGCCAAAGAACGCATATTGATATGTAGTTCACTTGAAATAACTTTTGAAATATCTTGAATCATACCCATGCGGTCAAGTCCGTCAAGGTGAATGGTTGCCACAAAAGCCTTAGCAACCTGCGATGACCATCGAGCTTTAATAACTCGATTACCATATTGTGAAAGTAACTGCTGGGCATTAGGGCAAGTATTTCGGTGAATTTTGATACCTTCATTGACAGTCAAAAAACCAAAAACATCATCGCCAGGAATTGGGCTACAACATTTGGCCAGCGTAAAATCAATTTCTTGTAAATCATCCCCGATAAAAAGTGTATCAACTCCTTTTACTTTTTTGATTTCTTTCTCAAAACTTTTGGCATCAATATACGCCTTGTTATCCAGTTCAATTTTTGCTTGTTTATTGATTCGAGCGTCTCGGTCAGCTTTAAATTTCTTTATTTCATCCGAATGAATATAACCTTTTCCGAAACTATAATAAAGGTCGTTATAATCTTTCTTATTGAAATACGCCCGAAGTTGATTCAACGTTTCGAGGTTATTTTCAAGACCCAAAACCTTAAATCTTTTAGCAATAATTTCTTTCCCATCGCTGAAATAAACTTTATTTTCTTCTTTAAGCAAATCTTTGATACGAGCTTTGGCTTTTGAAGTCGTAACGAATCGCAACCAATCTTCTGAAGGTTTCTGACTTTTGGTGGTCAGAATCTCTATTTGGTCACCATTTTGCATTACATAACTTATTGGCACAAGCTGACTGTTTACTTTTCCAGCCGTGCATCGTTTACCAATATCAGTATGAATCTCAAACGCAAAATCAAGAATTGTTGCTCCTTTACGAAGCACCTTCAAATCACCTTTCGGAGTAAAAACAAAAACTTCTTCGTTATAGAAATTACCCCTAAAATCTTCCAAAAACTCAATTGCTGATTTATCTTCCGACTCGAGCGTTTCACGCACTTGATTTATCCAACGATCGAGCGGGGCATCAGTTGAAGTATCATTTCCTTTGTATTTAAAGTGAGCCGCGTAGCCACGTTCTGAAATTTCGTCCATTCGTTCGGTACGAATCTGCACCTCCACCCATTGCCCAGTTTGACTCATTACGGTTGTATGCAAGGACTCATAACCATTGGCTTTTGGAATTGATATCCAATCTTTCAATCGGTCGGGATTTGGCTTATATTCATCAGTTACAATAGAATATGCTTGCCAACAGGCAGATTTTTCTTTTTCAGAAGGAACATCCTGTAAAATAATACGAATCGCAAAGAGGTCAAATATATCTTCAAATGAAGTATGTTTATTCTTTAGTTTATTCCAAATCGAATAAATGTGTTTCGGTCGACCTTTGATTACAAAATTGATTCCTGCATCATTCAATTTCTTCTGAATTGGCTTGATAAAATTCTCAATGAAGCGATCACGAGTAGACTTAGTGGTTTTTAACTTAAATGCTATATCCTTATAAATCTCTGGCTCTGTATATTTTAGATATAAATCTTCAAGTTCGGATTTTATTTTATAAAGCCCCAAACGGTGAGCAAGCGGAGCATAAATAAAGATAGTTTCGTGAGCAATTTTAAGTTGCGAATTACGAGCCATACTTCCAAGCGTACGCATGTTATGCGTGCGGTCTGCGAGTTTTATCAAAATCACCCTAACGTCTTCTGAAAGAGTGAGGAGCATTTTTCTAAAATTTTCCGCTTGTGCTGATGTTCCTTGCTCAAAACTGCCCCCGATTTTGGTCAAACCATCAATAATTCGAGCCACTTTAGGGCCAAAGTCTTGTTCAATATCTTTGAGCGTCAAGTCGGTATCTTCGACTACGTCGTGCAACAATGCACAAATGATTGAAGTAGCACCAAGCCCAATTTCTTCAACACAAATTTGGGCAACTTCAAGCGGATGAAAAATATAAGGCTCTCCTGACTTTCGTCGCATGTCCTTATGAGCTTCCATCGCAATTGTAAATGCTTTTTTTATTTGTTTAGCATCCTCACCTTTCAAAACAGGCTTAGCTGCCCGAAATAATTGCCGATACCTTGCAAGTATTTCATTACGTTCTTTTTCTAAATCAGGCATTGCCCCATGCTGACTAACTTCCGATGTAATACTTAGTTCTTGCTCCATCACAATCGCCCTCTTGATATTTTATCTTCGTTTTGTTGTATTTTCATTTTCCAGATTACCGCACAGTGGATGCCGTGCATCCCAGCCGATTTTCGCCCAATAGTATTTTCTTAACACTAAGTTAATAGTAAGACTTAAAGGAACAAATTTTTTTCTATGATTCATACCACGAAACAGGTCTTTTGTTTAATAAAAATGAATGAATAAAAATTTCTTAGATATTTTTCAATATAAAGTTGACACATTAAAAATAAACCATTACCTTTGCAGCCCAAATGATACAAAAATTAAAGCGAAGTAATTTACTTTGAAGATAATATCAGACCGGAAAATGCGGGCGTGGCGAAATTGGTAGACGTGCCAGACTTAGGATCTGGTGCCGCAAGGTGTGGGGGTTCGAGTCCCTTCGCCCGTACGAAAAAACCCTCTGAACCTTGCTTGGTTAGGGGGTTTTTTAAGTTTTAGACTTGCCGATAACTTTTGGTTATTGAATTTGCTTTAAATTAAGTCACTTTATTAAATTTAAAAATTCTCGTTTTTTTAAGCTAAAAGTCGATAGCTTGTTGCTAAAGGCTTAAAACTCAAATAATCCTCAATGGAAACTACATTAGATAGAATTTCTTCTACTCAAGGCAAATTGAAAGTAACCCTCATCGAAGCTGATTATAAGCCTGAGGTTGATAAAAAAATCAAACAATATAGCAAAACTGCTCAAATAAAGGGCTTCCGTCCCGGAATGGTGCCTAAAGAATATATCAAAAAATTGCATGGTAAAAGTATATTAGTTGATGAAGTTATCAACATGGTATCTAAAACTGTGAATGATTATATTGCTGAAAACAAATTACGTGTTGTGGGCGACCCTTTGCCAGATAATGAAGCAGCTCAAAACATTGACTGGGACAACCAAAAAGAATTTACATTTGAATATGAAATCGGAACAGCTTCTGATTTTTCAGTAGATTTATCAAAAATTCCTACTATCAAAACTTATGATATTACGGTTTCAGAAGACAAAATCGAAGAAGCAATTGCCGATGTACGCAAGCGTTTCGGTAAAGACACGGAGGTTGAAGAAGTTGAAGCTGGTGATATGATTTTCGGAACTTTGAAACAAGAATCTTCGGAATTTGATGTAAAAGATGCAACAATCCCGACTGAGCGTGTGAAAGAAGAATCAGCTCACATTTTCAAAGGTTTGGAAAAGGGAAGTAGCGTAAAATTTGATATCCAATCAATTTTCTCAAACACGAAAGATTTAGGCTTTGCTACAGGCAAAACTGAAGAAGAAGCTTCGGCTTTGAGCGGTGAATTTGAATTGACAGTTGAGAAAATCACACGAGTTGGTACTGCAGAACTTAACCAAGAATTGTTTGATCAAGCTCTTGGTCAAGGAAAGGTTAGTAATGAAGAAGAATTTAGAGCTGAAATTTCTAAAATCATTGGCGAAAATTACAGCCGTGAAAGCCAACATTTATTAGATTTTGAAGTAGAAAAAACACTTTTAGATAACGTTTCTATCGAATTTCCTGACGAATTTTTGAAAAAATGGTTGTTTAATATCAACGACGGCAAATTTACTGTTGAAGACATCGAGAAAGACTACGATGCTTTTGCAAAAGGTTTACGCATGGATTTGATTCGTAATGAAGTTGCTTCAAATAGCGATATTAAATTAGAATATACTGACATCGTTGAAGAAGTAAAAGCTGAAATGAAAAACTATTTCGGTGGCTATGCTTACGAAGGTTTGGAAGAAATGATTGACCAAATGGCTCGTAAAACTTTGAAAGAAAATAAAGACAACGCTGTTCGTCGTTATACTGATCGTGCATTCGGCAAGAAAGTACGTGAGTTTTTGAAAGCAAACGTGTCAGTTGAAAAGGTATCAATGAGCGTTGAAGATTTCAATAAAGTGGCCGAAGCGGTTTACGCATAAAACTTAGTTTTGAATTAGTGAATAAGCGACCGACGTTCGGTAAATATTGCCTTGCTAATATTAAGATAAATAAAAATCCCCCTTGAGTTTGCTCTTGGGGGATTTTTGTTATGTATTATTCGTAGCATAAGGTTTGCAAATCAAAAGCTACGAAATTAGTATTTTATATTAAAACATTTCCCGTCATTTCTTTTGGAATTTCTACGCCCATCAAAGTCAGAATCGTAGGGGCAATATCGCCCAATTTACCATCTTTTACCTCAAAACGGTCTGTTTTATCAACAATAATACACGGTACAAGGTTGAGTGAGTGCTGAGTATTTGGCGTTTTGTCGTCGTTAATCATATAATCAGCATTACCGTGATCAGCAATTACGATGAATGTATAACCATTGGCCAAACCAGTTTCTACGACTTGCTCAAGGCACTTATCAACAAATTCAACTGCAGATACAACCGCTGAGAAAACGCCTGTATGACCAACCATATCAGGGTTAGCAAAGTTTAAGCAGATAAAATCTACTTCGCCTTTTTGTAATTCTGGAATAATTGCTTCGTCAATATCGAAAGCGGCCATTTGTGGCTTCAAGTCATAAGTAGCAACATCTTTTGGTGATGGACACATCAAACGACTTTCACCCTCGAATGGTTGTTCGTGTCCGCCCGAAAAGAAAAATGTTACGTGCGGATATTTTTCGGTTTCAGCAATACGAATTTGTTTTTTCTTCGCTCGCTCTAAAACTTCACCCAAAGTATTATTCAGATTATCTTTTTCGTAAATAACCTTGACATTTTTGTACGTTTCGTCATACATTGTCATTGTTATATAGTAAAGATTCAAGGCTTTCATGCCGAAATCTGGGAAGTCTTTTTGAGTTAGCACTTCAGTAATTTCACGACCACGGTCGGTACGGAAATTAAAGCACATCACAACGTCACCCTCTTCAATTACAGCAACAGGCTTTTCATCTTCAACGATTACGATTGGTTTCAAAAACTCGTCAGTAATGCCTTCATCATAAAAATCTTGCATTACTTGTGGTAATTCTTCAATCTGAATTTTTACTTCTAAGCCCTCTACGTTTTCGTCAACTGCCGCAATGCCGTTTACCATGGCATCGTAAGTCATTTTTACCCGCTCCCAACGCTTATCTCGGTCCATTGCGTAATAACGGCCAGTCACAGAGGCCAATTTGCCGCCAGTTTGGTCAAGTGTTGCTTGAAGTTCGGCCAAGAAACCTTTTCCGCTTTTTGGGTCGCAGTCACGGCCATCGGTAAACGCATGAACGAAAACATCGGTCAAACCATAATCAGCAGCGGCTTTGGCCAATCCTTTTACGTGGTCGATGTGCGAGTGAACGCCACCATCTGACACTAAACCTATAAAGTGAACTTTCTTGCCATTGGTTTTGGCATATTCAAAAGCATCAACCAAAACTTGTTCTTTGGCCAAATGCCCTTCTTCAACAGCAATATTGATTTTTTCTAATTCTTGATAAACCACTCGGCCAGCCCCTAAATTCATGTGACCAACTTCTGAGTTACCCATTTGTCCGTTTGGCAAACCTACTGCACGACCGCAAGCTTCAAGCGTACTATTTGGGTACTCGCTCATCAATTTTCTGAAATATGGTACATTGGCAGCTTCGATTGCCGAACGCCACTCTTCTCCTTTTTTAGGAATTCCCCATCCATCAAGGATGATTAATGCTACTTTTTTGTTCATAAGTCTTTGGTTAATTTTCAAAACTCTTTGCTAATTCCTTAATTTTTTTTCAGAAATATTATTAATTTCACTCTTATCGTAGATATAAACCAGATAAACTATTTCTTCTATCACTTGAAAGCAGGAAATAACCGCGGCGGCGGACCGCCCTTGCACCTCCACGTTAACCTTGATTTTTTGAAGATATTGCCAAACGTAATTTATAAAGATTTTTACCGATTGGAGTCCCTAAAGTAGGATTTTCTCGAAGATTTGTAATAAGATTCGTAATACCAAACCCTAACGACTTGTATTTTTTAAAGAGTCGTTTTAGTTCTTTTTCAGAATCAGTTAAGGCTTTTATTTTATAACTCATTAAGTATATCTTCGATAGGACGGGCTTCTACTTTTACTTGTTTCATTGTTTTAAGGGCATTTCTAAAACCTGTTATAACTTGATTTTCAGAAACTTCTTTCTCAACCTTCACATTCATCGCCTTTGCAACAACCATAAATGCTTTTTTCTGTTGGTCATTTATTTGTTCAATAATCAGCCTCATATTTTTGATGGTTTAATTCCCCAAATTTACTCATTTTTTTTTCAATTCGGCTAAAACTTTCTTTCCTCTGCTATTTATTTCTGCTGAACCATTTTGATGTTTCAGCAGTAAATCTTCGATTTTAAAAGTTAATCACTCCTCAGTTTTTACGATTTGATGTTTTTCAATCAAATAATCAAGCAAAGCCTCGTTACTTCGCCATACGATTTGGTAAACATCCTCAAAAAATGGTTCTGATTCGTAGTATGGGTCAGGTACTTCGGATATGCCACGAGTTTCGGGGTCGTGGTCACGAAGTAAAAAAAGTTTATCAGCCGACGGTGTTTTGTGCTTAGTTTTGTAGTAAAAATCGTTTACATCTTTGAAATTTGCCTCGTCCATAACTACTATATGGTCGAAAGCATCTAAGTCTGTTACTGAAAGTTTACGCCCACGATGGGTGAGTTTTAGGCCATGTTTTTCGGCGTTTTTCACGGTACGCTGGTCTGCTAATTGCCCGATGTGATAGCCAGCCGTTCCTGCAGAATCGCAAGAGATTTCATCTTGCAAACCACGTTTTTTTACTAATTCTCGAAAAGTGCCTTCGGCTATTGGAGAGCGACAAATATTGCCGAGGCAAACGAAAAGTACGTTTATCATTTTTAACTATATAATTATCAACTATTTATTTTATAATAAAGTCGCACAATTTACAGAATTGTACGACTTAAACAGATTATATTATTAAATCAATGAACCTTCTCGCCTCCAACATAAGTATTCAAAACCTTTACATTTCTAAGTTTTTCTTTTGGAGCGAGCATCAAATCATCTTCTAAAATCACAAAATCAGCCATTTTTCCTCTTTCTATGCTACCACGTTCTTTTTCTTCAAAATTGGCGTACGCACTCCAAATTGTCATGGCTTTTAGGGCTTGTTCACGGGTAAGTGCATTTTCCATCTGATAACCACCTTCGGGGAAATTCTTGGCATCTTGGCGAGCAACTGCCGAGTGAAAACCATACAAAGGGTTCACAAATTCAACAGGAAAATCGCTTCCATTAGCCAAAAATCCATTTTGCTTCAATAAATCTTGAAACGCATAAGCCGTTTTTACACGCACATCACCCAAACGCTCGTCAGCCCAATACATGTCCGATGTACCGTGCGTAGCTTGAATTGAAGGAATAATTGAGTATTTACCAAACTTCGGAACATCTTGTTGATCAACCACTTGTGCGTGTTCGATTCTCCAACGGCGGTCATTTTTTGTTTTCAATAATTTCCCGTAAATGTCCAAAATCAAACGATTGGCTGAATCACCAATGCAATGGGTATTTGCTTGAAAACCCGAATTATAAATTTGTGTAAGACTTCGTTCTAATTCGGCCGCACTCAACAACAAAAAGCCAGTTTTTGAAGGCTCATCGCTGTAAGGTTTGAGTAAACACGCTCCACGTGAACCTAAAGCACCATCAGCATATAATTTAAATGAACGTACATTAAGGCGGTCAGTTTTATAAACTCCTTTTTTGATAAAATAATCAAGGTTTCTGATTCCGAGTGAAACCATCACATAATTACGGATTTTCAATGAACCTTCTTTATTCATTTTATCAATCAAATCAATATCGTCTTGATTAAGACCCGCATCTGAAACAGTTGTAAGTCCAAGTTTAAAACACTCTTTTTGAGCTGCCAAAAGCATTTTTCGTTTATCGACATCAGTAGCTTGAGGAATAACCCTACGTACCAAACCCATGGCATTATCTACTAAAATTCCAGTTAATTGCCCATCCATAACTTCCACATCGCCACCATTTACTTTACTTGCAGGCGAAATTTTTGCCAATTCAATAGCTTTTGAATTAACAACCGCTGCATGGCCATCAATACGAGTCAAGAAAACAGGTTTATTTGGAAAAGCCTTATCAAGTAATTCTTTGGTCGGAAAAACTTTTACATCCCAATCGTTTTGGTCCCAACCACGACCAATCAGCCATCTATCGCCTTTGTGCTGTGCTTCAAATTTTTGTAAGCGTTCGATGATTTCTCCATACGATTTTGTATCAACCAAGTCGCATTGACTGAGCATTTGGCCAAGTCCTAAAAAATGACTGTGTGGGTCATACAAACCTGGGAAAACAGGCTTTCCTTTAGCATCAATTTTCTGTTTGGCAGCATATTTGTCCAAAATACTTTTGGACGTACCTGTTTCGAGAAATTTCCCACCTTTGATAGCAAATGCTTCTACTTTTGCAAATTGATTATCGACCGTATAAACCAACGCATTATACACAACGAGATCGGCAGTTTTTTTCTGTGCAATAAGCTGAAACGTTGCAAATGATAAGGAACAGAGAAGTAAATTTTTGAAAATAATTTTCATAGAGTAGTTTTAAAGTTTGGTTGGTACAAACATACAAAAAAGCGAAGTAATCTGATGTTTACTTCGCTTTTTTGGTAATAAATTATTCTGTTTGAAGACTGTTTATTGAAAACTGCCTACTGAAGATTATTTAATATTCGCTTTATCAAGTGCTTCTTGGAAAATTCGAGCATTATTGGTGTGTTCTTGAAAAGTCTCGGCAAAATTATGATAACCCGAAAAATCTTCTTTTGCACAGAAATACACATATTTGTGGCGTTCGTAATTCAAAACAGCATTCAAAGCTACTGGCTCAGGCAATGCAATTGGACCGGGAGGTAAACCTGTATTTTTGTAAGTATTGTATGGCGAATTCACGGCCAAATGTTTATAGAGTATACGACGTAATGAAAAATCGCCAACGGCAAACTTAACAGTAGGGTCGGCTTGCAAAGGCATACTTGTGGCCAAACGATTAATATACGCTCCAGCCACTCGAGGCATTTCGTCAACTTTATTTGTTTCAGATTGCACGATTGAGGCTAAAACTGCCACTTGAATTGGTGTCATATTGATAGAATTTGCTTGAGAAAGGCGTTCGCTCGTCCAATATTTATTGTATTCGTCGTGCATTCTTGCCATAAACTTCTCAGGAGTAGTTGTCCATCTGATAAAATAAGTATTCGGCAAAAACATACACATTATTGTGGTTGTATCGAAACCGAATTTCTGACAGGCCTCTGGGTTACGTAGTAAATCAACCAATTCTTCGGTTTTAAACTCAAAACGACCACCCATTTTCTTAATCAAATCTGATTTTAGGCGTACATTATTGAAAGTCAAACGAACTTCGTCCTGCTCGCCTCGGCGTAATTTCCCGATTATTACACGATTACCTGAATTTGGTTTGATGATGTAACGTCCAGCCTTTACTTTTTCAGGATAATCCATGAATTTTGAGAGAAATTGAAAAGAAATTTCGTCATGAATTACTTTATGTTTATGCAACGAATCAACTACATTTTTATAAGTTCCATCAGTGGGAATATACAAAACGAAGTCTTTCTTACCTTCAACATTCAGATTAGCACTATTGGCAACTTGCCAAAAATAAAAGGACAAAGTAGCTGCTACCGTAGTGACTACTACCAAAGTATAGGCGATGAATTTTCTGTTTTTTAACATTTTCTAATTAAATATTTGTAATAGTTTTCAAGATTTTCTTTTTCAGTTTACTCGGCAACTTTTCTGATTCATAAACAATGGTTGTTTAAAATTTTACCAAACTTCCATTTCTCAGTTTGATTTAGATTATGTACCGTACTAATTGCGTAGCTGATAAACGCTAGGTGGTTTTCTTCTAAGTGATTTCGGAATGAGTTGAATTCTTTTAGAAATGCAAAGGTAGGAAAGGCATTGTTATCTAAGAAAAAAACTTGAGAAGACTTTAAGGAAATTGTAGATTTTTCTGAAACAACTCTTTGGTAAAATCGAGTTATATCGGGTGGCTTTGTGGTAAATATTAGCTCCGCAAGGTTCGGAATCTTCTCAAATCTATCGTCATGGTCTTCCATGCGTGTCCACTTGGCGAAACCTTTTTCTTTTAATTGACTTTCATAACGCAAGAAAATACTTAATTTGCTAATAAAAGCAAGCACAGCCATGAGCCTTTGATGGAAAAAAAAGTTGTTTTCTCGAAGCATATCAATGGTCTGATAAACCGCACTGATGTTTCCGCCCAACGTATTGTCAATAATGAGATTAAATTTATTTTCGATGCAATGTTTGATTAAGCGTTCAGTCCAGTCCGAAGCATAAGGATTTATGAGATTAGCGGCATTTTGAAGTGTTTCGGGGTTTTGCTGGAGGAAAGCATAAGCAGGATGATAAAGACGAAGGTCGTCAGTGCTGATAAAAATGAAGTCTTTTTGAAATTCTTTTTTAATTTCGTTTACCAAGAAAGATTTTCCAGAGCCATGTTGTCCACCTAAAATTATACCTATTGGATATATTGATGGTTCTTTTTCAAAAAGATATTTCTTTTTAATTTTCTCAAAAACTCTCTCACTAAATTCTCTTGACAATTCGATATTGTATTCCATTACCTCCTTAACTTTTCAATCACTTTAGCCTCTTTCATTAACCTAATCAATAGTGCTTGTCTTTCTTTTAGTGAATATTTAAAATACTTACTTCGTTCACGTATCAATTCTATACTGGCACTTTCCCAAGCAATTAATTTTGCTTCATCTATTTTCTGATTTTCCTCTTCTCGAAGTTCGAGTAAAGAGTAGCCCGCAATCACTTCCGCAAAATAATTTTAGAGGTTTTCGGCCATTAAAAATTCATCTTTCCAAGAGAGAGGAAGAAATGGCACGCTGATTTTAACCAATTGGCTTTCAATTTCTTGCCAATCCATCGAATCACTCTTGGGAAGTTATTTTTCGGTTAATGCTACCATAATTCTATATTTTTATCAAATATAATTATTTCCAGAAACTATACCAATCGACTAATTATCTGTTCGATAGACAGTTTTTCCTGCTCACCCAAAGTCATATTTTTAAGTATTAATTCGCCCGATTGCATTTCGTCTGAACCTACAACGATTACAAACGGAATATTCTTTCGATTGGCGTAATCAAACTGCTTTTTGATTTTTACTGATTCTGGATAAATTTCCGCATTGATGCCGGCATCACGCAATTTCTTTAGGATTGGCAAAGAATATTTTTCAGCTTCAGCATCAAAATTAGTCAATAAAACTTTGGTTGTAACTGACTGATTTTCACGAAACAAGCCTAATTCTTCCATCACATCAAAAATACGGTCAACGCCCAACGAAATACCAACTCCTGAAAGTCCAGGCATTCCGAAAGTACCAGTTAGATTATCATAACGACCTCCGCCTGAAATACTACCAATCTGTATGCCGTTGGCTTTTACCTCAAAAATTGCTCCTGTATAATAGCTCAGTCCACGAGCAAGGGTAATGTCAAGTTGCGTATTGGCGTTTTCTAAACCAAAACTTTGCACCAAAGACCAAACTTTCTCCAATTCCTCAATACCTTTCAAACCAGTTTCAGAATCTTTCAACCAAGACCTTAGTTTTTCAAACACTTGGCTATCAGCTCCTTGTATTTTAAAAACCGGCTGCAATTTCTCAATAGATTCTTCTGAAAAACCACGCTCACGGAGTTCATCCTCTACTTTTTCTTTCCCGATTTTATCTAATTTATCAATTGCGACAGTTAGCGGCACTTCACTACCCTTCACTCCTATTACTTCCGCAATACCCGATAAAATTTTACGGTTATTGATTTTAATAGTAAAATCTTTGATGCCCAAGTTTTGCAAAATTTCCTGCAACATCAACACAATTTCGGCTTCACAAATCAACGAATCCGTACCTACTACATCGGCATCACATTGATAAAACTCACGATAACGGCCTTTTTGAGGGCGGTCGGCACGCCAAACTGGCTGAATCTGATAACGCTTAAATGGCATCACCAAATCGTTGCGGTTCATGACCACAAAGCGAGCAAACGGAACGGTAAGGTCATAACGCAAACCTTTTTCAGCAATTTTGGGCATGATTTTTCTAGAACCATCTTCTAAATCTTTTGGGGTCAAATCCTTTGAAAAATCGCCCGAATTTAAGATTTTGAATAAAAGTTGGTCGCCTTCATCGCCATATTTTCCCATCAAAACCGAAAGATTTTCAATAGTTGGCGTTTCGATTGGTTGAAAACCGAATTTCTGAAAAGTACGCTTAATAGTATCAAAAATATAATTTCGCTTGACCATAACCGACGGCCCAAAATCTCTCGTTCCTCTTGCTAAACTTGGTTTACTCATTTTATTTTTTGAATTTACAAGGGTTTACACCCTAAAACACTGCAAGAAAATGCTATACAGACGTTTTTTTTATAATTATTTTTTTCAATCACAAAATTAGCTTAAAAAAGTCATTGTTAATTATTAAATGTTAATTGATTTTCGTAGCTTTGCACCCTAATTTTGCCCCAAGCCCCTCAAAAAGGGTCTTTCGATATTCTAAAAAATTTTTTACTATGCTCTGATTCTCCATTAGTAAATGGGTTTTAGGGTCTAAAATACATAATACAATGGCAGTAACACAGTTGAAGCGTAAAGCAAAAAGAAACCAAGCAGTAGCTAAAAATAGAATTGCAACAATCAAACGTTTATCTTTGAAATTAGATATCAAGCGTGTTGATATTGAGGCATTGAAAGCAGAATTTACAAAATAATTCTTGCGGTTCGTTTACCGAATAAAAAAAGAGATACTCGACGAGTATCTCTTTTTTTATTGATTCGATAATAAACAGTTAATCAGATTGAGACTTTGAATTATCTATTTTTGTAATCGAGAGTTTCTGATTTATTCTTTTATCTCTTTGTTTAAGAGCCCTCTTAATAAGTTTTTTGTTTTCCATTCTTACCTTAAAAATAATGGCTTGCCCAAATACACATAATCCACCATTAATCATAATTAGGCTATAACTGCCAAGCAAAAACCAACGTAAAAACGGAGAATTAGTATGTTTTAGATTTGCAGCTTCGCTAAAAATACTCAGTCCAAAACCAATTAATATTAAGCCACCAACAGCACTAAAAAGCCATTTGGTATAAAGACTCATTCGTTTCAACATTTTTTTTCCTGGTGGTTTTTGATTTTTAACTTCCATCTTCTTGAATCTTTATTGGTATCGGTGTAAAATCTAAGCACAAAAATAACTAATTTTGAGAAATAAACAGAACAATTATCAATTATCAATTAGCAGTTATTTGTTGCTTTTAGTTTTTAACAATTTGATAATCAACATTTTGTGTTGTTTCTCAAAAAAAATACGACTTAATTAAAACTCAGAACTCAGAACTCAGAACTCAGAACTCTCAACCCATGGGCAAAATTATTAGTTTTTTACTCCGATTTATACCTCGAAAATACCTTCAATTATTCAGTCATATTCCGCTCAAAATTTACACTTTTTTCTTGAAAGGAAATAATGTTGAATGCCCAGTTTGTGATGCCAAACTAACAAAATTTTTGCCTTATGGACGTTTAGTTTCTCGTCCGAATGCCCTTTGCCCAAATTGTTTAGCTCTCGAACGCCACCGTTTGATGGCTTTATATATGAAACAGCGAACAAACTTTTATACTGCAGGACACTCAGGCAGCCTTCCACTAAAAGTACTACATGTTGCCCCTGAATATTGTTTCATTGACCGTTTCGAAGAAATGAAAAATTTGGAATACATCACGGCCGATATTGAGTCGCCCTTAGCAAAAGTAAAAATGGATATTCATGAAATTCCGTTTGAGGCAAATACTTTTGATGTAGCCATTTGCAATCACGTAATGGAACACGTAGATGATTATCACAAAGCGATGTCGGAACTTTATAGAGTTTTGAAACCAAACAGCTGGGCAATTATACAATCACCACAAGACTGGACAAAAGCACATACTTTTGAAGACCCGACCATCACCGATCCAAGGGAACGTGAGCGAGTTTTTTGGCAAAATGACCACCTCCGTCTATTCGGTCGTGATTATGGTCGTGAACTCGAAAAAGCAGGTTTTACGGTAAAAGAAGATGATTTTGTAATGAAAATGTCTAAAGATTTAGTGAAACGCTACTCATTGCCGAGCGAAGAAATTGTTTATTTTTGTGAGAAAAAGTAGGTAAATAATGGAAAAGCGGAACGCCGCCCGTTGAAAATTAATAATGAGAAATTATTAATTGGCCACATTCAATTATTCATCGCACGGTCGACCCCATTTTAATTATACATTAACATTCAACCTATGAGATTTAAAGACAAAGTAGTAATTATTACAGGAGGAAACTCTGGTATTGGCAAAGCAACAGCCCTTTTATTTGCTAAAGAAGGAGCTAAAGTAATGGTTGCCGATTTAGCAGAAAAAATGAGCAATGAACTCGTTGAGGAAATAGAAGCTACTGGCCTTCATGTGTCATTCATTAGAGTAAACGTAACCAATCTAGACGACGTGCAACGCATGATTGAACAGACAATCAGCATTTTAGGGAGTTTTGATATTTTGGTTAATTCGGCTGGAATTCTCGGGCCTCGCATCCGAACAGATAAATATCCAGAAGAAGATTTTGATAAGGTAATCAATGTAAATGTAAAGGGACTTTGGAACTGCATGAAAGTGGCTTTGCAGCATTTCATAACTCAGCGTAGTGGAAATATAGTAAATATCGCATCAGTGGCTGGGCATTTGGGCATGGTTGGACATATTGCCTATTCGGCGAGTAAGCACGCTGTAATCGGAATGACCAAAACTGCAGGTATTGAATATGCCAAGCACGGTATCAGAATTAATGCTGTTTGCCCTGGGTTCACACAAACACCAATGCTTGAAGGTGCAGATAGCGATGTTGCTTATATGGAGGCACTTCAATATGCAACGCCTATGAAACGCTTTGGCAAACCTGAAGAAATTGCAAGTGCAATTTTGTATTTGGCCGCTGATGAATCTTCGTTTATGACAGGTCAGAGCATGATTTTAGATGGTGGTTTAATTTTGCAGTAGAATACTTATTATTTAACCGCTTACCAAATAGATTTACGAAGCGGCCATATATTGCAAATATTTTATTGCATTTATAATCATTGCAATAATGACGCTAATTATTGAAAATGTTTGTCCCGAAAAAGCAGTAGATAATGTGATTAAGTACTTCATCAATGGCTTCGCAATTGGTAGTTTTGTGCCTATGTTAATTGTGAAATCTAAAGATTTGGATTAAAATTATTGAACAACAAAACCAAATATGAAAAACACATTCGATTTAACAAATAAAGTTGCCGTAATTACGGGTGCGAGCAAAGGGATTGGCGAGGCAATTGCCCGAATATATGCTGCTTATGGAGCAAAAGTGGTCATTAGTAGTAGAAAACAACCCGATTTAGATGTATTGACTGCCGAAATAAATGCCGAAGGTGGAGAGTGCGTAGGCATTGCCGCCAATACTGGCGATATGGCTCAACTCCGAAATTTGGTTTATAAATGCGTAGAAATTTACGGTGGAATAGATATTTTGGTTAATAATGCTGCAACGAATCCAGTTTACGGGCCCTCACTTGATTGTTCGGAAAGTGCTTTCGATAAAATCATGCAAGTAAATGTAAAAGCTCCTTTTGAATTAGCAAAGATGGTGCATCCAATCATGAAATCTCGAGGTGGTGGAAGCGTAATAAATATTAGTAGTATCGCTGGCACAACACCCGACCCAGGTTTGGGTATGTATAGTGTAAGTAAGGCTTCGTTGAATATGCTAACCAAAGTTTTGGCCAAAGAATGGGGGTCAGATGGTATCAGAGTGAATGCAATCGCCCCTGGTTTGATAAAAACAAAATTTAGTCAAGCACTTTGGGACAACGAAAAAACTTTGGCTCATTTTACAAAAAATCTTCCTATTGCCCGCATGGGAAGTGTAGAAGAGATTTCGCCGATGGCACTCTATTTGGCTTCAGCGGCGTCTGGCTATACAACTGGTGGTATTTTTGCCATTGATGGGGGTACAATAATATAAGGGAGGTTTTCTGGCAATCGGCTTTCGCTTGTCAGCTTTATTTTATAAGTTTAAATTGTATAAATTCCGATGGCTGACTGCCGAAAGCCGAAGTAATAGAATGAGCGTTTGCGTAATAATTCCGATTTATCAAGAAAAACTGAGTAAGACTGAAGAGATTTCGCTTGCACAGGGAATACGTGTATTGGGGCATTATCCAGTTATCGTGATAAAGCCCAAATCTCTAAATATCAAATATTTACAGCAACAATATTCGCAGATTCAATTTGAGTCGTTTGAGGATTCTTTCTTCAAAAGTACACTTTCTTATAATAAACTCATGCTTTCGGAAGAGTTTTATATTCGTTTTTTGAAATACGATTATATGCTTATTTATCAGTTAGATGCTTTTGTTTTTCGTGATGAACTCAATTATTGGTGTCAGCAAGGATATGATTATATTGGGGCTCCGTGGCGAATTGAGATAGATTTCGAATCGAAAATCAAGGAATTTATTTGGAATGTAAAAAAGAAAATCGCTCTCTGGTTCGACCTAAAAGAGGAACTTTATGGTAAATATGGCCCTAAAGAAATCATTATGAAACGAACCGTTGGTAATGGTGGGTTTTCGTTGAGAAAAACTAAGAAATTACTTAGTATGATTCCAAAAAACCAGCAAAAAATTAAAGAATATCTCGAAAAAGTAAAGACACACCCTTCATATAATGAAGATATGTTTTGGGGAATTGAGTTGAACCGTTATGTTCCACAACTAAAAATCCCCAATTGGCGAACAGCACTGAAATTTGGCGTTGAACACATGCCCGAAAAAGCATTTCGTCTCAATAGAGGCCTGCCATTTGGATGCCATGCGTGGGATATTTATGAAACTGATTTTTGGAAAAAAGAGATAGAAAAGTTGGGATATAAATTTTGATTTGCTCTACTCATTTTAAAATGATAGGTTGAAAACCTTTCCTTCGAAATAAACACTTTATGAGAAATTATTGCGGAACACCTCGAGAAACCATCCCTTTTAAAATCATGGATTTTTTTGTGGATATTTATGCAAATCTTTTCTACAAAAAGCGAAATTTAGCACCTGTTAATCATGATTCACCTCGTATTTTGGTAGCTTCAATAGGTCATTTGGGCGATGCTCTTACAGTCACCTACATGTTTCCTCTCATTAAGAAAACCTACCCAAATGCAAAAATTGATTTATTAACAGCCCAATGGTGTGAGCCTGTAAATTTGAATAATCCATACATCAATCAGACCATCTATATTGATCATTTTCAAACAAACCGACGTAAGATTTCACATTGGGCGAAAATTAAAGCTTTTTACCGAACATTTCGTCAGGCTTTACCAGCTCTTCGCCAATATGACTATGATTATTATATTGATATTCGTTACACCGATGCCGTGGCACATTTTGTTTTACCATTTATTAAAGTAAAAAAAGCTTATGGTTTTTCAAGACGTGCTTTGGGTGGACTTTTAGACAAGGAATTTGATGTACCGACGCACGAATTCCATCATTTTGATATGTATTTTATGCTTTTGCGTGAAATTGGAGTAAAAGGCACTTTCACTGATATTGAACCTTACTTCCCGATACCTGCTGGCGTAATTTTTGAAAAAGTACAAGAAAAAATCGGTTTAACAAATGAGCAATTTTTTATGCTCTTTCCAGAAGCTGGCGGCGAACGCAGGCAACTTTCAGTAGCTTTTTGGGCGAATTTAATTGAGCAAATTTTAAATAAATATGCTATAAATGTTTTGTTATGCGGACAAAATTCAATGTCAAAACAAATTTTAAATTTGGTTGCAGATACCTTCAAAAACCAAGTTATTGATACTTCGGCCAAAATCAACATTCAGGAAATAGCTGTTCTATCACAAAAGGCTAAGTTTGCACTTACACTTGATTCTTTTCCAGAGCATTTTTGTTGTGTTTTCTGTAAAACTATTACGATTTATAAAGGAGCAGGTCTACCGTTTTTTCCATTGGCCAACTTCCCTGTTTACCTCATTCATAACCACAAACAAAGCTATGGATTACCATTTGAGCGAGAAAATGTAGAGATTATCTATCAAGAAAATGTTGAAACTGATACAGTAAAAGCATTAGTTTTTAACAAAATAAGCACCTTTTTAAATGAATAAAGTCATTTTAGATACATCAGTTTTGGGCTTGGGCTACTACCATGAACAATCTCGTACAGGAATTTTCAGAGTTGCCGAAGAGCTTTTCAAAGGCTTGCACACAAGCAATGAAATAGAACTTTCGTTGGCAAATACCGAAAATTTGCCTGAAATGATAAGTTATCTAAAAGAATATTTCCCAGAATCAAAATTTAATTTGGTCAATAAAAAAACAGATAAAGTTAGAGCCAAATTCGAGAGCTCGATTATTTCTATTTTCCCGTTTAAATCATTCTCTCAAAAGGTTATTAGAGAGGCTTTTGTGCGTACTCGTGGGTATATTAAACCAAAATTTTCGTTTAATCCAATTTCTTTTGAGAATTACAATATTTATCATTCACCATTTTTGCCAATTCCTAAAGAATTAAAGGGCTTTTCAAAACCCAAAAAAATCATTACCATTCATGATGTTATTCCGCACTTGTTTCCACAATATTTTGGTGAATGGAACAAAATGATAATGCATAAAATTTTGGAAAGCATTGATGAACAAACAACACCCATTTGTGTTTCGGAGGCAACAAAAAATGATTTATGTGAAGCAACTGGTATTTTGCCCGAACGCGTTTCGGTGATACATTTAGCTGCCTCGAAGGATGTATTTTATCAAGAAACAGACAAATCAAAAATAGAAAGAATCCTAAAAAAATACAATATTTCAGCTGAAAGCAAACACCTCCTTTCAGTTTCTACCTTAGAGCCTCGCAAAAATATCGAACGTACGATAAGGGCTTTCTTGAAACTCATTCAACAAGAACATATCAAAGATTTAAACTTAGTTCTTGTTGGCACAAAAGGTTGGCAATTTGATAGCATTTTTGACGAAATTAAATCGAATCCTGTACTAAAAGAACGAATTATCACAACTGGCTTTGTGGAAGATGAGGACTTGGCAGCTTTGTATTCTTCGGCTATTGGATTTGTTTATCCTTCGCTTTACGAAGGTTTTGGGCTACCTCCGCTCGAAGCTATGCAGTGCGGAACTCCTGTGATTTCATCCACAAAAAGTTCAATTCCAGAAGTGGTTGGCGATGCTGGAATTTTGATTGAGCCAACCGATGAAACCGCCATTTCGGCAGCTATGTTGGAATTTTATCAAAATGCAAATCTTAGAAAAGAGTTAAGTAAAAAGGCTCTTTTACAAGCAGCCAAGTTTTCTTGGGGAAGATTTACCGACGAACATATAAATCTATACTCTAGACTTTCCTAATCCCTACTTATAATTGTATATATTTAGCCACTAATCTCTGAAGAGCAACCTCGCAATATGCAGCCGTAAGAGCATCATTCAAAAATTTATCATCTAATTTATTGAGATAAAAATGTGTCCAGCCATGCTTACCCCATTTGTTTGGTACTGGAAAAACTGCAGTTTTATCGCCATACATGGAGAAGATAGATTAATCATTTTCTGATAGTTTCAAGGTAGCTCTTTGTTGTTTTTCGTTGAGGGTAGCAAATGTTTTCTTTTTTATAAGATACGAAATCTTACTAAAATGCAGAAGTTCTTCGCTCTCATCGAAAGCTAGGGCTAATTTTTGAAAGGTTTGTGCTGTAATCATAACTATTGAATAAAGTCGATTGCTTTTGGTTGGATGGCTATCTTCATAGGTAAAAACCCTACAAATTCACCATCCATATCAATCGGTATTTGATACTTAGACGATTCAAAAAGTAATGTCTTTGAAGTATAATATTTGACGGCAGGATGAACCAAACGCTTGCATTTTTTCAAGTTAGGGAAGTTTTTTAAATAATCAATCAAACTTACTTCACCAATTGCAATTACATTGAGTAAACCATCTGAAATATCTGCATCGGGGGCAACTCCTAAACCACTTCCAAAATACTTTGCATTAGCTGCACAAAAATTCATAATATTACCCGAATACTCAAAATCATCGCCGGTTACTTTTAATTGTTTTGATTTATAAATCAACAAGTTTTTTATAATAAAATACTGATAGGTAATGATTGAACCAAATATTTTAATAGCCTCATCAAGTTGCTGTGCAATTACACCACCAATACCAACATCTGCAATATTAATAAAATAACGAGAAGTTTCACGCCCGTCTTTCGAGATAAATTCTGCAAAGCCAATGTCTATTTTCTTAAAATTTTTTCTCAAAATTGATTCCTTTAAACCAGTCAAAGATTGAGGAGAACAAGCGGTTTTTATAAAATCATTTCCAGAACCTTTCGGTATTAATCCAAGTTTTATATTTGGCAGCTTTGTTTTTAAAAGTCCATTTAAAACTTCGTTGAGTGTTCCATCACCTCCACAAGCAACAATATGTGTAAATCCTTCATTTACAGCACTTTCAGTCAATAAAATGGCTTGTTGCTCGAACTTTGTTTCACAAATTTTTATTTGAAACAAAATTTCATCAAAAACTCTTTTTATTTCATAAATCAAGCTTTTCTTTTTTTGAGCTTTTCCATTAATAATGAATGCTATTTTTATCATAAAGGTTATTAAATAGTGGTTGAATATAACCCAAGATAGCAAAAATTATTTTTTTTCAAAAAATCTCCTTCTACTAATCTTCCACACAAGCAATATTTTTAATTTGAACCCTCTCAAAAACTTTCTCTAAATTTAATCCTATCTAAATTTTTATTAAAAACTTCTGAATATCCTAACATTTTCCTACATCAAAATGTTAGTCTTGAATAAATCTTAATTTTATCATGAACCATTACATAGAATCACTTCAAGAAAAAATCGAACCTTTAAGACAGCAGATTATCAATCATAAAGTTTATTCAGTAATCAATGACCTCGACAATCTAAAAGTTTTTATGCAGTATCATGTATTTGCAGTCTGGGATTTTATGTCGCTGCTCAAATCTCTGCAAAGCAATCTTACTTGTACAACAGTGCCGTGGTTTCCAGTAGGGTCGGCTGAAACTCGCTATTTAATCAACGAAATCGTAGCAGGTGAAGAGTCAGATGTGGACATGAATGGCGTTCGTAAAAGTCATTTTGAGTTATACCTAGATGCCATGCGTCAAGCAGAAGTAGAGACATCACAAATTGAAAAATTCATTTCTATTTTGAAAGAATCTGGCGATTTACAATCATCGTTCGTTATGGCTGGCACACCCAATGCTGCACGTAGTTTTGTTAATTTTACATTTGATATTATCAAAAGCAACAAATCTTATCTTCAGGCGGCTATTTTTACATTCGGTCGTGAAGATTTGATTCCAGGAATGTTCATGTCAATAATCAATGATATTCATCTGAGTGTTCCAGAGAAAATCTCTACTTTCAAATATTATCTTGAACGCCATATCGAAGTAGATGGCGATCACCACAGTCACCTAGCTTTACAAATGACAGCCAACTTATGTGGTGAAAATAAAGAGTTTTGGGAAGAAGTTGAAACTGCCACCATTCAATCGCTCCAAAAACGCATCGAACTTTGGGATGGTGTTTATGAAAGCATTGTAGCTGAAAAAGTTTCCGCTTGATAAGGCATTTATTCTAAAAAATCTCTTAGGAACGTTCGATGTGGACGTTCTTAAGAGTAAAATTTAAAGCTATTTTGACAGGTATAAGCGTCTGATTCCAATAAAAACTATTGTAAATGATGTGTAAACAATAAAAAATGGCACAATGAAATTAACCAAATTGAAGGCTAACATTATGGCAATAATCAACAACTGGAAGCCTAAGCCGTAAATTGATACCAAGGTCATGAACCAATTAGGAAAAGTCCTTATTTTATATGCTTCTGCATCTAAAACATAAACAATTCTATCAAAAATACCGTAAAGAGTTAAATAAATGACAAATAATGTATTAACTGTTTTCTGATTTTCATTGGCGAATGCTCTAGGTGTTTCCGTCTCAAAAATCTTACTTGTAGCATCGCCTCCTACCGAGTTATTTCTCAGAATCACATAATAAAAGTTATAAACCGTTCCCTGCAATTGAATACACAAAAAAGCAATCAATGTAAGTACCCATGAGCTATCCGAAATGAAGCAAATAGTCATCAAAAATATAAAATTCAGGATAATATCAAAGACACTATCCAAATATCGCCCTGTATAAGAAGGCGTATTTTTCACTCTTGATAACTCGCCATCAGCTGCATCAAGAATTGACTTGATGATAAGAAAACAACCCGCCCACCAATAATAAGCATTGAGGATACAATAAACTGCAATTAAGCCAGAGATTCCAAAAAGAAGTGTTAAATGAATTGGAGTAAAACGAGTATTTTTTAATTGATTAGCGATAATTTGGGCAAATGGTCTTCCATAATCAGAAAAGTCAAGAAATTTATCTTGAGCTGCAAGTTTGGACATTAAAATTTAACATAATAATAACACTACGACAATATAGTCATTATGCAAAAGTAAATATTTTCGTTTAAAGTTCAGTTTCAAATTTACAAGATTATCGAAATAAAGACCAAATATTTAAAAACTCGACTTGGCAATACAAATATTTTCGTAATTTAGGAGGCAAATTCAATCTTTACCATGCAAAAGTTAATCAAAGAGTTTCTTCACGCTGAAGCTGAGTACCAAACACGTCGCCATTTCCTTCAAACCTGCACAACGGGGCTTGGAGCAATGGCTTTTGGTTCACTGATGGGCGGATGTTCGGGAAAAGAAAACCCAGCACAAGCACTCACCGATCCTATGTTTCCTAAGAAACCACATTTTACTCCGAAAGTAAAACAGGTTATTTATATTCACATGGCGGGAGCTCCATCTCAATTAGAACTCTTTGATTATAAACCCGCATTGCAAAAATTTGATGGACAGGATTGTCCACAAGAATTTTTGGAAGGGAAAAAGTTTGCCTTCATCAGAGGCGTACCTAAGATGCTAGGTTCAATTGGTCAATTTAGTCAACACGGAAATTCAGGTGCGTTAATTTCTGACTTCCTCCCCTACCTACCCGAAGTTGCCGATGACTTGACTTTCTTGAAAGCCATGTACACCGACCAGTTCAATCATGCCCCTGCACAACTATTGATGCATACTGGAAGCCCAAGACTGGGGCGGCCAAGTATTGGTGCATGGTCAGTTTATGGTTTAGGTTCTGAGAATCAAAACCTTCCTGGATTTATTGTTTTGGCTTCTGGTGGACGAAGCCCCGATGCAGGAAAAAGCGTTTGGGGGAGTGGATTTTTACCATCTATTTATCAAGGCGTTCAGTGCCGAACAGGTGGCGACCCAGTTTTGTATGTTTCTGACCCACACGGCATGAGTCGAGATATTCGAAAACAAACCATCGAGGCCATTAACGAAATAAATAAACAACAATATGAAGCCGTACAAGATCCTGAAATCTTGACTCGTATTTCACAATACGAAATGGCCTTCAGGATGCAAATGTCTGTGCCTGAGGTAATGGACACAAGCAAGGAACCCGAATGGGTACGAAATATGTATGGTGCTGTGCCTGGCGAAGGCTCTTTTGCCAATAACTGTCTCTTGGCTAGGCGTTTAATTGAAAATGGGGTTCGTTTCGTCCAGCTTTTCCATTGGGGATGGGACTCACATGGCACCGACCAACGTCTTTCACTTGATGGCGGTTTTAAAGATTTATGTCGAGTAACTGACCGCTCGGTAACGGCCTTAATAAAAGACCTAAAAATGCGAGGTTTGCTCGACGAAACCTTGATAGTTTGGGGCGGAGAATTTGGCAGAACCCCCATGCAAGAAAACCGTGACGGACAAACCTTACCTTTTAAAGGTCGTGATCATCATCTCGATGCATTTACAGTCTTTATGGCAGGAGGTGGATTAAAAAAAGGTATGACCTTTGGCGAAACCGACGATTTAGGTTATTATGGCATAAAAGACCGTACACACGTACATGATTTGCAAGCAACTATTTTGAATCTTATGGGTTTTGATCACGAAAAGTTAACTTATGCCTTCCAAGGGCGACCATTTAGATTAACTGATGTTGCAGGAAAAGTAATTGAACCAATATTAGCATAGATTTACATCACAATTTAGTTTTATCTAAGAAAATTCAGATTAATTTCGTAGGAATGTCCAAATCGGATTTTCCTACGAAAAAATTTGAACCGCTGATATTAAGTTACAAAACCACTAACTTACATTTCAAATGAAAATATTTGCCACACTATTACTTTTAATACTGTCTTTCAATATTTTTGCTCAGAAAGATTCGGCTAATTATCATCCAAATATCACACGAAAGCTATATTATCTAAAACCTTTACAAAAAGTTAATGGAGCATATTATTACGGTGACCGCCGACTGAGTGGCTACAACTCGCTCGAAGTACCCTTCTTTGAATTAAATAATTCAGATGTAAATTTTCATTACCGCCGATATAAAACATTTACTGGCATCGGGCAAGCAATTGGTTTTATACCAACTATCTATGTACTTGCTACGCTCAACAAACCACGTACTCGCCAAAGTGGGTTTTATACAAGTACTTATTTAAGTATAATCGGGGCAACATTGGCTGGAAGCATCACTTTTTCATTACTCGGAAAATCTCATATAAAAAAAGCAGTAATCAAATATAATCAAGCACTTGGACAAAACAATATGAGTAATTTACAACTTAAAACTGATGAAAACTCCATAGGATTGACACTTCGATATAATTTCTAAATCCCCTCATAGACTGACAACATATCAATAAAACTTATAAAAAAACATTTCTTGTCAGTATTTGAAACATTTTTGGCAGTCAAAACTGAAATTTTGTCAGAAAATCGTACCTTTGCCGCTCGTTGGCAGAACTTTTGTGGCAATGTTATCACGTCAAAGATTCGTGATTAAAGATTCGAGACAGGTAAAAAGATTCAATTTTTAAATCGTTTTTAAGTCTTGTTTCTTCGGCCCTAAATCTTGTATCTCATATCTTAATCTTAAATTTTTTAAACTCAAAAACTCAGAATAAAATGTCAGTAAACATCAAGCCCTTAGCAGACAGAGTATTGGTAGAAGCTGCTCCGGCAGAGGAAAAAACAGCATTCGGTATCATCATCCCAGATACAGCAAAAGAAAAACCACAAAAAGGTATTGTAGTAGCAGCAGGTCCAGGCAAAAAAGATGAGCCAACTTTAGTAAAAGTAGGTGATAACGTGCTTTATGGTAAATATGCTGGTACAGAAATCACTGTTGACGGTAAAGAATACCTCATTATGCGTGAGTCTGATATTTACGCAATAGTGTAATTGATTTGAAAATCTAGAGATGTGTAATTTTTCTAATAATTTCTGCACGATTCTCAAATTTTCAAGATTCTTAAATTTAATTCCCAAATTTTCAAATTAGCAAATTTTCAAATTAAAAAAAATGGCAAAGCAAATTATATTTGATACAGACGCAAGAGAGAAATTGAAACGTGGCGTTGACACTCTTGCAAATGCAGTGAAAGTAACACTTGGACCAAAAGGTCGTAATGTTATCATCGATAAAAAATTCGGTTCACCAGCTATCACGAAAGATGGTGTAACAGTAGCTAAAGAAATCGAATTGAAAGATTCTATCGAAAATATGGGTGCTCAACTCGTGAAAGAAGTAGCGTCAAAAACTGCTGACCAAGCTGGTGATGGTACTACAACTGCAACTGTATTAGCACAATCTATCTACACTATCGGTGCAAAAAACGTAGCTGCTGGTGCAAATCCAATGGATTTGAAACGTGGTATCGAAAAAGCTGTAACAGCAGTTGTAGCTGCTTTGAAAGCACAATCTAAGCCAATCTCAACTTCAAAAGAAATTGAGCAAGTAGCAACTATCTCTGCCAACAATGACTTTGAAATTGGTCAAATGATTGCTCACGCAATGGAAAAAGTTGGTAAAGAAGGTGTTATCACAGTTGAAGAAGCTCGTGGAACAGAAACCGAAGTTAAAACTGTAGAAGGTATGCAGTTCGACAGAGGTTACTTATCTCCATATTTCGTTACTAATGCTGAGAAAATGGAAGTTGAAATGGAAAAACCATTCATCTTGATTTCTGAGAAAAAAGTCTCTTCGATGAAAGAACTTCTTCCAGTATTAGAAGGTGTAGCACAAACAGGCCGTCCGTTATTAATCATCGCTGAAGATGTTGATGGTGAGGCTCTTGCTACATTGGTTGTAAACAAAATCCGTGGTGCATTGAAAGTTGCAGCTGTAAAAGCTCCAGGTTTTGGCGACCGTCGTAAAGCAATGTTGGAAGACATCGCAATCTTGACTGGTGGAACTGTAATTGCTGAAGAAAGAGGTTTCAAATTGGAGAATGCTGATATTTCTTACTTAGGACATTGCGATAAAATCATTATCGACAAAGATAATACTACTATCGTTAATGGTGCTGGTGACCAAGAATTAATCGCTGGCCGTGTAAACCAAATCAAAGCTCAGATGGAATCAACAACTTCTGACTATGACCGTGAGAAATTACAAGAGCGTTTGGCTAAGTTGTCAGGTGGTGTAGCTATTATCTACATTGGTGCTGCAACTGAGGTTGAAATGAAAGAGAAAAAAGACCGTGTTGATGATGCACTTCACGCAACTCGTGCTGCCGTTGAAGAAGGTATCGTAGCTGGTGGTGGTGTAGCATTGATTCGTGCTCAGTCAGCTTTAGTTGATCTTGAGGGCTTAAACGGTGACGAAACTACTGGTATCGCAATCATCCGTTCGGCAATCGAATCTCCATTGCGTTGTATTGTAGCAAACGCAGGTGGCGAAGGTTCGGTAATTGTACAAGAAGTAAAAAACGGAAAAGACGATTACGGCTATAATGCTCGTGAAGATAAATTTGAAAATATGTTGGCAGCTGGTATCATCGACCCTACGAAGGTAACTCGTTTGGCACTTGAAAATGCTGCATCAATCGCTGGTTTATTGCTTACAACTGAAGCAGTTGTATCTGATATTCCAGAAGATAAAGCTCCAGACATGGGTCACTCACACGGTGGTGGCATGGGCGGCATGATGTAATATCAGCCAGCTCAATATACAAAAAAGGTCTTAGGAGAAATTCTAAGACCTTTTTTGTGTTTAAACCAAAAAACTTTTTTCAACAAAAATCGTTAAGTTTGTAAAAAATACTACAATTATGACAGCAGTTTTGGATAAAAAAATAGTAAAAGATGCTTTGCGTGAATTAATCACTGAAGAACCAGAAACTTTTAAAAAGCTTTTAAGAGAAATTCTTAGCGAGGAAACATTAAACGAAGATGACGAATTTGAGCAACTAATAAAGAAAAATTTTACTCGTTTTGAAGCAACTTTTAAGGCATTAGCTTGATGAGATATTTAACAAAAAAAAAGAGTTATTCAGCTTAATAAAGCGACAGTTGATGCTCATGGTGGAAATTTTATGCCTCCTAATAATTTTCTACACGAAGAAAACTTAGATTATTTACTTGATGCTGTTCAATCGGAAATGTTTGGCGAATCTCTTTATCCAAATATTTCAGATAAAGCGGCCATCTATTGCTATAATATTATTTGTAATCATATTTTCTCAGATGGAAACAAACGAACAGGTTTAGCCTCGGCATTACTTTTTTTGAATCTAAATGGGTTTGATTTAAGCTTGGATATCAATGATAACCTTTTAACTAATTACATCCTAAAAATCGCTTCTGGTGAATCAAATTTAGAAGAATGTAGAGCTTGGTTTGCCGAAAATGTAGTAGAAACTTTAGTCTAATTTTTGAACAAAAAAGACATTTTGATGTATTCCTATTTGAAACGAGTACAACCAAATATAAAACTATCAAACAATGTCAACTTTCCAAGCATTCTACATCACCGAAAACGAAGATAAGACTTTCTCCCAAAACATCATTGAGCGTAAATTCGAAGATTTGCCAGCGGGCGAAGTTTTAATCAAAGTACAATATTCTTCATTAAACTATAAAGATGCTCTTTCGTCAACTGGTAATCGTGGGGTAACTCGTAATTACCCACACACGCCAGGTATTGATGCCGCTGGTGTAGTTGAAGAAAGCCAATCAGCCGATTTTCAGAAAGGTGATAAAGTCCTCGTAACTGGCTTTGACCTCGGCATGAACACTTCAGGTGGTTTTGGACAATATATCAGTGTACCTGCCAAATGGGTTGTAAAACTTCCTCGTGGACTAAAAGTAAAAGAAAGCATGATTTTCGGAACAGCTGGACTAACCGCAGCTTTGTGCATTGATAAATTATTGCAAAATGGACTTACTCCCGAAAAAGGGAAGGTCCTCGTAACGGGAGCAACGGGCGGCGTAGGCACAATGGCTGTAATGATTTTGGCAAAACTTGGCTTCCACGTTGTAGGCGTAACGGGTAAACCCGAAGGGCGAGATTTTTTACTGAAAATCGGAGCGAAAGAAGTTATTTCTAGAGAAGAAGTGAATGATAAATCAAGCCGTCCATTATTAAAAGGAATCTATGCAGGTTGTATTGATACAGTTGGTGGGAATATTCTCGCAACTATCTTAAAATCAATGCAATACAATGGATTAGTAGCTATTTGTGGCTTAGTAAATTCTCCCGAATTGCCAACGAGTGTATTTCCTTTTATCCTGCGTGGCGTATCGATGTTTGGCATAGATTCATCTGAATGTGATATTGAGTGGCGTAAAAAGCTTTGGAAAAACTTCGCTAAAAACTGGAAGCCTTCAAATATTCAAGCAATTACCAAAACTGTTACATTAAAAGGTTTACCAAAAGAAATCAAGAAAATTTTGAAAGGCGGACAAATAGGTCGTATAATTGTTAGATTATAAAAAATTATTATCTTTAAGGCATAAAACCTAATCTTATGCCTGTTCTAACTCGCCTTACTTCGGCCGATATCTATCGTGGCTTTGTCATGCTATTGATGATGGCCGAAGTCTTACATTTCGGAGAAGTTTCCGAAGCACTTCCAGAAAGTACTTTTTGGAGTTTTCTCGCTTTCCATCAGGATCACGTTGAGTGGGTTGGCTGCTCGCTTCACGATATGATTCAACCGTCATTTTCGTTTTTGGTCGGGGTCGTTCTCCCCTATTCCATCGCCAGTCGTCTTACACAAGAAAGTAGTTTTAGCAAAGTTTTCACTCACGCACTCAAACGTTCATTCATTTTAATTTTATTGGGAATTTTTCTACGTTCTCAATACAAAACACAAACCTATTTTACTTTTGAAGATACCCTCAGTCAAATAGGTTTAGGATATCCAATCTTATTTTTATTGGGTTTCCGTTCGCAGAAAATCCAAATTTCGGCACTTATCATAATTCTTTTCGGTTATTGGTTGGCTTTTTCACTTTATCCGCTTCCTGATGCCAATTTTGATTATAAGAGTATTGGCGTTACCAAAGACTGGGAACATAATTTAACAGGTTTTGCAGCACATTGGAATAAAAACACCAATTTCGCTTGGGCATTTGACCAATGGTTTCTGAATCTATTTCCAAGAGAAAAACCTTTTGTCCGCAATGGTGGTGGTTATTCAACACTTAGCTTTATCCCAACACTCGGAACAATGATTTTGGGGCTTTTAGCAGGAAATATTCTAAAATCTGATACCCTCCCTTACGAAAAACTCAAAAAATTTGTCATTCTAGGCATTTCGGGCTTAGTCATTGGTTTGATTTTAAATCAACTTGGCATTTGTCCAAATGTAAAACGTATCTGGACCCCAACGTGGGTGATTTTCAGTGGAGGACTTTGCTTTTTGTTCTTGGCTTTCTTTTATTGGACAATAGATATTAAAGAAAAAACAAATTGGGCGTATTTTCTGAAAGTAATTGGTATGAATTCGATTGCAGCCTATTGCATAGCCGATGCACTTGGGGTTTATATCTCAAAATCACTCAAAATTCATTTAGGCGAAAATTATTCAACTATTTTCGGAATCCCTTATCAACCACTTGTTCATGGTGGCTTGATGTTACTAATTTATTGGTTGCTTCTTCAATGGCTATTTAAAAAGAAAATTTTTATAAAAATTTAAACTTTACATAAAAAAATCTAAAGACCCATTAATAATCCCCTAATCTTCAACAAAAAGATTGGGGATTTTTTTATTTCCAAAATCAGGGTTTGTTCATAAAAAAAGATGGGGATTCAAAAAACTGATATATTTGTTTTACGAATCAAAGATCAATTTATGAATCCCCCAAAAACAAACTTACAAACTACTATTCTGAA
>JAIXOL010000018.1 GCA_027486845.1 Cytophagaceae bacterium
AAGATGGTATTCATCCAATCGAAATTTATAGCGAGAAGTTTTTTAGACAAAAACTCGACTATATACATGAAAACCCTGTGGAGGCTGGTCTTGTTTGGGAGGCTTGGCAATATCGTTATAGTTCAGCAATTGATTATTGGGGCAAAGGAAAAGGACTTTTAGAAACGGAGATAATGGGTTTGATTGTGTAAGCACGTGGATTACAAATCCACTACTCGGAGGTCGAAGATTATAAATCTCGACCAGCGGGGGACTTTAAAAATAAGATTTTATCCTGTATCAAATACAACAAGTGGACCCACCCTCTCTTTTAAAATTGGTTCAGCAGAATTTAAAATTAGATTTGATAATTAATATTATGGATTTTAAAGAAATAAGAGCTATTAGTGTACCCGTTACTGATGTAAATCTAAGTGTATATTGGGGTGATATCTATGAGTCAGTATATTGTTATTTTAAACCTTTTTTTTTCACAAAAAATAAGGACTGGTTTGATTTTTTGGATATTAAGAATTTAAATGATTTGAACGATTTTTATTCTGAAAATACAAAAACTACTTGGTCTGATATTGCAAAAATCTTGGAACTTAAAGATAATTATACTGTACTAAAAGAATTAAATAATAATGAAATATATAAAACCATATTATCTTCAAATAACTTAATAGAGCCTTTTTTTGATAGTTTTGCTCCTTATCAAATTGATGAAATTAGTAACTTTTTATTTGATTTGAATTATTTTGATTTATTTCTATTACAAGAGTTTTCTTATAAAAATGAGAAAATTAGTATAAAAAATAACTTGGAGGAGTTGAAACTAAATTTTAGAATGTTTAATCACATAATCACACCAGATTCTAAAATTTTTATTGGTAATGGCTTTGATTACTACAAATATTCTTTTGTTTGTTCTGATAAAAGTATTATTAAAAATATTTCAAAAAAATGTGATGGATTTATTTGTGATATGAATTTATCTACTACTTGGAATCCTGTACCCAGTTCCCCCAGTTCGCCTTAATGTTGGCAAATGATAGTGTGCGTTAGGCTAAATTTTAATTTAGTCTTTGTGTTAGCCGTTCTTAGAACGGCAGTAGAGAATAAGCAATTAATAGAGCATGAAAGATGAGTCAAGGTTATCAAATTATCAATCAATCGTCAATACACTACATGACTTTTCAAGTGGTGGACTGGGTAGACGTATTTTCAAGGCAATGCTATCGAGATATTATACTTGATAGTTTTCGGTACAGCCAAAAAGAGAAAGGTTTATGGCTGTATTCTTACGTAATCATGTCAAACCATATACATCTAATAGCAGCATCAAAAGATGGAAAATTGTCTGATTTAGTAAGAGATATAAAGAAGTTTACAGCATCAAAGATACTAAATACTATTAAAACAGAACCCGAAAGTAGACGTGAATGGATGTTGAAAAGGTTTGAATTTGCGGCTCGTAGTAAAACAAATATGACTACATCTCAATTTTGGACACATGAGAACCATGCTGTCGAGATTTACAGTGATAAGTTTTTCTTTCAAAAGTCTGAATATATTCATCAAAATCCAGTTCGTGCAGGAATAGTAGCTAAAGCAGAAGACTATCTGTATTCTTCAGCAAGTAATTTTATGGATAAAGGAGGCCTGATTGATGTTGAGTATTATGGTACGAGGGTAATTGATACCTCAAAAAGTATAATTTTTTAGCAGTTTTGACGAATACCGTTCTAAGAACGGTAAACACATAGACTGAATTAAAATTCAGCCTAACGACAACTAACAACATTAAGGCGAACGGGGTAATAACACGTGCTATTTACAACATTTTAGGGGTGGATATAGAGGGAAAGAAGGATTTAATCGGTATGTACGTCTCTGAAAGTGAGGGGGCTAAGTTTTGGTTATCGGTCATTACAGACCTAAAAAACAGAGGGGTAGAAGATATCTTAATTGCCTGTATTGATGGTCTAAAAGGTTTTCCTGAAGCTATTGCTACGGTGTTTCCTTTAACTCAAATTCAGACTTGTGTGGTACATCAAATTCGCAATTCTTTACGCTATATTGCTGAAAAAGACAAAAAAGAATTTGTTGCCGATTTGAAACTGGTTTATCAAGCAGTCAACAAAGAACAGGGCTTTGAAAACTTGGTTGTATTAGACGAAAAGTGGAGTAAAAAATACCCTGTTCGCCTTAGTGTTGGCAAATGATGCTGTGCGTTAGGCTAAATTTTAATTTAGTCTTTGTGTTGGCCGTTTTTAAAACGGTAGTAAAGAACAGGTTTTCATGTCTGATCCTAAACTAAGTTTACAAGATGAATAAAATAAATATGCTATTAATTTCAATTTTAAGTCTATGCTTGGCTTGCCAGGATAGCGAAATAGATTTGCTTAATGAGCAAGCAAAAGAGCATCCGCTCAAAGGCAAAGTAAAATCATTGGCGGTATTCGCTGGTAATAATAATAAAACTACAACAGAGTGGGTCTATGATGCAACAACCAAACAACTAACAGGCTCAAAAATCACAGATTCACTAGCCAAAACAAGCATTATAGAGTCATTAAAGCGAGATTCCGAAGGTAAAATGCAAAGTATTAGCATCGAAAAAACTAATGCTGATGGTAGCAAAATTCAATCAGAAAAAGTGTATGCCTATAACGAAAAGAACCAAGTTTTATCTATCAAAGAAACCGTAAAAGATGAAACACTCGTCGATGAGTTTGTCTATAATGTAGATAATCAGCTAATAAAATACAGCCGTAATTCGGTGAGAAATGGCCGTGCGTCTAATATCCAAATTATTCAATATACTTGGAAGCAAGGCAACGCCACCAACAAAACTGATAGAAGCCTTGCGGGTGGCTACGAAGAAGAAGATTATCAATACGGCACAAGTGAAAACCTATTGGCAAAATTCTACAAAGAAGAATTGAATTTATTTGGCGGTTATACCCCAGAGTTTATCAGCCAAAACTCACCTGCCACGAGTATTAAACTCTTTGAAGGTTCACGTTACAAATACGAATCTGAGGTAAATCAATCTAATAAACTGATTGCCTATAAAATCCTTATCAACAAAGACGGCAATTGGCAAGATTATAGCCAAATAAAGATTTTGTATTACGAATAAATAAAAGCCTTTACTCTATCTAAAAACCAGTTCGTGCACGAACTGGTTTTTGCTTTTATACATAAATTGTCGCTATTTTTGGCCATTTGGGCGTATAAGTAAGTAAAAAGTACAGAAAAAACGTAATTTTGTTCTAGAAAAAACTACATTCTAAATTTACAATGCTCAAAAACCTATTATTTGCCTTTCTTTTACTCAATTCTCTCTTCTCTTTTGCCCAAAGTAAAAACGAAAAAGTAGAATACCGCATCCGTCGTGCCACTTCTCCATTAAAAATTGATGGAATAGTCGATGAAAAAGCATGGGCTGATGCTCAATTGGCTACAAATTTTTATCAAGTTTTACCAATGGATACGAGCTACGCAAAAGTACGTACAGACGTAAAAATGACTTATGATGATAAGAATCTATATGTGGTTTTTATCAATTATGATAAACTACCTGGCCCGTATATGGTAGAATCTTTGAAACGAGATTTCAGTTTCGGCAAAAACGATAATGATTTATTATTTATTGATACTTTCGATGACCAAACGAATGGTTTTTCGTTTGGTGCAAATGCCATGGGAGCTCAGTGGGACGGACTCATGTTTAATGGAAGTAGTATTAGTCTTACATGGGAGAATAAATGGACTTCGGAAGTAAAATACGATGATGAAAAATGGGTTTGGGAATGTGCTATTCCGTTTAAAACCCTCCGATATAAAAAGGGAATTAAGCGTTGGGGGATAAATTTCAGCCGTTTAGACCTTAAAACTACTGAAAAATCGGCTTGGGCTCCCGTTCCACGACAGTTTCCAACTGCTTCGTTGGCTTATGCGGCTTCATTGATTTGGGACGAAGAACCACCAACTGCCTCATCAAATATTTCGATAATTCCATACATTTTGGGTGGTATTTCACGCAATCAAGAAAAGAAACTTCCGACAGATTACAGAGGAGATATTGGTTTTGATGCAAAGGTTGGATTGACATCGTCATTAAATCTTGATTTAACTGTAAACCCCGATTTTTCACAAGTCGAAGTTGACCAACAACAAACTAATCTCGACCGTTTTGAGTTATTTTTCCCAGAAAGAAGGCAGTTTTTCTTAGAAAATGGCGATTTATTTTCAAATTTTGGTTATCAAACGTTGAGACCATTTTTTTCTAGAAGAATCGGTTTGAATACGCCGATTAAATTTGGTGCAAGAGTAAGTGGGAAACTCAACAAAGATTGGCGAATTGGTTTGATGAATATGCAAACAGGAAAAAGTGATGCCGTCTCAAACGCCCAAAATTTCGGAGTAATTGCTTTACAACGCAGGGTTTTTGCTCGCTCAAATATTGCGGTCATGTTTGTTAATAAGCAATTGCTTGATTATCAGTCAGTTGTCGATAAAGTGAATGTGAAAGAATACAATCGAAATTTGGCAATTGAATATAATTTACTTTCACAAAATAATGCTTGGACGGGTAAATTGATGTACTTCAAGTCGTTTAGTCCAAATGCAAAAAAGGATGATGGCGTTTTGGCTGGAAATATTCTATATACAAACAAAAGACTAACGGCAGGAATTGAGTTTGAAAGTGTAGGAAGTAATTATACGGCTGAGGTCGGCTTTGTGCCACGTATCAACTACGGAAAGTTAAATCCGCAGTTAGGTTATTTATTCTTTCCAAAATCAAAGCATATTCTGAGTCATGGCCCAACAGCCATGTTTACACATTTTTTTACAAAAGATTTTTCAAAGGAAACCGAAAATGAGAAATTTTTGGCGTATCGCATTAATTTCCGCAAGACAAATACCCTAATGGCTTGGGTAGCTCATAATTACGTTTATTTGCTCAGGCCGTTTGACCCTACAAATTTTGCAGGTATTTTCTTAAAAGAAGGAAGCGAACACAAATGGAACTCTTTTGGCATAGATTACACCTCAAAACCACAAGCTTTACTCACTTATTTGGTTTCATCTCGATATGGCGGTTATTATGCCAACGGAACAAGACTAAGATTAAATGGTGAAGTTGGTTATCGTTTTCAGCCTTATGTAGCCATTACGATGAGTGCCAATTATAATCAATTAAACTTTAAATCTGAACCTGCTGTACCAACCAATTTGGTCAATAAACAATTTAATTTTTGGTTGGTTGGTCCAAGAATCGATGTTACTTTTACTAATAAATTGTTTTTTACAAACTTTTTGCAGTTCAATAACCAAAACAAAAACGTAAACCTAAATACTCGTCTTCAATGGCGATATAGCCCAGCATCAGATTTATTTTTGGTTTATACCGATAATTATATTTCTGATACTTTTCAAGTACGAAATCGTGCATTGGTATTGAAGTTTACTTATTGGTGGAATGTTTAGGAAACAAATATATTAATTTTTAACTGCGAACAGGTTGCGTCAGTTGCTCGGTTTGTACCACAATAAAAACATGAAAATATTATTTTTTTTGATTTTTCCAATTTTAACTTTTGCTCAAAACATGGAATTTGAGATACAAGGTCATCGTGGTAGTAGAGGGTTGATGCCCGAAAATACAATTCCTGCTTTCAAGAAAGCAATTGATTTAGGCGTGCATACTTTAGAGTTGGATGTTATCATTTCAAAAGATAAGAAAGTAGTTGTTTCGCACGACCCTTTCTTTAATCCAAATTGCACCACAGATCCGAGTGGCAAATTTATTACAAAGGAAAATAAAGGTAATTTATATCAGCTTACTTATGAAGAAATCAAAAAATATGATGTTGGGTTGAGAGGTAATAAAGATTATCCAGAACAGCAAAAAATGGCGATTTATAAGCCACTCCTCGAAGATATGATTCGTGAAAGTGAAAAGTACGCTAAAGCCAAAGGTGTAAAGCCTTTGAAGTATAATATTGAGATTAAAAGCGAAGAGAAAGAATATGATATTTCGCAGCCAAAAGTAGCGGAGTTTTCAGACTTGGTTTATCAAATTATTATCAAACAACTTCCGCCTGAAAGAGTAACTTTACAAAGTTTCGATTATAATGTCTTGAAATTTTGGCATCAACAAATAAAGCAGAAAAAATATAAGTCAATAGCACTTTCAGCTTTGATTGAGCCTATGGATAATAATGAGGTGCAATTTAATTTGGTTAAATTGGGTTTTAAACCCCAAATTTGGAGTCCATATTTTGTACAAGCTACCGAAATACGCGTTAAAGAATTACATGAATTAGGCATAAAAGTAATCCCGTGGACGGTAAATAAACGAGAAGATATGGAAAAAGTAAAAGCCGTTGGCTGTGATGGACTCATAACCGACTATCCTGATAGAGCAAAAGGTTTGTGAGATTCAGAAAAAAAGCCTAATTTTCCAAAGAATTATGGAATCACAAACTACAAATCACAAACAAAAATTGTGGTTTAAAAGAGTTTGGTGCTTTCAAGCCACCAAATGAGCATGCTTAACGATATACTTAGTTTTTTTCTTAAACGTCGAATCGAACGCATTGAGCAATTTTTGCGTACCCCGATAGACACTCAACATCGTATTTTCCACGAACTTATCGAAAATGCTCGATATACAGAGTGGGGTTTAAAATACGATTATAGTAGCATTGATACTATTCAAGCCTTTCAGGAGCGAGTGCCAATCTCAACCTATGAAGAATTATTTCCATACATAGAACGTGTACTGAAAGGTGAACAGAATGTACTTTGGGCATCCGAAATCAAGTGGTTTTCAAAATCTTCGGGCACAACCAACTCACGCAGTAAATTTATTCCGGTTTCAGAAGAATCGCTTGAAGATTGTCATTATCGAGGAGGAAAAGATATGATGACGCTCTACCTCAATAACCGCCCTGATGCAAAACTTTATGATGGAAAAGGCTTGTCGATTGGTGGTACGCTTCATCCAAATCCTTTCAATGCTTCTACACAAGCAGGTGATATTTCAGCGGTAATTACAAAAAACCTTCCTGCATGGGCTGATTTTGTGCGTACCCCACCAAGCGAAATAGCATTGCTTGATAATTGGGAACAAAAAATGGAGCAAATGATTCAGATTTGTACCCAAGAAAACGTGACAAGTATTTTGGGCGTACCTACTTGGACGGTTGTTTTGCTTGAAAATATTCTTGAGCGTACGGGTAAAAAAAATATATTGGAGATTTGGCCGAATTTTGAAGTCTTCGTACATGGAGCAGTAGCTTTCCAGCCTTATAGAGACCTCTTCCGAACAAAACTTTTTCCATCTGACCAAGTAACTTATCTCGAAACCTACAACGCCTCAGAAGGTTTTTTTGCGATTCAAGACGAACTCAGTAGGGTAGGAGAAATGCTACTTATGCTTGACTATGGTGTGTTCTATGAATTTATTCAGATGGAAGAATGGGACAAAGAACATCCAAAAACATTGACCCTCGAGGAGGTAGAATTAGATAAAAACTATGCTCTCGTAATTTCCACAAATGCAGGTCTTTGGCGATATAAAATTGGAGATACTATTAAATTTACGTCAATTGACCCATTCAGAATAAAAGTTAGTGGCCGAACGAAGCACTTTATCAACGCTTTTGGCGAAGAAGTGGTAATCGAAAATGCCGATATGGCTATTACCGAAGCTTGTGCCGTTGCGAGTGCCACGATAGCCGACTACACTGCCGGGCCTGTTTACATGGGAGATGGTAGCAAAGGTTGTCACGAATGGATTATTGAATGTTCCAAAAAGCCAGAAAATGAAGCACTATTTATCGAAACGCTTGATAATTCACTCCGAAAGGTAAACTCAGACTACGATGCCAAACGTTATAAAAATATGGCATTGTTGCTCCCAAAAGTGCATTTTGTAGAAAATGGTACTTTCTATCAATGGATGTCGAAACGAGGCAAATTGGGCGGACAAAACAAAGTGCCTAGATTAAGCAATTCGAGAGAATATCTCGATGATATTTTGCTGATGGTAAGAGAGTTAGCATGACATAAATATTCACTCATTCAAAATTATACATGAAACTATTCCGCTTTGGTGAACCAACCAACGAAAAAACAGGAGTGATTCTCTCCGATAGTAAAAAAATTGATGTATCAGCTTTTGGCGAAGATTACAACGAAAACTTTTTTGCCAATAATGGTATTGAAAGACTAAGTATTTGGCTAAGAACAAATGCTGATGATTGCCCATCAGTTGCTGACGATGTACGATTGGCTTCTTGTGTGGCACGGCCATCAAAAATCATTTGTATTGGACTTAATTACGCCAAGCATGCCTTGGAATCAAGTATGCCTAAGCCAACTGAACCAGTTGTGTTTTTTAAATCGACAACTGCTCTATGTGGACCAAACGATGATGTAATTATTCCTAAAAATTCAGTAAAAACTGACTGGGAAGTAGAGTTGGCGTTTGTAATTGGCAAAAAAGCGAGTTATATAGAAAAAGATGATGCAATGAGCTACATTGCGGGCTATTGCTTGCACAATGATTATAGCGAGCGAGAGTTTCAGTTGGAGCGTGGTGGACAATGGGTAAAGGGTAAAAGTTGCGATACATTTGCACCATTGGGGCCTTTTTTAGCAACCATTGATGAAGTTGGTGACCCTCAAAAACTTGATTTATGGCTCAAACTCAATGGAGAATTACTGCAAGATTCAAATACGGATGATATGATTTTTGATATTCCAGTAATTGTGAGTTATTTAAGCCAATTTATGACGCTTCTTCCAGGTGATGTTATCTCAACAGGTACACCAGCGGGTGTTGGGCTTGGTTTTAAACCTCCAAGATACCTAAAAGCAGGTGATGTAGTGGAATTAGGCATCGAAAACCTTGGAACTCAAAAACAAACGGCTGTAGCCTATCAATAATTTTTCGAGAAAAAACAAAAGAGCCATATCTTGAAATGGCTCTTTTGTTTTTTTATAAAAAAGATGGCTGAAGTTATGAAGTTTGATTATTTTTCGAGAAAACCTTTTAGGTTTCTACTACCAGACTACTGATTCTCAACTGGAACCTCTGTTGGGCTACTTACTTTTTTCGCATCTAAATCGAATATCAAAGAAATTCTCCAAGTATTTGCCAATGGACTACCTTGCGACGTTGGCACTAAATAAGCCAAATCTAGGTTATAATTATTAATCTTAAAGCCTAAACCAGTTGTTACGTATTTGTTACCACCTTTGGCATTGCTTTCGATGAAATAACCTCCACGAAGTGCAAAGAAATTATTATACCAGTACTCAACGCCTGCTGATAATGTAACTTCTCTAATCTCTTCTTTAAATCCATCTGGTGCATCTGAGAACGAACCAAAAATACCAGCTATTACGCCTGTTGTTTCTGGGTCTCTTCCTTTAATAATTGCTCCTTTATTATCTCTCAATGGTGGTGTTGGTATCAACAATTTGTTGGCGTCTAATAAAAAGTTAAATTGATTGTGTGCATCAATTTTAAGGTTTATAGCACCACCAACTTTAAGGTTGGTTGGAATGTAAAAAGCCCCACGGCCATAATTGATTTTGCCGCCAATATTTGAGATAACAGCTCCTGCCGAATATCTCGTGCCACGGTCTTTATTTTTAGCACTTGGTTTTTCGTTGGTATAGAAAACTGATATATCACCCGCAACATTACTTGCTGGTTTACTTGCAATACCGTTTACTACTTGAGCTCCAATTAGATTAGAGTGAATATATTTTAAGTTGATACCGGTAGAAAAATCTCTACTAATTTTGCGAGAATAACCTGCCGTAATATTCAAATCTCTTGATTGGAATGTGCCATTTGGCTGACCTGTTGCAGTTGTAAACTGAATCTCTCCTTGATTAAAATAGGTTAATGACGCTCCGAAAGCAGAATTTTTATCAATTTTTTTGAACATACCCGCATTAAGTAAACCCATGTCATCAACTAAATCACGTAGCCAAGGAGTGTAAGAAACTGTAGTACCAAGATTTTTATCAATAAAAGCTAATTTGGCAGTGTTCCAATAAATAGAATTGGCATCTGGCGAAGATGCAACCCCAGCATCACCCAATGCTGCTCCTCTCGAATCTGGAGAGATAAGAAGAAATGGTACAGATGGAGAAAGAGTTCTTTGGATAGATTTATTATTTACTTGTGCTTGACTTGTCAAAGCATTCATTAAAGCTACACTTGCCAAAGCGGCTACTAATTTGCGTTTCATGTGAGATTTTTTAATATTCTACCCTATTGACGGGTACTTATCGGTTTAGAATATGTTTTGGTCTTTAGTTTTACGAGTTCAAATATAACTTATTTTCTTGATTACTTCCAAAAAACCATTTTACCAGAAAATGATGAGGTGTTATTTTCAGAGATAGAATCAATAGAAATTTGATAGAAATAGGTGCCAGATTTCCAATTTTTAGGTTCAATTTTCATGCCAAGATTCAGAGACTTATTGCAAAGGTAACACGTTTCGGTTTGATTAAAAACTTGCTTTCCCGCACTATCAAAAATTACTAAAGTAAAGGTCAAATCTTGATTTTCAGCATTATGTTCAATATAAAAATTGGTACTACTTTCAACAGGATTTGGGTAATTATACGCCTTTAAAATCTTCAATCCCACATTTTCCACTATAAACTTTAACGTTTCTTCAGCTGAATTATTATGGGTGTCCCAAACTTTTAGTTTAACTGCATATTGCCCCGCAGCTAGTTTGCCAAAATTATATTTTAAGATACCTTTTGTATAATCATCGGTACTAGTAAAGTATTGATTTACAACGATTTGAAGCGTATCATTCAATACTAAAACCATTTCATGACCGACTCCAGCTTGCGAAATATTAATGCCATTTTCATCCGAAATCTGGGCTTCAAGCTGATTGTCTTTATCAATCGAAAGTATGATTTCTGGAGCTTTAGTATCACTCAAAATATTGGTTTCGCTACCACCAATCATTAGGTCATTATAGCTTCCAGAAGCATCAAGCGTGCTATCGGTCGAAATAGCATAGAAATTTACACGTCCAGCACCAATCTGATAATTTATGTCTTTCGGAACAATGAAATTTACTTTAAATGCTCCATTTTTTACTTCAACTAAGCCTTCAAAAATCTGATTTCGATAAGTTTTGTAACGAAATTTTTCAGTTTTTTGTCCGAGTGTGCTTACTTCAAAAGGCTTATCAAAAACAGAGACGAGAATTTTGCCATTGAAGTTGTTTTTCTTTAAACCATCAGTCGAATTTACAATTTCTCCTTCCAGACTTACTTTCGATAAAGCTTTGATAACTTGTTTGTGGAGAGAAGTACCATTGATTTTACTTAAGATGATTTTTTCAGTAGGATAAGCGAGCTGCATTGAGGGGTCGCCCAAGAGTGAAAAATTTCTATTGAAAACGCCACTTAAAGAATTGTTTTTGGTGTTTCTGAAAATATCTCCAAGTCGTAGATTTGGATTCGTGTTTTTTTGTGCAAATGCTTGATAAAAAGCGTTATTCAACAAGAAATTAGTGTTTGAATAAACAGGCCGTGTGGTAGTGAGCAAGCCAATTGCTGCTCCTTTTGGACTTAACATGGCCATTTCAGCTCCAGAAACATTGCTTGGGTCGTCGAAACGTCCGAATGAGCAAGTGGCGGTTAGAAACAGCGGCATATTATTGAGATTTCGCCAACTTTGTATTTGTTCACGTGTCAACACCTTTTCTTCCGTCCAACCATCAGTGCCACCATGACCACTGTAATTGATTATCAATGCACCATCATTCACACTTTTATTCAAAGCCTTGTTTACTTCGGGTGAAATTGCCCCGTTTGCAGTAGCAATTTGTGGAAAAGCATCTAAGTATATTTTATTAATAATCAGGTCCTTGGTTGTTTTTAAGGTCACTTCAGAAATGTCTTCAGCATCTCGTTGGTGAATATTAAAATCACCATCATCGGCTACGAAACTAATTTTTCTTCGCCAACCGCCTGCGGTTCGTTGTGTTCGTGCATAGTAAATAAGCTTATCGACCACATTTTTTGCTTCTTCTAAACTTTTGACTGGCAAACGCCCAACTCCAATTTCCATAGAATGATTTCCAGCGTTGTTTTCTAACCAATCGCCTTCGTTATCTTCAAAAAATCCAAAATAATCATCTGATGCGTAGCTGTTTACAGGGTTCAAAGATTCTCGACTTTCGTAAGTTGGAATTTGTAGTTTAGTATCAATCGAAGCGTATTGTATAATATTTTTATAATCAAAACTAGCATCTGCAAAGAGTAGTAAATACTTTAATTTTGCAGGATTTTTTTGCCATAAAAAACGCCCGAAATCTCTGATAGCGGTAGGGTCGGGACTACCCGAAGAAAACTCATTATAAACTTGTTCAATATCAACTACTGCCACCGATAAACCATCATTTTTACGACGAAATTCGGCCAAACGCTCTGCTTGTTCATGCCAGTTTTTGATGGTAAGTATCAGTAAATCAGGAGTTTGTATTTGATGAATATTCTGATTGCCTACTTTCTGAATGGAGTTTGGTTCGAGACAATTATTGTCTGAAAAAAGCACGAAAGTTTTGAGTTTATTCTGTGTTTCTGTTCCAAAACTGGCTTCAGTATTATTGATTTTAAAAGGAATGTTTTCGGGTAAAAGAGTGTTCGTTACATCCCAAATTTTTTGCGTATTGTTGGCTTGACTAATGATAAAGTTAGAGGTTTTATTTTCTAAACTTTCAATCGAACGAACTAGTGTTTGTTGCTCAAAAAACTGTAATTTTCGTTTGGTTTGTAACTCAAAATAATTTAAATAGGCATTCGATGTACTTTGGCTGTTTTTATTGAAACTGAAAGTGAGTTTTTGCGTATTTTTTCCATTAGAAATAGCCGTGAAAGTTTGGATATTTTCGTTGCCCTTAATGTCGTAAGTGCCTGTGCCAATCGCTCGAAGGTTTTGTTCGCCAACGAGCGAATCGATATTGAGTTTTACACTAATTTTTGTTGTGGTGAAAGATGCTCCCAAGATTGCGGAAGTAAGCTTGATGCTCGAATTCAGTACGATTCCTTCAGTTTTTAAATCAAAGCTTATATCTGGACTTACACCAAATGATTCGCCGTACCATTCACGCCCCGAACCGCCTAAATCTCGTCCACCTAAACTCACGATATTTTTTTGGTCGAATTCGTGGAAACTAAAATCATCATAGGTGCTAATGTTGTTTGTTGAGTTCACCAAAGTTTGATTTTTGATGCGTAAGCCTTTTATATCGGAGATATTCAGAAAAACAAAAGTGGTGTCGGAGTATGGGTTGTTTTGGTGGGTAAATTGTTGGTTATTAGTGTTATATGATATTCTGTGAGGACTTTCAGTATAAAAAAGTATATAATCTGAAGCGTCGAATTTGCCATCGTTTTCGCCTATAATTTCAATTAGATTTTCGATTAAATCTTTTGCACGAGGAGTATTATTAGCCTGTGGTAAAAGTCCGCCACCGTTTCCGAAAATTCGTATATTTTGAGGATTTAGTTTGGTAACGTCGATTCCAACATCTTTTAAAAATGAAGCATCAATTTTATGCACACCAGTGCGAGTTGTAGCAATTTTATACCACTCGCCAGAGGCTAAAACGGATGATTGGGAGTAAGAAGAGATAGAGATAAGAAGTAAGCAATTGATGGTCCATAAAATAACACCAGTTTTTTTCGCCCTTCGACTTCGCTCAGGGAACTGGAAGATTGGAAATGATTTTATATGTTTTTTTATTTTTAGCATGATTTATTTGAAAAATTCACAGCGGATTGACAAGTGCCGACGCCAAAATTGTATATCGACGTTTCGATTGCTTCTCCAAACACAATACTCTTGTTCGGCGTTTTTCAATTTTCTGAAAAACTGTTCCCCGAAATTCAAACCATTGATTATCAGTCAAGTTTACCAAAGAAATGCCAATTTGTTCACCTGCATCAAAACTTCTTAGTGCCTCAGCCAATGGTGCATAACTCACCGACGATGCCGCAGGATTTTGCATGTAGGCACTCAAAGGTAAAAGTAGGTTTTGTGGCAAATGCTCTTCGTTGAGCAACGGTAGCATTAAATCTTGAAAACTTCTTTTCCATTCTTTTCCATGTGGTTCTATTCTTTTTCGGCCTTTATTGAGCCATGCTCGTTGGTGAGCAATTTCGTGAATGTATGTCACCAAAAAAGCATAAGAATTAAGGTCGTGATTGATGGTAATTTTGTGTTGACCATCACGAAAAATATAATTTCCAAAACAACTGCTTCGGGTGCGTGAAATCTTAAACGAAAAAGGTTGTTCTTGCCATAACTCCATGCAATATGCGACAGTAGTTGCAGGAAGATGTTTGAGTAAAATTTCCCCCATCTTCTTTGCAGTAATCGCATCGGGCTTATTTATTGTGGATAAAATTGGATTTTTATCCACAACTTTGTTTATTTTTCTAAATAATTGTTGAAACATGTTTTAATGAGTCAATTTTAACTTTCCATAAAACTCTGCAAAATAATTACAGCACTAATTTTGTCAATATTTCCCTTGATTTGTCGATTTTTTTTCTTCATTCCACCCGCAATCATGGTTTGCATTGCCATTTTTGAAGTAAAACGTTCATCGTGCAAGTGAATGGCTGTTTCGGGGAAAATATTTTTTAATTCAATTACAAAACGTTCGACATAAGCTGTTCCATCAGTAGTCGTTCCATCAAGATTTTTGGGCATTCCGACCACAAAAGCTTCTACTGCTTCGGTTTGGGTATATTTTTTTAAATATTCTAACAACTTGTCGGTCGGAACGGTTTCGAGTGCCGAAGCAATAATTTTTGATGGGTCAGTTACGGCCAAACCTGTTCGTTTAGCACCGTAGTCAATAGCGAGTATTCTTGGCATAAATGGTAGACCAGGTTTGTAGCCTGACAGTTAGTGGCTATTTGACAGGTTACAAATCTGTCAAACTTAAATTTTATAACTTCTTTGCTTCTTCCCAAAAAATATCCATTTCGGCAAGGGTCATATCTTTCAGGTTTTTATTAGCTTCTTTTGCTTTTTCTTCAAGATATTGAAAACGCTTTATAAATTTCTTATTGGTGCGTTCGAGAGCTGTTTCAGGGTTAATATCAATAAAACGAGCATAATTTACTAACGAGAAAAGTAAATCGCCAAATTCGCCTTCGGCTTTTTCTTTATCAATGGCTTGGTCGGTTTCTACATCAAACATTTCCTTAAACTCGCCCATTTCTTCTTCTACTTTTGCCCAAACTTGGCTTTTCTCTTCCCAATCGAAACCTACGCCACGAGCTTTTTCTTGAATCCTCATTGATTTTACTAATGCTGGTAAAGACTGCGGAACTCCACCTAAAACCGATTTATTTCCTTCTTTTAGTTTCAATTGTTCCCAATTTCGCTTTACATCCTCTTCAGTTTCGGCAATAACATCACCATAAATATGTGGGTGGCGAGAAACCAATTTATCACAAATTCCGTGAAGTACGTCTGCCACATCAAAGTCACCAGTTTCGGAAGCAATTTTTGAATAAAATACCAAATGCAGCATTATATCGCCCAATTCTTTCTTGATTTCGTGTAAATCTTTCTCCAAAATAGCGTCTGAAAGTTCATAAGTTTCTTCAATAGTCAAATGGCGAAGTGTATCGATGGTTTGCTTTTTATCCCACGGACATTGCTCACGTAGTTCGTCCATTATGGTTAAAAGTCTGTCAAAAGCCATGAGTTTCTCCATTCGTTGCGGAGGAAATATTGGGGGAAGTTTGTTGCTCATAAGTGGTTAATGGTAATTTATTGCTGGAAAACTGGCAATTCTATCGCTCAGAATCTCGTTTTTTCGATAAATACAAAGTTCGACAATAAAAAAGAAAAAGCCACCTGTTTTTACAGATGGCAGATATATTTTTTGTAGTCAGCGGTCGATAATCCACAAATCAAAATTGTTTTTTATTCAACGTAGTCAATTCAACTTTTCCATTTAATAGCACAACCAACGGCTTTTGTGCTTGCTGTCACAACTGGCTTTCCAGCCAAAAGGTTATTTACAGCATCTTCGACGTAATGTTTTGTCACGCCTGAAGGGTCTTGAGCGTTATCGTCTATGGCACCAAGATAACTTACAATTATTTTCCCACCTTCTTTTTTTAAAACATAGGCCTGTGGTGTACGCATCGCACCAAATGCCTTTGAAACTAGCTGAGTTTCATCAGTCAAGTACGGAAACGGATAGCCTTTTTCTCTGGCACGCTTTTGCATATTAGAAAATGAATCTTCTTCGTAAGCCTCAGGATCATTAGGATTTATAGTAATCATTGGGAAGCCCTGCGAAGTATATTTACGGTCGAGAGCAATTACTCGGTCTTCGTAGGATTTTGAAAATGGACAATGATTTGATGTAAAAACAATGATAAAACCTTTGGCTGATTGAAAATCAGCCAAAGAAATCATTTTACCATCAATATTTTTAAGTTTAAAATCCGATACGGCATCGCCTAAAGCATAGATAATAGGTGCAGTACTTTCGGTTAAATCTGTCAATGGCTTAGCCATAACCATTTGTGCTGCCCCGAAGATGCAGTTCAAAAATACTGCCACGATGATTAAAAACTGCTTTTTCATTTGATTAAAAATTAAAAAATTTGTTGTGCCAAGCTTTGTTGTTCACTAACGCTATTAAAACAAAAGTATTTTAAAAAAAGTGCCGAATCCTTTCGCTAAGACTTTGATAGTCAAAAGATTGTTCGTAAAATTCATGTCGAATGCCGTTGCTTATAAGCGTTGCTGGAATCATCCCTGACCATTGAGAACTTACTTTATCAATCCAACTGTTATAATCGGGTTCGTCAATCAGATAAATTTTTGATTTAATCTGATGGTCGGTCACAAATTTTTCTACTATTTTCAAATCTCGCTTAAAATCAAGGCTTATAAAAATAACTGATACTTTATTAAGAAGAAAGTTATTTGCCAAGGTTTCAAAAGCTGGAATTTCGGTCACACAGGGCTTGCACCAGGATGCCCAAAAGTTGAAAACATAAATCCTATCATCTTTTTGCATTAACTTTTCTAATTCTTGAAATTTGATGATTTCAATTGGTTTTTGTGCAAAAACAGCAAGATTTATCGATAAACAGACTAAAAATACATATATCTTAAATATTTTCACAATTCTTTCCTAAAGTAGTTCGTAAATTTATTTTAAAATTCGTAATTCGCAATCTTAAACTTTGATTAATGTGATTGTATAATTTCTTTTTTCAAATACTAAAATTCGTTTTTGTAAGTTTTATCAATTAAAAAAATCTTTAAAATCGAGCTAAATAATGGCAAAACATATTCTTTTGATGGATGGCCCCGATGCCAAAGGTTTGATTTTTCATGTAACAAGCGTGCTTTATCGCAACGAGTGTAATATTATTTCACAAGATGAATACGTTAGCCCCTACACAGAGGGCGTCGATGGACAGTTTTTTATGCGAACCGAGTTCGAGTCGCCCGATAAACTTAACCCTCAAAAAGTGTTGAAAGATTTACGTGAAACAATCGTGACACCTAAAATTAATTTAAGAATAAGCCCTAAAAAGAAAAAAGATGTAGTGATTTTGGCCACAAAAGAGCATCATTGCCTTTCTGATTTGTTGATTCGCTATAATTTTGATGAATTCGATGCTAATATTTTGGCCGTAGTTAGTAATTACAATACGCTTCAGCCCTTTGTAAGCAAATTCGGGATACCGTTTCATTATATCACACACGAGCATAAGACCCGTGAAGAGCACGAAGAAGCAATTTTAAGAACTTTGAAGATTTATCAACCAGAATATTTGGTATTGGCAAAATACATGCGAATCTTATCTGCGGCGTTTGTATCGCATTATTCCAATAAGATTGTCAATATTCATCACTCGTTTTTACCAGCTTTTATTGGAGCAAATCCTTACAGACAGGCTTATGAACGAGGTGTGAAAATCATTGGAGCAACAGCTCATTTTGTAAATGATAATCTTGACGAAGGGCCAATCATTGCTCAAAACGTTAAAGACGTTGACCATAGGTATTCCGCATCTGATATGGCTCGTGAAGGAAAAGAAGTAGAAAAGTCTGTGCTTACTCAGGCACTAAAACTCGTTTTCAACGACCGAGTATTCATTTTCGGAAATCGGACGGTGATTCTTTAAGTCGGTAGTTTTTGGTTCATAGTTGGCAATTTTTTTGACTGCCTACTGTGAACTAAAGACTGCAAGGCTTCTTTACTTCTTCACAATCACAAACTCTACGCGGCGGTTTTGTGATTTGCCTTCTTCAGTATCGTTACTTGCAATTGGGCGGGTTTCACCAAAACCTACACTCGTAACTCGATTCGCAGGAAGTTTCTTCGATAACAAATAGGTACGAACAGATTCGGCACGATCTTGTGATAGTTTTAAGTTACTTTCGTTTGAGCCGACATTATCTGTATGTCCTTGAATCTCGATTGTTAGGTTTAAGTTCGATTTCAAAGTTTCAGCAATACGATCTAATTCAGGGAATGACTCCGAACGAAGCGTAGCTTTGGCGTATTCAAAGAAAATGTTGTTGAGCGGCACTTTTTCTCCTTCTTTGATGGTAACCAATTTTAGGTCATCACCATTAATTTCCTTAAATTCTTTTATTTCAGTAAGGTCAATGTTTTTGCCAATCGCAATAAAATCTTTCGCAATAGCGTGATAAGAGTATTTCTTACCGTAAGGCAAGACAATTTTGTATTCGCCAGTAGCTGGGTTTGTGTAGGCTTCGCCGAGCTCTTCACCATCAGCTAAGTCTTGATAAACAATTTTTGCTTCAATCGGGCGACCAGTTTTTTGGTCGACTACCTTACCACTAATCATTACAACAGGCGTTGGGGTGGTTGTTCCCGTATTTACAGGGCTTTTTCCTTCATTTAAACTTGTTTGTTCTTCAACTCTACTATTTGAATTTTGAACTCCTGCGACTGTTGGCTCAATTTTCTTGTCTTCACGCAGCTTGAAACGCACTAAATCGCCTTTTCCGACTGAGTTTTTCTTGGTACTCATATACGCATATTCGCCCGAAGCTGAAATCGTGTACGAAAGCTCGTTGGCATCGCTGTTTACTTTAACGCCCATATTGATTGGCTTCGACCATTTTCTCCAGCTTCTATCCAAGCGTTTCGAAACCCAAATGTCAGTGCCACCCAAGCCAGCTTTACGGTCGGTCGCAAAATAAAGCGTATAATTATCTGAAGCCAAAAAAGGCGTAGTTTCGGTATCACTCGTATTAATGTCTTCTCCGAGACCTTCGGGTTTTGTCCATTTGCCATCTTTTCCTAGAAAACTCACATACAAGTCATCTTGTTTGCTATTGCGTTTTTCGCTAAAAGCCAAAATTAACGTTTTCCCATCATTTGATAAACAAGCAGTGAGAAACTGACCTTTACACATATCATCAAATTTCGGGATTATCACTTTTTGAGGTTCTCCCCAACCCGTTTTTGTTTTTTTGCAAGTCGAAAGTCCCGCTTCGTTTTCACGACGACCACCATTATAAACACCCGAAATTAGAATTGTATTGCCATCGGGCGTAATACTGAAAAGGTCGTTGTACTGATCTTTGTTGATGCTATTTGGCATTCGGCGGGCAATTGCCCATGATTCATCTCTATTATCCGAATACCACACATCTTGGCTGCCTTTTTCTCCATAATTATTCGATGGGTGACTCACCCGCACAAAATAGAGTGTCTTGCCATCAGGCGAAATCACTGGATTTAGTTCATTAAATTCAGTATTAACTGCCGAACCGAGTTGCTCAATTGACTGAGCAAAAAGTCCTCCGTTTTTGAAAGGGGCAGAAAAGAATAAGCAAAAGGATAGTAAGAATAGGAAAGCCTTACGCATAAAATCTATTTTATATTTAATAATAATCATTAAAGTCGCTTTACAAATAACGCAATCTCCGAGCCAAAATGTATTAATTCCTAAAAAAATCATTCTAAAATATGTAGTTTTGTAATTGGGATTATGGAAAAAGTTCATTTAAAACAAATAAAATCGATTTTAATTGGGTTTCAAAGAAGTATTCCGTGCGATGGTCGCCTTTGTAACCGCTTTATATTGAAAGTTTATAATTGAATATATTAATGCAAGCAAACCAGATTTTTGATGGCTTCGCTCAACTCCGAGTATTGATTGTTGGCGATGTGATGATAGATTCTTATATTTTTGGAAAAGTTGAGCGTATTTCGCCTGAAGCACCTATTCCTGTAGTAAATGTAAAACGTAAGGAAATTCGTTTAGGAGGAGCAGGAAACGTGGCGATGAATATAAAATCGTTGGGCGGAACTGCTATTTTATGCACAGTCGTAGGCAATGATTCTGATGCAAATGATTTGGTTAAAATGCTGATAGATAATGATTTGCCAACTGAAGGCATCATTAAGAGTGATGACCGAATTACTACTGTGAAACAACGAGTTTTGGCTGGGTCACAGCATGTAGTGCGGATTGACTCTGAAATGGATGGCCTCATCAATGCCGATGAGCGTTTGCAACTTATTGAAAAAGCTAAACTTTTGGCCGAATCGTGCGATGTAATTATTTTTGAAGACTACGACAAAGGTGTTTTAGATGTCGAAAGTATCAAAGCAATTGTAAGTTTTGCGAAATCGAAAGGTATTCCAACGATTGTTGACCCCAAAAAGCGAAATTTCTTACATTATCAAGGCACGGATATTTTTAAACCAAATCTGAAAGAGTTAAAAGAGGGCTTAAAAATTGATTTTGATGCCAAAAATTTAGACGAAATCAGAGCGTCTGTGGCAATCGCCAAACAAACTTTGGGTGTGAATGGCATATTTCTAACATTATCCGAAAATGGCGTTTTTATAGATTTTGCTGGCGAAACGCATCATATTGCAGCACATTTACGTAGCATTACCGATGTTTCGGGTGCTGGCGATACCGTAGTGAGTATAGCGGCCATGTGTTTAGCTCTACAACTTACGCCGAAAGCAATTGCCGAATTGTCGAATTTGGGTGGCGGACTTGTTTGTGAATATGTGGGTGTTGTACCGATTGAAAAAGAGAAGCTAAAGGCGGAGTATCAGAAGAATTCGTAGGAACGTGCAAATTGGACGTCTTATAACCAGATTGTAGCACAAAAAAGCACCTGACATTTTCAATATTCAATAGAAATGCTAGGTGCTATAAATTCAGAATGTCGGTAAATTGGTGGCTTTGATAGCTACAATTCATTATTGCTGAATTATTTTGTAGTTGGCTTGAATGGTATTGTTAGTTTTCCTTTTTTGTTTAAAGAATAAACTACAACGCCAACAGCAACAGCTGCTAATCCGAATAATACTCCCTTTTTCATTATGATATTTGTTTAAAGTGTGTCTTTTAAGTGTATTTGAATAAGCAAATAACGGAAAAATACCAGTATTTATTGCAACAATTACTTAAAAATTGCTTAAAAAATTATTTTACGGTAAATATTCTTGTTTTTGTCTATCAAGTTTATAATGAATGAAAGAAATTTCTAATTTTTCGTGCCAAACTATTATTTTCATTGGAATAAATGTAAGTATTCAAATGAATGATTTTTAATAAAAAACCATTCTTTAAGTCTATTTTAAGATTATTAATTTTTACTCATTTAAATAAAATCAAATTTTGAGCCAAAACATTGGATTAGTTATGCGTTCGACGGGTTCTTGGTACGATGTTCGTTCCAATGAAGGAACTATTATGCAATGTCGCCTCAAAGGTAAGTTCAAAATCAAGGGTTTTAAAGTAACAAACCCCATTGCAGTTGGCGATAAAGTTGTCTATGAATTAGAAGACGAGGTTCGTAATGCGGGCATTATCAGTGATATTCTTCCTCGTGAAAATTACATTATTCGACAATCAGTGCATAAAACCGCTCATGGGCATTTATTGGCCACTAATCTCGACCAAGCTGTGCTAATTGCTACGCTCGATTTTCCACGAACGTCATTGGGTTTTATTGACCGTTTTTTGGTGGCAGCTGAGTCGTTTCGTATTCCTACGGTGCTGGTTTTCAATAAACTCGACTTACTCAATGAAGAACAAATTGTCTATCAGAACGAACTAACCGAGCTTTATGAAAGCCTTAATTATAAATGTATTTTCACTTCGGCCGTTGATGGTACGGGAGTTGATGATTTTTTTAATATCTTGCAAGGAAAAGTTTCGCTAATTTCGGGGCATTCGGGCGTCGGAAAATCTACTTTGGTCAATGTGATTGCTCCTGATTTAGATTTACGTACTTCGGAGGTTTCTACATTTGCAAATAAAGGCGTACATACCACTACTTTTGCCGAAATGTTTGAAATCGCCCCTGAAACCTTCATCATAGATTCGCCAGGAATTAAAGAATTGGGACTTGCCGATATGCAAAAAGAAGAAATTGGGCATTATTTTCCCGAAATTTTGGAAATAATGGGCCAATGCCGTTTTCATAATTGTATGCATCTTGACGAGCCAAATTGTGCTGTAAAAGAAGCCGTCATGGAGGAGCGAATTGCACAAAGTCGATATTTTAGCTACTTGAGCATGATGGATGGCGGCGATAATAGGAAATGAGAAAAGTCTATAGTTTTCGGTCTTCAGTCGACAGAAACAAAGTGAAATTTATTGTATTAAAAGACCGTTGACCAAAACCATCCATTTATACTCAAAATAAGTCGTTTCGAATAAAAAACATTTTCATGTCAAAGCTATTCTTGTTTTCTTTGTCAGAAATGCATAATAATATGATTCCTTTCTCCAAGGTTTGTTTCAAGATTAGTAAAGAGTTTTTATAGAAACTTAATATTTCAATCTTGGTATTCTTACAAATCATTTTAATCTTGTTGTAAAAATTGTAATTTTGCTTGACTATAAAGTAAAGTCTATGGAAGAAGAAGAAGAAATCGTAGAAGTAGTAGCACGATACTCCGAAAAAGAAAAATATGCTGTTTTTGATAAAGAGTTTATGCCACACATAGACTCCATGTATAACTTTGCCTTTCGCCTCACAAATGATGAAGATGATGCCAATGATTTGGTACAAGATACCTACCTAAAGGCGTTTCGATTTATCAATTCATTTGAGCGAGGAACTAATGCAAAAGCGTGGTTGTTCAGAATTTTGAAAAATAGCTTTATCAACGATTATCGTAAGAAAAGTAAAGAACCTTCAAAGGTCGATTACCAAGACGTTGAAACAACCTATAATTCGACAGAGGATGCCGAAATGGATGCCACAACCGACTTGCGTACCGAAACCGTGCAAGACATGATTGGCGATGAAGTTGCTAATGCACTCAATAGTTTGCCTGTTGATTTCAGAACCGTAATAATCTTGTGTGATATTGAAGGTTTTACTTATGAGGAAATGGCCAAAATTTTGGATATTCCGATTGGAACTGTTCGCTCAAGATTACATCGTGCTAGAAATCTCTTGAAAGAAAAATTGAAATCTTATGCTTTATCGATGGGTTACAAAACCAACGAATTAGAAGGCCATGAAGAAGAAATTTAGTAGTTTAGGTGTCAAATTGAACAAATTTTGAAAGATTGCTGTTATTTATTTGTTCAAACGTATGTGTTAGCAAATTATTTATCGAAATAATTTGTATCGAATAAATCGAAATATCAGATAGAAAATACCTTAAAACCACAAGGTGAACAAATATTATTACTGTTCCAATAATTATTAAATCAATGAAGCAAAAGTGTGATAATCAGCAGAAATGTATGAAAATGATACAGGCCGTTTTGGATGGTTCTGCATCTGCTGAAGAAGTTGAACACTTCAAACTAAACATGGATGCTTGTATGCCGTGTATTGAGACATATAAGCTAGAAAAAAGCGTGAAGGAAGCGATGCAGGGAAAAGTAGAAAAAAAATGTTGTCCACAGTCGATAATCGTAGATATTAGAGCAAAAATTGGTTTAGCACTTTTGTTGTTAGGGTTTATATTTATCGAAGTAAAACTCTATCATATCTTATTTAGCTGTTGATTAGCCAAAATCGATAAGAAAGGAGCATAAATTATATCAAAAAAGCCATCAAATTTAATATTTGATGGCTTTTTTGCGTAATTACAAAGTTGGAGTGTTATAAAACTCAAATTTATTTGCCTTTTCCCAGTCATACAGTGACGCTGCATTGATAGTATCACCAAAATACTCATTGGCTGAAATATTATTGGGTAGAAGTTCTTCGTTTTTTGCTATAAGTTTTACTGGAACTAATGAAACTCCATTTTGAATCGCAATGCTCGTGCGTTTGTGTCCATCAAGGATAGCCCACTTGCCATTTTTTTCAATAACTGAAATCGGATATTCTGATGAAGGTGACGTAGTATTAATTTGTTCTTTCAAATCATCGAAATCATCATTGAAAGTTTCTCTGATATTTTGAGTAGGAAATAAAATCTTAGGATTGCACCAAATAACGCCTCGTTGAAAATCTTTTTGATTGATTATCTTGGTGATAAACCTTGCAATCGTCATCGTTTTCAATTCAGTTGTATTGATAGTCAAATCGAAATTGCTGAAATCAGCACAATCAGCTCCGTATTCCTTCAAAAATCTATTATTTTCGCTACCTTTTCTTAATGTTATTGATTTGACAGTTTCCTGAATTGTTGCATAAGTGGTTTCATTAATTCTGGTCGAATCGCTCATAATTCGTTTGGCGGCAACTTCAATATCAATTAAAAAATACAATTTTATTGATGAAGGAATAAAAAACCAACCTAAACGAGAATCTACGACAAAGTTTTTATCTAAAGTATTTAAGGCTCGTAGGTTATCATCAATTTCCTTATCAATTTCTTTATTTGTGTCGGCCAGGTTATTTAGTTCTAGAGTTGTCATGCCATATCGGTGAGCAATTTCTCTCTGAATCGCACCTGTTGAAAGGTATTTAAGATTAAGTTCTTCAGATAAAATCTTGGCAATTGTACTTTTCCCACTCCCTAAATCTCCTGTAATAGTAATTTTCATATAGATTGCTAAATTTTTTAAAATTTGACAAAAATATTCTTTTATTCCCAATTTTACCCAATCAAATTGTAATATTTGGTATTTTTGGGGTAGATAAATTAAATTATGAAAATAGGTTTGTTTTTTGGTTCGTTCAACCCCATTCATGTTGGTCATTTGATTATTGCAAACACAATGGCCAATTGCACCGATTTGGAGCAGGTTTGGTTTATTGTTTCGCCGCAAAATCCGTTCAAGAAAAATAAAAGTTTATTGCACGAATTCGACCGACTTACGATGGTCGAAAAAGCGATTTCGGATAATTATAAGCTAAAAGCTAGTGACATTGAGTTTCAGATGCCGAAGCCAAGTTATACAATTGATACATTAACGAAGTTATCAGAACGTCATCCCAATCACGAATTTAAGCTCATCATGGGCGAGGATAATTTAGTACAATTTGAAAACTGGAAAAACCACGATAAAATTCTTGAATATTACGAACTGTACGTTTATCCAAGACCTAACACGGCCAAACATAATTTTAAGACTCACCCAAAAGTAAAATTTGTAGAAGCACCATTGCTTGATATTTCGGCAACATTTATCCGAAATTCAATCAAGGAAGGAAAATCCATCCGTTACATGGTTTCGGATGTGGTTGATGAATATATCGGCTGGAAAAAGTTTTATTTGTAGAAAGTAAATATGGCCCACCTCAATAGGTGTAACATATTTATTTATCACATTTACTATAATCCTGATAAGTTTCTTTTCTATTTTTCTTCAATTTATGATGCAAAAAGCATTTTTGGCTCACAGGTTTATTTATTAATCTGCTCCGCTAAAACCTCAATCCCTTCGGTAAAGCTAACTGGCTCATAACCAAGTACCTGCTGGGATTTTGACAAGTCAAAACCCGTTCTCGGTGGGCGTTTGGCTGGTTGTGAAAATGTCGTAGAATCGGCTTGCGAAATCAGTGATTTATCGAGTTTGAAATAATCAGCAGTCATAATTGCCATTTCGTAAGGAGTCAAAAAATCCTTACCAGAAATATTAAAAATGCCTTCGGCTTCTTGTTCGGCAATTAAAGCACAACCTTTTGCCAAATCTTCGGCCAAAGTAGGCGTTCGCCATTGGTCAGTTACAACCTTAATATTTTTACCATCTTCCAACGACTTTTTCACCCACAAAATAATATTCGTACGGCTCATATCGTGGGCAATTCCATAAACCAAAACTGTTCGAGCAATTCCCCAGCGGATATTACTGTTTGTAACCTGTTTTTCGGCAGCGTATTTACTCCAACCATAAAAACTTATCGGATTGGCTTCGGCATCTTCTTTGTAAGGGCCAGATTTTCCATCAAAAATAAAATCGGTCGAAACGTGGAGAAGAAAACAATCAATTTTTGAGCAAGCCTCAATCAGATATTCGACTGAACTTACGTTTTGAGACCAACAGGCGTCTTTTTCGCTCTCGCACTGGTCAACATTTGTCATGGCGGCCGTGTGAATAATCACGTTTGGCTTTACATTTGCCACCACATTATGCACTTGATCACGGCTTGTAATATCCATTGATTGGTAATCGTAGCCTTCAGTAAAAGGCAAACGATTTTCACCACGAGCAGTAGCAATTACTTGAATATCTTTAGCATTTATCAATAACTCAACAAGTTTTTGACCAAGTAAGCCATTTGAGCCTGTAATTAAAATTTTTTTCATTGTTTTATAAAACTCTTCGTTTCCAAAGTAAAGCCACAATGGAATTGTCGAAGGGGGTTAATATTTATATCCGAATTTCTTAGTGATTTTCTTTTTACGCATTTTCTTAACCGTCATACTCATTTTTATATCTTCTTTCGGACGGTCGGCGGAGTCTTTTGGTTGTTTGGCAATTGTATCAATCAAATCAAGATTATCAATGGCTTCGCCAAAAACTGTATATCCATTATCAAGTCGAGGAGTTCCGCCCAAAATCATGTATTCGGCACGTTGCTGGGTTGTATAATCCATTCCATTTCGTTGGGCAACGAGCGTTATTTCATCATCAGTCATTTTTTTACCTTGCACAATATAAAACTGGCATGCACTCGATTTTTTTTCGGGATTATTATCGCGAGCAGCCGCTAATGCACCTTTTTTATGAACGTGATTAGTTTTAAATTCATACGGAATACGTTCTAAATTTCCGCCACCACCGCCGAGGCGTTGATTTGGTTGAGCCATTTTAGATTCAGGGTCACCGCCTTGAATCATAAAACTATCAATAATGCGGTGAAAAAGTAAACTATCGTAGAATTTTTTCTGAACTAATTTAATAAAATTGGCCTTGTGAAGTGGAGTATCATCATAAAGTACTAAATGCGTTGAACCATATTTAGTCTTTAAAGTAACTAGATAATCTTTCCTTGATTTCTTCTGAGCGAAAGATATAGTGCTGAATAGCAGTAAAGTACAAACAAAAAAGTGCTTTTTCATGCAAATAAAGGCTATGGATAAAGCACAAAAATACAATAAAAATTTGAAGAGACTTCTCCGAAAGAAAATCTTTTGATTATACTATAAAAAAGGTATTGCTTATATAAATAATGTAAGTTGCGTAGTATCAAAAAAGTAAAATCCTTCAGAATCTGGTAATTTTGGTTTCCAAACTTAAATTTCCTTTCAAATGAAAGATTTTACAATCGCAATTTACTGTTTTTTAGACGACTTATTGTTAAAAGTTGACAAGCAAGCAATAGATAAACGACGAAAACTAACAAATTCTCAAGTTATAACAACCGTTATCGTGTCAGCTAAATACTTTTATGGTAATCAAGTATCAGCTTGTGCCTATTTAGAAGCACATTATGGTTTTGAAATTCCAGATAAGAGCAATTTTAACAGAATTTTGCATAGTTTGACTGATTTAATGGCTGATTTGTTCTTTTACTTAGGTTTAATTTTCAAAGAATTAAATTTACAAAGTGTTTACATCATTGATTCTTTTCCTGTTGCTGTTTGCAAAAATATCCGAATTTGTCGGTCTAAACTTCTCAAAGGAGAAGAATTTAGAGGGTATAACGCCTCAAAAAGAGAATATTTTTATGGGTTTAAAGTACACGTTATAACAACTGGCGATGGTATTCCTATTGAATTTATGGTTACTGCTGGTATCGTTCATGATAATACAACTTTTCAAAGCATGGATATAAACCTGCCTAAAAACAGTCATTTATATGGGGATGCTGCTTATATTAACAAAGAACACAAAGAGTTCCATGAAAAATTTAATGGAATTTGGCTCAAAGCCGCCACAAAGAAAAACTCATTAGAGAAAAATACTTGGGCGGAAGAACTCGAAAATAGGTACTATAGAAAAACTATTGAAAACACTTTTGCCGAGATTACAGCAAAATTTCCTAAAAAAATCCATGCCGTAACCGCAAAAGGTTTTTTACTCAAAATATTGATTTTTATTATCATGTATTGCCTTGATAAACAATTTTAGGCTTTACGCAACTTACATTAAATACTAAATTAGCAGCAACGAATGTGGTGAATTTGTCGCTTTTCAATATTTCTTTAAACCAAAATGTATAATTCTCCGGGTTTTTCGATACATTTTCAAGTAAATTTTCAATCGTAATCCATTTATAATCAGCTACTTCTTCTGGGTTTACAATGAATGAATCATTGTATGTTCCAACAAAAACATTATCAATTTCATTTTCTATCAAGCCATTTTCAAACTCTGTACGGTACTGAAACTTATAAAGAAACTCTAGAGGTGTATCAAATCCCATTTCTTCACTCAAACGGCGATGGGCAGCGTCCCCGATTTCTTCGTTGGCATTAGGGTGTCCACAACAAGTATTTGTCCACAAATCGCCTGAGTGGTATTTGTGTGAAGTTCGCTGATGCATCAACAATTCATTATTTTCGTTGAATACCAAAATCGAAAAAGCACGGTGAAGTAAGCCTTGTTGATGTACCAATAGCTTTTCACCAGTTCCGATTTCTTCGTCGTGTTCGTTTACTACAATAATTTCAGTCATAAAGAACCCCAACTCCCTAAAGGAGGATTTTTTTATTAATATTTTTATAACCCCTCACAAAACAAAATTGTTTCATTCGGCAGCTAATTTATCGACCAAGCGATTGAAATCACCTACGAAATCATCATAATATTGGCCTGTTCCTGGACCAGAAAATCCTGTGTGGATTTCACGTACCTGTCCTTTTTTATCAATGAAAATCGTAGTCGGAAAGCCCAAAACGTGGTTGAGCATTGGTAGTGTTTTTGAGGCTTCGGTTTTATCATTTATTCCTGCCAAAAGTACTTCGTAATCAATGCCGAAGCGTTCTTTCAAGCGTTTTATTTTTGGATAAGCAAAAGCGGGGGCAGTGCTTTTTTCGTAGGCCAAACCAATAATTTCAACATTTTTTTGCTTGTTTTTGGCATACCATGGAGCTAAAAACTTACTTTCGTCCATACAATTCGGACACCACGAACCCATGATTTGAACCACCACAACTTTCCCTTTATAACGCTCGTCAGTCAATGAGATTTTCTTGCCTTGTTCGTTCGAGAATGCAAAATCAATCGTTTTGAAGCCATCTTTCAAGTAAGTCAAAGTTTTTTCATCGGGTAGCTTTGCGTTATCATCTTTTACTGCTTCCCACGATTCAAAACTATTCAAACTCGACCAAAAACTTCCACCTATGAGTTTACCACCGTCAATTTTTGCTTTGAACAAAAATAAGTGTGTGCCATCGAAACATGAAAGTTTCAATGAGTCGCCGATGATATTGCCCGAAAGATAGCGATAATCGCCAGTTGTGGTTAAGAATGTTCCGCTTACTTCATTGCCTTTCGTTGAAAATAAACCAACCGCAACCGTAGAATCTTTTTTGTCTTCTGAGCGGAAAAGTACCTTATATTTTGGTGCTAAAAGTGTTTTTGGTTTATCAGTTTTGTCAGTAAAACGATAAGTTTTGCCGAATTCTGCTCTAAAATCTCCTTGTAAAAAACTAAAATCTGAACGCATTTTTTTCCAGTAGCCCTTCATTTTTTCATCTTCAACTTTTGCTACTATTTCAGCATCGAACAATTCGATTGGAATATGCAGCGAGTCATTTTTGATAAATGATTTATCCATTTTTAATTTTTCTTCGCCATTTAAAATCGTCACAGTGTAAGCATCACCTTCTTTTTGAATGTCAAAATTGAAGGGTAATTCACCGCCTTTTGTCGGAATCACCGCTCGCCATGTGCCAATATTAGGCTCGTTAGAGGTTTTGCAGGCACTAAGAGTGAAAATTAAAAGTGAGAGGAAGAGTAATTTTGTATGTGTTTTCATAAGATTTTCTTTTTTTCAAAAACGCTGACTGGGTTTTGTACCCTGCCAGCGTTGATTTTTTTAGTACTTTTGTATTTCAACATTGTAAATATACAAAAAGTTTATGTCAGTCTATCACACGCCCGTTATGCTCAAAGAATGTCTCAAAGGTCTGAATATCAAACCTGATGGCATATATGTAGATGTTACTTTCGGTGGAGGCGGACATTCACGAGCTATTTTGGAACAACTTACAACTGGTAAATTGTATGCTTTCGACCAAGATGCTGACGCAAAAGAACAAGCTAGGCAGATTGATGATAAAAATTTGATTTTTATAGAAGCTAATTTTCGAAGTATTAAGCAATATCTTCGTTTGTACGGTGTGAAAAAAGTCGATGGAATTTTGGCTGATTTAGGTATTTCATCACATCAAATAGATACGCCCGAACGTGGTTTTTCGACTCGCTACGATGCCGATTTGGACATGCGTATGAATCAAAATTCACCAATTTCGGCTAAAAATATTGTCAACGAATATTCGATTGATGACCTTCATAAGATTTTGGGAATGTATGGTGAAATAAAAAATGCCAAAACTGCTGCTCAAACGATTTATACGGCGAGGCTCAACCGAAAAATCGAAACCATCAATGATTTGAAAGGAATTTTGCAGAAACTCGCTCCTCGTGGTAAAGAAAATAAATATTTCGCCCAAGTTTTTCAAGCTTTACGTATTGTTGTGAATGAAGAGATGGCAGTTTTGGAAGATTTCTTGAAACAAACTCCCGAAGTGCTTGCTCCCAAAGGACGTTTGGTAGTGATGTCCTATCATTCGCTTGAAGACCGTTTGGTAAAAAACTTTATTCGTAGCGGAAAATTTAGCGGAGAAGTTGAAAAAGACCTTTTTGGAAACGACATAAAACCTTTGGAATCGGTCATTAGAAAAGCTTTAGAAGCTACACCTGAAGAAGTTGAGCAAAATCCTCGTGCCAGAAGTGCCAAATTGAGAATTGCCGAGCCAACGTCTGTAAAATAAATTTCATTAAAAAGTCGCTTTTATTTCCACCTAATTTATAAATTTGTCTTGTTATTGAGCGATAAGCAATACTATTTATGCTTCGTGCTATTTTTTTATAGCCTAAAGTATACTGCATACAGCCTAAAGCTACATAAACGTGCTTTATAAACAAACCTATAATTCATTACTGGAATGGCAACGAATACTTTTCGGGACCGTCCTGAGCCTGCTACACCTGCCACTGCCGTACCAAAACGGTCACGCAAAGCTGGTATCTTTGACCGCCTCAATACTTGGCTAACCAATCGCTTAGAACTCGGTGACGAACTTCCGACTGAAACCCTTCGACGAATCATTTGGATGGGAATTTTAGGTATTTTCTACATTTACGTGCAGCATAGCTACGAAGGTTTTATCAAAAAAATCGATAAGGCTCGTAACGAAATGGAAGAAAAACGTGCAGCTTATATCTCACAAAAATCAAAGTATATGTTTGCCAGCAAACAATCCGAAATAGCTAAAAAGCTAATTGATGAAGGCTTGGAAGAAAACATTACTCCACCCACAAAAATTGTTATAAAATAATTAAAAGAGTTTTGATGGGTCCGCCCGTCCGGTTTAAATTGCTGAGTTCTGAGTTACGTACTTTAGAACTCAGCACTCTAAACTCAGAACTCAGAACCAATAAAGTTATGTCACCAAAACGCTCTATACGTGATGAAATCCAGTGGCGTGCTAAAGTCACTTTTGGAATAGTTTTTTTGATTGGCTCGTTGGTGGCCGCTCAGATATTTGTGATTCAGGTTTTTCAGAAGAAAAAGTGGTTAGGCAAAGTCGAGAAAGTTCAACGCAAACCAATGGAAATCAAAGCTCAACGAGGAAATATCTTCGCTGCCGATGGTCGTAGTCTATTGGCTACTTCTGTACCACGCTACCGGGTGGGTATTGATGTAACTCGTGCAAAACCTGATTATTTTAAGGCAAAAATCGACTCATTGAGTATGTCTTTGTCGAATTTCTTTCAAGACCGTTCGATTGAAGAATATAAAGAACTGATTACCAATGCTCGCAATGAAAAGAAATTGATTTTTGTTGCATTGGGTAATCGTTTGGTTGATTATCAAGAACGCCAGATGATTTTAAAATTTCCTTTTTTCAAGGAAGGGTCAATGAAAGGTGGTGGAAAATTTGAGCAATTAGAACGTCGGGTGATGCCTTTTGATGACATGGCTTTGCGTTCTATTGGTAAACTCGACCGCAACACCCAAACCAAAGGAGATTTTGGGATTGAGTTTAGTTTCAATAATTATTTAGCTGGAAGAAACGGAGTTGGATTTTTTCAGCGTTTGGCTGGGGGTGTTTGGAAACCAGTAAGTGACTCTCCCGAAGTTCGCCCTGAGGCTGGTTTAGATATCGTTACTACGATTGACGTAAACTTTCAGGATATTGTGGAAAGTGCCTTGCATAATCAAGTTATCAGTACTAACGCCAAATATGGTTCGGCTATCGTGATGGAAATTGCAACCGGCGAAATCAAGGCAATCACTAATCTTTCTCGTCGTGGTGGTTTAGATTCGACCAAGAAGTTTTATTTAGAAGACTTCAATTATGCCGTTCGTGGCGGAACTGACCCAGGCTCTACTTTCAAATTGGCAACAATGGTAGCTTTACTCGAAAAAGCAAAAATTGATTTAGATGATAATGCGGGTTTTTGTGGTGGAAGCGTCATGCACAACAAAACCGAAATGACTTGTTCGGAAGAGCATGGTAATCAGACCGTTAGACAAGTATTTGAGCATTCTTGCAATATTGGTATCTATAATTTGGTCAAAACCCACTTTGGATTTAATAATGTCGATAATTTTGTTTCGTATCTGACTCGTTTTAAACTTGATCAACCTGTTGGGTTTCAATTAAAAGGAGAAACTGAGCCAATTATCAAAAATCGGAAAAGCTCTTCTTTCAGTAATACAACCATTCCGTGGATGTCGATTGGCTACGAAACTCGTCTTACGCCTTTACAAATGCTTACTTTCTATAATGCTATTGCTAATAATGGTCATTGGATACAGCCGTTGATAGTAAAAGAAGTACGAGAAGCTGACCGCACAATCGAAAAGTTTGAGGCAAACCAAGATCCTACACCAATTTGCTCGGAGCGTACTGCAAAACTTTCCCGAGAAATGATGAAAGGTGTGGTAGAAAATGGTACGGCTCAGAACATAAATACAGGTTTTTGTAAAGTAGCGGGAAAAACGGGTACCTCTCGCAAACGTGAAAATGGTTATGTAAAAAATCAATATTATACTGCCTTTATTGGCTATTTTCCCGCTGATAATCCAAAATATAGTTGTGCAGTAATTATTGATGAGCCGCAAGGAATAAATCTTTATGCCCGTGATGTGGCTGCTCCTGTTTTCAGAACCATTGCTGATAAGATTTTTGCGTATGATGTGGCGTTGCACCCTGCCAAAAATAAACCGTCGAATATTCAAAAAATCGAAATGCAAGAACAAGCTGGTTATGCTGAAGATTTTCGTACTATCGGCGAAGAATTGGGCTTACAAAACGCTCCAAGTAGTGCAGGTTGGGTAAAAGCATCTAAAAATGGCAACTCGATTGTTTGGAAAAAAGTCAAAGATGAGAGCAAAGATTTGCCAAATGTTGGTGGAATGACTTTGCGAGATGCTATGCATATTCTAGAAAATAAAGGTTTTAGAGTTCGCTATTCTGGACTTGGAAAAGTAGCTGAATTTGCGATTATACAGCCAAAAGTAGTAGCTTTGGTTATGAAATAAGTTTTACGACAATTTTTCAAATTGACATTGTGTTGATAATAAGTGATAAAGAAAACATCATTAGTCTTAACTTTTTCATGCCTTATAATTTGGCTCGGATATTTCACGCCACGCCAATCGTTTGGGCAACTAATTAGCTTATATTCAGCACTTTTTGTTATTTATTTTTTCTTGGCAAAAACATTCAAGAATGCTCGCGAAGTAATCTTCATGGGCGTTTTTTTTCGTTTGCTTTTGTTGTTTGCTATGCCTGCCTTATCGGATGATTTTTACCGTTTTGTTTGGGATGGCCGATTATTGGCCAATGGCATAAATCCTTACACAATTTTACCTGCTAATTTCATAAACTCAATTGATTATCAGAATAGTATTGAATATAATTTAATTTTTAGTAAACTCAATTCTCCAAATTATTATACAGTTTATCCGCCGCTCAACCAGCTTATTTTTGCCGCGTCGGCTACTTTATCTAAAGGAAGCTTATTTGGAAATGTGATTGCCTTGAGAATATTTATTCTTTTGGCGGAAATAAGCCTATTATTCATGTTGATTAAGAATAAATACAGTGACAAATTCAACCTTTACTCCTTCAACCCCTTGATAATCATAGAATTAAATGGCAATTTGCACTTTGAAGGTGTTGTGATGTGCTTTTTAGTTTTGGCTTTATCTATGGGAGTAAAAGATCGAAAATCATTAGTGTTCAGTAGTTTTTTATTTGCTTGTGCGGTATGCGTAAAGATGTTGCCCCTGATTTTTATTCCTTTGATTATCAAACAGCTTGGTTGGAAAAAAGGAATATTTTATACTTCAATGGTTGGTGTTTTTACAGTACTATTTTTTCTGCCATTTCTTGACCAAATGCTTATCGAGAAGCTTTTTTCGAGTATAAATCTTTACTTTCAAAAATTTGAGTTCAATGCGAGTATTTATTATTTGATTCGTGCCGTTGGTTTTAAAATTTTTGGCTATAACATCATCGGAATGGCAGGTAAAATTATGGCATTTTTGACTTTTTCGGGAGTACTTTTTATTTCATGGAAAAGCAAAAATCTATTTGTAGGATCGTTGGCAATTCTGACGCTTTATTTTGCAATGGCAACCACCGTTCATCCGTGGTATGTAACCAATCTTTTAGTGATTGCTGTTTTTACGAGTTTTCGTTATCCAATTGTGTGGTCATATACTATTTTTCTCAGCTATGCCACTTATCAGACCAATCTTTATCAAGAAAATCTTTGGTTGGTTACGCTTGAATATTTATTGGTTCTCGGAATGATGATTTATGAATTAAGAAATAACTTCGGTATAAATCAAAAATGATATTTTTATTCAATCAATCATTCATTCAAAATTAGCTTTTATCTTCTCAATAATTCTTTCGGCATGAACTCTCGAATTTTCAATAAATAAACTATGGGTGTTCATTCCGCCACAAATCACCCCTGCGAGATAAATATTTGGCAGATTTGTCTCCATGCTATTTTCGTCGTATTGTGGTTTCATAATTTCGTCGGCCGAAAGATGAATGCCAATTTTCTTCAAAAAATCAAGATTTGGCTGGTAGCCAGTCATCGAAATCACCCAGTCGTTTTCTACTTTTATTAAACCTTCTGGAGTTTTTACGATAATCAAATCTTCTGTAATTTCTTCTACTTCCGAATTGAAATAAGCCTTTATCGAACCTTCTTTAATTCTGTTTTCAATGTCTGGTTTTGCCCAATATTTCACTCTCTCACCTATGCTTTCACCTCTAATAACCATTGTTACATCGGCACCTTTTCGCCAAGTTTCTAAAGCCGCATCAACGGCCGAATTATTCGCACCAACCACCAAAACCTTCTGAAAAGCATAAAAATGCGGTTCTTTATAATAATGAGTAACTTTCGTCAAATCTTCACCTTTTACACCTAGTTTATGTGGAATATCATAAAAACCCGAAGCAATCACCACGTTTGTGGTTTCATATGTTCGTTTTTTTGTGAGGATTTCATAAGTGTCTTTTTCTGAGGATTTTACTTCCAATACCGCTTCGAAAAGTCGGATGTTTAACTTTTTATGAATCGCAACTCTGCGATAATATTCGAGGGCTTCACTACGAGTAGGTTTGGCATTATTCGATACAAAAGGCACATCGCCAATTTCCAACCGCTCCGATGTACTGAAAAAAGTCATATTTGCGGGATAATTATAAAGCGAATTAACCAAACAGCCTTTTTCTAAAATCAAATAGCTTAAACCTGCTTTTTGGGATTCAAGTCCACATGCAAGGCCAATTGGTCCGCCTCCAATTATAATTATGTCGTATTTTTCAGTATTCATTAGTCAAAATTAGTATCTATTGTCTCTTATCTCACATCTTTTCTACATTAATAAACAACAAAGTTTTCACTAAAATTCGTTCTTTTTGCTAAAACTATGCTAATTTTGAAGGTAGTTTCGTTATGAAAGATATTAAGAAGCAATATTTTTGAATCAATTACTTATTTCTATGAGGTTATTTTTTGTCTTGTTATTCAGTTTGGGAGTTAGGCTTGCTGTTGCACAAGATGTAAATTTCGTAAAAGTTTATCATCCTTTTATTAATAAGGCGGAGTTATTGGTAGTTGATGCCAATTACAAAGATGCTCTCGAAAATTATCAAAAAGCCTTTTCTGTAGTGCCTCGTGGTTTTATGAAAGATTATTTCAATGCTGCAGTTTGTGCTACATATTTGGGCGATGCCACCAATACCTATAAATATTTGCTCGAAGTAGCAGGAAAGGGCATTAGTCTTGATTTTATTAAAGATGAAACAGCTTTTATGGGTATTCAGCAAGACCCAAATTGGCGTAATTTTGAGAAAGAATATCTGGTAAAAAAGCGTGAATTTGACCTAAAAATAAATAAAGGTCTGAAAGATAAATTAGCAAAAGTTGTTGAGCGTGATCAATGGTTTAGGGTGCGAGGGGCAGAGGCTTTTGCCGATACTATTGTGAAAGTTGACCGCCGAAATGCAACCGAACTTGATTATGTTTTTGATAGGTATGGCTTTCCGGGAGAAGACCAAATAGGCTGTGGGGATGGTGGAATGCCTATTATTCAATATCCGTTCTACACAGTTATTCGTCGTCAAACCCCAGAAAATCAGACAATTAATTTTTCAAACTATTTAATTACAGCCATTCGGAATGGTCGTATCACACCGCATTCGGCCACACATATTATGGCTACTATCAATGGCAACGATTTGTTTTTTGCTCGACACGTGTTTAAGATTATGACCGATGAATCGCTCGCAATGCAGGGAAAACCCTTTGCTACAAAGCTGAATAAGTGGGTTTTTAGACAAATAGATGCTGCTGATGAACAAAGAATCAACGAAATGCGTTTGCAGAATGGGATGGAGACACTGGCCGAGTATCGTAAAAAAATCATTTTTGCGTTAAATGATAATCGTTTTTTGTTTCCGTATCGTTCGTATGTTGCTATGTGGTCGGTCAATGACCCAAACATTGCTTCCGATTATTTAGAGGGAACAGTAGTTTTAGAGTGAGTTTTTTGCAATAGGCTTTAAGCAATACGCTGTATGCTTTTTACCAATTTAAAATTTCAAGTCAAATATTTTTTTATAGCTTAAAGCCTACCGCATAAAGCATAAGGCAAAACATCAAAACAAATCAGTTTACTAATGGCAATTTTAACAATGATTGGTCAGCTTTTGCTGGCATTGACTATTTTGGTCGGATTACACGAATTTGGACACTTTATTTTTGCTCGTATTTTCGGTATTAGGGTTAATAAATTTTATATTTTCTTCGACTTCCTTTTTCCATTGCCCAATGTATTAAATTTTGCCTTATGGAAAAAGAAAAGCGGTGATACTGAATATGGTTTAGGTTGGTTTCCGCTTGGTGGGTATGTGGATATTGCGGGAATGATTGACGAAACCAAAGATGCTTCTCAGCTTTCTTCAACGCCCGAACCACACGAATTTCGCTCAAAACCAGCTTGGCAACGCCTTTTTGTGATGCTTGGCGGAATTATTGTAAACGTAATTCTCGGAATTTTGATTTTCTGGGGCGTGAAATTCTATTGGGGTGAAGAATATTACTCAAAAGCAGAAGTAAACAAATTGGGTTATTATGCACATCCATTGGCACAAGAAATTGGTATAAAAACAGGTGATAAAGTTATCAAAGTAAATGGTGAAGATTATGAGTCTGCGGGCGAAGTTCGTGCCGCTTTGATGCAAGAAAATACCAATTTTACAATTGAGCGTAATGGCGAACAAAAAGAAATACCGGTACCAAACGATTTGATTGATAAAGTAGCGAGCAAAGTTCCTTTTATGGAGCCAATTTATCCATTTAAAGTTGGTGAAATTGCTAAAGGAATGCCAGCCGAAACAGCAGGTTTGAAAGCAGGTGATAAAATCGTTAAAATTGATAGTATGCCAATTGTTTGTTTTCAAGACTTTCAAGCAGCGATAAAAAAACAAGCAGGTAAGAAAGTTGATTTATTGGTTGAAAGAGGCGGTCAAACTGTCAAAGTGAGTCCAACCGTAACAGAAGAAGGAACAATCGGTTTTACTTCCGACATGACTCTTACTTCGAGTAAACGCTCACTTTCTTTTGGCGAATCATTCATTACAGGAGCGAAAGATGCACTTTCGGTGATTCCGAATCAAATTCAAGGATTTGGAAGAATTTTCAAAGGACATATTTCGGCAGGAAATGCTGTAAGTGGCCCAGTTGGCTTGGCTCAAATGTACGGTAAATCATGGGATTGGGAAAGGTTCTGGGGCTTAACAGGTTTATTATCAATGGGTTTGGCTTTTATGAACGCACTTCCGATTCCAGCCCTCGATGGTGGTCACGTTTTGGTTTTATTATACGAAATGATTACACGCCGCAAGCCATCAGAAAAATTCATGGAACGTACACAACAAGTAGGTACATTCATTTTATTGACTTTGATGGTGCTTGTGTTGTTTAATGATACTTTTAAGGCTTTGTTTAAATAGTCTAACCCCCAAAGTGGGATTTTTATACCACAAAATGATAAAAGTACTTGTAATATTTTTTTCTTTAATGAATATGTTTCCTAATAGGGAAGTCGTAAAAATTTCCCCTCTTGGGGTAAGGGGGTTGCACGCCTTCCATACTTCCTTGACTGAAATTCAGTACAACGCTAAAGAAAAATCGTTAGAGATAAGTATCCGAATGTTTACTGATGATTTGGAAACCGCTTTGACGAAAGCCAATAACGGTCAGAAAATCATGATAGGAGGGAAGAATGATAATAGCAATGCTGTTTTGAATAAATATATTCAGCAACATTTTACGATTCTTACGCCACAAAAACAAAAAAAAGCCTTGACAGTTTTGGGCAAAGAATTAGAAGGCGATGCCACTTGGGTATATGTCGAAATTCCTAATAGTCAAGATTTTAAAGGACATATTCTTTATAATAGCTTGATGCAAGAAATGTTTGACGACCAAACCAATTTGGTAAATTTTATATATTTGGGTAATAAAAAAACATACCTTTTCAATGCCAAAACTCGTGCAATTGAAATAGATTTATAAGTTTTTTAACCACATTTACTGAAAAATACCTACATTTTGAAAATTTTCTTTAAACAGTATGCCTGCATACTGTTTTTTTTATACTTTTGCGTAGAGTCGAAAAGTAAAATACACCAATGAAAAAGGAAAAAACGATAGATTTTTATATAAAATGGGCATGGCATTCTATTTCAAGAATGTATAATGCTTATGCCAATCCGAATGATATGACGATGGCTATTGGCTACGTTTTGCTTAATATTGACTCAGAAAAAGGTACTCCTGCAACCAAAATCGGCCCTTCGATTGGAATGGAGCCTCGAAGCCTAACCAGAATGCTGAAAACGCTTGAAGAAAAAGGCTGGATTTATCGTGAGATTGACCCCGACGATAAGCGTTTTGTACGAGTTTTCTTGACCGAAGAGGGTAGAAAGAAAAGAAGTTTTTCTCGTGAAGGTGTAATCATTTTTAATAAGATGATTCAGGAGCAAATTCCAGCCGAGAAATTGGCGGTTTTTTTTGAAGTAATCAAAGAAATAAACCGCTTAGTTGATGAGCAAAACAGTAAAGCCAAAGAAACGCTCGTTTTAGAAAACGAAATAATTTAATCAAATTGCTGAGACTAAAAATCTATTTCTTGTAGTTTTGTAGCGAAAACATCAACCCAATATGCACAAAAAACTACTTTTGATTGTAGCTTTCGTATCAATCGCTCAACTTTCGCAGGCACAAGCATTTACATATTATCCTTTCAATTCGATATTTTCGATTGCCACAAATCCAAATAAAGCTGTTTGGGCTGATTTTAGATTCCAGATGAATTCTTACTTTTCATCATTAAGCACAGAGGTTTCTCCAATGATTAATTTGAATAAATCAGAACGAGCTAAATTTTATGTGGGAGCGGGCATAAAGGCCAATTTCTTGAATGCTTTAAATCCAGATGCTTCCAAACAATCACCTTTAGAAGGATTCTGTTTGAATGCTGGTGTCAGAACTTCTCCAATTGATAAATTGCCAAGATTTCAAATTGTTTTTGAACTTTCTCCTTATGCTAATAAAAACTTTGATTTAGGGGTTTTTAGAGCCAATCTAGGCTTGGGATATGTTTTAGGTAAGAAAAAACAATAAACTTTTTTGCTGACATTTTAGATTATTGAAGTTGCTCTTATCCGAAATGCTAAAAGTAGCGAGTTTGATACTTATAGAATTATAAGGAAGCCTTACACCATTCAAATAGCTGATTTTAGCAGGAGATAAATGTCAGCTAGCTGAAAAAGGAATAAAACTTCTGCACGAAGATGCTGATTTTAGGGGATGCTATTATAGATTATGGTTTTGAATAATACTCGAAAAAGGGTTTTGAAAATATTTTCAAAACCCTTTTTGTGTATGAACCAAATTCTAAGCACGGGTTTAGGTTTATGCAATAAACCCGTGCAAATTATAACTTCTTCTCTTTTTCCAGCTTTTCGGCTTTATTGAATTGTTTGATGGCCGTCGTAACGATAGGGTCTTGACTAAAAACAATTTGATAAAACTCATTATTCAAACCATTTTTCATGTTTCGTTGCCAAATATGGCGGGCAATGTTTGCCTTGATTTGTAGTTTGATAAACTCCTTTGAGCGAGTAAACTCATTAGTATTAAACTTGATTTTAGAGCTACCTGCGAGTATTTTAATTTCTTCGAGCATTGCATCGCTTATCACAAAATTGTTCAAAAAGGCACTAAAAGGCTGTTTTTCAATCGTTTTACGATTCGTATTTGCGTAAGTGAGAGCATATTCACGCAGAATATTTTTGCCGTAAAGTTCGAGTAAATATTTAGTAATATGGCTTGTATCTCTCGGTACAAAAATATCTGGCGTTACGCCACCACCACCGTAAACGAGTCGACCACCTTTAGTTTTGAACCGCATTTTGGGGTTATTTTTGATGCTATCAGCAATGAAAAACTCTCCCGATTTTCCACGTTCGTCCAGTTCATTTTCGTAATTTTCTAAATGCCCTTTTTGATAAGGTTTCTGAATGCTACGTCCACTCGGAATATAATAGCGAGAAATTGTCAGGCGAAGTTCTGAGCCATCAGAAAGCTGAATTGGCTGCTGAACTAAGCCTTTACCAAATGTACGACGGCCAACAATCAAGGCACGGTCATAATCTTGTAAAGACCCTGAAACGATTTCCGAAGCTGATGCACTTCCTTCATCAACCATCACCACGATTGCACCTTTTTCAAACATCCCGTCGTTTCCTGCATAGGTTTTGCGGTTATTGCGAGCATCTTTGCCATCGGTATAAACAATTACGTCTTTTCCGCCAACGAGTTCATCAACAATATCAGTCGCCCTGTCCATGTAGCCGCCCGGATTTCCACGAAGGTCGAGCAATAGTTGTTTCATACCTTGTTTTTTGAGGTCAGAAAGGTGCTGTTTAAATTCATCGTAGGTGGTTTCTGTAAAACGATTAATTTTGATATAAGCCGTTTTTTTATCTTCCATCAGATAGGCGGCATCAATCGAATATTGAGCGATTTTATCGCGGACGACAGAAAACTTAAGTAAATCCTTAAACCCTCGGCGTTTAATTTCGAGTTTTACTTCCGTTCCGCGTTTTCCACGCAGATTCGCAAAAATATTATTGCTGTTGGCATCTTTTCCTGTCAATTTATTATTATTTGCCTTAATAATGGCATCACCGCTTTGTACGCCAACCGTTTCGGAAGGTCCTCCAGCTAAAGGTGTAACTACATAAAGTGTATCATTAAAGACATTAAATTCAATACCGATACCATCAAAACCACTTTCAAGTTGCGAACGAGCAATATCTGCCTCTTGTGGCGGAAAATAATAAGTATGCGGGTCGAGTTTTTCGAGCATTTTTGTGATCGAATAGTCGGCCAACGAATCGGTATTTACACTATCAACGTAGCTACGATTAATGTAGGTCAGAATCTCCTTAAATTTATTTGAACTTCGAGACACATCTCCTCCAACTCTTCGTCCACCAAAAAAAGTTGCTCCAATCAGTATTCCAACCACGAGTGTTGTTGCAATCACAATAGGCGTGCGAATTGTCGTTTGACTATTTTGAATTTTATTTTCTTCCACTTTTTAATTTAGTTTAAAAATTATTTTCTTGGTTAAATATCGTTTCATGTTGTTTTTGAAGTCAATATCATTTGAAAAATTAATACCGCTACAATTTGCAACATTTTCAATAAATTGTAACAAATTTACGCAAACACTTAAAAATTAGTTCGTACTTTTAGAAACAGATTCCTGTAATAATAAATTACATTAAACTGCATAAATTTCTATTCTCAACCCCAATTTACTAAAGAAATGTCTGAAAATCAATCACGTCGCTCGTTTCTACAAAACCTCGGTGTTGGTCTTGGCACCACTGCGACTGCATTTGCCGTGCCATCTGTAATGGCCGTGTCAGAAGCCGTTCCACCCAAAGATGAAAAAAAGCTTGGTATTGCACTCGTTGGTTTGGGTAGCTACGCCAAAAATCAGTTGGCGGTTGCCTTAGAAAATGCCAAAAACTGTTATTTGGCTGCTATCGTAACAGGTTCACCTGGAAAAGCTGAAGAGTGGACAAAAAAATATAATTTACCCAAAGAAAGTGTTTATAACTATCAAAATTTCGATGAAATAGCCAAAAATAAAGCCGTTGATATTATTTACGTGGTTTTGCCAAATTCGATGCACCCTGAGTTTGTGATTCGTGCGGCAAAGGCTGGCAAGCACGTCATGTGCGAAAAACCAATGGCGAATTCGGTAGCCGAATGCGATGCCATGATAAAAGCCTGCAAAGATTCAGGTGTGCAGTTGGGTGTGGGTTATCGTCTTCATTTTGAGCCATTTACGCAAGAAATTATGCGAATAGGGCAGAAAAAAGAGAAAGGTAATGTGAGATTTATGCAAACTAATTTTGGTTTTACAATCGGCGACCCAACACAGTGGCGTTTGAAAAAAGCAATGGCAGGTGGTGGCCCTCTGATGGACGTGGGCATTTATTGCGTACAGGCATCTCGCTACGTAACGGGCGAAGAACCGCTTTGGGTAACGGCTCAGTTTGGGCCAATTACTGATAAAGAACGTTTCAAAGATGTAGAGGAGAGCGTTTCGTGGCAAATGGAGTTTCCAGGCGGAGCGATGGTGAATGGTTTTAGTTCGTACAAGTCAAATATTGAGCAACTTTATGTGTCAGCCGATAAAGGTTGGATGCAACTAAGTCCGGCATATAGCTATGGGCCAATTAAAGGTCGAAGTAACGATGGAGAATTGAAATTGCCAGTAGTGCATCATCAAACCGTTATGATGGAAGCCATCTGCAAAGAATTTATGGAAACAGGAAAATTTCCGAAACACATCGATGGTGACGAAGGTAAGCGTGATATGAAAATCTTGATGGCCATCTACGAAGCCGCTCAGACTGGAAAACGTATTAGTTTGGTGTAGATTTTGAGATATGAGATAGGGGATTCGAGATTTTAAACACAGGTTTTTGGGAAAATTAAATTTGCTTTAATTTTTTTCTCGAATCTCATATCCCCAATCTCATATCTACAAATAAACCATTTTTCAAGTTTTATCGTTATACGTATTCAAACAAAATCTATCAAACAAAAATGAAAAAAATCGTTTTACTATTCTCTCTTTTTGTATCAATGGGAGCAATGGCACAAGGTATCAAAACGCCAGCCCCAAGTCCAACCCAAATCATTAAGCAAGATTTTGCTCTTTCATCAATCGAAGTAAACTATTCTCGTCCATTGGCTAAAGGTCGTAAGATTTTTGGTGATTTAGTGCCTTTTGGTGCTATGTGGAGAACCGGAGCTAATGGTGCAACCAAAGTAACTTTCGGTGAAGATGTGAAAGTTGGCGGTGTTGCGGTAAAAGCTGGTTCGTATGCACTTTACTCAATTCCGAATGCAGGTGAGTGGGAAATTATTTTGAACAAAGGCGTAAATAATGGAGGATTGAGTGGCTATAAAAAAGAAGAAGACGTAGCTCGTTTCAAAGTAAAATCAATGACTTTGCCAATGAATATTGAGTCGTTTACGATTATCATCGGTGATGTATTGGCGGCATCGGCAAATATTCAAATTTTGTGGGAAAACACAGCCGTAAGTATTCCAGTTGAAGCTGATATTGATAGCAAAATCATGAAATCAATTGATGGTGCAATGAATGTTGATAGCCGTCCGTACTTTGCAGCAGCGGGTTACTATTATGATAATGGCAAAGATTTATCAAAAGCATTGGAATGGGTAAACAAAGCAATTGATGCTCAGCCAAGTGCTTATTGGATGGTGCATTTAAAAGCAAAAATCCAAGCCAAAATGGGTGATAAAGTAGCTGCAAAAGCAACAGCTACGAAAGGAATTGAGTTAGCAAAAGCAGGTGGAAATCCTGATTATGTAGCTTTAAACGAAAAATTGATTGCTACTTTGAAGTAAGAATATTCCAAATTGACTTATATAAAGGAGCTCTCTTGCATCAGGAAGAGGGCTTTTTTGATGCTTTTTTTCTTGGTAAAACAAAATCTTCTAAATAAAAATTATCCAAAAAAAATTGATTTGGCAAATAATTTATCCTAATTTTGTCTAATATTTAGAAAAACCAACTAAATAAAGAATTTTAAAAGGATAATTTAACTTATATCAATAATGTCAGCAGCAACAAAAACTTATCTCCCTTACAAGGTAAAAGACATCACTCTTGCCGATTGGGGTCGCAAAGAAATTAAATTAGCAGAAGCCGAAATGCCAGGTTTGATGGCAATCCGTGCTGAATATGGCCCGTCGAAACCATTGGCAGGTGCAAGAGTAGCAGGATGTTTACACATGACAATCCAAACTGCGGTTTTGATTGAAACCCTTGTAGAGTTAGGTGCTGAAGTAACTTGGTCTTCTTGTAATATTTTCTCAACTCAAGACCACGCTGCTGCTGCTATCGCTGCTGCTGGTATTCAGGTTTATGCTTGGAAAGGTCAAACAGCCGAAGAATTCGACTGGTGTATTGAGCAGACTTTGCTTTTTGGCGAAGAACAAAATCCATTGAACATGATTTTGGATGATGGTGGTGACTTGACAAATATGGTTTTTGATTTATATCCAGAATACATCGCTGGTATCAAAGGCTTATCTGAAGAAACTACAACTGGTGTTCACCGTTTGTACGAGCGAATGAAAAATGGCACATTATTCTTACCAGCTATCAACGTAAACGACTCAGTAACAAAATCGAAATTTGATAATAAATACGGTTGTAAGGAATCATTAGTTGATGCGATTCGTCGTGCAACTGATATTATGATGGCAGGTAAAGTTGCTGCTGTTGCAGGTTATGGAGATGTAGGTAAAGGTTCGGCAGAATCGCTTCGTGGAGCTGGTTGCCGTGTATTAGTTACTGAAATTGACCCAATCTGTGCTTTACAAGCAGCAATGGATGGCTACGAGGTTGTTACGATGAACGAGGCAGTAACTCGTGCGAATATCTTCGTAACGGCTACTGGTAACGTTAATATCATCCGTGACCGTCACTTCAAAGTAATGCGTGACAAGGCTATCGTTTGTAACATCGGTCACTTCGATAATGAAATCGATATGGCTTGGTTGAACCAAAACTATGGTCACACAAAATCTACTATCAAGCCACAAGTTGATATGTACGAAATTGATGGCAAAGAAATTATCATCTTGGCTGAAGGGCGTTTAGTAAATTTAGGTTGTGCAATGGGTCACCCTTCATTCGTGATGTCATGCTCATTCTCAAATCAAGTTTTGGCTCAATTAGAATTGTGGAATAACCCAGAGAAATACGAGAAAAAAGTTTATGTTCTTCCTAAGCAATTAGATGAGAAAGTAGCTTCTTTCCACTTAGCTCACGTTGGTGCTAAATTAGATACTTTAGATTCAGAACAAGCTGCTTATATCGGTGTTTCGACAGATGGACCATTCAAGTCTGAAATGTATCGTTACTAAGATTCAGTGAAGTTTTTATATCAAAACGCCCATTTATTGAAAAATAGTTGGGCGTTTTTGCTTTTTATTTGTCTCTTGATTTAGTTTTACGCTCACAAGTTTTTCAAAAGTATAGCCTCCTTAAATGTGGATATTTACCTGTGAACTTTCCTCCAATATTACAAAAAAAATTAAATTTTTCGCATAAAATTGTCGTTTTCAAATATTTGCCGTAATTTTGCTTGGCAAATAGAGAAACGAAATTATTTGCTATGTTAGATTCTTCAAAGTTGCTTTACGAAGCACTCACCTACGACGACGTTCTGCTCGTTCCTGCATACTCCGAGGTACTTCCACGTGATACGCAAACGAAAACATTTTTAACAAAAAATATTCAATTAAACATTCCACTTATTTCGGCGGCAATGGATACCGTTACCGAATACGAAATGGCTGTGGCAATGGCACAAGAGGGCGGAATTGGTTTTATTCACAAAAACATGACCATTCAGCAGCAAGCCGAGCAAGTTCGTAAGGTAAAACGCTCAGAAAGTGGTATGATTATCGACCCAATTACATTGCACGAAACAGCAACTGTTGGCGATGCTCTCCGTATAATGAAAGAATTCCGTATAGGTGGTATTCCGATTGTTGACGAAAACCAAAAACTTAAAGGAATTATCACCAACCGTGATTTACGTTTTCAGTTAGATGCTTCTAAAGCAATCACTGATATTATGACCAAAGATAACCTAATCGTTGGACATGAAGGAGCAGGATTGGCAGAAGCAGAAGACATTTTACGTAATTATAAAATCGAGAAACTTCCAATTGTTGATAAAGACTATAAAATCATCGGTTTGATTACCTATCGAGATATTTTGAAGAAAAAAGATCGTCCGAATGCTGCTAAAGACAGGTTAGGTCGTCTGATTGCAGGTGCAGCCGTTGGTGTAACACCTGACATCGAAGAACGTGTAGCAGCCCTCATCAAAGCAGGGGTTGACGTAGTAAGTATAGACACCGCTCACGGACATTCGAAAGGTGTAATTGACAGCCTCAAACGCATCAAAGGTGCATTTCCGAACATCGATGTAATTGTAGGAAATATAGCTACCGAAGAAGCCGCCGAAGCTCTTGCCAAAGCAGGTGCTGATGCCATCAAAGTTGGTGTAGGTCCAGGAAGTATCTGCACGACCCGTATCATTGCAGGTATTGGAATGCCACAACTTTCGGCCGTTGCTGATTCGGCAAGAGCAGCCGCAAAATATGGTGTTCCAGTAATTGCTGATGGTGGGATTCGTTTTTCGGGTGATATTGTAAAAGCAATCGCTGGTGGTGCAAGTACTGTTATGATTGGTTCGCTTTTGGCAGGAACAGAAGAAGCCCCAGGCGAAATGGTGATTTATGAAGGACGCAAGTTTAAAACATACCGTGGAATGGGTTCGGTAGAAGCAATGGAAGACGGCTCGAAAGATCGTTATTTCCAAGATGCCGAAGATGATATTAAGAAACTCGTTCCCGAGGGAATCGTGGGACGTGTGCCATTTAAAGGTCGTGCTGCCGAAATTATCTATCAAATGGTAGGAGGCTTAAAAGCAGGTATGGGCTATTGTGGTGCCGGCGATATTGCTACTTTACAAAAAGCAAAATTTGTAAAAATCACAGCATCGGGTATTAAAGAAAGCCACCCACATGATATTCAGATTACAAGAGAAGCCCCGAATTATTCGAGATAATTTTCAAAATAAATAGATTTAAAACACCGATAGTCAACTTTATATTGGCTATCGGTGTTTCTATAAAAAGAAATAAACTTTGAGTAAAAGCCGATTATTAATAACATAAAGCTATTTACTTATTCCGAACGGGCGGTAAACTGCTTCACTCATTTACTCATTATTCTATGAATCGAGTACTAATTACAGGTGCAAATGGTTTAGTTGGCAGTGCCACCGCTCGTAGGTTTGCAGAAGCGGGCTATGAGGTTTCGGCAATGTGCCGTGCTTGTAGCGATTTGTCTTTATTGAACGATATTAAATCAAAAATCAAAATCATCGAAGGTGATGTTTTAGATATACATTCACTAGAAAATGCACTCGAAAATCAAGATTTTGTAGTTCATACAGCCGCCTTAGTGTCTTTCGCTCCCAAAGATCGCAACCAAATGTTTAAGGTAAACGTAGAAGGGACGGCCAACTTGGTGAATATTTGTTTGGAAAGAAACATAAAAAAACTCTGTCATGTAAGTTCGATTGCCGCATTGGGTCGTCCAACGTCGGCATCAGAAAATGTTCATGGAGGAATCATTGACGAAAATCAAAAATGGGAAGATTCTCCGCTCAACTCAAATTACGCAAAATCGAAGTACGAAGGCGAACTTGAAGTATGGCGTGGCGAAGCAGAAGGACTGAATGTAGTGGTAGTTAATCCTTCAATTATTTTGGGCGAAGGAGATTGGCACAAAAGTAGTACACAGCTCTTTAAGTACGTTTATGACCAGCACAAATATTATACCAACGGCAATTTAAATTATGTTGATGTAAACGACCTCGTAACGGCTATTTTTATACTTACTACATCAAAAGTCAAAAGCGAACGCTTCATTTTGAATGGTGGTACTACGACATACAAGATATTTTTCGAGAAAATAGCGGCAGTTTTTGGCAAAAAAGCCCCTTTTAAGACTTTATCACCTTTCGCCATCGACATCTTGTGGCGACTAGAAGCCTTGCGGGCTTTCTTCACAAAAAAAGCCCCATTAATTACAAAAGAAACCGCTCATAACTCTAGCACAAAATTTACTTATAAAAACCAAAAAATTCAAAAAGCAATTAATTTTCAATTTACTGACTTAGATGAAACGATTAACCGAGTTGGAAATTTTCTTTTGAAATAGTTACTGAGCAATTTTTTATTGGAAAACTGGTTACTTGTTAAGTACTCCGCGGTCAATAGCCTAAAGTCTACACTAACATAAAATGCTGTCTATCAGTTTTTTATGAAAAACAAATTTGTCGACAAAATATACCCAACTACCTATTAGTTGATTAGAAAATAAACGAATAATAATTAACGAATAACAAATCACCGACTTAGGAACTTTTATTTCTGGAAAACCATTGAGATTTAATAAATAATTTTTACATTTATTAATCGTTTTATTGGTGCAAATAATCTTTTATGTTATTTCATTGATTATCAGCAGATAATATTATAATGTAAAGAAAATACAAGAGTATTTTTATAACTATAAAATTAATTTTAAGCACAATGTGCAGCCCTATGGTTGGGCTGTTTAACCTTTGAGTGGAATTCTACATGCAACACGAATTTAGTGACAGATTCGATGGTTTCGATGACGCTGATGTGAAAGCATCGGCCGAACGCTTTGAGGAAATGCTCAAAAGTAAAGAAACGATTTTCTTCGACGAAGAAACATACGAACAATTATCCGAATACTATTTGCTCAAAAGCAAGTGGGATATGGCAATGAAAGCATGCCGAATTGGCCTTCAGCAATACCCTTATTCGCTCGAATTATTGCTCGACAAAGTGCAGCTACATGCCAATTATGAGCAATTCGACGAAGCAATGGAGGTTTTGGATACTGCTGCCATTTATAATCCAGCCGATAACGAAATTACTTACATGAGAGGCGTAATTTGCAATCTCATGGGCAATCACGAAGAGGCCGTTGAGTATCTGCGTGAGGCACTATTGTTATCAGACGAAAAAGAAACAGTATATTTTCAGCTTGCTCAAACCTACCAAAACTGGCAGAAGTTTGAAGAAGCTGCTCATTTCTATAAAAAAGCTATCCGCAATAAATTTCAAGAGGAAATTGCTTTTTATGAACTAGTATTTTGCTTAGAACAAGCCGATAAATTAGAAGAAAACCTTAGTTATTTTCAAGAATTAGTTGATAATGACCCCTACTCGCATTTTGCATGGTTTGCCTTGGGTATGACTCATAGTCGCCTCGGAAAGCACAAAGATGCTGCTTTTGCGTATGATTATGCGGTTACGGTAAAGGAAGATTTTGCTTCGGGTTGGTTTAATTTGGCTCATGCTTACATGAACCTCAATAATTTTATTGATGCCAAAGAATGCTATGCCAATGTGCTAAAACATGAAGCCCCAACTGCTGAGGTTTATACACATTTAGGTGCTGCTTGTGAGAAATTGGAACAATACGACGAAGCCTACAAAAACTACAGAGAAGCCACGGTTTTGGACGAAAATTGGGACGATGCATGGTTTGGAATGGGTTCGGCTTTATATGAGCAAGAACGTTGGTTTGAGAGTGTTCATTTTACACAAAAGGCTATCAAACTCAACGAAGAAAACGCTGATTATTGGTTGCTTTTGGGTGATACTGAATCTAAATTAGGAAATTTTTTGTCGAGTAATGAGGCTTATACGCAAGCCGTTGCACTTGACTCGAATAATCCAGATATTTGGCTAAATTGGTCGTTACTTTTCTTTGAGCAAAGTCAATATAGTAAAGCCTTCGAGATTGTGTATGATGGAATCAGCGAAATGCCTGACGATTCAGATTTATTCTATCGTGCAGCAGCTTATTTGATTTTCGATGGAAGCTACAACGAAGCTTACAAATATCTCGAAACAGGCTTGATTCTCAACTATGATGCCCACGCCCAAATCTATGATTTCTTCCCGAATCTTGATACGCAAAAGGCTCTTTTTAGAATTATTGAGCAGTATAAATGAGGAGGATTTAGATAGAAATTGAGGCTTGGAAAAATAGATTTCCAAGCCTCAATTTGTTATACCTCGCTGTGCATGTCTCTGACTTCATACGAGTTTTTAATCATCACCTGATGGTTTTGCTTTGTATCTCACATCATCTTTCCACTTTCAACCGACTTCATACCTTTTTTAGAAAGTGCTTTCACGCCAAAAATCAAATCTGCAAAGCGTGGGTCGGTGGTTAGTCCTTTTTTGTATCGGCTATAAATTTGCTGAATAACTACTGAGTTTTTGAATAAACCAAAAACATAGAAATACAGAATATTTGATAAATCTCGACCGCTTTTTTCTGCATAACGCTCAGCAAATTCTTGGCGAGTTAAGTTTCCTTCCACCCAAGAAAGGTTAAATGTTTTTTCAAAAGCTCCATCATTGGCTTCTGCCCAATACGAAAGACTTGTACCTACATCCATGAGTGGGTCGCCGACGGTGGTCATTTCCCAGTCTAAAACCGCAATGATTTCTGATAAATTATTGGCGTTCAGCACTACATTATCATACTTATAATCGTTATGTATGAGCGTGGGTTTTCCTTCGTCAGGAAGATTCTCTTTGAGCCAAGCAGCCAAAATATCCATTGCAGCAATTTCATCAGTTTGTGAGGCGACATAACGTTTATGCCATCCTTCTACTTGTCGCTGAATATAGCCTTTGGGTTTTCCAATATGCACTAAACCAGTGTTTTCAATGTCAATGGCGTGTAAAGCTGCCAAATTATCACACAATGCTTCTGAGAGTTTTCGTATTTCGGCAGGAGCAATGGTTTGTATAAGTTTCAGGGCATCTTTTGCTCGTAAAATAATGCCTTGCACTCGATCCATGATATAAAATGGATAACCCATGACGGCCTCATCATCAGTAAAAATAATCGGATTTGGTATTTTCTCATACCCAATCGACTTGATGGCCGTTAGAATCTTGTATTCACGAGCCATATCATGCCCACCTTTGATGTCTTTCGCTCCCACAGGCGGGCGACGTAAAACATATTCACTGTTAGACGTTTTTAAGAAATACGTCAGATTGGAGTATCCTCCGGGAAACTGCGAAACTTCGGTAATTTGTTCAAAATTAGGCAATTGAGATTTGATAAAGTCATTCAACTTTATCAAATCCAACTCTTCTCCTTGCCTAACTGCCGATGGCGTATCTATTTTTAATGATGTCATTTTTTAGTCAATTGCGGGCTGCGTTCCGCACCATGGTTGGTAGAATTTTGTTGTTGAATTTTATTCTCAATTCTACATTTTCAATTATTACTGGTGTTCTGGTCTTAACAAATCATTCACCGTTTTTACGGGGTTGAACGTAATCAACGGTACTTCTACGAATAATGTGTTCCAGTTTGCCATTGCTCCATTCCATAAACCGGGTAATTCTTGGGCTTTTAGGTCACGACCGCTTTGCGATTTTTGTGTGTTGAAGCCAGTTTTAGGGTCACGGAACTTCAAAAGATTGAATTTGTTTCCTTGATAGTCTTTCATCGTACAAATCAAATCAACAGGGTTGAAGTGCGTTGCTTCATCAAAAATCTCTTTTTGTTCGGGGTCTTTCAAATCAATTTGAGCAGATTCTACTACCTGAAGTGAAATTGAGCCATCGGCATTTTCTGCCCAGAATGGCCCACCGCCTGGTTCGCCAACGTTTTTTACCATTCCACAAATACGCAATGGACGATTGAGTTTCGTGCGGCAATAAGTTTTGCGTTCTTCAAAAGATAAATCATCATAACTTTCGGGAAATTCTACACAAAGGTCAAACTCAATAAAGTCTTCAATTTCTTCTACATCTTCTTCTTTCAAGTCTGCTCCATCCATCATTTTCAGATAAGCAAAAACCGCTTGTTGGTAGCTTAAAACCAAACTCGCTAAAGCTTTTTTGTAGATGATTGTTTGCTCTTTTAGGCTATCTGGAACAACGTTGTCGATATTTTTAATAAATACGACATCAGCATCTTGGTCATTCAGGTTTTCGAGCAATGCACCGTGACCTGCTGGGCGGAAAAGTAAATCTCCACCCGCCGTGCGGAAAGGTGTATTATCAAGATTTACAGCAATCGTATCTGTTGAAGGCTTTTGTTCCGAGAAGCTGATGTCATATTTTACACCATATTTTGCTTCGTAATCAGCCAAAACTGCATCAATCAAGGCTGTAAACTTGCTTCTATGCTCAGGCGAAACCGTAAAATGAAGGTTCACTTTGCCACCTGAACTGGCGTATTTTGCACCTTCAACCAGGTGTTCTTCGGCTGGTGTGCGAGTTAAATCGCCATATTTATGAAACTCCAACAAACCTTTAGGTAAAGCACCATAATCAAGCCCTTCGGCCGTGAGGAGATGTTTGAGTATAGTTTTGTGGTCGGCCGACTCGCTACCGACTGATTTTATCAAACTTTTATAGAATGCAAAATCTTGTAGGTGTTCTAAAACCTCATTAACCGATTTGTCGAATTTATTTTCTTCTAAAGCCGCAAAAAGTGATTTGAACATGCGTGAAGCCGCACCCGAAGCAGGTACAAACTTTAGCAGTTTTTTGCCAAAAATTTGGTCGTCGAAATCCTTCGATAGTTCTTTGGCTTTTTCGTCGCCAAGTTGAATCATTCCATCGTCGATGGTTGCCGCTCGAATGACATTTAAGTATGGAAATCCTACTTTAAAATTCTCAATTTGCTCAAGAATCGTTTCCATTTTTGCCCCACGGGCTTCGATTAGGTTAAGGTCTTTTTCGCTAAACATATTAATAAGGTTGAGTTAATTAGTCCACAGTCAATAGTTGGTTTCTGAAGAACATTAAACTATTGATAAGGAGGCTTTTGGTGAAAATGGTCGTTGTTTGGTTTTAATCAGCTACTTTATTGTGCGATTGTTTAGTTAAAAATGTAATTTTACGAAAAAATAAAGTCAAGGCAATGTTTTTGCTCGGGATTAATTAAAGTTATTCAAGTCAACGGTAAATAGACGGCGGTGTTCCGTTTCACAAATTGCTATCGACTGTTGTTCGTGAACAGTTGACTTTCAAAAAAATCATGAATTCAATACTTCCTCTTTTACAGAAAACCCAGCAAGCTTCGGCGGCCGTTCGTCGTTTGTCCGATGCACAACGGAGCGATTTATTAAATCAATTAGCCATTATCATTGAGCAATCAAAGGTACTGATTATGTTAGAAAATCAGAAAGATTTAGACCTGATGGACAAAGCTGACCCCAAATACGACCGTTTGTTATTGACCGAAAGTCGTATTCAAGGTTTGGCAGATTCGTTGAGAGAAGTTGCCCTTTTACCCGATCCGACAGGAGAAGTATTGATTGAAAGAAATCTTGAAAATGGACTAAATATTAAGAAAATAGCCGTTCCGATGGGAGTTGTTGGCGTAATTTATGAATCTCGCCCCAACGTAACGATTGATGTAGCTTCGTTGTGCTTACGCTCGGGGAATGCCTGCGTACTGAAAGGTGGAAAAGAAGCTATTTTCTCGAATACTTGTTTAATTGGTTTGATTCATGAAATTTTAGCAAAATATGGCGTTGCGGATGAAGCAGTTTTGCTTTTACCAAGCGACCGAAAATTTACTGAAGAATTACTTAAAGCCATTCGCTATGTGGATATTATAATTCCTCGTGGTTCTGATTCGCTTATTCAATATGTGCGTCAAAATTCACTGATTCCAACCATTGAAACTGGTGCGGGTGTGGTGCATACTTATGTTGAAACAAGTGCCGATTTAGCCAAAGCTAAGGAAATAATTGTTAATGCAAGAGTTTCTCGCCCATCGGTTTGTAATTCGCTCGACTGTGCTATTATTGATGAAGCTATTATTGAAAAATTCTTGCCAATGTTGGTAGAGGATTTCAAAAAATGGAATGTAGAAGTTTATGCCGATGAAGCTTCATTCGCTGTTTTGGAGAAAATTGGCTATGAGAAACTGCAAAAAGCCAAAGAAGAAGATTTTGGAAAAGAATGGCTCGACTATAAAATTACAATCAAAACTGTGGGTGGCTTTGACGAAGCATTGGCTCATGTACAAGCCTTTTCTTCTCGACATTCTGAAGCTATTTTGACACAAAATCAAGGCTTTGCTGAAAGATTTTTGGCAGAAGTAGATGCCGCAGCCGTTTATCATAATGCCTCCACTCGCTTTACTGATGGCGGACAGTTTGGTTTAGGTGCTGAAATTGGTATTTCGACCCAAAAACTTCATGCTCGTGGGCCTTTTGCTCTCGAAAAACTAGTCACCGAAAAATGGGTTGTGTTGGGCGATGGGCAGGTGAGATGGTGATTTGAAAAGTATGTTTGTATTTTCTAGTGCTTATCCACAAAAAATTAGTATTCTAAAGCATTTTTAATTCTAATCTTAATCGCAGTATTAGTCCATTCAGCAATAATCATGAAAGGAGTTTCTAAGTGAGGGTTGGCATCTATAATCGCTTGAAATGTTTGGATATGAATCTTTGAATCAAAATGTCCAGGTTTTAGGAAAACTACTCCCAAGAAACTTGATTTGTCTTTGTGTACCAACGTGCCGAAATCGCTATCAAGTGTGATAAAGATTCGATTCTTTTTGGTGGCTAATTCTAATAAAAAAGTATCTGAAGAGCCATTTAGATTGTTTTCTTTGACATCGAAAACATCAAAACCTATTTCTCGAAGAAAAACCACTAAGAATGGGTCTATATTTTCATCAGTAAATAATGAAAAATCAGAAAGATTCATTAAGCAGCATTTGAATGTTGAACCTCAATGACGATTTCGTTTTTCATCGCATCAGAAGCATACAAAATGGCTTGTTGTATTGCCTCAATTGAAATGTGGGGATGCTTTATAACAATGTCTTGAATAGTAGCCCCCGTAGCAATCCATTCCAAGATTAGTTGCACGCTTATTCTGGTTCCTTTTATACAAGGTTTTCCTCCCAAAATAGCTATATCTGATACAATAAGTGGATATTTCATAGTGTTATGAACATAAAATCTAAACAAATTTACACTAACTTGGGAACAAACAAAATTTCAGCATACTATTTTTCATTCCTAAATTGTGATTCGTAACTCGTAAATTCAGAAAAATCTCTACATTTGTCATAGAAAATAACCTATGATAAAAATGAAAAATCTTCCTGAGCAATTTGCTCATCCGTATTCTTTTGCCCCAAAGTTTAAGAAATCAGCCGTTTATTTTTCGATGGAATTTGCCATCGACCAAGCTCTGAAAACCTATTCGGGTGGACTTGGTTTTTTGGCTGGATCGCATATGCGAAGTGCCTATCAAACCAAACAAAACCTTGTCGGAATCGGTATGCTTTGGAAATTTGGTTATTATGACCAAGTTCGCAAGACCGATAATAGCATGGACGTACAATTTCGTGAGAAAATGTATAGTTTTTTGCAAGATACTGGCGTTCGTTTCCAAATGAATATTCAAAATCGAGCAGTTTGGGTAGCTGCATATTTCTTACCTCCGACAACTTTTGGCACTGTTCCGATGTTTTTTCTGACCACCGACACCGATGGAAATGATACTTGGGCAAGGTCGATTTCATATCATCTGTACGATGCCGATGCTTCGATAAAAGTTGCACAATGTATGGTTTTGGGTATTGGTGGAACGACTTTTTTGGATAAAATCAATTACGAACCCGAAGTTTATCATTTCAATGAAGCACATGCTCTTTCGGGAGCTTTTCATCTATATAAAAAGTTTGGAAAAGCCGCTGATTTGAAAAAACGTTTGGTTTTCACGACGCATACTCCTGAAGAGGCTGGCAACGAAAAACATGATATCAATATGCTCGAAAACATGAATTTCTTTGATGGCGTGCCGATGAATGAAGTTCGTAAGATTTGCGGAATGCTACCGACTGGAACTACAGATAATGTGTTCAATCACTCGTTAGTTGCTTTACGTTTGAGTCGAAAAGCTAATGCTGTATCAAAACTTCATGGAGATGTTTCTCGAAAAATGTGGGGCAATTATAAAGGAATTTGTGAAATTACGCACATCACCAACGCCCAAAATAATCTTTACTGGGCTGATGATATTATGGAAAAAGCCCGCAAAAAAGGTGATGTAAAAACGATTACTTCTCGCAAAAAGGAATTGAAAGAAGTGCTTTTCAAAACCGTTGCCGACCAAGCAGGAAAACTTTTCAAACCTGAAGTTCTAACAATTATTTGGGCAAGAAGATTTGCAGCTTACAAACGTCCCGATTTGCTCACTCGTGACCGTGAACGCTTCGATAAATTGATGAAAAATACCAAATATCCGATTCAGTTTATTTGGGCAGGAAAACCTTATCCGTTTGATGGTGGAGCAATCAATAATTTCAACCAGCTCTATTATTTGAGTCACCTTTACCCAAATATGGCGGTGCTGACCGGGCATGAACTGAACCTATCAAAACTTATAAAGGATGGTTCTGATGTGTGGCTTAATACGCCAATCGTAACTCGCGAGGCTTCGGGAACAAGTGGAATGACGGCAGCGATGAATGCTTCGCTCAATTTCTCGACATTTGATGGTTGGGTTTGTGAATTTGCGAACGAACAAAACTCATTCGTTGTGCCTGTTGCTCCACAATCTCCCGATTGGGAACGAGATAGAGTTGACATTCATAATATGCTTGATATGCTCGAAAATAATATATTGCCAATGTATTATGACCGCACTGAAGAATGGCAAAAAATGGTTTTGCAGAGTATGAATGATGTAAATGCGTTCTTCGATTCTGACCGCATGGCGGCTGAGTATTATGAGAAGGTTTATTGATTTTATCTAATAGATAAAACCTCTGCGATTCTTTGGAAACCATATCAATCGCAGAGGTTTTATTTTTTTCCTGTATATTTGGTCGAAATAAAGGTTTTCAGTCATGCTTCGTGTTCCCTCTTCGATAAATTCTAATGAATTTGAGTCTCTGAAGATTCAAGACATGACTTTTGTTGCCTATCGAAACAATATTTATCCATCAAGAAATGAGATTTTTTTCGAGGAACACGCCATCATTTATGTCCTTGAAGGCGAAAAAAGATTTGTTTCTCCTATGCAAGATGTTCACGTAAAAAAAGGCCAAATTTTGTTTTTTCAGCGTGGTTGCTATTCGATGAATGAGTCGATTGACGTCAATTATCGCAGCCTTGTTTTTTTCTTTCCTGAAAAATTATTGAAAGAGTTTGTGGCACAAAACCTCTCGCTTTTTGAAGATTATACCCAAAGTTCGTTTGAGCAAATATTGAGTTTGGAAAGTAATAGTGGTTTTGATATTTTCGTTGATTCGCTCATTCCATTTTTTAGTACAAGAACCAACCTTTTGAATCAATTTTTGAAACTAAAATTTGATGAATTGATGTTGCACTTGCTTGACCTCGACCAAAGTAATCAATTTCGAATCACGCTTTTTAATATTTATCAAGGGCAAAAGGTTGACTTGTCTTTTTTTCTTGAAAATTACTATCTTAAGCCACTGTCTATCAATGAATTAGCACGTATTTCTGGGCGTAGTCTCTCGGCTTTTAAACGTGATTTCGAACTACAATTTAATACTTCTCCTGCCGTTTGGATAAAAAATAAACGCCTCGAATATGCCTTTTTTCTTCTACAAAATTCTCAAAAAAACGTTTCCGAAATAAGCCTCGAAATCGGCTACGAAAGCGTATCTCACTTTATCAAAGCCTTCAAAGAAAAATACGGTTTTACGCCCAATAAAATTAATTAAACCAAAAACGCTATTTTTTGGTCGTATTTCGTTAATCGTTATTAGGTTATTATACTCAATTTTGCACCGCCTATTCCACAAAACCCTATGGCGGACAAATTCCAAAATAAATATCGCATTCCTTCGGCAAGACATCCCAACTGGGATTATGGCACAAATGGGGCATATTTCATAACGATTTGTACAAAAAACCGACAATATTTTTTGGGAGAATGCGAAAAAGGCAAAATGAAATTATCGACTTTAGGGGCAATTACACAAGGTTTTTGGTACGAAATTCCAAAACATTTTCCTTTTGTTGAATTGGGTGAATTTGTGGTTATGCCTAATCATATTCATGGTGTTTTGATTTTGAATAAAAATGGTTTTGATGAAAATATTGAAACTATAGACATAATAGAACCCATCGACCCCGTAGAGACAGGGCATTGCCCTGTCTCTACCACCGAACACGTTTCTACCAATAATAATGATAAAACCATTGGTCAAAAACGATTTCGGAACCAAGGAAAAAATACGGTTTCGTCAATTATTGGTTCATACAAATCAATTTGTACAAAACATATTCATACCGCATTTCCAACAATGAATTTTGAATGGCAATCACGTTTTTGGGATAATATTGTTCGTGATGATGAGGCATTTAACACCATTAGCCAATATATTGTCAATAATCCTATGAATTGGGAAGATGATAAATTTTTTGGAGAAGAAACAGATAATCCAATGTAGAGACAAGGCAATGCCTTGTCTCTACGGTACAAAAAACAACGCATTAAAACAATTAAAAAAATATGTCAGCACCAAAATCATTATTTGACAAAGTATGGGATGCCCACGTCGTTCGTAAAATCGAAGACGGCCCCGATGTTTTTCTTATTGACCGCCACTTCATTCACGAAGTAACGAGTCCAGTTGCCTTTTTAGGTCTTGAAAGCCGTGATTTAGGCGTACTTTTCCCTAATCGTACTTTCGCAACTGCCGACCATAATACACCAACAATTAACCAACATTTACCAGTTCAAGACCCACTTTCGGCCAATCAGCTGAAAGCTTTGGAAACAAATTCGGCTAAATATGGCATTTCTCACTGGGGATTAGGTCACGCAAAAAATGGTATCGTTCACGTAGTTGGACCAGAAAATGGTATTACTCTCCCAGGAATGACCATCGTTTGTGGTGATTCTCATACTTCTACACACGGTGCTTTTGGTGCAATTGCCTTCGGAATTGGTACTTCTGAGGTAGAAATGGTACTTTCTTCGCAATGTATCATGCAGCCAAAACCAAAAAAAATGCGTGTAACAATTAATGGTAAATTGGGTAAAGCTGTTACTCCAAAAGACGTTACTCTTTTTATTATTTCAAAACTTTCGGCGGCAGGTGCAACTGGCTATTTCTGCGAATATGCGGGCGATGTTTTTGAAAACATGAGCATGGAAGGACGTATGACGGTTTGTAATATGTCAATCGAAATGGGTGCGAGAGGTGGTATGATTGCTCCTGACGAAACTACTTTCGCTTACTTAAAAGGCAGAGAGCAAACACCAAAAGGTGAGGCTTGGGAAAGAGCTTTGGCTTACTGGAAATCCCTCAAAACTGACGAAGGAACAGTTTTTGATATTGAATATAGCTATGATGCGGCCGAAATTGAGCCACAAATCACTTATGGAACAAACCCAGGCTTGGGTACAGGTATTTCACAAAATATTCCTCAAGCTGCAAATGTACTTGATGGTGCTGCTTCTTATGCAAAATCATTAAACTACATGGGCTTTGCCGAAAACGAGCAAATAATCGGCAAACCAATTGATTATGTTTTCTTGGGAAGTTGTACAAATGGTCGTATAGAAGATTTTCGTGCTTTTGCTTCAATCGTAAAAGGACGTAAAAAAGCTGATAACGTAACTGCTTGGTTAGTACCAGGTTCGCATATCGTAGAATCTCAAATCAAAGAAGAAGGTATCTTAGATATTTTGACTGAAGCAGGATTTGCTTTGCGTCAACCAGGTTGTTCGGCGTGTTTGGCAATGAATGATGATAAAATCCCTGCTGGAAAATATGCAGTTTCAACATCAAACAGAAACTTTGAAGGTCGTCAAGGACCGGGTGCAAGAACACTTTTGGCTTCTCCATTAGTTGCAGCAGCAGCGGCGGTGACTGGAAAAGTTACTGATCCTCGTACAATGCTCTAGGCTTTATGCTTTACGCTTTATGCTTTCGCATTTTTTAGAAACAAAATAAAAAAACAAAAGCATATTGCTTACAGCAGTAAAAGACAAGAGATTTTAGAAAATATGCTTTATGCTTTATGCTTTACGCGTTTTTTAGAAACAAAATAAAAAAATAAAAGCATATCGCCTAAAGCCTACAGCCTAAAGCATTAAAATATGAGAGATTTTAGAAAATACGAAGTTTGGCAGTTATCACATTCTTTAGCTTTAGAAGTTTATTCACAAACAATAAACTTTCCTAAAGTCGAGCAGTATGGAATTACAAGTCAGTTAAATAGAGCAGTAGTTTCTATCCCTACAAATATTAGTGAGGGGTGTGGTAGAAATTCAGATGCCGAATTCCATCGTTTTATTCAAATATCTCTTGGTTCTGCACATGAGGTTGAATATCTTTTGCAATTATCTCTTGATTTAAAATTTATTGATTTAGAAAAGTACAAATTATTAGACGCACAAGTGAATTTAGTAAAGCAAAAACTATATCATTTAGCACAAAAGCTAAATAGCAAATAATTTTTTCAGATGTAAGCATTAAGCTATACGCTTTATGCTTTTAAAGCAAAACAACCTATAGCATCGGCTTAGGTTAAAAATAATAAAAACAGCCTATAGCATAAAGCCTATAGCGTAAAGCAAAAAAAAATGGCATACGATAAATTTATAGTACTCAAAAGCACCGCAGTTCCGATGCCAATCGAAAATGTGGATACTGACCAAATCATTCCTGCACGTTTCTTGAAAGCAACAAGCAGAGTAGATTTCGACAAAAACTTATTCAGAGACTGGCGTTATAATAATGATGATTCTCCGAAAGCAGACTTCGTTTTAAATAACCCTATCTACTCAGGTAAAATATTAGTTGGAGGTAGAAACTTCGGTAGCGGTTCTTCTCGTGAACACGCTGCTTGGGCGATTTATGATTACGGTTTCCGTTGCGTAGTTTCGAGTTTCTTTGCTGATATTTTCAAAGGAAACGCTTTAAATATTGGTATTTTGCCAGTACAAGTAAGTGAAGATTTTTTACACAAAATTTTCACGGCTATTGAAGCAGACCCAAAAGCTGAACTTGAAATCAATCTTCCTGCTCAAACGGTTACTATTTTAGCAACTGGCGAATTGGAAAGTTTTGCAATCAACGGCTACAAAAAGAACAACATGATTAATGGCTACGATGATATTGATTATCTCCAGTCAATGAAAGCCGAAATTGCGGATTTTGCTGATAAGAGTTTATACTAAAAAGCCTTAAGCTATAGGCTATATGCTTTATGCATTTTAAAACGATGCTTTTAGTCTAATACCTATTGCTTACAGCCTAAAGCTTAAAGCATAATATGCGACACATTGAAATAATGGATACAACACTCCGTGATGGTGAACAAACCAGCGGAGTATCTTTTTCGGCTACCGAGAAATTGGCAATTGCCCAGATGTTGCTCACTGAAGTAAAAGTCGATAGAATCGAAGTTGCTTCGGCAAGGGTTTCGGATGGAGAGTTGCTGGCTGTTCAAAAAATAACCAATTGGGCAAAAGAACATGATTTGCTTGATAAAGTAGAGGTTTTGACATTTGTTGATGGTGATTCTTCCATAAAATGGATGCTTGAAGCCGGTGCAAAAGTGATGAATTTATTGACAAAAGGTTCGCTGAATCATCTTAAGCACCAGTTGAAAAAAACGCCCGAACAACATTTTAGCGAAATCTCGAATGTGATTGCTTTGGCTCAGTCGAAAGGTATAAAAACCAATGTTTATCTCGAAGATTGGAGTAACGGAATGCGAAATTCGCAGGACTATGTATTTCATTTTCTTGATTTTCTTGAAACGCAACCCATCGAACGAGTTTTATTACCAGATACATTGGGTGTGCTTACTCCGCAGGAAACTTATAGCTTTCTGCATTCGATTGTGGAGCGATACCCAAATCAGCACTTTGATTTTCATGCACACAATGATTACGATTTAAGCGTAGCCAACGTCATGGAAGCCATTCGTGCGGGCGTACAAGGCTTGCATTTGACAGTAAATGGTATGGGAGAACGAACTGGAAATGCTCCACTTTCTAGTACAATTGCTGTTATCAATGATTTCATGCCAGGCGTAACGACTTCGGTTGTCGAGCAATCACTTTATACGGTAAGTAAGATTGTTGAGTCATTTTCTGGCTTTGGTATTCCTGTTAATAAACCTGTTATTGGTGAAAACGTTTTCACTCAAACAGCAGGCATTCATGCTGATGGAGATAACAAAAATAATCTATATTTCAATGATTTGATGCCCGAACGTTTCGGCAGAACTCGAAAATATGCACTCGGAAAAACTTCTGGAAAAGCCAATATTGAGAAGAACCTGCAAGAAATGGGTATCACGCTTACGCAAGAAGAAATAAAGAAAGTAACACAAAGAATCATCGAACTTGGCGACAAAAAGGAAGTCATTACGAAAGAAGATTTACCATATATTATTGCCGATATACTTGATAGTGAGGCAATTGTAGAGCGTGTACAGGTGATCAACTATGTGATGACCCACTCAAAAAACCTTCGTCCATCAGTAACTTTAATGGTAAAAATTGATGAGGAAGTTTTTGAAGAAAATGCTCAAGGCGACGGTCAATACGATGCTTTTATGAATGCTTTGAAGAAAATTTATTTGAAAAAGAATATTGCTCTTCCAACGCTGACAGATTATGCAGTGAGGATTCCGCCAGGAGGAAAAACCGATGCTCTTTGTGAAACAATCATTAGTTGGGAGTGTTCAACTAAAAGTTTCAAAACTCGTGGATTAGATTGCGACCAAACAGTTTCAGCTTTGAAGGCTACTCAGAAAATGTTAAATTTGATTTGATAATAGGCACAAAGGTTCAGAGGGGCAAAGGCACAGAGTAAAGGTATTGAGGTTCATAGTAACATAGGCAAAAAGCATAGGTTCAAATAAAATTGTTTCATCATTGAATATACCTATAAAAACATATCGAGACATGATTGTTTGGCAAAAAGCTATGTATTTTGTTACAAATATTTATGCAAAAAGTGCTTCTTTTCCTCCAAATGAACAATTTGGGCTTACATCACAAGTTAGGCGTTCTGCTGTATCAATTCCAAGTAATATTGCAGAAGGTTACGGCAGAAATAGTACAGGTGATTATACTCGTTTTTTACAAATAGCTTTGGGCTCTCTTTTTGAGGTTCAAACTCAAATAGAAATAGCCTTTAATCTCAATTATATTTCAGAAAATGACTTTCAAATTTTATTCGACCTAAGTCGTGAGATTGAAAGAATGTTATCAAGTTTAATTTATAAATTAAAAAAATGACACGTTGTAGCTTTGTGCCTCAGTGCCTTTGCCCCTTTGTGCCTCAATAAAACATGAAAAAACATATCTTAATCGTCCCAGGTGACGGAATTGGGCAGGAAGTAACTGCCGTTGGTAAAAAAGTTGTAGAGAAAATCGCTGCAAAATTTGGCCATGAATTTACTTATGACGAAGCATTAATCGGTCATGCTGCTATCGAGGCAACTGGCGACCCACTTCCAGAAGAAACACTCGTAAAAATGAAGGCCTCCGATGCTGTATTATTCGGTGCAGTTGGCCATCCAAAATACGATAACGACCCTTCGGCAAAAGTTCGTCCAGAGCAAGGTTTGTTGAGAATGCGTAAAGAATTAGGACTTTATGCAAATCTTCGCCCAATCAAACTTTTTGATGAACTTTTAGAAGCATCAAGCATCAAACCAGAGCTTTTGAAAGGTGCTGATATTCTTTTCTTCCGTGAATTAACAGGTGATGTTTATTTTGGAAAACGTGAGCGTATAGACGAAGGAAACACCGCATACGATACAATGATTTATTCAAAATACGAAGTTGAGCGTATCGCCCGCAAGGCATTTGATGCGGCTATGACTCGTGGCAAAAAATTAATGTCGGTTGATAAAGCAAACGTTCTCGAAAGTAGCCGTTTATGGCGTGAAGTGGTGCTTGAAGTAGCCAAAGACTACCCAGAAGTTGAGCTTTCGCACCAATTTGTTGATGCAGCTGCAATGCTTTTGATTAAAGACCCACGTAAATTTGACGTAGTGGTAACGGGAAATCTTTTCGGAGATATTTTGACCGACGAAGCATCTCAAATTGCAGGTTCAATGGGAATGTTGGCTTCGGCTTCAATCGGTGATAGCACCGGCGTTTATGAGCCAATTCACGGTTCAGCACATGATATTACAGGAAAAGGAGTTGCAAATCCGTTGGCTTCGATTTTATCGGCAGCTTTAATGTTGGATATTTCGTTTGGCTTAAAAGCTGAATCAGAAGCAATTATTGCCGCCGTTGATGCAACCTTAAAAGCAGGTTTCCGCACAGGTGATATTGCAGATGCCAACACTCCAAAAGATATGATTTTGGGGACAGATGCAATGGGTGAGCAAGTCTTGTCAAGAATATAAGTAGGTCAATAGATATTGGTTCGATAAAAAGACGGGTTTTTACTCGTCTTTTTTGTTTTCGGTAAAAAATATTCCGTAATTTTGATTAACAAATCACCAAAACTAAACTAATGAAAAAATCATTTTTTATCGCTATTATATTATTAATCAGTCAATTAGGTTTTTCACAAGCACCAAAAACAGCCAAGCCAACCACACAAGGTTTAAAACTCGCTTATGTTTATGAAGATTATATTCTTCAGAATGTAAAAGAAATGACGAGTCTTCAAGCCGAAATCGCTTCTAAAAAAGTGGGTTTTGAAACAAAACTGGAACAGAAAGCCAAAAAATATCAAGAAGAATTTGCTGAATATCAAGCAATGATGAAAGATATTACAGGCCTGACAACCGATTCTTTGAATGCAAAATTGAAGCGAGTGCAGAATATCAAAAAAGATGCCGATGATTTTCAAACAAATTCGGAAGCCGAACTTCAAAAAATGATTCAAGAGAAATTTTTAGCAATTCGTGAAAAAGTAAACGCTACAATCAAGACGGTAGCTACCGAAAAAGGTTATAAAATTGTATTCAGAAGAAATGCTAATGCAGGAAATAATGAATCAAATACCGTAATGCTTTACTCGGCCGATAATGGCAAAGACGACCTTACAGATGCAGTTTTAGTTAAAATGGGAACGGTTCCGCCGAAGAAATAAAATAATAAGGTCTTTATAAAATCTTACAAGATTAAAGAAAACAATAAAAACGCCTAGCTATTTCTCAATAACTGGGCGTTTTGTATATATAAATTCTCGGCTACTTAGCCTCTTTTACATATTTCTTCAACCATTCATTTTGTTCCCAAAGCATGTGAAGAAGGTTTTCTTTACCTCGGTAGCCGTGTGCTTCATAAGGTAAAAACACAAAACGTACAGTTCCACCATGCCCTTTAATGGCTGCAAACATACGCTCACTATTGATAGGGAAAGTGCCAGGATTATCATCAGTATCACCATGAATCAGTAAAAGTGGTGTTTTGATTTTATCGGCATAACTAAATGGACTCATTTTATAGTACAAATCTGGTGCTTCCCAATAGGTTCTATCTTCTGCTTGAAAACCAAATGGCGTCAGTGTTCTATTATAAGCACCACTTCTTGCAATTCCTGCCTTGAAAAGTTTAGTATGGCTCAATAAATGGGCAGTCATAAATGCACCATAGCTATGTCCGCCAGCGGCAACTCTATTTCTATCACCAACGCCAATTTCTGCCAAATGATTGATTGCTGCTTCGGCATTTAGCGTGAGTTGCTCAATAAAACTATCATTCGGTTTTGTATCACCGCCTTTACTCACAATCGGCATTTCGGCATTATCAAGCACAGCAAAACCTTGAGTTACGTAGTAAATTGGACTTCCCCAAGAAATCGTAATAAACTTATTCTCGCTTCCACGCACTTGTGCAGCATCGGCTGCATTATTAAATTCTCTTGGATATGCCCACAAATAAACCGGCAAAGCTCCATCTTTTTCTTTATTATAACCTTTAGGCAAGTACAAATCTCCTGTTAACTCAATACCATCTTTGCGAGTGTATTTCACTTTTTGCTTACTCACACCAACCAATCCAGGATATGGATTCGTAAATGACGTGATTGGCATATCAGCAATGCGTAATTTCAGATTTTTGATATAAAAATTAGGCACTTCGGTTTTCGATTCTTTACGAGTAATGAACTTTAGATTTTTTGCATCTAAAACATCAACCACAAACTCAAAAGTACCTTCATTGCATCGCCAAAGCTGTTCGGTTTTCTTAGTGTCAATATCAAATAAACTCAAAAATGGCAAATCACCTTTTGGCGAAGAACCAACTGTGTTATTTAAGAAAATCTTATTTCCTTCTACCAAAATCACTTGTTTACCAAAGCTATTTTTCTCCATCAAAGGCGTACCCGGATTGCCGTAAGCATCCGTAATATTTCTTTCAAAAAGTGTTGAAATCGTTTTTGTGCTACTATTGAATCTACTTACTTTGAGGCTTTGCTTCCCAGTAAGTGCTTCCGAAACCCACGCAAAATTTTCATTTCCCCAAGTTATGCCACGGAAACGTGTCTTTGTTTTGAATAACTCTTGTTTTTCGGTTTTAAAAGGTGCGGCTTGTGCATAAACCACATCATGAAATTCCACGTTCTTTTTTATCAAACCGCTATCAAGCGGCATTGCCCAGACCAAAGTAGCTGCCTCATCGGCTCTCCATTCAAAACCTCTCGGAATATTCTGCACATTATCATTGCCAGAAGGTCGTGTTTCGGCACTTGGCAAATCTGCCATTTCTTTTACCAACTTTCCAGCAACATCAACTACCATAACTGATGTCGGAAAGCCACTTGATGTAACTAAGTAAGAAAACGGTTTCTTTAAAACTTCCAACAGATAGTATTTTTTATCGGGCGATAAAGCATAAGATTCGTAAATGGCTGGTTTGCCCAACGGCGTTTCTACTCCTCCACGATTAATGACCATCTGAGCTGTTGCCATAAACTCAAAAAGTTGTTCATCATAAGGAGTTTTTATTAAATCTTGGTAAGTACGGCCAGGAGCAGCTTTTCCGATGTTCTGCTGTACGGTTGGGCCTTTAGGCGTTATTGGCTTTCTAGGAGCAGCACTTGGCAAGCTAACGGCTGTTTTATAAACAATGGCGTTATCGTCAAACCAAGTTAAATCAGCACCTAAAACTACGTTTAAAGCCTTTTTATTTACTTTGGTTGCTACTTTTGTCGCTATGTCAACAATATATAAATCAACTCTGCTATTAGTAGTATTTGTGAAAGCAATCTTCTTTTCACTTGGACTCCATCTGACATTTCCTGCCAACATATTTACTGGTAAACCACTGATTTTAAACTCTTTACCAGTTTTGATGTTTTTCAACGAAAAATTATTGATGAAAGTTTGTCGGCTTGGCGAGAAATTATTTGGATTTAATCTCAAACCTGCAATTCTGATTTCGGGTTGACCTAATTCTTCAACGGTTGGGTAAGAATTACGTTCACTTTGAAGCATCCATTCGCCTTGACTATCTATGCTAACATCAGGCGTAGGTTTTGCCAAAAGCAAGTCAGCTATTTCTTTGGGCGGAAGTTGGTAGTTTACGGCATCTTGAGCAAAAGCCCCAAAACACATTGTAAAGCCTATCAATAAAAAGGTGATTTTTTTATTCATTGTAAGTGTTAGTTAGTAAAATTGATGAATAATGATTTAAGGAAGTGAAATTAATGATTAAAACTTATCAATGCATATTTTGGAGACTTAAACTCTAAAAAGATAGACGTTTGAGTGTATTTATTCCTTAAAAATGCAGTTTATTTGCCTTAAATGCTCAATTGTGGTGGTGTAGATGTTTGTTGATAAAATTTTTATGTAGAATTCCAAAACATGGAGTACTTAGTAAGTACGAAGACGGAAAGAAGCGACAAAATGTATAAGTTAATTTGTTGATAACTAAACTATTATCTTTTTGGTGAACTGTCTCGAATCCTGTATCTCATTCCTTAAAACTGTCCACAAAAAACAATTCAATTTTTCAAAATGTACCGACATATGGTTGTCAGTGAGGCATAGTTTCTTCGTATTGTTAATAAAAAACAATACAATATTATTGAAAAATTAAAAGATTTAAGAAAAACGCAATCCGCACAACTAAAAAGAAGCCAATAATTGACCTCTTTTTTATTTTTTTGTACTGTCTATTGCTGCAATAGCAGCTTTGATAGTCGAATCTTTATGAAAATAGGCTTTTCTTTTGGCTTCTGTTGCTTTTTTAGGAACACCAAAAGTAATTAAACCAGCAAAATAGGCGATAGCCATCAGCCCTAATATTAGCCCAACACCCCAACCCCAAAACTTTTTATAGTTTAGGTTTTTTTCTTCCAATACTTCGCTACTTTTTTCAATATTGGCTCGTTGTTTTTTGTTCATGAAGTTATGTCTGTTAAAAATTTCTCAAATTGAAAGGTACTTGTTTAGTAGCTAAAAACACTAAGAATGTGTGAATCATGTAAACAATTATCAGAATCTTGTAAGTATTTTTCCCTTATATTCTCGCTCCTTTGGTTTATGAAAGTTCGTAATTCATGTTTGCCAAAAATATCCAAAATCCGATGACTGAAATCGAAATCTTAGAAAGGAATTTAAACGTATTTTCGGGAATGAGTAGTCAGGCTTTTCAGCTTTTGATTCAGTCTTGGCAGGTATAAACCTAAAAAAAGCTATTTTTATAACGATTTTCATCAAGTTTGTGAGTATTTAGGTTTAGTAATGAAAGGTGTTTTTTGAACATATTGGCTTGATGGAAAAACTGCTAACGATTTTTTTCTATACCGACAACCAACTGGTGGTTTCTTATGCCAGTTTTATCAATCAAGTTCCGTGTTATTTTTATACGCAATCAATGGTTAAATCAAAGGTTATTTATATTCACTTCGATAATCTGATGTCGCTTAATTTACAGTCACACGATAAAGCACAATTATCATACAAAACTCGTTTTTCAGATGGCGTAGGTAAATCCTAAGGAACTTATAGGAGCGGCTCACGCAGGTTGTTTTTCGATGCAGTTTGGTTTTTTATTAAACGAAGTTGGTTTTACTGTCGAAAATATCGACACTAATTCAAAAGTGGTATTTGAAGACAGTACAATCACAAAAATCAATTTAGAGTTGACTGCTACAATTCCAGAAATTAGCGAAGAGAAATTTCAAGAAACAGCTTTGGCTGCCAAAGCAAAATATCCGATTTCCCGCTTATTAAATACTGAAATTTCTTTGACGGCTACATTGGCATAATTTTATGACACCAACAAAATACATATAAACTGTTATTATAATAAAAGTTGGGGTCGCAAAATTTGACACACCACTTACAGATGTGCCAAATTTTTTTTTGAGAATTACCCCACAAGAATTAAACAAATCACAAATAACGCAGCCAAGTTTTGTCGGGGTGTTGGCTTTTATAATTGCTGTACCATTTACAAATCGGATACATAATTAAAATCACGGTGAGCCAAGCCAAATAAACTTGCGGAAGTGTAAGCCCATCATCGTTTTTGGGGCGACCTAGCGTTTGCTCATGAAAAACAAAATCACTCCAATGATAGCCTTTAGCTAAGAATATAACTATCAAAAAAGCCCGAATTACGTACCAGTGAATAAGGTAATAAAACAACGGTACACTGCCATAGACTTTAAAAAACTTCAATTTTCCTTCGCCATATATTTCCGCCAACCATAGCATTAAAAAAGAAATGCCGAGCATACAAAGTGTAAAATCGAGCGATGGAGCGTTTTTAGAGACATTTATGAATGATAAAAACGTAAAAAAAGGCTTTGTTTGAATACTCCACGGCACGGGGTCGCCGTAGATATTTATAAAGCGTAAAATCACAAAGGTAATAAAAAATCCGCCCGTCATTTTTATGAAAAATCTGATTCTGTTTGGTTTTTCGACTAAAAAATATTCTCCTAAACCATAGCCAATCAGCATAATTGACCACCACGGCAGTATTGGGTAAGCCAAAATCAACAATCTTTCGCCAAGAGGAAGAACGGTAAGTACAAATAACGGACTCAAAGCGTTTCTCATACCAGATTCGGGTACTAAAGCCAGTAAACCGTAGAAAATCATAATAAAACTACCGATACCCAAAGCAATTTTGTGTGATTTACCAACCAATAATGTTAGCAGTAGAAAACCTACTCCAATGGCGGCAATTACTTGAAAAAGTAAGGTATGAAAGCCAATATCTGACCAAATACCGAAGGAAATAATACTAAACTCTAAGAATATCAGCCAAATACCACGAGTTAGCAAAAACTTGCGGCTTTCACTCACATTATTCTGACGTTTTGCCGAAATATAAGCCGATACGCCTGATAAAAATACGAAAGTAGGAGCACACAAATGCGTAATCCAGCGAGTAAAAAAAAGTGCAGGGTAGGTGTTAGATAAATCGGTTGGGGTTTGAGTGAGAGCATTTTGTAATAAAAAATCTCGTGTATGGTCGAGTGCCATAATAACCATAACGATGCCACGAACAACATCAATTGGAATAATTCTTTTCATAATTTATAGGGAAGGTTTTTGTGCTTTCAAATATAAACTAAATAATGATTTGAAACCTCAAAAAAGGCAAGGTTTTGTTGTTTAGGCTGTGCTTGGTTAGTGAATATTTTGAATCGGTAAATTCAGAAAAATAAGCAAATTATTTTTGTATTGACTGACATAGGGCTGTCAGTGGCTTGTATTTACTTTGTTTATCCTTCCAAATTTAAACCAAAGAATAGTCGTGGTTTGGGTATTCAAAACTACGATAAAAAAAATTTAAGTACGGAAAGTAGCTCCATTGCTAAACGAAATTGTTTTACCGCATGGAAAATAGAACTTTGATTGTAAAGATTGTGAAAAATCTTACGAATCGAAAATCGAAAAATGGAGAATTGCGAACACCATATTTTAGAGTAATTAATTACTTTTGGATACAGAGTTGAGATTTTAGAGTAGTATTTACAAAGATGGTGTGCAATGAATTTTGTAGGAACGTCCAATTTGGACGTTCCGTTTAATTTAATCTTCAGAATTAAATAGTAAAAACATTATTTATTCAAATATTTCTTGCCATTTGAATATTTCATGTCGAAACCAGCTTTGAATTTGGTATTATCGAAATTGGCATCATTACTGAATTCTGCGTATTTGAAATCTGCTTGATTACTGAAAGCTGTACTTTTAAAAGTTACACGTTCGCCGAAATTGGCATACTTAAAGTCAGCGTAATTTTTGAACCGTACATCAAAGAAGTCTGCGTCTTGCTTAAATGAAGTGTATTTGAAATTGGCGTATTCGTCAAAATCAGTTTTAGCAAAAATTACTTCTTGTTTAAAATCTGCATACTTAAAATTCGCACTTTGAGCAAATTTCGCTCCACCAAACGATGCTTTTTCGGCAAAATGAGAATATTTAAATTCAGTTTTACCTGCGAAAGAACAGTTTTCAAAAACCACCGGTTTTTCAAAATCAGTTGTGTAAGTTGTGCCATCGCCATTACTCCATTCTATAATACCATTTCCTATTTTACGACTTTTCTCTTCTTCTAAGTTTTTGTAGGCAATCACATTACCTTTGAATATACAGTTTTTAAAAGAAATCGGTACTGCTACATAGCTTTTGTATTCTTCGTAATTGCCTTTGTTTTTGATGCGTTTACGATTCGAAAGTTCGGTTAAATCTAAATTTCCAACGATTGTAGCATCTTGATAATCAACGGATTGTTGCTTATCGATTGCTTCAAAAATAGTTCTAGCTGAAACTTCTTTCTGAGCCGAAACCGTTGTGCCGACGAGAGTAAAGAGTAGTAAAATGAATATTTTTTTCATAATTATGGAATGGTTATAATATTTGACAACTTTGCGAGTCGTCGCACCGAAAAAAGTTGTCAAATGTGGTGAAATAAAATTTATTCGTTGATGTATACACCGCCGGAATTTGCGTTCATTCTAACGGCAATTCCGCCACCGTTGAGCAAGCCTTTCACACGGTCTTTTTCAACAGTTCCGTTAAATTTGGATAAATTTGGTACTTTTACTCTTTGTCCGTCAAGGTCTAAATCCATGCCTTTATCCATTGGCATTCTTACATGAATGCTTCCCGCACTGGTCGAAAGAGAAAGGTATTTGCCAAGCGACTTAATATCAGCGTCAATGCCACCGCCCGAAGTTGAGGCTTTTACGCTTGCAGTAATATCCTCTAATTTGATTGAACCACCCGAAGTTGAAGTTACGAAATCGCCACTAATTTCTTCAGCTCTAATTCCACCGCCACTGGTAGTTGCTTTGATAGATCCATTAAGTTTTTTGAGTGTTAAACCGCCACCCGAAGTAGTAAGTTTAATGTCGCCGTTGCAATTTTCGGCATCAATTCCGCCACCGCTAGTTGCGACGTCAATATTATCACGACAACCGCTGATATTGATTCCACCGCCCGAAGTACGACCTTTTATAATTCCACCTAAGTTTTGGAGTTTCAAGCCGCCGCCGCTGGTTGAGAAGCCTAAATTCCCATTAAGATTTTTGAGAGAGATTCCACCACCACTGGTTACTAAATCAGTAGAGATTTTTTCAGGTGTATAGATTTTGAAAGAGATACTAAGGCCATTTTTCCAATTGTTCCAGTTACTTTCACTTTTGCGTTTGGCTATGCACAAAATGGTTTCGCCTTCTTTTTTTACGCTTAATTCATATTCTTTCAAGCGGTTTTCGATTTCATCTTTGCTTAGCTTGCTTCCTCCATTGTTTACCTTTAAATAAACCTCAACACGAGTTTCGTCTCCATCACCACCCGTAACCGAAATTCCCCCGCCCGATGTGCGTACATTAAGGTTTTTAATTTCTGATGATTTGTAGGTTTTTACGAAGTAAGGTGTTTCTTTATCTTGAGCCCAAGAAACACTTGAAATGGATAATCCTAAAATAAATAATGAGAGTAGCTTTTTCATAAATTGCATTTGTTAGTATTTCATAATTTAACATAAGATGCACAATATGATTGAAGCGTTGCAAATTTTTTGCTTTTTTTAAATTATTATTATTTTACCCAATAATCTACCACAAAAACTTTCTCCATGTGTGGTTTAAGTATCTCTTGAAACGCTTTGTGAGCGGGGTGTTCTTGGTAGCTTGCCAAGTCTTTCGCCGATTTATATGAAAGCATAAAACAGTGTGTAAAGCCTTGATTAAAATTTTCAGGACTATTATTGATGCCCCATTCCATATCAGCAATTTGCGGTACTACATTTTTTAGAGCGAAAAAAGTATCAGCGACTTTCTGAATATCGCTTGGAGAAGAACTATCTTTGAACTTAAAAATAACCACATGTCGAAGCATTTTTGTAGTTATTGGTTTTATGTCAGTTTGTGCAAAAATACTTGTCATCGGAAATATCAAGAAAAAACAGATAGATAATAAAGATTTCATTTGAAAGGATGTTTAATGATTTTAAAATTTATTTATGAGTTTAAATTAAATCCATTGGGTCTTCTACTACTCTTAGGTTTTCGTTAAAAGTATCAATAAAATTCATGTCAATTTGACTGATTTCAAAGTCGAAAATGTCGAAATTTTCTTTGATTCGCTGCAAATTGGCCGATTTTGGAATACTCGAAACGCCGTGCTGCAAAGCCCAACGCAAAATAATTTGGGCGGGAGTTTTATCATATTTTTGAGCAAGACTTTGAAGTTTTGGGTCATTCATACGCATACCACGTACGAGTGGAGTGTAGGCTTGCAATTGAATTTTCTTTTGTTTGCAAACTTCCGCCAAATCTTTCAAATACAAATACGGACTAAATTCAACTTGATTAACGGCAGGTACAATGCTGGCGTAAGATTCGAGTTCGGTTAGAAATGGTACGAGATAATTGGCCACGCCAATGGCTTTTACTCGGCCCTCGGTATAGAGTTTTTCGAGAGCCAGCCAAGTATCTTTTCTAGTTACTTTGATTGGCCAATGCACCAAATAAAGGTCGATGTAGTCGATGTTGAGTTTTTTTAGACTTTCATCAAAAGCTCGCAGTGTTTTATCAAAACCTTGGTCGCCGTTGTTTACTTTGGTTGTTACGAAAAGCTCTGTTCGGTCAAGGCCACTTTCACGTACAGCATTGCCAATTTCGGTTTCGTTTTTATACATTTCGGCAGTATCAATGAGCCGATATCCAGTTTCTAAAGCCCACAATACTGCCTGCTCGGCTTCACTGTTATACATATCATAAACGCCCAAGCCGAGCAGAGGCATTTGATGTCCATTATTGAGAATGGTATGGAGTTGATTTGACATAAAGGGTTTGGTTTTACCAAAAATACGAAATTTTTGAGGAAATGTTTGTGTTGTAATATTTCAATAATGGACTAAAAATCTTGAAAGGATGATATTTTTATAGAGAAAAAGGTAAATAACGGACTAAATTAAAACCCCGAAGTAGTGACATCATACCGCATATTAATATCACTCCATGGGAGTTTTGCTTACTGATGATACATAAAACGCTATAATCTTTTCACCCCGTTCGGGGTTTTAAAACACCTCATTATTAGTAGCATAGTTTTTCAATTCTTTCTTAAATCACCATTTTTCTAAACCCAAAAGCTTTTTACCTAAATCATTTAACTCTGCTGTGCCGTATTTAGTTTTTTCCCAATCACGAGGGTCTCCAGGAAAAGCGTAGCCTTCAGGAGCAATACGATTTTTCCATGAATTTACTCGCCAATCTCGTAAGTCGTCGTTGTCTTCTTCAGCTGGCATCATTGAGATATATTGAGCTATTCTAACCTTATCTATTGAATTATTTGGGCGAATTCCGTGTGGTTGACTACTATTAAAAATCAATAAATCACCTGCTTCGAGTTTAACTTTTACGAGATGTTCCTCAAAACCTCTTATATCGGGTTTGAAACGATTTCTGTCTTCAGGCTGCGTCAGTTTCCAAGTATCAAAAGTGCGAAACAACTCTGGAATACACTGAAAACCACCCATATTTTCGTCGGTTTGGTCGGCCAAAGCCAACACGCCTTGCACGTTTTGTGGTTTTGTTTCGGGGTCATAGTCCCAATGGATAAATCCTTTGTATTCAAATCCAGGCCGAAGGGGAAAGTTAAGGTTTGCACGGTCAATTGTTACCCAAAGTTTTTCGGTTCCCCAAATATCCGCAAAGGCATCATGAACTCGCTGCATTTGGCGGTTATTCCAAAGGTGTTGGTTGTTATACACTTCAACCATACCTGTGCCAGTGAGTTCTTTCATCTGCATCTCGGCACGTGGTGCGGTGTACCAAGTGCTTTGGTCATTAGGCGATTTTTCTTCAAATTCCCAAATAAAATCGGCAGTTTGAAGTGCTTGTTCTCTTGGTACTGCATTCTTGATAATTACGTATCCATTTTCTAACCAAAACTTCCAATCTTGTTCGCTCAAAACTTTGAGCTGGCCGCCTTCTGCAAGGCTTGTTCGTAATTTAACTTGGCTGCTCGTGGCAGTTGAAGGATTCCCTGGCTTATCAGTATGATTTTTATTGGGCATCATGGTTGGGGTTGCCATTGTCGGTACGGCAGGCGTTTCTGTCATTCGCATAATATATGTTTGTTTTATGATATTTAAGATTGAAATAATGATACAAAAGTAGAGACTAAAATAATGCAAGGCTTAACCTATAATTGCTATTTTTTGAACAATATTGATTTTATGTGAATAATTATGTGGATAAATCACATAATTTGTGCAAATTTGGTGAAGTAAGGTACCGAACTTGTTTTTGAAATACGGTAAAAATGAAAATTGTTTTAGAAGAATTTACGATTGACTCCGAAAGTTCGTTTCGGGTTTTTAGGCCACGATTGAGTCAGATATTTTATTGGCATTTTCACCCCGAATTTGAGTTGGTTTTTATCGAAGGAACTGACGGAACTCGACACGTTGGCGAGCATATCTCTCGATTCGAGGGCAGTGATTTGGTTTTGATTGGTTCAAATATTCCGCACCTTAACTTTGATTTTATGGTGAAGACCGATTACGAAAAAGTGGTGCTGCAAGTACGGCAAGATTTCCTGCAAAATGCTATGCTTGAAACACCCGAATTAGCTATTATTCAGCGACTTTTTCAACGCTCGCAATATGGAATTGCTTTCGGAGAAAAAACAAAAAGGATAATAGGCGAACGAATGAAAATGCTCGATGGACTAAATTATTTTGGACAGTTTTTGGAGATTTTAAGTATTTTTCAGCTTTTAGCGACTACGCAAGATTATGAGTTGCTGCATAAGCAACCCGTTGAAAATCAATATAATAAAAAAGACCAACAACGCATCAAGCGATTATATCAGTTTATTGATGAAAATTATCAACGAAAAATTAATTTACAGGAAGTGGCCGATATGAGTAATTTTAGCGAAGCGGCTTTTTGTAGGTATTTCAAGAAAATGACAAGAGTAACGTTTACAGAATTTCTGAATCATTACCGAGTCAATCAAGCTAAAAATTTGCTGTTGCTTGATAAAAATGTAACCGAAACTTGCTTTGATTGTGGCTTTGAAAGTATGTCTTACTTTAACAGAACTTTCAAAAAACTGACAGGTGAAAACCCAATAGCTTTTAAGAAACGATATTTTATGAAGTAGATTTTCGTTAAAAATGTGCCACACCTCGTTATCGCTGACAAGAGGTGTGGAAACATTTGGTTAATTTTACTCATCCAAAATGCTCTCTTCCATGGTAGAGTTTCCGCCGTGCATGATTTCGATGATTTGCTTTATATTATAAACCGTTCGGTTATATTTATTGCTGAGTAAAATTATTACAAAATCTTCGCGAGGGTCGAAAAACATAATCGTATTGTAGCCTTTCCACCAACCCGTATGATACACGTAGTCAGTTTGTTGTTTGGCATTGACCCAAAGTCTGAAACCATAACCATAATTTCGTAGTCCAGGGAATTCAAAACTGCGAGGCATAATCATTTCACGGAAAGACTCTTTACTGATAAGTGTATTGTTTTTTAGAGCGGTATGCCATTTCAAAAGGTCGTTCAAAGTAGAGTAAACGCCTTTATCGCCCGAAATATCATCATAATAATCTTTTTGTAATTTACGCCCAAATTGATAGCCAACTGTGCGGTTGATATTGATAGAATCGTTTTTGGTAGTTACGATATATGAATCTTTCATGCCGGCTGGGCCAAAGATGTTTTCATGCATATACTTTTCAAAATCTTTACCTGTAACTTTCTCAACCAAAGCTGCTAAGATGGCAAAATTGGTGTTATTATAGCCAAAATAATGGTCGGCTTGATTAAATATTTTTGGCGTTGGCTGTACAGTTGCAAACCATTCCATAATTTGTTGATTGGTAGGGTAAATCTTAGATTCTCGAACCATCTTATCAAAAGTATATTGATAAAACGGTAAGCCCGAGCGGTGGCAAAGCAAACTTCGAATCGTGATACCATCGTACGGGAAATTTGGGTAATAATCTTTTACTGTATAATCAAGGCCGAGTTTGCCTTGTTCGGCCAATTTCATGACGGCTACCGCCGTGAAAGTTTTAGAAAGTGAAGCAAGCTGAAACTTCGATTGTAGGTTGTTTTTGACTGAGTCATTGGCAAACCCAAATGCATTTTGATAGATAATTACACCTTTTTGGGCAATCAAAACATTGCCATTGAAGCCTTCGGCTAATTTTCGCTGAATTACTTGTTCAATCAAAACCGCTTTTTTATCAGCATTTATTTCTTTTCTGATTCGGGCTTCTTCTTTTTTTAGGGCAACACTATCGACTTTTTTCTCGCTCTTACTTGAGCTCACATTCTGACACGCAAAAATACTTGTAGCGAGCAAACAAACAACAATATAGTAGTAACTATGGAAGGGAAGGTTTTTAGTAAATTTCATAAATATATCTCACAAATCCGAATCAAACAGACGAAGTAAAAGGGTATAATTTAGGTAGGACAGAAACCGAAATCTGTCAAATTGTGTCGAAAAAATAATAGGTGATGTTTTAGAAGAAGTAGTATAGGAAAATTATGCGTGGAAACTTAATTTCCACGCACATATTGCAAAATAATAATCAAAAACATAGTAAAAATAACACTACAAATAATTTTAAGCACAGTAATCAAAAAAAACTGAAAACCGCCAGCTTCTACAAAAAACAACATTGAGTGGTGAATTATTGTAAGAATAGCCACGTATCTGACAAAACGCTCGCCACCCATTTCTTTCAACGAAATCGTAACATCATTTTCAACCCCCTTCGTAGGGAATAAAAACTTGATGATATAACCTCTTAAATACCCAATCATTACACTGGCTGAGGCATGTACACCTGCTGTATTATAAAAAATATCAACAAACAAACCTATCAGAAAACTTATCAAAATCACCCAAATTGGATCAATTTCGTCAGGTATGAGTAAAATACAGGCAATGTAAACAAAGCAAAACGCCACGTCGAAGAATACAAAATTGCGAAGTACCACAATTTGTAACACTAAATAAATGACGAATGTAAGGACTAATTTTATGACCGTTTGAGAATTCATTTCTTTTCTTCGGTGGTTGATTGCTCTAATAAATCTTGTTCTTTTTTCAACTTATTGTTTACAATGTAAACATAAGATAAATTGCGGAAGTCAGTTGCTAACTCCACTTCAATCTCAAAAAATGCTTGGTCTTGTTTGGCACTTAGTTTACGAATTCTACCAATCATTGTTCCTGAAGGATAAATTACGTTTTGCTCAGAGGTAACTACCGAGTCGCCTTGAGAGATTGGCTTAAAGCGGTCAATCGTATTCAAGTTAATGTTTTTCGGATTCATACCACCCCATTCGGCAATACCTAAGGCTTTGTCGTTTTTAGTTCGAAGAGTCAAGTTTTTGATTTCTGATGAAACTTTCGATTCTGAGTGTAGAATCGAATAAACACGAGAGAAATGCTCAGAGCATTGCATCACCGTTCCTACAACTCCTTGCGGACAAATTACACCCATTCCAGGCTCAATACCATCGAGTGTGCCCTTATCAATCGTTAAATAGTTTTTCGATAACCCAACTGTGTTATTGACAACCTTTGCCACCTTAAACTCGAAGCGTCGAGCAAAAGCAGAATCTACTTTATAATAATCTCCGTCTCTTTGCTTAAACGATTGAATGGCCGACACTGCTTTTTTGAGTTGTGCATTTTCAGCAATCAATTGATCATTTACATTGCCAAGATTCATGTAACTTTTTACATAATTCGAACTTTCTAGCGTCTTGGCTGCGTAATAGTTGGAAGTATTAAAAAACGAAACATCCCAATAATGATTGTTCTTGACGAGCAACCAAAAACTGATGAGTTCGAGGATAGCAAACAAAAGAAAATTTCGTATGCGAAATATAAGTCGGAAGAGTTGCGACATCTTATGAGAGTTCTAGTTCTGAGCGACCGACGCTCGGTTCAGAATTCTGAGTTATTAATGCAGAGTTTTAAACAGAAAATATTTAATAGGAATAAGTTCAAAAAAATAGTTTAAAAATTCAAACTAATTTTTTGAACTTATTCTTTTCTGATAAACTCAGAATTCAGAACTCAGAACTCAAAAATTTATTGGATTATAACTGCTCTATATTTTTCTATATTTTTCAAAATCTCACCTGTTCCACGCACAACCGCACGGAGTGGGTCATCAGCTACGTGAATCGGAAGTTTTGTTTTGATAGCCAAACGTTTGTCTAGGCCATGAAGCAATGCTCCACCACCTGTCAAATAAATGCCGTTTTCGTAAATGTCTGCCGAAAGCTCTGGTGGAGACATCTCCAATGCACGCATGATGGCCTCTTCAATTTTTGAAATTGATTTATCAAGGGCGTAAGCAATCTCACTATAGGTAACTTTGATTTCTTTTGGAATACCAGTCATTAAGTCACGACCACGTATTTCAATGTCAGCAGGTGGATTATCCAAATCCGGTAAAGCTGCACCTACTTGAATCTTGATAAACTCGGCCGAACGTTCGCCGATAAGTAAGTTGTGCTCACGACGCATATAATCAACAATATCTCTCGTAAACAAATCACCAGCAATTCGTACTGATGCCTCGCAAACAATACCTGAAAGTGCAATAACCGCAATCTCAGTTGTACCACCACCGATGTCAGCAATCATCGAGCCGTTTGGTTGCTCAATGTCTATACCGATACCGATAGCCGCAGCGATTGGTTCGTGTACCATGTAAACTTCTTTTGCTCCAGCATGTTCGGCTGAATCTTTAACAGCACGTTTCTCGACCTCGGTAATACCTGATGGAATACAGATTACCATGCGGTGAGAAGGAGAAAAAAACCAACTACGACTTGTCTCAATCATCTTAATCATACCACGAATCATTAATTCAGCAGCAGTAAAGTCGGCAATTACGCCATCCTTGAGTGGACGAATAGTCTTTATATTTTCATTGGTTTTTTCATGCATTTGCATTGCTTTATGACCTATCGCCAACACTTTTCCAGTAATTTTGTCTAAAGCAATAATAGAGGGTTCATCTACAACGATTTCGTCCTTATAGATAATGAGGGTATTTGCCGTACCCAAGTCGATCGCGATGTCACTCGTGAGAAAGTTAAACAGTCCAGCCATTTTGAGCTTTATGGGTTAATTTTTTTAAATAGTCCGCAAATTTACAACTATTATTGACAAAATATTTCTAAAAAGTTGAAAAAGTATTGAAAAAGTGAAAAGTATAACAACAAGAAGATAGCGTTCATAGGCGGTATGTCGCTTTTTCAATAAAAAACTTGTGTTTTAAGCATAAATACTAATAAATTTAAACCTTCAACTCGAAAAACTACATTCTTAATATTCTCTAATAAATACTTGTTATCGTAACATTATCACTTTTTTAATCACCAAAACCTTCAATAAATAGCTATACAAAAAAATATATTATCTTTGTCCTAAAGGAATTTATCTAACCAAAGAACTGAAATATAAATTATAGAAAATGGGAGTCCGTTCGATACTCAGTAAACCCATAGCAGCTTATGTGGTTGCACAGCAGAAAAAGTGGATAGCTCGCTCCGCTGAAGTACAAGCCGAATGGCGAGAAAAGCTGGTAAACCAAGCTGCTCAAACAGTTTTCGGGCGTGACCATCATTTTAACAATATTCGCTCTTATGATGACTTTAAACAGGCTGTTCCTGTGCGTGATTACGAAGACTTAAAGCCTTATGTAAACCGAGTAGTTGAGGGAGAGGAAAATATTCTTTGGGCAGGAAAACCACTCTATTTTGCCAAAACTTCTGGTACAACCTCGGGAACAAAATATATTCCTATCTCGAAAGATTCGATTCATAATCACATAGATTCTGCTCGGAATGCCTTGTTGAATTATATCGACGAGACAGGCAAATCAAAGTTTTTAGATAATAAACTCATCTTTTTGTCGGGAAGCCCTGAAATGACCGAAAAAGCGGGCATAAAAACTGGTCGCCTTTCGGGCATTTCTACACATCACGTTCCTGCTTATTTGCAAGCTAATCGTTTACCTTCGTATGAAACAAATTGCATTGAAGATTGGGAAGCCAAACTCGAAAAAATCATTGATGAAACTATCAATCAACCAATGAGTTTGATTTCGGGGATTCCGCCGTGGGTGCAAATGTATTTTGATAAAATTCAAGCTCGAACGGGCAAGAAGATAAAAGATGTTTTTCCTGAATTTGATTTATTTGTTTATGGTGGCGTAAACTTCGAACCATATAGAGCAAAGCTTTTTGAGTCAATAGGAAAAAAAATCGATTCCATCGAACTCTTTCCTGCGTCCGAAGGCTTTTTTGCTTACCAAGATAAGCAAAATAACGAAGGAATGTTGTTGCTGCTCGATACTGGTATTTTCTACGAATTTATCCCAACCGAAGAGTTTTTCAACGAAAATCCAACTCGCTTGAGCATCGAACAAGTAGAATTGGGTAAAAACTACGCACTTATCATTAATAATAATGCTGGGCTTTGGGGTTATTCGATTGGCGATACTGTGAAATTTGTTTCGCTTGACCCCTATCGTGTAATTGTTTCGGGAAGAATCAAGCATTTTATTTCTGCATTCGGCGAACACGTCATTGGAGAAGAGGTTGAAAAAGCTATGAAATATGCTTGTCAACGTCAGCCAGAAGTTGAGATTGTAGAATTTACGGTGGCCCCGATGGTTACACCAAATGAAGGGCTCCCTTACCACGAATGGCTCATTGAGTTTGCCATTCCACCACAAAATATGGAGCAATTTAATAATGATTTAGACCATAAAATGGCCAAACTAAATACCTATTATGAAGATTTGATTGTGGGTAGCATTCTTAAGAAATTGGTCATTACACCGCTTCAAAAAAATGCCTTTATTGACTATATGCGTTCGCAAGGTAAACTCGGCGGACAAAATAAAGTTCCTCGTTTATCAAACGACCGTAAGATTGCAGATGCCTTGAAAAAGGTTTAATAATCTGTGGTTGTAAAGACAGGAAATACCGAGCGACGATCGCCTATAACTAATTTCCTCCATCTATCAAAAACTAAGATAATTTTCTGTATATACATTTATTTTTGTAGGCAGAAATAAAAAACTAAATTATAAACCGTATTATGTTACAATTTTTGAAATATGTTTTCGCAACCATCATCGGGATTTTTCTATTCACGATTTTGAGTTTTATTATTTTGATTGGAATCGGAAGCCTGATGTCAAGCTCAGATACGAAAACCCAAGTTGAACCCAATTCAGTTCTTAAACTTGACCTCAATCAAGTTATCAGAGAAAATGCTCCCGAAGATGACCCATTCACCGAGATTTTGTCAGGAGGAAATGGCCCAGGTCAAGTAAGTTTACCACAGATTCAAGAAGCATTGGCGAATGCTAAAATCGACCCCAATATTAAAGGAATTTACCTAAAAGCCGAAAACCCGATGGCTGGTATGGCAACATTGAAAGAGGTAAGAGAATATCTTTTAGATTTCAAGAAATCAAAGAAATTTATCTATTCTTATGGCGAAACTATGACCGAAGGCTCAATTTACCTTTGTTCGGTGGCCGATAAGAGTTACTTAAATACAGCTGGTGGCTTAGATTTCAACGGTTTAAGTGCCAATTATTCTTTTATGAAAGGCTTATTTGAGAAAATTGGAGTTAAACCTGAAATTTTTAGAGTAGGAGATTATAAAAGTGCAGTTGAACCTTTCTTCTTAACAAAAATGAGTGATGCAAACCGACTACAAACACAGTCGTTTATTTCTGATATGGCCAATAATTTCTACGGAGATATTGCTGCTTCACGCAAAATTACTATCGACGAGGTAAATAATATCTTGAACAATGCTTTGATTCAAGAGCCATCCGATGCTGTAAAATATAAAATCATTACGAACACAGGTTATTGGGATGAGTTCGAAACTGCTCTTCGTCACGAGTTAGGTTACAAAGAAGATAAGAAAATAGAATATATTGGTTTAAATAAATATTTGAAAGCCGATAAATTGGTAAAAGAAGGAGATAATTCTAACCGAATTGCGGTAATTGTGGGTGAAGGAGATATTCTTTCGGGAGAAAGTCAAGATGGAACTATTGGTTCGGAAACTATCGTCAAAGAACTCCAAAAGGCACGTAAAGATTCAAAAATTAAAGCAATAGTTTTGCGTATTAACTCTGGTGGAGGAAGTGCTATGGCATCAGATGTGATGTGGAGAGAAGTTGAATTAACTAAAAAAGTAAAGCCTATCATCGCATCAATGGGTGACTACGCTGCTTCTGGTGGTTATTATATGGCAATGGCTTGCGATACGATTGTTGCTCAATCAACAACTTTGACAGGCTCAATCGGTATTTTTGGTGTGATGTTTAATGTTGAGAAATTGATGAATGAGAAACTTGGCGTTACGTTTGATGGCGTAAATTCTCATAAATATGCCAATTTTCCTTCGGCAACTCGCACAATGACCGATGCTGAGAAAAACATGATTCAAAACGGCGTTAATAAAGGTTATGAAAATTTTACAGCCAAAGCTGCCAAAGGTCGCCACATGAGTGTTGAGAAATTGAAAACCCTCGCTAGCGGTCGTGTTTGGACTGGGAGCCAAGCAAAAGCTAATGGTTTGGTTGATGTAATTGGTGGTGTAGATGATGCCATCAGAATTGCTGCAAAAAAAGCCAAACTAAAAGATGGTGACTACCGAGTAAAATATTTGCCAATCAAAAAGTCAAGCTTTGAATCAATCATCGAAAAACTCGGTAATGACCAAGAAGATGCCAAACTGAAAGCATATTTAGGCGATTTCGCACCGTATGCCAAACAATTAAAAAATCTCCAAAGTATGGATAAAGTTCAGGCAAGAATGCCTTTTGAATTGGAGATAAAGTAAGTTTATTTGAGTTTTATGAAAAATAAGGAATCAATTTAAAGGTAAAGGATTAAAAAAACTATAAAACAGTAGAGGAAGCTTTAGATGCAAAACATAATTTAGCAAAGAAATTTCTTTCAAAGATAGATCCGTTATAATTGCAGCTTTAGGGCATAAAATCTGATATTTAAAATACGAGCAAAAAACTTTTGATAAGCATCTTAAAGGCTATCAAATTAAACTTTATCACCAAAAGGAGAAAGAAATTAGTACCTTTGTACGAAAATCTTTCTCCTTTTTGATTTTCGTAGGACAACTTTTTATCGGAGTTGCGGACAACTTGTCACAGAGCGAGAACAAGAAATAAAAGATGATATTTTAGAAATATGAAAAATACAAAATTAATCGAGGCTAAATTTGTCACGAGTGCGGCAGATTACCGTAAATGTCCGCCACCCGAAAAACCAGAATATGCCTTTATTGGTCGCTCAAACGTAGGAAAATCTTCGTTAATAAATATGCTATTGGCGACTAAAAATTTAGCAAAAACCTCACAAACTCCAGGAAAAACACAATTAATTAATCATTTTGAGGTAAACAAAAAATGCTATATTGTCGATTTGCCAGGTTATGGATTCGCCAAAGCTCCCAAAGGTGAGCGTGACAAATGGGGCGAAATGATTGGTGATTACTTAGTCAATCGTGAAAATCTTATGTGTGTTTTTGTACTGATTGACGTACGCCACGAACCACAAAGAGTCGATTTAGAATTTCTAGACTTTTTGGGGGAAAAAGACGTGCCTTTCTATCTGATTTTCACGAAAGCCGATAAAGTTGGAAGCGTAAAAGCCGAACAAAATGTTGAATCTTTTAAGAAAACGATGCTTTTAAGTTGGACGAAAATTCCACAATATTTTATCACTTCGGCCGAGCGACGAACTGGTCGTGATGAATTATTACAGGCAATCGAAGAGTTGAATCTATCTTTTACGAAATAATTTGTACTTTTGTAGCGTTGTAAATAGCATTTACGAATAACTCGAATGACGATTTACGAATAGATAGTGTTAAATAAGCTATTTATACTGCTCAAGGCAACACAATAAAGCAAAATAAAATATTACTGTTGACAGTCGTCTGTTGACCGTGGACTAAACAAAAACAATATATTTTTCAAATGGAATTATTAAGAGATATTGCCCACATTTCTGGAAAAAGTGGTTTGTATAGAATTTTGAAGCCAGGGCGTGGTGGCGTAATCGTTGAAACACTTGACGAGAAAAAACAAAAAGAAATGGTTAGTTCGAATGCCCGTGTATCTGTTTTGAAAGACATTTCGATTTATACAGAAGATCCAAACAAATCAACTCCACTAGGAGATATTTTCTTGAAAACACGTGAACTTCATGGAGAAAAAGTAGAATTTGAATTCAAAACAGCAACAAATAATCAAATCTTTGATTTATTTGCCACTGTTATGCCTGATTTTGATCGTGAGCGTGTTTATGCTTCCGACATCAAGAAAATCGTAAGTTGGTATAATATTCTTTCAGCTGCAATGCCAGAGCTTTTTGTTCCTGCTGTATTAGACACCGCCGTTGAAGAAACAACCACAGTTGAAGAATCTTCTGCTGAAGTCGCTAAAGTATAATTTTGAAATAAAGTGTTTTTAGAAAGCCCATCGGAAACTATGGGCTTTCTTTGTGAAATTCTTTTTAATCTACTTCAACACAATTGTCTTTCCAGTTTTGGAAGATTTCACGGCTGCATCTAAGATTTCCATTGCTATCATATTTATTCTTAGCGAACCCAAGTCATTTTCTGATTTTACTTTACCTCTTGCTACTGCCGCAAAATAAGTGAAAGCATCATTCATGGGTGTTTCGAGTGGTTTTACTACTATCTTTTTTTCTGGTAAGGCATTTCTATCGCCTTTTCTGATTGTCATTTGGGCAGATTTATCGGCAAAAATGTAGCCCGTTTTGCCATAAACTTCTATATCTTTTCTATCAAAAGGCCAATTCCATGAGCCTTGAAAAATGCCTTGTGCCTTTGGATAAGTTACTACGATAGTTGCTTCATCATCAACATTCGGGTAGGTTTCGGGCTTAATGGTTTGAGTAATTGCAGTTACCGAAGTAGGTCTTTCACCCTTCATTAACCACGCCATAATATCGGCTCCGTAGCACCCAAAATCAATGATTGCACCACCGCCATTTTTTACGGGGTCAGTTAGCCAACTCAAAAACTCTTTACTCACACCAATTTCTTTCGGGCCACTGTGTCCGTCGTGAATCACTACTTTTCTAATATCGCCAATGGCATTTTCTGTATGAATCATTTCGTAGGCCTGATGATTACTGGCATACCACGTGGTTTCATAATTGGTCAAGAGTTGAATATTATGTTTTTTGGCTAAAGCCGCCATTTGTGTGGCATGGGAAAAATTTACAGCCAAAGGCTTTTCAACCATGACATGAACACCTTTCACAGCACATTTTTGTACAGTTTCAAGATGCTCAATAATACTTCTGAAATCACAAACAGCCTCAGGTTTGGCTTTTTCTAACATTTCATCGAGACTTGCGTACCACAGGTTTTCGGGGAGATTATGTTTTTTTAATAATCTTAGGGCCAATTCTTTATTTGGCTCGGCAAAACCGATGATTTCTACATCGGCACGCTTAGGATTATTTAAAATCTGATTAACGTGGTCGTGTGTCATACCCGCAATGCCCATTCTGACGGGTTTTTCTTGGGCAAATACAAACCGTAGGCTTAGGAATAAGCCAATAAAAAGGAGTTTTTTCATGTTAGATATAAGGTTGAATCAATCAAATTTAACCAAAAACCATCATTTAGACTATTTTTTAAGAAAAGTTTTCATTAGAAAACCTATTTTTGCGTTATAAAAGAAAAATCTTAATCCTATTGACTTGCGTCAGTGGACTATCGACTAAAAAATGTCAATAAAAATCCAAAATCTAAGTAAAGTTTATGGCACTCAGCGTGCCGTTGATGATATATCTTTTGAAGTTACCAAAGGCGAAATTGTTGGTTTTCTTGGCCCAAATGGTGCCGGAAAATCAACAACTATGAAAATCTTGACGGGCTATGTCCCAGCCACCGATGGATCGGCTGAAATAAATGGTTTTGATGTGAAAATTTCACCTATGCAAGTCAAAAGCAGTATTGGATATTTGCCTGAACATAATCCTTTGTATTTGGATATGTATGTGCGAGAGTTTCTCGAATTTACAGGTTCGCTTTATGGCTTAAAAGGCAAAACACTTCAAATAAAAGTAGCAGAAACCATCGAAATGGTGGGGTTGGGTTTAGAAAAACATAAGAAAATCGGGCAGCTATCGAAAGGGTATCGTCAGCGTGTAGGTCTTGCTCAAGCCTTGATTCATAACCCAGATGTGCTGATTTTGGACGAGCCAACTACAGGTCTTGACCCTAATCAATTGGTCGAAATCAGAGATTTGATTAAATCGGTTGGGAAAAACAAAACTGTTATTTTCAGCACGCATATTATGCAGGAAGTAGAAGCCATTTGCGACCGTGTGGTGATTATCAATCGAGGAAAAATCGTAGCGAATGGTACGCTTTCCGAACTCAAACAAGGTGGAAAAGGTATCGAGGACGTTTTTAGAGAATTAACTACGTAAAAACAGGAACGCTCAGATTGGACGTTCCTACGAAATTTTACAATAATCTAAATCCTGTAATTTTACAAATCTTTTTAATCCTGTCGAATGCTCGAAATTTGTAGTTTTTCTTTAGAATCTTGTCTAACTGCTCAAAAAGCAGGTGCTGATCGTGTTGAATTATGCGGAGGAATGTTTGAAGGAGGTACAACCCCTTCGGCGGGTTTGGTAAGTGTGGTTCGTCAAAATCTAACTATCAAATTATATGTCATGATTCGCCCTCGTGGCGGAGAATTTTGCTATTCTGATACTGAATTTGAGGTGATGAAAGCTGATATTCAAGTTGCGAAAGACTTGGGTGCTGATGGCGTCGTTTTTGGAATCTTAAACCCTGATGGAAGCGTTGATAAAAGACGCACAGCAGAACTAGTAAATTTAGCTACTCCGCTCAAAGTAACTTTCCACCGAGCCTTTGATGTTGCTAACGACCCCTTTCAAGCCTTAGAAGATATTATTGACTGCGGTTGCGAACGAATCTTGACTTCTGGACAAAAAAATACTGCCATCGAAGGAATTGATTTATTAAAAATTTTAGTCGAAAAATCTCATAATCGTATTGAAATAATGGCAGGAAGTGGAGTCTCTGCTCAAAATGCTCAACAATTTTTGAATATTGGCATTCATGCTCTACACATGACTGGTAAAGGAGTTCAAGAAAGTAAAATGGTCTTCCGTAAACTAGGTGTGAGTATGGCGAGTGCCGCACTTACCAACGAATTTGAAATTTATGAAGCAGATTTTGAGAAATGTAAAGAGGTTGTCGAAACCCTAAAAAAGTAGGCATACGCCAAAAACGTATGCCTACTTTATAAATATTCGATATAACTTTTGTAGAATTTTTACTATCGACCACTGACTATCAACCGTGGACTATCTATTTCTTCTCAGCCAATTCTGTTACTTTTTGGTGAATCATCACTTGGTTCGACATGATTTTTGAGAAACCTCTCACATCATCGCCACTCCAAGCATTGTTCATTTCGCCGTAGCTACCAAATACTGGCGACATTAAATCGTAGTCAGATTTAATACCTAATAATTGGAAATTATATGGTGCTAATTGCACACGAACTTCGCCAGTTACGTGCGACTGCATACTTTCTAAAAACTTTTCAATATCACGCATTAGAGGCTCTAAAAACTGACCTTCGTGGAGGGTCATACCGTACCATTCGGCCAAATTTTGTTTCCAATATTGCTGCCATTTCGATAGTACGTGTTTTTCTAATAAATGGTGAGCTTTGATGATAATCAACGGAGCGGCTGCCTCAAAACCTACACGACCTTTGATACCGATTATGGTATCACCCACGTGAATATCGCGACCGATGCCATAAGGAGAAGCTAATTCTGATAATTTGCGAATAGCATCTACAGGATTGTCAAAACTTTCTCCCGCAACACCTTTCAACTCACCGTTTATGAAATGTAAAGCAATTTCAGAACTTTCAGTTTTTGTAACTTGGGTCGGAAATGCACTTTCTGGCAAAAATTCATACGAATTTAAAGTCTCACGACCACCAACCGAAGTTCCCCATAAACCTTTATTGATTGAATAAGCTGCTTTGTGCCACTCACGAACCACACCTTTCGATTTTAAGTATTCAATTTCGGCTTCACGAGACAATTTTAAATCTCTGATTGGCGTAATTACTTCGGCGTTTGGCAATACGATTCTGAAAACCATATCAAAACGTACTTGGTCGTTGCCTGCACCTGTGCTTCCATGAGCTACGGCTTCTGCCCCAACTTGCTTGGCATACTCAGCTACTGCAACAGCCTGAAACATACGCTCAGCACTCACCGAAAGTGGATAAGTATTATTTTTAAGAATATTTCCATAAATCAAGTAGCGAATACATTTTTGATAATATTCATCTACCATACGAGCCGTGTAATGATTTTTTACTCCCAATTCGTATGCTTTGGTTTCAATATCCTTCATTTCTTCTTCTGTAAATCCACCCGTATCAACCAACACAGAATGAACTTCATGACCCAAATCTTCGGTCAAATATTTTACACAAAAGGAAGTATCCAAACCTCCACTGTACGCCAAAACAACTTTCATAAGCTAAAACCCGCCCAAAAACGAACGTATTTTTTAGAGTTCAACAAAATTTTACGCAAAAATAGGACTTATTAAGGTGAAATCTCGAATTTTATTTAAAATTATTGTACTATTCGTATAATTTCGGATTATACTTGACATTCCGCTACCCCCCTTTAAAGGGGATAGGGGGGATGTGTTATTAGAAGACATGAAAATTATCGTGGCACAGTAAAATACATAAACGTACCAATGCAAGAAAAGACGATATTAGGAAGCCAAACGGCTAACATTGCTGGCATATTGCCTGATTCAGCAATACCTTTTGACATAATAAAGAACAAAATATAAACAAACGCCAGCACAAAACCGATGGCAATCTGAAATCCAACACCTCCTCGAGATTTTCGAGCCGATACAATCAAGCCCATTAATGACAGAATAATTACGGCAAAGGGTGTAACTATTCGCTGATAAAGTTCAATCTCAAAAGACTCAATTCCTTCAGCTCCTCGGCTCCGAATTAGCTCAATGCGTTGGCGTAATTCTGGAATTGTGAAGGTTTCGTAAACGTTGCGGTCACTTTCAAAATCACTTGGAGAAAGATTAATGACTGTATCTTTTGAGGCCGTATTGTAGATAAGTTTATCTTTCATGATGCCTAAAGTCCGTATTTTATAGTCAGAAACTTTCCAGCGTTTAGTGCTGTCATTCCATTCGATTCTTTTGGCCGAAAGTTTTTCAATTAGCTTATTATCAGTAATTTTTTCGAGTGTAAAATCATAACCAGTTTTGGTTTCGTTATTATAACTCGACATATAAGCATAGGTATTCGTAGCAACAGCAGTATGAAAATCTCGGTCAGAGAAATAAAATTTATCGTTGATATAGGTAGCCTCAAAACTTAGTCGAACTTTATTAGCCTTAGGCAGAATCCAACCAACCATCACAAACGACAGAACTGCTACCATTGAAGCGGCAATAAAATAGGGGAGCATAAGTCGGGGAAAACTCGTGCCGCTACTCAAAATTGCTACGATTTCGGTATGAGCCGCCATTTGAGCCGTGAAGAAAACCGTCGAAATAAAAATCATCAACGGACTAATATAATTTGCCCAATAAGGAGCAAGATTAGCATAATATGAAAGCAGAATTGCTCGCATAGGAGCGTTTTTCTGAATAAAGTCGTCGTTTTTTTCTACGAAATCAATCACCATTATAATAAGCACAATGACCAAAACCGCAAAAAAATATGTCTTTAAAAAACGTTTGATTAAATATTTATCAAGAATATTCATGGAGTAATGCAAACGGGGTCGCCCGTGCGATGAATAATGCAAAATGGATTTGTTGTACATTGACAACATTTCAAAAAATAAAGATTTTATGCAAAGATACAGATTGTAGGTTTGCGAATGACTTAATTAGGAAGTATTAACAAAAATCATTTAATTTTCATATTGATAAGTACAAGTTTTTCTTGAAAAAACATAAGATTTAATGTTTTTGAAACAAATTTGTAGTTTATTACGTTTTCTGAAAAACCAAAAAATCTCAACAGTTATGCTAAAAATCACAAAAACATTTTCTTTCGTTCTTATTTTTTTCTTTTTTATTAACCTAAAAGTTTCTGCCCAAAATTCAGATGCAGTTATGGGTGTATGGAAAAACGGTGAAGGTACTGGTATGGTACAAATATACAAAAAAGGAGATAAGTATTTCGGTAAATTGGTTTGGCTAAAAGTCCCAAACGATTCAGATGGTAAACCACGAACTGATATCAACAATCCAGAACCAAAATTGCACAGCCGTCCACTAAAAGGTTTAGAAAATCTTAGAGAGTTTGTCTATAAAGGAGAAAATAAATGGGAAGATGGTAATATTTACGACCCCAAAACTGGTAATGATTATTCGTGTGAAATGAAATTAGTTGATGAAAATACACTCGAAGTGAGAGGATATATCGGCGTTTCACTTTTCGGACGAACTGACGTTTGGAAACGCCAGGTAAAAAAATAATTTTGTGAAGCGAACCAAGCGTTGGCGGCCGACGCTCGGTCGCATCCTGTTTGCCTAAATCATAAAAGGGTATCGTTTAAGTTTTTTGTTCAAACGATACCCTTTTATGATTGAATACTAAACGCAAGTGTTTGACTGTAAGTTTTTTATGTAAACTGAGAACTGCCTACTGAACTACGGACTGACCAAATTTATACTAATATTAAAGTAAAGTGGATTGCCAAGCGAATTTACAATCAGTGGTTTTTCGTTTTTTACTGGATTTTGAGTTGAAAAACCATCAAAACGCCAATTATATCGCCAGCCAGCCTGTGCCGAAAGCCAAACAAAGCCCGCAAGTTTCTTCTCAAAAGTAATTCTTGGCTTCATTTCTCCTCTACGTAAATATAAATCTTGTCCAGTATTGGCCACAAAGAAAGTATTTCCTTCAATTTCATAACCCAACAACAAATACGAACTCGGACTGAAATTGCGACGAACATTGAATTTAGCAGGAAGAATTGTTTCGATACCCCATTTCTGATTGAATGTGCGATTGAGTAAAATCACTGGAATATGCAGTAATTGTCCCGCACGATAAGTTCGAGTCACACCAACACCCCACATAAGATTATCGTTTTTCTTCCAACCATAAATAGCGGTTCCGCTATAAGTCATTCCTTTGGCATCTAGATCACTTAAACTTCTGTAGTTTCCGTTGAGGTCAGCATTGGCTTGAATAATTATAAAGTGCTTATTATCAAATGGTTTAAATACAGTTGCATTGATTCCTGTACTATTTAATGCTCTAATTCCGCCATAAAAACTAGAGTTTTTGGGTTTTTCGAGTTTGGCAGAAGTGTTCCAAAAATTTAGGCCTAAATTTAATATAAAATTAGATCTCGAAATCACGGGCGTATTCAAACCCAATCTGATCCCTCCAAATGAATTAACATGAGTGCTTGAAAGGAGAGATTTAGTCGCATTTTCAGAACTTAAATGAAAAGGCAATTGTGCTTCGTAACCAATGGATATAAGTTTGGTCGGAGATAAATAATTCACTTTTTGTGTACAAAAAGTACGAATATTTTTGTTATCAACATCGCCAAACTCGTCGAAGTTTAGTTCCTCAGTACTTGTTTTAGTAGTGTCAGTTTGGGCAAAAGTCAAGCCCTGTAGAAATAGCATGACCCACAAAAGGCAGTATTTTTTCATAAAAAATTGTTTTAGTGTTTGAATGAAATTTGTAATAGATATAATTATTTGGTTATGAAGTATAACAATTCATATTAAACATTGTTTTAATATCCGCGTCACAATATCCGATAGAGTTTTGCTAAATGCCTACTCATCGATGCTTACCAAAAGGTTTTTGGCTACTTCATTGCTCACAAAAATGGTTGTTTTACCATCAAGCAGAATGCTGTACGATTTATCGAAGTCGCTTATTTCCAATACTTTAAGGCCACATCCGAGGTTAATCTGTTGTTTATCAAGGTGTTGTAAAAAAGCAGGTGAATGCACCGAAACACCCATCATCACCACTGATTGATTCAATGCAATTTCGGATAATTTCTGATAACTTACCGAAGGCATTTTTCCTTTTGCATCAGGAATGGGGTCTCCGTGTGGGTCAAATTTTGGATTTTCTAAGAAATCATCCAAACGTTTTGTTAGTTCCTTCGAGTCGATGTGTTCGAGTTGTTCGGCAATATCATGGATTTCATCCCAACCAAAACCTAGTTTTTCTACCAAAAAAACCTCCCACAGACGGTGTTTTCTAATCACACCCAAGGCAATTTGTTCACCTGCTTCTGTGAGCGTTACGCCTTGATATTTTCTGTAATTGATATAGTTTTTTTCGGCCAATTTGCGTAACATATCCGATACCGAAGCTGCTTTTGTCTGCGTGTGTTCAGCCAACTGATTGGTGCTCACCTCATTACCGTTGTGTCGCTCGGTAAGTAAATAGATGATTTTTAGGTAATTTTCTTCTGTAAAAGATAGTAGTTGATTGTCCACAGTCGATAGTTTGAAAAATAGTCGATTGCCGATTGCTGGCAGCCGAAGTTCTACAAAAGTACATTTTTAGTCTAATCAAACAAAATTTTAGACTAATCTAAAAATATATTTTGATTGGTTAATTTTTTCTTTTATGTTTGTATTGAAAATTGCGGGTTTACAATAAATGGAAAAAAACATAGACGTAAAAAATAAGGCTTGGCGTTCGACGACGAGTAATCTTTCATTGGCCGAAGTTCATGGAAGTATTACGGTTCATACAAAAGGTAGTTTTTGGAAAAAAATGTCGGCTTTCGTTGGCCCAGGTTTAATGGTTGCAGTTGGTTATATGGATCCTGGCAATTGGGCAACCGATATTGCGGGCGGAGCAAAATTTGGTTATACGCTACTCTCAGTAATTTTGATTTCTAACCTATTTGCAATGCTTTTGCAGCATTTATCGCTAAAATTGGGAATTGCAACAGGGCGAGATTTAGCACAGGCCTGCCGAGATTCGTACTCAAAACCAATATCATTTGTGCTGTGGATTTTGGCCGAAATTGCTATTGCAGCCTGTGATTTGGCCGAGGTCATAGGAGCGGCAATCGCACTAAACTTACTCTTTAATATTCCGCTAACTTACGGAATTCTGATAACTGCCATTGATGTAATCTTTATTTTATTCTTACAAAACAAAGGCTTTCGCATAATTGAAGTAATTGTGGGTGGCTTGATTTTAATAATTTTACTATGCTTTGGCTACGAAATTTTGGCTTCTCAACCCGATATTGTTGCCGTTTCAAAAGGCTTGATTCCGAGTAGCCAGATTGTAACCAACCCCGAAATGCTCTACATCGCCATCGGGATTTTGGGAGCTACCGTAATGCCACATAATTTGTATTTGCATTCGAGCATTATTCAAACCCGCAAGATAGATAACACGCACGCCGCCAAGAAAAGTGCCATCAAATATGCTACCATTGACTCTACGGCTTCTTTATTTATTGCGTTTTTTATTAATGCTGCTATTTTGATTATGGCTGCCGCAACTTTTCACTTTACAGGAAATAATGAAGTTGCCGATATAACCGATGCTTACATCTTGCTCGACCCTATTTTGGGCGTAAAATTAGCTGGACTTTTCTTCGCTGTTGCCTTGTTGGCTGCTGGACAAAATTCTACACTCACGGGTACGCTCGCAGGTCAAATCGTGATGGAAGGTTTCTTGAATATTCAACTAAAACCGTGGCTCAGAAGATTGATTACAAGACTTTTAGCTATTGTGCCAGCTTTGATTGTGGCAATAATCTACGGAGAAAAAGGTACTTCTGATTTACTCGTACTAAGCCAAGTGATATTATCCTTGCAGCTGAGTTTTGCGGTCGTGCCTTTGGTAATGTTCACCTCCGATAAACTCAAAATGGGCGAATTCGTAAACCCAGCTTACGTAAAATACACCGCTTGGGTTGTTACGATTATTATTATTGCTTTGAATAGTTATTTGTTGTTTGATACGATATTTTAAACATTGCAGATTTCAATCAATGGGTGACCTGCGTTAAAATTGCAGTTTAAATCCAACTTTTCATCCCAACAACACATCCACACCTATCTCAAACTCAGGCAAAACTGGTGCTGCTGAGCAAATATCATTTTCGATACAAATCTTTACATCACGGCGAGAAGTATAAACATGAACTGATCTCTCTTCTGGAAATACTAACCAAACTACTTTTACGCCCGCCTTATAATATTCTGATATTTTTGCCTCAACTTTATTTATATTGTCGTTTCCAGAAATTATTTCGATGGTAAATGCGGGAATTTCGTCCGTACCTTTATCGGCTGATTTAATTTGTTCTTTTGTCAAATATGCGATATCGGGTCTTCTCATTTGAATCCCTGAAAGCATTACATCATATTCAGCCACAAAAGTGCCTGTTTTTTTGTACCCTTTATCAATAAATAAATCAAGAAGGATGTCGTAAATTTTAACTTGTTGTTTATTCATTCCTGTAAACTTTATCAATTCACCGTCATTCCACTCGTACTTAAAACCATCGTTTGGCTCCCAATCTTGAAATTCTTGCAATGTACGTGGTAGGGTGATAATTTCTTTATCTTTGACCATAGCATTAATTTTTATATTCAAATTTAAAGAAAAAATCTATTCAAAAATATTAATCAACGCATTATATTCATAAAATACGTTTTCAATAATCTTGTCTATCTTGTAATCTTTATAATCATGCTAAAAATAATTATCTAAAATTAATTGTATAATTGACACTTAATAATTTACTTCGCATCATAATTTGCGAACAAAACCAATAAAAATACTACTGTCATGTCAAATCTTAAAGTAACTCTTGGCCAAAAAGAGTATTTTCCGTTCATCAAAGAAGCGATTGCTTACGAAGGAAGAGAATCAAATAATTATTTAGCGTTTAAATATTATGATGCAAACCGTATGGTAGCTGGCAAAACAATGGCCGAACACTTACGTTTCGCAACTGCTTACTGGCATACATTCTGTGGTAATGGAGGTGACCCTTTTGGCCCAGGAACAAAGGTTTTTCCTTGGGATGTAGCTTCAAGCCCAATGGATGCAGCGAAACAAAAACTCGATGCAGCATTTGAGTTTATGACAAAATTGGGAACGCCGTTCTATTGCTTCCATGACACTGATATTGCTCCAGAAGGCAATTCTCAAGCTGAATTTCAAAAGAATTTAGAAGAAATCGTTTCTTTAGCAAAGCAAAAGCAACAAGAAAGTGGCATGAAATTGCTTTGGGGAACTGCCAATTTGTTTTCGCACAAGCGTTATATGAATGGTGCTTCAACCAATCCAGATTTTTCGGTAGTTGCTCACGGAGGTTTCCAAGTGAAAAATGCGATTGATGCCACCATCGCTTTAGGTGGCGAAGGTTATGTATTTTGGGGAGGTCGTGAAGGATATATGTCTTTGTTGAATACTAGCACAAAGAAAGAAATCGATCATTTAGGAAGATTCCTTACAATTTCTCGTGATTACGCACGTCAACAAGGATTTACAGGTAAATTCTATATCGAGCCAAAACCTTGCGAGCCATCGAAGCACCAATATGATTATGATGCTCAAACTGTAATCGGTTTCTTACGTCAGTATGGTTTGGATAAAGATTTCCAATTGAACTTAGAGGTAAACCATGCTACTTTGGCTGGTCATACTTTTGCTCATGAGCTTCAAATGGCGGTTGATGCAGGTATGTTGGGAAGTATCGACGCTAACCGTGGAGATTATCAAAATGGTTGGGATACAGACCAATTTCCGATTGATTTATATGAATTAACGGAATCTATGTTAATTATCGTTGAGGCGGGTGGTTTCTCGACTGGTGGTGTCAACTTCGATGCTAAAACTCGCCGTAATTCAACAGATTTAGATGATATTTTCATTGCTCATATTGCAGGAATGGATGCATTTGCACGTGCATTATTGATTGCAAACGATATTCTTGAAAAATCTGAATACAAAAAACTTCGTGCCAATCGCTACGCTTCATTTGATAGCGGAGACGGTGCTTTGTTTGATACAGGAAAGCTAGGTTTAGCCGATTTGCATCGCATTGCATTAGCATCAGGCGAGCCTAAACAAATCAGCGGCAAACAAGAATTATTTGAAATGATTATTAATCAGTACATTTAAAAAGTTCTGACGGTGCCACCCGTGCGGTTCTGAGTTTTGAGTTCTGAGTGTTTTATCACTCTTTGTAACTCATAACTCAGAACTAATATTTAACTCCATTCTTCTCCAAAATATCTTTCGCATTGGCATTGCCTTCTTTAGCAGATTTTATGTACCATTCGGTAGCGGTTTTTATATCTCCACGAGAAACGTAGTTTATTCCGATATTATATTCGTATTCACCAGTTTTATCTCTTTCTGCTCCTTTTTTCCAATATTCAATGGCGTTATCATCTTGTTTTAGGTCAACGTAAGTAACACCGATATTGCGGTAAGCAGTCAGATAGTCAGAATTTTTGCTCAATAAAGCGTCTAATTCCTTGATTTCTTGGTCAAATTTCTTTTCGAGTCTGTATGTATATGAATGATTGAGATAAGCATCCCAAAGCTGAGGGTTTAGCTTAATAGCTTCATCAAAAACTTTGCGAGATTCCTCAAATCTATTCAATCCAGTGAGCGATAAGCCCCAAACATTTAAATATTCTGCATTTTTTGGTTCGTTGGCTACTGCTTCACGGTAATATTTTTCGGCATTTGCCATATCTCCTAAACGATAGTGAGCCGTACCCAGAAGCCAGTTTGTGCGGTTGGTTTTTGGTAAATACTGCGTTGCTTTTTCAAAATATTTAAGGGCCGTTTTGCTGTCGCCTTCATCCAAAAACATTGAGCCAATTGTGCGGCAAACGTCTCCATTCTTAAAGCCACCATCATCGGCACGCATCAAATATCCCTTTGCGGTTGAAAATTCTTGGTTTTCTAAATAATACCAGCCTAAATTACTCAAAATCATGGCATCATTCGGAAATTCTTTATCGGTAGGAGTAAAAAGGGTTAAACCATTTTTCCAAATGCCTGTTTGTTTAAAACTTAGTCCGCACAAACCTAAAGCAACAATTGCAAAAATAGGCAAAGCCGCCTTGCTTTTTTGGTAGAAACGATTGAATGCAAGCCCCAACAAAAACAATGGTCCGATTGAAGAAAGATAATAGTAGCGGTCGGCTACGATGGCACTTCCCACAGGAAATGGAAATTGCAAAACCGTAGAAACTGAAATCAAGAAAAATGCACCTGCCCACCAAATACGTTTGTCGTTACGACCAAACCATAAGATTGCTCCAACCAATAAAATTACGCCAAGAAAAGCCCCCGAATAAATTGCGGGAAGACTTCCATTTGGTTTTTCAGGGTAAGGATAAAAAGCATAAAGTTTGAACGGAACGATGGTTTTTACCCAATAAAAACAAAAAGCGTAGCACGATATCAAGATGCGTTCGCCCAAAGTATAAGCATTTGAAATTACCGAAGTAGCATCGGCACCCGCATCTATTTGGGCGTGAGTGGCCATGTAGGCAAAAAAGAGCGTAAGAATAAAATAAGGTATTTTATTGATGAAAAACTTCGCATTGATTGGCTTTTTCAAGAAACAATAATCCGTAATAATTAATAAAGCTGGCAAAACCACCGCCATACCCTTTGACAAACACGAGGCCAGAAAGAGTAGGATAGAAGCTGCGTACCATTTTTTATCTTGGGTTTCATCGAACTTGATATAATACCACAACGAAAGTAGCAAAAATATCGTGTAAAGTACGTCTTTACGCTCAGCTACCCAAGCCACCGACTCAACGTGAAGTGGGTGAATGGCAAACAAAGCACCCGTAAACAATGCTACCCAAAAATTGTTGTTTAGTTTCTGAATAAGCTTGAAAACCAACCAACTATTGAGCGTATGTAAGATAAGATTATCGAGGTGATAAAGCCAAGTTTGTTCTTTCACTAGGAAATACTCAATGGCAAGCGAGAGCATCGTGAGCGGGTGGTAGTTACCCACGTGATATTCGGTTAAAAGCCCTTTTAGGTCGAAATTTTTTACATATTCGTTGAGGATAATATAAGGTTTATCGTCCCAAACGAAGGTGTTTTGCCAGACTGGAAGGTAACTTATTACAATAAGAGCCGCAAATATAGCTGGAATCCAGCTACCAAGGTTTTGTTCAAGTGATGTGCTTATTAATTGATTTTTGGCCGATTGCATTTCGGCCACTGACTGTGTTCTTTCTTTCTTAGCAATGGGTTTTGCTTGTGGTTTTTGCTTTGCCATTTCAATGGGTTATATTAAGTTACACAAAAATATTTCAATTTTCTTGCCAAAACAAACTGTTTTTGACTCCGAATATCAAAAGAATGATGCCAATATAGCTGTTTTATCAAGAAAAATTAAGAACTTTGATTGTTCTTTGGCAAGCATCTTGGGGCATTGATACTTGCAATATTTAGTATTTTTTAGCGTTGAAAAGCTACTACAAAATTTAACAATGAGATTCAAACAAATCATATATTTAGCTTTGGTTATTTTACCGATCCTTTCGGAGGCTCAGAAAAATAAAAAAACTGAAAGCGAAGGCATTTCGGAAAAAGATTTAAAATCAGAAGCGTATTTCGTAGAAGGTATGAAATATTTCATTGCCGAAACTTACGATAAAGCTATTCCTTTATTCAAAAAAGCTGCCGAAGGAAATTCGACAAGTGCGGGTGTAAACTACATGATTGCGAAGGCATACTACGCCACTAACGACCTTGCTAATGCCACAGTTTACGGCGAAAAAACCCTTAAATTAGATGATTTAAACAAGTTTTACAGAAAATTTTTGGGCGAAATCTATACTAAGCAACAGAGATACAAAGATGCCGCCGAAATGTATGAGAAGTTGGCTGATAAATTTCCGCAAAATATTGACAATTATCTCGACTTATCGAATGTCTATATTTTACAAGAAAAATTTTCGGATGCCGTCGATATTTACAACAAAATCGAACGCACCATAGGAGTAAGTGAAGAAATTACTCGCCAAAAGCAATTGATTTATCTGAAACAAAATAAACTCGAAAAAGCCATTGAAGAGGGCGACCGTTTGATTGCTTCTGAGCCAACTACACCCGAATATGTGGTGCAACAAGCTCAGATTTTAATCTCAAACGAACGCTACGACCAAGCCATTACGATGTTGAAAAACTCGTTGAAGAAAAATCCAGATTTTGCCGAAGCCCACGTTTTATTGGCCGAGATTTTTCGCAAACAAAATGAGCTTGAAAAATGCAACGAAGAACTTCAATCAGCTTTTGCCAATAAAAACCTTCCCGTTGAAGTAAAATTTAAGATTTTGAATAGCTATATGCTTATAATGAAAGAAGATAACAGCGATAAAACGCTCGATAACCTTCTGAACTTGACAAAGGAATTAATCAAGCAGTCGCCCAACGAAGCAAAAGGTTACATAGTTTTAGGCGATTTATTGATGAAAAAAGGTGAAATGGCTGCTGCTCGTGATAATTACGTGAAGTCAACACTTTTTGACAAATCGGTTTTTGAGGTTTGGTTGGCAATCGTTGAGTTAGATGCTAAATTAAATCATATTGTTAGATTGGCGAGGCATTCGGAAGAAGCCATCGAATATTTTCCGAATCAATCTTTTTTTTGGTACCATAACGGGTTTGCTAATTTTGCCAAAAAAGATTACCAAAAAGCACTTTCTTCGCTCGAAGAAGCAAGAAATTTATCGGTTGATAATGCCGAATTGAGCAAGCATGTAAATGCACTGTTAGGCGATACTTACAATGAATTGAAGAAATATGCCAAGTCGGACGAAGCTTACGAGGCGGTTTTAAAAACTGACCCCGACTACGAACAAGTACTTAATAATTACAGTTATTATTTGTCGATGCGTAAGGATAAACTCAGCAGAGCCTTGCAATTATCGACTCATTTAACCGATAAATTTGGCGATAACGCAACGTACCTCGATACGCATGCATGGGTACTCTACACTATGAAAGAATACCAAAAAGCAAGGGAGTTTTTAGAGCGTGCATTAAAGCAAGAAAAAGGCGTAAGCGGCACAATAGTTGAGCATTATGGCGATGTACTTTTTCAACTTGGCGAAAAGGATAAGGCAATTGAACAATGGAAAAAAGCTCGCTCAATGGGCGAAAATAGTACAAATATTGATAAAAAGATTGAATTAGGGGCTTTGATTGAATAAGTTAACAGGCCACTGTCCATGGCTGTCCACAGGATTTGATTGGAGAAATAAACTAACCATAAAATGTCAAAATATTCTTTTCTGATAATTAGTCTTTTTGTGATTCTATCGGCTTCATCGTGCAAGCGAAATAAGATACACAAAAAAAATATTGTATCCGTTGATACGCTTGATTCTCAAATGATGAGAGTCGAAAAACCTATTTTAGCTATTGATGAGGCGAGCAAAGTTATAGCTCCTGTTAATATAAAAATTGATGTAAAACCTGCCGAGATTGACTTCAAATACCTAAATATTAAATCAAAAGTAGATTTTTCAGCGGGTGGAGAAGTGCAGAGTTTCCCAGTGAATATTCATATCAAAAAAGATAGTATTATTTGGTTATCCATAGTTGTTGGTCTTGAAGGTGCAAGAGGAATCATTACTAAAGATTCTGTTATTTTACTAGACCGTCTGCGTCGTACGTATTACAAATACGACTTTGCGAGTTTGAGTAAACAATTTAATTTTAATATAAACTATGACCTCGTGCAGTCTATTTTAATTGGCAATATGCCAATCAAAAAACGAGAAACTGATGAAGTATCGAAACAAGAAAGTATTTTTGTGATAAAGCAAAAAGAAGGTTTTGTTCAAATAGAAAATATCATAGCCGAAGCCAATCTGAAACTTCAAAAAGTGAATGCCAGCGATGAAACTGGTGATAGTAAAATGGGAATAGACTATGCTAACTTCTTGATTATAAGTGAATTGATATTTCCACAAGAAATTAGAGCCAAAATTGATGCTAAAAAAGATGGCAAGCTTCTTCAAACGTCAATAAATTTGCAACATAATAAAATTGAAGTACTCGACCAAAGCCCTGGCTTTGCATTTAGTATTCCGAAATCTTATGTGCCTAAATAAATATACCGGATTCAGCTTTTCAACGCACCATATTGAAAGCCAATTCCGCCTATTTCCTTAAAAATGACCTTCAAAAAAATTACATATTTTGTTATTTTCCTCTCGCTACTTGGCTCTTTCGTAAGCAATGATACTTTTGCTCAGCGTCGAAAAAAGAGCAGAGCTCAGCTTGAAAGTGAGAAGAAAAGAAACCTTGAAAAAATTGCTGAAACCAAACAAGCACTCGAAAATACCAAAGAAAAAAAAGAAGTAACAGTCGGGAAAATCAAGGCAATTAAAGAGCAAATTTCATCGCAAGAAGAGCAAATTGGACTTATGGAGCAAGACATGGACTTGATTGATATGGAAATGCAAGATATTGTCGGTGCAAAAAAAGGACTCGAACAAAAGCTTGATACGCTTCAGCATGAATATTCTGAAATGCTATATGGTGCATCAAAAATAAGTGGTAAGGTCAATCAATTAAGCTTTTTATTCTCTTCATCGTCATTCAATGACCTTATAATGAGGTATAAATATCTCCAACAATATACAGATAATCGTAAGTCGCAAGTCGCTCAGATAATTAAAGTCGTGGCTTTATTGCGTGAGCGTCAAGCGAATTTGGAAGGTAAAAAATCAGACAAAAAGCGAATTATCTCAGCAAAACTTACTGAAGCACAATATCTTGAACAACTAAAAAGTCGTCAAACCGAAATGGTTGGCGAGTTATCGAAAAAAGAGAAAGATTTGAGAAAAGAGATTGAAGCCACCAAAAAATCAGTAAATAAACTAGAATCGTCAATTGCGGCAGTAGTGGCTCGTGAGATTGCCCGTAAAAACCGTGAGCGTGAACTGAATCAAGACCGTGAGGCTAAATTGGTAAAAAATAAAGTAAAAACGACAACAAACAAGAAAGTAAACAAAGATTTAGCTGATGCAGAAACCGCTCTCGGCAAGTCGTTTGCGGCATCAAAAGCACGTTTGCCATGGCCAGTTCAGCGAGGTTTTATTTCAGATCGATTTGGTATCAAAGAGCATCCAGTTTTGAATGGTGTTTTGATAAACAATAATGGTATTGATATTCAGACCTCGGCCAGTGCTACTGTGCGTTCAGTTTATGCTGGTGAAGTAAAAGATGTAACCGAAATACCAGGTTTAGGTAATGTAGTTTTGATTCAACACGGTGAATATTTTACAGTTTACGCCAATTTGAAACAAATTTTTCTTTCGGTTGGGCAAAAAGTAGGAGCAAAAGAAACTATCGGAACTGCGGGAGAGTCAGGCGGAGTAACTGAAATAAATTTTCAGATTTGGCATAAGAGCCAGCATTTAAACCCCGAAGGGTGGCTTATTCCGAGATAGTTATTGGTTATTGGAAAACTTGAGAATCAGTTACTGGAGAATTGGTAATTTGATAAATACTCCTATTTTCTAATACTCAATTCCCTAATAACTAATTTCCCGATAACTAATAACAGAGACACTATGTCAGTACACAATGAAATTAAGCGTATTACTACGCATACGTTACAGGAAATGAAACGTAAAGGCGAGAAAATTGCCTGTTTGACTTCTTATGATTATTCAATGGCGAAAATCGTTGATGCAGCTGGCATTGAACTGATTTTAGTCGGAGATTCTGCCTCAAATGTCATGGCTGGTCACGAAACTACGTTGCCGATTACGCTCGATAATATGATTTATCATGCACAGGCAGTTGTAAAGGGTGTAAAAAGAGCTTTGGTTGTGGTCGATTTACCTTTTGGCTCTTATCAAGGAAACTCTGAAGAAGCATTGCGTTCGGCAATCAGAATTATGAAAGAATCGGGTGGACATGCCGTGAAATTAGAAGGTGGAATTGAGATAAAAGAATCGATTGAACGTATTTTAAGTGCCGGTATTCCAGTAATGGGGCACCTAGGGCTTACACCACAATCTATCTATAAATTTGGCACTTATGCCGTGCGTGCCAAAGAAGAAGAAGAAGCCGAACAGTTAATAGCGAATGCTAAAATGCTTAATGATGTGGGTTGTTTTGGGATGGTTCTGGAAAAAATTCCTGCTACTTTGGCTCAAAAAGTAACCGAATCAGTAGCTATTCCTACCATTGGTATCGGTGCAGGTAATGGTTGTGATGGACAGATTTTAGTCGTACACGATATGTTGGGTATTAATAAAGATTTCTCACCACGTTTTTTACGTCGATACGCCGATTTACATTCAATCATGACAGAAGCCGTTATTAATTATACGAAGGATGTAAAATCTTCAGATTTCCCTAACGAAAAGGAATCATACTAAGAATATTTTTTCAAACTTGAACCAAAATATTTGCAATAGTGTTGCATTAATACCTATATTTGCATCATTGTTGTAATAACATACACGGTTCAGGTTTTTTTTTATGCGTAAAATATTCACTCATTATCATTCACTTAATAAAGTTGGCTTGTGGCTTTCGGTACTTTGCACAATTCATTGTTTGGCTATGCCATTTTTGATGACTGCTTTACCGTTTTTGGGTGGAAGTTTTTTGAGTGAAAAATCAGAAATTTATATGATAGGAGTAAGTGCTATTTTAGCAATTTTCTTATTGATAAAAGATTATCGAAATCATCAAAATTCACTACCTCTCACACTTTTATCAATTGCTCTCTGTTTTAATTTTGCAGGTTTATTTCTTGCTAAAGGCATATACGAAATTCTTTTTAATGTGATAGGTGCTTTAATGATGGCATCAGCCTATTATATAAACTGGAACTCTCATCACCGTGCTTGTCATAGCCACTCGCATTAATTGGGTCGCTTATAATAGTAATCCAAAGGATTTTCATAAATAAACTTATATTTTGAGTATTCAAGCCATTTTTTTGGGCTTATAATTTTGAATGGTTGAGGTTCGGTAGGGGCTACAAATTCAGGCATTTCGTAGCCTAATTCTTCGCAGTTTTTAGTGTAAACTTCTTTTCTTGTCGGATGAATTGGTGAAACGATATTAAAGGTTTCGTTCCAATTATTATTCTCGATGATTGTTTCGATAATCTTGATTACATCATCACGATGAACATAATTTACTTGAATGTCGCCCGTTGTGAGTCCTTTCAAGCCCGAAAAATATTTAGCAGGAATTCGGTCGTAACCCATCAGTCCGCCGCAACGTAGAATCGTTAGATTAACAGAAAATTCTTTCCAAAGAGCAATTAACAGTTTTTCGGCTTTTATCATTGTTGGGCTTGCCGATTGCTCATGTGTGATGACGTCTTCTTCAAATGATTCTCTATTCAGTTCAGGGTAAATTGACGTAGAACTAATATAAATAATATTTTTAATGGAAGACTGCTTAACATAAGTAAGCAAATTAGAGATTTGCTGTACGTGGGCATCTACTTTCTGAAGGCTGATACGTGGAGGGATATTTATCAACAAGGTTTCGGAATTTAAAAAGTTATCCACATTTTCGCCAACAACTTGTGGATTAAGTTGGATTCGAAAAGCTTCAATACCATTTTCAATCAAAATAGGTAGTTTTTCTTCGTTCGTAGTGCTTCCTTTTACTGCATATCCTTTATCCGAAAAATATTTTCCAAGTGGCAAGCCTAACCAACCACAACCCAAAATACTTATTGATTTGCTCATTTATTTGTTTCGTTTCGATGCCTTTCTTCACTTTCCAATTCAAAAATCTTCACATCAACCACAAACCTAAACCAAAGAGCTTGTAAGAAGTGGAAAATCATTCCTTCTTTGCCATCAAGAATACCCAATTGAATAAAATATCGGTGGAAAAAATAGATAAACGGACGCACAAAAAGTGGCATATCCCACCAAATTTTCTTTAAAAACGCCACTCGTTGGTCAGGGTTGCCGAAGAATTTTGGTTGAATCGTTTGGTTGCGTAATTGTTTCTTTCTTTCGATTTCTTCACGGGCTACTTGGTCGCTGTATCGGTTGTGTTTTTCAATCCAAAAACTGATTCTGTTTTCTTTGAGGTTTTCTTCTTTTAAATATCCTTTGTCCCAAATAATATTTTTGCCTTCAGCCACAAAACGATGATCCATGTTCTCATTTAGGTCAGAAAATCCTATACCTGTGCGAAACATTTTCATCAAATATTTTGGAAAATATCCTCCGTGTTTGAGCCAACGACCTTTAAAATAGTTTTTTCGGTTAAAGAAAACTCCATTGACATCAGCAGGTGTACTTGAATCCTTGAAGTTTTTTAACATTTCTAATAATTCGGGCAGAACAATGTGGTCAGAATCAAGACCGATGGTCCAAGGTGTTTTTACTGGGAAGTTTTTAAGGGCAAAATCCCATTGTTTTGGGTGATTTTCAAACTTATTATATTTAACGATTGCACCATAGCTTTCCGCAATTTCGAGTGTTCGGTCGGTACTTCCTGAATCTAAAATATAGGTTTCGGCGTTGAGTGCTTTGATAGACTCAAGCAATCGTGGAAGATGCTGCTCTTCGTTGAAAGATAATATGATAAAAGTAAATTCGTGATTCATTTTTTATGAGGCATTAGGGCAAATGGTGGCAAAGGCACAAAGGTTTTTAAAGAAATATGTAATTTTGGTAAGAATTTGGCAGATTAAACAAGAGTCTTTTATTCTAAGCCTTTATGCTTCTGAGCCTTTGTACCTCCTAGTCTTATACCAAGACTCGTGTGTTCCGAAACTACGATTCCGAGTACAAAAATTATTGTCAATAAAATATGAAATGGAATCGAGAACATTAGACTCTCGATTTTGATTTGCCACGAAATAACAATGAATATTCCTGCGATGATTAAATAAGTAATAACCGATTTGAGTTCATACGGAATCGGGTAATGTTTCTGTCCGTAATAGTAACACAACACCATCATAATAAACGATGAAATAGCAAACGTAATGGCACAGCCTACATAGCCCCAAATCGGAATCAGAATGATATTGAGAATGACAGTGATAACCATTCCGATAATGGTAAAATATGTACCAAAATGGGTTTTATCGCTCAATTTAAACCACATTGAGATATTTTGATAAACACCAATAAACAGATTTGCAAGTAAAAGAATCGGCACTACAATTATACCCGAACGGTAGTTTTTACCCAAAATCAGGCTAATCAAATCAATATTGACACTCACACCCACCCAAATCAGGATACAAGCAATTGTAAACCATTTGGTGGCCAATGCGAGCATAGAAGGAGAGTTTTTGTCTTCGGCTTTCGAGAAAAAGAATGGGTCGGCAGCATAACGATACGCCTGCACAACGAGCAACATGAAAATCGAAAGTTTGTAAACATTGGCATAAATACTAAAAGCATCATCGCTCGTTAGACCTTTATAAAATCCTTCTGGAAGTATTTTTGTGAGCATTAAACGGTCTGCGGTTTGATTAATTGCTCCTGCCAAACCCATGATGAGAAGTGGATAAGCATAAATCAGCACAGGTTTGAATTTTTGGAAATCGAAGCTAAAACGAAAGTCGATAAATTCTCGCCACAAGAGCAAAATTGTAATCAAACTGGCAATAAAATTAGCCCAAACGATATAATCTGGCCCAATGGATGGATTATAAAAATAGTCGGCAAAGGGTTTCCATGATTCAAGAAAAAGACCCTCGTGGATATATTTACAAAACATCAAATAAAAGGCATTTAGACCGATGTTGATAAAAATATTGGTTATACGAATAAAAACAAATCGTTTTGCTCGATTTTCAGCTCTTAGCTTTACAAATGCAATAGCTGCGATGGCATCAGTCGCCAAAATAATTGCAAACCAAACAATAAGGCGTTCTTTACCCGGAAAACCCATCCAGTTGATGATAGGCGTAGCATAGAAGAAAATAATAAGTGAAAATAGTATACTCGTCAAAATGATATAGGTGAGTATCAGATTGAAATATTCTTGGCGATTTTCTTTTTTAGCAAAGCGAAAAAAAGCCGTTTCCATGCCATAAGTATAGAGAATATTTAATAGAATTACCCAAACGTAGAGTTGATTGTTATCGGCAAGAAGTTTAGGTTGGTCGAAAACACGGGTATGAACCGCCACCAAAAGCCAGTTGAGAAAACGTCCAACAATACTACTTAAACCATAAAGGGCGGTATCGCTCGCCAGTTTTTTTACTACACTCATATTTTAGTACACCAGCAATAGGCTGTCGAAGTTTTGTGATTTTTACAGGAAATTACGTGCAATTTCAGCACTTAAGCAGTGATTTGCAAGTAATTGCTTTTTTTTCGTAAAAAAGTAGCGTGTTGGGCATCCATAAAATCAAAACAAATCAGGTATTGTATAACCAATATTATAATCTATAAAAGCTGCTTTTTTACAGTCCCACAGAACTAAATCCTTATAACGAATATTATTAAAATTGGCGAAATTCTGTACTTTTTGTAGATTTTCAATGCTTAATGCTCCGAGTCGGTCAACCGATAAACGTTGTTTTGCCACTCCACCTACTTGAAAAAGACCCAAAACTTCTTGGTTGGTTCGATTCGTACATTTCAAATTTCCGATGATTTGGGCTGGAATTTTATCGAATAATCCACCGCCAATGACACGTTGATCTTCTTGTCGTTTCCAATAATTATAGGTTTCTTTCGAGACCGAGAAAACATCTAATTGAATTATCCATTCGGGAAAATCTTTCACATCGATACTACCCAACGAAATTGGCAGATTCTTGCCATTCACCAAAAAATCATTGATTAAAATTGGTTGCGTATTGAGCGGCGTTCGCCAACATTTTGAATAACACACTGGCACCGGTGCTGGCGGTGGCGGCGGCTCGGGGCATGTGGTTAAAAACTGAATAAAATCCTGACGTTTGATAAAATAATAGTCTTCGGTTTCTTTTGAATCTTTGATAGAAGCCGTTACATCGAAACGCATATTTTCTACTCGTTCAGCATTGATAAATTTATACGAAAAATCATTGAGAGGAGTAGGGGCTTTCAATGTTTCGGTCGTTGATTCTATCTCTACGCCATCGCTTGTTTTTATTTTTAGTTGGTATTTTTTATTAATAATTCCCTTGAAAAAGGGCGAAGTTTGGTAAAATCCACTTCGAGTTTCGGTCAGTTGAGTCGTAATTCCTGCATTGTCAATAATTTTTACATCTGCACCTTTGATGGCATCGCCTTGGAAAGCTGTAATGTCATAGGGTGAGTAAGAACTCGTGCGATTGATTCGCACGTTATACGGGCCGTTGAGGTTGGTCATTTCGCCATAAACAACGTAAGCAGTACTCAAATTTTGTGTTTTGAAGTCGGTTATTTCTGTTTCGCAGGAAAAAAATAACGAACAGAGTATTAGGAAAATTGTTAATTTTTTCATCAGAATTTAAAGTTATAAGTTAGTGATGGAATGGCTGCACCCAAGACCGAAAGTTTGTAGGTTCGGGCAAGATTACGGAGCCCAGTTGATGATTTAAAATAGATTGAATAGACATTCTGGCGGTTCAGAATATTATAAATCGAAAAATTCCAACTGCTATTCGACTTACTATTTTCTTTGGGGTCAAGTGTAAGCCCTAAATCGAGCCTAAAATAGTCGGGAATTCGCTCGGCATTTCGAAGTGTAAAACTTGGCGAAGCATACCCATCTAAGATTTCTTGAATGGTGGCATTATCCAATAAAACGAATATCTGACCATTATAAGTATAAGTTTTTCTGTCTAATCCCGCACGAGGATTCAGTCCATTTTTTACCATATAATCATAAACATCGCTGAACGCATAGATTTTATAACGTCCATTCGGGTAAGTAATTGGGCGACCAGTATTATAAGTAAAATTGGCGTTGAAAGTAATGCGTTTTGTCCAACGATTATTTAGGACAAATTTTACGTTATGTGGAGAATCGAAATTCGCAGGAAATTTAAGCCCAAAATTAGCACCAATCTGATTTTCGTTAGCTTCAATTTGTCGGAAAGTACGAGAGTAAGTATATGATAGCCAGCCAGTTAGTTTTTTTCCACGAGATTTTTTTATAAAAAACTCCGCACCGTAAGCGTAGCCTTTTCCAACCAAAAGTTGTGTTTCGACGGTCTGATTGAGGTAAAGTGCTGCACCATCAACGTAATCAATTACATTTTTAAGGTTTTTATAATAGACCTCAACCGATGTTTCAAAAGTATTATTTTGTGCGTTATTGAAATTTTTGAAAACTCCAATCGAAAACTGGTCGGCAATTTGTTGCGGTAATTGAGCATTGCTATTTTTCCAAATATCTGCTGGTGAAATAGCCATTGTATTAGAAAGTAAGTGCATAAACTGCTGCATACGATTAAACCCAATTTTGACAGAAAGATTTGAATCAACCTTAAATGCCAACGAAAAACGTGGCTCAAAACCTCCATAAGATTGAATAACCGAACCTTTTTTATAAGTCAAGGTATCGGTAATTGTTTCAATTTCTCGTGGCTTACCGAGTTGATAACTATACATATTATCGGGGCCAACGAGCTGATAATAAGCATATCGCAGCCCATAATCAAAGCTTAGAATTTTACTTAAATTTAGGCTATGACCTGCATAAACAGACATTTCTCGTGAGTGCTGCACGGGCATCTGGAATGGGTCAATGATTGATTTATCCGAATTGGGCAATAAACTTCCTACATCGTTTCGATAAATGCTAAAATCTCCACCAAAGTCGATACGGCTTTGGTTTGAAAGCTCATAACTCAAATCTTCACGGATAGATTTCTGGGTGATTGATGGCTGCCAATTATATTCATATTGAGGTTTAAATCCTTTATTTCCGTACTTGTATTTACTTATGAAAGCCGTAAAATTATGCGATAATTTTGAGCCGAGAAGAGCGTTATGTTTTAAGCTAACATTTTGAGTGTTCCAATAATAAGAAGTGTCTTGGGCGAATTTAAATGCATCATCGCTCGTATAGGCCGCCAACGAAATACGTTGATTATTTCCGAAGCGATGCGTGATTTTGGCGTTTATATCGTAGAAATTAGCATTACTATTTTTGAGTGAAGGGTTATTGAAATAGCGTAAATAAAAGTCTGATAATGAAGCCCTTGCTCCGACGATTACCGATGTTTTACCTTTGAAAATAGGGCCTTCGAGGAGTAATCGGCTTGAAATTGGACCAATTCCACCTAGAGCACTCCATTTGTCAAAATTCCCTTCTTTTAAACGCACATCCAGCACCGAAGATGCTCTACCGCCGTACATTGATGGAATCCCGCCCTTGAAGAGGCTCACATCTTGTACCATATCGGCATTGAAACCTGTGAAAAATCCGAACAGGTGAGAAGTATTAAATAGCGGAATACCATCTAAAAGTACTAAATTTTGGTCAACATTTCCACCTCTAACATTGAAACCCGAAGCACCTTCGCCAACCGTAGTTACGCCGGGCAAAAGCATGATACTTCTGATAACATCGGCCTCGCCCATGAGTGTGGGAAGTTTTTTCATGGTTTTACCCGAAATCTTTTCGACGCCCATCATCGTTCTATTGACGTTGGCGTCGGCTTTTTCGGCAGTAATTACTACTTCATCAAGGATTTTAGCTGTTTTTTCGAGTAAAAAATCAAATTCGGTGTCTTTGTTGAGAGTAAATCGTTCGATTTTGATTTTATACCCCAACATTCTGATCACAATTTGATAAGAAGTAGCAGGAATAAAGATTGAAAACTTGCCTGTAGAATCGGTTTGAGTACCAAAGGTAAGGCCCGAAAACAAAATATTTGCATTTTCGAGTGGAGCATTGGTTTCGGCATCTTTTACTATACCCGAAAGGAGGAAGCTCTTTTTCTGAGCGTAAGTTTCGTGGTAAAGCAAGGTGGTGGATAGGCATAGAAATGCCCAAATTAATAAATGCTTTTTCATCAATAGGTTTACGTATAATACCAAAGATAAGGCATTTTTGCCACCAATGAGTATGAAAATAGAAGAATGGCGAAGAATAAACGACAGATGGAATCAGAAAAGCGATGATTTAGGGGTATACTTAACATTCGTTAACATCATTTAGGTTTCGTTAACAGCGTGGTATTCAATCAAATAGTAGTTTTGAAGCAAACAATCAAAACAAAACACAATGAAGAAAATCTATTTCATTCTCGCAGCAATTGTATTAGCAATTTTAGGGTATTTTACAGTCTTGAAAATTAATCGTTATTCTGCACAAAGTATCGAAAAAGATAAATTCATTGCCAATATAAAAGCTGGCCGAAAATCTTATGATGAAGCTTTGACTAAATAATTACTTCGTTTTATTTCTTAAAATAACTAAGCCACTGCCTTGTTTCCATGCTTGGTCGAAACCTGCGGGAAACTTGGCTACTGGGTGGCTTCCAAGTACCATGTCAATATCACCATCGTGGTCGATATCGGCCGCATCAATTACACTCCAACGACCTAAATGGTTGATATTGAGCGTTTTTTGTTTGAAATCATTGCCTGTATTTTCAAAATAAATGAAACCTTCAAGCGGACGGTGGTCATTATCTGGGAAAAGAGCGATTGATACCAAATCAATATCTCCATCATTATCAAAATCTCTTGAGATTACTTTTGTCGCTCCGTTTTGTTGAAAAAAATGACTTTGTTCGAATTGTGGTGAACCAACCGAGCCAGTATTTGTATAAACATAAACCCCATGATAAGGCTTTAGAATTGTTGAGAAATCAGCGTTATCGCCCGCTGTGCAAACAATATCAAATTTTCCATCTTTATTGATGTCGGCAATATCAAACGAACTCGTTCCATAAATCGACGGAAAACGGAGTAGTTGTTTTGCTTCAAAACGTATCGATGTACCGTTTGAATTTCCTTTATTCAAATATAAAACAATCTGTTCATCTCCTTGAGCAAAAAGTGCCAAAATATCGTTTCGTTTGTCGCCATCAAAATCCATGACGATTGTTTTAGTTGCTCCTGTTTGTATACTTAAAATTTGCTTTTGGTATTGATTTTTAGCGTCTTTTTTCCAAATGGATAAGCCTCCATTTTTGAAACCAAACTCATTGCTGATTAGCTCGTCTTCGGGACTATCATCAAGGTTTTTTGTAATAACTTCAATTGGACGATTGAGACTTGGCAAAAGTTTTTTTGTATTAATAAAAGTATTATTCTTGATTTCGACTTGTTCGGCCGAACCATTTACATCAGGATTTGCTTGTGTCGTGGTGCCGATGTAAGTCAATAAATATTGGCTTTTTTTGGCGTTTGTCAAATCAACGTTGGTAAGAGCATTTTGATTTGTAATTGTTTGAATTGGTTTGCCGTTTTGGTCAAGTATCCAAATCACTCGGTTTGATTGGTCGCCCGCAATAATTTTTCGGTTACTTGTATCAATCGTAACTGCCGTGAAGTTTGGAATTGTTGCTCCTTGAATGGCGATATTTGTTTTCTGTATTTCAAATCTTCCTGTAAGCACTTCCAAGTTTTCATATTTAGGCATTTCGAGCGTTTTTGGAGCATTAGCCAAGTAATAACGCTTAATTTTGAGCCAATCTTCATCACTAATCATCTGCGAAGCTGGGCGAAGAATAGCATAGTCAGAAAGTGGTTTTTCTAAACCATTGATTTCCGTAGCTACACCCATTAGGATGCCCATGTATGGCAAAGTGCTATATTGCCAAACGTTCTTAGGTAGCATTGCAGGACTAGGTAATAAGTGGCAACTTGCACAATAAGTTTGGGCGAGCTTTTCTCCTTCGGCTTCTTTAGACTTGCAACTAACAGAAATTGCTGAGATGCCAATTACAAAAAAAGCACTAATAATAAGTAGATTTGAATATCTTAATTTCATCAATCGGAATATAAACGTTGGAGTTCAAAATCTTGAACCCCAAACAATGATTTACTTCGTTATTTTCTTGAAAATTTGCATTTTATCGTTATTTCGAGTAATGAAATAGTATTTGGTTTTAGGCGTTTTCAAAGTTTTGATGTCACGAACATCGCCTTCCATCAATAAACCATTATCTGTTGGAATTGATGGAATAAATCTTCCCTTTCCATTTCCTTTCAAAATCAAACCAAAGAAAGCATCATAACGAGCTTGGTACATATTCGCACCGTTGAAATTCCCACCTACAATTATGTCTAAGTTCCCGTCGTTGTCTACATCCTCAGTTACGAGCGACATTACTTTTGAGACTTGTGCCAAACTCGGTAGTGCGGTCATTTTGAAAGTATTATTGCCTTGGTTTTCAAGGTAAACAGACTCAAAGGTATTTACGAGCTTCTCCTCAGCATCTTTAAGTTCTTTTTTAGTAAACAACTCGTAAATGGTTTTGCCAGCAAAGGTTTTATATTCAACATATTTTTTATTGATGATACTAGGCATTTGTTTGCCCATTTCGTCTTTACTATTTACAGGATACCAACTTGAGCCACGATTATAGGCTACAATGTGGTCTTTGGCATCATTGCCATCAATATCTTTTATCAGCATCTTTAGCTTACTACCTTCTTCTTTTCTGAATTTGGTGTTTGTACCGAGATTCCCTACTACAAAGTCAATATCGCCATCTTTATCAAAATCGGCGGCTGTTATGCCATTCCAAAAGCCAGTATATTCGCTCAGTTTGCGGTTCTCCATTTGAACATCAATTTCTTTAAATTTGCCTTTGTCGTTGGCAAACATTCTGATTGGCATCCAATCGCCTACAATAGTTAAATCTTGGTCGCCATCTTTATCGAAATCTGTCCAAATGGCATCAGTAATCATACCTGCTTCTCGGAGTTCGGGAGCGTTATTGACGGTTACATCCGAGAATTGTCCTTTACCATTGTTTACTAAAAGATAGGAGCGAGGCGACTTTCCGTAACCATAAGCTACCACACGCCCTCCTACAAAGAGGTCAATGTCGCCGTCTTTATCAAAATCACAAGGTTTTACGCACGATTTATTGTCGAACATTGGCGGAAGGGAAGCGATTGATTTCGAGAAGTTTCCTTTACCGTCATTGATATAAAGTCGGTCGAAAAGCTGAACCATTTGGTCATAAAACTCATTTCCGCCCGAAACTACATAAAGGTCTTGGTCTTTGTCTCCATCAGCATCAAAAAACACAGCATCAACATCTTCTTGCAATGAATCTTCTTTAAAAATTGCTTGTGGTGAAGCTGTAAACTTACCATCGGTTTTTTGTAGATAAAGCGAACCTGCTTGATATTTTGCCCCACCTACGTAAAAATCTTCTAAACCGTCACCATTTACATCGCCAATTGCCATTTTTGGTCCATCAATCGATACTTTAAACGGAATCAAAAACTCTCGATTGAAATCGAAATAAACGTTTTCTTGATGTACAAACGGAATATTTACTTGGTTTGTTACTTCTTCAAAAATTGGCACTGCTGGCACAAAGAACTGATGGTCAGCTACTTTTATTTTAGCGTTATTTTGGTCTAAAGTAAGAAAAGTATTGATTTTAGGATTTATGATGATTTCCATCATTTGATTTTCCCAAATTACCATCATAGTATCAACCTTAGTGAGTTTGCTAATTCCAAAAATTAATGATGGCTCAACCGAACTCATGAAGCCACGAGTTGGCATCATTTGTTGCAATTGCTCGCCGTCGGTGGTTTTTAGAATAACTTTTGCCCCAATTCCGAAGGTGTTTTTATCATTGCCTTTAAATTTAACTTTAACGAAATTATTATTCAAAACTTGACGGCTATTGTTGAGGTAAATGACCGCTGGCTCGTTAAGATTATTTGAAATGAGGTCTAAGTCGCCATCGTTGTCTAAATCGGCATAAGCTGCACCGTTTGAAATGCCTTTTTCGTCGAAACCCCAAGCAGATGATTTATCTTGAAAACGTAATTCTTTCGTGCCTTTATAGAGATAATTATGCCATTTTCCGCTTGGCATTTTGTCGATTGCCTCTTGGTCGAGTTTATCGGAAGTTGGTAAGTTGAAGTGTAGAGAATCGCTTGCGATAAATTTCAAATAATCTAAATCATTAGGGCGGCGTAAAATACCGTTGGTGATAAAAATATCTTTGATTCCATCGCCATCATAATCGGCTAAAAGCGTACTCCAACTCCAGTCGGTTGCCATAACGCCCGCCGAGGGGGCAATATCGCTAAATTTTTTGCCGCCCATACTCAGTTGTAGGCAGTTTCGGCTGTATTGATTGAAATAGCCAAATTGGAGTTTATATAAGTAAATATCAAGTGGGTCTTCACCAACTGAAGATTTCTCAACAGCTTCGTCTTCGGGATACATATCAAGCGTCATTACATCTTGATATCCATCATTATTTATGTCGGCAATGTCCGAACCCATCGAAAAGCGACTTAAATGCTTGAAATGCTGTTTTATTTCTTCAGAAAAAGTGCCATTTTTTTGATTGATATAGTAATAATCGTCTTCGTGAAAATCATTACTTACATAAATATCTTGCCAGCCATCGTTGTTCAAATCCGCCACCGAAATGCCCAAACCATAGCCCATAGCAGCTTGATAAATACCTGCCTCCTTGCTTACATCTGTGAAGTGAGGAGTTCCCCCACTTGGGGTTAGGGGGCCATCGTTGCGGTACAAATAATCGCCAGCTTCGTTGTCTTTGAGCATACGAGTATTTACACGGTCATAAGAGCGAGAATTATGCACTGCGTGATTTAACAAGTACATATCCAAATCACCGTCTTTATCATAATCAAAAAAGGCGGCTTGGGTCGAAAATCCAGTAAAATCAAGCCCGTATTCATCTGATTTTTCGGTGAAAGTTAAATCTCCATTATTGATGTAGAGTTCGTTTGAACCTTCCAGACCTTTATAATTTCCAACGGCACACACATAAATATCAAGAAAACCATCGCCGTTTACATCGGCCATTGTTACGCCAGTTTTCCAGTCAGAAAAGCCCTCAATTCCTGCTTTGGTAGAAATATCTTCAAATTGGGGCGAGTCGTTTTTTACACCTTTATTTAAGTAAAGCTTGCTTTTTCCTTGATTTGAAACAAAAAACAAATCGGTTAGGCCATCATTATTAATATCGCCTGCTGCTACACCACCGCCATTATAAAAATAGAGATAATCGAGTATGTTGAAGTCTTTAGATTCTTTTATTTGATTGATAAAATCAATTTTTGTATCGGTTGGAGAAAGTTTTTTGAATAAAACTATATCGTTTTCTTTCTCACCAGACTTACACGAACTAATAACTAAAGAAATGAACGTAATTGTACTTAGAAATTTAACTATTGATTTCATAGGTTTTACTTTTTAAAACTAAACACTTGTGCTTTATCATTGTTTTTTGCCAACACCACTACCTCTTGATTTGCACTACCCCTTAATTTATACATTTTGCGAACTTGTCCGACGGTCTTAAAGCCAGAGTCGCTTGATTTTTTTACGTCAAAATTTCCTTTACCTTTTCCTTTCAAAAATAAACCATAATTGGCATCAAAACGACCCCATTCTGGCAAAACATCGTAGAAATTACCCGCCAAAAGAATATCCAAAATACCGTCTTTATCAAAATCTCCTGTTTCGATGGCTGAAATGCGAGAAAATTGAGCCTCAATTGGTAGTGCTTTCATTTCAAAGTTGCCTTTGCCATCGTTTATCAAAAATACAGTTTTGGTAGTTGTAATTTTTTTCTCTACACAGTCTTTCATTTGCTCAGGCGTAAACATATCCGTAATGCTCTGATTGGCGTAATCAGTATATTTTACATACTTACGTTTAATCATCGGTAAAGCACGTTGGAGTTCGCCTTTTAGCACCATTGGGTAGGTTTTTCCGTCTTCAGTTAAGCATGAAATTATTTGCTCAATGGTTCCGTTGTTATCAAAATCTTTTGCATGAAGAAATGCAGGATTTTCGGGTGAAACTTTGAGTTTAGAATTATCCCCGATGTTGCCTACAATAAAATCAGTATCGCCATCGCCATCGAAGTCGGTTGGTTTTATACAGTTCCAAAGTCCTTCCGAGTCTTTAATTTTGCTCGCAAGCGTCATTTTTCTACCACGTTCATTTTTGAAAATTACGATTTGTCCCCAATCTTGCGTCACAATCAAATCAATGTAGCCGTCCTTGTCAATATCGCTCCATTCGGCATCAGTGACCATACCAAGCTCGTTAATTTCTGCCATAAAACGCCTTGATTGATTTTTAAATTCACCCGTTCCATCATTTATATAGAAATTACTTGAAGGATTCATGCCATATTTCCCTGAAATCATGCGTGAGCCTACAAATAAGTCCTGGTCGCCATCTTTATCAAAATCGGCAGCGGCTACACACGAGCCATTTTCAAAAATAGAAGGAAAACGTACATCACGTTTGAAGTTGCCTTTTCCGTCATTTATGTAAAGTAAATCATGTAATTCAGGGGCGTTTTCTTCAAATTCATTACTACCCGTAACGATGAATAAATCGAGGTCATTGTCTTTATCTGCATCAAAAAACAAGGCATCTGTATTTTCTGTTGTAACGTCCATTCCAAAATCAATTTGCTTTGATTCGGTAAACTTTCCATTTTTTTGCTGAATGAAAAGTTGTTTTGCCTGACCAGCCGAACCCCCTAAATACAAATCGTCAAGGCCATCGCTGTTTACATCGCCCACAGCCATTGCAGGCCCTTGAGTTGAATATTTTTGTTTGAGTAATACATCACGGTCATAATCTTGGAAATTACTCTCAATGTGTGTGTATGTAAGTACATTTGCTGAAATGTCATTAAAAAGGGGCGTTTTTACTCGAATAATTTCCTTGAAAAGTTGGTTAGCATTTGTATAATCAAGGGTAAGCATTTGGTCAGCTTTTTGATTTTTTAGAACCTGCAATTTATCATCTGGCCAAATGATTTTTATCGAATCAATAGTAGCTTTTTCGCCCAGTCCAAAAACCATTTGATGGTCGCTCGAAGACTGAAAGCCACGGTTAGGCATTTGTTGCAAAAGTTTGCTTGAACCTTGTTGATAAACCGTAACTTTAGCACCGATTCCGTTGAGATTTTTGGCAGTTCCTTTTAGTTTTACTGTCAAAAAGTGATTTTTTGTTTTTTCATTGGTTTTATTTTTGAAAACCGAAAGCGGAGCATTGATATTATTAACAACCAAATCTAAATCTCCGTCATTATCCAAATCGCCATAAGCCGAACCATTAGAAAACCCTGGCCCTTCGAGTCCCCAACTTTTTGTTTGATTGGCAAATTTTAAATCTCCAGTATTTTTAAACGCATAATTTGGAATTGGCACGGAAGAGATTTTATCAATAAATTCTTTTGCATCAAATTTTTTACCACTGAGCATTTGCTGCATCGTATTTCTATCGCCTAAAAATTCGACAAAATCTTGGTCAGTAAGGTCTTTTGCGATGCCATTGGCTACAAAAATATCTTTCAAACCATCGTTATCCATATCAAAAATCAATGCTCCCCAACTCCAATCTGTTGCATGAATACCCGCCAACTGACCGACTTCGCTAAATGTACCATCTCCGTTGTTCAATTGCAGGTTGTTTCGCATATATTGGTGCCAAAAGCCTTGTTTTAGCTTCAAATCAACTAAATTATAACCTTCAAAAATACTCGTAGTTTTTAATCTACGGTCATCGCCTGGAAGCATATCTGTCACAAAAATATCCAGATTTTCATCGTTGTTAATGTCGGCAATATCTGCACCCATTGAGCTTAAGCTCGTATGCGGCATTTGGTTTTCAAGGTCTTCTTTAAAAGTTCCGTTTTTCTGATTGATATAAAGGTAATCTCGTTCGTAGAAATCATTTGAAATATAAATGTCAGGCCAGTTATCGTTGTTTACATCACCGATAGTAATGCCTAAACCAAAGCCAATCAAGCTACCAAAAACACCAGCTTCTGCCGAAACATCTGTAAACTTTATTTCTGAGGTGGTCGGGCTATCATTGCGAAAAAGTTTATCACCGCCGAGTTTATCACGCTCGTTTCGTAGATTCATATAGCCGAGTTTATCAATCGGAGTAAAGCTATTATTGAGCAGATACATGTCTAAATCTCCGTCACGGTCAAAATCGAAGAATGCAGCGTGAGTCGAGAAGCCACCATCTTCAAGGCCGGCTTCTTTGGCTTGTTCTTTATAGCTTGGAATACCGTTTTTAATACCCTTATTAATGTATAATTGATTGCCACGTTGGTCACGGCTACCCGAATTACAGACATAAATATCCATCAAGCCATCACCATTGACATCAGCAAAAGTTGCCCCTGTTGACCAGAATTTTTTGCCGACAATACCTGCTTTTACCGTAATATCCTCAAAGGTCATTTTACCTTTATTCAAATACAGTTTATTGTCTTCAAAATTTGAGGTAACAAAAATATCCGATAAGCCATCATTATTAACATCGCCAATAGCAACTCCACCGCCGTTGTAGAAGTTACGGTAGTTGAATATGTTGAAGTCTTTTCTTTCGAGGCTTCTATTTACAAAATCAATTCCAGTAACTGAAGACGGTAATGATTCAAATAAAGTGTCTTCGGTCTTTGCACACGAAAACAGCAGCCCCACACAGGAGATAGCCCAAAGTATCTTTTTCATCAATTATAGGTTAAAGTATTTTTTTCTTTGTGGTTTAACAAAGAGTAATGATATCGATTGCATTATTGTTTGTTTGCAAAACAATAACGGACTGCAAAATTAGTAATAAATAAGCCTTATAACAAAAAGTGATTAGTGTTAATCGCTAATTATCAAATAATTACAAAATAAAAAGGCAGAACCGTAAGGAACTGCCTTTTTATAAAATATACTAAATATTAATACCCAGGATTTTGTTTCAATAATGGGTTAGCATCGATACGAGCCTGAGGAATTGGGAACAATTCTCTTGTTTTGTTCAAATTCTTCATGAATTTTCTTTCAAGACTGAAAGTGCCGAAACGAATCATATCGTTACGTCTCCATCCTTCCCAAGCCATTTCACGACCTCTTTCTGCAAGAATATCTTTATCTGTCAAAGTTGTCATTGGAGCAACTCCAGAACGTACCCTGATTTTGTTGATTTCTGCCAATGCATCAGCAGTCTTTCCAAGTCTGAAAGAAGCCTCCGCTTTCATCAAAAGAGCATCAGCTAAACGGAATACTACGTAGTCATTACTTTGGTCTCCGTTTGGATTGTTTCTTTGAATCTCATATTTCTGCGAACGAATACCAGCCACCTGAAACTCAGGGTCAGCATCTGTCATTTGGTCTTTTTGGAAATCTGCAATAAACGCCAATGGTTGATTTTTAGCATCTACTAATTTTGCACCAGAAGCAGCAAACTGCTGACCTTCAATCCACATTGCTTTACGTAAATCTGTTTTCTCAAAAGAGTTATAGAAATCTGCTAAAGTACAGAATCCATTCCAAGGTGAGTTAGCCAAACCATAAGTAGTAGCATTAGCATAGTGTAATGTTCTCATATGGAAGTTCATACCACCCGCTTTGAAACTATCGTAAGGAATAGTCCAAATATTTTCTCCTGAACTTTGGTTCTGAACAATAAAATTCGACAGAGTTGAAGCAGAAAGAGAATAAGCATTTTTAGATGAAATAACTTTATTTACTGCATCTAAAGCTTTTTGCCACTCAGGTGAACCTTTGTAAACACCAGCATTCAAATATAATTTAGCCAATAACATATTACCGGCATCTTGCGTCATTCGGCTGTAAGCTTTTCCAGCTGTTAAGCTTGGAATAGATTCAGTCAATTCTTTCTCAATGAAAGCGTAAACTTCAGCACGTGTTTTTGTACCACCATTTGAAGCAGCATCAGTTACGATTGGCACATTACCAAAAGCATCAATAGCCATGAAATAGTAGAACGCACGAATAGTACGAAGTTCATCTACAGCAGCTTTGTTTGTGCTTACTACTGGAATCAATTGATTTAACTGTGAAATATTACCAAAGATAAAGCCCCACATACCATTGATTGGTCCGTGTTGTGGAGTCCAAGTATGGCGAGAATAAGCCAACCAGTCGCCATTATCAAACCAGTCACCACCACGAGTCGGAACAATTAACTCATCAGATGAAGCTTCACTTGGATTGAACCAATCCCAAGTAATTCCTCTTAAACCACCATAAGCAGGTCCTAAAGCCGCCGCTACTTGAGCGTCAGTTTTCAAAAATTGGTCTGCAGGTATTGCATCATATACAGGCTCATCTAAATTTGTACAAGACTGTAATGAAAATGAAGCAAAAGCACCAACAGTCAATGCTGTAAAAATGAATTTTTTCATATTATTATTTATGATTATTTTTAGTTGTTATTTAAACGATTTGTTAACACAAATGGTTTTATTTTTTTAGAAACTTAAACTAACACCAGCAGTGATACCACGAGTCTTGTAGAAAGTCTCACGAACATCAATACCTGGTGCTTGTGAACCAATTGATAATGCTTGACTAATTTCAGGGTCAACGCCTGAATATTTAGTAAACAATAATAAGTTGTTTCCAGCTACATAAACACGAGCTCTTTTAACAACACCTTTTCCTACTGGAATTGTGTAACCTACAGAAGCATTGTTTAAACGAACATAGTTACCCGACTCAACATAGTAGTCCATCGGCAATGTACGCTCATCATTAACAACAGTTGTCAATGCAGATTTAAGTGCATTACTTTCTGCAATACGACCATCTTGACGACCTAATAGCAAGTTGTTAGTATTTACAATTTTAGCTCCCAAGTTACTTATCAATTGGAACTGGAAATCAATATTGCCATATCTAATGTTATTAGTTAAACCACCAACAAACAAAGGAGTTGGGCTACCTAAATAAGTTTGGTCATTTCTATCAGGATTTGCTTGATTTACTTTGCCATCACCATTCAAATCTTGGAATACATATCTACCATTTTCAATTTTAGCAACTTTTGCTCCGTAGAATACACCAACTGGCTGACCAGCTTGTAATACAGAGAATGCTACTGCAGATGTACCTCTAATAAAGCTACCTAAACTTGTTTGTAAAAACACTTGGTCAGGTGCAGCAAAATCGTCATTTTTCAAGCTCAACACTTTATTTCTATTGAATGAACCAGCAAAAGTAGAACTAAATGAGAATTTGCTATTATCAATCCACTGATATGAAGCCGAAATTTCAACCCCTTTATTTTGCATACTTCCAACGTTTGCTAAAATTGTAGGGAATACAAATCCTTTCTCTTGTGGAGCATTTACAACGTATAACAAGTCTTTAGTTTTGCGAGTATACCAGTCAATCGAACCAGATAATTTTCCTTTAAGTATTGAGAAGTCTAAACCAGCACCGTAGTTTTCGTTAACTTCCCATTTTAAGTTTGGATTTGGGTTTCCTTGGATTGCATAAGCAGGCAAGAAATCATCAGTTCCACCATCATAGTATGTTCCACTTGGACCATAGAATGAACGAGAACGCAATGGAGAAATACCTTCTGAGTTACCAGTTCTACCCCAGCTAACACGTAGTTTTAAGTTATCAATCACAGAGTTTCCTTTCAAGAAAGCCTCTTCATTCAATGCCCAACCTACTGAAACCGAAGGGAAGAAGCCCCACTTGTTATTATCTCCAAATTTAGTAGAACCATCACGACGTAAGTTTACAGTTGCAAAATACTTATTTGCTAAACTATATTGAGCACGTGCAAGAAACGAAACTAATTTATATTCATTTTTGTAAGAACCAATTAAATTTGGATTAGTTCTGATGCCAAGTCCAGAGCCAAGGTTATTTGCTCCTAAATCATCAGATAAGAAATTGTTGTTACCCGCACCAAAACCATCATTGATAACATCTTGGTAAGTATAACCACCTAGTAAATTTAATGTGCTATTAGAACTGATAGCTTTTGTATAACTCAACGTTGTCTCTAATTGTTGGTCATTTGTAGCATTCAAAGATCTATTTCCCGCATTTCCACCTACTGTTGAAAGAAGGTTTCCTGGAGTTGATTTTACAAAAGTGGTATTATTTCTATTTTGTGTACGCAAAGTTCCACTTACATTAAATACTAAACCGTCAGTGATTGTATATCCAGCCTGAGCATTGAACAATAAATCTTGCAATTTTTCTTTCTGAGAGTAGTTATCAAGTACAGCCAAAGGATTGAAGTTGGCAAATGTACCAGGAATTTGGAAATACGATCCATCTGAATTATATACTGGGTCAGTTGGACGCATGTTCATCGCAAAACCAATTGCTCTGTTTTGTGCAATATCAGCATTAGATTGAGAAGCAGACATATTAAATCTCATCATTAGCTTTCCGTTCATTGCTTTTGAGTCAAGATTCAAACGTGCATTCACACGGTCTTTTCCTGAGCCAAGCAATGTTCCAGTTTGGTCTAAATAACCAACCGAAGCACGGTAAGAGAAATTCTCAGAACCACCAGAAATACCAAGGTTATGGTTTTGGCTAGTTGCTTTACGAGTAATTACATCTAACCAATCAGTGTTAGCACCTCCATCAGTATAAGTTTGTTTGTACTTTGTAGCAGCTTCTCTATACTCAGCACCATTTAATAAATCAGGTCTTTGAGAAATAGTTTCTTGTCCAACAAACGCACTGTAATCAACGGTTGGAGCACCAGACTTGCCTCTTTTAGTTGTAATTAAAATTACTCCATTAGCACCTCTTGAACCATAGATTGCAGCAGAAGAAGCATCTCTCAAAACATCCATTGTAAGGATATCTTCAGGAGCAACGTTTTCGATTGGAGCACCAATCACACCATCAATTACGTAAAGAGGCTCAGAACCAGCACTCAATGAACCTGTTCCTCTCAAGCGTACTGTTGGTCTTGAGTTTGGGTCACCACTACTTTGTGTAATAACTAAACCAGCAACCTTACCTTGAGCAGCAGATAATGGATTAGTTACAATTCCAGCGTTGAAATCACGGCTACCGAGACTAGTCACAGTACCAGAGATTTCTTTTCTCTTTTGAGTACCATAACCAACAACAACAACTTCTTCAAGAGCTTTTGTGTCGTCAATTAAAGTTACGTCTACCGTTGTTTTGTTACCGATAGCCACTTCCTTAGTTTCCATACCTACAAAACTAAAAACCAATACTCCGCTTTTCGGAACACCAGCCAATTTGTAAGTACCATCTAAGCCTGTTTGAGTACCTTTGGTTGTACCTTTAGTTTGTACAGTTACTCCTGGCAATCCACTGCCATCAGCTCCTTTTACCGTACCCGAAACAGTTACTTCTTGTGCCATCACAGTGAAAGTGAGTGATGTTAACAGCATTGCAGCGATAGTGAAAATAGAGGATTTCACACAAGCTGATAGTCGCTCAACATAGCGACCCACTTGGTAGGACTTCATCATAGGTTGTAATTAAAGAAAGATTAAAAAATGATTAATTTAACTTAAAAAATAAATTGTTTTCTATTTTTATCAAATTCTGTATAACGTTGGTTTGACGGATCCAACCACGCCATATAAAATTTATTTAGAAAACGTTGAATTATTTTTCTCATTAACTTTCAAAATTACAAAAAGAAATATATAAAGTCCAAAATATTATATTAAAAAATATAATTTCTTCAAATAGTTCAATTTTTAAAAATTGAACAAAAACAATTTAGCTTTAGGTTTTTAGTCGTAATTTTGCACTCCAATTTTACTCGTCAATTATTGCTTCAAAGTCAACAACTAAATTAATTACCAACAAATTAAACAATATTAGTCGAATTTGTATTTTTTTAAGAAAACACGTTTACGGATGTTGTTTTTTAGTGATGAGCTCGAAAAACGAATATCTTTGAAAAATTCAAAAACTTTGAAAATCAATGATTAACCAACAATTGCAGCAATTAGCCAAAGATTTGGCTGGTGAACTTCATCTTGATGATGTTATGCGAACACTTTATGCGACCGATGCCTCGGCGTATCGTGAAATGCCTTTGGCTGTAGCAATTCCGAAGGACGAGTCCGACATTCAGAAATTGATAGTGTTTGCTCATAAAAATAATACTTCCATCATTCCTCGTACTGCGGGTACTTCCTTGGCTGGGCAAGTGGTTGGTAATGGTATTGTGGTTGATGTTTCTCGGACATTTACCAAAATACTCGAACTAAACAAAGAAGAACATTGGGTAAGGGTGCAACCTGGGGTTGTGCGTGATGAATTAAATTTTTTCTTGAAACAAAATGGTCTATTTTTCGGCCCTGAAACTTCAACGGCCAATCGTGCCATGATGGGCGGAATGGTCGGAAATAATTCTTGTGGCTCAAACTCAATAGTTTACGGCAGTACTCGAAACCACTTGATGGAAGTCAAAGGTTTTTTAAGTGATGGCTCTTTTGTTGAGTTTAAGTCTCTAAGCCCTAAAGGAGAATTTTCGTTTGAGTCGAAATTGAAAATAGAAGGTTTAGAAGGAGAAATTTATAGACATATTTATAAAGTTTTGAGCGATGAAGACAATCAGAAGGAAATCCGTAAGGAATTTCCGAAGATGACTATCGAACGTCGTAATACTGGATATGCGATTGATGAACTTTTGGAAACCGAAATTTTTACTTCGCAAGGCAAAAACGAAACCATAAAAACCCCGCCATTGTCTGGAGTTGCATCGGGTGGTGCATTCAACTTCTGTAAATTGATTGCAGGTTCAGAAGGAACGCTGATGTTTATCACCGAAATAAAACTTCATGTGAATCCATTACCGCCAAAAATACAAGGCTTGGTGTGTGTGCATGTTAATACGGTGGATGAATCGCTTCGAGCAAACCTTATTGCACTCAAATATAAACCAACTGCCGTAGAATTAATCGACCATTATATTTTAGAGTGTACGAAAGAAAACAAAGAGCAAAGCCAAAATCGTTTCTTTGTGCAAGGTGACCCTGGGGCAATTTTGGTAGTAGAACTTTCAAATGATGATATTGATGAGGTAAAATCTCGTGCTACCGAAATGGAAGCAGAAATGCGTGCTGCTGGATTAGGCTATCATTTTCCGATTCTTTTTGGCGAGGACACTAAAAAGATTTGGACACTCCGTAAAGCTGGATTGGGACTTCTTTCTAACCTCCCAGGCGATGAAAAAGCCGTGGCGGTTATTGAAGATACGGCTGTTGATGTAAACGATTTGCCAGATTTTATTAGAGAGTTTAATGAAATTTTGACCGAAAATAATATGTCGTCGGTGCATTATGCCCACGCTGGATCGGGCGAGATTCACCTCCGACCAATTATTAATCTAAAAACCTCCGAAGGACACCGTCAGTTCAGATTAATTGCCGAAGAGATTTCAACTTTAGTAAAAAAATATAAAGGTTCGCTTTCAGGTGAGCATGGTGATGGCCGTTTACGTGGTGAATTTATTCGTCAACAAATTGGCGATAAAAATTACGCTCTAATCAAAGATTTGAAAAAGGTTTGGGACAAACAAAATATTTTCAACCCAAATAAAATTGTCGATACACCTCCGATGGATAAATTCCTTCGTTATGAGGCTGACCATAAAGTGCCTGAGTTTGAAACTGTATTCAGATTCAATAATCAAAATATTCTCCAGCACGCTGAGCAATGCAATGGCTCAGGCGATTGCCGCAAAACCGAATTAAGCGGTGGAACGATGTGTCCGAGCTATATGGCTACTCGTAACGAAAAAGATACTACGAGGGCAAGAGCTAACATTTTGCGTGAAGTGTTGACAAACTCAGAAAAACTCGATCGTTTTGATAGTAAAGAGGTAAAAGAAGTAATGGATTTATGCCTTTTATGTAAAGGGTGTAAGTCAGAATGCCCATCAAATGTCGATGTTGCAAAGTTGAAAATGGAGTTTTTGCAGCATTATCAAGAGAAAAACGGTGTTCCGATGAGGTCTTGGCTAATTGGCAACTATTCAAAAATGAGCAACATTGCATCTTATGTGCCGTGGGCGTATAATTTGATATTGGGAAATGCTCCTTTACGTAAAATTGCCAATCGTATAATTGGATTTCACCCCGAGCGAACAATGCCACTTTTGAGTTCCAATACCCTCAAACAATGGTATAAAAAATCGGAGAATACTGCTTCAAAATCATCGAAAAAAGTATATTTATTCTGTGATGAATTTACAAATTTTAATGATGTAGAAATCGGTAAAAAAGCATTTGATTTATTGCAAAAGCTTGGATATGACGTAATTATACCCAATCATGTAGATTCTGGAAGAGCATATTTATCAAAAGGATTGCTCAAGGATGCCCAAAAATTGGCTAATCAAAATGTGTTATTGTTAAAAGATATAATTACCGAAGAAACACCACTAATCGGAATCGAACCTTCGGCAATTTTGACTTTCAGAGATGAATACCCTGACTTGGTTGAACCAAATTTAGCAGAATCTGCCAAAAAACTCGCCAAAAATGCTTTAATGATTGACGAATTTATTGCCCGTGAAATTGATGCAAAACGCATCACAGCCGAAAGCTTTACGAGCGAAAAACGCCTTATCAAGCTACACGGACATTGCCAACAAAAAGCAGTAGCCTCGCTTACGCCAACCAAAAAGATACTTTCTTTACCAAAAAACTACGAAGTGCATCTTATTCCATCGGGTTGTTGCGGAATGGCGGGTTCGTTTGGTTACGAGAAAGAGCATTATGATTTATCAATGAAAATCGGTGAATTAGTACTTTTTCCGACTGTAAGAAAGCAACCCGAAGAAGTAATAATTGCTGCTCCAGGCACAAGTTGTCGCCATCAAATTCATGATGGAACTGGCCGAAAAGCTATGCACCCAGTTGAGATTCTTTGGCAAGCATTGGTCTGATTCTTAGAAATTTATTTACGTTGGCGATGTTTTTGTAATAAAAGGCATCGCCAATTTTATTTTATAATGGTAGTTTTTATGAATTTTTAGTGTTTTTGTGAGGTAAATATAGTTTTTGTATATTTTTACTAATGTTTTTGTTTAAAATTGTCAGAGTATTTAGCCATAAATGACAATAGAAGTGAATCTGAGTTTTTATGGTACATTCAGTAGATAGAAGGCTGGAACATTATATTCGTATAAAGTGTTTTGATTTTTACTTACACTTACGTACCGCTAAAAAAGTAAAAATGAGTAACCGAAATTTATTGAGTTTAGAGTTGACAACGCCTGCAGACGATGAAAGACCTGTGTATTTATCAGGTAATTTTTGTGAATGGAATCCCGACGTTTCAGATTTTGAAATGAAAAGAGTAAGCAAGGGAAAATACAAATTTACATTTACCCCCGAAATAGCACTTCCAGAAAAAATAGAGTATAAATACACCCGTGGCGGCTGGGATTTTGTTGAGCTGGATACTTACGGAAATGCACCAAGCAATCGAGTAATTGATAAATTGACAGGAAATTATGCCGACTTTGTGCCTTATTGGCGACAAGATGGCTCTACTGCATTCATCAAAAAACTCATGCCAAGAGTGCAGGTAGTTGCCGAAAAATTTGAAATACCGCAATTGGGTAAAACACGGAAAATTTATATTATTCTCCCGCACGATTACGACCAAAATCTGGATAAAAATTACCCTGTATTGTATATGCAAGATGCCCAAAATCTTTTTGGCAAAGGCTCAAGCTATGGCAACTGGGAAATTGATAAACGCCTTTCGCTTTTGGCTAAAAAAGAGTTAGGTGATGTAATTATAGTTGCCATCGAACATGGCGAAGAAGATCGTTTCAATGAATATTCACCTTACACAGTCGAGAAGAAGGGGAAAGGTTTAGGTATGAAATATGCAAATTTTATTGTGCGTAAACTAAAACCATTTATCGATGCGAATTATCGAACAAAAACCGAACGACAATTTACCGGAATCGGCGGTAGTTCAATGGGCGGTTTGATAAGTATTTATGCTGGTCTGATGTATCCCGAAGCTATCGGTCGTTTGATGGTGCTTTCGCCAGCTTTGTGGGTTTCTCCTAAAATTTACTTCGATGCCATTGAGTTTTTCAATCCAATGGATACAAAAATTTATCTGTATGGAGGTGGAAAGGAAAGTGCTGCGATGATTCCGAATGTGAAGAAAATGAAGGAAACCATAGAAAGCCAAGGTTGGGATACTGAAAAAATTCAAATCAAACTTTCAACCGACCCTAAAGGTGAGCATAACGAAAAACGCTGGGGACAAGAATTTCCGAAAGCCATTGAATGGTTGTTTTATTGATAAACCCAAAAATCACTCAACCCTCCGCATCGGAAGGGATAACATTTATTGAATATGAAAATCAACATAACAGCCAATAATACAGCAGCCAAAACTATTATCTTTCCGTTGGTAGATAATGAAAAATTGGCTGAAAATCTTTCAAAAATTGCCAAGCACGTTGGTCTTAGTGCCGAAACTTTGCAACAAGATTTTAAGGCAGGTACAAAAGAAACTTTGGTTTTGTACGGTGCAATCGAAGGACTCGAAAAGGTATATCTTTTAGGTTTAGGAAAAGCTCCGAAAGCGATTGATTTTGTAAAGGTTTTTCGTTCGTTTTTTTATAATTTAAAGAAAAAATTACCAAAAAACATTGGTTTAAAGCTTAAATTAGCTGGATTAGAAGCATTCACCGAACAGATTGTCAATGGCATCTGTTTGGCCGAATACGAAGTTGGTGCTTACAAAACTGACGCAAAAAGGGTTGCTGAATTTTTCACTGAAGAGGCTATTTTAGAAATACAAGTAGCGGAAAATTGCCTAGAAAGTGCTGAAAAATCAGCCGAAATTGGACAATCTATTGCCGAAACTCAAGCCCGAATCATGACTTTGGTTGACGCACCGGCTAATTTTAAATATCCGCAAAAACTAGCTGAATTTGCCCTAGAATCAGGCAAAAAATATGGTTTTGAAGTAAAAGTTTACGACGAAAAACAATGCCTCGAACTTGGCCTTCACGCACTTTTGGCAGTTGGCAGAGGTAGCACAGAAAACCCTGCTCGATTTATTGTGATGGAATATGTAAATTTATCAGGAAAAGGTAAAAAAGTAGGTTTAGTCGGTAAAGGTGTAACTTTTGATACTGGTGGAATTTCAATCAAAGGTTCGGCAAGTATGAGTTATATGAAGTCGGATATGGGTGGGGCAGGAGCAGTTTTAGGAGCAATGGAATTAGCCGCAAAGCTGAAACTTGCCGTACATTTAATTGGCGTTATTCCGACAACAGAAAACTGCGTTGATGGCAATGCTCTAAAACCAAGTGAGGTAATTTCTTCGTATTCGGGCAAAAGCATCGAAGTCATTGATACTGATGCTGAAGGCCGATTGGTTTTGGCTGATGGATTGGCCTACATCAAGAAAAACTTCGAGCCAGAAATAATCATAGATTTGGCGACACTTACAGGTAATTGTATTGCTGCTTTGGGTTATGCTGCTGCGGGTTTGCTTTCGAATAATGACGAATTAGCTAATCAATTACTTGAAATTGGACAAGAAACTGGCGAAAAACTATGGCGTTTACCTCTTTGGGACGATTACAAAGATATGATGAACTCCGACGTAGCTGATATTAAAAATCTTTCTTCGGCACCCGTTGCAGGAGCAATTACTGCCGCCAAATTCTTAGAGTTTTTTATAGATGGCCACAAAAATTGGGCTCACCTTGATATTGCAGGCTTGGCATTTGGCGATTCAGAATTTGCCAAAATGAAATCAGCCACTGCCTATGGCGTAAATTTATTGACTGCTTTTTTGCGAAAAAACTAAATGAAAAATTGATGTTAGCGATAATTTGAGAAGGCAAATTGTCTTTTTAAATGGGTCACACGAATTTTGTGGGGACTAAGCGAACAGGTTCTTTAATCTAAACAGAAAAAACTTGGTATCTACCACACCTCTTTGATTGGCTCTAAATAGTTTTATTTTTGAATTAAAGGACTCTGCATTTGCGTTGTAATTATCAGAAAAGTTTAAGATATTATCAAAGTGATTCTCCACAGTATTTGCGACTGTATTAAAGTTTTCTAGTTTCAATTTATATGTGTCATCTATCCATTCTTTAAAAGCTCCCGTTAGTCCTCGAGTTAGTCCGCATCTGCGATGCTGGACTTATCGAGTAGGAGCATTTGTAATGCGACCACTCCAACCATGAACGAGCAGCCAATAGGTTTTAAGGTTGGTTTGGTTGGTTGCAAACCAACAGCTCAGAAAGTCCAGCATTGCAAATGCGAACTAACGGGGTGAGAAATTGCCCTTTGTTTCGAAGAATTTAAGTAAACCTTTTACAATAAACCGTGCGGCAAAATTAGCACACCTCAAACATACTGCCACCGCAAAGACTGATTTAAAAATTAGCCGAACCTATGAAAAACCCTGATAGTCCGACTTTGAAAAATGCTGGACTATTTGAATTGCAAACTAATCATAAAACTCATTGATTTATCGTTTATGGTTGGGGCGTCGCATTAAAAATGCCTTGCTCTTTAAGTCCAGCATCGCAGATGCGGATTATTGGGGTGGTAATGGGTAAATGGCATTATTTTTTCCTAATTTTTGTTGTGTTCAATCGTTTTTTATTAAATTTTTTAAAAATCAATGTTATGAATAGTATAAATATCAATTTAAGTTTTCAGCAGTTAGCTGAGGCTGTAAGGCAACTTTCACCTGCTGATAAACTCAAATTAAATGAGGTGATTTGGAGCGAAAATACTTCTATACCGAGTGAACATCAAAAACTTGTTTTAGACCGAATGAACAAAGCAAAGCAAAAACCCGAAATGATGTTGGATTGGAACGAGGCTCTTACAACGCTCTGATTTTGATGAAAAGTTATACTACATAAATTAACCAAGATGCTTTACAAGACATTCGTGATGCCGTTGATTGGTATAATTTTAAGACAAATGGCTTGGGTAATGAATTTAAAAAGCAAGCCATTTCAAAAATAAATTCATTAAAAAAGAACCCTTCTATTTATACCATTCTTTATACCGATGTACGTTGTTTGTTGATAAAAAACTACCCTTTTCTTGTTCATTTTACTATTGACGAAACTAATAGTTTGGAAAAAGTTTTTGCTATTTTTCATACCAGCCGAAACCCTCGTATTTGGCAAGAAAGGCTTTGACCTATATTGTTTTTTTCTCCACTGCCGTTTTAAAAACGGCTGACACAAAGACTGATAGCTCCACTACGGTTTAAAAATCAGCCTAACAATATTCATGCGAACTGGGGCGTTCGGTTTTATTTTCTGCGGTCGCTATAATTCCTTCTGCGGTTGCTATAATTCTTTCTGCGGTCGCTATATTCTTTTCCGCGTATGCTGTAATTCCTTCTGCGGTTGCTATAATTCTTTCTGCGGTCGCTATATTCTTTTCCGCATATGCTATAATTCCTTCTGCGGTTGCTATAATTCTTTTTGCGGTCGCTATATTCTTTTCCGCGTATGCTGTAATTCCTTCTGCGGTTGCTATATTTCTTTCAGCAGTTGCTATAATTTTTTTGTAGTTGAATTGTATTGACGTGCTTTTTTCGCTCCACCAAACTGACGCCCAACGGATGGGTGTTTAAGAAGGGCTGAAAATAGTATTCCGGCTGTTCAATAAATTTCTAAAATTAATAAGTATTCCAAATATTCGATAACTTCCGTCAGCCAGTTTTTCATAAATACCATGTTATCTGTCGTTCTTTTTTTCGTCAGCCAGTTTGTAGTTCCAGTATTTTGCCCTAAATTTGTAACCATTGTGTAATGTTAAACAACTTGGTTATGAATGATTATATTACTTTGTCAGAAGCGTCTGAACTTGTCGGTAAAAGCAAAGAAACGTTAAGACGTTGGGATAACGAAGGTAAATTATCGGCAGTAAGAGAGCCAATGAGCAATTATAGGGTTTATCGAAAATCTGAGGTTTTGACACTTTTCTCTGATTTTATAAATAATCCCGTTGAAACAGTTTCAAATGTTGTCGCACCCGAAAATGAATATAAAGTTTTAGAATTGTTTGCTGGTGCAGGTGGCTTGGCTGTCGGTATGGAAAAGGCTGGCTTGAAATGTGTTGCTTTAAACGAAATTGATAAATGGGCTTGTCAAACTTTACGAAATAATCGTCCAAATTGGAAAGTTTTGGAAGGAGATATAAAAGTGTTTGATTTCTCGGAATATCACAACAAAGTTGATGTCGTAACAGGTGGTTTTCCTTGTCAAGCGTTCAGCTACGCTGGCAAAAAATTAGGTTTAGCCGATGCAAGAGGAACACTTTTTTATGAATTTGCAAGAGTTGTTAAAGAAGTAAATCCGCCAATTTGTATTGGTGAAAATGTTCGAGGTTTGTTGAGCCATGAAAATGGCAAAACCTTGCAAGGTATGATTTCGATTTTAGACGAAATTGGCTATAATGTAGTCCCTGTTCAAGTTTTAAAAGCGATTAATTTTAAAGTACCGCAAAAAAGAGAACGATTAATTGTTGTTGGGATTAGAAAAGACATTGATTTAAATTATGAATATCCAAAACCGTACAAGAAAATTTACAATTTAAAAGATGCTTTGAAAAAAGGCGAATTATTTGATTGTAATGTGCCAAAATCTGAGGGTTCAAAATATCCAAAAAGTAAAATTGATGTTTTGGATTTAGTACCACAGAAAGGTTATTGGCGTGATTTGCCCTTAGATATTCAAAAAGAATTTATGGGTGGAAGTTTCTACCTTGGTGGCGGAAAAACTGGAATTGCAAGACGAATAGGGTGGGACGAACCCTGTTTGACCTTGACTTGTAGTCCTGCTCAGAAACAAACTGAAAGATGTCACCCCGAAGAAACTCGACCATTTACTGTTCGTGAATATGCAAGAATTCAAACTTTTCCTGATGAGTGGAAATTTGAAGGTTCTGTTGCTCAACAATATAAACAAATTGGAAATGCTGTTCCTGTTAATTTGGGTCGAGAAGTGGGTTATTCTATTGTCAAATTTTTAAATCAATATTATAGTTTGTCAAAACCCAAATAATAGCTATAATTCTCAAAAGTGATTTGGTCTAAAATACTTCGTTTTGAAGATTTAGTCTCCTTCTTGATTTCGTCCAATGCCGAATTTGATTTGGTTGATTTGTCTTGCTCAATTGAGTTAAGATAATCTTTTATGGCAATTGGTAGAATTTTATACAATTGAAAAAGTGCATCATCTTGTCCTGAAAGTAAGGAATAGAATTGGTCTCCTGAAATTTTGAAAACTCTGCTATGGCTGTATTCTTTTCCGTTTATTTCTCCTTTCCAAAGTTCGTTAAAACTGTTTTTGGCTAAAATTTGTACCCAATAACATTTAGCTTTTTTGTAGTCGTCTGCATATCGTGCCAATTTTTGAAATAATGCTTCGGCAGAACTGCTGTTCATTGTATTATGCTTGTTTTTGATGTCGGCAAATAATGTTTCGTTGGTTGCCTTAATGTCAAAACCACTCAAATTCCCAACTTCAAAACCCTCAATTCCACCTAAAATTTGCTCGTGAAAAGTTCCAATTGAATTATTGATTGATTTGTCAATTTGGCGTAATATTTCGGCTTGAATCAGACTTTCCTCGTCAATATTGTTAAATTTTGCGTCAAAAGTCAGTTTTATTGTGTCCACTTTATTGCTGTAAAAACTACTTTTAGTAATATTTTTCTTAGCTTTCAAATATGATTTGTGAAGTCCTGCGATGCAAGTTATCAAATGTTTGTCCGAAATAAAATCTACATACTTGTTCTTCATCAAATGTCTTTCGTTATAATTCAGGGGCTAAATTACGATTAATTTCCGAGTTTTTTATTGTGTTTTGGTGGTTTGTTGTGTCGTTTTAGAATGACCGCTAACGAATATACATACGCAACGGTTGCGTTTAACTTTCAAATTTAATAGATAGACGCTATTAATTATTCTAACAACAAATATATTTAACATACGGAAAATATAAAAACTCGTTCAGAAAACTACCGTCTAAAGTAATCAAAAATCATTTCAATATCTTCAAATTCTTAATATCGCTCACAATTATCAGAGGTCTGTAATTATAAAGCGTAAACCGTATCTTTGTCATTGCCTAAAATAGGTTGCCCTGCGATTAGAAAAAGTGAATATAGTTAAAATTGTATTATACATTGATTTGGATTTTGTTTTTTTGATAAATCACAAGTCCAAATAGGTAATT
>JAIXOL010000020.1 GCA_027486845.1 Cytophagaceae bacterium
CCAACAAGCATAGTAAAATAAACCAAGGGGAAGATTGAAAAATAAATTCTGATTTCATTAATATATAAGGTCGATGGTCTATTAGGTGCTAATTTATTTCAAGTCGAAGAGTATTTCAAAATTGTGATATAGCACTCAATTATAACAAGAATAGCTGTTCAAATATTCTGCCAAGATACAAAAAAATGTCGTCAAGCAGAAGAAAACTTCTACCTGACGACACTTAATATGAGCTTTTCGTCTATTCTTTTCTTACATCAACATTCCACCATCTACTTGGAGGGTTTGTCCTGTAATGTATTTCGACATATCAGAAGCCAAGAATACGCACGCATTGGCTACATCTTCGCCTTGACCTGCACGTTTAAGTGGAATATTTTTCAACCAATCTTCTAAAGCTTTTTCGTTTAACTCGCCAGTCATTTCTGTTTCAATAAAACCTGGTGCAATAGCATTTGAACGAATATTTCTTGAACCTAATTCTTTAGCAACTGATTTAGTAAAGCCAATAATACCTGCTTTTGATGCCGAATAATTTGCTTGTCCAGCATTTCCCATCAAACCCACTACCGAAGTCATATTAATAATTGAACCATTTTTGGCTCTCATCATTGGTTTTGTAGCAGCCTTAGTAAGGTTGAAAACTGACTTAAGGTTTACTCTCAATACTTCGTCCCATTGTTCTTCTGACATTCGCATTAAGAGCGTATCACGCGTTATACCTGCGTTATTTACTAATACATCAAGTGTTCCAAAATCAGCTACAACATCAACTACTAATTGTTCGGCAGAGGCAAAATCAGCCGCATCCGAACGATAACCTTTAGCTTTGATTCCATAAGCTGCAAGTTCGGCTTCAAGAGCTTGACCTTTTTCTATGCTCGATAAGTATGTAAAAGCTACATTTGCTCCTTGTGAAGCAAATTTCTTAGCAATTTCACGCCCTATGCCTCGTGAGGCACCTGTAACTAAGGCAACTTTGTTTTGTAATAAAGTCATTATTAAGGGAAAATTAAATTACATGATTACGGCTCAAAATTACGGCTTAATCGTTTGAATATACAAAAAAAGTTTGTAAATTTTCAAATAAATCAAAAATCACAGCCTATGAATGACAAAGAAATGAAATTATTTGAGGAAATTCAAGCCTTTAAATTAGACGATAATTCCACCAGTTTAAAGTTTTCATATCGCCTAGCAAGAGAAAATGGGTGGAGTAAAACCTATACCCAAAGAGTAATTGACGAATACAAAAAGTTCATTTTTTTATGCTGTATTACCGATAGTGGAGTTACACCATCAGACCCCGTTGACCAAGCTTGGCATTTGCACCTCACCTTTACCAAATCCTACTGGATAGATTTTTGTCAGAATACTCTAGGTCAGCAAATTCATCACAATCCTACAAAGGGAGGAAAAAACGAGAGAGAAAAATTCAAAATTTATTACGATACATCTGAAAGTCTCTATAAAGCAAAATTCGGTATTTCCCCACCCGAGGATATTTGGCATAATAGTCAAAAACGTTTTTCAGAAATTAACTTCCAAAGAGTAAATCTTGATAAAAACTGGCTTATACCGAAACCAAACGTCCAATTTATCTCCAAAACACTGCTTTTTTCTTGTATTCCATTCGTTATTCCTATCATTTTGTTACAAGCAAGCACAACAAAAGTAGTCATGCTTACATTTCTATTTTTGGGAGCATTTGCTTTAATCATTTATGCACTTATCAAGGCTTCACAAAACCAATCAGGAGAGAAAAACGGCTCCGGTGGCAGTGGCTGTTCTTCATGTGGAACTTCACACAATGCTGATAGTGTTGGCGAAAGCGGATGCGGTGGAGATAGTGGTTGCTCAGGTTGTGGTGGTGGAGATTAAACTTCAACCCTTTCCTTCGACAGTTCATTACGTAATTCTTTACTTGTCTTTGTGCTACCATCAGGTGACCAACCTGGTGGCATTAAAATTATTTTAAATTTTGTGATTAAGCTAGAAGGCTTTTTAAGATCATTCCACAAGTCAATCCACGCATGTAGAACTATGTTTATAGGTCCTCTACTTTCTAGTGGATAAGTAAGTCCGTATCTAATTGGCAAATCATCTATCTCTTCTTGAAAAGTACCAAAAATTCTATCCCAAATAGATAAACACATGCCCATATTCTTATCTAAATACTCTGTATTTGAAGCGTGGTGAACGCGATGCTGTGAAGGAGTTACAAATACGTATTCTAAGAGCTTAAAAGGCATTTTACGGAGTTTTGGGACATAACTTGTATGAACCAAAATTCCATAAATTTGAGTAATTGAATACATTACCGCTATGTCTACAACCTTAAAACCCAGCAACGAAAGCGGAATAAAATAAATAAAACGATATAGTGGTTGAAACACCGAAGACCTAAAACCTACAGTTAAATTAAACTGTTCAGATGAGTGATGGGTAACGTGTGAAGCCCAAAAAAAACGTGTATAATGGTCAACCACGTGTAAAAGATAATACAAAAAGTCTTCAGCTATAAATAGTAATAACCAATATATAACTGAATTTTGAATCTCAACAAAATGAAAATTGTAGATATATGCCAAAATACCCCAAGTAATTCCTCTTGATAGTAAGTCAAGGCCACCATTCAAAATCATTAGGTAAAGATTGGTAATTGTATCTTTAATAGTATAAAATTGTCGATGCTGATAATTACTTAAAAGAATCTCGCCAGCGATTACAATCGAATAAAGTGGCGTTGTTGTAATGATAATTAACTGCTCTAAAGTAAGATTTTTGATACTTTCAAACATTCTTATTACTCAATTATGGTTTATAAAATGGTTATTCTTTTCCAGCAACAACTATGACAATTTCACCTTTAACCGGGCGATTGGCAAAACTCGCAATGATTTCTGAGAAGGTACCACGTACATTTTCTTCATACATCTTTGTTATTTCTCTAGAAACACAAGCTTGACGCTCAGGCCCAAAATATTCAATAAACTGCTCCAATGTTTTGAGAAGTCTAAAAGGAGATTCATAAAATATCATCGTTCTTTCTTCCTCAGCCAGGGCTTTCATTCGCGTTTGCCGGCCTTTTTTAACAGGTAAAAAGCCTTCAAAAGTAAATCTATCACAAGGCAAACCAGAATTGACTAAGGCTGGAACAAAGGCCGTAGGGCCGGGCAAACACTCAACTTCAATCTCATTTCGCAGGCATTCCCTTACCAATAAAAACCCTGGATCAGAAATAGCTGGCGTTCCTGCATCTGAAACCATAACTATTTTATCACCTTTTTTTATCCTTTCAATAACTTTACTGAGAGTTTGATGCTCATTAAAAGCATGATGACTTTGCAAAGGTTTTGAAATTTCGAGATGTTTTAATAAAAAACCAGTATTACGGGTATCTTCTGCTAATATTAAGTCAGCCAACCTCAATACATTAATAGCTCGTAAGGTTATGTCTTCTAAATTGCCAATCGGTGTTGGTACTAATACAAGTTTCACGATGTTTTTTTCAACAAAAGTACACATTTTTATAGGTAATTACACCAAAACAAACTAAAATATCAAAAGTGATTATAAAGCATTCGCGAGGATTTTCGACTAATATAAACATCAGTATAGCATTCAATAATATTTATAATTCAAAATTTATATAATTTTCAAAATTTTCTGAAAATACTTGACAAGTAAATATATAATACTTAATTTTGAATAAGATATTTCCTTATAATCCTAATAAATCCTATAAAACCATGTTATTAGCAGCATTAGCACTCGCAATTGGTGGCTTCATGATGACTAAAGTCCGTGAAACTGAAGAACTTTACGCTCCAAAAGGTTATTTAACCAGTTTACAATCACGCCCACGTAATGTTTATTACCATTAGAATGAATTTAAAATAGATTTTAATGAAAGATTTTAACGAAAATCAGCTCTTTAGAAAAATATTTAAATTTTTTTTTCCTAAAAATCGGGATTAATTATTTGGGTTTTACGACAAAAAAGTCTGACAATTAATACTATTTTTTAATTGGCATTGTTTTTATTAAAGTAAATAACAAATATTACATTCTAAAACGTAAAAAACTATGTTATTACTTACTCTTGCCTCACTTGCTATCGGTGGTCTTTTAATGACTCGCATGAACGAAGATAAAGAATTGTACGCTCCAAAAGGTTATTTGGTAAGCTTACAATCACGTCCTCGTAGCGTTTATTCATTGTATTAAGATCTATTTTTTCATCTTATTTGAAACAATACACATCTCAAAATATGTATTGATGATGATTTATGTCTATATTTTAAAGGGTTTTATGACTATTTAGCTATAAAAAACTAAATTTTATTTGTCTAAATATTCTAAAATTGAATTTATTCTTTTTATCTGATATAAAATCGGAGTATAATTACTAATGGGTTCATTTCATTTAATAAATGTAAATTTGAACCTTAAAATTCTCATTGAATAGTTTCTGAAAAATGCTTTAATCAAAAATGCAATTTTCGTAAGCTTAAAAGCATTAGATATGTACTTTGTGGTCTTAAATATTTCCAAAAGTTATAAATTCAGTATCGAATATTTCAATAACTGCTCATTACAACCACATAACGCATTAGCCAAGACAATGCAATAATTAACCATGTTCCAAAATCATTCAGACTTTGACATTATATTTTTATAATTATTATTATCTATTACAGTAAAAATCCCTCTACTTTTGGCAAAAACAGCAATATTTTCTAATTTGCAAATTTAAAAGTTCAACAATTAAATAATTTTATAAAATTAAATTTGTACCTGGTATGTAGGCATTTTTATAGTTTATAAAGTCAATACTATCTACAAATATTAAATTCACATTAGTTCTTTTTAAAATATTAGTTATCAAGAGTTTACAAAAATGTTTGATTTTTTCAAACTCACAATATATTATCTACCTTTAACTTGCGACTATACCCCATTACTTATTACTACAGCACCCCTTTCACCACAAGGTAATCTTCACGTCCTTCTAAAGCTGCCAATTTCTTAGATATTATTTCCACGGTCGGATAATTAAAAAAAGTATAAATATCCTAGTATAATTCATTTCTTTATCACAAACTTAAAACCATCTACGGTGGGGTAAACAAATAAATAATCGGAGAGACGACTGCATGGAAGAAGTAGTCTTAGGTCTTAAGCTAGGCGATTAATAACAAAAGAATGATTATTGAATAATAATTGGATTTAAAAATCTTATTTTAAGCCATTTATAAGCTAATTCTTATATTTTTTGATATTTTTCTTTTTGAAATACAAAAAACTAAATAACTAATGACAAAGAAAACAATGCCTACAGGCTTTTCTAGGTTTCTCAATAAGTGTATTCAATATTATAAATACACATTGAATTAACTCGGGCTTGTTAATTTACCAAATAAAGTATTTTATCTATTAAGTTTAAAGAATATGAATCAAGCAGTTAGAAAAAAAGGTAGCATTGCAAATAAAAACTATGTACGTTTTTGTTTGGAAAAGGTTTTTCAGAAGATTAATTATAAAATAGTACAAATTGACTAAAAAATAATGGCCAAAAACGGTGAATGATGTATAATTAAAATTTTTCTTGAAAAATAAGCATTCTTCGGTTATTATAATACAAATTTGAAAGGTTGAGTAAAAAGATTCCGGTTGTTCCTAAATCGGATAAAATAATCTAAAATATAACATAATTACCTCCAATAGTCTAAAAAGCACTAACCACATCAAATTCTACACTACTTGAATAGGTAAATTAACTAATCGGAATCGGTTTTAGTTAAGCAAAATTAAATATCAAATACGCAACCCACACTGCTAATATTCCAAAAATCAAGACCTTAGGAACTATTATACACCTATCATATACTTAGATTGCGATAAATCTCGTCCGAATAAAATCCATACGACAAGCTAACATCAATCAACATAAGCCTATAAATCTTTAAATTAGTGATAAATTATTCGCAATTTCTTAGAAATCAGTATTAGTAAAACTTACACCTACCTTTGTGCCCTATAAGATCAAATAAAAACAAAACATAAAATACCTAGTAATTTGGCAGAAGTAAAAATATTAAAATATAGGTTTCCAAATTTAACCTAAGATATGCATTATCGTTAATGATATTAAAATATAATCAAAATTTTAAGTTCAATACCTCCTAATACAGGGAAAAACATGTTTAGATTAGTAATAAAAAACATACTTAAATCATATATAAGACCAATCATAAAAAATGTAAAAATCTTTGTAGGATTCTTTAAAATAACAAAAAAGCCACATACTGTTAAACAATACTCATCAATTTTGGAAAAACTCAAGGCTCCGGCCTTAATTCTTTACTTGTTAACTTTCAAACTAGTTAAAGTTGAATTCAAAATAGAGAAATCTGTTTTTAAAATATTCGGCATTTATTAATATTATTTAGCCTGAAAAGTAAATCAGAAATGCAAGTTTTAGGATTTTTTTATACGATTATGAATCTTTTAAAACAGTTGAGAAATAGATATATTAAGTAAAGTATGAAAAAGTAGATTTCTATTTAATTCTCAGGCGTTTTAAATCACACTTTTAAGGCTAATTTAGTTATTTACGGATAAAAAAATCCTATTATATGGCTTTATCAACTGTATCTAAGTACGAAAAAAAGCATAACTACTTAATTATCAACAAGTTATAAACATTAATAAACTGGATTTTTACTACCATTTAATCAATTAATTTATCAATTGCCACGGCTAAGTTCCGATCTTTATTGGTAATTGTATTACCAGCATCGTGAGTCGTTAATTCAATTACTACGGTATTCCAAATATTTGACCAATTCGGGTGATGTGCTTGCTGTTCAGCCAACATTGCTACTCTTGTCATGAATGAAAATGCTTCGGAGAAATCTTTGAAAATAAAGGTACGAGTAAGTCGGTTATCTTGTTCTTGCCACATAAAGAATGAAAAAATAAGTTTATACAAAAGTGAATATACAAAAAAAGCTGAATCTTACGATTCAGCTTTATAAGCAGAGAGAGAGGGATTCGAACCCCCGGACCCTTGCGAGTCAACGGTTTTCAAGACCGCCGCATTCGACCACTCTGCCATCTCTCTATGTTGGTCAATCCTTTATTGTGATACAAAAGTACAGCGTTTTTTTCAAAATGTCAATAGTAGATTAATTTTTTTTTAAATATTTTTTATTTAGAACTTCATACTATCAATTCGCAATAGCTTCTCTTTAAAAGGGAAATAACTTTCTTTCCAATTGAGAAACTTATTTCTTCAAAACCATAAAAAGAGAACTACCAAATATACCTTTTCTAAATAACCTTTCCTCAACTTTTACTACTTGATATAAGAAGTTATTTATAAAATTTAAGGGAACAGTCACATCCGATTTAATATTTTTCAATGCTATAATATTGAGTTTTAATTGAAATCGTTGTATAAGCCTGACAATTAAAATTAATGGTGAAAGTATCAAACTCCAATATGAATAATAAACTATTTTGAGATGAAGGTCTGAGAAGCTTTTTTCAAAGTCAGATAGTATAAAACGTTGCTTTCCTCCAACTGCAATATCATGTGTGCCATAGAAAATAGTAAAAGCATTATTGTTTGTAATAATAATTCCATCCGACTTTAAGATTGAATGGAAAGTTCTGAATATATTCTTAATTGTCGCATTATCAAATTGATATAGAACATCATCATTGACAATTACATCAAAATTTTCTTTTGCAAATATACTCTCAAAATTGGTTATATCAGCTTGCCTAACGTTTAGATTCCGTTCTTCGCAAAAACTAACTGCATCTTCTGAATAATCAAAACCTTGAATATTTTCGTATCCGTGCTTTATCAAAAAACTTATTAATCCACCCGTTCCACAGCCGGCATCAAGAATTTTAATTTGTTTATTTTCTCTAAATTTATTTTGAATTTCATTCAAAACTTTTTCATGTAGAATCTTATACCACCAAAGTTTTTCTTCGGCTTCATACATCATTCTATATTCATCATAATTAATAAGCATTGTTTATAGCAATAAATTATTTTTCAATATATTGTGGAGCTTGATTTTGCGATAAAAATGCTTTCGAAACATATTCACCAATGACACCAAGTGAAGTGAGTTGCACCCCACCTAAGAAAATATAAATAAAAATTCTCCAATCAGATATGATTCCAAAAACAAATAGTATGATAATGACGATTGAGAGTAACAATGAAAAAATTCCGATTGACAAAATAATACGGGCTGGTAAGATAGAATATCCAAAAAGAATAGTCATAAAAAGTGTAATTAATCTTTTTAAAGTATAATTCGACTCTCCTTCCAATCGAGTTTTATGCAGAACTTGTATTTTACCAACATTATTTGTGACGCGAAAAATAAGTGCATCAATATATGGGTACGGCCCTTTATACTTTATAATTTCTTGAACTATTTCAAAGTTAATAAGTTTGAAGCTTGACAAATATAGATCGGATGGCTTTTGTAGCAACGAGGTAGTAAGACGGTTAACTATCCAGCTTCCAAAATTTCTAAAAAAATTATGTTTTTTCTCATAATAATAACTGTACACTACATCAAAGTTTCCAGACTGAGCTTTATCAACCATCTTCATAATTTCAGAAGGCGGATTTTGAAAATCATCATCAATAATAACTGCGTACTTTCCTTCAACATGATTTAACCCGCACATTACAGCATTAAATTCACCAAAGTTTTTACGAAGAGAGTAAAACCTTAAATTAGAATTTTTAGCTTCTAAAATTTTACAAACTTTTTCAGAATCATCGGGACTACCATCATTGACCAAAATTATTTCAAAATCATATTGTTGTAATACTACTTGTAACGTTTCTACAAGCTGAACAATGGTTTTCCCTCCATTATATACAGGTACTACGACTGATAGTAACTTTAGGTTTTCGTTTTTCATTCAATAAATTTCTATAATCGAAGAAATTAATATTTATTTATTTTGTCAATTATATAGTTAATTTCATTTTCAGATAAAACTACATTAAGAGGAATACTTACAACTTCTTTATGAATTTTTTCGGCAATCGTAAATGTCCGATTGTTCCATTCTGGGTAAGCTAATTGCTTATGAGGAGCAATTGGATAATGTACATCAGAGCCAACACCATTGTCTGCTAGATATTTTCTAAATTCATCTCGATTTTCAACCCTCACTACAAATAAATGCCAAGCATCTTTGTGAGAAGTATCAGCAGGTGGAAGTATGATTTTTGAATTTCTTATTTCGGATAGATATCTAATTGCAATTTTTTGACGAATAAAATTCTCAGATTCAAGATTTATAAATTTAACATTTAAAATGGCGGCTTGGAGCTCGTCTAAACGACTATTCAAACCTTGAGAATCAAAAACATATTTTTTCCCCGAACCATAATTTCTTTTTGCTCTTAGTAATTCGGCCAATACATCATCATTTGTTGTAATTGCACCTGCATCACCCATCGCTCCTAAATTTTTAGTTGGATAAAAACTAAACCCAGCACCATCAGCTAAATTGCCAGCCCTCTTACCCTGATAAGTTGCACCATGGGATTGAGCTGCATCTTCAAAAACTTTTATATTATAACTTTGTGCTACTCGAAGTATCGATTCCATATCACAACATTTCCCATAAAGATGCACAACTAATATCGCTTTTGTTTTTCGAGTGATTTTTTTTTCAATTTTTGTTGGGTCAATCAAATAGGTATCTAAATCTGGCTCAACTAAAATTGGTTTGAAACCGGCTAGAGTTATTGCCAAAATTGTAGCAATATAAGTATTTGATGGTACAATAACTTCTGAATTTGGAGGAAAATTGGATGCCTTTAATAAAAGTACTAAAGCGTCAAGTCCATTGGCAACCCCGATACAATGCCTAACACCACAGAATTCGGCAAAAGATTTTTCAAATTTTTTAACTTCTTCTCCAAGCACAAACCAACCCGATGCAACTGTATTTTTTAATGCAGTATTTATATCTTTTTCGTACGGTCTATTTATCGACTTTAGGTCAAGAAACGGAATGTTTTTAATTCCTTGGTCTGAAATTTTGCTGTTAGTTTTCAATTTAGGCTAATTTTATTTACCACAAATCCCCTTGAAATCGCATCTCTCACAAGTTTTGATTTCAGATGTTTGGACAAACGGTATTTCTGGGTTCAATAAATCAGTTATGATTTGGGTCAGAATTTCCTCTGATTTCTTAATAAAACCAAAAATTGTTGTGTCACTTTCAAAGTTCAAATTTACTTCTAATTTTTCTTTTAAATTACGTAATGAATAAATTTTAGCTATTACACCATAATTTTCAAAATTCTCTCCACCAATTATGAGCTTTCGCTCATACATTGATTTCGTTACTAAATATTGGTATAACCAAAGCTGTCGAAGCTTTTCTTTATCGGGTTGTATAAGGGCTTTTTCTAAAGTCAAGTCTTTGGGAGTTTCTAAATCTTTGGACACAACTATCCCCGTTTTATAATCAATTACTTTCAAAACATCCCCTTCTCTTTCGATTCGGTCTATACGTCCAGCAATTTTAATTTTCTGAAACTTACCAAAAATTACTTTTTCATAAACTACCTCTATCAACTGTTCTGCCTCAATAACTTCAATTGGGAAACTTTGCGTTTCTTTTTGACTCTCAAAAAAACTTGTCAGCAACTGTTCAGCAACTTGTTTCAATAAATAATTCATTCCCGATTCTACAATGAAACCACCAAATTTTTCTTGGTATGCATCATCAAGTCGTTTTTCTAATTCAGTAATAATTTTATTAATATTTTCTTCAAAAATTACTGGACCATAATCTTTGTCAATTTTTTCTAAAGTATTATGAATCCAAGTACCAAAGACATCAGCTCCAAAATTTTCGTCAATTTCTTCTCGTTTTGAAATTTTGGCAACTTTATCAAAATAAAATTGTAACGAGCATTTTAAATAACTACTAATAGAAGTTGGATAAACTCCTTTTTCAGAAATTAACTTACTGATATTCTGAAGAATTTCATCATTCTTAAAAATCTCGATTTTATTGAATACTTCAATATCAGTATCTTTTCCAAAACTTATTTTCGGATATGACAATTTAATATTTTTATTTTCTTTTACCAACTCATTTTCAATTTGTAAAACAAATCTACTTTTCTCGCTACCACCACCGCCGAGTCCTTCGCCATTAGGAATTACATATAAAATATCAATTTCTTTTGCTCTTTGCAATAGTCTAAAAAAGTGATAAGACATTACAGCATCTTGGTCTGTATATACGGGAAGATGGTATTCAGTACAAGCATCAAACGGTATAAGTGAATTTACATGTTTGGCAGATGGCAAAATTCCTTCATTAACTGACAAAATTATTACTCGTTCAAAATCCAAACAACGGGTTTCGAGCATTCCCATGATTTGCAGATTTGAAACTGGTTCACCACTAAACGGAATTTTCTCTTGCTTTATAAGTTCATAAAGAAAATGCTTAAAACTTTTAAGACTTAACTCTCGATTCTTAAATAGTATTTTTTCAAGACGATGTAAAATAGTAAGAAACAAATATAGGTACTCTGTTTCGATTGCATCTTTAGAATCTCGATAGACATTACGAAGTTCGTCGATTAAATCATAAAACGATAAAAGTGCCTTTTGAGGATTATCCCCCCATCTCGAAAACAAGATTTTAAAAATAAGCTCATTTTCCCCAAGATTCAACATTTCATCTTGACTTAGGTAAACTTTATTTGCTCTTAAAATTTCAGAAAGCGTTTTTCTAAAAACTGTCTTCTCTTGAGATTTAGATTTAATTTCTGCCGCATATTTAATTTGTTCGTAGCGTCTGATAAACGGGTGATTAAGAACTTTGAAAATATGACGGTGGTTGTATTTTGGCAATTTTATTATGCTACCATCCTTAGTCTTTAATTCAGCGATATTTTGTTGAAGCTCAAAAATTGCGTCAATCAATGTAAACAACATTGAACCCCGCAATGAAAGCCCCATTGTAATATTAAAATCTGAAATTCGTTCATTGAGGGAATACATCATTGGCTGCAATAAATTCTCATCAGCTAGCACAATAACAGTGGGAACATTAGGATTTATAGCAACCGCTTCAGCATATATATGACCGGCAATTTTTGTTTGGATTGTCGCATTTTCAACCCCGATTATTCTCATTTGTTTTTCTCCTTTTAGCAGTTCATCAGTTTGCCAATTCCACTTGCCAAATCTTCCACTATTTTTGTATGATTTCAAAACCATACCAGCTTTGTGATTGTATTCAGGGCTCATGAAATAAGTATCGGCATCCCAAAGTGTCTCAGCTCTATTTGTTTTAACGAGCGTTTCAATGATTTTTTCCTCAGAATCACTAAGTGCATTGAAACCTACAAAATAGTATTTATCAAAGAATATAGAGTTTTCATTTTTCTCAACAAGAAGTTGTTTTACAGATTCGGCTAAAGTACGATAGGCCATACCTCTGTAAGCTAAACCTTTTTCAGTCAACACTTTTTGTAGATCTACGTAAACATTATAAATATTTTCAAAGAGTTTGAAGTATTTATCAATAGTTGGAGTAATCTGATATTCTGATTTCCCATTACGAAGTTGCGTAGGATTCCATCTTTCCAAAACCTTGGCTTCGCTCATGTATTCAAAAATAGATTTTGGATTATTGACTAAGTAAAGGTCAATCGTATCAAAATCACGGAGTAAAGTTGGAGCCCAAGAAATGAACCTTTCAAACTTTACGTCAGGGTCATATTTCTTAAAAGTTTCATAAAGTTCAAACAGCAAACTAACTGCATCAATTTGATTGACACCAGACATTTTCAATACAAAATCATCAATCGCAAGAATCTCGGGAGAGATAAAAGGAGTATCAGATAGTTTTGCTAAGGCTTGTTTGAAATAAAAAACTGCTCTACGGCTTGGCAATACCACACAAATGTTTTTAAGTTGTGAGAGTTGGTGTTTATTAAATATATACTGAGCAGATTGATCAAGAAATGTCATTTTATTTGATTAACATTAGTTAGGATTAATAACCCTAAATCAAAAATACACACTTCGTCTTGAAGTAGCAAATCATTTTACTTTTTATCTAATACATCTTTGTAAGCTTTCAATACTCGCTCACGTGCAAAAGCATGCTCAACAATCGGACGAGGATATTCAAAACTATTCAATTCTGGAATCCATTTTTTAATATACTTTAGCTCAGGGTCAAATTTTTGAGTTTGAGAAGTTGGGTTAAAAATTCTGAAATATGGAGCGGCATCACAACCGCTACTAGATGCCCATTGCCAACCGCCATTATTTGCTGAAAAGTCAAAATCCATCAATTTTTCTGCGAAGTATGCTTCACCCCAACGCCAATCAATCAGCAAATGTTTAATCAAGAAACTAGCGGCAACCATTCTGACTCGATTATGCATAAATCCAGTTGCGTTTAGTTCACGCATTCCAGCATCTACAATTGGATATCCAGTTTTTCCTTCACACCATTTTTGAAATTCAGCTACGTTGTTTCGCCAGATAATATTGTCATATTCTTTTCTAAATGCCCGACCCTCATTTATGTGAGGAAAGTGAAAAAGAATATTCATATAGAAATCTCGCCAAATAAGTTCATTCAACCATTTTTCATTTAGGACAATAGCCTTCCTCACTAATTTCCTTATACTTACGGTTCCAAAACGAAGATGTACACTTAGTCGGCTAGTACCCAGAATTGAAGGAATATCCCGTGTTTCATCATATTTTTTTATCAACTCTTCTTGTAATTCCTTTTTTGGGAACACACTACCTGTTTCAACAAAATTTATATCTTCTAAAGTAGGCAATTTAAAAAGGTCTGTAATTATGAAGTTATGATGATATTTTTCGGTTGCGTAAGATTTCAAATAAAATTCATTGAGGGACTCTTTCCATTTTCGGCTATATGGTGTAAAAACGGTATATGGAGTTTTTGCTCCACTCAAAACTTCATTTTTCTCGAAAATCGTTTGGTCTTTAAAAGTATGAAATGGTATGCCATTTGCATTGAGCATCGCTCCTATTTGTGTATCACGTTCGATGGCATATTTTTCATAATCATGATTGGTAAAAACTTCGGCAATTTCAAAATCTGACATTAAATTTTCCCAAATCTCAGTCGGATAACCATACATTATCAATAATGACGAGCCAAAACTCAGTAGCTGTTCTTGAATATCTGTAAGGGCTTTATGAATAAATTCTACTCGCTGATCATTTTTATTTTCGAGTTTATCTAGGATATTTCTATCGAAAATAAAAATTGGTAAAACTTTAAATCCACTCTTTAGGGCGTGATAAAGTCCAGCATTATCTTCTAAACGGAGGTCACGGCGAAACCAAAAAATGGCTACTTTTTCTTTTATCATTATTTATAAAATTTTTATGTACTTCGATACGATTTTTGTATGTACATTAAAATAAAAACTTTACTTTTGAGTAAATTGTTTGTACAAACATCAAATTCAATTAAAATTAAAAAACAATGAAAAAATTATTTGTAACCGTATTTTCTTTACTTACATTTGGAAGTTTTGCACAAGAAACACCAAGTGCCGATGCGATAATAGAGAAATATTTGACGGCAATTGGTGGCAAAGAAGCCATCGCTAAAATTCAAGATTTAACAATCAGTAGTACAAGCGAAACTCAAAGAGGCACTTCAGAAACCGAAATGAAATTCAAATTTCCAGACCGCTATGCAATGTCAGTTTTTGCCAATGGCAACGAAGTTATGAGTACAATTTATGATGGAAACAAAATGAAAAGTGGTAGTAGCTTTGGTGGAGGAAATCGCCCACCAATGGAAGGAAAAGAAGCACAAATGGCTGCAATGAGAAGTAATCCATTTTCAGAAACACTTTATGACAAAATGGGAATCATACGCACAGTTGTTGGCAAAGAAAAAGTTGGAGACAAAGATGCTTATAAACTCGAACTTTCAACGGCTGATGGAAAAAAGTGGAATGATTTTTATGATGTTGAATCTGGAATGAAAGTAAAAACTTATTCAATGAATGAAACTCCAAGAGGAAAATTTGAAAATAATGTTTTCTATTTAAACTATAAAAAATTCAAAGGAGTTGAGGTAATGTTACCTTCTCAAACTAAAAGAAGTGCAGGCCAAATGGGCGAAGTCACTTCAGAAGTGCAATCTGTTAAAGTAAACAAGGGGCTTAAGGATTCAGATTTCGTGATAAAGGACTGATTTGATTTCAAATATTCAATTCTCAGGGCAGATAATTTAACGATTATCTGCCTTTTTTTGATTTATAAAACAGAATTTTGTTAATTTTGAAGAAATTTATCGAAAATTCAATGAAAGAACGCCGAAAAATCAGAGAAAACGAACGAAATTTAATCATTTTCTTATTAGAAAAACTGCAGCTAAATACAGAACAATACCCAATAAATGAAGACGTTGAAGAATATGAAGGAGGAAAAATGGGAAGTATTAGTTTGGGAAACCCCATGATTTCACAATACAAAGATGACCTCATTCAAGCAAAATACAAAGATTCAGATGGAACCGAAGTTGTGATAACACTTACGCAATGTGCTAAAAATCAATTGCTCGATTTAGATTTTTGGAAAGTTGATTTCTCAAAATTGATTACATATCCAAAGCCAAAAGATTTGACTTTTGTTGAATAATTAGTTTCTTTAATTTTATTGGCAGGTTGTAAACCTTTCCCAAAATCAGGTACATTATTTTTAAAAAATTATTAGTTTTATCACTTTTTTGTTTTTATTAATTTTTGAAATTTATTTGAGCAAAATAATGCTATCTTGGCAAATCAGCTTTAGTCTTTGCTAAATATAAAATTTGGCAATTCTTTCAGTAAAATCCTTTCAATTTCAAAAAATGGAAAAATACAATTTTTATAATAGAAGGCTATACAGAAAATGAAAGGAAAATAAGATTAAAACGTAATGTAAAGTTTTTCATTCACTTGGAAATGTAAATAACAAATCATCTCTTCAACTTTCTAACGAACTTTTCAAAAAGTGCAGATTGTTAACTATATCTCCTCCAAACTTAAAAAAGTGCAATAATTTAGTCAAAAGATATTCAGAATTAGAAAATGAAAAATTAGTATTTAATATGGCTACTTTTAAAAATTATCCAGTGGCTGATGAATTTGTTTTAGAGGTTAATTGTTTTTTAGAATGGTATAAAAAGAGGTATTCAAATAAATACCAAACATCCTTCTGAAAAAGACAATGAAAACTCAAACTGGAAATCCTTTTAATAATTTTTACTCAGCACAAAAAAACCTCATAATTTAGCAATTATGAGGTTTTTTGTTGATATTTTTGTAACTATTCATATCTCAAAGACTCAATCGGATCCAATTTTGAAGCCTTGTATGCTGGGTAAAATCCAGACAAAATGCCCACAAATACACAAACAACAAAACCCATCATTATCCAAGCCCACGGAATTATAAAGCTACTTTTATCGCTGATAAGTTTTGCAATTATATTTCCGATACCAATTCCCATAATGATTCCAGCGATTCCACCTAAAATACAAATCACAATTGCCTCCATCAAAAACTGTAATCGTATCTTGAATGGGGTTGCTCCAATGGCTTTCCTGATACCGATTTCACGGGTACGTTCTGTAACAGACACCATCATAATATTCATCAAGGCAATGGCTGCACCTAACAGTGTAATGATTCCGATTCCAAACCCTCCTACTCTCAGGTAGCCCGTTACTTCTTCAAAATCTTTCGCCAGAGCATCTGAACGTTCAATTGCAAATGAAGCAGGTTTGCCGATTGCATCTCTTCTTACTCTACGCATGACCGCTTCGGCTTCTCCAATTATATAATCTATGTCTGAAACATTTTTTACAGAAGTAGTAATGTCAAAAGTTAACTTTCTATTACCAGCAATTTGGCGACCAGTTTCAAGCGGAACGAGTGCCACACGGTCATCGCCTCCGCCCGTTATGCTTCCTTTTTTCTCCAAAACTCCAATGACTTTAAATCTTAATCCGAGTAATGAGATTTCTTTGTCAATCGGGCTTTCTTTTGGAAAAAGCGAAACCGCCAACTCATTAGCCAAAATCACCACATTATTAGTAAAATCAATATCATTATCACTAATATTCCGACCAGCAGTCAATTTATAACCTTTCATATCTAGATAATCGGTATCAATTCCTCGAATCAAACTATTCGGATTTGTCTTAATTGATTTATATTTCAACTGAGCAGAACCAGAAACACTCGTGAAAATACTGACTGTTGCTCCGGAATTTTTTGCTTGAAAAAGTTCTTTATACTGCTTCGCCTCTCGGTATTCGATTGGTGGAAAATCTTTATCGTTTATTCCACCACTTCGACGTCGAAACATGCGTGGACCTTTAATATCAAATGAGTTTGCTCCAAGACCAGCAAAACTATTATCTACGGAACTTTGCATTCCATCAATAGCAGTCAAGATTCCAACCAATGATGTTATACCAATAGCAATAATCAAAGCCGTAAGTACCGTTCGAAGCATATTCCCTTTTATGGAGCGTAAACCTTCGCTAACATTTTCTTTTAAATTCATGTTTCACCTTAATTTATTACATATTGTACTTAGATTTCAATGATACAAAATTCATCAAGAGTTTCCAAAAGCACAAACGATTAAGATAGGTGATTCAACCGCTTATCATTTTTTTAAGCCTATTCTCTGACTTTTCGGTTAAAAAAACTATGGCTTTAAAATATCTTTCAAAAAATCATTGACGCCTAACTAATAATCAAATGGCAATTTCGTTGATAATTGGTATAAAGATTGCTACATTTGATTACATAATTTTTATAGAAAATAATGAAAAAACTGACACTCTTAGTATTGTTGACGTTTTCGTTAACATCAAATCTTTTTGCAAATCGCATTTTGATTCCGATGGACGAAACGCAACGAAATCATTTGAAAGCATACGGAATAGCTTTTTGGTTATTAAAAACTCATGGAACAGAGGTTGAATGGCTGCTTAATTATAAAGGAGGCAGCTTTTTATTTACGGCATCACAAATATTTATCAATGAGTGCGTTATTCGTGGTGTAAGCTATGAAGTAATTTCAGAAGCAGAATCGCAGTCAATTTTAAACGTAATTGCCTCAAATGATGCCAATATGGATGCTGTAAAACTAAATAAAGCACCAAAAATTGCGGTATATTCTCCAAAAACTACCCAACCGTGGGACGACGCAGTTACGCTGGTTCTTACATATGCCGAAATTCCTTACGATAAAATTTTCGATGAAGAAGTTTTAGAAAATAAACTTCCTGAGTACGACTGGCTTCATCTCCACCATGAAGATTTTACTGGTCAATTTGGGAAATTTTTGCGTATGCGTGGTCAAGCTTGGTATCAAGAACAAAAACAAGAAGCAGAAACAATCGCTAAGAAATTTGGCTACACAAAAATCCCCGATTTGAAATTAGGTGTTTCAAGAAAAATTAGAGATTTTATTTTCGGTGGCGGTTATATGTTTGCCATGTGTAATGCAACTGATACTTTCGATATTGCACTAGCCGCCGATGGTGTTGATATTGTGGAGGCTCCTTATGATGGAGACGGTGCTGACCCAAATGCTGAAAACAAACTCAAATACGAAAATTGCTTTGCTTTCAAAGATTTCAGACTAATTACAAATCCTTATGAAATGGAATTTTCGAGCATTGATAATCAACAAGAAGATCGTGGTGTAACAGAAAATAATGATTATTTTTCATTATTTCAGTTTTCTGCGAAGTGGGATCCAATTCCTACAATGCTTACACAAAACCATGCCAATTTAATTAAAGGCTTTATGGGACAAACAACTGCATTCAAAAAGCAATACATTAAACCAGATGTGATTACCCTTGCGGAGAACCGTTCTATTGGCGAGGCAAGGTATATTCATGGAACTGCTGGAAAGGGCTTTTGGACTTTTTATGGCGGCCACGACCCTGAAGATTATCAACATTATGTTGGTGAAGAGCCAACTGATTTGAATCTGCATCCAAATTCAGCTGGTTATCGTTTGATTTTAAATAATGTATTATTTCCTGCAGCCAAAAAAAAGAAGTTAAAAACATAAAAATTCTAAATAAATAACTATCTTACTCACTTTGAAATTCGAGGTGAGTTTTTTTGATAAAAAAACAGAAGTATAAAGTATAATCACTAATATAAGTATTGAGACAAAAGACATGAGATTCGAGACAAGAGATAAAACACTATCTATCAATAAGGTGTATCATTTCAATTTGTCGATTATTATTGTCTCATTACTTAAAATACAGATTGTTAACAGATAAGAAAATATAATTTTATAAAAATTCAGACTTAGTACTTAGAATTCTATTTAAGATATTCTCCTGCCAAAAAAACAGGAGGTAAACGAAAATATTAATTGCCAAATACAAACTTCTTTGTCGATATCACAAAACAAAATTACATTATAAATATAAAAGAGGAGCCCTACTCATTTTGTGAATAGGGCTCCTCTTTTGTTCTAATCTATTTCTTATTTACATTTACCTTCGCCACCTTCTGTGCAACAACGGTTATAATCTTTAATTAAAGCTTTGTATTGTTTTTCAGTAAGAGTAACATATAATTTATTGTAGTCGCCAAGAGTTACATCTTGCTTAGTAAAATTGTAGGTCATTTTAACTGGAACATTAATATTTTGGTCAGCTGGTGCAACACCATCTTTAGAACAAACTCTTACGATTTTTGAAATATCACTACCACCAGAGGTCGTGAACTCATAAGCAGATTTTACTGGTACTTTAAAACTTCCAAGGCAAAGATACTTCTCTGGCATTTCTCCTTTATCTAATTTACCAGCTTTCTTATAAATACCGATGATTGTTACATCGTTAGTTCCACTTTTTACACTACCATCTTTAATTTCAGTTTTTCCTAAGAAATTAATTTTTTGGTCTGCACATTTCGGCTCTCCACCACCAAACGCACTTGTAGTTGTTTCGGTCGCAGTACTTGATGATACTTTCTTAGACGCAGCTACTAAGTTTGGAGTAGTCGATGCAGTTACGTTTACTGCTTTATAAGCTTTGCTTAAAGCCTTGAATTGGTCTTCTGTAACATTTAAATATAATTTCTCACCTTCTCCCACTAAAACTTCGTTTTTAGTAATTTTATAGTTCAAGTTCAACGGCAACGACAAATTCATTGACGCAGGAGCAGAATTAGCTTCATTACAAACCTCAACAGTTTTTGAATATTGAGCTTCTCCTTTAACATTAAAATCATATGTAGAGCGAACCGGAACAGGATATGAACCTAAAAGTAAACCTTTTGTAACACCAGATACTGTATTTACAGCAACAATTTCCATTGTTTTACTTGTATTTAATACATCTCCACTGCTTACTTGACCACTACCTGAAATATTGATAGTTTGTGTTTTACAGAAAACTGGTGGAACTGGAATTTTCTCACAACATCCTTGGCCATTACATACATAACCTTCTGGACATGGACATGGACTACCTTGGCAAGTTGGTGCTGGAATATAAAACGCATTACCACATTTCTTCATAATATAAAGAAAACACTCACCACCTTTAGCATAAATTTTGAAAGTTGGAAAATCTTTACCCAATTTTGACCAGGCATATTTATGTCCACGTGAATAAGCTCCCATCCAACCAATAGTACCAGCTGGAAGTATCTCCGGAGTTAAGCTTTTGCTTGTAAAACTAGGATCAGTAAAACCACTGTAGCCCAATGCTTGCAATAGATCATTAATCTCAGTTCTACTATTTTTGGTATTTTTAGCATAAACAGATTTTAAATGGTTATACGCAGATTGACTGGTATGCTTTGGAATTTCACCAAACTGTGGGCTTGTGCCAAGTACTTTTAAAACAACTGGCATTTTATCCGATGCTCCTTTAAAAATCGAGTAAGGAAGTAAATTACATTTTGAATTAAGTTGCTGAGCAGACCCAACTAAAGGCAAAAGTATTGCTAAAGTTAGTACGGAAAATAGTTTAGATTTCATTTTTGATTAATTGTTATGATTTCTGTTTGAAAAATACTCCAATCCGGTTCTGAATTAAGTTTACAGAAATAGTATGTATTAAAATTTTTTGCCAATTTATGAAAAAAATACCTTTTGACAAGCTAAAATCTCATAAAAATTATTAATTGAATATTCTTATTCTGTAAAATTAACCAATTCATGATACAGGATTAGACATAATTTGTATCAGAAAGTTACCTCCAAAAGAATTAAAAAAATCTACCATAAAAGTAAAGTAGAACTTTTATAAAATAATACTACCTCTTTATAAAAGAAATTTATTACTTTATCGTTTTGAAAGGGCATAATACAATTTTGAACAACAATTAAAACTTTTTAAGTAAAATATCATAATCTCATGAAAATAAATAATTTATTTTTATTTTGTGCATTAGCGATTAGTCAGCAAGTGAATGCACAAATGCCAACAATATCTAAATATGACCACCGCGATGCTTTCAATCCACTATTCAATTTTATGCCAGGGACTGCTTATCGAAGCGGAACGGGTGCTCCTGGTCCATTGTATTGGCAAAACAAAGCAGACTATAAAGTTAATATTAAACTCGACGAAGAGGCTAATGTATTAGCTGGAGATGTGGAGATTACCTACAAGAATAATAGTCCAGATAAATTACCTTTCCTTTGGCTACAACTTGACCAAAATCAATTCAATAACGAGTCGAGAGGTGGAAAAACTACTACTATTGCTGGTGGCCGTTTTGGCAATGCTGGATTTGATGGTGGATATACTATTCAGTTTGTTAGCGTAGATAAAAATACTCAAACAGGAAAAAAAAACTCTATACGTTCAATTTATGCTGAGCATTTAATTGATGATACTCGTATGCAGATTCGTTTGGCTGAACCAATCTTACCAAACGAAGAAATTAAAATCAAGATTTCTTATTCATTCAAAATACCTCATTATGGCTCTGACCGCATGGGCAAGCAAGAAACACAAGATGGTATAATATACGAAGTTGCTCAGTGGTATCCAAGAATGGCCGTTTATGATGACGTTGAAGGCTGGAATACATTACCTTACTTGGGTGCAGGTGAATTTTATTTAGAATATGGCGACTTTGAGTATAATGTCACAGTACCATATAATCATTTGGTAGTTGGTTCGGGTGAATTAATGAATCCCAGTGAAGTGTTGACAGCCGAACAAATCAAACGTTTTAATGCAGCTAAAAACAGTGATAAAACTGTAATTATCAGAAGTGCCGATGAGGTAAATGATGCAAAGTCACGTCCACGTACCGAAGGTACTTTGACATGGAAATTTAAGTGTAAACAATCACGAGATGTAGCTTGGGCAAGTTCGAAAGCATTTATTTGGGATGCTTGTAAAATCAATTTGCCTAGTGGCAAGACCTCATTAGCACAATCGGTTTACCCAAAAGAAAGTAATGGCAATGATGCTTGGGGACGTTCGTCTGAATATGTAAAAGGTTGCATAGAATTCTATTCAAAATACGTATTTGAATATAGTTATCCAAGTGCGGTAAACGTAGCAGGGGTTGTTGCTGGAATGGAATACCCAGGTATTGTATTCTGTGATTATCGAGATAAAACAGAAAGTCTATGGGGGGTAACTGACCATGAATTTGGACATAATTGGTTTCCAATGATTGTTGGAAGCAATGAACGTAAACATGCTTGGATGGACGAAGGCTTTAATACCTTTATCAATTCACTTTCTACCAAAAACTTCAATAATGGCGAATATTATAGCCCTGAAAACATTCGTCAGATGACGCCCTATTATTATGACCGTGACCCAATTGTAAATATTCCTGACGTAATTCAGGATAATAATTTAGGAATTGCGGCTTACATGAAGCCTGGTTATGGTCTCACAATGCTGCGTGAATTAGTTTTAGGAGAAAAACGTTTCGACTATGCTTTCAAAGAATATGTAAACCGTTGGGCATTTAAACACCCAACTCCACTTGATTTCTTTCGCACCATGGAAGATGCTGCAGGTGAAGACTTAGGTTGGTTTTGGAAAGGTTGGTACATCAACGATTGGAAAATTGATCAAGGAGTAAAAGATGTATCCTACATACAACAAGACGCTACTAAAGGCTCTGTAATTACTATAGAGAATTTGGAAAAAATGCCTATGCCGGTAACGCTTGAAATCAAAGAAGTAAATGGTACGAAAAAACGAGTACTGCTTCCTTACGAAATATGGCAACGTGGCAACACTTGGAGTTTCAGACATGATTCAAAATCGGCTATTGAATCTATTGTTATTGACCCTGATAATAAATTACCAGATGTCAATACACGAAATAATCAGTGGAA
>JAIXOL010000038.1 GCA_027486845.1 Cytophagaceae bacterium
CTTGTTAGTTTATAACAAGGTCTTGTTAGTTTATGACAAGGTCTTGTTAGTTTATGACAAGGTCCTGTTAGTTTATAACAAGGTCTTGTTAGTTTATAACAAGGTCTTGTTAGTTTATAACACATTCTTGTTATCTTATAACACATTCTCGTTATCTTATAACAAGGTGCGAACCGTCGCACCGTTCGTTATCTTATAACAAGGTGCGAACCGTCGCTGCGATTATTGTCTTGTAACGAATGGGCAAATCGTCACTCCGATAGTTATCTTGTAACAAAGGGCAAACCGTCACTATGGCGAACCGAACTATTTCATATTTTGAAACTTATATTTCGAATCTCAATATTTACAATCGTTTTACAAAATAAAACCTGTATCTATTATCCTAAAAATGACTGCTCAAGCTTCATTTTTTAACAAGAGTAACTTTCTCAATAAAAAATAGAATTATGAATATATTTGTTCGGAAAAGTACAATTAATCAGGCACTAACAAAAAATTGCTACATAAAACTGCTTCTAATGAATGCAAGATGTCAAGTAGTATGTGTATAAGCATCGCATAAGAAAACCATTTAATAAAATTTAGAAATTTCTTTTTTAATAAAAAAATTTTTTTTTATCTTTGCTTTATCTCCAAAATGGAGATTATCCTAATAAGGTGTACTGTTAAAAATGTAGCCTAAAGTAGGGGTTAAATAAAAGTAAAAAAATAGCAATAGGTGCTTTTTTGGTAGATTTACAATCAAAGCCTGCTTTTTATTTTTGCTGTAAATAATTAATAATAAGTAAGGGTAACTATTTAATTGAGAATATTTATTTTGTAAATCAGAACATAAATAACTAATAATAAGCCATTTATGCGATTTTGAATATTGTTAAAATAAATGTTCTTCATACTTATAATCATTTATCAGCAAATACTTTGCAACAAAACTGCAAGTATTATTGAAACGTTTATTTTCCACCAAACTTACCTCCTTTTTCTGTACACTGTTTTTTAAGTTGAAATCTTAAATGCAAAAAGCCCTTCTCCTGGCCGGGAAAAGGACTCTTAAGGACTGTGTTAATCTAAAAGGATTCAAATATAGTTGCTTGCATTGAGAAATTAAAACTTTGAAAGAGGATATATTAAAAAAAGCCTAAAAAATAATAGTATGGCTTATAGTAAAACGTCCTCAAAGGACTTCGAACATTCTATCATAAGAATGGCAAGTTTAAAATCGATTGATCCTACATTGGATCTCGGAAATGGTTTAACTGTTGAGTCTTACCAACAAAGCATCGATCAGGTATCGAAAGCAATGGAAGCTTACAACACGCAATTGTCTTTGGCAGACTCGCTCAGGAGCAGTATCAAAGAAAAAGAAAAATTGTTGCGTGCTTTCAGCGAACGTATGCTGACTGGAGTAGCTGCCAAATTTGGTAAAGACTCAGAACAGTACCAAAAAGCAGGTGGTACTAAAAAATCAGAACGCAGAAGACCTAAGCGAAAAATAGCTAAAGTTGCAGACTGATTAACACAAAAAAAACTCCTCATTTATTTGGGGAGTTTTTTTATGCCTTTATTTGCCAAATCATAAATTAACAAACGATATTTGGATTGAGTAAAAATAAGCAGTATTTTTGTGCAGGATTAAAGTTTATAATATTTCTTGTATTTATTTACCAGAGATTACCACAGAGTCTTCTTTTCGAATAAAATCAAATTTGATTATTTAAATTGTGCTCGACCAAGACTTAAAAGATGTTGAAATTGCAGCAGTTAGCTTAGATTATCCAAATTTGCCTTTGGCTGTGGAGTTTGGTAAAAAAAATAAAACTTTAGGCTTTAATGTAAACTTATATTGGATTGAAGGAGATTAAATTGAGGGTGCTTTTTGCTATAAATATAGATTTAAGATTAGCCAATACCTAACTTTATGCAAAAGGTTGGTATCTCTGAAAAGTAAGCAATAGGTTGAAGCCTCTTTTGATCGGTTTAATTATTGTAAAAATTTATAAAAAACCTACCAGTTAGTTTGCAATTATTTGCTATTTTAATGTGCTTAAAGAGTAATAATATAAAATTTTATTTTCAAATGAAAAAAGCATTGGTCTGTGGTGCAGGTGGTTTTATTGGAGGTCACTTAGTGAATCGTCTTAAAGATGAAGGTTATTGGGTAAGAGGGGTAGATTTAAAATATAATGAATATGGTAATGGTAATGCCGACGATTTTGTAATTGGTGATTTGACTGACCCAGTTGTTTGTCGTCAAGTATCTGAAGGAGGCATTGATGAAGTTTATCAGCTAGCTGCCGATATGGGTGGTGCTGGCTATATTTTTACAGGTGAAAACGATGCAGCCGTAATGCACAATTCTGCATTATGTAATTTAAATATGCTTCACGCAGCACATTTGGCTGGTGTAAAGAAAATTTTCTACTCTTCGTCAGCATGTATGTACCCCGAGTACAATCAACTTGACCCAGAAAACCCAAAGTGTTCAGAAGAATCTGCCTACCCTGCTGCTCCTGATAGCGAATATGGGTGGGAAAAACTGTTTAGTGAACGTTTGTTTTTAGCTTATCAACGTAATTTAGGTATCACTGTAAAAATAGCTCGTTTTCACAATATTTTTGGACCAAAAGGTACATGGAGAGGTGGAAAGGAGAAAGCACCTGCAGCTATTTGCAGAAAAATTATTGAAGTAGAAGATGGTGGAACTATTGAGATATGGGGAGATGGAAAACAAACTCGTTCATTCTTGTATGTTGATGAGTGTTTAGAGGGGGTGCGTCTATTAATGGAATCTGACTTCTCGGGCCCAGTGAATATTGGTTCCGAAGAAATGATATCAATCAATGATTTTTCTAAATTAATTGCTGAAATTTCGGGCAAGACAATCACAATTAAAAATATAAAAGGGCCAGAAGGTGTTCGCGGCAGAAATTCAGACAACGATTTGATTCAAGAAAAGTTAGGCTGGTCTCCATCTCATACGTTGAGGGAAGGTATCACTAAAACATATCATTGGATTAACGAACAAGTTAAAATATCCAAAACCTAAATTTAATAAGATGCATTTTGTTATAGCGTTTTATCGTGCAAGGTCTTAAATTTAGGATTCAAAAGGATTGTTTTGGAACTTTAATTTTAGGTTTTTAATTTTGTCCTATTGTAATAAGTATGCATTTAAAAAATGAATCAAGATTAAAAAGCTTAATTAAGGGAATTAGCTGGAGAATTATAGGTACAATCGATACATTATTCGTAGCGTTTATAATTACTGGCGATACCGTAAAGTCATTATCAATAGGAGGAATTGAGGTTTTTACAAAGATTTTTCTTTATTATTTACATGAAAGATTGTGGAGCAGAATTTCAAGGCGGCTGTGGAAGAAGACACAAGGTTTGTTTTCTTTCATACGATTTAAAAATTTTGTTTTTTCTTCAGAAGAATGGTTAGTAAATAGAAGTGATAGAGAGAAAAAGAACGAGCATAAAGGCTGTGTTATATGGTTGACGGGTTTATCGGGAGCTGGTAAGACAACAATTGCAAGGCATTTAGAAAAGAAACTTTTTGAGGAAAGATATTCATCCAAAATATTAGACGGAGACGTTTTGAGAAGTGGTATTAATGCAGATTTAGCTTTCTCTGAAAACGATAGAAAAGAAAATATTAGAAGAACGGCCGAAATTGCAAAGATTTTTGCTGATACTGGGTTTATTACAATAGTATCTCTAATTACTCCGAAAGAAGAATTTAGAGCCTTAGCTCGTCAAATAATTGGTGAAGAGGATTTTCATCTGATTTATGTTGAGGCCTCCTTGGAGGAGTGTGAACGGAGAGATGTAAAGGGACTTTACGCAAAAGCCAGAAAAGGCGTGATAAAAGATTTTACAGGGGTTTCTCCGGGTAATGGTTTTGAAGTACCAACTAATGCCCAAATTATATTAAAAACGGAAAAGACAAATATTGAACTAATTGTAATACAATTATTAGAATACTTGAAAGAAAAAGTACCAACGAAGCAATATCTAAATTAAATAATGCCAAAAATGGACAGATTTAAGTTGGATATATTGGTTGCAATTTTTCTTAGAGGTTTAGGTGCTATTCTACTTTTTTTGTTTTACCAGCAGATATCGGTTAAGTTTGGTACTAATGGAGCAGGAGTTTTCGGAGTCATTTTTTCTATACAAGTTTTGGGTGTAGTGTTGAGCAATTTAGGCTATAATGAATCAATAGTTAAACATATAGCTAAAAGTCACTCAATAAATAATATTCAAATAACTACAAAAATTATTCATACAGCTCGGATTAAAACCTTTCCTTTGAGCCTATTAGCTACGCTCATTACTTTAGGATATTTATTAATGTACTCGGAAAATAGGAGCTTACCGTTTCAAATATGCTTTGTTATTATCCCTGTTTTATACATTGAACAAAATGCTGCTATATTAAGAGGGATAGGTTTTTTTCAGATTAGTTGGATATTAATAGGCATAGCAGTGCCATTTTTAATGCTTTGTATTTTGCTTAGCTTTAATCTAACACTTTTACAGGCAATAATATGCTATTTAATATTTAACTGGCTAGTAATGTTTTTTTCTTTTGTATTATTGAAAAAAAAAATACAGCTAGATGATAATATAAAGGTTAAAGAGTTTATAAAAATCCTGTGCAACTTTAAAAGTTACCGATTTCATTTACCCTTAATTATTAGTAGTCGTTCCTTATGTGTGATAGGTATAGTTACTGCCATTATGGAAATAGATATAATACTAATTAACTATTGGTTTGGTCCCGAGCAAACAGGAGTTTATAGTATCATAAAAAAAATTTCATTATCAATAAGCATTCTTTTAGTAGCAGTTAATAGTGTAATTGCTCCAAAATTATCAATCCTTTTTGAACATAACAAAAAGCAAGAACTCATAAACCTATTAAAAAAAACCTTTTTTATACTTTTAATTTACGCAATACCTGTCACATATTTGCTTATTTCGTTTCCTAAGGAAATTCTAATGATTTTTGGGAAAGATTTTAGTCAAGGAAGTAATATTTTAATAATCATATCATTAGGGCAATTTATTAACATTATAACTGGACCAGTCGGAAATATTTTGATTATGAGTAATCAGGAAAAACTACTAAGAAATATTATTGTAGTTATTTCTTGTCTATGTTTGATAAGTTATTTTATATTTATTCCTATATATGGAATCACGGGAGCAGCTTGGATAACTGCATTACGAGTAGTCACCCAAAATTTGATAGTTTTTAGCATAGTTTTAAAACAAAGTATAAAATATGGAAAGTAAGGTGGTAATAATATTGGGAATGGGGAGGTCTGGTACATCTTTTACTGCAAATTGGTTAAACAAATGTGGCCTTTATATTGGAGAATCCTTTTTAGCTCCAAATTATAATAATGTGACAGGGTTCTATGAAGATATAGATATTTTAAATTTTCAACAAGAAATATTAACAAGAAATGGAATTAAGAACCCACTCATGGTTGGACTTCATTCAAATATATTGATTGATGAAGAGGATATTGAGAAAGCTAAGAAAATAATACAAGTAAGAAATTTAAACCAATGGGGTTGGAAAGATCCGAGGACGGTTTTATTAATGAAAGATTTGTGGAATAGAATCATACCTAATGCTAAACTTGTAATTGTGTACAGACCGTATTGGGAGGTTGTCGATTCTATTATGAGGGCAGATTGGAAATCACAAAAGAATAGAAAAAATAAATTAATTGCTTGGGTAAAGTTATTGGGATATCGCCTTAAAATAAATCACAAGAAAAGACAAAATACATATCTTGAGGCTTGGATTAGGTTTAATATGAACATATTAGAAGTTATAAAAAATAAAGATTATGAAGATGTTTTGATTACTAGTGTAGAAAATCTACTAATAGATAGTGTTCAAATGAATAAAGCAATTGTATCAAAATTCGAATTAAATATAGATTATATTGACCCCAATCTGATTTTTAATGATGAACTTTTCATCAAAGACTCTAAAGTTGAAACGATTTTTAATCCAGAACTTAAATTAATGGCAGACGGTATATTAAAAGAATTAAATAAACTGTATGTAAGTAATTCTAATAATTATTTAGAGTAAAATAATCTACAAATTGTTTTTTTAATTTATTCTTCTGTACTATGGGCTATAAATACTTAGATTGAGAAATTAAACTTATAAATAGGATGTTTTTATGAAGTCTTAGAAATAATATCAAGGCTTATCTAAAAAAAGCCTCAAAAGATTTTGAAAATGCTATAAAAAGGATAGTAAGTTTATAATCGACTGATCCTTTATTGAATCTCGGAAATGGTTTGAGTTTTGAAACCTATAATAAAAGTATTAAACATAGCTCTAGTGTAATGGAAACTTACAGCCTTCAACTATCTGTGGCAGTCTCGCATAGTAGTAGTCTCAAAGGGAATGAAAAACCATTGCGTTCGTTTCAAAATTGACGTTGACAATAGGGGATGCCTAATTTAGTAAAGATAAAGAGCAGTATCAAAAAGTTGGCTTTACTAAAAAATCTAAAAGAAAAATAGCTAAAGTATATTCTTGATTTATAAAAAAACTCCTCATTCGCTCGGGATTTTTTTGTTTTTTTTGCCGAATAATAAATTTTTCATTATTAGTAGGCTTGAGTTAAAATTAAAACTATAATTTTGCTTATTGGTTACAAATAAAAAGTCGAGCTATTTTGCCTGGGCTGAGATTATTTATAAATCAATAAAATCGTAGAATTTGAATATTGGATACTTTTAAAGAGAAGTGTACTTCAAAAAGTACACATTTATCAAGAATTTTATTTAATCATGAACAAAATAATTTTGATAACGGGCGGTGCTGGATTCATAGGTTCTCACGTAGTTCGCCAATTTGTAACAAATTATCCTCAATATCATATAGTCAATCTTGATGCCCTAACTTATGCTGGTAATCTGGAGAACATTGTTGACATTGCTACATTTCCAAATTATACATTCGAAAAAGGAGATATTACTGACATTCTTTTTGTTGAAAAATTATTTTTAAAATATAATTTTGACGGTGTTATACATTTGGCTGCGGAGTCACATGTTGATAGGTCAATTGCCGACCCAATGGCTTTTGTTTTGACCAATGTAATCGGAACAGTAAATTTGTTAAATACCGCTAAAAATGCTTGGAAGAGTAATTTTGAAGGAAAACGATTTTACCATGTTTCTACCGACGAAGTATATGGAGAATTACACAATTTAGATGAGTTTTTTGTGGAAACAACAAAATACAACCCTCGTTCACCTTATTCAGCATCAAAGGCTAGTTCAGATCATTTTGTGAGGGCATATCATAATACATATAAATTTCCTGTTATTATATCAAATTGTTCAAATAATTACGGCCCAAATCATTTTCCTGAAAAACTAATACCGTTAATGATTAACAATATTAGAAACAAAAAACCACTCCCTGTTTATGGCAAAGGTGAAAATGTACGTGATTGGTTATATGTAATTGACCATGCACGAGCTATTGATGTAATTTTTCATAATGGCATTATTGGGGAAACGTATAATATTGGTGGAAATAACGAATGGAAAAACATTGATTTGGTAAAGCTATTATGCTCTACAATGGATGAAAAGTTAGGAAGAAAAAAAGGAGAATCAGAGGAATTAATTACATATATAGCAGACCGAGCAGGACATGACCTACGATATGCTATCAATGCTTCCAAACTCATGAATGAATTAGGTTGGTCTCCCTCAGTTACTTTTGAAGAAGGTTTAGCCAAAACCGTTGATTGGTATCTATCAAACTGGGATTGGATAGACCATATAACTAATGGTGATTATCAAAAGTATTATGAAGAAATGTATAAAATAGGATAAAAATGAAAGGAATTATATTAGCAGGTGGTTCGGGTACAAGATTACACCCACTTACCTTGGCAGTTAGTAAACAATTGATGCCTGTTTATGATAAACCAATGATTTATTATCCGCTCTCAATATTAATGTTGGCGGGTATTAAAGATGTTTTGATTATTTCTACGCCACATGATTTGCCTCATTTTCAAAAGCTATTAGGAGATGGGAGTCGCATTGGTTGTAATTTTGTTTATGCTGAGCAACCAAGCCCTGACGGATTAGCACAGGCATTTATTATTGGAGCGGACTTTATTGGAAACGATTCTGTAGCTTTAGTTTTAGGAGATAATATATTTTATGGAACTGGCTTAAGTAAATTATTGCAAAATAACACTAAACCAAATGGAGGCGTGGTTTTTGCATACCAAGTGAACGACCCTGAGCGATATGGCGTAGTTGAATTTGATGAAGAGCAAAAAGCTATTTCGATAGAGGAAAAACCCGAAAATCCAAAATCAAATTATGCTGTACCTGGTTTATATTTTTATGATAATAGCGTGGTTGAAATAGCCAAAAGTATTAAACCTTCTCCTCGTGGTGAACTTGAAATTACTGATGTGAATAGAGTTTATTTAGAAAAAGGCAAATTGAATGTGGGAATTATGAACAGAGGGACTGCATGGCTTGATACCGGCACCTTTCAATCATTAATGCAAGCAGGCCAATTTGTTCAAGTAATAGAAGAACGCCAAGGACTAAAAGTGGGTTGCATTGAAGAAGTAGCGTATCGCATGGCATTTATTGATGCCGAACAATTAAAAACTATTGCTCGACCTCTTGTGAAGAGTGGATATGGAGAATATTTATTAAATTTATTGAAATAATTAATATGAAAATTCAAAAGCTCTCTATCCCAGAAGTATTGCTGATTCAACCTTCTGTATATTTAGATAACCGTGGGTCTTTTTTTGAAAGCTTCAATGAGAAAAAATTTCAAGAACTATCAGGTTTAGACATACATTTTGTACAGGATAATGTATCTTACTCAAAAAAAGGTGTTTTGCGTGGTCTTCATTTCCAACTTCCCCCTTTTCAACAAGCCAAATTAGTTCAAGTTTTGAAAGGTAGTGTTCTTGATGTAGCGGTTGATGTACGTGAAGACTCCCCAACTTATGGAAAATATATAAGTGAAGTACTAAGTGAAGAAAATCATTGTCAATTATTTATACCACGAGGATTTGCACATGGTTTTCTTGCACTAACTGATGAGGTAATTTTTTCATATAAGTGTGATAACTATTATGCTCCAAATCATGATTCAGGAATAATATACAATGATCCATCTATTGGTATCAACTGGGGAAAAGAAATAGAATTTAATATTTCAAGTAAAGACTTAGAGTTAAAACATTTGTTTTAATAGAGTTCTTTCAAAGGTGTTGTTAAATTTTGGCTAATTTATTTGAGAAATTCATCTAAAGAAAAGATTTATTTAATTGATGATTCATCAATATAATTTTATTGATATTCGTCATTTTTGGGCAATAACCATTAAATAAAAAATACAGAAATTACTTTCCAATGAGAATCGCATCATATATCTTTGATTAAAGAAAAAGAAAAAAATTAAAACAAATAAATTTTAAAACTATGAAATCAAAAATTTTACTCTCTCTTGCCTTAGCAATGAGCGTTATGGGTGCATTTGCACAGAAAGATAATGTGGGTATTGGTACCACCAAGCCAGATCAGTCAGCAGCACTTGAAATTTCTTCAAGTAACAAGGGTTTATTGACGCCGCGAATGAGCCTACAACAACGTAATGCTATCCAAAATCCAGCCATGGGTTTGATTGTTTATCAAACAGATTTATTATCTGGATTCTATTTTTATGATGGCAAAGATTGGAAATCAATGACATCAGAAACTGGAGCAAAGTCGGTTGCTGATGCTAATAACTGGGGATTGACTGGTAATTCTGGTACTAATCCTTCAACCAACTTTATTGGAACAACGGATACACAGCCTTTAGTGATAAAAGTCAATAACATTCAATATGGATTTGTCGATGCATCTATCTATCAAAATTTATTTTTGGGATATCTATCAGGGGCATTAACAACCCCTAATGGATCTGTTGGTACCTTTGGATCCGGTTCACAGAATATCGCATTAGGAGGTAATGCATTAAGACTAAATACTACTGGAGCCAATAACATTGCAATCGGTAGTTTCTCAATGTTCAATAATCTTGGTGGAGCAGGAAACTTAGCTATTGGTCTTTCATCTCTTCAAGAAAATAGAATAGGTTCTAATAACACCGCTATAGGTGCTGGTGCATTAGCGTTAAATCAATCAGGTTCAAATAGCTTGGCAATTGGTTTTCAGGCTCTTTACACAGGCACAGCTGGTCAAGATAATGTAGCTATAGGGCCACGAGCTGGTTTTAACGCCACAGGTAGTAATAATTTATTTATTGGTTCTGAGGCTGGCTTTAATGAGTCTGGTAGCTCAAAACTATATATAGCCAATTCAAATACTGCTACTCCACTTATTTATGGTGATTTTGGTACTACAAAGTATCTCGCTATTGGTGAGGTAGCAGTTGCAGATCGAGCAGCTGCTACAAGCGGTGGGTACCGCTTATTGGTAAAAGGTGGAATGATAACAGAAAAAATTAAAGTTGCTGTTGCAGGTTCTGCCGATTGGGCTGATTATGTTTTTGAGAATGATTATAAATTAATGCCATTAGATAAAGTTGAAGAATTCCTAAAAGCGAATAAGCACTTGCCGAATGTGCCTTCTGCAGACGAAATGGTTAAAAATGGATTAGATGTTATGAAAACAAATGCAAAATTGCTTGAGAAAATTGAAGAATTAACTCTTTATATGATAGAATTAAACAAAGAATTAAAGGAATTAAAAAATCATAAAAATAAATAGCTTATTTTTGTAGCAGTATTTATAAGAAAGGTAAATGTATCTGTTAATACATTTACCCTTTTTTTTTAAAAGTGAACTTATTTGATCTAATGCTTATTAAAACTTTTATAAGAGATACAATAATAAATAATAATCTTAAAAACTTTTTATATTTAGGCTTATCCCAAGGCATTAACTTAATAATGCCTATTTTGATAACTCCTTATCTTATAAAAATAGTAGGGGTTGAGAAATTTGGAGTAATTGCCTTAATGCAAACAATAAGTACTTTTTTTTTTATTTTTACCGACTATGGATTCAATATCACCGCTGTTAGAGAGCTATCTCTTTGTAATTCTGACCCACAAAAAATTGAGACCATAGTAAATAAAGTATTGGTTTCTAAATTCTTTCTCACATTATTATCTTTGCCTTTTTTTATTTTAGTGAGTTATTTATTTTTAAAAACAAATAACTCACCAGCACTAATATTCGGTAGTTTTTTTTTAGTTATTGGGCGTGCATTCTTTCCTACGTGGCTTTTTCAAGGATTAGAAAAAAATCAATATTTAGGATACTGTAATTTACTATCAAAACTTTTCTTTTTAATTTTTCTGTTTTGGTTTGTAAGAACTGAAACAGATTTTGTGTGGAGTAATTTTCTTCTCGGCCTAAGTAATGTTGTTTTTGGTGTTGGTATAAGTATTTTTTATTTAAGAAAACTAAAAGTGAAAATACTTAATCAGAAGCTGTCTTTTTCTGTTTTTTTAAAAAATTTGAGTGGAGGAAAAAACATTTTCTTTTCTAATTTTGCCGCAAATACATACGCAAACTCTAATATACTTATACTGTCACTATTCTCAACGTCATATTATGTAGGATTATATGGTATAGCAGAGAAAGTGGTATCTTTATCAAAAGCTCCATTAGAGATATTTTTGCAAGCAGTATACCCGTATACTTGTAAATTAGTGAAAGCTAAAGGATATGCGGGACTAAATTCATATTTAACAAGAGTTAAACCTATTTTAATAATAGGGATATCGCTACTTTGCTTATTTTTAGCAATATTTTCTAAACAAGTGAGTTTCTTTTTTCTACATAAAGATGACCCTTATCTGGTAAAACTTGTTAGAATAACTCAAATAATTCCAATAATAGTTTCTTTAAATGTATCTTACTACTTAACTTTGTTGTCATATAATTTTGTGACCACTTATTCACGTATTTTGATATATTCTTCGATATTTTCGATTGTAGTTAGTTTCATTTTAGTATCAAAATACCAAATAGCAGGAACTCTGATATCTGTTGTTTTAACAGAAATTATCGTTTTATTATCCCTAAAAAGAAGTGTTGTTAAATTTAAAATAAAAAATAAGTTCAATGAAGTTAATTTATGATACTAAAGATGCAACCTATTTCAGACAGGTGAGAGGAGATTTAATTAGTTTGTTACCCGATAATAGATCTCAAAAAATCTTGGAGATTGGTTCTGGTGGTGGAAACACGCTCGTTGAAATCAAAAGTCGTAGTCTTGCAAGCGAGGTGGTTGGTTCTGACATTTTTTCATTGGATAATAGTAATCAAAGAAATCCATTAATTGATAAATTTATTATAGCTGACTTAGAAAAAGATGATTTAGAGCTTCCATTAGAGTATTTTGATGTCATTTTGGCAGGAGATGTCTTGGAGCACTTAGTTGATCCTTGGAAAGTAATCGAAAATCTAACTAAATTTTTAAAAAAAGGTGGTATTTTCATAGTAAGTGTTCCAAATCTAAGGGAAATAGTAACAATATCTAAAGTATTCTTCTTAGGAGATTTTAATTATAATCCAGAAGGAGGAATTATGGATAAGACTCATTTGCGTTTCTTTTGTAAGAAAAACGTTAAAGACCTATTTAGCCAAACCGATTATGAAATTAAACTCCTCAAAGCCAGACTTGATATTATTGAAGAGAAAAGTATAAGAAAAGCATTTAACAGGTTAACATTACATATTTTTGAGAATTTTCTGACGGCTCAGTATGTTATCATTGCAAAAAAAATAACTTAGTCCTTTTTAATATAATTGTATTTCTGTTTAAGACCTCTTTCTTAAAAAAACTCAAAATTAAATGGATTTTTATAATAAAACAATAAACCTCCTACGTATTGAAGGAATTGGAGCAATCCCTTACAGGATGTTCCGCCATTTATTTCCACATTTAAGCCATCCATCTTTATTTAAAACTTACAAAGTAGTTTTTCAAAATAAATTGGCTCTTAAAGTTGGAGGACCAAGTAGATTGTTTGAGTACAATAATCTACTCCCAATTTATGAAGTATTGCAAAGGGTTGATGGCTGTAACTTTAGCACTAATACAGTATGGGAGGGGGCCATCGTTGCCGGTGAAAATAATTACAAATATTCGAATAATAAAAAGGGGATACAGTATGTAAATGTAGGGAGTGACCTTTCCACTATTCCATCGGAATACTTTGATATTATTTTATCTTGTCATAGTCTTGAACATATCGCAAATCCAATCAAGGCTCTTAAAGAGTGGAAGAGAGTCTTAAAGTCTAACGGATATATTTTATTTATATTACCTGCCCACAAATACACCTTCGATCATCAAAGACCAATTACAAAAGTAAAGCATTTAATAGAAGACTATTAGAAAAATGTGGATGAGAACGATTTATCTTGTATGGATGAGGTACTTAAATTACATGATCTAAGTAGAGAACCACTTGGATCAGATACCGCTGAGCAATTAAAAGATAGGAGTTTGAAAAATTATGAAAATCGATGCTTGCATCATGATGTATTTGATTTAGTAAAAATGATTGCTGAATATGTAAGTATGAGAGTTCTCTCAACCAAATTTACAAGACCATTTCATTTGATTTCAATATTACAAAAGAATGACTAATTTAAAAATTGCAGCGATTACGATTTTATATAACCCAGACGAAAAAGTTAAAAAGAACTTATCAAGCTATTCCCCTTTTGTTGATTATTGTATTTTAATTGATAATTCTAATTTAGAAAATGATTACGACTATTTTTGTTCTTTAAATGAAAAATATATATATATAAAAGAGGAAAAAAATGTCGGTATCGGTAAGGCATTAAATGATGGCTGCAATATTGCAATTGAAAAAGGAATGGATTTGGTGTTAACTATGGATCAGGATAGTCTATTTGAAAAAAAAGAAATTAAAAAGTTTATATCGACAGCCAATCAAATAGATTGGACAACTGTTGGCATATTATCCCCTTTTCATCTTCACCAAACAGTTATCACCGGATTGGCTTTAGGCATTGAAAGTAAATTGTACACTATGACTTCTGGCAATTTACTTAATCTTTCAATTTATAAAAATAATGGTATATTTAGAGAAGACTTTTTTATTGATCATATTGATCACGAATATGGCTTAAGATTAAATATGAATAATTTTCAAGTTCTGCAAGCAAACAACATATATTTGAAACATCAGTTAGGCGAGTTAAAGTGTTTCTCCTTCTTCGATATATTTAGAATAAAGATTATATCTCATTCTCCTTTTAGGGTATACTACATTATTAAAAATGGAATCACAATTATTAATTTATATGGCCAAAGTTTTAAAGGACTAAAATCAACAATAGCAAAAATAATAGTAAAAGAAATATTAAAAACTTTTTTCGAGCCCAATAAAAAACAACGATTAAGCTTTATTTTTAAGGCTTTTTTTAAAATACCAATTTAATGATGAAAAATATTTTTAAATTTTCTTTTACAAATCCCTTTGATATTTACGTAGGAAGTTTTTCATTGGTATTATTGGTTTATAGTTTAGAGTGGTCAGACTTATATCCAGAACTTGACTTGTCATTGATTCTTTTTTTTATACTGACATTTATAGTTAGTTATATAATTGGTAGAAGTAGATATGTTAATAATAGAGTAAATTTATTTAAAGAAATACAGACAGGTAAATTTTATTGGTTTTTCTCCTTTATTTTACTCATATGTTTATTTTTTGAAATTGTTAACGCAGGAGGTGTTCCTTTAGTTTTAATTTTAAATGGCTCGAATTTTAATTATCAAGAGTTTGGTATTAAGTCATTACACGTCTTTTTTATGACTGCGAATTCATATTTTTGTACATATTTATTTCATTGTTATATCTCCAAAAAAAACAAGAAAATTTTACTATTGTATATTTTACATATTTCTTTTTTTCTCATCATTTATTCAAGAGGTTTTTTTTTATATGCTTTAACATCAAGTCTTTTTGTATATCTGAATAAGAACAAAATGACTTTTCAAAAACTTATTAAAATTACTTTAGCCTTTTTGTTAATACTTTATGGGTTTGGCGTATTAGGTAATTTGCGTTCGGGTACCGATAATTATGACGAGTATTTGCTAAAGTGGGCAGAAGCGAATGAGAAATTTGAAAAATCAAATGTTCCTCAACCTTATTTTTGGAGCTATTTGTATATTGCATCTCCTTTAGCAAATGTTCAAGAAACTATAAATAGGGCTCCAAATGTATATTTTTGGCAAAATATTGACCTTTTCATTATTGGAGAGATGATACCTGATTTTATATCTAAAAGAATTTTTGAAAGTCGAAATATAAAACCTAAAGTAATGGATCAGGTTCATATGGCACTAACTGTTGGTACAATATATGCTAGACCTTATAAATATTTAGGATGGAATGGGATGATAATTATTTATATTTATTTATCTATTTTTGTATTGTTTTCAATAAGAAGTATAAATTCGAAATCAAATTATTCAGTAAGTCTAATTGCTACGCTAAATACTCTTATGTTATTCAGTATGTTTGATAATATGATATGGTTTTCTGGTCTTAGTCTTCAATTGGTTTATCCAGTCCTTTTATCATTTTTAGAAAAATTCCGAGTTGATAAGAATTTCGTATACTCTAAATTTTGATAGTAATTATAGTCCAATAATTTATTATTATTAATGCAAAAGAAAATAAGTGTCTGTATGGCTACCTATAATGGCCAAAAGTTTGTAAAACAACAATTAGATTCTATTTTATCTCAGTTGGGTGACAATGATGAAGTTATAATTTCAGATGATGGTTCAACTGATAGAACGATTGATATTATCAATGGTTTTAAAGACAATAGAATAAAAGTTTATCATTGCTCATTTCGCAATCCATTACAAAATTTTGAAAATGCTATAATTAAGAGTACTGGAGAATATATTTTTCTTTCGGATCAGGATGATATTTGGGAAACAAATAAAGTAATTTCTATGTGTGAATTACTAAACTCTTATGATTTGGTAGTTTCGGACTGCAGAGTTGTCGATGAAAACCTAATAACAATTTATCCTTCCTACTTTAAACTTCGTAACAGTAAAAGTGGTTTTTTTTCAAATATTTATAAAAATGCTTATCTAGGATGTTGTATGGCATTCAATAGAAAAATATTTAAGTATATATTGCCATTCCCAACAAAAATACATATGCACGATTGGTGGATTGGATTGGTTACGGATTTATATGGTAACACTTTTTTCTATGAAGAATCTCTTGTCTTATATCGAAGACACGGAAATAATGCTTCCCCTACAACTGAGTCATCCTTTAGCTTAAAAATTAAAATAAAAAATCGATTGATGTTTTTGTACAATATTTTTTTGTTAATTTTTAAAATACAGTTTATTAAGAATAAAGATTACGACTTTGGTCATAAACAAAATTAATTAAATCGAATATAAAGTATTAAGCTTGTACATTGGATTATAAGGAACTATTATCGCAATTACAAGCACAATTAGCTGCTCATGCCCAACAAATTGAATCGTTGGATGAAAAATTGTTGTTATTACTATCTCGAAATCAATGTAATTTTGTGAAGAAAAATTATAGCAGTTCGTCTTTACTGCCGTCAGGTGATATAATCTCTAAACCTAAAAACCTAGGTGTTTCCTGTGGGCTTAAAAGTGGCGGTCAACTTGGACTTAAACGGATAACATTTACAATGAGTACTACCCCAAACAAAATTATAGATTTAAAAAGCACATTTTGTTCCAATTGCGGCTGGAGCCTTCAAGATACTAATTTCATTTTAAAAGTTAAACAACAAAACATTGTAATACCAACTATAAAGCCCATTTTAGAAGAAAGCATAGGTGATATTTTAAAACGTTATTTTCAAAAATGCACAATTGTCCATAAAATTATCAATCAACAAATTAATCAAAGTTCAATAGTTGATATTGAAGTAACTAGTGCTAAATGTTGGATTTGGCAAAACCTTATTAATGCTTCTGATAATTATGGTTCTCAGTCAATAAATCGGGTATGGAAGGACGGATTTCCAAATGTTACCTTGATTTCTGACCGTTGGGGTGATCAATTAAAAGCAACAGTTAATAGACATAAGTTGTGTATAGCACACCTTTTAAGAGAACTTATTTTCTTCCAAGACGCTGAACGACAACCCTTCGCTAAATCATTCAAAGAGCTTATCATCTCTATTTTTGATACTCAAAAATCAATTTTTAAGGCGTATATGTCCGATTATATTGATGTAATTACTTTAGAAAATAGGCTCAACGAACTACTTCTGATTAGTATAGACAAAGAATTATCACAAAATATAGTTATTTTTCAAGCATCAATGATAAAGTACCACAATTATCTACTGTCTTGCTTTTCCAATTTAGATATTCCTCCTGACAATTATGGCTCTAGAAAAGCTATTAGGAATGTCAAAGATAAGCAAAAGGTTTTTGAAGAATTTAAAATAAGCCAAAGTGCTTTTTGGACTATACGTTCCATCATTGATACGCTTTTCAAAAGGAAGCTTGAAATAATGCCATACCTTAATAAAATCATTAAATTAACACCTGTTTTATAACATATAAAGAAAATATAAAATAGTTTTATAAATCAATAGTTATGGTATTGAGAGTCATATTTCACCAAATTTAGGAAATAATTAAATACTAAAAATATTACGCAATGAACATATTAGTGTACGCTACTAATTTTTCACCAGAGATGGCTGGAAGTGCTCGTCTCAATACCGAATTACTTGAGTGGTTTGCGGTAAATAATCATAAGGTAGATTTAATAACATCTATGCCATTTTATCCAGAATGGAAAATTCATCCTGAATATAGGAACAAATGGTGGTTTGTAGAAAATCGTGGTAATCTTAGAGTTTTTCGAACACCACTTTATGTCCCACAAAAAGTTAGTCCATTGAAACGAATAGCACATGAATTATCTTTTGGTTTTTCATCATTAATAAATTGGGCAAAAATATTTTCGAATGATTATGATATTATTTTAAGTATTTGCCCACCTCTACAGATGGGAATTCTGCCTACATTATTTTGTAAGTTAAAGTCAATCAAATCTGTTTTTTTTATACACGATTTACAAGTTGACGCAGCCTTAAATTTGAATATGATAAAGAGTTCTTTTCTAATTAAAAGTTTAACATATATTGAGAAGAAGATTCTTGAAAACTCGGATTTAGTAGTATCACTAAGTCATGGAATGAATAATAAAATTTTATCAAAAAAAGCAAAAATAAAAGAGTCCTATATCCTAAACCTTTGGACTGATACAAAAAAAGTAGTTCCGTTAAGTGCAGAGCAATCATTTCGACATGAGTGGGGTTTCGACATAAATGATTTTATCATTCTTTATGCTGGAAATATTGGAGAAAAACAGGGGATAGAAGTTATTATTGATGCAGCAATTAAACTAATTTACAATAAACGAATAAAATTTATTATTTGTGGGAATGGTGCTAATAAAAATAATCTGATAAATTATTCAAATAGTAAAAATGTATCAAATGTATATTTCAAAGACCTTATACCCCATTATAATATTTCTAAATTGTTAGCCACTGCTGATATCCATTTGGTTCCTCAAAAGAGAGCAGCAGCTGACTTACTGTTGCCTTCAAAATACACTGACATTTTAGCAAGCGGAGGTGTTGCATTAGTATCTGCGGAAGAAGGTACATCATTGTATGATATCACAGTTAGCAATAATTGTGGCATCGTTATTTCCCCTGAGGATAGTCTAGCCTTAGTCGCAGCGATAGAACAAGTTATCCATCAGGATTTAACTAAAATCAGGTTAAATGCTAGAGAATATGCTGAAAAAGTTTTAGATAAAGAAAACAATTTCAAACGCTTTGAAAATCATCTTTTAACAATTTTAAAATAAACATAATGAACATAGCATTAGTGACTGGTTCTGCAGGTCTAATTGGTAGTGAATCAGTTGCCTTTTTTGCCGATAAATTTGATTTGGTAATTGGCATCGACAATAACCTCCGTTCGTATTTTTTTGGAGCAGAGGCTTCTACCGATTGGAACCGTAAAGGTTTAGAAGAAAAATATAGTAATTATCGCCATTATACGGCAGATATTCGTTCGGAAGAAGAAATCGGCAAAATCTTTGAAGAATACGGTAATGACATTAAGCTCGTTGTGCATACGGCCGCACAACCAAGCCATGATTGGGCTGCTCGTGAACCCTTTACTGACTTTACGGTAAATGCCAACGGTACGCTTGTAATGCTCGAATCGACTCGTAAATATTGCCCAGAGGCGGTATTTATCTTTACTTCGACCAATAAAGTTTATGGCGATACTCCTAACTTTTTACCTTTGGTAGAGTGGGAAACTCGTTGGGAAATCGACCAAAATCACCCATATTTTGTAAATGGCATCGACGAGTTGATGTCAATCGACCACTCAAAGCACTCAGTTTTTGGTGCATCGAAAGTTGCAGCTGATGTAATGGTTCAAGAATACGGCAGATATTTTGGCATGAAAACCGCAGTTTTCCGTGGAGGATGTTTGACTGGACCAAATCACTCGGGAGCTCAATTACACGGTTTCTTGGCTTATCTAATGAAATGTGCTATTACGGGAAATCATTATACGATTTTCGGTTATAAAGGAAAGCAGGTTCGTGATAATATTCATAGCTGGGACTTAGTGAATATGTTTTGGCATTTTTACCAAAATCCTCGTGCGGGCGAAGTTTATAACGCTGGCGGTGGACGCTTCTCGAACTGCTCAATGCAGGAAGGAATTGCGATTTGTGAAGAAATCACAGGCAATAAAATGAGCTTTAGCTACGCCGATGATAATCGTAGTGGCGACCATATTTGGTATATTTCTGACCTTACGAAGTTCAAGAATCACTATCCAGAATGGACTTGGAAATATGACTTAAAAACTACACTAACTCAAATGTATGATAATATTAGGAAAAGGGTTTAAGCTAGACTTCCCTTTGGGTATTTGAAAAAGTTTTATAGAAAATAAACTCTGATATAGGTTAAATTTGAGACTATATCGGAGTTTTATTTTTACGTATATTACTTAGGTAATGCATTTATAGGTAAGACAGGTTACTTCCCTTTTCCTAAAACCATTACTTTTAGTGTTAAAGAAATTAGTTGTATATCTTGCTGGAATGATGGTCGATATGTTAAATCATAGTTCATTCTTTCTATCATCTCAGTAATATCACTTGCGTAACCATATTTTACTTGACCGATAGATGTTATACCCGGTTTTGTTTTTAATAGATTGATATATTCTGGTGCAATTTGAACTATTTGGTCAATAAAGAATTGCCTTTCGGGTCTAGGTCCAACCATTGACATATCTCCAATTAATACATTCCAAAATTGGGGTAATTCATCTAATCTTGTTTTTCTCATAAAATGCCCCCAAGGTGTAATTCGTAAATCTGCTTTACCGTTGGATAGTTTTGGGCCATTCTTTTCGGAGCCAACGTACATACTTCTAAATTTGTAAATTTTAAATGGTTTTCCTAAAAGTCCAATACGTTCCTGCGAATATATGACAGACCCTTTTGATGTTAATTTTGTTGTAATAGCAATGATTATAAATAATGGAGATCCAGCTATTAAGGCGATAAAAGAAAAAATAATATCAAAACTTCGTTTAAAAAAATTGATTTTATAATCTTCAAAAAAGTTATGAGAAACGTTAACTACTGGAATAAAATCGTGATATTCGATATTGACTTTGTTGGATATAAACCCATTAAAATCTATTAATAACTTGACTTCACAACCAATTTTACGGGTCTGATTAATAATTTCATTGAGATATTGATTATCTAACTTTGGTAAGTAGCAATAGATATAATCTATATTGTTATTTTCGACGTATTGTTTAGCATCCTCATAGTCACCTCGCCATAATGGTAAAGACTCGTCCATACTGCCAAAATAGCCATCGTATTGATAGCCTAACTCAGGATGTGATTCATGGTATTTTATGATTAAGGAAGATAAATCGCCTGCTCCTAAAATAATGTATTTGCGAATATTAAATCCTTGTAAACGATACTGTCTAATTGCCCAAATAAATAAAACACGCCAAACAAGGCCAGAAGAAAAAAAGATGAGATACATACCCATTAACTGAATACGAGAATAATAATAGGCTTGTGTTGCAAACCAATAAAATGCTGTTATAGCAGCATGAAGAGCTATTGTTGTAAGAAAACTTGTTAGAGCTTGATTGATACTTGAGTTGATCCGGGATTCTTTGTAAGGTGTAGTGATTACCAACAAGGTAACCCAAATGAGATTTACTAAAAGAAGTAAAATAATGTATGGGTATTTAGAAATTTCATCAATATTATTGAATTTTAAATAATAGGATAATAAGAAAGAAAAGTTTAAGCATAATGTATCAACAATAATATGAATAGGAGAAAGAAATGAGGAGTAACGATGTTTCATATTTAAATTCTTTAATTAAATAACAACAAAATAAAGCTATGTCATCCAAAAGACAAAGGTAAATGGGGGAAATTTATTATTCGGTAAAGTTACAGGTGCTTAATAATACGAATAGAAGTGCCGAAACTGCTTTTGTAAAGAGATCCATTATCAAATGATAAAGCTAAATTAAGTGTAGTGTTTTTAAAATAAAAATTTGATTTAGTTAATGAAAATATTGTTGACAACTGTTTTTTTAGATTGTCAATCGGTTCTGAATAGGTACCATAGTTAGTAGAAAAACTACTACGAAAACTAAAGGATAAATCTTTTCTAAAAGCTCCAAGAGCAGATATATTAAAAATTTTAACACGGTTGTTTTCAATAAAAAAATCTTTGAGTTTATCGCCTGCCTTTAAATTAAGGTAGGAGTTTTGAATAAAAGGTGTGCCAATTATATTGTTCTTGTAGGTCCAACCATCAGCAAATTGAGCATTGTTAAAATAGCTATCAGCACCTCTCAGTTCTGGTGGAGCGTTATCAAAAAAAGCAAAAATATTTCCTCCCTGACTTAAAGTATTCAAATACTCAAACACAATCTTTTTTATAAACTGACTATTTTTAAACTTTATACTTATCCCATTCATTCCATCGGTAATATTATTAAGATAAAACAAAGACCCATCTTCATACATGTTCTGTCGATATAAAAATACTTCAGTATTATTTAGTTGTATATCCATGCCAATATCAATAGTTCCTAAGTGATTGCCTACACGATTTGCATCAAAGTCAGAAGTTTGAGGGCTATTGGTAATCGCACCTCTTTTTCCTGTAACAGCATTGATATAGTTTTTAAATCCATCAGGTAATTTCCCATCAATAGAATAAAAGGGTGATTCACCTCCCCACTGCACATTATGGTTGAAGCCAGCATACATTCTTATTTTCCAAGAATCTTTACCTATACGAGTATAAAAACTTTTTTGATGAAGTTTTACATGTTTAGTAATAGGTCTATCATTATTAAACCATCCATGTACATAAGCCCCTTTTACCGAAATCAAACCCTGTCCAATGATCGAAGTATAATTAGGAATCGAAATTTGAAGTTTAGGCATCGGTAAGGCATTTCCCGACCAAATATAAGACCCAGAACTTAGTGTAGTATCAACTAAACCCATTGTTTCTCTTCTACGGCCACCATAAAATTCAAATGCACCATAACGAACTTTTAAGTAGGCTTCCGGTAATAGCAATGCACTTTGTTTGCCAACATTGGCAACACCCCAAAAGCCGTAACCGTAACCAAACTTTTTTAGTTGTTGGTTTTCATTTTTGGTTGAGTCATACTCTTTGTGGGCAGAGCCTCTAAAAGTTAAAATTGGAGCTTGCAGAGGTACGATTCCATATTGATTGGAGCGAAGCCAAAAAGGAGTGATGCCAGAAGTAGAAAGATAAGTGCCAGTTTCTAACTGATACTTCGTATTTGAAAGGAGGGTGGTTTGTGAAAAACACATTTTACCACAAAGACACAGAAAAAGCAATGTTACACGGAAAAATCTATTCATATATTTTTATAAAAATTCCTTCTCTCTGTAAATAGGGGAAGGTGGAGGACGGCTGCTACAGTAAAGTATTTATCTCAACAATACAAACTTCCCAGACTTATTAAATGCTTGCCCATCATTAAGTTTAGCAATGATTTTAAATGAATAGGTATCTGATGGAACATTCTTATCTTGAAATTTTCCATCCCAAGTTTTGCTTGGGTCTGTCGAGCTAAAAACAGCATTTCCCCAACGATTATAAATTTGAATTTCAAAATTGCTTATTCGTTTAGTTGAACCTTTTACAGATAACTCATCATTTATATTGTCTCCATTTGGCGTGAAAGCATTTGGCAGAAATAATTTTACATCAATCGGAATAGTATAAGTGTTTGAAAAACTCTCTTTTCCATTAGTTGATATTGCCTTTATTCGATACTTTGCTTCTACATCAAAATCGTCTAAATTAGGTGTATAAACTATTTCATTGGCATTTTTAGTTGTTTCAAGTTTAGGCACATTTGTTTGTTCATTAAAACTTTGTACATCAAACTTATTAATGTTTGTATTTCCAAAAGGAGAATTATTTGTCCATTCTAAATTCCCTCCAGATACTTGGTCTAAAAAAATTGAACATAAAGCTGGAGAGGCCGCAGAAGTACTGCCACATTCATCAATAAAAGCAACTTTGTAACAATACGATTTTGTAGAAGCATCTACACTTGCATCGGTATATTGCGTATTTAAAGTGCCAAAATTAATCTTATCAAGCGTATTGTTTTCAAATTTATAGTAAAGATACTCTTTCCTTTGCAATGTCCAAGGGCTGTTATCTGTAATATTTATTTCTACTTGATTATTATCTTTAACTGTCACGATAGATTCTGTAATAGCTTCAGCTACCACATCTTTTCGATTAATGCATCTTATAGGAGATAAACTTGTACTTTCATAAGGAAATCTACGTTCAATAATACCACTTACTTTATTCACAACCTGATAACAGAACTCCTTTGTACAATCAATAATTGGGTCACTATGAGGGTTGCCGGGTGATGTAATGACTGTAGATGAACCTCCAAGTTCTTCTCGGTTAATGGTTGTACTAACTCCTTTGACCTCAACAGTTACTTCATACACTTTCATTATTCCTCCAGTAGGATTCGACATCCATTTGAGCACATTAATTTTATCCTGCGGTTTGACTTCTAATTTGGTAGTACAAACCTCTCCAGAACCTTCTTGACAAGCAAAATTTCTAAAAACTCTAAAGCAAGATTGAACGGTGTCAACAAGATTTACCGTAAATGTTCCAGGTTTAACATTCTTCATGAACGGCTGTCCGTTTGTGTATGTTCCTGTAGCACTTCTTTGATACAAGTCATAATCGTCTAATGCACCCGTAAAGCTTATTGTTGCCGATTTGCTATCTGCACTCATTTCCAATGTTTTTATATTAGGATAGTTAGTTCCACCATCCATCGGAATTATTTTAGTAGTTGCCCTTGGGCATGAAGTTGGGGTATTATAAAGCCCTTCAACTCTGATTGTGCGAAAAGTGGCGACAGTTGTATAGTTTCGAGCTCTCTTAATTGGAAGTGTTGTTCCAGTAGGGGTAGTTTCAATAAATCCATCACCCCAATCTATTTGATAAGAATCAAAATTATTAGCGGGGTCTTGTCCTATTATTATTTGAAGTAAATCGTTACATGCAGAAGTAGTATAAACGGGTTCGGTATTGGCTAAAACTCTGACCACATCACAAAAATACATATCCTTTCCATTCTTCTTGCCATATTGAAGAACCGTATATTGCCCAGAAGCAAGAAAAGCGTAGTCGAGATTGGTTTGAGAGGTAATACTTGAAAGTTGAGAAGCTGCCTGACCAAAATAGCCAAAAATGTATTTTACATCAGTTCCGCCAGAATTGTCTTTGAGTTTCACAGTCTGCCCAATACAAACCGTTGAAGGCCCATCAAAAGTAAATCCGCCTTTTTCGATGCCTGTTGTGATATTGCAAACATTTTGTGCGAAAACAGTTATTGAAAATAAAAGCAGAAAACTAATTTTGAAAAGCTGATTCATAATATGGGTAGTAGGCCTATTTTTATTACAAATTTGCATATAAATAACTTATTCTCTGAAGATTATTTCTGAATTTATATTGTTTTTTTATTTAAAGGTTTAAAGTTTTGATAGAACATTCAAGATACGAGATTTGAGATATTTTTTTATAATAAGTTTAGACTCTGAAAACTCTTGCTTAGAATAGCGTTATCATTGGTTTTGAGCCAATCTTGTAAAAGTGAAGCATAGATTTGTCTGAAATCAATCGAAAATTTCAAATCTCCATCGTCTAAATCTGTCAGATTGGGTGCTTCGTTTAGTACTTTCGGTCGTTTTAGATTTTCGCTTATCAAAAATACGTTATTGCCTGTACCGTGGTCGGTTCCACCGCTGGCATTTTGTTTGACTCTTCGCCCAAATTCCGAAAATGTCATGATGGCTACATCTTTAAATTTATTGTTTTTCTTCAAATCATTTACAAAAACACTAAGCGAATCTGCATAGTTTTTCAATAGTCTCTCCTGCTGATTTACTTGATTAAAGTGCGTGTCAAAACCTGAAATGCTTACATAATAAATATTAGTTGGCATTCCAGAAACTATCAGTTCGGAAATTGTTTTTAGGCGTTGACCCAACTCTCCTTGTGGATATTGATTGGTACTTTTATAAATCTTTTGGGCGGCATGCTGCTTTGTATGTAAAAACTCAGCCGATGAGGCTGTTTCTGCTAAGGTTTTATACAAATAAGCTACATTGTCATGCTCATTAACTGCCTTGTTTTGGGCAACTTTATTGATAAAATTGGCACTTACTTGTTTGTATAATTTTTCGGGGTCTTGTACCGAAAGAGCCTTTACTTTTGCTCCTTTCATCGAAAGGCTCAGCGTATCATCAATTTCTAAGGCTTGATAGGGAACACAATTTCCTACACATTTGGCATCTAAATATCGTCCAATCCAGCCGGTATTTAGATATTCGGTCGATTCGCTAGCGGTTTGCCAAATATCCATCGAACGAAAATGTGAACGGTCAGGATTTGGATAACCTACATTATTGATAATATTCATCAAGCCATTGTCATACAAGCCTCTCAGCGACTCCATCGCAGGGTTTAAGCCAACTTCATCATTAAGTTTTAAGACTTTTTCGCTCGGAATGGCAATATTTGGGCGGGCTTTATAGTAAATGTCATTGCGGTAAGGCACAACAGTATTTAAGCCATCATTTCCGCCTGAAAGCTGAATGATTACTAAGGTTTTATCAGTAGATTGGTTCTGACCTAAATTTTGTTTTTCAAATGCTTTCAAAAAATTAGGTATCATCATGCCACCAACGGTAGCAAAGGCTGATTTTTCTATAAATGCTCTTCGTGATTGCATAATTTTGAATGTTTTAAAATTTCCCTCGCTTGGTCTTTTAGATTGGGGGTATATTATTTTTGAAGTAAAATCAACAAACCTGATATTCGGGCATCATCATCAATGCGATTGCCATTTGTTTGATGTTTTCCTCTTTTGAATTGTTCTGAAATTTGTTTGCCAAATTTTGAGTAAATTGTTCATTGACAGGTACTTGTAATAGATATTGGCTTATTTCACCAAGAAGGTTTTTGTCTTTTTCTGAAAAACTCTTGCTGAAATCATTCCAATCGACGCTTGCTTTAAAACTTTGTTTCTTAGATTGATATTCTGTATTTACATCACCATCTTTTTTTGCCGAAATATTTCCGTCTTTCCCCAAAAATAACATGGCGGGTAATTGCATTCTAAAAAGCAAACTCGAACTATCAATCCAGTTTTTGCCGCCTGCCCAACCCGCAACATTGGGCGGATAAAGTAAGACTTGTCCTAAAACTTTCTGGATAAATAAATTAGGTTGTTGGTTTTCAAAAGTTGCACCGAGCGTTCGTTTGATTCCTACCAACAACTCAACAGGTGATTTTATGTGCGAACCAATGTTTTCTTGGTCATAAAACCAGTCGGCAGTGAAGATATTTTCGAGTAAATGGGCAATGTCATAGTCGGATTTGTAGAAGAGTTTACTTAGCTCTGCTAGTCGTTTTTCGTTGCCACTGATAGTTTCGTTAACAAAGTATTTATAAATCTTGGTTGTTAGAAACTGTGCAGTTTCTTTTCGCTCCAAAATCATTTTAATGACGTCTTCTCCATTGAAATTGCCTGTTTTACCAAAAATCGTTTTTTGGTCATTATCGTGCTGAAATGCTCGAAAAACAAACCTTCCTTGTAAATCAAAATCCCAACCCGTGAAAGCACGTGCAACTTCTTTGATGTCTTTTTCAGAATAATTTCCTCGTCCAAGCGTAAAAAGCTCCATTAATTCACGAGCAAAATTTTCGTTGGGACTACGTTTCTTGTTTTGTTTATTATTCAGAAATTGTAGCATTGAAGGCTCTTTTGAAACCGCCATCAATAAATCTCCAAATTTCCCAAGGGCATATTTACGCAATGTATTTAAATAACTTTGTGAGAAAGCAGGATTTAAACTTCTCGAAACTAAATGCCCGTGCCAAAACAAAGCCATTTTTTCTCGTAAAACTCCTTTCGAAGTTGCCATTAAGTCAATCCAAGTGGTGTTGAGCGTGCCTTGTTGTTCTTTTTGGTCTTTCTGTAAATTTTTGAGCTTATTACCCACTTCCTCTTCCTTTTTCAATTCACGCATTTCTTGTAGTTTTCGAAATTCGGCAACGACCTCACGCCTATCAACTATATCCATAGGTCGAAAATCTTCTGAATCTCGAAGCATTTTTTTGAAAATTTGTCGAGCCGATTGGCGGTGTGCAGATCTAACAACTGTATAAGGCTCACCGAAGCCTGCACGCCAATATAAATGTTGAATGTTTTTTTGTAGCATGACTTTTATGTTTTTTCAATAGCCTTTGGATATGAAAAACTAGATAAAGGTTTAATATGGAAGATAATTATGTTCTTCAGAGGGTGAAAAATTTGTATCTTTGTACCCTTTAGTCTTAACAGGAATTTAAGGATTACTAAGATGAACATGATTTTTTTAGGAATTTTAATGATTAAAATTAATGCCATTTAGTCTTTAACAGGATTTTAAGGATTATAAGATAGATATGATTTTTTTGAAAGGGTTATAAAGATAAAAAATCAATCTTGAAATCGCTTAATCCTGTTTTATTATTTACTTTTGCACCCTTAATCATGATAGGATTTTAGAGATTATAAAATAGACACGATTTTCTTGAAAGAATTTTAATGATTAAAACTCAATCTTGAAATCATAAAATCGCTTATTCCTGTTTTATTTACTTACTTATGCACTACAAAGAATATAAATCAGTCAATTATGCCGCTATTGCCGACGAAGTTTTAGCTTTTTGGAAAGAAAATAAAATCTTTGAGCAATCTATTGAGGTACGTGAAGGTTCACCAACTTTTACATTTTTCGAGGGGCCTCCATCAGCGAATGGTACGCCTGGAATTCACCACGTAATGGCTCGTTCGATTAAAGATATTTTTTGTCGCTACAAAACGCTACGTGGTTTTCAAGTAAAACGCAAAGGTGGCTGGGATACGCACGGCTTACCTGTTGAGCTTCAAGTAGAAAAAGAACTCGGCATTACAAAAGAAGATATTGGTAAGAAAATTACGGTTGAAGAATATAACCAAAAATGTCGTGAAACGGTCATGCGTTTTACTGACCAATGGGACGATTTGACTGAGAAAATGGGTTATTGGGTTGACCTCGAAAATCCGTACATTACTTATAAAAACGAATACATCGAAAGTATTTGGTTTTTATTGAAGGAATTTTACAAAAAAGGATTGCTTTATAAAGGCTATACGATTCAACCTTATTCGCCAGCGGCAGGAACAGGTCTAAGTTCGCACGAGCTTAATATGCCTGGCACCTACAAAGATGTAAAAGATACTTCTTTAACCGCCCAATTTAAGGTAATAGAAAATCAAAAGTCAAAATTCCTTTTTGAGGCGGACAAAAACTCCCCCCCTGGGGGCCGGGGGGCCTTCATCCTAGCTTGGACAACAACTCCTTGGACACTTCCTGCAAACTCAGCTTTGACAGTTGGAAAAAACATCAACTATGTTTTGGTGAAAACTTTTAATCCATACACATTTTTACCTGTAAATGTGGTGTTGGCAAAAGACCTAATCGGGAAGTATTTCTCCGAAAAAGGAAAAGACGGAGACTTTGAAGGTTTTGGCGACTCTGACAAGAAAAACATCCCTTGGACAATCATTGCGGAGTGTAAAGGCTCTGATTTGGAAGGCATTGAGTACGAACAACTACTTCCCTATATAACTCCCCCTCTGGGGGCAGGGGGGCTTGCCTTCCGAGTAATTATTGGAGATTTTGTGACAACTGAAGATGGTACGGGCGTTGTACATACGTCGCCCACTTTTGGTGCAGACGACTTTAGAGTGGCACAACAACACGGTATTCCGTCGATCATGGTTAAGGACGAAACAGGAAAAGATGTGCCGATTGTTGACCGCAGAGGTCGTTTCGTAAAAGAAATCACTGATTTTGCTCTAGAGTATGTGAAGGAAGCCTATTTGACCGATGAAGAAAAAGAAGCCGAACGCATCAAACAGAATCGTGACAAATACCTTTCGGTAGATGAACGCATTGCGATTAAACTAAAAACCGAAAATAAAGCTTTCAACGTTCAGCGTTATGAACACACCTATCCACATTGTTGGAGAACTGATAAACCCATACTTTATTATCCGCTCGATAGTTGGTTTATTCGTACAACGGCTATGAAAGATAAGTTGGTGGAACTCAATAAAACCATCAATTGGAAACCTGAAAGCACAGGAACTGGCCGATTTGGCAATTGGCTCGAAAACTTAGTAGATTGGAATTTAAGTCGTAGCCGTTATTGGGGAACTCCACTGCCAATTTGGCGTTCGGAAGATGGCGAAGAAGTGTGTATCGGTTCGGTAGAAGAACTTATTGATGGTATTAAACATGCGTTGAAAGATGATGTTTTGAGTGAAGAGCAGAGAAAAATGAATGAGAAATTCGTTCAATCATTCAATCATTCAACATTCGACCTCCACCGCCCCTACGTTGATGAAGTTTTCTTGGTTTCGGCAAGTGGAAAAGTGATGCAACGTGAAACCGACCTAATTGATGTTTGGTTCGATTCGGGAGCGATGCCTTTTGCACAATGGCATTATCCGTTTGAAAATAAAGAGATTTTTGACGCCAATTACCCTGCCGATTTTATTTCAGAAGGTGTTGACCAAACGCGTGGTTGGTTCTTTACACTTCATGCCATTTCTGGAATGTTGTTCGATTCGGTTGCGTTTAAAAATGTAGTTTCTACAGGCCTTGTTTTGGATAAAAACGGCAATAAAATGTCGAAACGTCTTGGTAATGCCGTTGACCCATTTGATACATTAGGAAAATATGGTGCTGACCCAACCCGTTGGTACATGATTACAAACGCTGAGCCTTGGGATAATCTGAAATTTAATTTGGAAGGTATCACAGAGGTGCGTAATAAATTCTTCGGAACGCTCAGCAATACTTATAATTTCTTTGCACTTTATGCAAATCTTGATCATTATAAGATGTCGGAAACCGATAGAGTGCCTTATGCAAACCTTCCAGAAATGGATCGTTGGATTTTATCTAAATTATATACGCTTATCAAAGAAGTAGGCGAACAATTCGATGATTATAATCCAACGAAAGCAGGGCGTTTGGTGCAAGATTTTGTTTGTGACCAACTTTCTAATTGGTACGTGCGTTTGTGCCGTCGACGTTTCTGGAACGGTTCGTCGCACGAAGGAGAAATGACCGAAAACAAAAAAGCAGCTTACGAAACTCTTCAACAATGTTTGGTGACGGTAGCTCAATTGATGTCGCCAATTGCTCCATTCTACGGAGATTGGTTGTACAAAAACCTGACAGATGCTATTCGTGAGGAAGCAAAAGCAATTAATTCGCCACTTCGCCACGAATCTGTACATTTTACAGATTGGACACTTTATGACGAAAAATGGGTTGATAAAGACTTAGAAGCGTCGATGGATTTGGCTCAAACTATTTCTTCATTGGTACACTCATTGCGTAAAACGCATAAAATCAAAGTGCGTCAGCCATTGCAGCGTATCTTGATTCCAGTTTTATCAGAAAGCACTCGTGAGCAAATTCGTCACATAGAAGAAATTATCAAATCAGAAGTAAATATTAAGTCAATCGAATATCTTGATGATGATTCGGGTATCTTGAAAAAGAAAGTAAAACCAAACTTCAAAGCCCTCGGCCCGAAATATGGTAAGGATATGAAAGAAGTAGGGAATGGCATTGCTTCAATGACGAATGAAGATTTAAAACTTTTAGAAAAAACGGGCGAATTCTTAATCCCTAATTCTCAATTCCAAATTACTTTAACTGACGTCGAAATCCAGACCGAAGATGTTCCAGGTTGGTTAGTAGCTTCAGACAAAGGAATAACAGTTGCTTTAGATATTCATATTTCGGATGAATTACGCCAAGAAGGTATCGCTCGTGATTTTGTGAATCGTATTCAAAATTACAGAAAAGACACAGGCTTTGATGTAACCGATAAAATTAGTATCAAACTTTTCGATAATAACGAAGCCTTGACTGCTGCCGTGAAGGCCAATAGCGAGTATATTAGTCAAGAAGTTCAGGCACTTTCATTAGAAGTATTGTCGGAATATCCATTCGGGGAAAAACCAGCCAATGCAGTAGAAATCGAAATGGATGAGTTTATGCTTGTGGTTGTGGTTGAAGTAGTAGCGTAGCGTTTTCGCTGTAAAATATAGCAAACAGAAAATCCCTCATAGCTGAAATAGCGGTGAGGGATTTTTTGTTTGAATGTTGCTTCATTTAAAGTACCAAGACTTGAAGTAGTCCACGGTCAATAGTTTACGGTCAACACTAACATAAAATACTGTCTATCAGTTTTTTATGAAAAATAAACTTGTCGATTAAATATACCCAACTGCTTAAATGACTTTGATGTGAAATTAATCTCTAAACATTTAGTAGATTATATAGTAATAAGGGCTTTTTTCTACAAAAGAAAAGCCGTAGCTAAGGAATAGTTACGGCTTTAATATATTTGGATAATAAGTCTTTAATTACGCTAATTCGTATTTCTCTTTGAGTTTTCTTGAAATATTATCATATAAATCAGCTAACATTTCGTATTCGTGTGTGTGTTGTTCAAATATGTACTGCTTTTCAGATTTTAATAAGCCATCACTATCTAAAAAAGATAAAGAACAAACATACTTGTCACTTCCTTTTGGATAGTATTTGCATAGTATAATACCTTCGTTGTCCATATAAGTTCTAAAACAACTTATACTTGAGGTTCCTAGCCAATGTAAACCACCTACTTTTGACAAAGCTAAAATATCTTCGATATATTCTTTTATATTTTTCATTTTGGTTTCGTTAAGGTTAAATAGTCAGGTTTGATAGATTGGAGGAAATTTCTAACGTCAATTATTTTCTTTAAAAATTCTTCTTTGTTAAAATCGTTTTGTGGATTTTCTAATTTTCGCAACAAATTGAAGTTTTCAGCAGATAATTCAGAATTAAAGTAAGTAAATTGTTGAGACCATAAGTGTTCAGATTCTTTTTTACAATCAGAAAGGATTTTGGTAATTTGCTCCTTTGTAATGGTCTTACCTTCTAAGCAATTTAAACAATTTTCTAACTCGTTGGAATAGTGAATTAAAACGGCTTTCTTACAATCAGATAATATACCTTGAATTTCTTTTAAAACAAAAATTGAGGTTAATATGTTCTCGTCTTTTGGTAATAAATCTTCTAATTTTTCTGTAAGTGATATTGCCTTTGTGATATTCCAACTATACAAACTACTTCTTATGCTGTCTTGATAGTTCTTTGAATTTTCCTCAATTAATTCTGATGTTTTCTTAATTTCAATTTGTTGATGTATCGAAAATGCTAACGCAATCATTGTTATTAAAGTACCTATAATCGAAATTATATTAATAGGTGTTCTGTCGTTAGGCGAGAAATTAAAATAAATGAATAAGAATAAAATTATTGCAAAAAGCAAGCTATATCCTAAAACTATCTTATCTTGTTTATTCATTCTCTCTCAATTCTTGTCTTTTTTATGCAAATTAACATCAAGTTTATCTAAATTAAAAGGATTTTTAAGTTAAAATGCAATAACGTAAAAGTTCAAAAAAGTGCTAAATCTGATAAAGATAATATTACCAAAGGTTTTCGTATTCTACAGTGGTGTTCAATTTTTCGTTCCCTTAAAGTCTCCCGAAAGCACGTGGGAATCTCAGAGGACGAGGGTCTTGGCAAACCGAATAAATAAATAATGGTAAAAAACTATAAAATCTAAGTCCGAGCATAGTCCAATACCTTATGTTGCTTTACCATAAACCAAATCTCTAAACATTTAGTAGATTAAGTCGGTCTTCGACGAGTGTTTGATACTGAACTTTCATTTCTTCACTCAAAAAGCTTTCAGTAATTATCTTTTTTATAGGTATTAACTCATGCTACGCACGATAACGCTGAAAGCGTTAAACTCGAATAGTCCCGAAAGTATTTCAGGGTTTAAAATATCAAAGTTGCCTTACAGCCTCAGCTAACTGCTGAAAACTTAAACTGATATTTATACTATTCATAACATTGATTTTTTACAAATCTAATAAAAAACTAAGCTCCAAAGCGGAGAAATTCGCTTAGGTAATGTTTTGCTCGAAAATATCAGCCACAAACTTTGGCGTAGCAAATGTGGAACGGTTATGCAAGAAGGGGTTATTTTCTCAGATACTATTGCAGAGAATATTGCTTTCAGCGATGAATTTCCAGATACTAAAAAGCTACTTCATACAGTAAAAGTAGCTAATATTCAGCCATTTATTGAAGAATTACCATTGAGTTATAACACAAAAATTGGAGCGGAAGGAAATGGAATTTCACAAGGTCAAAAACAAAGATTATTGATTGCCCGTGCCGTTTATAAGAATCCTGATTTTATATTTTTCGATGAAGCTACCAACGCACTTGATGCCAATAATGAAAGTGTTATCATGGCAAATTTAGAAGAATTCTTTAAAAGCGGTTCGACGGGTCGAAGGACTGTAATTGTAGTAGCACACCGACTAAGCACCGTAAAAAATGCTGACCAAATTGTAGTTATGGAAAAAGGAGAAATTGTAGAAGTTGGAACTCATGCCGAACTCACGCAAAGACACGGAAAATATTTTGAGTTAGTGAAAAATCAGTTAGAATTAGGGAGTTAAACACCCAAAATGTTGATTTTCAACGAAGTATGATTTTTTATTAGTTTGAAATCTGATTGGTTAAAAGTGTAAAGTTCTTGGCAATGTGTTTCAGCAATAGCAGTATGCAAACAATCATTGATATTTTGAAAGCCTACTTTTTGACATAAAGTAGCTGCTCTTTTGAAGTTCTCAAAAGAATAATTGATTGGGTTGAATTCATACAACTGAGAAACTTTCTCATCAATCTCAAATCGTTCCAATTCAAATTTTGTCAAAACGAAAGCTATCTCTTGGAGATTCAACAATGAAATAAATACTTTTTTATCAAAATTAGCTTTTTCAAAGGTTTTTCTAACCAAAAGGTGCTTTTTCCTATCTTGAATTACAAAATAATGAATCAAGAAATCAGTATCAAAATAAATCATATTACGTTGTCATTCACTTGTTTAATTAAAGTATTAATATCAATGTCCTTTGATATAACTTTCGGTGGATATTTTTTATTGAGTGCCTCCAGTTTTTTGAAAATTTCATACTGATTTACAGGAGGATTTATCTCCTCAATTTTAATACTAATCTCTTTATTTTTAAAGAGTTTTTGAAAAGCCTCAAAGAAACTGTAATCAATTTCATTGGCATTGAGTATATAAGTAGTTTGCATTTTGTTGTTTTTTCTACAAAATTAAGGGATTTATATAATGAACGATGATTTAGAATCAAATATTTCAGAAAAGCTACTCCGAACAAATCTAATGGATTGCCAAAACTCCCTCAAAATATGAAATAGCCCAAAATAGTAAGGAACTCAAAGAGCTAAAGGTTGCCTTGAAAAAATACCTTACTGGTGAAGGTGAGGTATAAAAAAGTCATTTCAAGTATCAAGACTCGAAATGACTTTGGTTTTACCCTAAACTAAATCTTCTATTAATTTAAAACCATAGCAAATTCTTCACTTTTTATGATACCGAGCGTAAAACACCTGTCCTTTAGGCAGGGGATAAAAGCGATTGCCGTGCCGAAGGACGGCTGGCTACGTGAGCCAAGCAAAAAGCCTATGAGTGAAAAATAATTAATATTTCTTTTGGATATTGAAATTAAATAAATAAATTTACAGAAACAAATCTACCTCTGTAAGATATAAATGTTAAAGGCTTTTAAATTTGAAATAAATCCTACTATGGAGCAAAAAACGCTACTAAACAAAACGTTTGGTTGTGTTAGATTTGCCTATAATTGGGGTTTAAATGAAAAGACAAAAGCCTATCAAACTGACAAGTCAAAAGTTTCATGCTTTGAATTGATTAACCAAATCACCTTGCTAAAAAAACAAGAAGAATTTGTATGGTTAAATGAAATTCACTCGCAACCATTGCAAATGGCAATGAGGAATTTGGATAATGCTTTCACTAATTTTTTCAATAAAAGAGGAGAATTCCCTAATTTCAAAAAAAAATCAAATAATCAAAGTTTTCAATATCCTCAAGGTGTAAAGCTAAAAGATAACCAAGTGTTTTTGCCAAAAATTGGCTGGACGCATTTCTACAAATCAAGAGAATGTTTTGGAGAAATAAAAACGGTAACTGTTTCAAAAACACCCACAAATAAGTATTTTGTTTCAATTCTGTGCGAAACATCTATTGAAAAGCCTACTAAAAAACCTATTGAGGATAAAACTTCTCTTGGTATTGATGTAGGAATTAAAACGTTTGCTGTTTGTTCTGATGGTCAAGTATTTGAAAACCAAAAATATTTGAGCAAAAGTCTTAAAAACCTAAAAAAAGAACAAAGAACACTTGCAAGACGTTACAAAAAAGGGGTCAAAATTGTCGAACAAAGCAAAGGCTACCACAAGCAAAGAATGGTAGTTGCTAAATTGCATGAGAAAGTTAGTAATCAACGAAATGACTTTTTGCATAAAGTTTCTACAAAATTGGTTAATCAATACGATTCAATCATTGTAGAAGACTTAAATGTGAAATGTATGATGAAAAACGACAAACTTTCAAAAGCAATAAGTGATGTTAGTTGGACTAAATTTAATACTTTTTTGCAATATAAATGCGAATGGCAAGGTAAAAACTACATTCAAATCGGACGTTTTGTTCCAAGTTCTAAGATGTGCAACCATTGCGGACACATCAACAAAGAATTAAAACTAAAAGACCGTGAATGGACTTGTCAAGAATGTCAAAGAACTAACGATAGAGATTTCAACGCATCTCTTAATATTAAATCATTCGGGTTGGGGACACAGCCCAAAATCCATAACGTGAGCCATTAGGCTGTGCGTGGGTTTTAGAATCTCACTCCCTTTAGGGGTGAGAGTATGTCAAAACTCCACTTTCCAGAATATATACTTTATCAGCCAATAATGCTGTTTGTGTGCGGTGAGTGATAAAAATTACAGCCATTTCATCTTTTATGTTTTTCAATACCTGTAAAGCAAACGCTTCGGTGCGTTTGTCCATCCCCGATGTAAATTCATCTAAAAACAACACTTGCGGTTTTTGATAGATAGCTCTTGCCAGTGCAACCAACTGCTGCTGTCCACCCGAAAGATTTACGCCTTCTTCACCAATAATTGTCAAGTAACCTTGTGGAAGTGAAAAAAAGTAATTATCAAATCCCAGTTTTTGGCAAAACTCCATCACTTGTTGGTATTCTTCTTGCACATTGCCTAAGCAAATATTATCAAGTAATGTTCCATTGAAAATCTTTATTTGCTGTGGTACAACGGCCATAATATTACGCCATTGTTCGGTAGATAATTCGTCCCATTGATAATTTTGCTGGCTTGTTTTGACAGTTATTTGTCCACTTTCTGGTTGGTAAAACTTTTGTAAAATTTGCATCAAGATACTTTTTCCAGAGCCAACTTCACCTTGTATTGATACGACTTCACCTTTACTGACTTTAAGTGAAATATCTTTGAGCAATTGAGGACGACCCGCAAAACGAAAGGTTAAATTTTTGATGTTAATTGATTTAAAATCAAGCTTTGCTGCCTCTTCTTGTTTCTCATATTCGGGTTTTAAGCTGGCAAATTCAAACATGCGGTCGAAAGCAACTTTGGCTTGTTGGAGTTGAATATTAGTGGCGGAAAGTCGAGCGATTGCTCCAAATAGTCCACTCGAAATGCCTATGATTGCCATCATTTCGCCAACTAAAATTTGTTTATGTAGTACCATATATGAGCTGTAACCAATCATCAGAACCACCAAAATACTATTGAAAATATCAGCCCACATAGCATATCTGTTGGCCAAAATACTTAAATCGTAGATAGTTTTTTGAAATAGCATATAAATATGCTTGGTAATGAGCGAAAAGAAACCTTCTTTTCCTGCACTTTTGATGGTAGAAATACCGCTGATGGAGTCAACATAATGGCTTTCGGTGCGGGCATAGGCGGCCATTACTTGTTGCTGGTGCTGAATAATAGGTTTATTGAACTTCCATAACAGCCACCCAAACATCGGAAAAGCGATTAGTGAAATTCCGCCCGCAACAAATGAATACTTGAATAGAAATACCAATGAAGCAATCAAAACCAAAACATCAATCACTACGCTACCAATTAGGTAACTCACTACCGATTGAATATTTCGGGTATCGTTCATGCGTGCGGTTAATTCGCCTACACGTCGAGTATCAAAGAAAGATTTTGGCAACCATAAAATAGCATCATAGAATTTATCGACCATTCGGCTATTCAAATCTCGGGCTTGGCGAGTAAGGAAAAATCCACGAATATAGCCCAAACCTGACTTGACGAGTAAAAGAATTGCCAATAGTGAAATACCCCAAAGTAATTTATTGGTTTTGTGCGATGGCAGAATATCATCAATTAGTTTTTGCGAAAAAATGGCAGTAGAAAGATTCAAAACAGCAATGATAACGCCTAAAATAGCCGCTATTATGAGCAAATTTGTATCTTCTTTCAAAAGCGTTTTTACCCATTCTATTTTACGCTTCGATTGTGTTTCGACAACTACAAACTTTTCGTTGGGTATCAACTGTAAAAGTACTTTCGATTGCCAAATCTCGTCCAATTCATCTCGGCTGAGTTCAATTATTCCTTTGGCTGGGTCGCCAATAATATATCGTCCGTTTTTTATGCCATAAAGAACCACATAGTGCTGTAATCTTTCGTCGATTAATACATGTAAAATTGCAGGAAATTGAGTTTCTGAAAGGTTTTCAATCGCTTCAACCTCAAAAGCTTCGGAGTCGAAGCCTAAAGTTTGAGCTGCTTGATGTAAACCCAATAGAGAAGTTCCTTGTAGCGATGTACCGCTCATTTCTCGGAGACTTTCGAGCGAATTATCGCCCCCATAAAAACGGATAACAGAAAGTAAGCACGCCACGCCACAGTCTTTGGCGTCGTGCTGACGAGTAAAACTCGCCAAAGTTTTTTTGTTCATTTCTTGTGTGGATTTAGAATTTAGATTAGACTTTACTGAGTACTAATACTGCAAATATTTAATAGCCAGATGATTATGTTATTGGTTAATGAGTTTCAATATAGCTTCAATCTTGGTTTCTCCCTTGTATTGTTTGAGCAGTTCGCCTTCTTTATTATAAATAAAAATCGTCGGGAAACTCGAAATGCCAAATTGTTTGCTGCTCTCAATGGCTTCCATGTGAGCAAATTTGATATTTGAATATGCCGTTAGTTGATATTTCGTAGCAAATTTTTTGACGTTTTCGAGAGGTTCGACCGAGATAAAAGTCATTTGGGTTTTCTCAAAATCAGCTATGTGCTTTTTTATGTTGGCCGCTTCGTTTTGGCAATGCTCGCACTCAGTATTGAAGAATACCAACACTTTAAAAAAGTTATTGCTGTTTTCGATTGTAAACGATTTGCTATCAAGACCTTTTACTTGAGTAGCGGGCAGTTTTTTTGTGTTTTTTGCCACAACTTTCTTGTTTTCCATTTTTCGATAAATCATCGAAACCAGAAATGTTGATACGCCGATGAGAGCCAAAAAGAATGCAAGTTTTAGGATAGTTTTTTTCATATTTTTAAAAGTTTGTGTGGAATAAAGAATATCTACTCGCCTCTCAGCACACTAAAAATAGCGTAACGTAAGTGCTGTTTTTGACGAATTTCTTTTTGAATATAATAAAATAGAATGATGGCAATAATTAGTACTGGGAAAAGCACCCAAATGAAGTTTTTGAGAGCTGATAACACTATCACGATTGTCATGGATAATAGTATGCTCCAACCACTCACTTTGCTTTTCATTTCGGTAAAACTAACGCCCGAATCAATGACAAGTGGCTTGTAGTAAGTAAAGACAAGTCCGTTGGTTAGTAATAATATTGTTGCTGAAAAATAGAAAAGTATAAGGTTTAGGTCTAATTTATGAGAAAATAATAAAATAATGAGTGTTAATGTAAAGTCGATAAGTATCGGGATTGCAAGAATTTGAAGGTATTTTTCAAATGTTGAGGTCGATTTATTAACAGAAGTATTTAGCCAGATTGTTGGAAAAAATCCCCAAACATTATTAGCCATATAATTGAAAATAACCAACGGAGAGATATACAGTAACCAAACAAATTCACCAAAAAATACACCTTTAAACATAGGGTTTGTTGTCGTAAAAACCGTAAAAGCAGTTTTTAAAATTAACTGTGTAAAATACCCACTTCGTGATTTTGGATTTTTGATAAATGCCCAATAAATAGCTGGAACGGCAGAATTTGTAACAAAATTATAAGAAAACCGATTTGCCGAAGTACCCACAATGTTTTTTTCGAGAAAAATCGAACAAACTACTTGAAACAACAAACCAATAGCAAGAAAAGCCAATACCCAAAATGAGTCAAATTTTATTAAAACAATTACAAACGCCACAACAAATGCCAGCCAAATCCATTTGACATTCTTTAGTCGGTGGTTTTCTTCGATAAAAGTTTTGAGCAAGTATAAAAATAAATAGGTATTGAAAAAGAATAAGAGCGATATGAGTAAATCGAGCGAAGTATAAACTTTTGAAACAACATCTATCAAAATAAGCGAACTAACAAAAGCTAAATTAGTTGGTTTGAAAAAGTCATAGATAATATTAACAAGCCATCTTTTTGTGGCATTTACAGCATAAATTTTTGGGATAACCCTCGAACGGTTTTTGTAAGCTGGAAAAAACTCAAACAAAACCATCATTATGCCATAAGCAAATAGAATATAGTTTTTTACAAGCTTAATATCAATTTTTGTTTCATCCGACTCTTCAATCAAATCTAACATAAAGCCAATCATTGCTCCGTAGAAAACCACAAAGGCGATATAAACAATATTTAAGATTAATTTAAATGTTGATTCGGCATTTTTGAAGAATGATAATATCTTTCGTTTAAGGGCAAAAACAAGTATTTCCATATCAAATCCAGTCGAAAGCTGCGGTTTTAGATTGAGGAACTAATAAATTGAATAGGGCATCGTCAATAACTTTTGTGCCATTTGAGGTGAAATCTTCTATTTTCCCATCAAATTTGATAGCAGATTCATCCAATACCAAAATTCTATTGGCTATTTTTTGTACATAAGCCAAATCGTGGGAAGCTATCAGAATGATTCGGTCATTTTTTCGATAAATCTCAATAAAAGCAATGAGTTGTTTAACGGCAATAGGGTCTAAACCCGCAAAAGGTTCATCAAGTAAAAGCACCGATGGGCGATGCAACACCGCTCCACAAAGAGCAATTTTTTTTTCCATACCCGTTGAATAATCGCTGATTTTCTTTATCAAGACATCGGGTTCATCAAAGAAAAACGCAATCATTTCGTTGGTGCGTTTCTTGAAATCATCTTTCTTGAGTTGGTGCAAATGGCTTAAAAACTCCAAATATTCGTAACCAGTAAACTCTGGTATGGGCGGCACAACATCTGATAAAACTCCCAAGTCTTGCTTGAAATTCATGCGTTCGCCTTCGAGCAGGGCGTCATTATAGAAAAATTTGCCAGTATCGGGTTCAACCAAATCAATTAGACAATTCAGAAATGTGGTTTTTCCAGCACCGTTTTTGCCCAGCAAACCAATTACATCACCACCTTCAAAAGCGAGATTGATATTGTTCAGAACGGTCTTATTGCCGTATCTTTTGGTCAAATTTTCTATAATAAGATTCATGTTTAAGAGTTATTGATGTTAAGAAAAATAATAAAGACTAACCATACAATTAAACCCGTTCCATAGGATAGTGAAACTAATTTCATTGATTTCCAAAAATCAATTTCAACATTCTTTTTTAGTAGGAATGTCAAAATAAATAAAAATATAATTTCAAATAGATTCAGGGTTTGAAGTGGATAAATTAACCACGGTTCAATAGTCGATTTATCAAGAACACTTAGTAATGATAGTGGATAAAAACTTTGAAAATCAGAAAAAGTATATTCAAAAAACGAAAAGTATAAGATTTTAATAATTGAAGGTATTAAAAAGACTAAGTCTGCTTTTATTACAATAGTTAGTAAATCTCTAAATTGTATTTTTTTCTCCATACTACAAAAAAATAATCCAGCATGTAGGCATAAACCTATTATTAATATTTTTAGACTATATAGGATAATAAGGAATATGTAACTTAACCAACTCCACTCATGTCTCATTTCAAGCATTTTCTCTATGGTTTCAAAAGATGATTGTTCAGAATAAAAATGAAAAATAAGGTTATCTGTCAAAAAAAACTCATTAACGGCATAGGCAATAATTAAGCTAATTATAATGTTAAAAACAAAGAAAATAATACCTCTATTATTTGATTCTTGATAAATTGCTTTCATATACTTTCTGATTTTTAATTGGAAATAAATTAAATATTCAATAGGTATTGATTATAGTTTTAGAATGTTAAAAAAAATTAGTTTTCACTTTTAGGTTTATTTAATAATACTATAAACCCTGTAATAATAAATAATAAGAAGGGTAAAGTTTTAATAAACTTTGTCCCCTCAATAAAGTAAAAGAAATAGGCTGCTCCAGCATTTAATCCAATAAAAAGCGATGCGATTAATTTTGTTTTATTTTTCATTTTATTTGTGATTTATTAAACTACTTAGGTGATATATCGCCTAAGTAGTTTATTTGTTAAAAAAAATTAATGAGTACTGTCATAAATACAGGCAGCTAATGATGCACAAGAAAGTCCTGCCCCAAATCCAGTTATAAAAGCACTTCCCATAGCTGCGGCAGTTCCAGTAACAGGATTTGTAAACAGCAATGCAATTCCTGCAACACCCAAAACACACCCAGCACCATCCGCTACACATCCACCACCACTTAATTGATACATTTGATTTAAATTTACTTTTTCCATTTTTTTGTTGTGTTTAAAAAGTTTTAAATTAACTAATTTATTCAAAATCAGACTCTTGATAGCTTAAATCTTACTTCTTCGTGCAAACTACTTTTTTTCATTATTAGCCTGTTGTGTGTGGTCGGCTCTGGTTTTCGTGTTTCACTTAGGCTCAGAAATTAGCTTTTAAAAGCCTGATGATTTGACGAATTTTACATACAAGATGACTGATATGATGAAATCAAGCCACCTAATTGTCCTGAGCCTGGAATCATTGCTGCTCCTGAAATCATTGCTAATAATGCAGTACAGTTACTGCCACCATTGATTTTTTCTAAGTTGTGTATTTTTTTCATTTGGTTTTGCGTTTCGTCGAGTCGTCGCCACGATTTTTAAAAGTTGTGAAAAATTAAAAGTTATTTTCTTACAAATATCCTCCGCCTAAAATAGGGAAAGGTAGTGTTGGGAAAAAGATGGTTGGTCCAGTTACTGGGCAATCAAAAGAACTGCTTGGTGCTAAGCAGCCACCTGAAATTGATGCTAATTTTGTTGTTGTGAGATTTTTCATTTTGTTTTTGCGTAAGTCCGTCGCCACGTTTTTTTAGTTGTGAAAATTAAATTATATGTAAAGTTGTGTGAATACTTAGTTTTTCTACCCAATCATCGCTGTAAGATATTGATAGTTTTTTGCTCATTTTTGCTAAATTTTTGTTGTTTTTAAGTGAATTTAGTACAGTTTCTATTGATTTTGTCGTATTGAGGCGATGTTGTAACCCTAACTCAAATTGGCAAAATGGTGAGTACTTAAAATCTCTTCTAAAAAATTATCATGATACTTCTCATTAAATAAGAGACTCATTTCTAAGACTTTTTCTTTATATTGTTTATTTAAGATTATCATTTTTATTGCATCCAAAATTGTGTCTTTTGAGTCTTTTAAATCTGCTTTCGTGCCAGCACCATGATAAACCACCCTTGCTGCCGTACCATTTTGGTCCCATTTATCATTTAATGGAAAAAGAAGCATTGGTGTTGCACTGTATATAGCTTCAAATACTGACCCTGGACCCGCATGTGTCAAAAATAAATCGGATTTTTTGAGAATATCCATTTGTGGAGCAAAGTCTAAAAATAAAAGGTTTTTAGATTTACTCTTAAATTTCATACGCATATCCTTTTCTAATGCCACCAAAAAATATAAATGGGGGTTCTCAAATGCAATTTCAATAATATTGTTAAAAAACGAATCTATCCCACCTTTTCTATGAGTTAAATGAGTTTTTAAGACAGTACCCAAAGAACAATAAATTAATTTGTGGTCTTCTGAACTTTCTTTTATTTGGATAAAATTCAAGTAGGTTGAACTTAAATTTTCTTTACGATTTTTATCAATCATTGGCCCAATGTAGCGTTGCCATTGAAAAAGTGATTGTTCTTTAAAATCTAATTCTTTCGGAATTAAAAACCATTCCTCCACATTTTTAAAGGTTGGTTTGAAAGTCTTATCTATATTAATTTGAAAATCATGAGGAATACCTTGTTCTCTAAACTTTTGTTTTAGCAAGCTCAAATCGCTTTTACCTAAATACTTTATATTTTCTAATAGCAACGTCCACCTCTTCTTTCTTAAATATTTTTTCCAAAGATATGCTGCATCTTTATTTGGAAAAGCAAATGTATTTAATGGTGGAACTAATGCATTATAATACATCGGAAATTTGGTTTGAAGTATTATTAATCTTCGTTTCTCAAGAAAAGGATAAAGTATTATAAAATCTGAATAATTAAATTCATCTAAAAAGATTAAATCAGGATTTAAGTCATTGATAAGTTTTTCTAAATCGTTTTTCCTAAGCTTGTAAAGATTATCAGTATATCTATCAACTAAACTCTCTAACCATTTTTCATTCTGATTTTCATGCAAAAGGTCATCAAAACCACTTGCAAAGGTTAATGATTGTAATGCATAATGATTAAAATCATGTTTCTGAGTAAAAGGTATTAAATCCGTAAGCCCACAGTAGAAGATATTGAAACCTTCTTTTTTATAGAAATCAGCAAGTTTAATCGTAGGATTTAAATGTCCTGTGAGGTTTGAGAAAAGGAATATAGCTGTTTGCATGGATTTGGAAATGTTACTTTAATATTGAAAAACTCAATTGCTTGCATCAGAAATACTGAAAAATACTGCGAAATTGATTTATTAGAGTTTTGATGCGTTGGTTTATTGGCATCGTTTACCGTGCAAGAATGCTCAACCATTCCGAATCCTACACAAATTTGAAAACTTAAACATAAAATAAGTGTCTGAATCAATCTTAATTTTTTCATTTTACTTCGTCTGCTTTTAAGTCCGAACCACTCTTTTTATCTTTTACCATATTGGCACGTGTACTGAGTTTTCCGATTCTATAATTAACCGAAACTCTTACACCTCGGCTGTATAGATTTGTTGAATTATCAAACATAAAAGTCGATGACTCAACCAGCATTCTCAGTGGAATTTTAGGTGTAAAAAGGTTATCAGCACCTGCACTGACCGTAATTTTTTTATAAACTTTCTTGGCCGAAATATTATACACCACATAGCCAGGTTCGTTGCCTTGAAGCCTCACACGTGGAGAATTGATGGCTGCGTATAACTGTACTCCCCAACCTTTCTTGAAATCCATACTTTCCATCGTGCCTATGCTATACATCCAGCCACTATTTTGTTCGTTTCCAACTTTAAGTTTTGAATGATACAGGTTCGTGCTGATAGTTGTTTGTACTTTTTTCAAGACCTTAAAAGAACTATAAACTGAAAATCCTAAATCGGTTTGCTGGTCGAGATTGATATATTTTGTTAATAAAACTCCTTTTTCGAGCGAATTATAAGTCGAAATTGCATTTCTGATGTTTCGATTATAAAGTGTTGTTATCAACGATGCCGATTTTATGTACGTATTCAAACTCCATTCGATATTGTGCGTATATTCGGGCAAAAGGCTCGGATTTCCACTCATTCGGCTCAATGGGTCGTTGATACTCTGATTCGGATTTACGAAAAATATCGACGGACGTTGTACTCTATAATTATAATTTAGCTTTGTATTACTCGCATTTTTGAGTTTTCGTTGCACCGCCAAAGTCGGGAATAAATTGTGATATTTTCGACCGATATTAAGTTGGCTATTTTCGAGAGCATCTTTGGTGTATTCATACCTCAAACCCGATTTTAATGACCACTTTCGATTTGGCTCTACTTGATATGTAAAATAACTGGCGTAAATTCTCTGCTCATAATCAAGCGTCAAAGGATTTAAGTCCGATGCTTCATTAAACATTCGTCGCTGTGTGAGTTTTACCCCTGTTTCGATATACTGCTTTCGAGTAATCGGGTTTTGATAATCAATCTGAAACACAGTTTCCTGATTAAAACTTTTGTTGAGATTCGGCCCCAACGAAAACTCTCCACTACTCAAAGAAGTCTCAAAACGAGTTGCATTATTATTGTAACTCCTTGCAAGTGAGGTACTTAGCTCGTGTCGAGCATTTTTAAATTTATGGTTATAATCAAAGCTCACATCATTAGTCAAAATCTTTACTTTGGTCTTCAAATCCTGATTTATTAGCACGGGATTTGTCAAAAAGTAAGTAATTTCTGAATGACGGTTGTTGTTTATCTGTCGATTAAAATTATCGAAGGTCAGTGTTAAATAATCTTTTTCGGTCAATTTATAATCTAATCCGATTTTATTATTCAAGAAAAAACCATTGTATGCACCTGTTGCGTATTGGCTCGAAAGTAGGTTGGTCGTACCAAGGTTTTTCTCAGAAATACTCATCCAGCTATCGGTTTTATTATCAAATGCCAGTCCGAAAGTATTGATGAAGAAAGTGATTTTCTTTTTTCCATACGAAAAATTACTCATCCCTTGACTACTCCGATTTCCGAGGCCACCATTTAGGCTATAATTAATACCTTCCAGAATCTTTCCTTTAGTAATGATATTCACCACTGTACTACCATCGGCATCATATTTGGCCGAGGGGGAAGTCATTACTTCTACTCGCTTAATATTATCTGACGGAATTTGCTTTAAAATCTCCGAAGGCTTACCTCCGCTCGTAAACGATGCCTTTCCATCTACCAAAATCTTTACGTTTGTATTGCCCCTTACTGCAATATTATCGTTAGGGTCAATGGTTAGCGTTGGCACTTTGCGTAAGACATCAACGGCTGTTCCCGAAATCGTATTAATATCTTTATCGGCATGATAAATTAGTTTGTCAATGTCTTCTTCCACAATGGCTTTAGAGGCAACTACTTTTATCTCACTTAGTTTCGTATTTTGAGGTGAAAGCGTGAGCGTAATTTGTTTTTTACTATCAGTTTCTTTGCTTAAATCAATCACGTATTCTTTAGATTGATACCCAACGCTTGAAACGATTAGGGTATATCGGTTTTGCTTCAAAACACCCAATTCAAATTTTCCATTAGCATCGCACGAGGCATTCGTCAATTGTTTTGATACTGCAACAACCTTAACCAAGATTGTTGCAAATGCCACTGGACTTTGGGAGGCTGAATCTAAAACAAACCCTGAAACCGAAACTTGCTCAGCATACGTTATCGGAGTATTTTTCCGAAATGCTATTTCTTGTGCAAATACTGATGGCAATACCGTGAGCATTAGCAATAAGCCAATGAGTATTTTTTTCATTTTGTGTGGATTTAGTAAATGTGTTTTGATAGAAATAATCAGTGCCTAATAGCTATTTTGAAGGCATCTTAAAAGTGTTTTCTTCAATTTTAGGGTTGAGTTCAACCGTACGTTCAGCAATTACGGCCTTACCTGCGGCACTCACCATTTCTATTACTTGTGGCATCAGAATTCCATCGAAAGTCTTATAATCTAAGAATAAAACGTCTGTTCCCTTTGCCGAAATTTTTACCAACATATAGTCTTTGGTCGAAATATAAGCTTCGGAGTCATTGCCGTCTTTGTCTTTGAGTTGAAGTTTGTAAACCTCTTCTTTTTTGCTAAACTTCTCGACACCCACAAACTTCACTTGTAGTTTTGCTTCTTGATGATTGACCAATGGCCCAAAAATATCGGTTTGGCTTTTCATTGACTTTATGTATTCGGCTGGAAGTGCCATTGTTTGAGTACCCATCGACTGCCAACCCTCATTTCCGTTGACACAGACGGTTACTTTATTGCCCATTGCGTTCATTTCGCTTCGCATGGCCTCACCTGGGATAATGATAATTTCTTGAGGAATATCATTACCGTTTGAACTTATTAATTGCTTGATTCGGATTGACTTTACTGAAAGGAGTTTCTCTCTACCACCGATTGCTTTTACGTGTTGGTCGAGAATCTCATTGGCTTTAGCATCGTCTTGTGCTTGCACTTGGGTTTGTACGAGTAGCATCGCACCAAGAGCTAAGTTTCTGATATTTTTGATAGTTGTGTTCATTTGATTGTTATTTTAAAAGTTGACATTACAAAGTTTGCTTATTTTATCTTTTGGCTCAATAACCGCCGATTTTACTTTATTCTAATTGGTTATAAGCCTTTTATTTGGTTATTCATTTTGTTTTTCAACTTAATGATGCAAAGTTAGAGTTGATAACAAAGTGATTCAATTCGTTTTGTTTATAGCTTATAACTTCTTGTAATCTTTTATAAGTTTTGGATTTAGTGGCAGAAAAGGCTTAGGCCGTTGCTTTTGTATCTTTCTGTATAACCAGCATCAATAATTCTTGCGTACTTAGGCTAATTATCTCCATCATTGATAGTTGATAAATTTTTGCCAACTTTTCTAAACAACTCAATGAGAGTTCAGTTCGACCACTTTCTTTCTTACTATAAGCAGCTTGACTGATACCCATCTCGAAGGCTACTGATTCTTGTGAAAAACCATAAATTTCACGGAGTTTACGAACTTTGGTTGCTAAATGTTCCATTGTTTTTAAGATTTAATTGAATTGTGTGTTTTTGATGATACAAATATTATTACGGAATCATGCTTCCGAAAATTAAATACACCAATTTGGTTTTAGTATGTACCAATTTGAGGATACGAGCCTTTAAAAACACAAAAGCCGTTATCGAGCTTCGACAACGGCTTTTGTATTACTTGCTATATTTTATATTAAATAGGCTTATTGTTTTCTCCCTACTTCATTTATCATCGAAAGAAATTTGTCTTTATAAGTAATGCCTATCGGGATTTTCGTCTCTTTTTTATCGGTTCGTATCACGACTTCATTGCCATCAATGCCTACAATTCTGTCGAATGCAATAATGTGTGATTTATGAATACGAATAAATTGCGGTTCGGGCAGAGCCTCTTCTACTTCTTTGAATGTCAGTAAACCTAAAATCAAACCGCTACTTTGGGTATGAAAACCAATGTAGTTTCGCATACCTTCTACATGGATGATGTCTTCGAGTTTAATTCTAAGCATTTTTCCCTTATTCTCCACTTTTATAAAAATGCTTGATTTTTCGGGACTAGCAGAAGGTATAGGGGCAGCCTGTATATTTTCGGAGACAGCTTTCTGAGTAGCTTTCATGAAACGCTCAAACGAAATAGGTTTTAGTAAATAATCTAAAACACCTTCCTCAAAAGCTTCAATAGCATAATCAGAGTAGGCAGTCGTAAAGATAACTTTCGATTTGTCTTTGAGCATCTTCACTACTTGAGGCCCCGAAAGTTCATCCATGTGAATATCCAGAAAAATCAGGTCTGGATTGTAAGAATTTATATAATTAAGCCCTTCGATGGGGTCAGTTGTATAAAATGCAAGGTTTAAGTAAGGAACTCTACCAATATAGGTCTTAATTAATTCGATTGCGTGAGTTTCATCATCAATTATAATACAGCTTAACATTGTTGTAAATTTATAGTTTTTTAATGGTTAGTACGGTATAGAAAAAAGTTTCATCAGCAGAAGTTTCGAGCGTAAAACGATTTTCGAGCAGCAAAGATAAACGTCTTTTTAAATTTTCAAGCCCAATTCCCGTTGAATTACTGATTTTGGCTGTGTGTGTCATATTTTTCAAGGACACATATAATGTATTATTCTCGGCTTTGATAAGAATATCTAAAGGGGAGAGTTTAAGATTTCCGTGTTTAAAGGCGTTTTCTACAAGTGTAAGAATACATAAATGGGGAATTCGGTAAGTACTCAAATCACCCTCGGTTTTGAAATTGATGAGGAGTTTTTCGTTGAAACGTAATTGATTGAGATGAATATAGCTCTCTACATATTTTATTTCTTCCGACACAGCGATAAGAGATTTTTGCTCATGTGAAACCGAAAACCGCATCAACTCCGACAATGATAATATCCCCTCTGCCAAAGTATCAGAATACTTCATAGCATTAGAATAAAACATATTGAGCATATTATAAATAAAGTGCTGATTAATTTGAGATTTCAGAAAAGACACTTCTATTTCATGATTGCGTTGTTCGAGAGCGAGTTTTACTTGGGATTGTTTTTGTGTATGCTTGTAGAACCAATAAAGAGTTCCCAACGAGCCAAATGTAATAATATGGTGGATATAAGTTAATAAAAATGATAATAAATGCTTATTGTATTCTGGGGTTTGGTAATTAGGGAATCTTATTTTAGTTACCCAGAGCCTTAAATAAAGAATCAAATAAAAAACAATAATTATTGTAATTAAAATGAATACCCCTTTGATTATCTCTTTTTTATCCCAAAAATGAGGGAATAATATGAAATAAAATGAATAGACTAAAAAAATTTTTGCTGAGGATAAAATTAAAAAATCATCAATGTCAGGAACTATGCCATTGTATATTGAAATCATCATTCCAGAAGATAATAAGAGATAGATTAGCCATAAACTAATATGCATCAATACTTCTTTGATTTTCTCTTTATTCGTTAAATTCATACTTAGTATTTATGTGTTGGTACCAACAAAAACCAAATTCGACTACTTTTATCTGAATAAAATATAATTAGAGGTAATTTTGTATTGCAAATTAAAATGAAATATATGAAAGTGTTTAGAATTACATTATTTTTTATTACCACACTTTGCTATTTTACTTCTTATGGGCAAAACCAAGAAGGGAGAATAATGGGAACAGTAATAGATTCTCTTACTAAACAAGTTATGCCATTTGCCAATATATCTCTTCAAGTAAAGAATAATGAAAGTAAGTTAAATGAATTAACTGACAGAGAAGGTAATTTTAATTTTAAGAAAGTCAAACTTGGTAAATACAATTTGATAATATCATATATAGGTTATAAATCTAAATCAATAGAAATGATTATTGGTGATAAAAACTTTAATATTGATTTAAAAAATATTTCTATTTCATTAGAAAACATTGGTCTTAATGAAGTTACAGTAAAAGCAACAAAGCCATTTATTCAACAAGAAGTAGATAAAATCATATTGAATGTTTCGGGGAGTTTTGTGGCAAATGTAGGAAATGCAATGGATATTTTAAAAAGAGCTCCTTCTGTGAGAATTGATGAACAAGGTGGTATTTCATTGAGAAATAAAAGCGTAATTATATTGATTGATGGCAGAAGAAGCAATGTTACTGGTGAAAGTTTAGAAACTGTATTAACCTCATTGACAAGTCAGGGGATAGATACTATTGAATTGATGAGTAATCCTGGAGCTAAATATGACGCTTCGGGTGCTGCGGTTATAAATATTCGTACTATAAAAATGAAGAATTTCGGTACTAATGGCACTTTTACTGCTGGTGTTGGTATGGGGATTCTTCCAAGCTATAATACAGGCTTACAACTCAGCCATAAAAAAGAAAAATGTGTTTTCAATGGAAATTATAATTATCAATATACAAATCAATATAACAATGACCCTAATTTAAGAGAGTTTAAAGAAAAAAATACCATTACAAGAGTATTTGATGATAATAACCATGTATTGAATACTAAATACATACATTTTTATAAAGGTAGTATTGATTATTTTGTGAGCAATAAAACAACCATTGGTATAATTATACAAGGTGATGCTACTCTGAGAAATCGTACCGCTGATGCAATTTCTAACATTGGACTTACAGCCGAAAAACCCGATTCGATTATAAAAAGTACTAACATTGCTAAAAATAATTTTAAAAACTGGAATACCAATATCAACTTTAAACATCAATTTGATAAAAAGGGTAACGAATTAATTATTGACGCAGATTATGGTAATTACCAAACATTAGGCATTGATAATGTTACGAATAAATTTTATAAACAATCTTCATCAATTACCTATCGTTTACCCCTAATAATAAATATGCCCATTCTTCAATCTGTCAATATACAATCAATAAAGGCAGATTATTCTCAACCAATAAAATATGGCGTTCTTTCTGTAGGTGGACAACTCCGAAAGGCTGTTTCATATATTGATTTCAGGTTTGAACAAAAATTAGATAATAGTTTTTCGATAGATAATAAAAAAAGTTTTACTTATAATTATATTGAAAATGTAAATGCCGCTTATGCTAATTATGATGGAAAATATAAAAAAATGAACTTTCAACTGGGAGTACGTGCTGAACATACAAAAGCAGAAGGAACTGGCAATACAAGTACCTCCATTTCTCGTAATTATTGGCAACTATTCCCCTCAATAGCACTACAATATCCTTTTTCTAATAAAACTAAATTAACAACAAATTATAGTCAGAAAATTTCACGACCTGACTTCATGCAAATGTCAGATATATTGTGGTATCAAAATTTATATTTCTATAAACAAGGAAATCCATTCTTGAAACCTGTTATTTCTCATTCATTAGAATTGGGAGTTTTACATAACCAAACTTGGAATTTTAATTTGTCATATTCTTCAAGAAGAAATGGTTTGGCAATGATTCCAAAAAATGAAGGTAATATAACTATTTATCAAATTCAAAATATTATATCTTCGAGTATTAGTTCATTTGCAATTACTTATACTAAACAGCTTAAAAAATGGTGGAATAGTACAATAATTATCGAAAATGGTGTTATTGATGGCAAATTTAACGCATTAGGAAAAACTCGTAATACTTCTTTTTTTGCTGACTACTCTACTCAAAATACATTTACAATTAATAATACTTTAAAATTTGACATTTCTGGATATTATTTGCCAATACAAGCTGTTGGACCTTATACCTTACAACCAATTAGTAAAATTGATATTGGCCTACAAAAAACAATAAATAAGCAACTTGAGCTCCGATTAGGAGTAACTGATATATTTGACACCTATAAATTAATATATTTGGTGTCTTCTCCAAATTTTAGTGGCTTGTGGGGATTTAAACCAGAAACACGTTTTATAAGACTTAATTTTTCTTATAAATTTGGAAATTCTAATGCAAAAGCACGAGATAAGAAAATTGGCATTGAAAAAGAAATCAACCGTTTAAATACAAATTAATTATTTTCATAAATTTTAAATCTTATACTACTATTATGAAGTCCCAAAACTTGAAATTATCCTTAAACAAAACAACGATTACAAAGTTAAATGACAGTGTAATACTCAAAAAGATGCTAAATTCACGTAGAGATTGTGATTCTGTTAATGGACATTGCATGTAAAATCAATTTTTTAAAAGTTAAAGCCCCGAATGGGGCTTACTTTTATACTTCATCATCATCAAACTCAATTTCGTCCATAATTTTTTAACCTTAACCTAAACCCACATAAATTCACACAAATTATGAAACAAGATATCTATGAAATTTATCATCAACAATTATCTAACAAAACTTCAGAATGCCATTGATAATATTACTTACGAAAACGATACTCTTTTCGGAGGTAAAATAGGGGCTATTTGGCAGGAGTATCATTTATGGCAAGCCACTAACGACAGAAAACATAAAGAAGAAGCTAAACAATTTATCAACGAAATCTTTGAAGATTTAAATAATGATAATCCGAAGTTTTTTGGTGCAAGTTATAGTGGTGGGGCGGCAGGCTTTTGCTATGTCGTTACGATGCTCAAAAAATACAATTTCTTAGAAATAGCATTAGATGAAGATTTAGCAGATTTAGACGAATACTTATACGAATCTGCCCTGCAATTCATTAATGAGCGAAATTTAGATTTTTGGCATGGGACTTTTGGCATCGTTTTCTATTTTTTAGAACGATTAGATAATCCCATAATTAGAAAAAATGCCAAAATATTGATTGAGAAAACCCTCGAAAAAGCCATTATTTCAGATGAAGGCTTGTGGTTTCCGAGCATTATGTCAGATAAAGATGAGGGTATTATCAACTTTAGTCTTTCGCATGGGCAAACAGCCTTTTTAATAATTTTGATGAATGCTTATAACAAAGGCTTGTGTAAAGAGATTATTCCCGAAATCATCAGACAAGGCACCGATTTTATCATGTCGCATTTTGAACAAACTGATTTTGATAATAATAAATACTCTTATTTTCCATTAAAAATCAATGAAGCAACGGGCGTAAAAAACTTTTCAAACCGTTTGGCTTTTTGCTATGGCGACCTCAATATTGTGCTTTTGCTTTATCACGCAAGTGAGTTTTTGGGTGACCCTATGCTGAAACAAAAAGCCGACCTTTTGGGGCTTTCTACATTGATGCGTAAAGACGAAAAAACAACAATGGTAACCGATGCACATTTTTGTCATGGCTCGGCAGGTGTCGCTCAATTTTATAAAACATTCCATCGGCTCACTGGCATTGAAGCCTATTACAGAGGCTATGAATATTGGCTCGACCGAACACTGGCTTTTACAGATGAGGCTCTCCAAAAAGATACTTTTGGAGAAGAAAAAGGTTCTTTATTGAATGGATACGTAGGCGTTAGTTTGGTTTTTCTGAGTTATGTTTCTAAAGAAAAGTTAAGTTGGGAAAAAATGTTTTTGCTTTAATTATGAATCAACATTACAAATTTCATTCAAATCTCATCGTTCGCACACCAGCGTTGCCCTTTCAACCAGAAAATATTAGCGAAGCAAAACTTAAAGAAATATGTGCAGAGACTTGGTTTCAAGAAGCCATTTATTTGGCATCGCCAGACCTTTATCGCATGAGTTTAGATTGGATTGCAGGAAAAATATTTGAAAAAAGAAAAGAGCAAAAACTCATAACATCACTATGCAAATATTATAGCCGAATGATGAGCCGTAGCACACCCTATGGTTTGTTTGCGGCTTGCTCGGTGCTTGAATGGGGCAAAGAGAACAATGTCGTTCTTCAATCACAAAAACGTCAAACCCGCTTCGATATGCACTTTTCTTGTGCTTTGGCACAGGAATTAGTCAAAAATCCTATTGTAAAAGAACAACTTACCTATTACCCCAATACAAGCATCTATCAAATTGGTGACGAACTGCGTTACATCGAATACCAGTATATTGATGGCAAACGCATGCACCAAATTAGTGCGGTGACTGATAGCGAGTATCTCCAAAAAGTTCTACAATTATCTAAAAATGGAGCAACCTATACTGACCTAATTCATGCAATCATTGATGATGAAATTTCAATTGAAGAAGCACTGCCTTTCATTGACCAACTCATCGTTTCCCAAATATTGGTGCATAACTTAGAACCGAGCATCAAGAATATTTTAGAAAACAATCAAAGTACAACAGACCTAAATGCCTTATTGTCTTGTCATTTCACATGCTTCTCAATCGCTTGATTCCAGCCAATCAACGATTACACGAATTACTCATTTATGACTTCTTTTTTCGTTATTATAAATCCGTGGAAATGAAAAAAGGTAAAGAAAAATGCCATAGTGAAACGAGATTAGCGATTGAGTTTGAAATAAATTATTAACCGAATGTAGTATTTTGGTTAATTATTCGGCTAATAACAGCCAATTTTTAGAAGGAAATAGTCTAAGCTTTAGACTAGCGTATAAATAAAAAGATTGTTTGTGGCCTGTTGAAGTATCGTTTTATGATAGGCATTTACAAAAAAACCTTCGCTCAAACTATCCCAAATAAAAAAAGGCGTAAATTATTGAAATTCAATAATTTACGCCTTTTTTGTGGTGATGGACGGGATCGAACCGCCGACACAAGGATTTTCAGTCCTTTGCTCTACCAACTGAGCTACATCACCTTATCACCACCACTTCTCGAAAGAAGTTTCCCTACTTCGTTACCGTCGTTTGGGAGTGCAAAAGTAAGCAAAAACTTTTTATGAACAAATTTCTTTCAAAAAAAATTAAATATTTTTTTCACGCTTGACATGAACATCTTTTTTACGATATTTGTAATGTTATGCAAGCATACTAATTTTTTTCAGAAGTATAATTAAGTAACCCTTAATAATTGATAACTGATAATTGAATTATGGAAATCATTTCTCAAATCTTATTTATTGCCTCTTTGGGCTTGGCCACTTATTTTATCAGTCGCCGAGTGATACTCATTAAAAATACTATTCAGTTGGGTAGGGCAGAAGACCGCTCCGATAATCCTTCCGAAAGGCTAAAAACAATGCTTTTGATTGCTTTCGGGCAGAAAAAAATGTTTACACGTCCTTTAGTGGGCTTCATGCACTTCATTATTTATGCGGGCTTTGTAATCATCAATATTGAGGTCCTCGAAATAATGATTGATGGCATTTTCGGAACACACCGAATTTTTTCTTCACCACTTGGCGGATTGTATAGTTTTCTTATCAATTTCTTTGAAATACTCGCTTTTGGAGTTTTGGCCGTTTGTGTGGTTTTTCTTTCAAGAAGAAACCTTACAAAAGTAGAACGCCTGCAAGAGACTCGTCACCGAGAGTTGAAAGGCTGGGCAACCAAAGATGCCAACATTATTTTGATTATTGAAATCTTATTGATGTGGGCTTTTTTGAGCATGAACGCCGTTGATACTATTTTACAGGAACGTGGTATTGGTCATTATGCCGAAGCCATCACTGGAGATTTTTGGATAAGCCAATTCTTTAAACCTTTGTTTATGAATTTCTCCGACGGTGCTTTGGTGGCCTATGAGCGAGCAGCTTGGTGGTTCCATATTCTCGGTATCATGGCTTTTGCTACTTATGTTACTTACTCTAAGCATTTACATATTTTCTTGGCCTTTCCGAATACGTATTTTTCTAACCTTAATCCAAAAGGAGAAATGACAAATATGCCAACGGTTACGAAAGAAGTAAAAATTATGCTTGGTCTTGAAGAGCCAGATACAAACCCTGCCGAAGTTGGTCGTTTTGGTGCAAAAGATGTAAAAGATTTATCGTGGAAGAACTTGATGGATGCGTACAGTTGTACCGAATGTGGGCGTTGTACTTCATCTTGCCCTGCAAACATGACAGGAAAGCAACTTTCGCCACGCAAAATTATGATGGATACCCGTGACCGCCTCGAAGATATTCAAAAAGGCTGGTTAGCGACCGACCAAAAAGCCTCGATTGCAGAATTTGAAGATGGAAAAAACCTTTTAGGTGATTATATTTCGGAAGAAGAAATCTTGGCTTGTACAACTTGTAATGCCTGTGTGGAAGAATGCCCGATTAATATCAGCCCGTTGGATATTATCTTACAGCTTCGTAGATACAATGTAATGGAAGAGTCTCTTGCACCTGCTTCTTGGAATGGGATGTTCTCAAATTTAGAAAATAATATGGCTCCGTGGAAGTTTTCGCCGAGCGACCGCTTTAACTGGGTGGAGGGGATAGATAAATGAAAAATGCAATGAATATAGAATAATATAAGGTTATTTCTCAAATTAATGATATAAAAAACTGACTTTCGATAGATTGTCAGTTTTTTTTATGTGTCAATATAACATTTTATTTTAAAATTCGTTTTGTACTTAAAGAATATTATATTTAACTTTACGGAGATAAATACGAAAAGTTGGTATAATATTTGAAATGTTTTCCCTAATTGTCCTAATAAGTACATTAAACTTAAAAGTGCATAATGCACCTAACCACCTATGAAACGATTTAATTCTTCAATGTTTATGCAATGGGTTGTATTTATTCCCTTGTTATTGCCATTAGCCATTGTTAGCGGAGCTTTCGATGGTATGAAAAGAGTATTTGAACAAGCTTCTGCCGACATCATAGAGAATGAGCCAGTTGCTCACATCGAAGCTTAAACAAAATTTTCAACAGTACTTTTTAACTGTGGCAATGATAATACCCCTGATTGTCGCCATTTTAGTTCACTTTTTTTGAAAAGCATGAGTGTTGGCACACCCGTAACTCTGTATTTTGCAGCGAGTTTTGGGTTTTGGTCAACATCAATTTTTACGATTCTAACTTTCTCACCCATTTCTTGTGCTAATTGCTGAAGCGTAGGTGTAAGAGCCTTGCATGGACCGCACCAAGTAGCAAAGAAATCAATCAATATTGGTTGCTCAGAGGCTATTAATTCTTCAAATGTTCCGTTCATATTTTTCTGTCTTTTTTCATAAAACAGTTAATGCTTTCTCGGAGTTTCATATTTTTGCTATTCTTCAATAATGTTTCTATATTGTTTTTATTCAAAATGACATTTATAGGCTTTGGAGTGTCTGGAGTTTTTTGAAATAAGAAAGTAAACCAAACAAAAGCACTGATCTAAATTTCCACAGAAATTAATAAAAAATTCCTGTCAATCTAAAAATCGCTTAATCCTTTACTTTCTGCTATATTTGTAATCATAATACGCTTCAAAACATTCGACCTCATAAAATGGAAAACATTTCAAGACGAAATCTGCTAAAAACCTTTGGCTTAACCGCTGGTGGATTATCACTTTTTAATATTGATGCCCTTGCGGAAGATATCAATGACCAAGAATTTGAAATTCCACACGATGACCGATATGTTTCGCTTGAAAAACCTGTAACGGCTATTGTTTTAGGGGCGGGAAATCGGGGAAATGTTTATGGGCGTTTTGCATTGGCTTTCCCAAATGAGTTAGATATGGTTGGCGTTGCCGAGCCAATTGAGTTTCGTAATGATAAGTTTTCGAAAACCCATAATATAGAAGAGAAAAATCGCTTTAAAACCTGGGAAGATGTTTTTAAAGTGCCAAAATTTGCTGACGCCATTATTATTTCAACGCCCGACCGACTGCATTATGGCCCAGCCATGAAAGCACTCGCAATGGGATATCATGTATTGCTCGAAAAGCCAATTTCGCCATCAATGCAGGAATGTTTGGAGATTTTGGCAATGGCAAAGAAAACCAAAAGTATCATTGCGGTTTGTCACGTATTGCGTTATACGCCGTATTTTAGAAAATTAAAAGAGATTTCGGATAGCGGAAAGTTTGGTAAATTAATTAGCGTCAATCACCTTGAGGGTGTTGAGTACGTACACATGGCACACTCGTATGTGCGTGGAAATTGGCACGTTGAGAAAGATACCAATCCGATTATTTTGGCAAAGTCTTGTCACGACCTTGATATTTTACGTTGGATTATTGGCAAACCTTGCAAAAGTATTTCAGCACACGGTTCGCTTACTTGGTTTAAGCGTGAAAATGCCCCCGAAGGAAGTACCGATCGCTGTACAGATGGCTGTAAAATAGAAACTGAATGTCCATTTTCAGCAATCAGAATTTACCAAAAAGAAAAGCAACGCATCAATGTTTTGGATGTGACTGATGATAAATCGAAACAAGATGCAGAAATTTACGAGAAATTGAAAACATCTCAGTATGGTAGATGTGTTTATAGAATGGACAACGACCAACCCGACCATTATACTACATCAATGGAGTTTGAAGGCGGTACAACGGTGAGTTTTGCCATGGAGGCATTTACATCATTTGAGCATCGAAAAACTCGTTTGATGTTTTCGAACGGTGAGGTTTGGGGCGATATGAATCAAATTCAAACATATGATTTTCGCACCAAAGAAACAACATCCTGGAAAGCAACTGACCAACCTGAATACAAAAATCAAGCATCAGGGCACGGTGGAGGAGATTATGGTTTAGCTCGAAATTTCGTGCAGGCAGTTGCCCAAAACAAACCCGAATTGCTAACTTCAACGATTGAAGCATCTATTGAAAGTCATGTAATGGGTTTTATGGCCGAAAAAAGCCGTCTTGGTAAAAAAATGGTAGAAGTAAAAATTTAATCGCCCCACCCAACCCTCGCCAGTAGAGAGGGCATATTCTGATTTTTTAAAATGCGTAAAATACTAATAATAACTCTCTTAGCTTTGGCTTCGTGCCAAAAGAAAAAAGCTGATTTAGGTACATTCGACCAAAAGTCTTTCCGAACTGACCGAGGTGCTTGTGAAGGGAAAAGAGAAAAACTGATTGAAGAACTAAAAACTCTCCGACCAAAGATTTTGGGTTTAACCGAAAACCAAGTTATCGAAACTTTGGGTAGATATGATTTTCAAATTCTGAGCCGTCGCAACGAAAAAGTTTTTGTGTTTTACTTAGAAAAAGGTGCACATTGTGAAAATATTCAAAACTCAACGCAAGCTCGTTCGATGATTTTGTATTTCAATGCCGCAAGTTTAGTAAAAGAAGTTTCGTTTCAATTTGGTAGCCCAGTTGAATAATAAAACAATTTTCCGAAATTTTTTAGAGGACCAAAAGCACATTTTCTTTGGCAAAGAAAAATATTTCAATAAAAAATTTTGATTTCTAATATCAACCATTACTTTTGCAATCATAAAGTAAAACAGAAAATGACTCAATATTCTAACATAGTAAAAATCTGGTGGTGGCGTCCTGCGAAATAGGATGAACAGATTTGCTATGTAGAAAAACATACAAGTATTAAGCGAAGCGGCTTACTGTTCATAACGGTAAGTCGCTTTTTATTTTTGACTCTATTCTTATCATTTATAATATGAAATCTTCTTATCAAATAACAACTCGCCATAAACGCTTACTTGCCGACACACTTACGCCAGTTGGTATTTTTCAGCGTTTGCGAGGGCATTACCCACATTCGGTTATTCTTGAAAGTGCCGATTATCATGCCATGCACAATAGTTTTAGTTATATTGCTTGTGATGAAGTGGCAAGTTTTCAATTAGACGAAGATGTTGTTACGCAAAAATTTCCAGATGGAATGAGTGAGACTTTTTCATTAAAAAATAGAAAAGACGGCGTAAAAGTTTTACAGGAATTTGCCGAACGTTTTGAAAATCCTAAAAGTGAGTTCCCTTTTATAACAAACGGGCTTTTCGGACATATTACCTATGATTCTGTTGAGTATTTTGAAGACATTGAGATTCAAGAAAAAAGTGTCGAAAGTGCCATTCCGCAGATTTTATACCGTGTTTATCGCTATGTGATTGCCATCAATCACTTTAAAGATGAATTGTATATTTTCGAGCATATATACACGCCCGAAGGTCAAGAGCCAAAAGTTTCTGTCGATGGCTTAGAAACTTTAGAGTTTTTTGTGAAAAACCCCAAAATGTCAACTGCTAAATTTAAAGCAGAAAAAGACGAGGTTTCTAATTTGAATGATGATGAAATGCTAATAATCATCAATAAATGTATCGGACATTGTTTGCGTGGGGATGTATTTCAGATTGTGCCTTCTCGTAGGTTTTCAAAGAAATTTGAAGGCGATGATTTCAATGTTTATCGTGCCTTGCGTTCAATCAATCCTTCGCCTTATTTATTCTATTTCGATGGGGGAGATTACCATATTTTTGGTAGTTCGCCCGAAAAGCAGATTTTGATTAAAGATGGGCAGGCCGAAATTCACCCAATTGCAGGAACATTCAGACGCACGGGCGATGATGAACATGATGCAGAATTAGCTCGCCAACTCCACGCTGATCCAAAAGAATCGGCCGAACACGTAATGTTAGTCGATTTGGCCAGAAATGACCTTTCACGCAGTGCTGAAAACGTAAAAGTCGAAACTTTCAAGGAAGTTCAGTTTTATAGCCATGTTATTCACTTGGTTTCAAAAGTGACTGGCAAAATGCACGAAGGCACTAATCCTTTGCAATTGGTAGCAGATACTTTTCCAGCAGGAACACTTTCTGGAGCTCCCAAGCATAATGCCATGACAATTATCAATAAATTTGAGCCAACCAATCGTAGTATTTATGGAGGAGCAATTGGCTTCATGGATTTCAAAGGAAATTTCAATCATGCCATTGCAATTCGTACGTTTTTGAGTAAAAATAATACACTTTTCTATCAAGCAGGTATGGGTGTTGTGGCAAAATCTGATGTCGAACTCGAAATGAAAGAGGTACATTTGAAATTAGCTGCTTTAAGAAAAGCGATTGAAATGGCGGAGGAGATTTGAGAATATTTAGTAATAAAATTTCAATAAATGGAAAACTCAAAAATAGAAGATTCATTAACTAAGGAAAGTATAATTAGATTGATTGAATTGGCACATACGAATGAATTGAAAAACCATGCAGTGAAATTTCCAATTAATGATGAAGTTAAAGCATTATTAGAAGAAGAAATGGAATATAATTTTGATGAATATAGCTTTCAAATTGATATTTATGCCATTAAACATATACTTAAAGAGCATGGAAATGAATCAAAAGAAGATACAAGAGGGCAAATAGCAGTCAAAGATGAAGATATTTTATTAGTTTTTGATGTGTTACATTTTCCAGATTTGATTTTAAATAGCGGAAAAAACAAACTTGGAAAGGAAACTATTACTTTTATTAAACAAGTTGATAACAGATACGTGATTATACAGGAAGTGAGAACAGGACGTAAAACTGTGGCTTTAAATTCTATGCGTATATTTAAAACAAAAAGAACCAATTAGGCTGTCAATGCAGTTTATTGATTCTTTTTATAAAACGACGGGTGTATGCTCGGCAGTGCCGTCCTTCCCTTTTAACGTCCGAAACGACTTCGTTTTGTAGTACAAATATATAAATATTTTCAAATAACAGCAAAATCAATACAAAAATACAACATGAAAATATTAGTTCTTGATAATTACGATTCGTTCGTTTACAACTTAGTCTATATTCTAAAAGAATTAGGTGGAGATGTAGATGTATTCAGAAATGATAAAATTGCATTGGATGAAGTCGAAAAATACGATAAAATTTTGCTTTCACCAGGCCCGGGAATTCCTAAAGAAGCTGGAATTATGCTTGATTTAATCAAAACCTATCATGCCTCAAAATCTATTTTTGGCGTGTGTTTGGGGCATCAAGCAATCGGTGAGGCTTTCGGAGCAAAATTGTATAATATGGGCGAAGTCCTTCATGGAGTAACAACCAAGTGTTTGATAACTGATACAAACGAAGTTCTTTTCCAAGGAATTCCTGCCGAAATAGAAGTTTGCCGTTATCATTCATGGACAGTTGTTCCTGAAACCATGCCAGCCGATTTGAAAATTACTGCCATTGACGAAAAGGGCTATGTAATGGCAGAAGCTCATCAAAAATACGATGTACGAGGTGTACAGTTTCACCCCGAAGCATATTTGACGCAACACGGCGTGAAAATGGTGGAGAATTGGATGAGAAAATAATTGTTTGAAGGGTTGTTTTGTTTTTGACGGTTCGTCGTAGTAATTGTTACAAAATTGTTTTTGCTTTATGAAAATAAATCGTTTTGAAGATCTTGAAATTTGGAAAATTTCTGCTCAAATCGCAGTTGATATTTTTGAAGTTTGTAAAGAAAAGCCATTGAAAAATGATTTCGGAACAAAAGACCAAATTCAAAGAGCTGCATTTTCTGTGTCAAATAATATCAGTGAAGGTTTTGAATATGATAACAATGCTGATTTTATAAGATATTTACGTTACGCAAAAGGTTCAGCAGGTGAGTTGCGTAGCCAAATTTTTGTCTTAAAAAATGCTGGTTTGATTAGTGAAACATTTTATACTCAAAAATATAGTGAACTTATTGCACTTTCTGTAAAAATTAAAAACCTCATGACTTATTTACAGAATAAAAAATAGAACGGATGTAAACAATTATCTGAGAACTGTCTTAAACAATGTGCAACAAATTGCAACAATATTAACAATATGAAACCATACCTTAACCAACTAATTGACAACCAAAATCTTACGACCCAGCAAGCCCAAGAAGCCCTCCTAAAAATAGGGCAAGGAGAAGTTAATAATTCTCAGATTGCTGCTTTTTTGATGGGAATTCAGCAAAAAGGAATCACCGTTGATGAGCTCGAAGGTTTTCGTGAAGCAATGCTTTCATTGGCAGTACAGATAGATTTATCAGATTTTGATGCAATGGATATTGTCGGAACTGGCGGCGATGGCAAAGATACTTTCAATATTTCTACAACATCGGCTTTTGTGATTGCGGGTGCTGGACAACACATTGCCAAACATGGCAATCATGGCGTTTCTTCATCGGTTGGTTCGAGTACAGTTTTAGAGCATTTGGGCGTAAAGTTTACCAACGACGAAAGTTATTTAAAACAAAAGCTTGAAACAGCGGGTATTTGTTACATGCATGCACCGTTGTTTCATCCAGCCATGAAATACGTTGCACCAATTCGTAAAGAATTGGGTATGAAAACGTTCTTTAATATTTTGGGGCCGTTGCTCAATCCTGCCAAAGTCCAAAAACAGTTTTCGGGAGTTTATAGTTTGCGAGTTTTTGATTTGTATGCCCAGTTATTTGGTCGAACCGCTGCCAAATTTGCTATCATTTATGATTTAGCTGGCTATGATGAAGTTTCGCTGACTAATGATTTTCAAATTTCAAGTCATACCAATAAAGATAAAAGTATCATTTCTCCGAAAAGCCTAGGTTTTGATTTACAGCAACAAACAGATATTTATGGCGGAGGAACAATCGAAGAATCGGCAACTATTTTAATAAATATATTAAAAAATACTTCTACTGAGGCACAAACAAATGTGGTTTTGGCAAATGCAGGGTTTGCTCTAAGCATCGCAAAAGATTTAAGTATTGAAGAAGGCATCGCTCAAGCTAAAGAATCGTTATTAAGTGGAAAAGCATATCTTTGTTTGAAAAAACTAACGGAATCATGACAAATATTGATGATTTAGACCTAAATGGCACTTATACTTATGCCGATTATATGAAATGGGCTTTTGATGAAACAATCGAAATCATCAAAGGTAAAGTTTTTAGAATGTCGCCTGCTCCTAATCTTAGGCATCAACGAGTTTCTTTGAACTTGACTGGAGTTTTATATAACTATTTTAAAAAACAGCAGTGTAATCTTTTCGTTGCCCCTTTTGATGTACGTTTAACACCGTTAAAAAAAGACAAAAACAACACAATTTATACGGTAGTTCAGCCAGATTTATGCGTAATATGCGACGATGACAAACTTGATGAACACGGTTGTATTGGCTCTCCAGACTTAATTATCGAAATACTTTCTCCAGGGAATACTCGAAAAGAAATGAAAGATAAATTTGAAGTTTATCAAGAGAATGGAGTGAGAGAATATTGGCTTGTCGAACCAAATAATAGAGCGGTTTTTGTTTATGTTTTAAATGAACAAGGAAAATATATTGGCCTACAGCCTTTTACTGAGGAAGATATCATGACTTCGGCTATCTTTCCCGAATTAGAAATAAACTTAGAAGAAGTTTTTGCAGAAAAATGACCATTTTAGATAAAATAACCGCCCAAAAGGCAATCGAAGTTGCAGCAGCAAAAGCCGAGGTTTCAATTCAAGATTTAGAGAAAAGTGAGTTTTTTACAAGAAAAATTAATTCACTTGTGGCAAGTCTTTCCTCCGAAAACTCAACAGGAATTATTGCCGAGCATAAACGTAAATCACCATCGAAAGGAGTCATCAATGATCAGCTTTCAGTAGAAGAAGTTACGCAAGGCTACGCCCAAGCAGGTGCGGCTGGACTTTCAGTTTTGACCGACACTGGTTTTTTTGGTGGAAATAAAGAAGATTTACAAAAAGCCCGAATCGCCAATCCATCAACGCCAATCTTACGAAAAGATTTTATGATTGATGAATATCAAGTCTATGAAGCAAAAGCTTGGGGAGCAGATGTGATTTTGTTGATTGCAGCTTGTCTTTCGCCCGAACAAATCAAAAGTTTAAGTCAAAAAGCCCATGAGCTGGGTTTAGAAGTTTTGCTAGAAATTCATGACCAAGAAGAACTCGATCGCAGTCCGTTAGAGTATGTTGATATAGTTGGAGTAAATAATCGAAATCTAAAAAACTTTGCTGAAAACAACGTAAATGCGTCTTTGACTTTGGCTGAAAAGATTCCTGATAATATCATCAAGATTTCAGAAAGCTGTATCAGCGAGTCAGAAACCATTCATTTATTGAAGTCGGCTGGATACCGAGGGTTTTTAATTGGTGAAACTTTTATGAAAGATACTTCTCCAGGAACAAAATTGGGGGAGTTTATAGCGAAAATCTAAGAAAAAAACTTAATTTTGATAGTTTTTTATGCCTTTTGCTGATTTTATACCATACCCCAAGTATGACAAAATACAAAATAAACCTGTGGGGGCAGGTACACCTATTATATGAAATTAAAAGTTTGCGGAATGCGTGATGTCGAGAACATCCAAGCACTCATTGTGTTGAAACCTGATTTTATTGGTTTTATTTTTTATGATAAGTCGCCTCGTTTTATTGGAAATGATGCTGATGTTGATTTTATCAATTCGATTCCAAGAGAAATTAAGAAAGTAGGCGTTTTTGTCGATGCAACTATTGATTTTATATTACAAAATGTAAAAAAATACGGTTTGAATTATGTGCAATTACACGGCAATGAATTGCCCGATTTTTGCAGAAATCTCCGACTAAAAGGTATAAATATTATCAAAGCGTTTAGAGTTGACAATGATTTTGTATTTGGACAAGTAAATAATTATAAACCACACGTCGATTTCTTTTTATTTGATGCGAAAGGCGATGGTTATGGCGGAAACGGGATTGCGTTCGATTGGAGTATCTTGAAAAAATATGACAATCAAAAACCATACTTTTTAGCAGGAGGTATAAGTCTCGAAAATTTTGATGTTTTAGAAACTATTATTCCAAAGCCTTATGCAATGGATGTAAATAGTAAGTTTGAAATAGAAACAGCAATTAAAGACATCGAAAAACTCGAAGAACTATTGGATAAAATTCGACCTATTGATGCGTAAATTGTGAAAATCGTAGCCTTATCTGATACTCACGGAAAATATAAAAACCTTATTCTTCCACTTAAGAATATATACTGAGTTTATCAACGCAAATATTTTGCACGTAAATTATCATTTGAAAAATAAGCCATTGGTATTTGATATTTAATACTAAAAAAACAGAAAATCTTAGAGATACAAAATATGACAGCTTTACAACAAAACTATTCAGTAGATAAAAAAGGGTATTACGGAAAATTTGGCGGAGCGTACATTCCCGAAATGCTTTACCCAAACGTAGAAGAGTTACAGCAAAACTATCTTGATATAATCTATCATCCTGAGTTTCAAGCCGAATACCACGCGTTACTCAAAGATTATGTTGGTCGCCCGACTCCGTTATTCTATGCTAATCGTTTATCCGAAAAATATCAAACCAATATTTATTTGAAACGAGAAGACCTGTGCCACACAGGAGCTCACAAAGTAAATAATACAATTGGACAGATTTTATTGGCAAAAAAACTCGGTAAACAAAAAATCGTTGCTGAAACAGGAGCTGGTCAACACGGCGTGGCTACAGCCACAGTTTGTGCCTTGATGGGTTTAGATTGTATTGTTTATATGGGCGAAATCGACATTAAACGTCAAGCACCCAATGTGGCTCGTATGAAAATGCTCGGTGCAGAAGTTCGCCCAGCAATGAGTGGTTCAAAAACACTCAAAGATGCCACCAATGAAGCCATGCGTCACTGGATAAATAACCCAGTCGATACACATTATATTATAGGCTCAGTAGTTGGTCCGCACCCTTATCCAGATATGGTGGCTCGTTTTCAAGCCATTATCTCTGAAGAAACCCGTTGGCAGTTACTCGAAAAAACAGGCACTGAAAATCCAGATTATGTAATTGCTTGCGTAGGTGGAGGTTCAAATGCTGCTGGTGCATTTTATCATTATCTTAATGAGCCATCAGTACAATTAATTGCTGCTGAAGCAGGTGGACACGGAATTAATTCTGGAATGTCAGCCGCAACAACTTTCTTGGGAAAACTGGGTATTCTTCACGGAAGTAAAAGTATTTTGATGCAAACTGAAGATGGCCAAGTAGTAGAGCCACATTCAATTTCAGCAGGACTTGATTACCCAGGCATCGGTCCAATGCACGCCCATTTGTGGGACTCTGGTCGAGCGAAGTACTTTGCAATTACTGATGAAGAATCGTTAACTTCAGGTTTTGAGCTTTCAAAACTCGAAGGAATCATTCCAGCCATCGAAACCGCTCACGCATTGGCAGTATTGCCGTATCTTAAAGCTGGCGTCAACGAAACCGTTATAATCAATCTTTCGGGCAGAGGCGATAAAGATTTAGATACTTATATGAAGTATTTGTAAATTTGTAGCACAGGTTTTCAACCTGTCAACTGGCAAGAATAGAAAAAATGTAAAAATGGTAACATTTCCCAATTTTGAAAATAGTATCGAAAAGAAAATTCTCAATAGAGGGTTTGAATATTATAAGCAAGAGAACGTAGAAGAGGTAGAAGCATTGGGAAATGGTGAGTTTTCGGCAATAGTAGAAGGTTCAGAGGATTATGATGTATTCATAAAAATCGAAAATGATAATGTAACAGAACATTCCTGCACTTGTCCCGATAATTACAACGATGTTTGTAAGCATATTTCAGCGGTTTTGTATCATATTCGAGATGCTGAAATGCACAAAGAGGAATATTTTTCCACTATTGAAGATGAATTGATTGAAGTAATGAAAACAATTCCTGCAAAAGAGTTATACGATTATATTATTAATTATGCCAAACGAAACAGGAAATTCAGACAGGATTTCTTTGAGGAGTTTGGGTGAAAATATGTAAATTTGAAGAGAAAATAAACGAAAAATGAAAGTCAAAAGCCTTTTTATCAAAGATTACAACCAATTCAAAGATTTTGAATTGGATTTGACTTACCCAAAAGGGCATAAAAAAGAAGGTCAGCCTTTGGATAAAGTTTGTATCATTGGTCAAAGTGGAACAGGAAAGACGACGCTTTTGAGGTTTGTTCAAGCTCATACATCTATTGAAATCCATACTGGTGCTGCAAAATTGTATTTTAAGCATTTATTTCCTTCCAAAGTTGCAAAGTACTTGAATTCAGGTATTGAAATTGTTTTAAAAAATAGCTCTTATAATTTATCAGCAAATAATATTCCAAAGACACAAGGATTAGATTATACAATACAACCAAATGACACTGACTCGTTTGATTTCTTTTTAAAATCTCTTTTTGAAATAAAAACAAAAAATGTTTTTATTGAAGCTAAACAGAAAGCTAATTTTAGTGATTTTGAGAGCAATACGTCTATTGATTTAGAAAAATATAAATATAATTATTGGTCAGAATTTGCCGAAGTTGAACCCCAGCATTTTATGTCTTTTTGGTCACCTTTGAAATATGAAATAGAAGAATTTAAAAAGAATCTTATCAATCGTAGGAATGAATTTGCAAAAATGGTTACACAGCGACAAATAAGTTCTGCTGATGTTGATAATGAAAGAAAGATTCTTCGTGATTGGGAAGAAACACAAGAAAACCCTTTAAAAAAATTAGAGTTTTTAAACACAATCCTAAATAATTTTAAACAGAAAGTAAAAACTGATATTGATGCGGTAGAAGAAATAGAGTTTATTAAATTAGAAACGTTGAATGGTATAACTTTAAAAGGTGATATTTTAAGTACAGGAACTCAGCAAATTTTACTTACGGCTTTACCACTATATTCGCTCAAACCCGAAAATTCAATCATTTTATTTGACGAACCAGAAAGTTCCCTTTACCCCGATATTCAAACGCAAATCATAGAATTTTATACAAATCTGGCAAAAGACTGCCAATTTTTCTTTGCCACACATTCGCCACTCATAGCATCAAGTTTCGAACCTTGGGAAATTGTAGAGTTGAGATTTAATGACGAAGGAAATGTTTATAGAGAAAAATACTATGAAGATGAAAATCATATAGATAACTATAAATTTTATCCAGAATATTTGAGATATGATACAATTTTGTCAAAAGTGTTTGATTTACCAAATGAAGCAAATCCTAAACGTAGAAAAATTTTAGATGAAATAGCTATTTTGGAAAAACAATTAAAAAATGGAGTAAGTCAAGAAGAAAAGACTGTTTTATGGGAGAAATATCAGGCATTGCAGAAAAAAGTAAACTGGGAAGAGGACGATGAGAAATATTGATAAAACCACTATTTTTTCAACAAAATATAAGCATTGGGAGGAGAATTTAGGTGATATACATGAATCTTACGAATCAACCAAATATCATAAACTATTCTATAAAGATGTAATAATGAATTTGTATTATTGCCAAAAAGGAGTCTGTGCATATACCGAAATACTTTTATGCGATGATATTTTTTTTGATAAAAAACATTGGAAAGATGAGAAATATATTGAACCAACCCCTTTTAAGAAATCTGGTCAATTAGACCATTTCGACCCAACGCTCAAAAAAGAAAAAGGTTGGCTTTGGGATAATTTTTTCATGGTAGATAACACAATTAACCATGATAAAGGCACAAAGAAAGTTTACAGTTTTCTAAAACCCGATGTAAAAGATTATTCACCTAACGATTATTTTGAATATGACGAGGAAAAAAATCGTTTCACGCCTCATTCAAAATATATAAAAGAGAACGAAAAATACCAACAAATTTATCAAATGATTGATGTCTTAGGGCTAAATCATGATACCATTGTAAAACACAGGAAAATATTTTTAAAACAAGCAAAAAAAGCTATCGAATTTGGCATTCATTCTTGGGAAAATTACCCAATTGAACAATTTTTTACAGCTTTTGAAATGATAAAACCAACTAATCAATCAAATAAATGAAAACCATCTTTCTCGCAATCGCCATTATGTCAGTATCATTAATGTCGAATGCCCAAACCAAAAAACAACCAACCAAAATGTTACGTCACGCTGTCTTATTCAAATTTAAAGATTCAAGTACACCAGAAGATATTAAGAAAGTAGAAGCTGCCTTCCGAGCATTACCAAGTCAAATCAAAGAAATTAAAAGTTTAGAATGGGGAACAAACAATAGCCCTGAAAAGCTAAATCAAGGTTTTACACACATGTTTTTTTTAACTTTCAAGTCAGAGGCTGATCGTGCTGTTTATTTGCCACACCCAGCTCACAAAGCTTTTGGTGGCGTACTTGTGCCGCACCTCGATAAAGTTTTGGTACTTGATTATTGGGCAGGAGAATAATGTGGGGCGAAACTCCAGTTTCGCTGTTATAAACTTATTTTCTTATAAAATAGTACTGTAATAAATCATGAATAGAATTACCAAACTTTTCCAAGAAAAGCCCAACAACGTACTTAATATATATTTCACTGCAGGTTTTCCAAATCTCAACGATACTACAACCGTTTTGGAAGCCCTGCAAGAATCAGGTGCCGACATTGCCGAAATCGGGATGCCATATTCTGACCCAGTAGCCGATGGTGAAACCATTCAGCAATCAAATCAAATTGCCTTAGATAATGGAATGAGTCTGAAAGTTTTATTCCAGCAATTAGAAAACATTCGTGCAAAAGTTTCCATACCTATTATTTTAATGGGCTATATCAACCCAGTCTTACAATTCGGTATAGAAAATTTCTGTAAAAAATGTCAAGAAGTAGGAGTTGATGGTTTAATTCTACCTGACCTTCCAATGGATGAATACTATGAAGAATATAAACCAATATTCGATAATTATGGAATACTTAATATTTTCTTGATTACACCGCAAACCGCCGAGTCACGCATTCGTCGAATTGACGAAATTTCTAATGGCTTTATATATATGGTAAGTAGTGCCAGCGTAACAGGCGGAACTTCGGGTATCACCGACATTATGGAAACATATTTTAATCGTGTCAATGCCATGAATCTCCGAAACCCCCGACTCATTGGTTTTGGTATAAAAGATAACGCAACATTCACCAAAGCAAGCCAATATGCTGCAGGGGCAATCATCGGAAGTCAGTTTATCAGAGTTTTGCAAGATTCTACTGAAAGTACATTACATAATAATATAGTTGACTACGTAAAATCCGTCAAAGGATAAATTGCGATATCAAAACCCAAGGACTTATGAAAACAACAATATCTATATTGATCATTTTCGTAAGTTCTTTGGCTTTTTCACAAAGTAACGCTTACCGTCCACAACTTCGCCTTTTACCTCATTTTGGTATTGGCTGGGCCATACCTCCTTTTATTGATGGCTCTAATAGTAACTTAGTGCTAAAATCAAATCCTCTCAAAAACTTTATCATAGGTGAAATAACCACATCTTTAGGTGCCAACAAGCAAATTTATAAGATGACCAACACCATCGGTATTGATGCAAACTACTTAATTAGCAAGAAGTGGTCTGTCAATTTAGGCGTAAACCGAGCCATGCACATCAATCTACTAAGCGACCCCGACCCCGTAAGGGTTTCAAACACTACCGAATATACAACCTGGATTTACGCCTACAAGTATATATCATATTTAGCAGGAGTCAGATATAATCAATACGATAAGTTTTTTCAATGTAATATTCACTATGCGGGAATAGCCAAACAAGCAATTGAAAGTAATAAGGGTTCGGGAGGAGGAATTTTAACCAATGGAAATGGGCTAACAACTTCCATTCTTTCTCGAAAAGAAAATACATTTGTAATCTCTCCCGAATATGGCATTACTGGTGTAAGTTCATTCGACCTTCCAATGGAAATGAGCATAGGTTTATATATTCCGACGTCTATTTTCTCAAAGGAACAAGCTACCTTCACCAGAAATGGCTCAAATGCTGGAACCAATTTCCTGAATTTTACTCAAGCGGCCGTTTGGCTTCGAGTGCGAATACCATTTTTAGTTTGGTCAAGAAATTCCAAAATTCCAAAATCGAAAATAGTATTAAATCCAATTCCACAAAAAACTGTCGAATACGAAGGTAAGAAAGTTGCAACGGGCGAAAAGATAATTCTTAAAAGTCTGCAATTTGAACAAGCTAAAGATATTCTTAGCCCAAATGCTATGAGTGAGCTCGATAAAGTAGAACAATTAATGCAGCAATCTTCAACAATGATTATCGAAATCATTGGACACACATCCGACGAAGGTGATCGCAACAGCAATATAGAACTTTCATTAAAAAGAGCCAAGTCCTGTAAAGAATACTTATTAACGAAAGGAATCAAGTCAAACCGCATTAAAGTAAGAGGAATAGGGCCAGATGCTCCAATCTCCAGAACCGATAAGTCACTCAATCGCAGAGTAGAAATGCAAATCATCCGAATGTAACGAACATTATCTGCCATTAGCCCAAGATTTCAGGATGTGTTGTAGTTGTAAATACTTAATTCTAATTTTTTTAATAGGACAATAGGAAGAAGTTGTTGTAACATTAGTTGGTATATATTTTGTAAGATATTGATAGTAAGGCGGAATGGGTTTATTGTTAGAAAGTATTTTAGATATGGGTATTGCATAATAAGGAAATGTTCGTACCTTTGCACTCCCAAA
>JAIXOL010000075.1 GCA_027486845.1 Cytophagaceae bacterium
CACTTCAGAATAGTAGTTTGTAAGTTTGTTTTTGGGGGATTCATAAATTGATCTTTGATTCGTAAAACAAATATATCAGTTTTTTGAATCCCCATCTTTTTTTATGAACAAACCCTGTATTCACCTTGTAATAGTTTTAAAATATAAAGTTTTTTCATATATTTAACTCAATACCATTGAGCTTCACCAAAATCTATAAACACATGAAAATTAAAGTTTTTATTGTAATCTTCTCACTAATAAGTATTTACAGCACCGCCCAAAGTTATAACCCAAAGCTATTTGATAGCATGAAATGGCGAATGATTGGCCCTCATCGTGGTGGTCGAACCGTTGGAGCTGTAGGAGTTCCACAAAAGCCCAACGTTTTTTATATCGGCGTAAACAATGGGGGTGTTTGGAAAACAACAGATTATGGCCGCACATGGTTACCAATTTTTGACGATCAACCAACTGGTTCAGTGGGTGACGTGGCCGTCGCTCCATCAAATCCAAATGTCATTTATGTCGCTTCGGGTGAAGGTATTCAACGACCTGACTTATCAGTAGGAAATGGTATTTACAAATCAACTGATGAAGGTAAAACTTGGATAAATACTGGTCTGAAAGATGGTCAACAAATTGGTGGTTTGGCGATTGACCCAACCAATGAAAACCGAGTTTTTGCTGCAGTTTTGGGTCATCCATATGGACCAAACACGGAAAGAGGAGTTTATCGAACAACCAATGGCGGTAAAACTTGGGAACGTGTTTTATATAAAGATGAAAACACCGGTGCAATTCAAGTAACAATCGATCCCAAAAATCCGAACATAGTTTATGCAGACCTTTGGGCGGCTCGCCAAGGCCCGTGGGAAAATGGTGCTTGGCAAGGCCCCGAAAGTGGAATGTATAAATCAATAGACGGTGGCACAACTTGGAAAAAACTAACCAAAGGTTTACCAACCTACGAACAAGGTTTAGGTCGAATTGGCTTTTGTATTGCCCCAAGTGACCCCAATCGCCTATATGCAACCGTTGATTCGCCCGAAGGAGGCGGTGTTTTCAAATCAACTGATGCGGGTGAATCTTGGTCACTCGTCAGTCAAGACCCAAGAATTTGGGGACGTGGAAGCGATTTTGCCGAAGTAAAAGTTCATCCAACTAACCCCGATATCGTTTTTAGTGCCGATGTTGACACTTGGAAGTCAGAAGATGCAGGAAAAACTTGGACAGCCTTTCGTGGAGCTCCAGGAGGTGATGATTATCACCGACTTTGGATAAACCCAAACAATCCGGATATTATGCTTTTGGCAGCTGACCAAGGAGCAATTATTACTGTCAACGGTGGACAAACTTTTTCTTCGTGGTATAATCAGCCAACGGCACAGTTTTATCATGTAAGTACCGATAATGCTTTTCCATATAATGTTTATGGTGGGCAACAAGAAAGTGGTTCGGTCGGTATTGCATCTCGTGGAAATGATGGAATCATTACCTTTCGTGATTGGCATCCAGTAGGAGTAGAGGAGTACGGATATGTAGCTGCAGACCCACTCGACCCCAATATTATTTATGGTGGAAAAGTTACTAAATATGATAAACGAACTGGGCAAACACAAAATATTGCACCAGAAGCAGTTCGTTCGGGAAAGTATCGTTTTATTCGAACCGCACCAGTATTGTTTTCACCAATTGATAAAAAATCGTTGTTTTTTGCTGGAAATGTATTGTTCAAGACAAAATCAGGTGGTGATTCATGGGAGGTAATTAGCCCAGATTTGACGCGTGACACCTATGATAAACTTCCTCAAAGCTTCAATGTTTTCACAACTGAGGCTATGAAAAAAATGCCTCGACGAGGAGTGATTTATGCCGTTGCACCTTCACCAAAAGACATTAATGTAATTTGGGCAGGAACTGACGATGGATTGATTCACGTAACAAAAGATGGCGGAAAAACTTGGCAAAATGTAACTCCACCAACACCTCAGGGTGAGCAAAATGATTTTTGGATTTGGTCGAAAATTTCGCAAATTGATGCAGGTCATTTCGATAAAAATGCTGCTTATGTGGCAGTAAACAGAATCAGACTCGACGACCAACGTCCACATATTTTCCGTACAAAGGATGGCGGAAAAACTTGGCAAGAAATTGTGAAGGGTTTACCAAATGAACCAATTAATTCAGTTCGTGAAGACCCTTCTCGTAAAGGATTGTTATTTGCGGGTTCTGAAAATGCTGTATATGTGTCGTTTGACGATGGTGAAAATTGGCAATCATTAAGGCTAAATATGCCCGCAACAAGTATTAGAGATTTGGTAATTAAAGACGATGATATTGTGGTAGGTACTCATGGACGTAGTTTTTGGATTTTAGATGATATTACGCCTTTACGCCAAATGTCTGATGAAGTCAGTAAAACTGAAGCGTTTTTATACAAACCACAAAATACTTATCGCGTTCGTTGGAGCACTTACACTGATACGCCTATCACACAAGAAGAACCTCAAGGTCAAAATCCACCTGATGGAGCAATTATTAATTATTACCTAAAAGAAAAAATCAATAATTCAGTAGTTCTTGAGATTTTCGATGCATCAAAAAAACTAATACGTAAATTTTCAAGCGATGATAAACCTTACGAATTGCCTGATTTAAATATTCCACATTATTGGATTCGACCACAACAAATTCTTTCTGCTAATGCTGGTTCGCATCGTTTTATGTGGGATTTGCATTATCCTCCGTTAAATTTGCCGCCATCGTATCCGATTTCGGCAGTTTATAAGAATACTGCTCCTGATGCTACTTCTCCTTGGGTGATGCCTGGCTATTATATCGCCAAATTGACAGTTAATGGAAAATCTAGCGAACAATCTTTTTTAATAAAAATGGATCCTCGTGTGAAAACCTCAGCTGTTGACTTGAAAATACAACATGATTTATCGCTGTCTTGCTATGAAGGAAGAAAAAAAATTGATATTGAATTAGAAAAAATGAAAGATTTGCGTCAAAGAATCAGAATGACGGATGAAGGTTTGAAACAGTTTAATGCTAAAGAAGCGGATTTGAAAAAGATTCAATCAGGTTTAGCATCAATTCATAATATTTTACAAGATGCTGATAGTAAGCCAACTACGCAGGTTGTGGTGAGTGCGAACGAATTATTGAAAAGTCTGAATGTTATTTTGAAGTGATTTTTTTAAGATTTAGAAAGCCACAACCTTTTTAAGTTGTGGCTTTTTTTCTACCTTTAATATCCAATAAACTTGAAATTAACCTATGAAAAACCTCATTTTAGTTACATCCCTTTTGTTTAGTTTGGCTTGCCAACAAAAGAAAGATTCCATAACTACCTATTATAAAGAGCAACACCGCCCTCAATTTCATTTTACTCCAGAAAAAGGTTGGATGAATGACCCAAACGGCCTCGTATATTACGATGGTGAATACCACCTATTTTATCAACATTATCCTGATAGTACCGTTTGGGGACCAATGCATTGGGGGCACGCAATAAGCAAAGATTTGGTTTCGTGGGAACATCTGCCGATTGCTTTATATCCCGACTCGCTCGGTTATATTTTTTCTGGAAGTATTGTCGTTGATGAAAAAAATACAACAGGTTTTCAGACTGGGAAAGAAAAACCTTTAGTTGCGATTTTTACCTACCATGATATGGTAAAAGAAAAAGCAGGACGAAAAGACCGAGAATCGCAGGGAATTGCTTATAGTTTGGATAAGGGCAGAACTTGGCTAAAGTATGAGAAAAATCCAGTAATTCCTAACAAAGGTGATACCGATTTTCGTGACCCAAAAGTGTTTTGGCATGAAGCGACTAAAAACTGGATTATGCCTTTGGCAGTTGGGAAGAAATTAGAAATTTTCACCTCACCAAACTTAAAAAACTGGCAAAAAGTAAGTGAATTTGGCTTAAAAGAAAGCCTTAATGATGGGGTTTGGGAATGCCCAGATTTGATTTCTTTTAAAACTGAAGACGGTTCAGAAAAATGGGTTTTAATTCAAAATATAGGTCGGGGTGCGGTAAATGGTGGTTCGGGAACGCAATATTTTGTGGGTAATTTTGATGGTAAAGTCTTCACTAACGATAATCCACCTGAAAACAAACTTTGGTTAGATTATGGGGCTGATAATTATGCTGGAGTTTCGTGGTTTAATGCACCAAATAACGAAAAAATTCACATTGGTTGGATGTCGAACTGGGATGATTATGCAAATCTCGTTCCAACTTCAACTTGGAGAAGTGGCATGACAGTTCCCCGAAAATTATCTTTAAACAAAACTCCTGAAGGTTATCGTTTAGCTCAAATGCCTGTTAAACAATTGGAGTCTTTGCGGATTTCTAGTACAAACATTCCAAAACAAAAGATTATAAATATTCTTGCAATTGATAATAAATCGGTTTTAAATGAACTTGATTTGTCTTTCGACCTAACAACCTCAACTGCAAGTGAGTTTGGTTTTATTTTATCTAATTCAAAGAATGAAAAATTGATTGTTGGTTTAGATAGAACTTCTAAGCAAATTTTTATCGACCGTACAAATGCCGGAAAATCTGATTTTTCTTCAAAATTTGCCAAGAAACATGTCGCACCTTTTATCGATGTTAAAGAATTGACAATCAAGGCTTTAGTTGATAAGGCATCAATTGAGGTTTTTGTTAACGGCGGAAAAATTGCATTAACAGATTTGTTTTTTCCTACCGAAGATTATACCAAAATTGAACTTTATAGTAAAGAAGGAATTGCCAATTTAACATCTGGTACATTGCATCCACTAGAGTCAGTTATGACTAAAAAATAGATTTTATTAGTTAAATTTTGCTCGTATAAACGTCCAAACTAGACGTTTATACGAAAATTTTATAATTTGAAAAGTTAGTATTTATCAAATGAAAATATTAGGGAAAAATATAGTTTGTTTTGGAGAAGTATTATGGGATTTACTTCCTTCTGGTAAAATTGCTGGTGGAGCTCCAATGAATGTGGCGGTTCATGCCAATCAGCTAGGCTTGAATGCTGAAATGATTAGTGCTGTTGGAAATGATGAACTGGGAGAAGGAATTATGTCTTTTTTATTAAGCAGAGGTTTGTCAGTAGAAAATATTCAAAAAAATGAACACAAAACTGGTATTGTAGAAGTCACGTTAGATGAAAAAGGTAGTCCGTCCTATAAAATCATAGAACCCGTTGCGTGGGATTTTATTCGTTTAACTGAACACGCAAAAAGTACTATTCAAGCCGCAGATGCATTGGTTTTTGGAAGCTTATCTTTAAGAAATGAAATCTCAAAGAAAACGCTTTTGCAACTACAAACAGATGCCAAACTGAAAATTTTAGATATTAATCTGAGAAAACCATTTTTTACATCTGAATTGACCGATGAACTATTGCGAGTTGCTGATATTGTAAAAGTCAATGACGATGAATTAGAAATGATTTGTAATTGGTGTGGACAAACTGGCAATGAAACACAAAATGCAAGTTTTTTGAAAGAGCGTTATCAACTCAAAGGAATCATTGTGACAAGAGGTGCAAACGGTGCTTTTTTTATTGATGAAAACAATGTATTGTTTGAACATCAAGGTTTTAAAGTAACCGTAAACGATACAATAGGAAGTGGAGATTCTTTTTTGGCTGCATTTATAACCAAATGGCTCAATGGTGAAAGGCCAGCTGAAGCTTTGAAATATGCTTGTGCGGTAGGTGCGTTTGTAGCAACACAAAAAGGTGCAACGCCACTTATTTCAGAGGAAGATATTTTAAAATTTATGGAATAATCGGTTATAAGAATTTATTTTGTATAGAGATAAGCCCAAGCAATCAAGACTATTTGTAGAGGAAGTCTCAGCCATAATAACCACTGTGGTATGTTTTTGAATTTTCCAGACGAAGCCATATAGATATTTGCAGGAAAAACAGCGATGAATAATAAAATAATTCCCCAAGCGGCCAACGATTTTGTTTGGCTAAAAAGTAAACCAATTCCTAAAATAATTTCGGCAATTCCGCTAATAATCACCATTACTTCGTGTTTTGGAATGTATGGCGGCATTGCTTTTAGGAAAAAAAATTTCTTCGTAAAGTGAGAAATTCCCGCAAAAATCAAAAAACCTGCCATTATATACAGAGCAATAGCTTCCATCAGTATCATCATTAAATTTAATTATCGCAATTTAAGCCAAAAAATAATTTTAACAGTTTAATTTACAAATAATCTTTATCGACAAAAATAATCTACTTTTATGAATAAAGTTTTCTTCTCCAGTTTTACACTTCTACTTTCAACAATCTTTACAATTTGTTTTGCACAAAAAAACAAAACTGAAGCTTATTTTCCTGCATTTAGCCAATGGATTTCAAAGAATCCTACTGAAGTGGGACTTAATGCTGATAAAATAAAAGAGACCATAAAATTTGCCCAAGACAATGAAATAAAAAACCCAAGAAACATGGAAGTTTCTCATTATCAGTCTTTTGGAAAAGAACCATTTGGTTTTGCGGTTGGGCCTTTTGCTGAGCGAGGCGAGCCAACAGGTCTAATTATTCACAAAGGATACATTGTTGCTCAGTGGGGAGAACCAAACCGCTGCGATATTACACACAGTGTGACAAAAAGTTTTTTATCGAGTGTAGTTGGCTTAGCCCTTGATCGTGGCCTAATCAAAAATGTTTCGGATACCGTTGCTGCATACGTGCCACCAATTGAGATTTATGGAAATCCAGTCAATCGTTCGGCTGACGATTTTGGAAAACCAGAACTACTTCAACTTTTTGATACACCACATAATAAAACGATTACTTGGAATGCACTTCTTCGTCAAACTAGTGATTGGGAAGGTACACTCTGGGGAAAACCTGATTGGGCGGACCGACCAGACAAGGATGCTACAAAATGGCTAAATAGACCTAGAAATATACAAGGAAGTGTTTATGAATATAATGATGTAAGAGTTAATGTACTTTCATTAGCAGCTTTGAGTGTTTGGAGAAAGCCTTTGCCACAAGTTTTGAAAGAAAATCTAATGGATAAAATAGGTGCCTCAAATACTTGGCGTTGGACAGGCTACCGAAACTCTTGGATTGTCTTGGACGGGCAAACTGTTCAGTCAGTTAGTGGTGGTGGGCATTGGGGAGGCGGAATGTTTATCAATGCTTATGATATGGGGCGTTTTGGTTTGCTATCATTGAATAGAGGAAAATGGAAAGACCAACAGATTTTATCAGAAAATTGGGTAAATCAAGCACTTACGCCTACAAAGGCCCAACCTACGTATGGTTACATGAATTGGTTTTTGAATACGGACAAAAAACTATTGCCAAGTGCTTCAGAAAAATCATTTTACCATCTCGGAAATGGCACAAATATGATTTATGTTGACCCTGAACATGATTTAGTTATGGTGGTTAGATGGATTTCATCTGAGGCAATGGATGGCGTTGTAAAGAAAGTTTTAGAAGCATTTCCAAATAAATAAGCTTATGTTTTTTAATTATAATTATCTATTCAAAATAAATTAAAAATGAAAAAAATCAACCTAATTGTAGCCTTTTTGTTTTTTGCAATCGGTACTTTTGCCCAAGCAAAAAAAGAATTTTATGAACTTCGTACTTATGAATTAAAGTTTGGTTCGTCACGTTCAAATATCGAAAACTATTTTAAAAATGCTCTTTTTCCTGCTTTAAATAAATACGGTGTAAAAAATATTGGAGCATTTGGAGAAATGGGACTTTCTGACCCTGCGAAAATCTATATATTGATTCCTTATGCTTCAATTGAAGAGTTTTCGAGAGTCAATGAAAAAATTAAAGCAGATGAAGATTTCTTGAAAGCAACAATAGAATATAATGCTTTACCACCCGAAAAAGCCCCGTATGCTCGATATACCTCTTCAATTATGAATGCTTTTGACGGAATACCGCAATTAGTTAAACCAACTAGTGACCAAAAATTATTTGAATTAAGAATTTATCAAAGCTATTCAGAGGATGCAGGTCGTCGCAAAAGAAAAATGTTTAATGATGAAGAATTGAAGATTTTCAGAGATACTAAACTCAATTCGGTATTTTTTGGTGAAGTTATTGCTGGTGAATATATGCCATGTCTAACCTATATGTTGGCTTTCAAAAATATGGAAGAACGTGATGCCAATTGGAAAGTTTTTAGTGCAAACCCAGATTGGAAACGTATTTCAAGTGCTGCCGAATATGCCAATTCAGTTTCTCACATTATCAGAGTTTTCTTAGTACCTTTATCTTATACTCAACTCTAAAACCATGAAAAAATATCTCATATCCCTATTTATGATGTGCTTTGCTCTTTTATTGAAAGCACAAAGTGAAACTTACGCCGAGAAATTAGGTTTTCCCAAAGGAGCTAAAGTTATAATCATGCACGTTGATGATGTCGGGATGTCTTATGACTCAAACGTTGGAGCAATCAAATCAGTTGAAGAGGGTGTAGCTACTTCAATGAGCGTTATGATGCCTTGTTCTTGGGTACCATCTTTTGTGCATTACCTTAAAAATCATCCTCAAATCGATGCGGGATTACACCTTACCTTAACTTCTGAGTGGAAAGATTATCGTTGGGGGCCATTGGCTGGCAAGCCCACTGTGCCGAATTTGGTCGATTCAGAGGGGGCAATGTGGCGAAGTGTTGAAGAAACCGCCAAACATGCTTCAGCTGATGAAATTGAGAAAGAAATCAGAAGCCAATTGGAAAGAGCAAGAGCAATGGGTTTTGAGCCAACGCACATGGACTCTCACATGGGAACATTATTTGCACGACAAGATTATTTAGAACGCTATTTTAAGGTGGGTATCGAAAATAAAATACCAGTGATGTTTCCTGGTGGTCATGATACCATGATTATGCGAGATGGAGCCGCAGGTTTAACACTTCAACAAGCTCAAAAAATCGGAAAAATGCTTTGGGATGCTGGTTTGCCAGTTTTAGATGATTTACACAACATAAGCTATGGCTGGACGATGGATAAAGTAAAAAATCCTGAAGAAAAGGCTTTGCAGAAGTATAAAACTCAAAAGTACATTGATTCATTTAAAGAATTACAGGCTGGTGTAACTATGGTGATTATGCACTGTACTTCTCCAACCGAGGTTTTTGAACATATATCAGATTCGGGAAATACTCGTAGGGGTGATATGTTAGCCATGATTGATCCAGTTTTAAAAAAGTATATCCAAGACAATGGAATTATTTTGACAACCTGGAGGGAATTGAAACAAAGGAGAGATAAAGTTAAATAAGATTTTTGCAATGCCCATTCCTCGTAAATGGGCATTGTTTTACATCCTACCGAAGACATCATTTATATCGAATCCTCTACGATTTCTGCTTTTTTGTTCTTGTCTATGTTGGTCAATTAGGTATTTTACTTGAATGCTATCTTTATAAAACGGAGCTTGTTTTTCTTCATCTTTGATGATTTTTTTTAAATTTGTAATTTCTTTCTTGAACTTACTTTCTAAACTTTGATTTTGATCTGACCCAAAACGTTCGTAAAGCGAAGGCCCAAAAAATGAGCTTTGACCAAATGATGTTAATTCTGCTATTTCCTGTTCTAATTCCGCAACTTGTTGTTTCAATAGTTTTACATAATATTTGAGGCTTTCATCGTTACTATGCTCAAAGTCTGTTCCCAAAAGTTCGAGTCTTAGTCGAAGCAATTCAAAAAGGTCATCTTTTTCGTTTGCCTCTGTGATACGGTGCATCAAAAGTGTTTTGCGTTCTTTTTCTAGTTCATCTTTCTCACGGTCAGGGTGAAATGCTTTTACCAATTCCATGTAAATTTGTCGACTCGTTTTGTTTAAATTCTTTGCTTCTTGTCGTTGTTTTTCTTCTTTTTCTATTTGTTTGGCTGTTTTCTTTTTATTAGCTTTTCTTGCTTCATATTCAGCCTCATCTGCTGCAACTTGTTGGTCGATGTATTCTTGAAATTTTTCTGGGTCGCTCAAATCAGCATCATCATCGAATTTCATTCCAAAAATTGAAGAAAATGATTCTTTTAAAGTTTCAGATGCTTTTTTACTAGCTTCCTCATTGGCTTCTTCAAAACTTATACCATCGTTGTGTCGAGTAAAAATGTCTTCTAATTCAGGTGATTCTGTTCTGCTTATAAACTCGGTAGTTCTTTCAAATATCATTTCAGAAAGTGTGTCATTGTCACGCTTTTTGAATATTTTTTGTTGAAAAAGAGCATCTAAGTAAATTATTTCTTTAACCTGTACTTCTATCAGTTTTTTCTCTAATGGGAGGATTTCAGAAGTAATCTTTACTTGAATTTGGTCAATTTCCTTTTTCACATATCCAATTTTACTTTTCAAAAAATCTATTTTCTGAATACTGGTATTAAATTGTTTTTGAAGTTTTGTTAAAACTGCCGAATTTTCAGTTTTAATTTGAATGAGTTCTTGCATCGATATAAAAAGTTGATAATTTTGTACTAAGTTGCTTGTGTATAATTAGTTTGTATTATATTGAAATTTGAAATTATTCGGGGTCGTATATCGGTTGAAATTGATTTGTATACTTCCAAAATTTTACCCCGAATGGAGTCAATCAAAACTACAACAATATAAACTTTTTTTAGACATATACTTACAAATAAAAAAGTTATTATTGATTGCAAATAATTAGTTTAATACATCATTTGTTTTTAAAGTTCTTATAATCAGTATTATACTGAAAATTTAGCAATCTGATTGATGATAAGTAGCTTCGGTTTTTTGATGCAAGTTATTAGAATAGATGTGTTTTATCAAATAAACTTACTAACAAAATAACCATTCTTGGCATTTTGATAATAGAAAGAAGTCTAGATATCGGATATAAATTTCAAAAATATTTGAGTTTAAAATTCGTTATCTTTGTACAAAAATCAGGATTAATGTAATACTATATGATAGCACTCAAAAAGATTTTAAGTTTAGCATTAGTTTCTTCAATTTTGTTTAATTGTTCTAGAATTGAAGATTTTAAGAGCAAAGATGGCCTAAATAATGCTGAAAGCTATCGAATTAAAACAAAATTGACTTTAGCTGAATCGCAAAACTATACAATTGAGTCCCCTCAAACAATTGTTAATGCTGGACGTACATTTATTGAGGGCGATTACCTTTTTATTGGTGAATTGGGCTTAGGAATACATGTTTATGATAATACCATGCCTTCAAATCCTGTAGCATTGGCTTTTTTGAGTATCCCTGCCAGCACCGATTACTTTATTAAAAATGATGTTTTGATTGTTGATAATGGAAATGACCTGGTTTCTTTGAAAATAGATGCTTTGGATAAATTAAAAAACAGAGAAAGAACCATTGCCGAACTTAAACGTAGCCTCTTAACAAATAAACGAACCTCAGAAGTTTTTGTTTATCCAAACTATCCTATTCAACAAAATGTGTATTTTGAATGCCCTGATAAAGAGCATTTTGTAGTCGCTTGGGAAAAAGGAGATTTTTTAAATGTCTCTAATTGTTATCGTTAAAGAAATAAATGTTAAATATACACAAATAAATTAATGTCAAAAAAACTTTATTTCTTTGTAATTCTACTATTTTTATTGTCTTGCAAAGGTTATCATGCCCCTGAGCCTATCCGTATAGTTGGTAGTCAAAAAGAATTTCAGCATTTTCATCCTACAAGCAATCTTTCACAATATTTTGTGTTGGCAAATCGGAAAATTAATTTTTTAAATGTAAATTCTCCCTTAACTTTAAATCTCACTTCGGTTTTACCACTTGAAATAGATTTTGAGAAAGTAGCAGGCAATACAGATACTTTATATGTGCAGACTGCTTCTGAATTGAAATTGATGCACCTAGACGCAAGTGCTTGGCGTGAATTGGGGGTAATAGGAGACTTAAAACCTTGTGATAATTTTTTAACAATGAATAAATTCATTGTTATTGCCAAAGGAAATGATGTTTGTAGAACCAGCAATGAAGTGCCAACAATAACAGTTTATAATTCAGATAGCCTTGAAGTTCCAGTTGATAGAATTATTACAAACAGTACTTTAGGTACAAAAAGCCTTACTTTACAGCGTTATGGAAAAACAATATTTTTGGCTAACCCTGTTGATGGTTTAACTATATATGAAATTTCGGCCACTGGCAAACTAATAATAATCTCAAATTATCCTCAGATAAAAACAGACCGTATTGATATTTTTGAAACAAAAAAGATTGCTATCATTAAAACCTTAAGAGGCATTACTCAGTATTCATTAGCTGATTTGAAAAACTTGAAAGAACTTGGAAGCGTAAAATGAAAAACAGAGTTATGAATAAATATTTTGTATTTGGTTTTGTAACATTTTTTTGTTTACAAACTGCGGTTGCACAAAAACGTAAACCAATTTCTTTTACGCATCAACCATTTTTGTTGTTGAAATTTACGCCTTTGCCATTGCTTGCAACCGAAAATGCCTTTCAGATTGGTGCTGAGATAGCTCCTCCAATTGGCAAATTCAGTTTTAATTTTGACTATGGAACAGGCAAAGGGAAATTGAATGTTGATAAATATATTCGAAATAATATGCCAGATATGAAAACCCAATATTATAGAGGTGAAATTCGAGGATATTTTTCAGATTGGTATCCTTTTTATGCACTTGATAGAAAACCATTTGGCCGCTATTGGGCTTTTGAATATGCTCAAAAGAAAACAAACCGTCAACAAGTCAATGCAGTAGCGATTGGAGCGGCAAGTTTGCCAAATTATGCAAAATTTGAAAAATCAAATGTCCTACAAACAGAACAAATAATCAATATTAAATGGGGCAAAAATTTTCTTATTCATCGACATTTCTTTATTGATGCTTATTTAGGTGCTGGTGTAAGAAAATATAAAGTATCAAGTGAAAATGATTTGATTTTACACAGTGGCTTTTTATCAAAATGGAAGTTTTGGGAAGTAGGTAGTAAAGGATTGTTACCAAATGCAACAGCTGGATTTCGACTTTGTTTAGTTATTTAATTTATACTTTCCATGAAAATATTGCTTGTCAGGAATAAACTTAAAATATACTTTTTAGTACCTATTTGTACATTTGTCTTAGCTTCTTGTTGGGCTCCTCGTTGCCCAATTCAAAACTGTAAGTCGAAATATGAGCATAAGCATACGTTTATAGTTTCGGGTTATTTTTCTACTCGTAAGCCAAGTGTACCTACATTTCATTTTATTTGGGATAAGAAAAAAGACAATGCAGAAACAATGAAACTAGAAACTCAACCTAAAAACGGAAAGCAAGGTACAAGAAAACGAGTTAAAAAAATCAAATTGTTTCCTTGGGAAAAAGGATATAACTAAACAGCTTCTTTAGATAATTTTCCTATTAAATTATTAAAAACCTGTAGTCTGTTGCTTAGTTGTATATCTACGGCAATCTTGTTATACCTTTTCTTCTGCATGCTTCCAATATAAAAATCCTACGGTTAAATGTTTATGATTTAATAATTTATTCTCTTTTTGTTATTTTAATCGGAAAGGTGTCTATTATCTAAAAATCCAAATGACAATTTATCCATCCTTCGTCAAAGCGAGTTGGAAAGTTTTTGCGGTAAAAATTGATAGCTGGCTCATTCCAATCAAGTACTTGCCACATCATACCTGTGCATTCGGTGTTTTTGGCTTCTTCAATCACTTTATCGAATAGAAGTTTTCCTAAACCATAGCCACGCATAGATTCTGTAACTACAATATCTTCAAGGTACAAACGCTTGCCTTTCCAAGTCGAATATCGGTAATAATAGATTGAAATGCCTTGAATTGTACCATCGACTTCGGCAACAAAGCAACCAAAAATCTTGGTTTTGCCAAATCCATCTTTTAGCATCATTTCAACAGTATTTGTTACTTGTTGAGGCTCTTTTTCATAAACTGCTAATTCATAAACAAGCTCATGTACTCGTTGAACGTCGGTTTTTTTTATCCGTCTTATCTTTATTTTCATAGAAATTAGGTTTTTTGATTTAATACAAAACAGGTTTCATTCGTTATTTACGTAACCTTCCCATTTTTCGAGAACGGTTTTAAAATCATCAGGTAATTCTGTGTCGAACTGCATCCATTCTTTGGTTCGTGGATGCATAAAGCCCAAAGTTTTGGCATGAAGTGCCTGTCGAGGTATTACCTCAAAGCAATTTTCGACAAATTTCTTATAGTTAGAAAACTGTTGACCTCTTAAAATTTTATCTCCACCATAATCTGAATCGCTAAAAAGGGTATGTCCTAAAAATTTCATGTGAACTCTGATTTGATGGGTTCGGCCAGTTTCTAAATTACATTGGAGGAGTGAAACGTAACGGAAATCTTTCAGAATTTTATAATGAGTTATAGATTCTTTGCCATACGAAGCATCCAAAAATACTTCACTCAGTTTTCTATTTTTTGGGCTACGTCCGATAAAATTATGGATAGTTCCTGTTGCTTCTTTCGGAACTCCCCAAACGAGAGCATAATAGGTGCGTTCGATTGAATGGTCAAAGAACTGTTTGGCCAGAAAAGTCATTGCAAAATCATTTTTGGCAATTACCAAAAGTCCTGAGGTATCTTTATCAATTCGATGAACCAAACCTGGGCGAATCTCACCATTACGATGTGTTGGCAAGTTTTTTAGATAATAAATTAAACCATTAACTAGTGTTCCAGACCAATTACCAACCGCAGGATGCACTACCATTCCTGCTTGTTTATTTACAACCATTAAATCATCGTCTTCATAAATAATATTGAGCGGAATGTTTTCTTCTAGCAACTCGAAAACTCTTGGAGGGTTGGGCAACGAAAATGTAATTACATCCAAAGGTTTTACTTTATAGCTGGCTTTGACTGTAAAACCATTTACTTTTATTGCTTCTGCATCAATTGAGTTTTGGATTTTATTGCGAGAAATATTTTTCGTAAAATGGGGTAAATATTTATCCAAACGCATCGAGACTTGGCCTTTATCAACCACAATTCGTTGATGCTCAAATAGTTCGTCTTCTTCTTCGCTGTCAAAAATATCTTTTTCTTCGTTCATTATCCTTAAATTTATAGCAAATTTAAGATAAAATGAACGACATTCCTGTTAATAGTGCTTTTTCTGAACGAATATATCAAATTTTATCATTGCCTTCGCCTTTACAAAAATTGGAAGATGCGTTATTTGTAGCAAATGGATTAAAAGTTTTTGTGAAACGAGATGATTTAATTCACCCAGAAATTTCTGGCAATAAATGGCGAAAATTAAAATATAATTTAAATGATGCTAAGAATCAAGGTGCTGAACAAATCATTACTTTTGGTGGAGCATACTCCAATCATATTTATGCAACGGCAGCTGCAGGAAAATATTTTGGTTTTAAAACAGTAGGAATTATTCGTGGGGACGAACTGAATGAAAAATCGTCAGAAACACTGAGGTTTGCTTCTGAATGTGGAATGAAGCTTCATTTTGTGACACGGACAGAGTATCGTGATATGCGTGAAAATCCTCAAAATCAATTGTCTATTATTCACGAACTTACAGGTTTGGATATAAATAACTCAAAAGTAATTCCTGAGGGAGGTACGAATCACTTAGCTTTAGCTGGAGTGGGAGAGATGTTTGAAGAGATTATTTACCAATTAGGTTCAGCTCCTGATTATATTTTTTGTCCCGTCGGAACTGCAGGAACGATTTCAGGAATTATAGCCAATTCTGATAAAAAAACGAAAGTTATTGGCGTTTGTGTTCTGAAAAACGGGCAATATTTATTCAATGAAATAGATACTTTATTAAAAAATACATCGGTATCAAACGCTGGCAGGATTCTGAATCCTGCCAACATTAACTTTGAAGTTTTATGGAATGAACATCACGGCGGATATGCAAAAAAAACACTCGAATTGATTGAATTTATATCAAAATTTAATGCTGAACATGATTTTTCAATAGAACCAATTTATTCTGGTAAAATGTTTTTTGCCTTCTATAAATATTTTTCCTCTTTAATAGAAGCTAATTCGAAAGTGGTCTTAATTCATACAGGAGGACTTAGGAATTTATTTTGAACTGCCAGAATTAAAAACACTTTTTTCATTTCCATAAGTTATTACTCCATTGGAAATCACATAGGCACGGTAAAAATATATTGTTCCAACATTTAGATTTATTGCATCTATCGAAAATGTGGCAGGAAAACTTGTCGGGCTACCTTTAATTGAAGCACCTGTTTTGCAAGTTATTGGTAAGGTATTTGAATAATCATTAATTAGATTCCAACAAATACCATATTCCGTAATCGGAAAACTACCTCTTGAATTGATTATTCCTAGAATTCTTTGAGAGTTTGGAGTAAAGGATGTTGCATTTCCTGTTGTGATGATGGGGAAATCTAAAATTTCCAAGTTATATGATTTTATATCGCCATAACTTATCACTCCATTGGAAATTATATATGCTCGATAATACAGGTCGGCTGACGCATTTAAATTATAAATATCAATTACAAATATTTTTGGAAAAACAGTTATATTTTCAAGTATTTTAGCTTTTGAATGGTCTATGGTTGGAGTTGTAAAACGTTGCGACCAACAAATTCCATATTCAGTGATGTTATCTGAGTTTCCACCAAATTCAACCAATCCTTTGATTTTAACTGAGCTTGTGGTGGTAGTATTCGCTTCTAAAGTTTTTATAGTAGGTTGAGTGATTACTAAGGTTTTGAAAGTGAGCGTGTTTCCATAAGAATATACCCCATTAGACACAACAAATGCTCGAAAATAATAGCTTGTGTTTGGAATAAGATTTGTGGCATCTTCGCTATAAATTGTAGGATAAACGCCTAAAGTCCCTACTTTACTTGATTTAGAATCGCTTATAGTAGGAAGATTGTTACTTGCAGACCAGCAAATACCATACTCACTAACATCAAAAGTTCCTTTGGTTTCTACTATTCCCCGAAGTTTGGCTGTTGTAGTAAATACCAAAAGTACAGCATCTGTTTTTATTGAAGGTTGAATTAAATCCGCTGTTTTAAATATTGTTACTGGTCCAAAGTAAGTATTAGAAGAAATGGTTGAATAAGCTCTTACATAATAATTTGAGCTTGTTTTTAAGCCTTGAATTACCTCAGAAAATTTTAATGGTATTACATTTTCAGCCGTAATCGCACCAAGTGAAATTTTAGAGTCAGCCAAAGTTGGTATAGCATTGTTTTCGGAGTACACAAATCCATAATCAGATATATATTGATTGCCAAAATCAGTAATAGCACTCGAAAATCTTGCAGAGGAAATTGTGGTTTCTGAAACAGTGATTGTGTCTAAAACTGGTGGAATAATGATAATTTCTTTTGTTTTGCAAGTAACAACTATTGTCAGAAAAAGGAAAGTAATTATTGCTTTTATGTAAGTTTTCATATTTACTAATAGATTTTATTATAAGTTGTGAAGTTTTTGTTTTATGGTTATCACGTAATACTGCATACTTACAATATTTTAACATGTTGATAACACCATACAAATTTGACCAAAAATTTTTTTAAAAATTATGAGGTTGATCATATAATTAATAAAAATCAAAAAAAAAGGTTATGAGCAAATACTTCGTTTTTCCCTTATATTAACCATACTTGAACCCTATTTTGATTCTTAATTCAGAAGTTTTTTGAAAAATCAATTTTACCATTTTATAATTATAATGAAATTTTAAATTTGAATAATTCCAAAGATATTTATTGAGAAATTGTAAATATAAAATTTATATGATAGCTTTGAATTGTTCTAATTCAATCTTTTTCATTAATGCAACTACAAACCTTTCAAAACGCTGAGCAACTCGCCACCCACACTGCCAATTATATCATTGATTTAGTCAGAAATAAACCGAGTGCCACTTTAATTCTAACTTCTGGAGATACACCTGTTTTGACATACAAAAAAATAGTTGAATTAGCTCAACCTTCTGATTTTGAGCAAGTTACAATTATTGGCCTTGATGAATGGGTTGGTATTCCAGCGACGAGCGAGGGCAGTTGCAGATACATTGTTGAAGAGAATTTATTAAAACCACTTGAAGTTAACCCAGCACAATATACTTTTTTTGACGCAATGACTACTGACCTCGAATCAGAATGTAAGCGGGTCGATGAGTTGCTATATACTAAAGGAGGGGCAGATTTAATTATTGTTGGAGTGGGAGTAAATGGGCATATTGGTTTGAATGAACCTGGTTATAGTTTTGATAATTATTGTCACATTACTCAACTCGCAGATGTTACGATTACTATTGGACAGAAATATTTTAAAGAAAATACACCACTTACGCAAGGTATTACAATCGGCTTAAAACATCTTTTGGAAGCAAATGTCGCGATTTTGATTGCAACTGGTCAGCGTAAAGCCGAGGTTTTAAAACAAACTTTTGTGCAAGAGCCAAGTGTTAAACTACCTTCTACGGTCTTTAAATTACACTCAAACGCTTTTGTATGGATTGATGAAGCGGCTGCCCAACTATTGTAATGCTAATTTAATGTCTCAAAAAAATCTAAATATACTATTTATAGCCGTCGCCATATTTTTGCCAATATTATATGGTGTCTTTTTTATACGAAATTTTTCAATGCCACTTTCAGGTGGTGGTGATGTTGATGAATGGGAATATGTAGGCTATTATCTTTCTCAACATATTAGTTTTAAACCTTTTCCGAGTTTAGAATTTAATCATAATCAAACTTTTTATCCATTCGGAACAACACAGGTTTTTTCAGATTGGTCGCTCGAAAGCAATTATTGGTTTGCTTTTTTTTATAATAATTTCGGGCATGGTGCTTGGCTCAATTTTTACTATATACTAAGCCTAATTGTCTCATATTTAGGAACTTATCTTATTTTAAAGAAAGAATTTGGTCAAAATAAAGCCTTTTTTGTTGGCTTTATTGTTACATTCTTCAATTTTTACGCACTCAATAAATACCCTCATCATTACAATCATAGTACAATTCATTGGGCTGTCTTAAGTTTTTTTACTGATTTTATTCTTGTTAAACGAATAGTTTTGAGAAAAAATGTTTCATTAAAGTGGATTTTCTTAAAAGCTTTTATTTTGCTCGCAACTTTAGGAATGAACCTCGGTTATATTTGCGGTTTTGCCCTTAATAGCTTTGTAATTAGCTTATTTTTTGTGCTTGTAGTTATTTTAATAAGAATTGTGAAAGGTGAAAATCAACTGAAAAAATATTTTATCGAATGGTTTTCTGAGTTAAAGAGTTCTCCATGGCTTTATTTAATGTTGAGTATTCCGAGTCTGCTTTTTATTTTTTTGTACTTGCCTTTAGTTTTACAAATTTATTTTGAAGCAAAGTCCTTTCATCTGGACAATGCCAATGCCCCACATTTTTGGAGTCATCCGCTACGAATGTTATTGCCTTATTTTCCAGAGTTTAGTGCTTTACATAATCCATTTATTCACATTTTAAAGGATATGCCTGAAGGACTTGGTTCTGGAAGCCCAGGTTGGTTGTGCTTGAGTTTGGGGATTATTGGATTTTTAAAAAACAGAAAACAGTTTTGGTTGGTATTTTTTCCTATGATTATTCTTTTGTTGATTTCTACATTTTATCATCCAAATAAAATCCCCACTCTAAAAATTTTTCCATGGGGAGCTTATAATCGAGTACCATCAAGGTTTACGTCTTTCTTACCTGTTATTTTTTCTTGTTTTTTCCTTCCTACTGATTTAGGGAAATTGTCTTTTCAAAAATTTTTGTTATTTACTTTAATAACTATTTTTGTTCTCGAACTGTCAGTAGTTTACAAATACCGATACTCACAAAAACCATTTGAATTTGACAAAAACTTTTTTGGATATATGCAACAAGTAAAAATTCAAAAAGGTGAAGCGGTAATGGATTTTCCATTTTGTATTGTTGGTGGTGATGGCACTGGTCTCAGAGAAAACCTTTGTCCGATTTTTCAACGAACATGCAATATATATGCTATGAGCCGATTTCATGAAAAGAAAGTAATTGGAGGGTATTATAGTCACGTTCCTGAGTTAGCCGTTAATGGGTTTGTTGGTGTGGGAATTGGCAAATGGGTAATTCCAAATGATAGTACATACATTGAAGGTTGGAAGAATGCGACTAAAATTATAAATGCATTCAATAATTTGCAATTAGAGCATTTTGTGAGTTATTTTAAATACAATGATTTTGCTGGAATAAACCTTTGTGTCGACTTGATTCCTAACGCAATGTATAAGCAAATAATAAATGTTATTGGTTCACCGACACAAACTACTGTTTTTCCAGGTGCTGGCAAAATAGTATTTATACCCAAACCTAAATCTTGGCGAAAATTAGTTAATAAAGAAAAAGCAAAACAAATGAAATTTCCTTGTGGTTGTGATTAGTGAGTCGTTTTTTCCATGGCAACATTGTCATGAATGAATGCACTAGTTTTTAGTTTTAGTTTAATAATTGTACAATATTAATATATTTTTATATTTTAATTAGAAAATATTATTCGAATGGCGGTATTTTTAGAATTAAAAACATTTTTATCGAAAAAAGGAAGTTTAACAGTTTTTGAAAGGATTCTCCCAAACGGAATTAAAAGAATTTTTTATATAAATAATGTTTTTAATCAGGTACGCGGAGGGCATCGCCATAAACTATCTTATAATGCCCTTACTTGTGTGAGTGGTAAATGTAAGGTTTATGTTCATAATGGTGAAAACGAAGAAACATTTATTTTAGATTCGCCTGATAAGTGTTTGTTGCTCGAACCCAAAGATTGGCATACTATGTACGATTTTTCCGAAAATGCTGTATTGTTGGTTCTCTCTGATAGGTTTTATGAAAAAGAAGACTATGTCTACGAAAAATATCCAGAGTTTGGAGCAACATAGTAAACAAAAAGAAACGATTTTTATAAAGTTTGTCTCTTTTTGTTTATAATTCTTAGTCTATTTAAAGCGTCTCAATAATAATATTATGATTGGTATAAATACAAATATCTGCGGCAATATTTAAACTTTCTTGCACCATTTGTTCAGCAGTCAGGTTGTCAGCATGTTTTTTTAGGGCTATCGCTGCCGACTGTGCATACATACTTCCAGAGCCAATCGAAGCAATTTGATTGTCAGGTTCAAGAACATCGCCTGTACCTGATATAATTAGTATTTCAGCTTCATTTGCAACAATGAGCATAGCTTCTAATTTTCTTAAAAAACGGTCAGTACGCCAATCTTTTGCCAGTTCGATAGCTGCACGCTTCATATTACCACCAAAAGCATTGAGTTTTTCTTCAAAACGTTCGATTAATGTAAAAGCATCGGCAGTAGATCCAGCAAATCCAGCAAGTATTTTACCACCATAAAGTTTTCTTACTTTCCGAACATTACTTTTAGCAATGGTGTTTCCCATTGTTGCTTGACCATCAGCCCCGAGAGCTACTTTTCCATTATGAATTACCCCCAAAACTGTGGTTGCGTGTATTTTTTGCATTAAATTTTTTCGATTCTATTTTTGATAATTTCCAAATATTATTCTCTAGATTTAAAGAATAAATATAATTAATCTTATAAGGTTTCGTGAGATTGACTATCACTTTTGCCTTGATCCCACTAATGGCTGTTGTTGAACTATTGTTCAAAGCAAATAATAATTCTTTGATAGAAGGCGGGTCTTGCGATAACGTATATCTATCATAGTCCATTCCTGCTGCATAACCATTTTTCTTAATATTAGCTTGTTTTTGAAGAAACTCTTGCTGTAAAGCTTTGATGTAAATGCTTGAAAATAAGTCAGTTGTTTCAATTGATGTAATATATTTTTGAATACATTTCATGTCAATTTTAGAAACATCAACACCATCTGATTCGTAGCAATCACCTTCAAATGGAATTGCATCGGTTTTGCCATACCATTTATAAAAATTTGCAATTCGTTGTTTAGGCGTTTCTTTGATTTGAGCCGAAACTATAAAACATAAGAAAAAACAAATCCCCCATAAAGAGATTTTTAGCCAACTATATGGAGGATTTATCTTTTTCATTAATATTTTATTACTATTTGAGGTTGATTAAACCAATAATTTATAAGGTTCTTCGAGCAATTCTTTTAATGTTACTAAGAATGCAGCACCAGTTGCACCATCAACTACACGGTGGTCGCAAGTAAGCGTAACCTTCATTACGTTTGTAGCATAGAATTGTCCGTTTTTAACTGCAACTATTTCTTTAATACCACCTACTGATAGAATACAAGATTCGTTTTTAGGATTATTGATGATTGAAGTGAAAGATTCAATACCAAACATTCCTAAATTGCTTACCGTAAATGTATTTCCTTCCCAGTCTTTTGGTTGAAGTTTGCCGTTTTTAGCTTTTCCACCCAAATCTTTGGTGGTGGCTGCTAAAACCGAAAGTGGAAGCGTATCAGCAAATCTAATAACAGGCACCACCAAACCTTCTGCAATTGCTACTGCCATACCAATATGTACGTGAGCATTGCGTCTGATGTGGTCTTCTCTCCAAGATGAATTTACGTTTGGATGTTTTTTCAATGCAACACCACAAGCTTTCAATACCAAGTCATTGAATGAAATCTTTACTGGCGATGCCTGATTCATTACTTCACGAGCTTGTATGGCCTTATCCATACAGATTTCCATCGTTAATTGGAAATCTACTGCCGATGATTGTGAATCAGCTAAACTTCTAGCAATTGCCTTACGCATTTGCGTCAAAGGTATTTCCTCAAAACTTTCTACGCCAGCCGCCACCGCAATAGTTGTAGCTGTGGCTTTCGAAGTTTCTTGTGCTTTTGGTGTAAAGTTATCCACGTCCGACTTAATGATTCTACCACCTTCGCCTGAACCGCTTACTTCAGTTAATTTGATGCCTTTTTCTTCGGCCATTTTTTTTGCAAGTGGGGAAGCAAGGATACGTCCGTTATTATTTGACGCTTGTAATGGTGTATCTGTTGGAGAAGTTGCTATTGGTGTAGATGTTACAACTTTAGCAACTTCTGTCACCGATGGAGTTGCCGCTGGAACTGGTGCAGCAACTGAGGTTGCCGTACTAAGTAACGCTTGGTAGTTTGCACCTTCTTCGCCAATAACTGCAATAACAGCATTTATCTTTGCTGCCTGTCCAGCTTCTACACCAATGTATAATAATGTTCCGTCTTCATAAGCTTCAAGTTCCATTGTAGCTTTATCAGTTTCGATTTCAGCCAAAATATCTCCTGATTTTACTTTATCACCAACTTTTTTCAACCAAGTGTGTATCACGCCTTCCGTCATGGTATCGCTCAAAAGTGGCATTGTTACTACTTTAGCTTTAATATTTGAAGTATCAACTGCTGGAGTAGCCACAACTGTGAGAGTTTCGGCAACTGGAGCTGGCTCTGCAGAAGGTGTTGCTGCTTTATTATTTCCATTTATTAAACTTTGATAATCTTCGCCCGGTTTACCAATTACTGCCATAATCGCATCAACTGGAACGGCCTGACCTTTTTCAACTCCTATATAAAGTAGCGTTCCGTCATAATAAGACTCCATATCCATGGTAGCCTTATCAGTCTCGATTTCAGCTAAAATATCACCTGATTTCACAACATCACCAACTTTCTTGTTCCATGCCGCAATTACACCCTCTGTCATGGTGTCGCTCATCTTGGGCATTCTGATTACTTCTGCCATTTTTTAAAAATTTGCTTAGATTTTGGATAGTATCATTTTTCAACCCTCAAAATTATAACAAAGTTTTGGATGTCCTTAAAAAACTAATAAGAAAGTTTGTAATAAGTTTTATTTTGCCTTTTTTTGCCCACTATTTATTAAAATAATATCATGTATGTGGCTATTGCTCCTATTTATTATCAACGCAATTCTTTTAATTAAGGTTTTTTCTAATTTTTCTTGGCGTTTGTGTTTTTGTTTGTCTCTTCAATTCTTTGCTTTACTCAGTTGGATTTGTGTTGAATCTTTAGGGTTTTTTGATGCAATTGACTTTCAATCATGCTTGATTTTTTGGAGTTTCCTGACAACTCCTCTAGTCATTTACAATTTTATTAATCGAAGCAGATTATCTAAATTGGAATTTTCAGAATTAAAAAAAAATAAACTTCTTTGGCTTGTTGGGGTAATTTTCTTTTTTACATTTCTATCTGGAATTTTATATTCTCCAAATACAATAGACTCGACAGTTTATCACTTAACACGAATCGAGTTCTGGCTTCAGCATAAAAATGTCGATTATTTTGCAACTCAAACCGATCGTATGTTATACCAGCCTCCATTGGCTGAATATATGATTTTGCAATTGAGAGTTTTGCAAGATTCCGATACTTTTAGTTTTATCATTCAGTGGGTTTTTTCACTCGGTGCTTGCATCGGAGTAACTTTACTTGCGGAAATTGCAGGTGCCAACAAGAAAGTGCAATATTTAAGTTTTTTCATTTCTGCCACAATCCCGATATTAATTTTGCAATCATCATCTAGTCAGAATGATGTAACAGTGTCATTCTTTATTGTTATGACCGCATACTTTTTGCTGAAAAACTTGAAAGAAAATGATTCGTCTTCTGCCACCTTTAGTGGAGTTTCGATTGGTGAAGCAATTCTAACTAAAGGAACGGCTTATGTTTTTCTTTTTCCAATATGTATGTATTGGGGAATAATGAAGCTAATTAAGATTTATCGAAAAGAAGCTAAGTTTTTGACCCAATTAGGCTTTTTAACTTCATTATTTATTCCATTTTTCCTTATATGTGGCACATTTTATTACAGAAATTTTATACTAATTGATTCTCCTTTAGGGGTTTCAAAAGAATTATTTTATGTCTATAATAATCAGTCACATTCGACACCGAGTTTTCTATCAGTGTTATTTCGAAATATTAGTTTACACTTTTCGGTGCCAGGTCTGCATTTAGTCGCAGAGAATTTTATTTATTTTTTGCATAATAATATTTTGAATTTAAGCGTAAACGATATAAGAACTTCATTTACTCCATTCGATTTGCCAATGTTGGGTATGACGGAAGATAATGCGGGAAATTTCTTGCATTTTATACTTATAATTCCGGCATTGATTTTTGTTTATAAATCTAAAAACTCAATACTGAAAGCAATTGCTACTTTTGGATTGGCTGCATTTTTTCTTTTTTGTTTTCAAATAAAATGGCAAATTTGGCACTCAAGACTTCACATTCCAGTCTTTTTATTAATGAGTGTACCAATAGCTTTTTTTATCAATAAGCTAAAATTTACGAAGATAATCCTTAGCTTTTTTGGTATTTCGGGTATTTTCTTTGCGTTGTTTTGTTTTAATCGTCCAATCATTAAATTTCCACCGCTCACGACCAAAACATATTTTACACAACCTAGAATTGCTCATTTTTACCACATGGAAGATAAAAAAGCAATGGATATGCAAGCCCTAATTACCTTTTTAAAAGAAAAAGGTTTTAAGAAAATCGGAGTAAAGTCAGATGAAAAGTATGGCAATGATATTTTATATCCGATAATGTATGAATTACGAAAGCAGGCTAAGTTTTATCCTATACAAATGAACAATAAAACCAAAATTTTAGATAAACCAGTAGCTAATTATGACGCTGTTTTATTTTTCACTTTCAGTCCGCCTAATTTATTAAAAGTGGATAAGAATTATAAAAAAATGACTGTCAATGCCGAAAATTTGTATATTTTTGCACCATAAATAAGTACTACTCAAGCCAAATCAATGTCTGTTTTGAATAAATTATCAGTAATAATTCCTGCCTTTAATGAGGCAAAAACCATCCAAAGTGTTTTAGAGAAAGTGGCTAATGTTCAACTTTTAAATGGTATTGAAAAAGAAATTATTGTCGTAAATGATTGTTCGACAGATGATACCGAAGGTGAAATACTAAGATTTAAAACTACTTCATCGATAAATATTGTTTATCTAAAACATGAAGTAAACAAAGGAAAAGGTGCGGCATTGCATACAGGCATTAAAGAAGCAAAAGGAGATTATTTGATAGTGCAAGATGCAGACCTTGAATATGATCCAGAAGAATTTAATATTTTACTTAAGCCTGTAATTGATGGTCATGCTGATGTTGTATTTGGGTCAAGATTCATGGGCGGAAATGCTCATCGTATTCTATTTTTTTGGCATACAATCGGCAATAAACTGCTTACATTTCTATCAAATATGTTCAATAACCTGAACCTAACTGATATGGAAACGTGTTACAAATTGTTTAATGCAAAGATGGTGCAAGGCCTAAATCTTCAAGAATGCAGGTTTGGATTTGAACCAGAAGTTACTGCAAAAATTGCAAAAATAAAAGGGATTCGGATTTATGAAGTAGGTATTTCGTATTACGGACGAACTTATGAAGAAGGAAAGAAAATCAATTGGAAAGATGGTTTTCGTGCTTTGTATTGTATTGTGAAGTACGGGATTTGAAAGAGTTACAAATATTACACACCATTATCTAACGCTGGTAGGGTTTCAAAATCCCTGCCAGCGTTTTTTGTTTAAATATACTATCGGTTTCAGTGTTATCGAATTATTATTTATATTTGTGCATTGTGACTAAATCTATGAACTTCTGCCAGCCAATGGCCGCCTGCCATAGTATTTATTCAGGATCAAAACCCCAGATTAATGTCGATTATCCCGTTTATAGAAGAAGAAATCATTGACCAGTATTTGTATATTTTCTGAATATGGAAGTCAAAATATTAGATTATTTTATTGAAAGATTTTCAAATCTTAAACGTGATAATGCACACGGAGAACAAGCCCCAAATAAACCGATTTTATTATTGGCTGTCATCCAATTATTTGAAAATCAAGTAATTACGAATAACCAAATCTATATTTCTGCTGAACTCACTTTTGCTTTTTCAAGAATTTGTAATGCTTTTGTGGCTAATAAAGATAAGCATCCACGTTTTGCTTTACCTTTTTATCATCTCAAAAATGAAAAAGGAAATTGGTGGAATCTTGTGCCAAATTTAGGCTGTGAAACTTGGATTGATATGGCTGGGTCGATGCGTACGTTTAGCAATTTAAGTGCCGCAGTAGCTTATGCAGAAATCAATTCAGATTTGGCTGAATTATTTAAAAACAGAGAAACATGAGAAGTTTTAAAACATATACTTTTGACTGAGTATTTTTCTCAAAGAGAAAGTCAACTTCCTGATTATCAATCTGATAAATACGTTGAAGGCTTAGCAAAACAAGTTTTAGAAGAAAGCCCTGCGATTTACGGAGCAAATATGAAAATTCTATCTAAAAATCAAAATTCCGATATTTATCAAGTAGAGGTTTTTAATCGAAGTGATATTTTTAGAAGGCAAATCATTAGTCTTTATGACGAAACTTGTGCTATGTCAGGACTTTGTGTTTCTGCACCATTTACAATTACAATGGTAGATGCTTGCCATATCGAACAATTTTCCAAAACCTTTAACAATCACGCAACAAATGGCATTGCTTTATGTCCAAATTTGCACCGTGCTTTCGATAGAGGAATAGTTTCTATAAATGATAATTATGAAATAATACTCTCAAAATCTTTCAAAGAAAACGTAGAAAGTGATTACAGTTTTTATAAATTGGCAGGTAAATCAATTATTTTGCCTAACAATTCTCTATATTACCCATCATTGGAGGGTTTTGCTTGGCATCGTAAAAATGTATTTAAGAATTGATGAAAGAAATATAAATATCCATCGAATTGGGATTCATCCGAATAAGATTTCTGAACTTGAAACAAAAAAATCTATTTTGATAGCTTAAAGTTTTAAATTAGATGTTGAATAATGACCATTTTATAAGTTTGGGAGGTGTAAACCTCGGAGATGATTTAGAAAAACTGTTTTCTGATAATGTAAAAGTATTAAAGGCTTTTAATTGCTACGGTTGAATGCTTGAATAGCCACGTGTGCAACTCGTGGAAAGAAAAACGGAGAAAAATCTCAACCCTGCAAGGGTTGAACAACCAAGTTTAACCCTTGCAGGGTTAGCGAGCCTATTTATTTTTATTCCGTAGGTTTCACCTACGGCTATTCATGTTCAAGCCCTTCGGGCTTTGGCGAGAAAAAAATAAGCAAGTCTGAAAGGCTTAAACCTGAATAGCCACGAGTGCAACTCGTGGAAAGAAAAACGGAGAAAAATTCCAATCCTGCAAGGGTTGAACAACCAAGTTTAACCCTTGCAGGGTTAGCGAGCCTATTTATTTTTATTCCGTAGGTTTCACCTACGGCTATTCATGTTCAAGCCCTTCGGGCTTTGGTGGGAAAAAATTAAGAAATTAAGCAAGCCTAAAAGGCTTAAACCGCTACGGCGGACCGTATGAATAGCCACGAGTGCAACTCGTGGAAAGGAAAACGGAGAAAAATCCCAACCCTGCAAGGGTTGAACAACAAAGTTTAACCCTTGCTAGATTTTATTCTCTAATCCATTCAAAATCTCTTGCCATTTTGCCTGTAACAGCTTTTTATTAGGTAACTTAGTCTGATAATCGGCAACCAATGTTGGTGAAAGTGTTCGATTTAAAGCGTATTCTACGACTGTATCGTCTTTGCTTTTACATAACAAAATACCAATAGAGGGGTTTTCATGAGGCTTTCGTACATCATGGTCAAGGGCTTCCAAGTAGAAATTAAGTTGTCCCAAATGTGAAGGATGGAATTCTACTATTTTTAATTCAATTGCTATTAAACAATTAAGAGAACGATTAAAGAACAATAAATCAATGGCAAAATCGCTTCTACCTACCTGTACAGGGTACTCTTCGCCCATGAAAGCGTAATCTCTTCCAAATTCCAAAAGAAATTTAGTAATGTTTTGGGCAATTGCTTTTCGTAGGTCTTTTTCTAAATGTTTTTCAGGTAGATGAAGTAATTCTAAAACGTAACTATCTTTAAATGAGTCAGTTACGTTCTGTGGTAATTCTCTCAACACTGTTGAGAGTTTTTCACTTCCAATCATTACACGCTCAAAAATACTGCTATTCACTTGTCTTTTTAATTCTCTGAATGACCAACGTTCTTTAATCGACATTCTCAAATAAAACTCTTTCTCTTCTGGTGTTTTCAAACTGAAAATATATGTATTTATTATGAGACCAAGAAATTTCTCTACACAGTGTGTAGAGTTTAGGGGAATCTTTGTATGCTTCAAAAAACTGTTTCATTCTCCAAATATTTTGTGAAGAAAAACCAATGATATTTGGTTCTGACTTCTGGATATAATCAGATAACTCTTGAACAACTGACTTACCCCATGCTTTACTGGCAACCTGTTGGCTAACGTATTCGCCTACTTGCCAATAAAGTGAAACTAACTCATTATTGACAGCATGATAAGCACGTTGTTTTGCCTCTTTAATAAGAGTTGTTATATGAGTAAACTGTTTTTCTAATTCCATTTTTTATTTTATTGAGACATTATTTTCAAAATTGATTTCAATTCCAAGCCCTCAAATTCTCCACCACTTTCTGAACAGCCGCTACTACAGCAGGTATTTCATCGGCCGAATTGAATCGCCCAAAACTAAAACGAATACACGAAAATGCTTCGGTTTCGGTCATGCCCAAAGCCATCAACACATGAGAAGGCTCAACCGATGCCGAAGTACAAGCCGAACCATTTGAAACCGCAATATCTTGCAAACCCCCTTGATAGCCAGGTTAATAGCCTCAGTTGCTCCCGATGTAAAAACGATTTCGTGTATTTCTGCACCAATCAAATCAGCCATTTGTTGACGAGCATTTTTAACAGCCTCGCTTGCAATGAGTCCGAATGCGTGGGTTGAATTTGCATTAGCAAAATTATCGGTCAGGAACGGTAGCATAATCTCCAAAACTTCTGGGTCGATTTTGGATGTTGCGTTATTATCGAGATAAATCATAAGTTTCAAATTTACAAAACAAATAAGGCATGAATATTAAATTTCATGCCTTGAATCTTTCTTTTATGAATAATTTTCTTTCAAAAACTCTTCCCACTCATCAACTAATTTTCCTTTTAAAACCCTAGGGAATTTATGTTGTCCGCCAACTTTTCCTTTGAGTTTCATCCAATCATAGAATGCCTGACTTGGGAGTGCCTTTACGAAGATGTTTTTCAAGCCATGTTTGCGTTCAACTGCATAATCATCATTTAATTCACATATCTTTTGGTCTATCAGCTCGCATAATTGTTTTTCATCTACTTTATCATCGGTAGCAATATACCATTGATGGGCGAAAAGGGGAGGATGTTTGATGCCGATAACTGTAAACTCTCTAATGTCAAGTCCTAATTCTTTTGATACTAGTTCAATCGCATGATTCATATTATCGACTGAAAGATGCTCACCACAAAGACTTAAAAAATGTTTAGTTCGCCCAGTTATTTTTATCTCCATGCGTTTTTTGTCAACAAACTTTACAGTATCACCAATCAAGTATCTCCAAGCACCTGCACACGTCGAAATCAATAAAGCATAATCTATATCTTCTTCAACATCTTGAACCATCAATGTTTCTGGATTACTAACTAAATTTCCATCTTCATCGAAGTTCACTTCGTTGAATGGCACAAATTCAAAGAAAATACCACGATTTAGCACTAAACGTAGATTGCCATCAGGTCGGTCTTGATAAGCCAAAAAACCCTCCGATGCCATATATGTTTCGATATAAATGACAGGCTTACCAAATAGCCTTTCAAGTCCTTGTTTGTATGGTTCAAGTGAAACGCCACCCCAAGCAAAAGCAGTTAGATTTGGCCACATTTCATGAATATTATTGAGTTTATATCTATCAATGATTCGCTCAAGCAAAATTGTATGCCAAGCAGGTACACCTGCTAAGAAACCAATATCCCAATTTGGAGCATTTAAAGTAATGTCTTCGAGTTTGTTTTCCCAATCTTTTAGGGCTGATATTTTTTGACCAGGTTTATAAAAATTTTGAAACCAAATAGGTATTGTACCAGTGGTGATACCACTTAAATCTCCTTCATAATGAGAATCAACCTCGTTGAGAGCTGTGCTACCTCCCAGCATTAAATAGCCCTTTTCGTATAAATCGGCTGGTAGTTCAGTATATTGTCCGAGTGTAATAATCTGATTGATACTTGTACGCTGTATGGCCTTTATCATATCTTTCGTAACAGGAATTGCCTTTGAGGCGGCATCAGAAGTGCCAGAACTTAGGGCAAAATACTTTACTTTCCCTGGCCAACATACATTTTTTTCTCCTAATCGAGCTTTATACCACCATTCATTATATATTTTGGTATAATCATATATTGGTACATTTTTTTTAAATTTAACGTAAAACTCGTCTCCGTTTTCAAAAATTGCTGAGCTTAATATTTCTTCAAAATTAAATTTCTCGCCAAATTGTGTATAACGAGCTTTCGATAATAATTTAGTAAAGGCTTTTTTCTGCCATTTAGCAGGTTTTAATTTTCTTATTTGCTGAATTGTACTTGTAAATTTTATACTACTTTTTAGTAGTCTTCCTAAAACTGCCATATTCTTCGTCTTATATTTTATTTTTTGGCTTTCAATTCCAAAAATAGTAAGATTTTAATAAAAATGAGTAGAAAATTAGTTTTAATTTCTAATAACTCATTATCTAAAGTGCTATAAATCAGTGACTTGAATAGTATGATTTATAATTTCCAACGTTTTAAATCTTTGATTGTTTTATGAGCGGTCATATCATAATGGACTGGCACAATAGAGACATAATTGTTTTCGAGTGCGTGTAAATCGGTTCCCTCGGTGTTTGGTTCGTGATTTACAAAATCGCCACCCATCCAAAAGTAGGGTCTTCCATGTGGGTCTGTTCTTGCATCAAACTCTTCGTGCCAATAGCCATTGGTTTGACGGCAAATTTTAATTCCTTTAATTGGATTTTCAGAATATTTAGGAAAATTGACATTTAGTGCTACATTGGCAGGAAACTCATTTGCCAAGGATTTCTCAGTAATTCTTTTTATCCAACGTTTTATATGTGAAAATTCTGCGTCATATTTAAAATCATCAAGTGAAAAGCCAATTGATGGAATGCCTTCTATAGCACCTTCTACAGCGGCTGACATCGTGCCGGAGTAAATAACTGAAATCGAAGAATTCAGTCCATGATTGATTCCGCTTACTACCAGATCAATTTTTCGGTCTTTTAGGAAGTGATGTTTGGCTAATTTTACACAATCGGCTGGAGTACCAGAACATTCATAAGCTTCAACATTTTTGTAAATTTTATTTTTCTTGACGTGAATCGTGCTATCAACGGTAATTGCATGACCCATCCCCGAATTCGGGCTATCAGGGGCTACTACAAAGACTTCTCCAATTTTTTTCATTACTTCAATCAAAACTGAAATTCCTTTTGATGTAATGCCATCGTCGTTTGTAACTAATATAAGTGGTTTCATATTTTTGTGGGGCAAACCGAGTGTCGGCCTATTCAAGTTCGCAATGAAATAATTACAAATTAACAAAATGATATGCAAGCATACCATTTATTTACTGGTAAATTTAGAAAAATGATAGAATTACCATTAAAAGTTACCATTCACAAAGATATTAAAGTGATTCGAGAAATTGCTAATAAAACTTGGTTTGTTACCTATGATCTTGTTTTTGGAGAAGAATAGCGGTGAATGTAAAAAACTGAATTATTAAAAAGTAGAGGCTTTAAAGGCTGTAAATTTAGATTTTAATGTAAATTAATACAATAAAGTACGATTTTTTTATGTGTAAGTTGTTTTTGAAATTATAAAAGAGGAAGATTGGCTAGAATATTGAGTGGATGATTTTGTGATGTGGAAATATTACCTTAATTGCTCAATTCGGGCAATATAACGTTGAAAGCGTTCTAAGTTTTGTGTCGGTTTTCCTGATTCTATATATTCAATAGAAAAAGGCGTTACTCCCTTAATTGAAATTAAATTCAGCTTATCTAAAATGTTTTTTAGATGACGAGCTGTGCCTTCGTTACCATCAAAAATACTTAGTTGAGGTGCGTGTTGGTAAAATATTGGTTCAAAATAAGTAAAGTGGGTGCAACCAAGCACTATTGAATTGAATTTTGAAATATCAATTTGTTGGAGCGTTTTACTAATATAATCTTCAGCGAGTCTGCCAAATTCTTCTCTTTCAGCGAGTTTAACTAATTCTGGCAAAGCCATTCTTTCAACGATTTTATCTGCATTAAGCGAATCTACCAATCTTTGAAATCGAACTGAACGCAAAGTGATTGGAGTGGCACAGACTAAAATGTGTTTTCTTTGAGAATTTATCACATTTTTATCATTGTCAACGGCCACTTTTACAGCAGGCTGTATAGCAATAATCGGAATACTTAATCTGCTTCGTAAATCTTCAATACAAACATTAGTTGCTGTATTACAAGCCAAAACAATGGTTTTTACTTTTCTTTGCAGAAAATAATTAACTGCATTTTCAACGTACTCTTTGATTTGTTCTTCACTTTTTGTGCTGTAAGGTACATTTTCAGTATCAGCGTAATAACAATATTGCTCATTAGGTAGATGCCTAATAATTTCAAACAATAAAGTTAATCCGCCAATTCCAGAATCAAAAACACCAATCATTTATCTAAAAGATTTATTATCGTTAGAATGGGAAATCTGTTTCTGCATCCAGATTTCTTGGTTGATTTGCCTTGCTACCAAGTGTTACTGTTCCACCTAAACCAGTGTTTGGAGCTACGTTTTTTTCAAAATTATCCAATGAACTAGCAGTATTGATTGGTTTTGGCATATTAAAATCACCAAAATTATCTTGTCCAGGAAGTGGCGTATAGAAACCATCTAAATCTGTAAACTTGGTATATTTACCGATAAACTTAAGTTTTACAGTATCAACATCACCACTTCGGTTTTTAGCAATAATCACTTCTCCGACACCTTCTGTCGAATTTCCTTGTTCATCTTGCGTAATTTTGTAGTATTCTGGACGATACAAAAACATAACCATATCTGCATCTTGCTCAATTGAGCCAGATTCACGTAAATCGGAAAGCTGTGGACGTTTATCACCGCCACGTGTCTCAACGGCACGACTTAACTGTGAGAGTGCAATTACCGGTACATTAATTTCTTTTGCAAGGTTTTTCATTGCTCTCGAAATTGCTGCAATTTCTTGTTCACGATTTCCTTTACCACCTCCACCACTTTCGGCGGTCATCAATTGCAAATAGTCAATGATAACCAAACCTATGTCAAACTGAGCTTTCAATCGACGACACTTAGCACGCATTTCCAAAATTGATAGGGCTGGGGTATCATCAATATAAATCGGAGCGGAAGAAAGGTTTTTTATTTTTTGGTGAAGCTGAACCCACTCATGATTTTCAAGCTTTCCTTTTCGCAGTTTATTACTGTCTATCTCAGCTTCGGCCGAAATCAGACGAAGCATCAATTGAGTAGCAGACATCTCTAGTGAAAACATAGCTACAGGAATTCCCCATTCAACGGCAGCATTTCTCATTGCAGAAACTACAAATGCAGTTTTTCCCATTGCTGGCCTTGCTGCAATGATTGTAAGTTCGGTATTTTGCCATCCGCTTGTGATTCGGTCGAGTGCCGTAAAACCACTGGCTACACCGGTAAGTCCATCTTTATTATTCTTCTTTTTTTCTAACTCTTCGATGGTTGCACGCATAATTGTGCTTGCATCAGCGTAGTTTTTTCGGATATTTCTTTCTGAAATTTCAAAGAAATTTTGCTCAATTTTATCTAAAAGATTAAATACATCGGTTGTATCTTCATATGCATCTTTTAAAATCTCACCCGCAATTTTAATCATATCTCGCTTGATAGCCGATTGAGTAATAATACGTGCATGAAATTCGATATTCGCTGCCGAATTAACTTTATTTGTTAATTTTACTAGATATGATGCTCCTCCAATAAATTCAAGTTCACCATTACTTCTCAGCTGAGTTGTAACCGTAAGCATATCGATTGGTTCTGATTTGCCAAATAATTGAAGAATTGCATTATAAATTCTTTGGTGTGCTTCTTTGTAGAAACTTGATGGTTGAAGAATATCCACAACTGAGGTTAAGGCATCCTTTTCAATCATTAACGCACCCAAAACTGCCTCTTCAAGATCCATGGCTTGAGGAGGTAGTTTGCCCGATTCGTTTCGAAAACTTTCTAAAAATAGATTTTTTCCGAAACCTCTTTGGTTGTTTTCACCACCAGTTGGATTATTTTGATAAGTTTTTTCCATAATATTAATACAATGTTAAGAAGAAAAAAGGTGTTTTGAAATACCATTGTATTTTTAAACTAACTGTATGTTTAGTGTAAGTGACTGATAATCAATAGGTAATTAAAGATTTGAGTTTTTTTTGTGGAAAAATAAGCAAATTTGTGAATAATTTTTGAACTTTGGGAAACCATTTGAGACCATAAAGGCCGTTATTTAGGTTTCTAAAATAAATTTCTCATCAGATTTAAATAATATATTTCTCATTTTGACAGACAAAGTATTTACATTAGAAGAAGAAATCTCATTGACTGATTTTCTTGGAGTAGAAAATATAAATATCAAAGAGGTTGCAATGGCATTTCCGTTGAGTAAAATCATTTCTCGTGGAAATCAGATATTGATAAAAGGTAATACTGAAGAGATTAATCGAATCTCAGATGTTTTAGAAGCAATGATTGAACATTTGCGAAAGTATAAACGCATTTCGATAGACCAAGTAAAAAGCTATATAAAAGAGGATTCTGATTCGGCAACTCACGAAACACCTGATGATGAAACTATTTTGGTTGGGACAAAAGGTAATGCTATCAAAGCAAAAACAGCTAATCAAAAAAAGATGGTTGAAGCATCACGGAACTTTGATATAATGTTTGCGACAGGTCCGGCTGGAACTGGAAAAACATATACAGCCGTCGCATTGGCCGTTAGAGCTTTGAAGGATAAGCAAGTAAAAAAAATAATAATAACTAGGCCAGCGGTTGAAGCAGGAGAAAATCTTGGCTTTTTACCAGGTGATTTGAAAGAAAAAATTGACCCATATCTCAGACCAATCTATGATGCTCTTGAAGATATGATTCAGTCAGAGAAATTAAAGTTTTATATTGAAAATCGTACGATTGAAATTGCACCCTTAGCGTACATGCGTGGACGTACGCTCAATAATGCATTTATTTTGCTCGATGAAGCTCAAAATACTACTCCAATGCAAATCAAAATGTTTTTGACTCGTATGGGGCCGCTTTCGAAGGCTATAATAACAGGTGATAAAACCCAAATAGATTTGCCAACAAAACAAAAATCCGGTTTGAATGAAGCCTTACACATTTTAAAAGACATAAAAGGTATTGGCTTCATAGAATTAGATGATAGAGATGTTGTTCGACACAAGTTGGTTAGGGATATACTGAAAGCGTATGAAAAGGCTGAGGCCAATTAAAACGATTTGATTGTTATTGCAACCAAATCTATTCTTCAATTCGTCTATAATTTTATGAAGAAGAACATTTATTTTTCGGTATTTTTTGCATTAATATACATTAATTCGTTTGCACAAAAAGTTCGAACTTGTGCGAACGAAATATGTGATTCAATGGCAAAAGTTACCAATTCTCAATATCAAATACGAAAGGTTCGATATGAACAGGCTATTGAGACACACATGAATCTTCAAAAAAACTTTAGAGTTGCTGCCGATATAATCAGAATTCCTGTAGTTGTGCATGTTATTCATAATCAGATTAATGGTTTGTTTACAGGTAGTAACATTTCCGATGAGCAGATTTATTCTCAAATTAAGGTTCTCAATGAAGATTATCGTAAAAAAGAAGGAACGCTCGGTTTTAATGCTAATCCTGTTGGAGCTGATGTTGAAATTGAATTTTTCTTAGCAAGTAATGACCCGTCTGGAAATCCATCTTCGGGTATAAAAAGAGTTTATTCTCCTAAGACAAGTTTTAATATTGTAAATGATAATGACAGACAAGCAATGTCAAATTTGTCATATTGGGATAGTAATAAATATCTCAACATTTGGGTTGCACCTTTGAGTTCAGGTTATATTGGATATGGGGAATTTCCGTTTTCCGAATCGGTTGAAGGTTTGGACATAGATTCTGATGAAAGATTAGATGGTGTTTTTATTGATTACTCGGTTTTTGGGAGAAAAACAGGAACTAACAAATCTGGTTTATATAGTTTTGGACGAACAGTCACTCATGAAGTTGGACATTGGATGGGCTTATATCATACTTGGGGAGATCAACGTTGTGGAACAGATTATGTAGCAGATACACCCGTAACTACAACTTCAAATAGCTCTGCGTTTTGTCGTGATGTCTTCTCATCTTGTACTGGAACTCGCACTCGAAATATGATTGAAAATTACATGGATTATTCTCCTGATTCTTGTATGAATATCTTTACACAAGGTCAAAAGCAACGTATGAGAGCTGCACTCGATCTTAGTAAACGACGCAAGAGAGTATTGAATTATGCAAAATTTCAACTACCACCTTCGATTGCGTTGCAAGTAAATTTTGAGAATCCATTACCGATTTCAAGTTCGCAATTCCAAATACTATTGCCTGATTTTCAGGACTTTGACTTAGTAATTAGAGATATTTTTGGTAGAGAAGTTTATAACCAATCTTTTAAAGATTTGCCTAGTACAATTATTACTTTATCTAAAGGAAATATCACTCCTGGAGTTTATATTCTTATTGTTACCTCCAATCAACAAGTTGTACAGAAGAAATTAGTGTTCTACTAATTCCTTCTTTTCTTTTTCTTTAATTTATTATCTAAGTCTCCAATTTTCTGAATTGGTACAGTAACCTTAGCATTATCCCATAACAAAAGCATATTAAATCCATTTTTTACCTCTTCAAATTGAATAGTAAAACCTTCATAGATGTCGCTATTCGAATTTACTTTAGCGTCATAAATCAGAATATTTTTGCTTGCATCGTATGAGAAATCGCCCCACTGACCTAGTTCTGAATTTAAAATTATTGTCCATTTATCTTTATTTGGAATCGAAAATAGGGTATAAGTTCCAGCCTGTAATGCCGATTCTCCAATTTGAATATTTGTTGTAAAAGTAATTTCAGTAGCCTCGTTTGCCCCTGTTCGCCAAAGTTTTCCATAAGGTATTAAATTACCAAAAATCTCACGACCTTTTTTTAATGGCTGCCCATATGTACATTTTACATAGATATTTTCGCTAGTTTTCAGATTTGCAATCATAATTGGACTGTTTCGTACTTGTGGTTTAACGATGCTGTCATTCTCAATACTTGCAGTGGCAAAAAGTGGAAAAAGTGAAATGAAAAGAAAAAGAAAACAAATAGGCGACATGCCGTTTGAGTAAGATTTCATAAATTAGCGTTTTGAATTTTTTATTAGCAAAAATTATTTTTGTTACGTATTTTAAAAAATAACGACCACTTTATGGAAAAAGTTGTGAAGCAACGCCCAGATTTTGATGAAATATTTATGGAATTGGCCGAAAACCTTGCCCTTAGATCCCATTGTGTTAAGGCTCAGGTTGGTGCTGTTCTGACAAAAGACACACGCATTATTTCAATTGGATATAATGGGCCGCCTGCGGAGACTCACAATTGCGATGAAGAATTTCCGGATCATGGTTGCCCTCGTGATTCAAAAGGCAGCTGTTCATTAGCACTTCATGCTGAACAAAATGCTATTTTGTATGCTTCCAAAAATGGAGCAAATATTGAGGGAACAACTCTGTATGTTACACTTTCTCCTTGTATTGCTTGTGCAAGGGTGATTTATTCTATGAAAATTAAGAAAGTTTTTTTTGCAAAATCGTATGCCCAATACAAAGGAATACCAAATGATGAAGGGGTTGAATTTTTGAGGAAATTTGGTGTGGAAGTTATTCAGTTTGGTACTTAGTTTTTTTGGTTAGTTATTGAGGAATTATAGTAATGTTACGATTTCCCCAATAACTAATCTAGGATCAATTAATGTATTACTCCACCTTCACCATGCACGTGTCCGTGAGCGATTTCTTCTTTAGTTGCATCTCTTACTGACAAAATTTTACCAGAAAAGTGCATATTTTGGCCGGCTAATGGATGGTTAAAATCAAGAATAACAGTCTCTCCCGTAATTTCTATAATTCTACCATTCATCTTGTTTCCATCTTCATTTGAAAATGGAATCATATTTCCAATTTCCAGCATTCCTTCTGGAATTTCTCCATCTTCAATTTTGAAATTTTCAATCGGAAAATCAATAATTGCCTCTGGGTCTGGGTCGCCATAACCTTCAGCAGCTTCGACCGAAAATTTAAACTCATCACCAGCTTGGAGACCATTTATTTGGGCTTCAAATGCTTCTGGTAAGCCGCTCATTCCTTGAATGAACACCATAGGCTCATCGTCTTCCACGATTTCGAGCATTTCTCTATCGTTTTCATTACCAATTTCTAATTCATAGATTATCTTTACAACTTTGTTTGCTTCAATTTTCATCAATCAATTTTTTTGATAGTTTATAGATGTTATTTTTTTAACTTTGTCGCAAACGTACACATATTCAATTATTTTAATGAATTTTTTGGCACATTTATTTCTTTCTGGCAAAAATGAAGAAGTTATGGTAGGCAATCTTCTAGAAGATTTTGTGGTAGGCAAAATCAACCATCCAAGAAATGAAATTTATAATTATAAAATTAAAAATGGAATTTTACTTCATCGATTTATAGATACCTTTACTGATACAAATTGTGCTGTAAGCGACTGCAAGGTAGTTCTCTACGAAAAATATCATAAATACGCTTCTGTTTTAATTGATATCTTTTTCGATCACTATTTAGCCATACATTGGATCGACTATTCTAATGAACCTTTTGATAAATTTCGGTACAGAGTACATATTGCTTTTCAAAATCATTGGTCCATACTTCCCGAAAAAATGAAACCAATGATTGAATCAATGATAAAAAACGATTGGCTCAATAATTATAGTGAATTTTGGGGAATCGAACGTGCCTTGATTGGTATTTCGAAACGAACAAAGTACGAGTCGAATATGGAAAAGGCTACTGAAGATTTAATGACAAATTATCAGTTTTTTGATGAAAAATTTAGCATATTTTTTCCAAATATCGTGCTTGAATGTAATCAGTTTTTGAGCGAAAAAGGTTATGATTTAATTTAATTATTTAGTATATTTCGATGTCAGAGATTTTAAAATCAATCAAAAAAGATTCAATCAAACCTTTGTATTTTTTGCATGGAGAGGAGCAATTCCATATTGAGCAAATTGTAGAAAAAGTACAAAGTTTGGCAATTCCTGTTCATGAAAAAGGTTTTAATGAATTTGTACTTTTTGGGAAAGATTTGAATGTTGGTGCTTTATTGAATTATGCTCGACGATTTCCAATGATGGCTGAAAGGCAGTTGATAATTGTTAAGGACGCTAATCAGATACAAGGAATTGATTTAAAAGAGAATCAGAAACTCATTGAAGACTATGCACAAAATCCACTTACCTCAACAATCTTGGTTTTAAGTTTTTCAAATGCTCAGGATGAAAGAAAAACTTGGGTTAAGGCTTTTGCTAAAAAAGGTGTCTTACAAAACTTTAAAAAATTCTACGATAATCAGTTGCCTGAGTTTGTAGCTTCATATTGTCATGGACGGGGAGTAAAGATTAGCATGAAAGCTATTCAATTATTGATAGAGCATATTGGCAACGACTTAAAGCGATTGACTGGTGAATTAGAAAAAGTAATTTTGAATGTTAAACTTGGTGATGGAATAGATGCTGATGTGATTCAAAAATATGTTGGAATAAGTAAGGAATACAATGTATTTGAATTACAAAAAGCTTTGATTCAAAGAGATGTGGTGAAAGCTAACCAAATAATTATATATTTTGGAAATAATCCTAAAGATAATCCAATTCAGCCGATTTTGATAATTTTGTATAATTTTTTCAGCAAAGTCTTATTGATTCATGGCTCAAATGATAAATCTGAATCGGGTATTGCTTCGCTACTGAAGGTAAATTCATTTTTTGCAAAAGATTATTTAGCGGCTGCCCGAAATTATTCTTTATCAAAATTAGCTTTTGTGATACATTGTATTAAAATTGCCGACTTAAAGTCGAAAGGTGTTGGGGCTGGTGAAGAGAAAGAAATTGATATTCTTCAAAAATTAGTTTTTGAAATTCTTCATTAACTTCAATTTACTTAGATTTGCTATTTTTTTTGTGAAAATACAGTAGTTTAAAATAAAAAAAAGAGCCCCATAAATGAGACTCTTTTGGTGTTGCGGGAAGCGGGATCGAACCGCCGACCTTAGGGTTATGAATCCTACGCTCTAACCATCTGAGCTATCCCGCAATATTTTTATATTATTTTTCAAGACTTTTTTTGTTGACTTGAAGAATATGTTACAAAATTACACAAAGTTTTCTTACATTGCAAAAAAAGAAATTGATGTAAGCCAAGATTTATAAAAACTTTATAGAAAATCTTGGAATAGTTATTTAATAAGGCTAAATCGAGTTCGATTTAGGTTATATTTTTTAAATTTTACGAATTATGGAAAAATTCAAATTTTCTCGTGAATACGAATTTAGGGCGTCACCTAAAGTTTTATATCAGTATTTTAGTACACCTGCTGGTTTGCAACAATGGTTTGCATCAAAAGTTAAATACACCAGTGATTCTAATTTTGATTTTATTTGGGACAATGAAAGTCATCCAGCCCGCATGTCCGTTCAACGTGTTAATAAGCTTGTGAAATTTGATTTTTTGAAAGATGAACAAAAGGGTAATTTTGTTGAGTTCAAACTCGAACAAAGTGAACTAACAAATGCCACGTTCTTGAAAGTTACAGATAATTCAGATAACAATGATGTTGAGGAATTGGAAGATATTTGGGACGATATGATTTACAAATTAAAGGAGATTGTAGGCGGTTGAAAAAGTAATTGTGTTAAATAAACTTAATGAACTTGTGAAAATGGATTTCCTGTTGGAATTTTGTGTCTCATAATCATTACGTATTGAATGAAGAAAATAGATATTTTAGTAATTAGGTCTTTCATTGGGCCATTTATATTAACTACCTGTGTGGTAGTTTTTATTTTTTTGATGCGTTTCTTAATGCTTTATTTCAATGATTTTGTTGGTAAAGATTTAGGATATGATGTGTTTGGGAAACTATTTGTGTATTTTTCTCTCATAACTGTCCCAATTGCATTGCCTCTTTCAGTTTTGTTGGCTTCATTGATGTGTTTTGGCAATTTGGGAGAATACACCGAATTAACTGCAATAAAGTCAGCAGGAGTTCCGATTTCGAGAGTATTGTTTCCTGCCATGGTTTTTGCATTTGGCGTAAGTGTTTTTTCACTTTGGTTTAATAATACAGTCAATCCTTGGGCAAATTTAAAAGGATACAGCCTTTTATATGATGTAAAAACCACAAAAGTAACCTTAAATGTGAAGGAAGGTGTTTTTTACAAGGAGATTCCCGGATATAGTATTAAGGTTTTAAAAAAATACTCAGATGGTAAAACACTCAAAGGTGTAACAATATACAATCATGTCAGTAATAATGGAAATGTAAACGTAACATTGGCTGACTCAGGAAAAATGTACACCATGTATGATAATACATATTTAGTTTTTGAGCTTTTTAATGGCACAAATTACGTTGATTATAAATCTAACGATGGGAATTACGACGAAACTCAATATGTAAAAAACAGTTTTAGACAAAATAAAATGGTTTTTTCACTAGAATCATTCGGTATGCGTAGGACTGACGAGTCGCAGTTTAAATACCATGAGTATATGAAAAATATTACTCAATTAAATAATCAAGTTGATTCGGTTGCTATTGATATTGAAAAAACTTTGAAATCTCAAATTACGAATGCTACCCAGATTTATAATTTTCAATTTAAGAAATATCCTGTTGATACCTCAAAATTTGCAAGAGAAAAGAAACCAATTGTTGGAGGAAAGTGGGTTTACGATAAATTGAAACTTTTAGAAACTACAAATGGAAATGTTGAAACTTACGAGACATCAATAGCTCAAGCTAAAAATATCCGTGACCAATTCTCTACTACTATAGATATCATTAAAAGTAAAAAACGAGAAGGAATAAAAGCAGAAGTCGAAAAATGGCATAAGTTTACAATGGCATTTGCATGTTTTGTGATGTTTTTGATTGGTTCATCTCTCGGCTCCATTATTAAAAAGGGTGGATTTGGTATGCCAGTTTTGCTATCGATTACATTTTTTATTTTGATGTATGTGTTGATGCAGTTGGGAGATAAATACGCCAAAGAAGACATTTGGCCTGTACTTTTAGGTGTTTGGATGCCAGATTTAGTGTTATTAGCTTTTGGGGTTTATTTTCTTTCAAAAGCCACCAATGATGCCCGTTTATTTGAAAGTGATATTTATGATGTGTATTTTGATAAATTAAAAATGGCTTGGAAGGATAGGAAGTTTTTAAAATCGAAGGAAATAATAAGTGCTTAAAAGCAAAATAGCCATGAATTTAAATTACATGGCTATTTTTATTTTAAATGTTTTGTATTTCGAGTTGAGTTCCCATACTTACGTTTCTTTCAATTATTTCGACTATATATTCAAAATCTTCGTTTCGTTCGGCATAATCAAGATTATTTACATCAATTACTATCAGTTTTCCATGCGTGTAGAGATTGGTAAAATCTTCGTAAAGTGCATTAAGACTAATCAAATAGTTGGGATCTATGTTTTTTTCAAAATCTCGGCCTCTTTTACTAATTTGCTTTTGAAGTTTTGGTAAGTCGGCTTTCAAATAAATCATTAAATCAGGGTGGGTAATAGCCTGTGTAATTGTATTAAACATACTCTTATATGTCTTGTAATCAGTTTCGTTAAATTTTCCTGATTCATATAGGTTTCTGGCAAAAATATAAGCATCTTCATAAATCGACCTATCCTGAATAATTGTTTTTTCTTTGGTCAATTCTTTTATCTTTAATATTTGTTCGAACCTACTATTAAGAAAGTAAATTTGTAAATGAAAAGCCCATTTTTCCATGTCCTCATAGAATGGCGGTAAATATGGATTTCCATCAACAGCTTCATATAAGACTTCCCATCCATAATGATGTGCCAACTTAGTAGCTAAGGTAGTTTTGCCGGCACCTATATTTCCCGTAATCGCAATGTGCATTGTTACTTTATCAGAGTTAGCATAAAATTAATTTGCAAATTAAGGCTTAATCTGATAAATATCATAGAATAAAAAAATATGTTTCGTAATTTTGCAATAATTCAAATCAAGTTTACACCTTGAAAGATTGAAAATCAATGAAAAAAAATACAAGTACTTTTACTGAAAAGTTAGTAAACACATCTACAAATTTTCATGTTTTGCTTTATTACATTTATTCGCCCATCGAAAATGTAGTAGATTATCGAGACATTCACCATCGGTTTTGCTTAGAAAACAACCTTCTCGGACGAATAATTATTGCTCCAGAAGGACTCAATGGTACAGTTTCAGGAACTCCAGATGATACCGAAAAATATATGATTTGGTTAAAGTCTGACCCAAGATTTACAAATATTGATTTTAAAGTTGAAAAAGTTTATAAACACGCTTTTACAAAACTTTATGTTAGAATCAAAAAAGAGATAGTGCATTCTGAACTTCCTGTAAATCCACTTGAGCAAACTGGAAAGCACCTTGAACCTGCTGATTTTAAAGAATTGCTTAAAAGCAATCCCAACGTAGTTTTGGTTGATATGCGTTCAAACTATGAGCACTCGGTTGGGAAATTTAAAGGTGCAATAACCTTTGATATGGAGAATCTGAGAGAATTGCCCGACCATGTAAACGAAATTGCTCATTTGAAAGACAAGAAAATTGTAACATATTGTACTGGCGGAATCAAGTGCGAAAAAGCTAGTGCTTATTTACTTTCACAAGGTTTCTCAGATGTTTATCAATTACACGGTGGAATCATTAAATATGGTATAGAAGAAGGTGGCGAAGATTTTGATGGCAAATGCTATGTTTTTGATAATCGACTTACGACGGAGGTAAATTCAGTAAACCCTGTTGTAATTTCAAAATGTCATATTTGCGAAACAGACTCTGATAGAATGGTAAATTGTGCAAATCCGGATTGCAACGAACATTTACCAATTTGTGAAAAATGTGGTCATGAACTGGAGGGTGCATGTTCAATTCCCTGCAAAGAAAATCCAAGAAAAAGACCTTATAATGGAACTGGCTATTATGCCAAGACTACGGTTGGATATAAACCTGAAATAGCTTTTAGAACACGAAAGAATACTAAAACCATACATATTGTTGAGGAGTTGGGATTAAAATAATATGAATTTATACTTAAAAGGCATAGGGTTTCAAAGGTTTATATTTGTAAAGTGCTTATAATGAAGTGATTAAACAATTTCATTTTTGCAAACCATTTTTGGTTAAGTATAACAGCAAAGTAAAAAGGATTATAGATTAAGGATTGTAAATGGAAGTTAATCGAATGCTTTTATCGCATTTACAAACCTTCAAAAATCTTTAATTTATAATCCTCATCCTTAAATAATGGCAGTATAATATTATTATATTATAAAGTTTATTGGCTATTCTTGAATCTTTAAATCTAATCTCACCACGTTCTCTACGTGATGTGTATGCGGAAACATATCTACAGGTTGAACAATAGAAATTTTATATTTTTCGCTAAGAATTGCCAAATCTCGTGCTTGTGTAGCTGGATTACAACTAACATAAACAATTCGTTTTGGTGCTGCATCCATCAGGGTTCTCACAACAGCCTCATCCATTCCAGCACGAGGAGGGTCAGTAATTACCACGTCTGGCTTGCCGTGTTGAGCGATAAATTCATTCGTTAAAAATTTACGCATATCTCCAGCATAAAAAGTCGTATTATGCAATTCGTTCACCTCTGAATTTATTTTTGCATCTTCAATTGCTTCTGGAACATACTCAATACCAATTACTTTTTTTGCTTTTTTAGCCACAAAATTTGCGATTGTACCTGTACCAGTATATAGATCATAAACCAATTCTTCCCCGGTCAATTCCGCTAAATTTCTTGTGATTTTATACAATTCATAAGCTTGTTCGGAGTTAGTTTGGTAGAAAGATTTTACGCCAATTCTGAAAACCAATCCCTCCATGTTTTCCTCAATATATGGTTTCCCAAAGTAAGTATGAACATCCAAATCAAAGAAAGTGTCGTTTTTTTTATGATTCAAAATATAATTTAAAGAGGTGATTTGAGGAAAGTTTGTTTGCAAATGATTCATGGTTGCCTCAATTTCTTCTTTATTATCTTGGGCAAATTGTACCATTACCATCAAATCGCCAGTTGTTGAGGTACGAATCATGACGTTTCGCAGAAAGCCTTCATGGGCTATGTGGTCATAATATGTATAGTTATTAACATTGGCGAAATCTCGCAAAGAAAGACGAATCTCATTTGATGGGTCTTTCTGATGAAAACATTTTTCAATAGGAAGGACTTTTTCAAAACGCTTTGGTACGTGAAATCCCAATGCATTTTTGCTCATGGACTCATCTGTATTAATTTCATCTCTCGTAAACCATCTGCTATTTGAGAAAGTATATTCTAATTTATTTCTATAATACTCTGTTTTTGCTGAACCTAAAATAGGATTAATTGTAGGCATATCAAGTTTTCCTATGCGTGTTAGCTGATCGCTAACTTGGGTAAACTTTAATTCTAGTTGTTTTTCATAAGGTACATGCTGCCATTTACAGCCTCCACATACACCGAAATGTTGACAATGAGGGGCAATTCTATCTGCCGAAAACTCTAAAATCTCAAGAACATTTGCTTCTGCGTAGTTTTTCTTTCTGTTATTCACAAAAAGTTTTACTCTGTCGCCGGGATGCACATTGCTTCCCTCAATAAAAATTACCTGACCATTGTGTTTTGCAATACATTTACCTTCTGCGGCAAAGCTCTCAACTACAATCGAATCAATTACAAATGTCTTTACTTTTCCCATTATCTTTTTTCTTTTGAAATCGCATACTTTACGGTTTCTCTTTAGTTTTAATTCACAAAAGTATTTAACTTAGCTTGAAGTTCAAAATCCAACTTTTGTATCGTAAATTTCGTCTATTAAAACAAAATTCAATGTGAAATTTATTTGCTATGAAAAGATTTATCCTTTTTGTTTTTTTTCAAACCATTTCCTCATTTTGTTTTGCCTCCCATATCGTTGGAGGTGAAATTGAGGTAGTGCCTCTTAAAAATCCAGTATCAGGGTCTAGCACGCATCAAGTTACTTTAAGCCTATATTTTGACGCCATAAATGGTCGTGCCGCCGCCGAAGATTTATCAATAACTTTACAAATCTATCGAAAAAGAGATTTAGCAAAGATGGGCGACGTCACTTGTCCAAAGGTTTATCGTCAGCCAATTAAATATGTTGATCCTTCTTGTCAAAAAGGAGATTTATCTACCTTGTTGATAAAATATAGCATTGCAATTGACCTTTCTACTGATAAATTTTCAGACCCCGAAGGTTATATGATTGTATGGGAACGTTGTTGTAGAAATAATATTATTACCAATATTCAGAACCCAAGTAATGTTGGGATGGTGTTTTATACCGAATTTGCCCCAGTAACAATCGTCAATACTACGCCACATTTCAGAGATATTATTGCTGACTATGTTTGTATCAACCAAAACTTTGAAATGGATTTTAGTGCCACTGATGCCGATGGTGATAGTTTGGCTTATACTTTGGTTGTGCCTTGGATAGGAAATTCATCGACAAGTCAATCAAATCCGACTAATTCACCTAGTAATAATTATAGAGAGGCTTCATGGGTGACTGGTATTAATATTAATAATGTTATTCCTGGCGAAATTCCGTTACGTGTTGATGCACAAACTGGTGTATTGAATGTAAAACCCAATAAACTTGGACTTTACGTTTTTTCTGTGATGGTAGAAGAGTTTCGCAAAGGAAAGCGTATCGGGCGAATGAAGCGAGATTTTCAATTGAAAGTGATTGAGTGTATCTTTAATTCACCTCCAACGGTACTAGTTGCAAATCAGAATTCAAAGAGAATTTTTAAGGAATCAGAGGTGATTACTTTAAAAAAAGGAGAAAAACGTTGTTTTGATATTTTATTTACTGATCCTGACCTTAAACAAAAAATAACACTTTCGGCTAAAGGTGTGAATATTGATGCCAAAAAAATTTTATTGCCTTCTACAATTAACGTGGAGATTACTTCTAAAGATACGCTAAAAACTGCCTTTTGTTTGGATGAATGTATTATTACAAAAAATAATGCTCCAGCCGATTTCTTTATTACCATTAGTGATAATGGTTGCCCTGTTCCTCAAAATCATACCTTTAGAATGCGGGTTCAGTTTGAAGAAAATCAGAATACAAAGCCAAATATCACTACTTCACTGCTAGGAAATCCTATCGTAGCTTACGGTGATACTCTCAAATTTACAGTTATTGGAAATGACATTGATAATGACACTTTGGGACTGAGTGGAAATGGTCGTAATTTTAATTTTGGAAGTTATGGTTTTAGTTTTTCATCAAAACAAGGTATCGGCAATGTAAATTCAATCTTACAGTTTATACCAAATTGTGAAGCACTCAAACAAAAACAAATGCTTTTAGATTTTATTGTAAAAGACCAACGGTGCGGAGTCAGTACTCAGACTCTCTACTCAGTGCCAGTGGAGGTTAAAGGAAAACAAAATAATTCTCCAAATGTTCTTACAACCCTTCCAAATAATACAGCCGAACTTATTTTAAATCCAAGTATTAATAACGAATTGTCTTTTAATGTTAATTCACAAGATATTGATAACGAACAGCTTACCTTAACTGGAATACCTAAAGGCTTTGATTTTAAGAATGTATCAATGTCGTTTGATAATAAAGAAGGCAAAGGGAAAGTTAGCAGTTTATTCACTTGGAAGCCAACTTGTTTCATGCTCGGAGGAAAAGAATCCAAAGAATTTATCGTGAATTTTGCCTCAAAGGATAATAATTGTTTACAGTTACAAGATTCAGTGAGTGTAAGATTAATTCTGAAAGATAATTTAGTTATTAATAATCCTTTACAGTCATTCAATACTTTTACTCCAAACGGAGATGGCAAAAATGATTATTTTAGCTTAGGTTCAATTCCCGAAGATAATTGTAAAAGGCAATTTAAAAAATTCGAAATTGTAAATAGGTGGGGCAAAACTGTATTTTTTAGTGACGAAAGAAGTTTCAAATGGACTGCAGAAAATGAGCCAACTGGAGATTATTTATACGCACTAACTTTTACTGACGAAGTTTATAAAGGAGTTATTCATCTGATTCGTTAGTTGTAATCGGAGGTCTAATGTTTTTCATCTCAAATTGGAACAAATTCAACAAAAAAAGCATTTTAGTATAAATATAGATGTATCAATAATTGGTGATAATTTATTTTTTAAAATTATTTTTTCCATGCTAACAAATAAAGTTGTAATCATTACAGGCGGTTCGTCAGGTATAGGTAAGGCTCTTGCTTTTGAACTTGGTAAAGAGCGTTGTAAATTGATTATTACTGGTCGTAATATTGACAAATTAGAGCAAACCAGCCACGAACTTTCGACCCAAGGAATCGTAAACCATTATATAGTGGCCGATTCTAGTTTAGAATACGATAATAAAAGAATTGTTGCCGAAGCAATTTATCATTACGGCACTATCGACATCGTTATCAATAACGCTGGTATTACTATGCGGTCTATGTTTGAAGATGCGAATATTGATGCGACCATCCGTAAAGTAATGGATATTAACTTCTTTGGCACTGCTTATCTCACTCAAGCGGCTTTGCCTTACATCAAAAAAGCCAAAGGAACAATTGTAGGTGTCTCCTCAATTGCGGGTTTTCGAGGTTTGCCTGTGCGAAGTGGTTATTCAGCCTCAAAATTTGCAGTGAATGGTTTTCTCGAAGCAATCCGTACGGAACTTTTAAATACTGGGGTGAATGTACTGACAGCCTGTCCAGGTTTTACATCATCAAACATTCGTTTTGCTGCGATTGATGCACAAGGTGAAATTAGTCAGGAAACCGTGCGTGATGAAAAGAAAATGATGTCTTCAGAGGAGTGTGCCATGCACATTGTGAAAGCTATCAAGAAAAGAAAACGTTCTATTATTCTGACAAATGAAGGTAAACTGACAGTGTGGCTCAATAAGTGGTTTCCTAGGTTAGTTGATAAATTAGTTTTTACCACTTTATCAAAAGAAAAAAACTCTCCATTAAAACAGACTAGCGAAATTCATTAATTCCAAAATTTTAGCATGCTTAAAAATAAGTTAGCTATTTTATTTTACAACCCAAATATCACTCTCTTTTAGATAGCAAAATTGACCCTTCCATAAAACCTGATACCAAATATCGTCTGTTTTTATTACATTTAATCTATTTCCTTCGCTGATAGTTCCTGAAATCTGAGAAGCAGCCGATGGGTAGTCACGTAAATAAACTTTCTCATTTTTTATAATTACGGATTTATAATTATTTGGAAGATTTATTAAACTTGCCAAAATCAACATATATACTAAAAATATTATTTTATGCCTAATGGGAGAGTACTGATTGTTTTTTTTTTTCAACACTAGTACAGTAAAAATATAAACTCCTAATAAAAGAAAACCACCCCAAACATAATTTGAATATTGGCGGTAGTAAAATAGAAAATAATTTAAATCGTTTTTTTCATACCCATTAAAGCCATTTTCATAAGCAACTAAATACATTTTTTCAAAAACTTTTTCGTCGGGTTTTTTAAAAAAATATAGATTGAGGTAGTACAACTCTTTTACAAATTCACCCTTTGCTTCCGAAATATTCGCGAGTTTCAAATAAATTTTTGGGTTCACATTTTGATTCTTTTTTATAATTTCTTCATAAATAATCCTTGCCTCATCATTTTTTTTTTGAATAAATAAAGAATCTGCTTTTTTATTTAAACTTGTTTGTCCCTGACTATCAAGTACTTGAGTGAATACTATAAAAAGTAAAATAAATATTTTTAGAAATTTCAAAAAGTATGTTTGCATCGTATTGTTAAAAGTACTAATTTTGCACCACGATTTAAGAACAACGGCACAGAAAAACAAAGTTAATACAAAACAATTCACTTTCAAATTTGTTTCAATTGTAATAAGTTTAAATCTATAATATCAAGATTCCGTAGCTCAGTTGGTAGAGCAATACACTTTTAATGTATGGGTCCTGGGTTCGAATCCCAGCGGGATCACAAGGGTTATCGTTAGTCGATATCACTTCTCTCGTGTCAGATGACACTTCAAATATATACAAACATAGGTTGATACCAAAAGTTTGATGATTCCGTAGCTCAGTTGGTAGAGCAATACACTTTTAATGTATGGGTCCTGGGTTCGAATCCCAGCGGGATCACAAAAGCCTCTCAAATGGAGGCTTTTATTTTTAAAGTGCAAAGCAAAATAAAGTTTGGAAAAATCTATGGCCTTATTTAATTTTGCAATACATAATAAAGTTTTTATAATGGCGAGGTGGTGAAATTGGTAGACACGCTACTTTGAGGTGGTAGTGGGCGAAAGCCTGTGAGAGTTCGAATCTCTTCTTCGTCACGTTAAGTTTTGACTTTAAAATAATTTAGGCTAATGCGTGCGTCAATCAATTTAACACCCGTTAAATATCGAAAACGCTCAATTATTTTAGATTTAATTCGAACATTTTTTTTGTTTAAAAAGCCTTTCTGTTTGAGTTAGGCTTTTTTGTTACCCGAATTTTTGAAAAATCAATTTTAGATTGTTTCGTCCTTTATAAATACGCTAAATAATCATTAAGTTTAATCTTTGTCTTTTATTTTCATTATTTATTGAAAAAAAATGCTTACATTTGCAGTTGTTTTTCATATTTACTAATCTAAGTTAACATCACATGTATTTAACTACGGACAAAAAGGAAGAAATCTTTGCTGCAAAAGGCTTCCAGAAAAAAGCGACTGATACTGGTTCAGCTGAGTCGCAAATTGCATTATTTACTTTTCGTATTGCTCACCTAACTGAACATTTGAAATCTCACAAGCATGACTACTCTACAAGAGCGGGTTTGTTGAAATTAGTAGGTAAGCGTCGTAGATTGCTCGATTATTTGTTCAAAACAGATATTACTCGTTATAGAGCAATTATTGCCGAATTAGGTATTCGTAAGTAATAATAAAAATCAGGGAATTCTCTAATCGGTATTCCCTGATTTTTTGTTTGAAAAATCTTCAAAGTATTCAATTTTATCCCCGCGGAATTCGGATAACAAACTACCACGTCGAAAGCGGATACGTGGCTTTAATTAAACTAAAAAATGTTTAACATTCACACTAAGACCATCGAAATGCCCGATGGCAAAGTGATTACCCTTGAAACTGGAAAACTTGCAAGACAAGCAGATGGTTCGGTTGTGGTGAGAAGTGGTAATGCCATGCTTTTAGCAACGGTTGTAGCTGCACAAGAACACAAAGAGGGAACTGACTTTTTACCTCTATCAGTTGATTATCAAGAAAAATTTGGTTCAGCGGGAAAAATTCCAGGAAGTTTCCAACGTCGTGAAGGAAGGCTTTCAGATAATGAAATTTTGATCAGTCGTTTAATTGACCGTGCCTTACGTCCAATCTTTCCAGAAGATTATCATGCAGAGGTTCAAGTAATTGTTACATTAATTTCAGCCGATACTGAAATTCAACCAGATGCCCTTGCTGCTTTAGCTGCATCTGCTGCAATTGCAGTTTCTGATATCCCATTTAATGGTCCTATTTCAGAAGTACGTGTAGCAAAAATCAATGGCGAGTATGTTGTAAATCCAACAACTACACAAATTAAAACAGCTTCTTTAGATTTAATAGTTGCGGGAACTGTTGATAATATAATAATGGTTGAAGGCGAGGCAGACCTTTGTACTGAAGAAGAAATGATTGAAGCAATTAAGATTGCTCATGAGGCCATTATTGTACAAGTAAATGCTCAAAAAGAATTTGGCGTTATAGTCGGCAAAACAGAAAAGCGTGTTTATAATCATGAGACGCATGATGAAGAATTACGTGAACGTATGAATAAAGAACTTTATGACAAAGTTTATGCGGTATGTTTGGAAGGAAATAATAAGAAAGAAGTAAGAAAAGAAAAATTTGGTGAAATTCTCGATGGATTTATTGCTTCGCTAACAGAAGAAGAACGCACTGCTAAAAAACAATTTATCAAACCATATTTTGGTGATATCCAATATTATGCTTCTAGAAATATGGTGCTTGATGAGCGTACAAGACTTGATGGTCGCAAACTTGACGAAATTCGTCAGATTGTTTGTGAAGTAGATTTCTTGCCATCTGCTCATGGTGCTGCCTTGTTTACCAGAGGTGAAACACAATCATTGACAACCGCAACACTAGGTACGAAACTTGATGAAATGATTATTGACCAAGTAATGGTTTCGGGATACAGTAAGTTTTTTTTACACTATAATTTTCCAGGTTTCTCGACAGGCGAAATTAAACCTAATCGTGGTGCAGGCCGTCGTGAGATTGGGCATGGAAATTTAGCTCAACGTTCATTAAAGAAAATACTTCCAGCCGAATCTGAAAATCCGTATACAATTCGTATTGTATCTGATATTCTTGAGTCAAATGGTTCGTCGTCGATGGCTACTGTTTGTGCAGGATGTTTGGCTTTGATGGATGCAGGTGTGCCAATTAAAGCTCCAATCTCTGGTATTGCAATGGGTTTAATTACTGACAATGCAACTGGAAAATGGGCGGTTTTATCTGATATCTTAGGTGATGAAGACCATTTAGGTGATATGGACTTTAAGGTGACTGGTACTGAAAACGGTATCACTGCTTGCCAAATGGATATTAAAATTGGTGGTTTATCGTTCGAAGTTTTAGAGCAGGCATTAATGCAAGCCAAACAAGGACGTATCCACATTCTCGGAAAAATGAAAGAATCAATTGCAGTTTCTCGACCAGAATTGAAACCTCATACTCCACGTGCATTTACTATTGTCATTGATAAAGAATTTATCGGAGCAGTAATCGGGCCAGGCGGTAAAATTGTTCAAGAGATTCAACGTGAATCTGGTGCAACAATCACAATAGAAGAGAAAGATGGTAAAGGTTATGTCTCTATATTCTCTTCAAATGGTGAAAGCATGGATAAAGCTAAGAAGAGGGTCTATGGTATTGTAGCTACACCAGAAGTTGGAGAAGTATATGACGCAAAAGTAAAATCAATTCAACCATTTGGTGCTTTTGTTGAATTTATGCCTGGAAAAGAAGGGTTGCTTCATATTTCTGAAATTTCTTGGGAAAGATTACCAAGTATGGATGGCGTTTTAGAAATCGGTGAAGAATTACAAGTGAAATTACTTGAAGTTGACCCGAAAACGGGAAAATTCCGTTTATCAAGAAAAGCACTTTTGCCAAGACCTGAAAGACAGTAATTTGGATATAAGTGGATTAGTCATTTGTTATTGATTAATTGATTGTAGTTTAAATGAACAAGTCATTATCTAATAATTCGTTATCAATAATAAAACAATAACTAATCTCCTTATAACCTGTATCTAATTCAATGATGAACATTTAACAAATTTTATTTGTTCTATGAGTCAAGGTATTTAAGTTTTTTACGTTATAATAGAAATCTGTTGGGCGATTGCCCGTTAAAAATAAGATATGCGTCAGCTAAAAATTAGTAAGCAAATTACCAATCGTGAAAGTCAATCTCTCGATAAGTACCTCCAAGAAATTGGAAAAGTAGATTTGCTAACTCCCGATGAGGAAGTTATTCTTGCACAGAAAATAAGAGAAGGAGACCAATATTCGTTAGAACGTTTAACAAAAGCAAATTTACGCTTTGTGGTTTCGGTAGCTAAACAGTATCAAAATCAAGGTTTATCGTTGGGCGATTTAATCAATGAAGGAAACTTGGGTTTGATTAAGGCAGCACAAAGGTTTGATGAAACTCGTGGTTTTAAGTTTATCTCTTATGCCGTTTGGTGGATTCGTCAGTCAATTTTACAAGCCTTGGCCGAACAATCTCGTATAGTTCGTTTACCTTTAAATCGTGTTGGATCATTAAATAAAATCTCAAAAACTTTTTCTGACCTAGAACAAAAATTTGAGAGAGAACCTTCACCAGAAGAATTAGCCGAGGTATTAGAAATTACCGCCGCTGAGGTGATTGATACTTTGAAAATTTCTGGTCGCCACGTGTCTGTTGATGCTCCTTTTGTACAAGGAGAAGAAAATAGCTTGCTGGATGTGCTTGAAAATGATAGTGAGGTTAAACCTGATCAAGGATTAATTGATGATTCACTCCGTAGAGAAGTTATGAGAGCTTTGTCAACCTTGACACAACGTGAGGCAGAGGTTATAACTTATTATTTCGGATTGAACGGTGAACAAGCTATGACACTTGAAGAAATTGGTGAGAAATTTAATTTGACTCGTGAACGTGTACGTCAGATTAAAGAAAAGGCTATACGTCGTTTACGCCAGACTTCACGAAGTAAAGCATTGAAAGCTTATTTAGGTTAAGATTTGCATAGTTGAATGATGATTCAATTATTTCAAATAAAATAATTTTTTAGAAAAGGTGCGTTTATCGTACCTTTTTTTGTGTATTCTTATAATTTTTATTTTGTAATGGCTATTTTACAACCAATTCATAACATTGCAGAAATATTCTCAAAGAAAAATGTCAAAACGGCAATCCTTTGTCCTGGTTCTAGAAGTGCTGCTCTGACAATCTCATTGGTACGCCACCCAGATATTGAAACATTTAGTATTAGTGATGAACGATCTGCAGGATTTATAGGAATGGGTATGGCTCAAGTAACTGGAGAAGCTGTTGTATTAGTTTGTACATCAGGAACTGCTGCTTATAATTTTGCTCCTGCAATTGCTGAATCCTTTTTTCAAGAAATCCCTCTAATCATTCTTACGGCTGACCGACCAGCCGAGTGGATTAATCAATATGATGGACAGACGATTTTCCAAAGAGAGATTTATGGAAAGCATGTAAAGAAAAGTTTTGAATTACCCTCGGAATATTCTAATACTGATGTTGTTTGGCAAATTGAAAGGGTTGTAAATGAAGCAATTAATCTTGCACAAGTTCATCCAAAAGGTCCTGTTCATATTAATATACCTATTAGAGAACCTTTTTATCCAACGGTTGAAGAAGATATTACTTATGATAAAAATGTCAGAATTATTTCGAATGTTGAAATTGAGAAAAAACTATCAAATCAGTTTTGGAGTAATTTTAAAGATATTTGGGAGAACTGTGAAAACAAATTGATTATTGTTGGACATCGCCAAAGTTCAGGTTTAGATGAAACTCTTGAAAAGTTTTCAAGTGAAATGTGTATTCCAGTTATCGGAGATATTATTTCAAATGTAAACAATATCGATTCAATTTTGGCAGATGTATTTTTGTCTTCTAAAAATGAATTATTTAGGAGTAAGTTTAAACCTGATTTATTAATAACTTGTGGGAAGTCTATTATTTCTAAAAATTTAAAAATATTTATTCGAAATAACAAACCAACTTTTCACTTTCATATTCAAGAAAATCCAGATTTAACTGATCCATTTCAAACATTGACTCATAAGGTTGAAGTTTCACCTGAATATTTTTTCAAACAGCTTTTTGAAGATTTAGACTTTTTGAGTTTTAAAAAAGGTGAGGATGAAATTGATAATCAATATTTAAAGTTTTGGACTGAAGCAAGCGTAAAAGCCAAACAAACGCTAAATGGATTTTTGAATAGTTCCGAATATTGTGAGTTTAAAGTGATTAGAAATGTGCTTGATAAACTGCCTGAGAATTCGATATTTCATGTTGCTAATAGTATGGTAGTGAGATATTCAAATCTCATAGGCTTGGAAAAGGGTAAAAATATAGAAGTTTTTGCCAATCGAGGAACAAGTGGCATTGACGGCTCACTTAGTTCGGCTCTTGGTAGTGCTTTAAAGACAAATAAAACTGTTACTTGTTTGATTGGAGATATGTCGTTTTTCTATGATAGAAATGCCTTTTGGAATACGTATCTACCTGATAATCTGCGAGTTATATTAATTAATAATCATGGAGGCAATATTTTTAGAATTATTGATGGTCCAAATAAACAACCAGAAGTTAGTGAATATTTTGAGACCAAACAAAACAGCTCTGCTGAGTACTTTTGTAAAGAAAATGATGTAGAATATCAAAAGGTTTTTGATGAAGAAAGTTTAGGAAATGCGTTAAACTTGCTTCATCAAATAACCAGTCGACCAGTAGTAATTGAAGTTGAAGTCGATGGTTCTCAAAACGTTCAGATATTTAATAGCTACAAAAGTCTATTTGCAGATTTCAGTTAACATTTCAATTGATTTAGCCTCATTTAGTTTTTTTCCAATCGACCAATATTCACAAGCCTTGGATTTATATCCGAGGCTTTGTTGTATTAAACCTAAATAGTAATTTAATAATTCGACCGAAGGATCAATTTTATCTGATTTTAAAAAATTTTCGTTAGCTTTTGCAAAGTTTTTGTTTTTATAGTAGTAAATCCCTAAGTTTCGGAAGGCCCAGGCACTTTTTTGGTTTTTTTCAAGAATTATATCTAATAGGTTTTTTCCTTCTTCAAGTTTCCCCAAGTTCAATAAGTAGTAAGCCTTATTGTTTTGATATATTTCATTTTTGTTTATTTCTAACGCTTTATCTACAATTTCGAGGGCTTTAATATATTCTTCTTTTTCAGCATAAATTAAACTCAAATTGTTGATTGCAAAATGTTGCTTCGGATTTATGCTAATGGCTTTCTCAAAGTTTTGTTTTGCTGCATCATATTTTTTATCGGAGTATTGTATATACCCTAAGTTCGTGTAGCCTCTATCATTTTTAGGGTTTAATTTTAACGCAACTGCAAGATTGGAGTTTGCCTCTGAAAAGTTATTTTTTTGTATAAATACATTGCTAAGTGTAATAAAGTAGAATGAAGAGTCTTTATATTGATTTGAAATCTGTTTCAATAAGGTTAGTGATTCATCTAACATATCAGTATTTGAGTAGGCCTCTGCTAAATTAAATTTTGCCATGTAAAATTTATCATCTATCGAAACTGCTTTTTCAAAATCTTGAATTGCACCTTCTAAGTTATCTAATTCGAGTTTTACTCTTCCACGGTTGTTATAAGCATCTGCAAATTTTGGCATTTTTTCAATTGCTTCCGAATAAAATTTTATTGCTTCTTCAAAATTTCCTTTCTTATACGACACATTTCCCTGTATAAAAAATAGTTCAGTATCTTTCTCTGCTCTATCACAGCCTAATATAATTAAATAAATAGGTAGAAATATATAAATATATTTAAAAGTATTAAAAGTTATTTTCATTATTAATGTATAGTTTATATTATTAAAAATATGAATTTATTTTTTGAATTGAAATTACTTTCGTAACATTGCATTTCAATCAACAAATTATTCGAAAATGAAATTTATAAAAGAAATTCCAAACAATTTTTGCAGAGCCTCTCTTTATGCTTGGAACAATAAGTTTATTATAAAGTTTGAAGCCGGTATGTACGAACAGACATACAAAGTTAATGAATTTGATGTATCAAGCGAAGATGAGATTGAAGAAATGCTGGGAGATACTTTTATGGAGAAAGTAGTTTCAAGGTTTAAAGCAATGGCTGATGATTTTGAATTGATTTTAGATTCATTAGATTAATTTTTGTCAACATTCATATAACAAAAAAGCTCGCTAAATGGCGAGCTTTTTTGTTATGAAAGGCTTATTTAATGAATAGCCATTTCTTGTAAAGTGATTCTTGTTCAGGTGTTGAATTTTGTACTTTTTCAAGTTTAAACCTAATTACTGGATTAGATTTTAATACCAAATTAAAATTAAATTCTTGTCCGAAACGTTTTACTTTCACTAATATTACATCACCAATTTTTTTATCAGAAATTGATTCTGATAGGTTTATGGTTTTCATACCGTTGATTTCCAAAATTTCATCATTTACATTTAAGCCACCATCATAAGCCGAGGTGCCTCTCTGAACGCTTGATATTCTACCGTTGTTAAGGGTAATCCCTAAAAATGGTGTATATGCATCAGTTTCTTTATTTAAAGTCATTCCGACGTATTTATAGTATTCATTATAATCAATCGGTTCGGCTTTCCATACATATTTATCAAAAAAGGAATCCATATTTTTACCTGAGACTAATTCACAAGCTTTTTGAAATTCCTCATCTTTAAATCCTCTTTTTTGTTTTTTGTAATACTCATTCCACAAGTAACGAAATACATCATCAAGTGATTTTTGACCTTTGGTTTCACCTAATATAAATAGGTTTATTAAGGCACCTAAAACACCACCCTTGTCGTAATACGAAATTGTACTATTTCTTGAATTTTCGTTAGGTCGATAATATTTAATCCAAGCATCCCAACTTGCTTCGGCAACTGGTTGTATTGTATTACCTATCTGGTTTTCGATTCCACTAATTGCAATTTGTTCTCGTTTTATGTAATCATCTGGTGTAAACACACCGGCACGAAGCAATATATTGTCTTCATAAAAAGAAGTAATACCTTCTGAAACCCAAAGCATATGAGTGTAATTTTCGTTTTCATAATCGAATGGACCAAGTGCGATTGGTCGGATTCGTTTTACGTTCCAAAGGTGAAAATATTCATGAGCAATCAAACTCATCGAATTCTTCATTGTGCCTTCGTTTATATAGGCATTAGGAGAAGTTTGGCAAGTTGTTGAATTCAAGTGTTCTAGTCCACCACCAATTCCAGGCAACTGATGAATAATAAATGTATAATCTTCGCAAGGATGTTTACCAACTACACTTGCCGCTGCCTCTGTTACTTTTTTAAAAGTCTCGACAGTCAATTTTTCATCAGCTAAAAGAGGGGCATTGCTATATAGTGCAATCGAATGTGGAATACCTAAAGCTTTGAATTTTAATACTTTATGTGTGCCAATTTCAATTGGACTATCAACTAAAATATCAAAATCTGGCGAGAAGAAAGCAAAATCTTTCTCCGAAACCCTTTTTAGTCCTGTCGAAATGGTATTCCAGTTTTTATAAGGTTTGATTGTAAGAACCGAGGGTGACATTTTCAATTCTGGTACATATAAAAACATGGTTGCACCATTTAAATATCCATGAGAATCATCCAAAAAACTATTTCTAACACTTAGTTCGAAAGCATAAACTTTGTAACTGATGATTATTTTAGAGTTTTTACCATAGACACGCCAAGTGTTTTTACTGATTTTATCAAATTTTAAATCTTTTTTACCATCCGAAACTTTAACAGATTCTACGTTTTTAGCATATTCTCTGATGAGATACGAACCAGGAGTCCAGACAGGCATTTTGAAATCTACAAAATCTTTTTTGTTTAAATCATCAATTTTTTCAATTTCACTGAGTGTCATTTTCACTTCAAAATAATGCGTATAAGGTTCTGACATTGATAATTCATATGAAATATTTGTTTTTGGTATAATAATTTCTTCGAGTGTTTTTGCATTGCATAAATTAAACCCAATGAATAATAAAAAAAGGGGGAGTTGTCTAAAAAGTGTTTTTTTCATTTAAAATTAAGGATTTGGCTGTTGTTGAAATAGGCTAAACAATTTTTTTATAAAAATATCGTTTTTTGCATGAAATTACTTCATTTTTCTTGCAAATATAAAATTGGCATCCTGTTTGATTTAATATTTTTTGCCTAACTTGGTTTTTGTTTTACTATCCTTAATTCCATGAAAAATTTTTTTGCTCAAGGGCGTCTTTCCACTGGGCGACGCCTCACAGTACTTGTTGGAACTTTCTTACAAGTCAGTTATTTTACGCATTCGCAAAATACGATTGCATACACCGACCCCGAATTCCACTACAATAAAGGGATTGAACTTTTTCAGAAAAAAGTTTATACCGCATCGCGTGAAGAATTCAAACAATACATTCAACTTACTGAAAAAACACTCAAACTAAACGAGTTTAATCTGATTAACGCTGAATATTATTCTGCATTATCGGGCTTGTATGCGAAGGCGTTTGATGCGGAAATTGAAATTGAGCGTTTTGTTGTTAATCATTCTGATTATCCCAAGGCAAAAGTTATCTACAATGATTTAGGAAAATATTTCTACGACCAAGGAGACTATAATAAGGCGGTTGTTTATCTCAAAAAGGCAACTATCGGTTCTGGCGATAGTCAACATTCCCTTGAAATGAAGTTTAAATTAGCAGTTTCTTATTACCAAACGAATAATTTGCAAGATGCATTGCCACTTTTTAATGAAGTGAAAGTTGTTTCTTCAGATTTTCAATCTCATGCCTCTTATTATGCTGGTGTAATAAACTATAAAAATGAAAATTATGATGCTGCACTAAGTGATTTAAAGAGGGTTGAAAATGTGAATCCATATCGTATTGAAATTCCAAATTGGATTGCCAATATTTTATATGTACAAAAGAAAAATGATGAATTATTGGCTTATACCGAGCCAATAATTGAAAAACCAAATGGTAAGAAAATTGATGATATTTGCTTAGTAACGGCAGAGGTTTGTTATTTCAAGGATGATTTTGTGAAGGCGGCAATGTATTATGATAAATATAAAAACTTCAAGCGTGGTTCGGTGTCTAATCAAGTTACTTTCCGTCATGCATACAGTCTTTACAAATCAAATTTATTTGATAAAGCAGTAGAGAGTTTCAAGAAAATTGCTGCCCTAAATACAGAAGTTGGCCAACAAGCAGCCTATTATTTGGGTATATCTTCATTAAAAGTAAATGACTTAAATGCCGCCTTGGTTGCTTTTGAAAGGGCAAAATTAGCATCTTTTGACAAAGTTATAAAAGAAGAAGCCCAATTTAATTACGCTAAAGTAGCAATTGATTTAGGCAATAATCAGCAAGGAATTAATGAACTACAAGATTATTTGAAAAATTATCCAAACGGAAAATATGAAGATGAAGGAAATGAGATTTTAAGCGATGTATTGTTTGACTCAAATAATTATTCTCAGGCAATAACTTATATTGAAGGTTTAAAGAAACGTACAAACAAAATCAATTTGGCTTATCAACGCTTATGTTATAATCAAGGAGTATTAGATTTTAATGCTGAACGTTATATGCGTTCGATTCAGTATTTTGATAAATCACTGTTGCAATCAATTGATGGTGAATTGAAAAACAATGCCATGTTTTGGAAAGCTGAAGCTGCGTACGCAGTGAAATCTCCCGAGGCTGATGCTTTATATAAAGATGTTCTCACAACTTCAAACGATGTTCTTAAACAAAAAAGTCGTTATGGTTTGGCTTACTTAAACTATAATAATAAAGATTATAAACAAGCGAGTATTTACTTCAAAGAATTATTGAAAGGGAAGCGAGACGAAAGCAGTCGTCAAAATTTTGAAGATGCTCTGGTTAGGATAGGCGACTGCTACTTAGCAACAAAGAATTATATCGAGGCTATTACTTACTACGACCAAGCAATCAGAGAAAATAAAACCGAAAAGGATTATGCCATGTATCAAAAGGCTCTTACACTCACTTTTTTGGGTAAAAATCAAGAAGCTCAACAACTTTTTGATAAACTTTCGGTTCAATATCCAAATTCTCGCTTAATTGATGATGCTCTTTATCAAAGTGGTGCTTTAGAACTTGATAAAGGAAATAACCAAAGTGCAATTACAATTTTAAGTAAGATGGTTCGCGAACGTCCTAAAAGTGCTTTAATGCCAAAAGCATTAGCAAAAAGAGCTTTGGCTTACTCAAATATGAAAAATTTTGAAGCGGCAATTATTGATTATAAAATTATTTTACAAAGTTTTGGAAGTTCTGATGAAGCTGATAATGCTTTATTAGGTTTACAAGAAAGTTTAAATTCGGTTGGCCGTCCAGAAGACTTTTCGACTGTTGTTGAAGAGTATAAAAAAGAAAATCCAGCGAATGGTTCTGTGGAGAATTTAGAATATGAGTCTGCTAAAAATCTTTATCTAAATGAAAAATATGATAAAGCAATTGTTGCCCTTCAAAAATATATCAAAAACTATTCAAATAGCAGCAATTCTTTTGAAGCAAAATATTATATCGCTGATTCGTATTATATTTCAAACGATAAAACCAATGCTTTGAAATTTTATAACCAAGTTGTTGCAGAAAATCGTACGACATTCGTGACGAAATCTGCCTTAAGAGCAGCAGCTATTGAAGTATCAAATAAGAGTTATCGAAATGCAATCACAAATTTCAGAACAGTTTTGTTTTCGTCACAAAATAAGCGAGATATTGTTACTGCATGGCAAGGTTTGGCCGATACTTATTATATTACTGGCAATCAAGACTCTGTGATTGTTTTTTGCCGTGAAATCATTAATAATGGTGGAAGTATCGTAATGGGAGCGACAAATAAAGCTCAACTACAACTAGGTAAAGCCTATATGCAAAAAACTGATTATCAAAAAGCAGAAGAGGAGTTTAAGAAAACAATTGCAATGGCTAAAGATAATAATGGAGCAGAAGCTAAATACTTTATTGGAGAAATACTATATAAGTCAAAAAAATACAAAGAGTCGATAAAAATATTGCAAGAGTTAGCCCAAGATTTCTCGGAGTTTGTCTATTGGTACGAAAAGAGCTTCTTGCTTATTACCGATAATTATATTGGCATGAACGATTATTTTATGGCAAAAGCAACACTCAAATCTGTCATTGAAAACTCTGATATTCCCGAAACAATTGATGCAGCAAAAAAGAAACTAAAAGACATTGAAAATAAAGAATAGACTACTGGTTTACTTTTTCATAAGCTCTTATAATCAATAAGTTAGGTAGGTAAACTTAAAAAAAACTTAAAATCATGAATTATATAAAAATACATTGTTCGTTACCGCTCAATAATTATAAAATTTTCAAAATTATGTTAATTTTTAGCATAATTTTAATCAAAAGCACAAGTGTTTTTGCACAATTAGATGATGACATTATTATCACAAAAGACCGTAAAGTTGAGCTTCCACCTGCAAATCGGATCTTTGAAAAAATACCTCCAGTAAAAACAAATCCTGAAGACCGACAAATGAAATATTCATTCTTTGATCGTAAATTAAAAGGGATTGAAGAGGTTAAATTTAATCCGACTGTGGTTTCACCAGACGGAGGGAAAAAGAAAGAAGTGGAGGATAAATATAATAATTATTTAAGTCTGGGTGCTGGAAATTTTGGGCGAGTTTTTGGTGAACTATATGTCAATTCTGAACAAGATAGTAAATTCATTTTTGGTGTACATGCCATGCACAACTCTACAATTAGAGGCCCAATTGATGATAAAAATTCAGCGAATATGTATGATAAGGCTGATTTATTAGGTAAATATTTGGCCGAAAAATTTGAGGTAAACGGCGGACTTTCATATAATCGTGACCAATTTTATTTTTATGGTTACAAGCGTCCACGAGTTGAGTTTGATAGACAAGAAATTCGACAAATTCTGAATACATTAAATTTTAATGTAGGATTTGAAAATATAGCACCAAATTCGAAAGTTGATTATGCTTTGAAAACAAATATTCGTTCATTAAAAGATAATTATTCTGCTCAAGAAACTGATTGGACAACAACTTTTAATGCATATTTTCCAATCATAGAAGATAAATTTATTGCTGTTATTGATGCCGATGCGAATATGACACAACGAAGTGATGCTGAAGTTGATAAAAGAAATTTGTTTAGAGTTATACCATCTTTTAAGGTAAATCTCAATCATTTTGGTGCAAGTATTGGCTATAAAGCGATAAATGAATTTGATGAAGTGAAGAAAATTAATCGTACAAAAGGATTTCCAACAGTTGAACTTACGTACAAATTTAAAAGCTTGATTTATCTTTTTGCTGGATATGATGGTAATATTGTTCGTAATACACTCGGTAGTTATTTAGCCGAAAACCCGTATCTAAAACCTCAGACTAAGTTATTGAATACAGAAAAATTACAAGAATTTTATGTTGGGGGTAAAGGTGATATTATTTCTGGTCTAAGTTTCAATTTTAAAGGTTCAATGGGATATTATAAAAACCTGTATTATTTCAATAATTTCGCCCCCAAAGCAAACGAAATTTTGGCTGATACTGCTAAATTTGCTGTTTTATACGATAGTTTAAAAACACAGTATTTAAATATCAATGTGCAATTAAATTACCAACCTTTTCAATCTTGGCGTACATATCTTCGTACAGAAATTAATCATTACCAAAGAAGATCCTTCGAAAAACCTTTCCACCGTCCGCTATTAAATATTAGGTGGGGAAATACTCTAATTGTGTCAGATAGAATAATTGCAAACTTGGATGTAGCCTATATCGGTACAACATTTGCCAAAAATCCAACCTCAAATATGCTTATTACAAACAAAGCTATTTTTGATGTGAATGCTGAATTCGATTACTTGTTTGGGAAACAATTCACCGCTTTTGTAAAGTTGAATAACATTTTAGGTAAAAAATATGAACGCTATCTATTTTATCCGCAACAAGGTTTAAATTTTCTTGTAGGAATCAATTTTTCGTTTTAACTTAGCATTATAAAGGACTCCAAATTTATAATTTCTCTAATGAGACCAGTTGCTGACCATATCCGTACCTTACTTTACGAACACGATTACGTGACCGTACCAAACTTTGGGGCTTTTATTGCAAATTACTTGCCCTCAAGTTTCAACGAAATTAGTGGGTCATTAATGCCACCACAAAAAAGAATCGCTTTCAACGGGATTTTAAAACAAGATGATGGCTTATTGGCTACTCATATTGCTCGTCGTGAAAGCGTAAGCATTGATGAGGCAAAAAGGAAAATACAAACTTTTGTGACTGATATCAAAGATTCATTAGCAACCAACAAAATATTCAGTTTTGATAAAGTTGGTGATTTTGTATTGAACGAAGAAAATAGTTTAGTTTTCGAACCAGATAGAAAGAATAATTTTTATAGTGAAAGTTTTGGATTTGATAGTTTATTTCCTCGTCAGATTGCTAAGGAGAAATACACTTATAGTCAAAATTTTGAAGATGATTCAGATGATCTTTTAATTCATAAATCATCCTACTCAAATACAGCTGTAACGAAATCAACCGGTTGGACTTATTTACTTTATTCTATTCCGATATTGCTTTTATCATCAGGTTTATTTGTAGTGCTTTTCTTAGGTCCCAAAAGCAATGGTGATTCTGCAAAAAGTAGTTTTAATCCTTTAGATTTTATTCCTAAAAAAGAGGAAGTGGTTCAGAAAGTTGTTGTTGAAAATTCTGCTTCAGAAACTGAAATTATCAAACCAAACTTTGAAGAAAATACATTGGGTACAAATGAGTTTAAAACTGAACCTTCAAAACCACTAGCAACACTTGAGGATGCTTCCGAAGAAACAGAAATAAAACCTGAAATATCAAAACCTGTTTTAAAACCTACTGTTGAGACAGCAGGTTCAGCAATAAATAATAATAACAAGCGTTATTTGATTGTTTCAGGTGTTTTTAAAAGTTTAGAGAATGTAGAAAAGTTGCAATCAATTCTTATTAAGAATGGTTTTTCTCCGATTGTTGTAAAAGTAGGCGAATTTTCAAAAGTTGTTGCTGCCGAAGCGAGTTCTTACGTCGAGGCTTCTAAGCTTGCTGAAAAACACAATAAATTAATTGGAGAACGACCTGCAATTATAATAGCTAACTGATTCATTCATTTAAAATTTATAACCTGTAAGAAATACTTACAGGTTTTTTTATTGATTATTTTTCAAAGTATAATTTGTCAATCATCATTAGATTTATTCGTCATTTAAAATTAATTAATATGCAATCAGCATCACTCGAAAAGGAGAATAAGCAAAATCAAACAACTGCGTTTTTTTTGAGTTTAGTAATCTACGCTCTATTTTTAGGTTTATTGTTTTTTTTCGAATTAGTATATATACCACCTGAAGAAGTTGATGGAGTCGAACTTAATTATGGTGTAGATTTAGTTGGTACTGGGGATATTCAAACAACCAATAAAGCTAATATCTCTCCAAATAATTATGATGTAAAACCTTCAGAAAAAACTGAGACAGAAACAAAACCATTAAAAACAAAACCAATTGTTACACCTCCACCAGTTGAGAAAATTGAAAAAGTGAAAGTTAAAGCGACTCAGTCAAATCCTTTAATTACAACAGATGATGAAAAAAGCCCTATTTCTGAAAAGGAAAATAGTAAAGTTGTAAAAAAGATAGAAACCAAACCAGTAGTAAAATCCATACCCGAAGAAATAAAAACTAAACCTGCTCCAACTAAAGTAGAACCTCCAAAACCTGAGCCGGTAAAACGTTCGGTTGAAGAAGGATCTATTATGAAAAAAGGTGGTACAGGATCGGGCAGTGGAGCCAAATCTAATAGTTCATCAAATGGAACAATTGGAACTAGTGATGGAATTGGTGGAAATAATAATGGTGATGGAAAGAAAGGTGAGGTTGGTGACAAGGGAGACCCTCGAGGAACTCCTGATGGAAAAAGTATGATGGGCAAACCAGGCAAAGGTAATGGCTCTGGTGCTGCAATTGGAGGGCTTAGTGGATGGAATAAAAGAAAACTTTCATTGCCAGATGATGGCTCTTCTGAAACTGGAAAAATTGTTTTTAAAGTTACTGTTGATGATTCAGGTGATGTTGTTGGTATTAGTGTTATTTCATCAACTGTTAGCCCATCTGTACAGAATTTTTACAAAAATTATATTCAACAAAAATTAGGCTCAGTTCTTTCTCCTGAAGGTACACCACCTCCAAGAGCGACTGGTACAATTACAATAAATATTCAATCGGGAATTTAATTAGCCATTTAAAGTTAAAATCAAAGGGCACCTTAAATGGTGTCCTTTTTTATTGTGTGCCATCATTTTTTCTAAACGGTTAAAGTCCGCAGCGAGCCATTTAGCGGGAATCGTTAGCTAACAGCAAGGATGTTTATCACAAGGTAAAACAGGAACGCTTGCCCGGCTAAGGAAGCTTTAGGTAAAATCGGGAATTGATATACAGATACAAGATAAAGGCTTTCCAAAAGGGTTACTTGGCAAATGGTTCAAAAATCATGGATTATATGGACTTACAGAAAATTACAAGCAAATTGCACAGTAATCCAATCTGAGAAAACCGCCGTACACGTAAGTACATACGGTGGTGTGAGAGGTCGACAAAGATAATTTATTTATTATCTTTTTCTCCTACTTGATTGTCAATTATTCATTCAAATTCATTTTCTGTTTTGCCACTATCTTCTTAGCTTTGTGTAAATGTATTTTATCTCAAATGACGTATCAAGAAACAATAGACTATTTGTATTCGCTACTTCCAGTTTTTCATCGCGATGGTGAAAAAGCATTCAAGGGTGATTTGACTAATATTTTAAAAATTTCTGAATATTTAGGAAATCCTCATTTAAAGTTTAAAAGCATTCATGTAGCGGGTACTAACGGAAAAGGTAGTACCTCACATTATTTATCAGCAATTTTACAAAGTGCTGGTTATAAAACAGGTCTTTATACTTCTCCACATTTAAAGGATTATGCTGAGAGATTCAGAATAAATGGTGTATCAATCGAAAAGGCGAGTATAGTGACATTCGTTCAAAAACATAAAAGATTTTTTGAGGAACTTAAACCTTCTTTTTTTGAATTGAGTGTTGGAATTGCATTCGATTTTTTTGCAAAAGAAAAAGTAGATATAGCTGTTATTGAGGTTGGTTTAGGTGGTCGTCTTGATTCTACGAATATTATTACACCAGAACTAAGTGTCATTACTAATATTGGTTTTGATCATATTAATATTTTAGGTGATACATTTACAAAGATTGCAAACGAAAAAGCTGGTATTATTAAAGCAAATGTACCTGTAATAATTTCTGAGTATGATGAAGAAACGAAACTAGTTTTTATAGAAAAAGCTCATTTATCTCAATCTAAAGTTTATTTTGCCTCAGAGAATCTCAAGGTTATCGAAAAAGAATGTCAATCTACTAAGTTAGTTGTTGATGTTTTTCTTGTTGAAATTGGTAAGGAAACTTTATTGTTTCGCGATTTGTCATCACAATTAATCGGCAAATATCAATTAAAAAATATTTCGGGAGTAATTCAAAGTATTCGGGTTTTAAACGAAATTGGCTACAAAATTACCAATGCTGCAATTCAAAACGGAATTTCAAATGTCGTAGATTTGACTGGTTTGAAAGGAAGATGGCAAATGTTATCGAAATCTCCGCTTACAATTTGCGATACCGGACATAATGAGCATGGTTTAAAAAGTGTACTGCAACAAATTTCTAATTTGCCCGTAAAGCAAAAATACTTCATATTGGGTTTTGTGAAGGATAAAAATATAGAAGAAATTCTTGAATTATTTCCTAAAGAAGGCATTTACTTTTTTTGTCAAGCCGATAATCCTCGTGTTATGCCTTCTGAGAATTTGGTAAAAATAGCTGAGTCGCATGGTATTCAAGGTTATTCAATTCTCAATGTTAATAAAGCATTGGAATATGTCACCAATTTAGCTAATATTGATGATTTTATTTATGTTGGTGGAAGTACCTATGTGGTTGCAGAATTAGATAATATTTAGTTAAAATGTTCATATTTAAAGTATATTTATATTTAGTAATATCATTAATAATATAAATATTAAAAGTATTTCAATAAAATTTGTGTAACAGTTTGATAATCAATAATATATAAAAAAGTAGGAGAGTGGCAAGAAGAAAATTACCAAGATTTCAACACAATGCGGAATCAGAAAATGTTGTCGAAAGGGGCAAAGAGATATATACAAACATCAAAGGAAAATGGAAAGAAAAATATTTTAAAAACTTAAACCCAATAGTACTCGAATTGGCCTGTGGTAAGGGTGAGTATACAACTGGTTTAGCCAAAGAATTCCCGGATAAAAATTTTATTGGTATTGATATAAAAGGCGATCGAATTGCTCGTGGAAGTAAGCGTGCAATTGATTTAGGTCTTAAAAATATTGCATTCTTGAGAACTTCAATGGCTTTTTTAGAAGAATTTTTTGAAGATAATGAAGTTGATGAGATTTGGTTGATTCATCCAGACCCTCAGCCAAGAGATAAAGAAGAACGAAAACGCCTAACTAATAGTAGATATTTGAGCCTTTATAAAAAAGTTTTAAAAAATAATGGAGATTTCTTTTTTAAAACTGATAACTATCCACTTTTTGAGTATTCACTAGGTACAATTCCTGAAGTTGGTTTTGAAATATTAAGACATACAACTGACTTATATAATTCACCATTGCTTGTTGAGCATTTTGGCATTGAGACTTACTATGAAAAACTTTTTGTTGCTAAAGGTTATAAGATTAACTATTTGGCATCTAAAAATAGGAAGGAATAAAAAAGGGCTATAATAGCCCTTTTTTATTCCAAACAATTAAAAAAACTGTTAGTTATTTTGAAATTAAAGTTGCAAAATACTTAACAGTTCTCACTAATTGACTTACATAACTCATTTCATTGTCATACCAGCTCACAGTTTTTACCAACTGACTATCTCCAACGGTTACAACTTTAGTTTGAGTAGCATCAAATAAGCTACCAAATGTTGTTCCAATAATATCGCTACTAACAATCTCATCAGTATTGTAACCAAAACTTTCTGTGGCTGCAGCTTTCATTGCATCATTTACTTCATCTAGAGTAACTTTTTTGTTTAAAATACAAGTCAACTCTGTTAAACTACCAGTGATAGTCGGAACACGTTGTGCACCACCATCTAATTTTCCTTTCAATTCAGGTAATACTAAGCCAATTGCTTTTGCGGCACCAGTACTATTTGGTATAATATTAGCTGCAGCGGCTCTTGCTCTTCTTAAATCACCTTTCGCATGCGGAGCATCTAATGTATTTTGGTCATTAGTATAAGCGTGAACTGTTGTCATGCTACCTGCCGCAATTCCAAAGTTATCGTTCAACACTTTAGCCATTGGAGCTAAACAGTTGGTAGTACAACTTGCACAGCTAATAATGGTTTCGCTGCCGTCTAATATACTGTGATTTACATTGAAAACAATCGTTTTCAGATCACCAGTTGCCGGTGCACTGATGATAACCCTTTTAGCACCAGCGGTTAGGTGTGCAGCAGCTTTATCTTTATCAGTAAAAAAACCTGTACATTCTAATACTACATCAACATCATGTTCTCCCCAAGGAATATCTGCTGGATTTTTTTGTGCATATATTCTGATTTCATCACCATTAACAATAATACTACTTTCAGTTGATGTAACAGTAGCGTTGAATCTTCCTTGAGCACTATCGTACTTTAATAAATGAGCGAGTGTTGAAGGACTTGTTAAGTCATTGATTGCTACTACATCAATTCCTTCCATGTTATAAATTTGACGATAGGCTAATTTACCAATACGTCCGAATCCATTAATTGCTACTTTAACTTTTGACATTTACGTAAAATTTTGGTTTATGTAATACAATGCAAGTTAATAAATTTATCGGATACAATAAACATAATTTAGAATATCTTAAATATTAGTAAAAATCATAATAATTGGTATAAAGTATTACTAATTTATTTAGTAATACTAACTAATTTACTAATTTATTTTAGTTTTATTTACTAAAATAAATAGTACTATTTTAAATTGTCTTTAGCTTAAACTTAGTAATTAGGCTATACTTGTTATATTCACTATTTTAATTAAAGTATATTGAAGTAGGATAGGGGAGTATTTATACTTGTATATACGACATTTCTGTAGGCAGTAATTTGCTTTTAAAATCAACAGTATGTATCTTTGAATTATAGAAATACATAATATTTAAGAATAATTTAGAACAAACAAAATTTTATTCTTCTAAGAAAAATACAACAATACAATTTAATTAAAAAACTTAAAATAATCTTAAATAAACATTGTAATTACTTAATAGTCAGGTAATTACATAATTTAAAGTAAATCAATAGTATATATAAACATTTTATGATGAATCAAAGAGAAATTATCGAACAAGCGTGGGACAATCGTGAACTTTTAAAAGAACAAAGTACACAAGAAACAATCAAAGAAATAGTTGATTTGGTTGACAAAGGAGATCTTAGAGTAGCAGAACCAACTGTTGATGGTTGGCAAACAAACGACTGGGTCAAGAAAGCAATTATACTCTATTTCCCTATGCAATCAATGTCAGTTCAGGAAGTTGGTATTTTTGAATACCATGATAAAATGAAACTAAAAACTGGCTATGATAAATTGGGTGTGCGAGTTGTTCCTCCAGCAGTTGCTCGTTACGGTGCCTTTTTAGCAAAAGGTGTTATTATGATGCCTTCTTATGTAAATATTGGTGCTTACGTTGATAGCGGAACCATGGTTGATACTTGGGCAACAGTCGGAAGTTGTGCTCAAATTGGTAAAGATGTACATCTTAGTGGTGGCGTTGGTATAGGTGGAGTTCTTGAGCCACCCCAAGCTTCACCTGTGATCATCGAAGATGGTGCTTTTATTGGTTCAAGATGCATTGTAGTAGAAGGTGCGAGAATTGGAAAAAGAGCCGTTTTAGGTGCTGGTGTGACAATTACGGGTAGTTCAAAAATAATTGATGTCAATACAGGTACAGAATATATCGGTTATGTTCCAGATAACTCGGTTGTTATACCCGGGATGTTACCTAAAACATATCCTGCTGGAGAATTTGGCGTCCCTTGTGCATTGATTATTGGACAAAGAAAAGCAAGCACTGACCTTAAAACTTCTCTTAATGAAGCTTTAAGAGACAATAATGTTACTGTATAAGATAAAGATATAAAAAACGAACTCAACAAACTGTTTGTCAATCAAAAATGCCCATTCAAGTATTCTTGAATGGGCATTTTTGATATTTTTTTGATACCTTCTTTACTTAAAAAACATTATCTTATTTTTCCTTAGCAGTATTTTTCATAATATTCATTTTTAAGCTCTTTGAAACCTCCACACGCTGAGCATGGTAAATTCCCTTATCCCCACTAAAATAATACGCTACAACACACGAAATAGCGAAATACGGGATATATTCAGCTCCAAATAACTCTACTCCAAGGATAATGCTTGCCAACGGAGTATTTGTAGCTGCCGCAAAGACTGCGATAAAACCTAATGCAGCAAAAAGGTCTATTGGACAACCAAGCAAAACTGCGATAGTATTTCCAAAAGTTGCCCCGATAAAGAAAAGTGGTGTAACTTCTCCACCTTTAAAGCCCATATTAAGAGTGATAGCTGTAAGAAGCAACTTCCAAAACCAACTAAAAGCATCAGATCCATCTTTATTAAATGCCGAAACAATACTAACTCCAGTACCACTAAGTGTTTTTACACCTAATCCCAGGTAGTCTGATGTGCTAAGAAAATAACTTATCGCCACAACTAATCCTCCTCCAATAATCGGTATCAAAAGTTTATGCCCGATAAAATTGTTTCTTATTTTTTTGATAAAATCTGAAGTTTCAACAAATAATTTAGCAACTAATCCAAACGCAATACCTGAAATAACAACTTTCAACAATAGAATAAAATGATACGATACATTCAACCATGAAACAGTTTCTTTATAATTAACATGATAATGAGTGTGTAAAACGCCACAGGCTGTACAAACCAAGTCGGCGAAAAAAGCAGCAAACAAACATGGTAAAAGTGCATCATACTTAATACGGCCAACAGATAAGACTTCTAAGGCAAAGACAGCACCAGCCACAGGAGTTCCAAAAACGGCTCCAAAACCTGCCGCAATACCAGCCATTAATAGTACTTTATTATCTCTTTTGGAGAGCTTTATTATCCTTGAAAAAAAAGAGGCAATACTTCCGCCAATTTGCACAGCAGTTCCTTCTCTTCCAGCTGAGCCACCAAATAAATGGGTGAAAACAGTCGTAAAGATAATTATAGGTACCATTCTTAGAGGAATACCCTCAGCTGTGCTTTCGTGAATTTCGTTGATGATTAAATTATTTCCATCTTCGGTTCCTCTACCAAATGATTGATAAAGTAACATAATCAGCATTCCACAAAGTGGAAGTAAATTAATTAACCAATTATTATTCCATCTCAACACTGTGACAAAATCAAGTAGCCATAAAAAAAAAGCAACTACCAATCCTGTTATAACTGAAATAGGAATCACTAGAACAATACTTCTTGATAAATCTAATACCCTTTCAATCTGTAAACGTATAATATTCTTCATTATCATATAGAATTTTTATAAACTCCATCTGCGTAGGGAAGCAGTTTTAAACAAGCTTGTAAATTGTTTTTGTTATGAATAAGTTGAATAATGTTTTTTAAAAATCTCGGTAGTTTTAACTCAATAGAATAGAAAAACTAATCCATAGTTTAACCTAATTACACACGAATACATTAGTATTTAATGACCAATACGGATTTTTTTGCAAATCAAAAGGCAAATAGAGGCATCTAAAAACAACTAACATCCTCAAAAATAGTAACAAAAATTAATATTTTAAGACAAAGTGACAGATAAGCATAGAGTACAACATTTATAAAATAAAAAACTCCAATCTCAGAAAGACAGGAGTTTTTGAAAATTGAATCTCAAATTATCAATATTTACTACCCTCATTTAAATTTTTAAAAGCAACGTAAGTCGATATTTTTTTATTTTAAGTTAGAAAAGCACTTGTTATTGTTCATGAGTTATTGTTTACAAAATTAACATATACAAATCAAAAAACAAAACATTTGACAATTGATTTGAGAATTAATTTACTTATGTACTTGTATCGTTACTCCTAATATAGACCCATTTAATACTTTAATCATTGATTACTCAAAATTTACAACGATGAATAGTGAAACTAAAATCTCTTTTTAAAAAATTTGAGCTATACAATAAAATATCATTAAAGTACTGATAATCAATGAATTAATAATTGTAAACACCTTGTAAATAGCACCTGTTTACAATTATAAAAATATATTTACAAAAGTATTTGGATTATGCTTGAAGTCTGTTTATTTTTGTATATAGTCAGTTTATAATTGTAATCATTTACTATTCTATACTGTTTCATTATGTAACCGAAACAATTTAACTTTGTAACAAAAATGAACCTCAACGAAAAAATCAGACGCTTCATAAGTGAGCAAGATTTAACCTCAACTAAGTTTGCAGACGAGATAGGTGTGCCTCGTCCGAGTATTTCTCACATTTTATCTGATAGAAATAAGCCCAGTCTTGAAATTGTTCAGAAAATGTACCGAAGATACCCAGAATTGGGCTTTACCTGGTTTTTAGAAGAAGAAGATATAACAACTAAAACAGCTACTCAAATTACTTCTAGTCAGACACTTACAAGCATAAAACGCCCTGAGTATTCGCCTCGAGAATCGAATGAAAGAAAATTACCCGAACTTAGTCCAACACAGCAAAATCTGAATCCTGCCATTTTGTCAAGTTTAAACCACGGTAGCATTGCACGCATCATGGTTGTATTCACTGACGGTACAATTCAAGAGTTCAAAACCAACTAACAAAATATTATCCCAAATTGAGATTCATTAAAATCTATATTGTACAGCCAAAACATATTTCGTTTGTTGTGGCTGTTTTCTTTTTCAATCCTCCACAAATCTTCTTATCTATTTTCAGAATCAAATTTATTCCTTTATCTTTGACTATGAATTACGGTGCTATCGGCAAATACTACTTTTTGCTTTTAGCTTAATAGGGAATCTCGTCCAGCAGCAATGCTTCAATCGAGAACTGTCCCCGCAACTGTAAACCTCGTCAGAACTTTCGGTTCTGAAAACTGATTGCCTTGTCAATGGCATACTTAGCTTTACCACTGCTTTAACTAAAGCGGGAAGGTTTCGCAATCAGTGAGGTGAGTCAGGAGACCTGCCATACTTCGTATGATTCATTTGCTTTCGGAGGAAGAGCTATGTTTCGAATCAAGAACAAAATCCTAATTGTATTTATTAGTCGAAGTGCATCGACTTTACATGCTATATTTAGCAAACAAGGTTATGATGCTTTTTGTACGAAAATTTAATTTGTTTTTCTAATGCAAAATCCAGCAAATGCTGCATTGCGGCGTATCAAAAAACTGGCTAATAAATGCCTGTTAAACATTCCCAAAATTTTGTTTTTAGGTTATGGTTTTGGTATATCGGTAGGGGCTTTTTCACAAGAAATTTCATCGCCCGATTGTAAAGATTGTAAGCCACTTAACGAGGTTCAGGTGTTTGGTTTTTCACCCGAAAAATTTATGGCCGGACTAAAAGTTCAGAAGATTGACTCGGTGAATTTAGCTCGATATCAGCACCAAAGTTTATCAGATTTTTTACAATTTCAAGTACCAATTGCTCTCAAATCTTATGGCTCGGGACAACTCACAACTATCTCTTTTCGGGGCACTTCGGCCAGCCACACAGCTGTACTTTGGAATGGTTTGAATATCAATTCGCCAACTGTTGGACTTTCTGATTTATCTACGATTCCATTGATGGGTTTCGACCAAATGGCTATTCAATTTGGCTCGTCGGCAAGTTGTGTGGGTAGCGACGCAGTAGGTGGCAGTATTTTACTAAACTCAGTACCAAATTGGAACAACAAAGGTATCAATTCAGTTGTTGGAGGACAACTCGGGAGTTTCAGAAGTGGCAATCTCAATGCGGGTTTACGCTTAAGTAGGACTTCTAAAAATGGCGTTTTAAATGGAAAAACACTTTTTTATGGTGGAAATATCAGAAATTTTAATGGCAAAACTCCTGCAAACGATGAAGTAAGAATTGATAGAAAAGGACATGAATATTCAATTGAACCATCGAAAACAACGCAAAAAGGATTCGTTCAGGATTTGTATTTTAGATTTGATACGAAAAAAAAATCTACATACCGACTCATTTACCTCAATACTTGGTTTACTGACAATAAACTAACGATTCAACCGAGCGTCATTAATTTTAGAGAAATAACCCAAACACAGGCATTTAGATTTATCGGCGGAACTCAACTTGATAATACATCAGTAAAATTAGGTTTTATCAGAGATATTTTAGATTATGGCAAAGGAGACTTTTCAAATCCGAGCCAAGCCTCAACTGACCGATATATCGTTCGTGCAGAACATGACTTTGTTTTTCATAAAAACCCTGCAAATCTGACCTTCAGAACTGGTGGCGAATTTGTTCATTATGCCACCAAAGTTGATGGTTATGGGCCAAATATTGTCTATGAAAACAGAGGAGATGCCTATGCACTCATTCGTAAAACCTTTGATTGGAATAATCAAACGAATAAAATAATCACCACACTAAATCTCAGACAAGCATTTTCAAATTTTTATAAAGCACCATTTACACCTGCATTTGGATTTATTTTTAATCTTTTCACGAACAAATTACAACAACTGGAATTTCTGGCAAATGTTGCCCGTAGTTATCGTTTACCAACTTTAAATGAACGATATTGGAAAGTACTGGGTAATCCTGATATACAGCCTGAAAATGGTTTTAATAAAGAAATAGGCTTGGAGTATAAGAAATTTCATGGCAAATACTTTAAATCTTCTTTATCAGTAAATGCTTTTCATAATCTCATTGATAATTGGACGTACTGGAATCCTGAGAAAAACTACCGAGTCGAAAATCTACAACAGGTTTTGACCAAAGGCTTAGAATTTAATTCTTCTTTCAAATACAATAATTTCATTCAGCAAAAAACTGCGGGCTTGATTTTGGCTTATTCGCTCACTGATGCTTCACAGCAAAAAGTATATGATGTCTATTCACAAAATCTAATTGGTAAACAACTTATCTATGTGCCTTATCATGCGATTTCGGGAAGTATTTTCTACGGCCAAAAAAGTTGGAATGCGAGTGTTCAAGGAGTATTCAATTCTGTACGTTATTTTACTTTCGACCATTCGGGTCAGCCTTTACCTCCATACTTTATTGTCAACGCAACTTTAACACATAAAATCAAATTTATGTCGCAAGCAGCAAACTTAGTTTTACAGGCCAACAATATTACCAACACCGTTTACCCAAATATCAAACGCAATGCTATGCCAGGTGTAAATTTCCAGTTGGCGGCTGTATTTAACTTTCATCAATAATATTTACAGTAAATTTTAAATTCAAAAATTGCGGTATTCCGCCCAAAGAAAAATGTTAAATCAATTTTTATCAGCACGCACACTTAGAAATCTAAGTTTGATTTCATTAACGACGCTCGCTCTTAGCTCATGCGAGAAAACAGAAAGTACTCCAACACAACCTTATGATGATGGCGTATTCGTAATTAATGCAGGAAACTTCTTTGATAACAACGGAACACTATCATTAGTAAGCCGAGATAGAAAGATAACCGCAACTGATATATTTCTAAAAGAAAATAATCGTTCGATAGCAGGCGGAATAACAGACTATTCGGAGGTAGATGAGAAAGGGGTTATACTTGTAGATAATTCCACCGACGGAAAGGATGTTATTGAAATAGTAAATGCACGAACATTCAAAAGTATAGCAAGTCTTAAAGGAGAAATTGATAATCCACGTAAGGTGATTAAGGTAGGCACTAACAAGGCATACATCACTTGCTGGGATACTTTCAATGCTGACTATACCTATAAGCAAGGCTTCGTGGCAGTGCTTGATTTGGTTTTAAATAAAATCACAAAAAAGATTCCAGTAGATAGTGGTGCGGAAGATATTACTGTGATTGGTAACTTGGCATACGTAGGCAATATAGATGCTCGACCAACAATCAAAGTAATCGACACACAAAAAGATGAAGTAAAAGAAAGCATTGAAATTGGGGCTAATCCAAATAATTTTGTTTTAGACGCAGCTAATAAAATCTGGATGACTTCTGCTAATGCAATTATTTTATTTGATCCGATTACTAAAACTTTTAATACAAAACTCAAAGCTAGTACAAATGATAAAAAAACGCCGAGTAGTTTGTGTATGAGTAAAGATAAGAAAACGCTATTTTGTACTTACAATTTTTTTGATTCAGCCGACGGTTATAAACTAAAAGGAGAAATAAGTGCAATAGATATTTCTACTGGCACGCACAAGACATTTATAAATCGAGCATTTTCTTCAGTAGGTTTTGATTCAGAAAGTGAAATAATTTATACGAGTCTTATCCCATCTTATAAACAAAGTGGTTATATTTTCAGATACCAAACTTCAGGAATTTTAATAGATTCAGTAAAAGTTGAGATAGCTCCAAGCAGATTTTATTTTAAATAAAAGAAAAAATCAGCCAATCATTTTATAAACATTAAAAAAGGAGGAAGGTAACTTTCTCCTTTTTTAATGTTTAGTTTCTTGCAAAACTTCAGCTACATTTAGCATTTTTGGTACAAAATTTTACTTGGATAATAAAATTATTAAAAATTAGAATATTCCTATAGAAATATATATAATTGACATATTGTTTTTTGACACAAAAACCACTATTTAAGGCTTTCAATATATTAAATGGATTAACTTATCGTTTCGAAGATTTAATAATGCTTAAAAACGATTTTTAAGGCACTTTAAAAAGAAAGACTTTTGTAAAATATTATACTATTCGTAATTTTCATATTTTTATTATATATAATTAATAAAATACATTAAATACTTTTTATAATTATTGTATTTTTTATATATTTATATATTTATATATTTATTATTTTACATATAGTACTTTCTTATTTTTTATTATTATACAAACATAAAATAAAAATTATTGTTTTATGTTTGTATAATAATAATTTAAACTTTATAATATAATTATACATAATAATATCTTTATACATAATTTTATATATTATATATTTTAAAAATTATAAATATAATATACAATAAAATAAAATAAATAAGTATTTATATAAAAAAATTTATTATTATATTAATACTTATTTATTTTTAAGTACTGTGGATAAAATTAATTAAGACAATATTGTTAATATATTTTATTTATCCTATATTGCAGGTAAATATTATTCTTTCATATCCAATGATTATTAGCGTAGTTAACAACAAGGGTGGGGTTGGTAAAACCACTTCGACTCAAAACTTAGGGGCGGCGTTTAAAAAATTTGCAGGAGCAAGAGTCTTGTTTATTGACCTCGATGGACAAGCAAGTTTGACGCGTTGCTTCGGAATACAAGAATCTCAAGTGGGGAGAAATCATGTAGGCAATTATTTAACTGGCGAATTATCGTTCGATACTGTAGCTATTCAAACTCCGATTGGAGATTTGTTGCCAAGCTCTGCCGAACTGAATGCTAAAGAGGATTCCATCAAGGCTTCACCCGTATTTCCATTTAACTTAAAATTACTGCTTGACAAGGTCAAGAAAGATTATGAGTTTGTAATGATTGACTGTCCGCCTACACTTTCAGGTATGACACGTATTGCATTAATTGCTTGCGATATGTATTTGGTTCCATTACAAGCCGAGTTTTTAAGTTATGAAGGCTTACGTAATTTCTTGATTTATTCTTCAGAGCTTCAACAAATAAGTCCAAATACTCATTTAGGTGGCGTTTTTGCAACTCGATACAATCCGAAGATTAACAAAAAATTAAGTAATGATTTAGTTGAAGCAACTAAACAACAACTTGGTGATAAATTTTTCACAACAACTATCCGTGACAATATTGCGATTTCGGAAGCACAAGCCAATGGGATGGATATATTTTCGTATTCGCCAGATAGCAATGGGTCGATGGACTACTATAATCTAACTAAAGAGATTTTGGATGGTATAAAACAATAGCAGTTTAGTTTAGTCAATTAAACATAATTAGCACCTAAAGTAAAAAAAATATCACAATGGCAAAAAATAAAAATTTCACATTTGAAAGTTTAGTTCCGACAGGTAAAACAGCAGAAAGTGCAGCAGCAACTCAGGCGACCATTATATTAAATTCAATGCAAGAATCTGGGCCATCAACCAAAGTAACATTTGATTGCCCTAATGAATTGGTTGAGCAAATGAAAGATTATGGGTATTGGGAGGGGATGTCTCAGAAAGATATTATCATCGAGGCTCTTGGAGTTTTTTTTGAAGATAAAAAAATAAAAGAAAGGCCAGAAAAAGTAAAAATGCGTAAGAAAGTAGGCCGTAAGCCTAAAGCATTAAAGGCATTTATGAGTTGATTTTTTATAATTTCACAATCACAGGTTTTTGTAACATATCCAAAAAGCAACATCAAATGCTTTCCCAATTAAAATTTATTTATTAGGAGAGTGTTACTTTTTTTTGAACCTGTTGGAAAAGAATATAATTAATTTTAAAAAATTAGAGTTTCCTTAATAGTTTCTTAAGAAAGTTCATGTAAATTTCAGATAATCTTATAGAGCATAGTGACCAGTCTAAAACAGATTCACTAAAAATTGGAGACTATGCTCTTTCATTCATCTTCGCTAACAAATACCTCATTACACAAATTTCTATTTTACTGAAGCACAGACAAATATTTGATTATTTGGTAGGGGACTTTCTTCCTCAGTAAACTATCAACGTTTATTCACAGTAAAACATAAGTTTTCAACAAATGTTCCACGTGGATTTTTGTGCATTTGTGGATTTAATTTTCCGAAAATGCCTATTTTAGGGATAACTTGCAAATAGTTATCAACAACCATCATTTATTTGCGTTTTACAAGAATTAAGCTATTTTTTTGATAGTCAATATTGTATCTAGTTTTTTTAGTCCACGGAATTCTGCAAGTCCACAATAAAATAATAAGTTCATAGGCAGGAATATAGATATTTGTAAATTTGTCGATTAATATAATATAATCACTTATTTTATAATTTATCTTTAATACTTTCATTTTAAGGTCGCATCTAATAATAATAAAATAGGCTTTTAGGGGTTGATGAGAATTGAATATTCACTCACAATACATCAGTAATAATTTTTCATCCAATTCTCAGAGAGAACCATAAGCTAAAAAACCATAGTTAAAAAGTATTTTTAAGATAGCTACATGTTATGCAATAGGTAGTAGAGAGTAGTTGGAGATTGAAAGTAAATAAACTCAGTCGGTAAATTTATTTATTCTACATATAGATTAAAAAAGGTATAAAAGTATAATAAATAAAAGTATAATAAATATATGTTTTATAATTTACATTATGTTAAATAGGATTTTATTAATTTAACATGCTTCTATACTCTCCCAAAAAAAAAGTCTGCTAAATTTCTATTAGCAGACTTTTTAAACTTAAAATATTACAAATAAACAATTGATAATCAATTACTTACGTTTTGCACATTGTTCAAGCACCCCTTTTAAATTATCAAGGTTAGCATTAGTGTCTTGGTCGTCAGCTTTTAATGATTTACATTTATCAAAATATGTTTTAGCTTGATTGAACGTTCCACAAACTTGCTCTTCAATTGCTTTACCTTTCTCATTGTAAGTTTTCATATCCATTCTATCCACAGCACCTTTAGAGACAACTGCAGAGTTAAAGAAATAAACACCTAAGTTATAATTAGCATCAAAGTTAGCTGGGTCAATTTCAAGAGCTTTTTTGTAGTTGGTTACGGCTAAATCTTTTAATTCTGCCTCTTTTGCTCTTAAATCTTTCAAATCTGATTCGTTTTTACTGCTATTTTGGACGGCTTCGGTTGCTTTTGCAACTTTTTGTTTAGCTGCCTCTACTTCTGAGCTTGCCGAAGCAATCATTTGAGTAACAGATGCAATGTTACCTTTGATTGAGGCTGCATTTTTAGGCTCCTTTTTCAATCTGTCCGTCAAACGTTTCAATTCTTCTTCTTGAGCTGTTTTTTTGCCTTCTACATTGGCTAAATCTTTTTCTGCATCAGCTTTTTCTTTTGCAGCTTGACTTACCTCGCTTTCAAGTGGACGGATTTTCTTTTCAAATTCCCCTGCTCCATTTTCATATAATGTACCCAAATTCTTAAAATCTTCCGCTAAATTCTTGGCATTATCAGGTGTATTTGGCGTATTAGCAACTCTTTGCTTCATCATATCAATTGCTTCATTCATCATACCCCCACCTAAATAGGCATTGATAAGTGAACTTTGTAAATCCTTATCTTTTGGATTTACTGCAATACCTTTTTTCAAGATTTCTATTGCTTTGACGTTTTCTTTATCATTTCTGTAAAGTTCAGATAGACCATAAAATACTGCAACATCTTTTCCACCTTGCTCGATGAACTTACCAAAGTAGGTTTTTGCATCAGCTAGTGCTTGACCTTGTTGTGCAACAATACCGGCATACAAGGTTGAGATTGTATCTTTAGGACTTGTTATAGATGCTAATTTGAAAAGGTTAAGGGCTTTACTGTAATTCTTTAAATTATAGTATCCCGCACCTTGCTGCATCAAAGAAGTGTATAATCTTGAAGTTGAACCTGACATTGCAGTTTCAATATCTTTTACTCCCTTCCCACCTGCTGCCTTATCAACTTCTAAAGCTTTTAAATAGGTATTATATGCTTTTTCAGAGGCAGATGAGTCTTTTCCACAATCGCTCGCCATTTCGATTTGGGATTCAGCAAGTTTTATCCATGTTGCTGATTTCAATGCTTTCTTGGCATCTTGTGTTGCTTTCTCTGCTTTTGCTATATTTTCTGTAGCAGTTTTACATAAAGCATCTTTTAATTGGGTATCAATTGCACCCTGAGCATAAACGCCTGTTGTAAATACTGTCATTACAGACGCTAAAATGATTTTTTTCATTTGATAAATTCGGTTTTGGTGATAATTATTGTCAATTTATGGTTTAGACCTTTTTTTTTATTGAAAATATGAAAAATCTGAGCAATTAACAAAGAGTTAACAATCTCAGATATCAATTACCAGTAAACAATTATTATTTATACATGCTTCGTAGGTTCGCCGCTACGACTAATAATTGTTTTACTGACAATCTTTGTTCCTACTCTCCCACTCTACTTTAAATTACTTACTCGGTTGTTGGAGTTTCAGACGAATCCACTACTTCAGTTGCCGATGATTCATCCATTGCAACATCAACGTCACTTGGGTTCTCAACTTCATCTTCCTCCTCACGAATAATTCTAGTTACTGATGCAATATCGTCAGAATCACTCATACGAATGAGTTTAACACCTTGTGTATTACGTCCCATTACGCGTAAATCAGAAACTTTAATTCGGATAGCCACACCTTTTTTAGTGATAATCATTAAATCATCATCATCGGTAACTTCCTTGATAGTAACTAAAGAACCCGTTTTCTCGGTTATGTTTAAGGTTTTTACTCCCTTCGCTCCTCTTGACGTTATGCGATAGTCTTCCACGTCAGAACGCTTTCCGTAACCTTTATCTGATACAACTAAAAGTTGAGTATCTTCTCTAGAAACACAGACCATTCCGATTACTCTGTCGCCTTCTTCGAGGTTAATACCACGTACACCAGTTGCTGTTCGTCCCATTGGGCGAGTACCAGACTCGTGGAAACGAACTACTTTACCATTTCGTGCGGCGATTACAATATTGTTATTTCCGTTCGTAAGGGCTACATCCAATAGATTATCGCCTTCAGCAATGTTGATTGCAATAATACCCCCTTGACGTGGACGTGAATAAGCCTCCAAAAGAGTTTTTTTCACAGTTCCATCTTCGGTACACATAACAATATAATTATTCTTGATATAATCTTCGTCAACGAGTGTTTTTACATTCAAAACGGCCTGAATCTTATCATCGGATTCGATATTGATAAGATTTTGAATCGCTCTACCTTTTGATGTTTTTGCTCCTTCAGGTGCTTCAAACACACGCATCCAAAACAAACGTCCTTTTCTGGTAAAGAATAAGAGATAATTGTGATTAGTAGCAGCAAAAAGATGTTCGGTATAATCAGCATCTTTGGTTTTTACACCACGTGAACCTGTACCTCCACGCCCTTGTGTACGATATTCTTGTAGCGGTGTACGCTTGATGTAGCCTTGATTTGAAATCGTTACGAGCATTTCATCATCCGGAATCATATCTTCGATACTGAATTCTCCTGCAGCCATTTCTATTTTCGAGCGACGAGCATCACCATAGCGGGCTTTCAATTCTACCAATTCATCTTTAATAATTGTACGTTTACGTTCTTCCGAAGCTAAAATTGACCTTAAATCATCAATTAGGGCTTTGATTTCATTGTATTCGCCGATAATTTTATCACGCTCTAAACCTGTGAGGCGTTGCAAACGCATATCCAAGATAGCTTTTGCCTGAACTTCACTCAAAATTATGCCAGCTGCCGCATCATTATCGTATGTATCAATAATTTGGAGACGTTGAAGACCTGTTGTCAAGAACTCTTCTCTTTGTTTTTCGGTCATAAAATTACCTGCTATCAAAGCTGCTTTTGCTTCATCAGCATCTTTCGACTTACGGATGAGTGCAATTACAGCATCGAGATAATCTAAGGCAATCAACAAACCAACTAAGATATGAGCTCTTTTTTGAGCTTCTCTTAAATCGTATTGCGTACGGCGAGTAATGATTTCCATTCTATGATCAACATAGAAGCGAATCATGTCTTTAAGATTTACGGTTACGGGGCGACCTTTCGATAAGGCAACATTATTGATACTAAAAGATGATTGCAGCTCAGTATATTTGAAGAGGTTATTCAGAACCACATTCGGAACGGCATCTTTACGGAGGTCATATACGATACGCATCCCATCACGGTCTGACTCGTCACGCATATCGGAGATTCCTTCGATTTTCTTATCATTAATCAAACCAGCAGTTTTTTCAATCATTGATGCCTTATTAACCATATAAGGAATTTCGGTAACAACGATTTGATCTTTACCTGTTTTTGAAACTTCGAAGTTGGCAACTGCTCTTAGTACGATACGTCCACGGCCAGTTTCAAATGCAGATTTTACACCACTATAACCGTAGATAATTGCACCTGTCGGAAAATCAGGAGCTTTGACATGCACCATCAGTTCGTCGATGGTTATATCATTATTGTCAATGTAGGCAACAATACCATCAACTACTTCCGAGAGGTTGTGCGGAGCCATATTGGTGGCCATACCTACTGCAATACCCGACGAACCGTTTAATAGTAAATTTGGTATTTTACCAGGCATTACTGATGGTTCTTCGAGGGAATCATCAAAATTTGGTTGAAAATCAACGGTTTCTTTGTTGATATCAGCCAAAAGTTCTTCAGCGATACGTTTTAAACGTGCCTCAGTATAACGCATAGCGGCTGGTGAATCACCATCAATTGACCCAAAGTTACCTTGTCCGTCAACGAGCATATACCGTAGCGACCAAGGTTGAGCCATACGCACCATTGTTCCATAAACTGATGAGTCGCCGTGTGGGTGGAATTTACCTAATACCTCCCCTACTATACGGGCAGATTTTTTGTATGCACGATTATGATAAACACCCAACTCTGCCATTCCATAAAGAACACGGCGGTGAACAGGTTTCAGCCCATCACGAACATCGGGTAAAGCACGTGAAATGATAACTGACATTGAATAATCAATGTAAGCACCACGCATTTCGTCTTCGATGTTGATTGGGATAACTGTGCCGTTGTTGGAAGATAGCGAATCATCGCCAGTTAGAGGTGGGACACCGCCCGATAAATTTTCTGTTTCCTCAGCCATTAGCCTTTAATTTTACTTAAATGAAGATTATTATATAACTCTTTTAGGTTTCTATTGTACTTTTCTTGTTGAATGATATACAAATTTACAAAAATATTATTGATTTTGCAAGGAAAATGCGGTGTTTAAAGGTCACTATTGATGTTTTATGATATACTTATTGTACTTTTAATATTTTATATGCTTTTGTTATTTTAATAAATTATTTATAAAAAATATACTCATAGTATGTTATATAAATATTATTTTTATATCTATAAATTATTATTAACCATTTGTTAGAATGAAAGGACTGAATAAAGTAACATTAATTGGAAATTTGGGCAATAATCCCGAAATTAATATCTTGGACAAAGACATTAAAGTCGCTAAATTTTCTTTGGCTACCTCTGAGACATATAAAGATGATAAAGGACAAAAACATACGATAACGGACTGGCATAATATAGTTTTATGGCGAGGTTTGGCTGATTTAGCTCAGAATTTCCTCCACAAAGGAAGTTTGGCTTATATTGAAGGTAAACTAAAAACCCGAAGTTATGACGACAAAGATGGTCGAAAAGTATATGTAACGGAGGTAATTGGAGAACAAATACTATTGCTAGACAAGAAAACCGACAATAATCATGGCAATTGAAATTAGGTATGAACTCGCAATACATCATGGAAAAGATGTAATTTTTATTCGTTTTGAACGAAACGAAGAATTAAATATTCGTGTAAAAAAACTGGTTGGCGTTCGATGGAGTCAAACGCATAAGGCTTGGTATGTACTGGATTCTGCTTTTTATCGTGAGAAATTTTGTTTAACTCCCAAAGCACTTATTGGTAAAGAGGTACTTTCTCAAATACACCCTGTGAATCAAATGGCACTTCAAAAATATGTCGAAACTTTACAACTAAAGGCTTACAGTCTTAATACAATTACCACTTATAAAAATGAGTTTGCTCAATTGCTTTATATTCTGAAAGACAAGAATGTTGATGAATTAGAAGCTAATCGACTGAGGGATTATTTTGTTTATTGCATAAATATCTTAAAACTATCTGAAAACACGCTACATAGCCGAATCAATGCAGTGAAATTTTATTTTGAGAAGGTTTTAAAACGTGAAAAGTTTTTCTTTGATATTCCTCGACCAAAGAAACCTTTGCAATTGCCCAACGTTTTGGCATTGAGTCAAGTAGAGCGATTATTTTCAAAATTAGAGAACTTAAAACATAAAACTATGCTTTATTTGGCATACTCGGCGGGACTACGAGTAAGTGAGGTTGTAAATTTGAGAGTAAAAGATATTCATTCGGCACGAATGGTCATAAACATTAAGGGAGCTAAAGGAAAAAAAGACCGCACGGTATCTCTTTCACAGGGAATTTTAGAACTTTTACGGAAATACTATCTTTCATATAAACCTAAATATTGGCTTTTTGAGGGTCAGTACAGAGAAGAACAATATAGTACAAGAAGTCTTCAACAAGTATTTCATAGAGCGAAAAATGAGGCAAAAATAATACAAGATGTAACGTTTCATAGCCTTAGACACAGCTACGCAACGCACCTCCATGAGCGAGGAACAGACATAAAATTGATTCAAGAATTACTGGGGCATAACGATATAAAGACAACACTTAGATATACACATGTGAGTAATAGAACAATAGAAAATATTGCAAGTCCTTTTGAACAGCTTAATTTAAAAAAGGAATAATATTTGGAGGTTTTCTGTATTATAAATAGTTTTGTGAGAATAAAACAGCAGAAAAGTACGACAAGAATAGTACAATGAAATATTATTTTTGTGCAAATATATTCAAAAAGTACTACAAAACTTTCGTATATTAGAGAGTTGTGCGTCATTCTAAAACGACACCGCTAACCTTGAAACGAAAAAAAAATTAATATATGCAATTTAGACCAACAACTGTACTTGGACTTTTTGATAGTTCACAAAAACATTTTATAATTCCAGTTTACCAAAGAGCCTATTCTTGGGACAAAGACCAATGGAATATATTTTTAACCGACTTAAAAGAACAAATAAGAGGAGATAATAGCTATTTTTATGGAAACCTTTTACTTGAAACCGTCAAAAAGGATATTCAATATGAAATAATTGATGGACAGCAAAGACTAACCACATTGACGATTTTTATCAGAGCCATTCTTGACATTTTAAAGAAACGAAGTACAACCGAAACCGAAATAGAAATAGACTTTGAATCAAAAGAAAATATTTATTTCAAAAATGGTGGTAATATTAAACTAAGACCAGTTGAGTATGACAGAGCTTGTTTTGAAACTCTTATTGTTGAAGGAAAACCAAAATTTGAAACGGCAACACCTTCACAAGAAAGAATAAAAAATGGTAGGAAACATTTTTCAACTGAACTTGATAAACTAACAACAAAAGACCTTTTAAGTATTCTTGACAAATTAGAATCAACTGAACTTACTTGCATAGAATTAAGTGGTAAAAAAGATTCTGCATTAATGTTTGAATTACAGAATAATCGTGGAAAGGATTTGACCAATATGGAAAAAATCAAATCCTACTTTATGTATCAAATGTATGTTTACAGTCCCGAAGAAGAAACAGAAACCAATATAGAGTTTGTTTCCAATATTTTCAAACTTATTTATCTAATTATAAATGATTTGAAAAGTCTGAACGAAGACAGCGTTTTAATATATCACTGTAATGCTTTTATAAAAGGCTATCCTTACAGAACATTAGACGATATTAAAGAGGTTTTTGTAAACTCAACAGACAAAGTTAAATGGATTAAAGGCTTTGTAACAGAATTGCACACTTCCTTTTCTAATATTAAGAAAATGGAAAACTCAACATTACCATACTTACAAGATTTGCGTAGTTTGTCAATTCCTGCGTTTGTTTATCCTTTCATTATCAAAGGTTACAAATACTTCAATGAAAAAGAAGACGATTTGAATACACTTTATAACATTTTGGAAGTTGTAGTATTTCGTTACAGACTAATCAACAGTCGTGCAGATTTTATCAGCAGACTAAATGAAATTTTATTAGGCTTTGATGGCGACCTTGGTAAACTCAAAAATCACTTTAAAAACAAATTAAATGAAGCCTGGTATTGGGGCGACAACAGAATGAAGGAATATTTAAAAGGCTATATGTATGAAAATAGAATTTTGAATTATTTGCTTTGGAAATACGAAGACTCATTACAAAATCGTGGTTATAATATCGGAAACTGTACAATTGAAAGTGAACAAATTGAACATATTTCACCACAAAAACCAACAAATGGCGACCCGATAGCGACAGGTTATGATGTTGATGAAAACAATGAATATATAGACGGATTTGCAGATAAAGAACTTAATTGTTTAGGAAATTTGATGCTTATTTCAGGTTCTCATAATGCTTCAATTGGAAACAAACCATTTTCAGACAAATTAACTTCGTACAAATCAAATCCATTATTAAAGCAACAAGCCGAAATTGTAGATTTTTTGGACAACGGAACTATCAAATGGGGTGCAAGTGAAATATTGGAAAGACACGAAAAAATTGTGAACAAATTTGCAATTCCAAAGTGGGATTTTGACAACATAAAAACCAAATAAAATATAGACAAATAAAGAACGAACGCACAACAGCAGTTTGGCAAAATGGCGGGTTCAGTGCTAAATTGAACATTCGGATTTCTAATAAACATTAGTGCTAAATTGAAAGTAAGTGCTTCAAAATCCGCCACTTCGCCAAGCTGCAAAACGTTGTTTCGGCTGACGAAAACTGCCAAATATTTGTAAGTAACTCATTATCAGTAATTTATATCGACTGACGTTCGGACGGACGAGTTTCAAATCCCCCACCTGACCACAAGCCCTGTTCGTTAGGCACAATGTAATGAGAACACAAAACCTCGAATAACCAATCAAAATTCAATAAATAATTTGTAAATTTGCCCCATAATTTAAAACAAAAGATGAAGGCAAAATACGTAAACCCATTTACCGACTTTGGATTTAAAAAAATCTTTGGCGAAGAAGCAAGCAAACCAATGCTTATTGACTTCTTGACAAATTTATTGCCTGAAACTCACATTGTGGACTTGACTTTCAAGGACAAAGATAAACTTGGACAGACAGAGGACGACAGAAAAGCCATATACGACATCTATTGCGAAAACAATTTGGGTGAAAAAATAATTGTCGAACTTCAAAAAGCAAAGCAAAATTACTTCAAGGATAGAACAGTTTATTACTCAACATTTCCCATTCAAGAACAAGCTGAAAAAGGAGAATGGAACTACCAATTAAAATATGTGTACTGTATTGGTATCTTGGACTTTAAATTTAATGACAAAGTTAAAAATGGAGAGGGTGAAGTAATTCATACCGTTCAACTTAAAGACCAAAACAACAAGATTTTTTATGAAAAATTAAAATTTGTCTATTTAGAAATGCCTCATTTTATCAAAGAGGAACATGAACTCGAAACCCGTTTAGACAAATGGTTATATTTCATTAGACACTTGGAAGATTTTCAGACCATTCCAGAAATATTCAAGGACGAAGTTTTTATCCAAGCCTTTGGAAAAGCTGAAATTGCAAAATATAGCGAAGAAGAACGCCACGATTATGAACAAAGTTTAAAAAACTATCGGGACTTGAAGGGCGTTATTGACACAGCTTTTGACGATGGACAAATTCAAAGGACTTTTGAAATTGCAAGAAAAGGTAAATTGATGAGATTATCAACGGACGACTTAATCAAACTGACAGGACTTTCTAAAAGTGAAATTGACGGACTGTAAGTAAATGCACTGTGCCTAACATAGTATTTGGCAAGTGGGGGCTGACGGAAGTAATTGAACATTAGGAATTTTATTGTACCGCACGGGCGGCCCCGTTTTGTTTCGGCGGACGGAAACTGCCAAGCATTTGTAAGTAATTGAACATCAATAATTTAACTCGGCAGACGTTCGGGCGAACGAGTTTCAAAGCCCCCACCAGCCACAATACTTTTACGTTGTGTGCCATGCTAAAAAAACAGGATTCAACGTTTTCGTGACATAAAATTAGAATTTTTCGTACATTTGACACATGGAAAATTCAGAAGAAATAGGACTTGATTTTATCATTGACAAGCTGACAAACAGTATTGAAAATGTTATTACAGGCGACAGCTTTGCGACCGAAATTTCTATTCTGACAAACGCTGACTTGAAAACTGTTAGTAAAAAGAATGGTTGGCTTTTTAGTTGAAAAGACGAATTCAAAGAACCAACTCGTGACGTTTATAAGCTGACAATTGCCAATAATTCAACTATAATTCAAGGACTTATAAGTTTGGAAGTAAAAGAAGACCATGTTTATATGCACTTGGTTGAGAGCTCACCTTTTAATAAGGGTAAGACAAAAGTGTATTCAGGAGTTGCGGGAAATTTAGTAGCTTTTGCTTGTAAATTTTCTTTTCGGCGTGGACATGAAGGAAATGTATCTTTCCTTTCCAAAACACAACTCATTGAACATTATGAAAAAACACTTGGTGCATTTCATTTTGGCGGACGAGTTATGATAATTGAAACACAAGCTGCACTCAGACTTATCAACAAATATTTTCAAAATTAAAAGATATGAAAACCAACAAAATTGACTTAGATTTAGATTTTATCGGTGGACAAGGTTCATTGACAAAAACAGAAGAAAAAGAACTAAGCGACTTTTTCAAAAGCCGAAAATTATCAGCAAGAACAAAAACTATTAGGAAACAAGTTGGGACAGACACTCGCCCAAATGTAGTAGTTTGACACTTCAACGGACAAAAAAGCACAGCCACCAACATGGGTAGCTGTTGCACAACTACTCACCAAAAATAAAATTCTATAATATTGACCTCCATTTTGACGTTTATAAAAGAAAAAATAGGTTTTATACTTAACCAAAAATGGTTTGCGAAAATTCAAACACTTAATTGTCTCATTATCAGTGCTTTGTGCCGAGCTACGGTCGCCTCTGAACCTTTGCAACTCTGTGCCTTTTGAGTAAGAATAACTTAAATATTAAGAGATTTTACTCGCCTCAAAGTCTCAAACGAAAACTTTCTACCAACCGACTATTTGAAAATTGCAACACTATGCTTTTGTTCTTTTTTATAAGAGGGTAAAAGTTTTTCTATTTCATGTTTGCCTCAATCACTATTTTGTTATAAACTAAAAACTATTCAACCAGAATTAAAAAATATGCAAAGAAGAAAATTTATAAAGGATACTGCAACTGGATTGCCATTATTGTTTTTGACACCAACACTTTTGGCAGGTTGCGAAAAAGACAATGAAAACGTAAATCCAAATGGCAAAAGCGTTGTAGTAATTGGTGGCGGTATTTCTGGACTTGCTGCTGCCAAAAAACTAAAAGAAAAAGGATTTACTGTCATTGTTTTAGAAGCACAAGAAAAAGTAGGTGGACGAATAAGGACAGACAGAAGTCTTGGTGTTGCCTTTGACGAAGGTGCAAGTTGGATACACGGACCGAAAGGCAATCCAATTACAAGTTTAGCATCACAAGCAGGAGCAAATACTTTTCTAACTTCTGACGATAGCGTAGAAGTATTTAACACTAATGGAACTGCCTATACTGACAACGTTTTAACAAATGCTGAAAATCAATTTAATAGTGCTTTAAATGCAGTTAGAAGTGCAGGAACGCAAACAAAAAGTTTTCAAACAGTTTTCAACTCGCTATATCCAACGCAAGCCAATGACAAACTTTGGAAGTATATGCTTTCTGCTTATTTAGAATTTGATACGGGCGGAGATATTTCAAAACTTTCGTCAAAATTCTTTGACGATGAAGAAGAATATAGTGGTGAAGACGTAATTATCACAAACGGTTATGATAAAGTAACCGATTTTTTAGCAACGGGTTTAGATATTAGATTGAATACAAGAGTTTCAAGTATCAATTATGCAAACACAAAAGTAAGTATCATTGCAAACGGCAATAATATTGAAGCCGATTATGTAGTTGTTTCGGTTCCGCTAGGTGTACTAAAAAACAATGCAATCAGTTTTTCTCCTGCATTGCCTACAAATAAAATTAATGCAATTAGCAACACTAATATTGGCAATGTAAACAAGTTTTTATTGGTTTGGAACACTCCATTTTGGGACACCAAATTACAATATATTGGTTATACGCCAGACACTAAAGGAAAATTTAATTACTTTCTAAATATCAAAAAATTTACTCCATCAAATGGGCTTATGACTTTTGCTCTTGGTGATTATGCAACTGTGACAGAAAGTATGTCCGATAGTCAAATTATCAACGAAATAATGTTGCATTTAAAGGGCATTTATGGTAACAGTATTCCAAATCCGTCAAATTTTTTGAGAACAAAATGGGGACAGAACATTAATTCTTACGGAACATATTCCTATGCGACAAATAACTCTACCTCAGCCGACTTTGATACTTTAGCTAATGTAGTGGATAACAAAGTTTTCTTTGCAGGCGAACATACTGAAAGAGATTATCGTGGAACTGTTCATGGAGCATATTTAAGCGGAATACGTGAAGCAGACAAAATAATTAACTTATTATGAGAAAAAAACGAATTTAACAGAAATTCTGTGAAATGATTTTAGGATAATCTATTTATAAAACAACTAATTTCAAAAACTAAAAATATGCTAACAGACATAAATCCAAAATTGCCAATGCGTGACAAAACCGCAACAAAAGACTTTTATGTAAACAAGTTAGGTTTTCATATTTTTGGAAGTGCAGACTTTGACGGATATTTAATGGTTGAAAGGGACAGCATTCAAATTCACTTTTTTGAGTTTAAGGAACTTGACCCAAAAACAAATTACGGACAAGTTTACATCCGAACAAACGACATTGACAATTTGTATCAGTCATTATTAGACAAAAAGGTAAACATTCACCCAAACGGCAATTTGCAGTCAAAACCATGGGGCCAGAAAGAATTTGCATTACTTGACCCAGACAATAACTTATTGACTTTTGGACAAATCGAAAATTAAAATATTTTAAACCCATTTAAAATTGATAACAAAAAACGGCTTGGTATTCCAAGCCGTTTTTTGTTATTGCAATAAATCTGGGCGACGCTCCTGTGTGCGTTTGATAGATTGTTCCATTCGCCAATCATTAATTTTTTTCTCGTGGCCAGAGAGTAATACCTTTGGCACTTTCCATCCCTCAAATTCGGCTGGTCTAGTATATACTGGCGGAGCCAAAAGATTATCTTGAAACGAATCAGTAAGAGCTGATGTTTCATCATTCAAAACCCCTGGAATAAGGCGAATTAGAGCATCACTAACTACGGCTGCGGGCAGTTCTCCCCCCGACAAAACATAGTCTCCTATCGATATTTCTTTTGTTATAAAATGCTGTCTTACTCGCTCGTCGATGCCTTTATAATGACCACATAAAATCATTAAGTTTTTACTCATTGAAAGTCGATTTGCCATCTTTTGTTGAAAGCTTTCACCATCGGGAGTCATATATATAATATCATCATATATTCGGATACTTTGCAAACTACGAATACAACGAGCAATTGTATCAATTCCGAGCACCATTCCGGCACCTCCACCAAAAGCATAATCATCAATTTGTTTTTGCTTTTGAACCGAGTAATCACGGAGGTCATGAATGACTACTTCAGCATGTCCTGACTCTTTTGCACGCTTCAAAATTGAATGGTCGAAAAAGCTATCCAATAAGCGAGGGACACAAGAAATTATGTCAATTCTCAGTCCGGAATTTTGTGTATCGTCAGTAAGTATTTTTTCTTCTTCCATCATTTCAAAACTACTTATTCTTCCCCATCTTCATCGTCGGGTGTTCCAGCCTCATCTAAATAAACCTCAATCAAACCCACAGGTAAATTCGTATAAAGTTCTTTTTTTTCACGGTCAATCGTCTTCACGATTTCATCACTCACAGGAATTAATATTTCTTGGTTCATGTAGTTCATTGCAATCAAGTCTTGGGCTTCGGCAGTATACACAGCCGTTACCTTACCCAATTTGCCTTGCAAATCATCAACAATATCAAAACCTATGATTTCATGATAGTAGAACTGATCGTCGTCCAATTCTTCTAAATTTTCATTGGGCAAATACAAATCGCAATTAATAAGATTTTGTGCAGCTTCAATTGAATCAACATCTTCAAATTTGATGATTGACTTATTGGCTCTAATCTGAATCTGTTCTACAAAGTATGGTATTAACTCACCTTTCATTTCTACTAGAATCGATTCTAAATCTTCATATTCTTCTGGGTAATCAACATCTAACCAAATAGCCATTTCACCTTTTAGGCCATGAGTTTTGGTTAGTTTACCCACTAAATAACAATCTTCTTTTGTCATAGTAAGCGAATTATGGAATTAAATAAAAATCCTCGCTTATAGGGCGAGGATTTTTTATAAATTACTGCTAATGTAAAAATTAAGCTTCTACAGTTGTTTCCTCAGCAGCTTCAGCTACAGGAGCTTCTTCTACTACTTCGGTAGCTTCTGCTTCTTGGGCAGCAACCTCAGCTTCTGCTTCAGCTATTGCTTTTTGTTGAGCGGCTTCCATATCAGCACGTTTTTTCTTTTCTGCGTCAAATGCCGCTTTTTTAGCTGCATCTTTGCCTTCAGTTAATTTTGCCATCTTAACTTCTCTTTTTGCGTCTTTTTCTTTAGACCAAGCCTCAAAACGAGCATCAGCTACCTCTTGCGTGACAGCACCTTTTTCTACACCTACTTGTAGGTGTTTTTTCAACATAACACCTCTTACAGACAAGATTTTTCTTGTTGTATCAGTTGGCTCTGCCCCAACCATTAACCAATACACAGCTCTTTCATCTTTCAATGAAATTCCTGCTGGAGTGGATTGTGGATTGTATTGACCTAATTTCTCGATGAATTTACCATCACGAGGTGAGCGAGAGTCAGCTACTACGATGTCATAAACTGGTGCCTGCTTGCGTCCTCTTCTTGCTAATCTAATTTTAACTGCCATTTCTTTTTTATTTAAAGTTGGGGAACTCGTCCCCTGTTTTATTTGGACTGCAAAGGTATGACTATTGCATTGAAAATCAAATATTTAGCAGAATTTTTATTGAATATTAAATAGTAAAATTTATATTAAAGGATTTTTTTATCCTAAATGGAAGCTTAGAAATAGAAAAAACAAGTCTATAAGCCGAATTCTGTACAATTATACAATTATCAATTATCAATGAACAATTAACCAAAAGTATTTTTAGGCCATTAGTGAAACTCCACTAATGTACTTTAAAATAAATAAAGATAACTGATAATTGATAATTGATAATCGATAAAAGTTCTTATCATTTATCTCGAACAAGTATCACTACTTGCCTCTATCAACCTACCCTCCGACTCAGACGAGCAGCCCTTTGCAGTGAACAGTTATCAGTTCGTCAGTAAATTATAAGGCTTTCTATCAAAAACTTTACGCTACTGTTTACTGATAACTGTTCACTGGTACGTCGGTTTATTTGGTCTTTCAGCTCATGAGGTTTACCGTGCCTCGTTTGTCGCCAACCGAGCGGTAGGCTCTTACTCTACCTTTTCACCTTTTCCATATTTCTACGGTAGTTTATTTTCTGTTGCACTAGCTGTAAATAATCAGTCACCCGACTACTCCCTACCCGTTAGGTAGCATGATGCTCTTTGCTGTTCGGACTTTCCTCAATTCTCGAAAGAATCGCGATAAGACAACTTATTTTTTCTAATACAAAGGTAGAAAAAAACTGCACACTCTTATAAATTGAAGTATTCTTTTATGAAGTAACTACGGAGACGAAAATAATTGATAAAAAAATATTTTAACTATTTTGCAGATTTTCAAACTTTTGTAGCTGTGGCGAACCGTTTCGTTTCTTGAGTCTCAGTAATTGATACTTAACCTCAAAATTATTTTACAATTAAATTTCATTTCCAAGGCATTGGTTTACTTAATTATTTTTTACTTTTAAAGTATATTTTACTGGGCAAGTAGGCCTGTATCACCTACTTTTTTTGATTATTTCAAATATATATTATCAAAGATATAATTCTTGTATATAATTATATGAAAAACAAGTCATTCGTAGATTATTGACTACCATTCATAGAATTTCACAAGCAATTTTTGTTAAAGTTATTGTTTTTCATTGCTAACAAATTATAATTTATTAATTTTATTTGTTAAGACATAAATTAAGTTTTTTTTCAACAAATTAAATCTTATCAAAATCACAAGTTAAAAAGATTTAATTATCGAAGCGAAAACTAAATTTCCCAATTTACGGTAATGCCCAAATTGGAGCTTCTTGATATAAACAACTAATGCACTATAAAATTAATTAAAACATGTTTTCAAATGAATACATTGAATTTTTGATTAATCGTGGTAATAGCGAACAAAATCAAATATTTGAAACAAAGAATAAACTCCCAAGTGATTTTTATATCACAATTTGTGCATTCTTAAATACCGAAGGAGGAGAAATCATTATAATTGATTCATTTGAAAATGGTATAATTGGCCTTTCCGATGCTGATTTAAACATTTTATATGAAAAAATTAAAGTCGGATTAGAAAGTCATATTAATATAAGTCCCAAAATACGGTTAACAATTAAGTTCTTAAATTTTTACGAAGAAAAAATACTTTATATCAAAGTACCTATTGGACAAAGTGTATTTACGTGTAGAGGAGGTAAAAGTATTTATGAACGAAGAGGTGCTACAAATTATCTTCTTACGAATATAAACGATCAGCTTAGAGTACAAGAAAATAAACAAGTTTACTATCCTGACATAAAAATTATTAAGTATCTAAACGAAAGCCACTTTAACTTAGATATTTACAATAAAGCACTCGATTTAATTGCACAAACAAAAGCATCACATCCATGGTTAAAAATGGATTTTGAGCAGGTTATGAAAAGCTCAGGCCTTTGGAGAGTAGATTTATACACAAGAGAAAGCGGTTATACAATTGCCGCAGCCTTACTATTTGGCAAAGATGAAGTAATTTCAACTATCTTTCCAAGTTTTAGAATTGATGCATTGAGAGAGAAAGAGGGATATGACGGTTATTATGACAGAGATACTTTTACAACAAATATAATCGATACATATTTCAGATTAATGAGTTTTGTTGGTAAACATCTACCAGACATTTTTATTGTAAAGGATTCTGCAAAAATCGGTATAAGAGATCAAATTTACAGAGAGGTGTTTATTAATTTTTTAATACACCAAGATTATAGTGCTGGTCTTCCATCGAAATTTGCCATTACTCAATCAGATGGAACTTTTACAGCGAATGGTAATAAAATAGTATTTAATAAAAATATTGACCCTGATAACTATCACCCTTTTCCTAAAAACCCTTTGATAGGGAAATTTTTGAGAGAAATGGGTTTAGCGGAGGAATTAGGTTTTGGACTCAAAAAAATAACATCTTTGGTAAGTATCTTTTCTAATGATAAACCACAATTTCATGATGGTCAAGTATTTTTTACATCAATTCCACCACCGACAAAAAATATATTTAACCAAGATGTCAGTCCACAAATCATTTCTGATTTTCCATTAATTTTTGAATCTCAAATAAAAAATAATAAAGATACCTTTCAAAAGGTTACGGATGAAATAAATCAAATAACTAATTCTCCACAATCTTATAAGGATGATAACTCACAAAAAGAGATAATTCAATCAGTTGACGATGAATTGAATATTAATGTGAAATCTCAAAATGAAAATAGGACAAATGATGAAATAAAGTTTGAAGAAATTTACAAAAATCTTTTTGATTATGCCAATGACAGTAAAAAAACAAGATTAATAAACATTATACTCCTATTACGAGATACCCAATATTCTACAACTCAGAATTTGATAATACAATTAAATGTATCAAGAGAAACAATTGCTCGTGATGTAAAAACATTGAAAGAAAACAAAATCATTGATTTTAAAGGTGCCTTAAAGAATGGCAGATATTATTTATCAGAAAAAGGACGAGTATTTGCCAATTTACTTTACAAAAGTAGCTACAATTAAGTAGTCAATAGTCGACAAGTTTGCTTAAGGTAATCAACTAATAGACAGTCTTTTAGCTGTTCTAAAATTTGTAGATAAAATTACTTAATTATTGCTTCGTTGAGTTAATTTTAAATTTAGAGGCTGATAATTTTGTTCTTTTTCGATATTGAATATATTTTCATCCTCTGATAAAATTTCAATAAAAAGCACAACTTTACGAAGTAAAGACCACTTTTCAGGGCTTAAGTTCATTAAATACTTTACTGCTAATCTTTGTTGGTTGATTTTATTATTAGGATATTTTCTAAATCTATGCGTGATTAGGCAATCTTTTAACCTTTTTCTTCCTTTAGTTGAACTTTTTTCTTCTAAATGTTGATGAAAGTCTTGGTAAGCTAGCTTACCTAAATCTATGGTCTTAATAATTTTAAAGTCAGTAAAATAATCAACTGCAACACTTTCCAAAAAATCTAATACCTTTTTTACTGTACTAATAGTTTTGGTGTTTAAATACAATTCATAAAGGGATATTTTTTCAATATCTCTTTCTTTTTCAAAACCACGGCTAAAACTATTATAGACATTTTCAATCTCAAAAGCGTTTAAAACCACTATATCTGATTTACAGTATTTCTGAAAACAAGTATTAACAAAACGGTTTAAGGATATAGTACCTTCTATCCAATTTTGTTTTGCGAGAAACTCTATTGCGGAATCATCAAGCAACACATTCATCCCAGAATTAATCAAAATATTATGAAAAATAAATTTGAAATCATCTTTCTTTTGAATAATATCAGGAATTCTTAAAACACTACCTTGAGCAATATAATTGAGCAATTGCCATTTAAACTCTCCTTTATTTACGAGTGTGTGTAAACTCTTTGTAGCCCCAACAAATAAATCAAAATTCATTTCAACTCGATGTTCTTTACTAAAACCACCAATTGGCGTATAATGTCCATTCTTTAAAACGCTAAATAAGGCCTCTTGATTTCTAATCGAGAGATCATTAATATTATTCAAAAAAACAATTCCACCATTAGCTTGCTCAAAACTTCCAATTTTTTCTTTTCCTTCGCTTACGATATAACGATTATTTGTACTACGCTTATAACAACCAAAAATCTCCATGAGGAAATTTTCTTCTAAAGTTTGCTTGCAATCTATTTCGATAAATGGAATTTCAAAGTGCAAATTCCTAAAAAGATAAATAAAGTTAGCTATATCACTAATTTCGCTACTCAGTTTCCCTTGTATTAAAAGGCAATCACTTGATGTGAGAACGGATAAGACCTCATTAAAAAACTTTTTTGATTCATTACTTAAACCTAAAAAATGTTTTTCAAAATCAAATACTTTTTCATTTAAATCATCTGTTCGATAATCTGCTGCTCTAAAAAAAACTGACCTAAATATTTCTCGTTCCTTTTTAAACAATTCCCTTTCAAACTTTAAACAATTAAAAAGATATTTAATCGTATATGAATTTTGTTTTTCATTTGAATTTTCAAACTCATTTTTTACTCTTTCAACATCCTTTTTAAAATTGCTCAACACTAAATCACTCTTCCCATTAATAATTTCGATTCTCTTTAAATACTGCTCAACTTTAAAAAGTATTGAATTAAAATGTGAAAATTTAGACTTTGCATCAATTTGAAACCTTTCGATAATTTCAAACAATACTCCTTTTTTATAGATATCAAATATTTCTTCATAACTATCTCTTGGAGAAATAATTAAAATAGTTGGTATTTCAGGATAATTAAGATGTAGGCCCCAAGCAAAGTCAAGGGTTTGATTGCAAGTATTAAAAAGATTTTCATCTATAATTATTGCATCATAATTGTTTTTGTTATTATCCAGTAAATCAAACATTACTGTTGCATCCAACTCCTGGGAAATAGTATGGGTTTTTCTTAACCATGATAAGAAATCAAGCCTCTCATTGAAATACTTTCCAGTCAATAACAAGTTCATAAATTATAACATTATAGGAAAACAAAACTAAAATGACTCTTATATAAACACTTAATTTTCAAATACTTATAACCAAAATCTTGAAGCTATTTAAAGCAGACTTTAGGATAAAAAAATCACTAACTTCTGACAATAAATACATGTGTTCAAAATACTTGTTTGTAAATTTATGTAAATTGGATATGGATGTCAAATATTTATAATGCCATTATTGATTGACATAATAAATAATTACAATAATTAATAAATTAAATGTAAAATTGTATATTGGCGGTTAAAAAAATACTTCAACGAAGAAGAGGAAAAGAACTAATAATGAGTGGATTACAAAAAAACACGCAATAAAAAAGCGATTTGAAGATAAATAAAAGTAAATAAATATATAATTTAGGCACAATTAAGTATCAATTAAATAATAATTCTAATTTAAAAATTTAAATAAGAAATATCAGAAAAATTGTATGCGTAACTAAATGTTCTGGTAGGTTGACACTATAAAAAATAAAGCTTTCAATCATTAAATCCTTGATTTTGGAAAATTTTATCAAGATGTATAACAATCCTCTCTAAGTCCTGCTCATTATTAAATGACAGGAATATAGCTCCCTTTTCTCCGTCATTGTCTATTTTTACTTTAATGTCTGTAAGCCTGCTTTGATTTGAGGCAAAAAGTTCGTTATTAATATAGTCTTGAAATTCTTGATTAGTAGGAAGTGACGGAGGGTAAATTTCTTTTTTATGCAGTGTCTTAACTAAATCTTCAACTGTTCTTACTGATAATTGCTCGTTTAAAATCCGTTGTATAATTATTTTCTGATTTTCAACGCTATCTAAACCGACTATGGCTCTGGCATGTCCCATTGAAACTTTACCTAAAATAATTAATTTTTGAATCTCAGAAGGCAGCTTTAAAAGTCTTAAATAATTATTCACAGTACTTCTATCTTTACCAACTTTACGACCTAATTCGTCGTAAGTAAGGCTATATTCATTAAGAATTCTATCAAATGTTATGGCAACTTCCATAGCATTCAGATTTTCTCTTTGAACATTTTCGACTAAAGCCATTATTGCAGATTCTTCATCAGTCGTATCTCTTATAAACGCTGGAATTCTTAACTTTCCTGCAATAATCGAAGCCCTCAACCTTCGTTCTCCAGCAATTAGCTCATATTGATTATCTTTTAATCTAATGGTTATAGGTTGAATTAAACCATACAATCTAATTGAGTCTGCAAGTTCCAAAAGTTGTATCTGATTAAAATCCCTTCTTGGTTGCAGAGGATTGATAGTTATTTTCGAGATATCAATTTCTTCCACACCTTTAAATTTTAAAACCGGATGTTGAATATCTTGATTATCAGAAAGCAAGGAGGACAAGCCTCTTCCTTTATTATTGCTATATAAATTTACGTTCATTTAAGTATTTTAAGTTATTTCGACTAAGTAATTCTTTTGCCAAATTTAAATAAGCTATTGCACCTGCATTTTCAAACAATAAATCTTTATGTTCAGATTTATCAAACCTTTTGTCAACAAAAAAAACTGGAACACCAAAACTTGGTGCATCTGCTAACCTAATATTTCTGGGAATAATGGTTTCGTAAGTTAAATCATCGAAAGCATTTTTAATTTCTTTCACAACTTCATGCGAAAGATTAGTCCTACCATCAAACATTACTGGAACTATCCCCTCAATTTCCAAATTTTTATTTACTTTCTTTTTCACAAGTGTGATTGTATCCATTAACTTAGCCAAACCCTCTAACGCGAAATACTCACATTGAACAGGAATTAAAACCGAATCGCAGCTTACTAATGCATTTATAACCAACAACCCTAAAGATGGTGAACAATCAATAAAAATAAAATCATAGTAATTTTTAAGTTCTATCAATTTATCCTTCATTATTGACTCTCTACTCATTTCGTTGATAATTTCAATCTCAAAGCCGGCCAAATCAATGTGTGATGTGATAATTTCCAAATTTGGTATAAATGTCTTATTCACAACTTCATTGATTGTTGCATTACCCGATAAATAAGAATAAATATTATTATGTTCAAAATCTCTTTGATTAAGCCCTAAACCAGATGTTGCATTTGCTTGAGGGTCACAATCAATTAATAATATTTTATAATCTAGTAATGCAAGTGCAGATGATAAATTAATAGCTGTTGTTGTTTTCCCAACCCCACCTTTTTGATTTACAATTGAAATTATTTTTCCCATAAAAGTAGGTCAGTCAAAATCGATATCTAATGTTTGTCTTTTGTGTATAAATGGTTCGCAGCAGCGATAAAAGCTTGATTATCAGCAAAATAGTCAAGGTATTTTTGTCTCCTATTTTCGTGTCAATACAAATAAAATCAGGACTTTTTTAATACTATTTCAATTTTACTTATTTTGATTATGGTAGAGAATCCAATTTAAAATATATGCTATTTCGATTCAACACTCTGAAATCCACCAAATTTATAAAAATCAATATTTAATTGTTTGTTCAGATTTTTTTCATAAAATCTTATAAAATTGTTATTATTATCAAAAATAACGAATTCTATTGAGTTCCCATCTTGAGCATCCGAAACTGCAGAATAAACATTCACCTTGTAGCGAATGGAGTCCCAGAGTTGTTCTATTTTTAGTACTTCTATGTTTATATGATAAGGAAAGTTATGTTGAAGCCTTTCCTCAACTGAAAATATAAAAGATGTTGTATTAAATGAAAAAACTGCGTGGGTATCAATTACCTCATCACAATCAAACCCTAAAATGACAGAATAAAAGTAGATTGTCTCTTTAAGATTTGAGGTATAAAGATGAAGAGAAATGCTTTTTGCCCAATGCTTTTCCATAGGTTATGAAATTAGGGTAAAAGTAATTTTTTTTTGAAGGTTGATTAAATATACTTGTAAATTTATGTAAATTAGATATGGTTGTCAAATATTTATAATGCCATTATTGATTGACATAATAAATAATTATAGTATATAAATAATTAAAAGTATAATTTTTTGAAGATAGCTAATAAATTACTTCAACGAAGAATATAAAAATGCTTGATATTGAATGGATTGCAAAAAAACACTCAATAAAAAAGCGGTTTGAAGATTAATTAAATTAAATAAGTACTTAATTTATGCATTTTAAAATATTCATTAATTTATGATTCTAAATTTAAGATTTAAATACGAAAAATCAGAAAAACTGAATACCTAAGTGTATCGTCTGGAAGTATGACATTAAAAAAATACAAAGTTTTCAATGATTTAAGCCTAGATTTTGGAGAACTTTATCAAGAGACATACCAATATTTTCCTAATTTGTATAAATTAAGTCTAAAAGCTTATAAACCTTCTACTTTTACCTCAACTTTTCCCTTTGCCATTACTAGTGCCACAATGCTTGTTGGTGTAAGATACACTTTGTCGGGTTGTACTGAATCTATTTTCCCACTTAGTTTAACGCCTTTCTTAAACTCTGTATTCATTGCTGTTTCAACATTTTGCTTTGCGTAGGTAATTAGTTCATCTACTGGCAAGCCATATTCGTCTTCAATCATTTTTACTAATTTTCCTTCTAAGAGCCAAGCAGCAGCCTTAGCTAAGATATTTTTTGTCTGAATATCAAATTGCGAATTCGATAAAACAATTTTTTTCTTTATAGAGTCATACACAGGAATTCCTTTTATATATACTACTCCTTTCAAACTTCCTTTAATATCGGCCTTGATAACTAAAAATTCATTGCTTCCATAAATATCAATTTCGGTTATCTCAATTTTATATTTTCCTTCTTGAAATTCGTATTTTTGTCCAACAAACATCTTTTTTGCTTGTGCTGCTGCTTCAGTAAATAAAACATCGCTCATTAATCCAACTTGAAAATCATTCGGAATACCTGATACAATTTTAAGGTTTGGTACAGAACTTACAGAGAAAGGGGTAAAAGGATGGTCGCCTGTAAGTGTTTCAGTAATTGCTTTGATACCAATTACTGACTTAATATTACGTCCAACAGTTCTTAATGGCACCATAGAAATCTCCAGAGGGGTAATTTTAACCCAAGTGCGGTATTCTTCGGAGACTAAATACGGTTGCAGAGCTGCATTCCAAGCCTGAATAACATAAGGCTTGATTGACATATTTTTTGCAACTGCATCATCAAGTGATTTGGCAAATTTGGTATGATTACTATCGATAATTTTACCGACAATAAAATCAAGTGGTACATCAAAACCTACGTTAACCTTTGGCTTTGTAATCCATTCGAAACCATTTGGACTTGTAAAGGTTTGTACAGACCAGTCAGGTTTTATAGTAAAACGAGTCGAAAATTTCAGATTCATTTCAAACTCCAAAGGAATATACTTCATAATTCCAAATGCACCTATACCTTTCTCGACCCAAACTTTAATAGGAACTGTAAAATCGAAAACATCATTAGTAGCCGCCGTTACAAGGATATTCGACTTTTTCCAAACTTTACATTTGAAATTATCATTATTATCATCGGTATAACTATTGTCTTCATAAATCAAACCTAAAACTGTTGCATTGATTTGCTTTTCAATGTCACTCATCGCAATATCGAATGGAATACTTATATTTGAAGGTATCTTCTGCACGAGCACTGTATCCTGTAAATAGTTTTCGATTGGAGCTTCAGGGTTAGATTTCTGCCCGATAGCATAGAAAGATATGAAAATCGTTGTAAAAAAGGTAAAAACAATAAATTTGGAACTTTCTAAATTACGTTTCATTGGTAAATTAATAATGGTTGTTTTTTTTGAAAAATAACAATAAAAGGCATTACTTTATTTTAATTCGAGTAGCCCCATAACCAAATTTCTCTTTTTGGGCATCTTGAAACCATGCTACATTTTTATTCCCTGCCAATTTTTTTTGAATTTCTTGCTTCAAAACACCATTGCCAACCCCATGTATAAATACAATTTCATCCATACCAGAGGCAATGGCGTTCTCAAATTTTAATTCAAAAGTTCGCAATTGTAAATCTAACATCTGAGCATTATTCATGCTAAGAAAGTTTGTCGTCAAATGTTCAATATGTAAATCAACTGTTGCTGCTGGCTTTTCAATGGTTTTAAGAGGAAGTTCTTCTATTTTTGACTGCATCATTTTCTCTTTCAACTCCAAAGGATTGATAATGAGTGGAGCGTCCTCTGCGTCTAGTTGAAATAAATAACAGTCTTTTGCAAGAATAGGTGCTGATTTTTTATGACTAAAGAAAGTATGTGCACGCAAACGCGTTTTCTTTAGAAAAGTTGGTCTCTCGATAAAATAACCAAAATTATAATAAAATGTCTGAAAAGTGAGATTCCCCCACTCGTCAAAATCTTTAAGATCCAAATCAATTGGGCATTTTTGAAAAGTACGAGCCGTAAGAAAACCACCAAGCAAACCTCTATGTGATTTTTCTGACCCACATGTCAGCGAAAATGGCAAATCCCAATCGCTATTATTGATAATATGAAGCGAAACTAATTTATCATTGATTGGCAAAAAAGCCAAATAAATTCCTTTTTCGGCTTTTACGTGCGAACTACCTCTTTCACCAACTGCTCTTTGTGGAGATATTGTTTCTTGAACTTTCGACTGTGGTTTGAATGCTTTGTTTTCTGCCGTAGAAACAACCGCCAGTTCTTTACGTAATACAGGTAATTTAAACCCTTCTTCAATCTCAACCTCTACCACATCATTCTTCAAAAATCGGGTTATAATACCTTCTTCTTTAGAGCGTATCAGCCTTACTTTATCTCCTATATTCATGACCCCTACCCGATACGTCGGAACGCCCCCAAAGGAGGATTAAATGTTAACTTTTGTAATATTTTTTGTAAAATTACCTAAATCTAGGGACAATGATAGTCAATTTTCAAAATTATAAAAACAAAAGCCATCGTTCAATAAAGTTAAACAATGGCTTTTATCTATTATTTTTACTGCATTTATTAAGAATTGGGAAGTTTTAATAGCTTCCAAGGTATTTTCGTACGCCCCATTCAATGGTAGCAAGAAATAATAACACAAAAAACACCCATTTTAAATTGATAAACTCATTCATCTCCTCAACACTTGTAACTTTATCAGGAGCTCGGTTGGATGATAAAAAGTCATTCAGTTTTTCAAGATGATTTGCCACGAAAAATTTACCGTTATTCTGAGTTGACAATGTACGCAACATATTAAAATCTGCTGTTGTATTGAGACTTTCCAAATCAGTATTTCTAACTATATACTGCCCATCTACAACTTCGGCTTTACCCAAAACTTGAGTATAGGCCTTATAGCGATATACGCCCTCAGGTAAGCCAGTTATCTCAAATTTGCTGTTATCTTTCGTCGTGGTATAGCTAAAGCTTCTTACCTTCCCTTTTTCGTCAGTAATTTCAAGCTTAATGTCTTGGTTATAGATTCGCTCATAAATATCATTATAAGCCTCATTTTCGAAGATAACTTTTTCATCTATTGAGAAATCTGGCGATATTGGATAAACTCTGAGTTTACGTTTATCATCTTTAATTGAAATGAATTGTAGCGTTTTCATCACAACTTCATCGATAATTTCTTGTTTATCTGTCAACGAAAACTCTTCTAAACGCCACAACCAAAGACCCTCTCCTGTCAGAACTGCTGATTTTGGTAAGGAAGTTGTATTTGCAATCAATAATGGTTTAGGTGTTGTAAGCGAACCTACTCTTTGATAAAGTATAATTTCGCTACCTACCATTGGTTTATAGTCACCAAATGGCACTAAAATAGGCGGAAAACGTTCTAAAAGACTTAGTTTTTCACTATCTAGATTGAATAAATTGAAGTTATTATTAAACTTTGCGGTCACTTTATCGGCCTTTCCACCTTGGGCAGCAATAGAAAGCGTTTGCTGCATTCCATTAAAGCTCGAAAGATTAGTTTGATTTCCAAGTACAAATAAGGTAGGTTTTCCTAGTGCTAACAAACGATTGACAACATTTCCACCCATTCCATAAATATCAGGTAATTGATGTAAAATCAAAACATCAAATGGCTGTGAACCAATCTGGTTTAAATCATCACTCTGAATAATTTTGATTGTTAGCTCATACAAATCATTCTTTTCAATAATGCTTTTAAATGCTTTTAAATCAGGATGAGGAGCAAGGGCTACGAGTAGTACTTTTTCTTTGCCATCAACAATATCAATATAAGCATCTTTTGCGTTATTTTTATTCGAAAACTCTGCATTTAAAGGTACGACTTCTACCGTATAACGCTGCATTCCTTTTTGTTGAGCAGTCACATAAAATGTAATTTGCTTCAAATCATCTTGCTTATCAAAGCTAACTAACTGTTTATCAATTATATTACCAGCTTGTTTCAAGATAACAATTGTTGATTTACTTTGAAAACCAAAACTCGAAATCTCGGCTTGAATTGGAAATTTATTACTCAAATACGCAATACGATTGGCATAAATAGCATTAAGTCTTATATCTCGCTTTTGTGTCGTATCCCCAAAACCTACTGCATGAATATTGAAATTATATTTTCCATAAGTTGGAGAAATACCTTCATTTGTAATTCCATCAGAAATGAGAATTACATCAGTAAGATTTCTACCTTCATAATTCGACTTAATATTTGTCAACATTTGCGATAAATCTGACCTATTTTTTGTAAATTTAATATCACTAATATTCTGATTATTAGCCTGTTCATCAAGACTTTGAATCTCGACATTCGCACCTTTTACTTCAATAGACTCTTTTAATTTGAGCAGTTTTTTCTTTAATAACTCTATTTTGGCTAGTCCACCATAAATCATAGAAGAAGAATTATCAACGGCCAAAACAACTGTTGGTTTTTCAATTGCAGATTTAATATTCCGTAAGAGCGGGTTTAACAGCAAAAAAGCTAATAAGCTAACCAAAAGTCCACGAATAATGGACAGTATTCGGTTTTGATATGGGCTAAAGGTCTTCTTATTTTGATATAGTACGAAGGCATAAATCGCACCTGCCAACAAGCATAGCAAAATAAACCAAGGTGAAGATTGAAAAACAAATTCTGATTTCATACCCCTAACCGATTCGTCGGACCGTCCTCAAGAGGAATTATGGTTTTATAGAAAGAATTAAAATTTAAATTTAGTTGTGCATTACCAAATTAAACACAACTAAATATTAAATACAATTATTTTGCCAAAGCGAAAATATTGTAGAAACTCCCATTTAGGGGTTGGGGGGCTACATTAACATTCCACCATCAACTTGTAGAGTTTGTCCAGTTATATATTTTGACATATCAGAAGCCAAGAATACACACGCATTAGCTACATCTTCACCTTGACCTGCTCTTTTAAGTGGAATATTTTTCAACCAATCTTCCAATGCTTTCTCATTCAACTCGCCAGTCATTTCGGTTTCTATAAAACCTGGAGCGATTGCATTTGAACGAATATTTCTTGAACCTAATTCTTTAGCAATTGATTTTGTAAAACCAATAATACCTGCTTTTGATGCTGAATAATTTGCTTGTCCAGC
>JAIXOL010000071.1 GCA_027486845.1 Cytophagaceae bacterium
AAATCCACATTTCTATTGTACTTTTGCTAAGTATTCCCATTAGGCTTTTAGTTTTTGGTTCGCACCTCAAAATTAATACCTATTTGGGAATTTTTTTGGAAAGTTTAAACAGCTTCAATACCATCGCCGTTGCTTTAATCGTTTGCTTTGTTTCATTTTTGGCTTTTTGGTTGATTTATAGTTCACAAAAATATGAGGACAAACTAAGGATTGTGAACGAGTATAAAAATATTCAACAATACAGAATTTTATCACAAAACGGAAAAATCATTGAACAATCAGGCAAAAAATATTTAGTCTTAAATGCGAGTAAAAAAAAGGAAACTGTTAAAATTGGAAAAGAGTATGAAGAAGGAGATAAAAAAGATGAAATTTTGGTACTACTAGGACGATGACGACCGTTTTCTACCGAATTATACTTTTTTCAACCGTTTTCGACCACTTTCTACCTTACGACATTTTTAATGTAAAGCAAGCTGTGCTTTGGATACTGCAAAAATGCATTACCAAAGCGGCTTGCTAAGGGAGAAGCCCTTAGAAACCCCACTATTCGCCTTTGGCTCATAGAAATACGAACAAATTATGGAAAAGAGAACGAAAGGAAGACCGCCCAAACCTGCCCCCAAACGCAAGCGTTTGCAATATTCGGTTTGGGTTTCGGCAGAAGAAAAAACGCAAATTGATAAACTGATTGATGCTTCCAATCTATCCGCCAGTCAGTTTTTTCTGACGCTTGCTATCAATAAACCTTTTGAACGTCCGAAGAAGAAGACACTACCAAAAGGAGTTGCCGAGCAAATTTCAAGCCTTGAAAAACTATCAGGTTTGTTAGCTCTTTCGGCTTTGAAAACAAAAGATAAATTGATGCTTGCAGAAAGTTGGCGAGAAAGTAGTCAGACCGTAAAGTGGATTACTCGATTGATTGGCTTATGGATTTTTGCAGAGTTTGATTTACCAAGTTTCAAACAAAATTTGAAACTAATCGAAGAGAAATTGAAGTTCTTATATTGGCAATTAGATGCCTTCATTGAAAGCCCTGACAAAGCCGAAATATTAGGTGTGATTTCTCAAATCAACCAAATAACTAGTGAACTGATTATCTCTTTTGGAAAGCAATTTGAAGCTAACAATCCACCCATATTTCAAACAATTTGGCAGGAAAGTTTTGATGTACATAGAGAAATAGACCTACTCAAACAAAACTTACTCAAGTAATGATAGGCAAAGCACAAAAAGGTTCACGGGCCAGCGGTATTTTGAATTATTGCTATTACGAGAAAGAGAAGCTTTCTAAAAAAGATTTGGAAAAAATGAGTCTTGATGATGTTCGTGGAGAGATTATTTATGCACAAAATGTGGCTTTAGATACTTTGGTAGATGGACGTTTTGATATGGAATATTTAGCCCAACAATTCAAAGATTGTGCAGCTATGAACAGTCGTTTGAAGGATTATATTTGGCATCAAACCTTTTCATTTCCCGAACACGAAGACCCAAGTCAAGAGCAATTAGAAAAACTGGCATTGGCTTTCAGTAAAGATTTTGGTTTTGAGGAAAATCAATTAGTGGTTTTCAAACACACGGATAAAAGCCATCCACATATTCATATTGTAGGAAATCGTATCAATGTGAAAAGTGTTACGACCGCTAAGGACTCTTTCAGTAAACTAAGAACGGGGGATTTTTGCCGAAAACTGGAATTGGAATTAGGGCTTACGATAGTGCCTAATATGAAAGCCTTATTACCAGTAGAAGAACGAAAAAATGCTTTTTCACAGAGTAAATTGGCAGATTCGATTCGGGCAAAAATTGATAAACGCATTTCTTATGTAAAAACATTGGAGGGCATGAAAAAGAGTTTAGCCCAAGATGGTATAAAGATGTATGTTGGGCGAGGCGTGAGTTTTTTGGATAAAAAAACTGGAGCATCATTGAAGGGTTCTGAGTTGGGTAGAGAATACTCATTGATGAATTTGGAAAAACGTTTGGCATTTGAAAATAGCCTTCAAGCAGGTTCAAAAACGGATAGTAATACAATGAAAATTGAACCGCCAACACCTAAACAAGAGCCTAAGCCTTTACTTATTCTTGACAATACACAAACCGCAGCCCCAAACAGTCCCAAACGTAAATTAGACGGCAATGAAGATGATGACGAAGAAGAACGTAAAAGAAAACGAAGGAGAAAACTTAAATTATAAAGCAATGAAAATAGAAAATCCGTACGAAAATATGGTCAATTTCTATCATGATAATCCCTCAATGATGGAATTATTTGAGTATAGAAATACCGAAGTTTACCAAGAAATAGTCTTGTTTCTGAACGATTTTAATGCTGACTGGCGGAAGAAAAAAGAATTAGGCGAATATGCAGCTGATTTTATTCTGCAAATTATTAAAGAATTTGAAGAAGAGCAAGAGGATGAAAACGAATCATTCATTCAATGGCTCACCAATATTTACGAAGAAACAGCCGATAGATATGCCACTACTAAATCAAACTATCAGTTTGCAAGAGCGATGAATGAACAATTCGAGATGGAACGTTTTTTAGATGATTACCAATGGCAGAAATACAAAAAAAAACATAATGACGATTTTGATACAGCTTATGAAAAGTATAAAAAAGAAGATGATGATACCGTTTGTTTATCATTCTGATTTTATATATTTGCCCCAAATCAAAACCGAAAATATAAGTTAAATAAATAGATTTTACTAAACATATTGAAAATTAGCGTTTAGCGGAAATTCCTGCAAATCGAAATCTGGACAATTTCATAATGCAACAGGGAGTGAAGCAAGAAACGCCTACGTGGGTTATGCGTAGGCGTGCTTTACTTTGTTGCATGGGCTTGTCCAGAGCCTCGATAGCGGGTAAATGCACGTCCTACGCATTTTTCGTAAACTCACGAAAACAATGAAAAAACTTCTTATTATCCCTCTGTTGGCAGTTACAGCCACTTTCTTACACTCATGTTCTTCAAATTCAAGTATTTCTCCCAATAATATCAATGGCACTTATAAAGGCACATGGTCTGGACGTGGTAATTCGGGAATAATTACTTTGCACAATCTCAAACAAGTCGATGACCCTAATAGTGATTATGACAGAGTAGAAGGCTCGGTAACGATGCTTAGTTTGACAAATAAAACTATTTCTTCAGGAGAATATAATCCAACAGGCAATATCCTTACCATCAAAGTCAGTGATGGAGCAAATACATTTACACTTATTGCCAGTTACAAAGCAACCGAAAAATCATTTGAAAATGGTAGTTGGCTAACCAGTGGCAGCTATAGAAATTGGAGTGGCCGCCACTGTGGTGCTAAAAAATAATAAGACTAAAATTCAATAAAAAACACAGAGCAAATCACCGAAATTATAGAAATTCGCTGTTGACCAGCACAACCCCGTCCAGCAGATTTACGAAGCTAATAGAAGAATGTACCATGAAATGATGGGGAAAATTAATCCTTTGAGTATGCACGGAAAAAACATGGTGGGATTGAGACTAATATGCTTTTGTTACTGAACGGTACCACTTAAATGAGTAAGCGGTATTATTTTTGAGATTTACGCAAAAAAATATTTCTTATTTTCTATTATAATAACAATTTTTTTCTCATTTTTGCTGAGCGTATAACTTTTGCAAGTATAACCTATGATAAGATTTATATCCCAACTTTGCTGTTTATTATTACTTTTCTCCTGCACCAAAACCAACGAACCAAGCACTCCGCCAAGTATTTTAAAGTTTGATTTGGAAGGGGTCAAAGCTCTTTCTACTACTATCGACCAAAGCACGAAAACCATCATCGTTGAAGTACCTTATCAAACGGCTATCAGTGCATTAGTGCCAATCATTGGCTTGGAAGATGGCGTTACGGTTGTGCCAGCATCGGGGCTTGCCCAAAACTTTGCTCAGGATGTGTATTTTACTTTATCCAAAGGTAGTAACAAACTTATTTACACCGTCAAAGTAAAAGTGGCCAATCAGCCCAAGCCCGAAATTTCTCAGATAAAAACAGATACCGTAGAAGCAGGTAAAGACTTGAGCATTGTCGGAAAAAACTTCGGTAAATTTGCTTTGGACATCCAAGCATTTTTGATAGATAACGAAAATAAAGAAAGCCTGCTCAAACACCAATTAATTGATTCTACCCAAATCAAGCTAACGACAGCCATTGAGCAAAAAGCGGGTTTGTATCACATCAAAGTTAAAGTCAAAAACCAAGAAGTGACTTCAGATACCAAAATTTGGTTGGCTTATCCCAGCCCTAAATTGATGAGCATTCCTAAAACCCAGCTACTAAAAGGCGACACACTTTGGTTAATTGGGGAGTACATCGACGCTACACAATACACGTTTTTATGTGAGTTAAGTAATAAAAATACTACGTACCAACTGCCTATGTCCAAAAGCTTGCCCAAGCAATTAGGCTTTATTTTACCCAATCATGTGACCGTTGGCGAATACGAAGTCAAAATCTATAATGCTTCGGAAAAGAAATTGAGTAGTACAACAGCAAGGTCAATAAACATTTACGACCCCAGCTTGCCTTTTGTTACAGCGATTTTAAATACACAAGCCTTTTATAAAAAATCAGACAAACTCACTTTCAGTACCATCAATTTTGAAAAAATAGGGGCAAGGTTCTATCAGGTTAATTTGGTCGGTGTAGCCAAAACATACATTCAAAATGGCATTTATAATGCCACCCAAAAGACCTTGAGTATTGAGCTACCCGATGCCATACAAGCGGGTACGTATGCGATTCATTTTTCGCTCTCCGAACCCAAACAATCTATTAATTATTCATTCCAGACTGACTTACAAATTGCTGTAAAAGAGTAAGATAAATTTACACACGTTTATGTTTTTACGACCACTTCTTTGGCTCCTGCTTTTAGTAGGGGTCTTCAGTGCAACCATAATGGATGTATCTGCTCAAAACAAGCTTTATCTACCGACCATTAAATACACGGCTACGGGGACGACTGCTTTCAACCAAGTTTGTTACCAAGCTGACGGCATTCAGTTTTGGGTAAATAACGTCAAATGGGTCAGAGGTATAGATTATACCGAAGACTTTTGTAATTTCGGCATTTGCAAAATCAACTTTTCTTTTGGCAAACTCAAACCTGGTGATACCTTTGAAGTCCGAGACGCTTGTGGAAGTGTGGCCGCTACTCGAACCGTAGAAGATGACTATGTGTATGTAGAAGTTCCCAACGGTAATAGCTATACAGGTAATGGCATTGGTTCGACCGATGAATCTGCCCCTTATGGAAGATTATCAAGCCCAGTTTCGGTGGGAAAATGTGAAGCGGTGGCAATAAATGCACACGGTTTGCATAAATATTATATCAACGTGGGTACAAGTAGCTTTGGAGCTTCTTATACTTCAGGAAAGTTTATCATCAATGGTAGTCCTCTAAACAGTGGTCTCGTCGGAGCAGACCTACAAGGTTCGAATAATCCCATTGCATACGCCATTAATGGCAATGGCTCAATTACCTATAACGGTGGAGTGGCCTTTGGTAGTTATGCTAATTTCTCAGGTCGCAGTCCATTTAGTTTAGAATACCAGCACAATGGGGTTTTGCCCTTTGATGTGCAGGAAGTAACGATGGGAGCTATTGGCTTTCGGATGCGAGATAATAATACCGTCAACGTCAAAGAATACACTTATAATGGTACTATTGAAAGCACCGAAACAGGCAATTTCAGTGCATCTACCTTCAAAATCACTTACGATGGTGCTAATTTTAAATTTTACATTGATAATGTGCTAAAAAAGACCGTCGCTCGTTCGGTGGTTTATACCAGTTCGAGTGGGAGTATTTCCAACGGCGGTGTTTTACCTTACGGCACGGGGGTTACGTGGCAACCCAGCAATTCGGGTAGCCAATGGGTAGGTGTGATTGTCGATGGGGTACTAAATACTCGTCAACAGTTCAATGTTGCCGATGATATGAGCATCAGCGAAAGCGTCGTAAATGTTGCTTGTAATGGTGGCAATTCGGGCAGTATCACTGTCAATGTTAGTGGCGGAAAATCGGGCTTTTTGTACGCCAAAAATGGCGGAGCATTTCAGAGTAGTAATGTATTTGGCGGACTTAATGCTGGAAATTATAGTATTAAAGTTAGAGATGCGTCGGGTTATGAAACCACTAAAAGTGTCAGTGTATCAGAAAATGCGGCCTTAAACTTGTCATTGAATACTAAAAGTAATGCCAATTGTGTAGGAGAAAACAATGGCTCAATCACTTTAAACGGTTCGGGAGGAATTGGCACTTTACAGTACGGCATCAATAATGCCAACTATCAGTCATCCAATACCTTTACCAATTTGGGAGCGGGAACCTATACGTTTTGGCTCAAAGATGCCGCTGGTTGTACTAAAACCTTGAACGAAACCATTGGTATCAACAGTACCCTCAATGCTTCGGTGAGTGCCAGCCAAAATGTAGGTTGTTTTGGTCAAAACACAGGTTCAATCACCATCACTTCGGCGGGGTCTTCATCAGGAACTATTTTGTATTCGATTGATGGAACAAACTTTGTGGCAGGAAACGTCTTCACAGGGCTAAGTGCAAATACTTATACTGTGAAAGTCAAAGATAATCTTTGTACGGTCAATGTAGCCTCGCAAGTGATTTCACAACCAAATGATATTATGATTGACCTTTCAGCACAAAACATTAGTTGTTTTGGAAGCACTGATGGACAAATCACTGTAAATGCTTCGGGGGGAACTCCAGTCTATCAATTTTCTAAAGATGGTATTACTTATGGTAGTTCTAATGTTTTCGATAATTTAGGTGTAAACAATTATAAATTTTGGGTAAAAGATGCCAATAGCTGTATCAAAGAAAGTGGTATTTCGAGCATTACGCAACCTACTGCTTTAGAAATTGGGATTGATAATAAAACAGATGCGATTTGTAATGGTGGCAATACTGGCTTGGTCAAACTAAAAGCCAATGGTGGTACGAAGACTTATCAATTCTCGAAAAATGGTACTAATTTCCAAGCAGATTCAACTTTTTCAACTTTAACGGCAGGAACTTATACTTTTACTATCAAAGATGCCAAAGGTTGCACCAAAACCACAACTTCCAGCATCTTACAACCCACAGCCATTGTTATGGGCAGTCCTGTCATTACAAACTTAACTTGTAATGGCGATAATTCGGGACAGATTGTTGTTAGTGCTACGGGAGGAATTAGTCCTTATCAATTTAGGAAAGGAGCGGATGCTCTTCAAGCTTCAGGAACATTTAGTAGCTTAGCTGCCAATACTTATATCATATATACCAAAGATGCCAATGGTTGTGAAGCAAGTATAAACACGACCGTTAGCGAACCAACAATTGTTTCGGCAAACATTACCATTACTAATAATTTATGTAATTCTGACCAAACGGGAAAAATTGTAGTAGTCGGCAGCGGTGGAACGCCAAGCTACCAATATTCAAAAGATGGAATCAATTTTATTACTTCGGGAACATTCGAAACTTTGTTAGCGGGTAGCTACACCATCAAAACCAAAGATAGTCGAGGCTGTTTGAATAGCCAAACCATCACGGTCAATCAGCCAACGGTACTGACGGCTACGCCGAGTATTACCAAAAACGTCACTTGTTTTGGTGGAAATGATGGCACAATCAATGTCTTGGCAGGCGGTGGAATCAGTCCTTATACATATTCGGCCAATGGCACGACCTACCAAAGTGGGGCTAATTTCTCTTTTGAGATTGGTACATACAGTTTTTGGGTAAAAGATGCCAATGGCTGTATAAAAACCACAGGTGGTTTGACGCTGACCCAACCGACCAATATTGTGCCGAGTTTGACAGCAAAAACAGCTGTTTCGTGTTTCGGTGGAGATAATGGCACAGTAACGATTGCTACTACTGGTGGGGTTTCACCTTATACATTTTCAAAAGATGGGACAAATTTTCAAACTTCGGGAGCTTTCAGCGGTTTTTCGGCAGGTACTTTTTCTCTGACTGTCAAAGACAATTCGGGTTGTACGAAACCCATTTCAGTGCAAATTCTGCAACCTGCTCAAGCCTTACAAGTGAGTATTGCTTCTCAATCGAATTTAAGTTGTTATCAAAATAACACAGGAAGTATTCAAGCGGTTTTGTCGGGTGGCACGAGTCCTTACCAATTTTCAAAAGATAATTCAACTTTCCAAACATCAGGAACATTTACTACTTTATCGGCAGGGAATTATACTATTTATGGCAAAGATGCCAATAATTGCCCAACGAATATTGGCGTAACACTTACCGAGCCAAGTAATACAAGTATTTCTTTGCTTCAAAAACAAGACGTCGATTGTGCCAGTTATGCCACGGGTTTCTTTAAAGTGGGAGCTTCGGGTGGCACAGGTAACTTTACTTATAGCTTATCGGGGATAGATTTCAATGGCAATGGACTAAGTTCAACTGCTAACAGTAGTGGATATTTTGATAATCTCAAAACAGGAAATTATACAGTCAATTTCCGTGACCAAAACTCTTGCTCAAAAGATTTTCCTGTTACGATTATTGCCAAAAGTAGCCCTATTAGATTTGATATTGCCAAAACCTTACCGACTGATTGCGTGGCTGGCAATGGCAGCATCGTGGTCAATAATACACGAGGTGGACAAGGAAACTACGTTTATCGCATCAGTAGCCAAACAACGGCTTCGGGGAATAATAGTTTTAGTAATTTACAAAATGGTAGTTATTATATTACCGTCACCGATAATTTATGTGCTTATACCGAAGCTGTAAATTTGGAGTTGCCCAATAGCATCAAAGCCACTTATACCATCAATCCAATTAGCTGTCAAATTCCAACGGCCAATCTGAGCATTGATAACATTACGGGGGGAAATGGTGGCTATAGTTTGGCCATTGATGGCAGTAATTTTTCAGCTAATCGGACTTTCAATAATCTTGCTCCGAATACTTATGCAGTAACGATTCAAGACAATCCACTTTCATGCAAAAGTGTGGTCAGTGTCGAAATCAAAGAACAAAACCGTGCTGATTTAAAAGTATCGACTTTAGGAAATATCTCATGTTTTGGTGGAAATAATGGTTTTATCAATGCCATTGGTGATAATAACATGGGGCCTTTCAACTACGCCATCAACAACGGTAGTTTTTCGTCGAATGGCAATTTTGGTAGTTTGAGTGCAGGAACTTATAAAATATCTGCCAAAACCCGCATTGGTTGTTTGGACAGCATCAGAGTAACTTTGAGCCAACCAACGCTTTTACAATCTAATATTAACCTCCAAAGTAACCTTTGTAATGGCGACCAAACGGGCAAAATTAGCATTGTCGGCACGGGTGGCGTGAGTCCTTATCAATATACGATTGATGGCACCAACTATCAATCTGGAAATGATTTTATGAATCTTTCTGCGAGAAATTATACCGTAACGGTCAAAGACAACAATGGTTGTACTTTTGCTCAAGACCAAAATCTGACACAACCAACGCTGGTAACGACCACTTCAAGTGTGTTGCAAGATGTTTCGTGTTTTGCAGGAAATGACGGCAAAGGTCAAGTCATTGGTTCAGGTGGAACGCTGCCTTATACTTTCTCAATTGATGGAACAAATTTTGTCAGCACCAATGTTTTTAGTGGTTTAATAGCCAATACCTACCAGTTTTGGGTGAAAGATGCCAATGGCTGTACGAAAACTTCGACAATAATTACGGTAAGCCAACCAACGCTTTTAGTGCCTTCGGTGGCAACTTTTACTAATGCTCTATGCAATGGCAGCAGCGACGGAACAATTACTTTGGCGGCCACTGGCGGAACGAGTCCGTATCAATATTCAAAAGATAATAGCACCTATCAAAATCCGACACTGCTGACGGCTTTTCCTGCGGGAAACTTTACGGTCTATGTCAAAGACAGCAAAGGTTGTGTAAAAACCACAACTCAAACCATTGACCAACCCGCTCCTTTGTCATTGAATTTAGTTGCCAAAAGTGACTTGACTTGTTTTGAAAACCAAACTGGGAAGCTGGAAGTAGGAATCAATGGTGGTACGCAACCTTACCGTTATTCTTTGGATAATAGCACTTTTCAGACATCTCCCCTTTTTATGAATCTCAAGGCAGGAACGTATAATGTTACGGGCAAAGACCTCAATAATTGTACGTTTTTACTCAGTACAAGCCTTTCAGAGCCTGCGTTGCTGAAAGCCAGCTTTACGGTCAAAACCAATGATTGCTTTGGCGACCAATCGGGCAAAATCAACACCTTTGCATCGGGCGGAACTACGCCTTATGAGTATGCTTTAAATAAGCAAAATTTTCAAGCAGCTACCGAGTTTAACCAACTCTTTGCAGGAAATTATCTGATGACCATTCGAGATAAAAACGCCTGTATTTATACCCAAAATGTGGAAGTAAAGCAACCCGATGAGTTAAAATTATTTCCTATCAATCAAGATTTGATTCGCTGTTTTGGAGAAGCCAACGGCTCGATTTTGATAAATACAACTGGTGGAACACCTAAGCTGATTTATTCTTTGGACGATAAAATCTACGAAGACAAGCCGCTCTTTCAAAACCTCAAAGTAGGAACATATCAAGTCTATGTGAAAGATGCAAACCAGTGTTTCAAGAAAACTGAAATTACGCTGAAAGAACCCGACAAGCTTAAAATGAGTATAATCAAACAACTGAACCCTCTTTGTGTGGGTGAACAAAATGGTATAATTGAAGTCAAAGCTGTTGGTGGTAATGGGAGCTATACTTTCATTCGAGATAATGTATCAAAAAACCAAACGGGACTTTTTGAGAAACTCACACAAGCCGAATATACTTTCAAGGTTTTGGATGCCAAACAATGCGAAGACAATATTGAAAAGGTAGTCTTGACTTGGCCTAAATCATTAAGTTCTGTAATTGAAAAAATCATTACTCCTACCTGTGTAGGCGACGCTAATGGAGCCATTTCACTTTCTTTGAAAGGGGGCATTTCTCCCTATACTTCAACGCTTATTTCAGAGCCACTTAATGTAAAGCCTTTGGTAAGCAACACCATTACGTATGAAAATTTATTGTCAGGTAATTATACCATTAGCTTGCAAGATGCCAATGGTTGTCAGCTCCAGACTTCGGTCAAAGTGCCTGTGCCTGAAAAACTCAATGCCATTGACTTTACGAGTTTATTGCCAAAAGAAGTCTGTAAAGGGCAACAGTTGATACTCAATGCCAATAATCCGAATCAGACCATTCAGTGGTTTTTGAATGGAAATATAATCGCTACTTCGACAAATATACAAATTTCAAAGGATTTGCAAGAATTAACGACTTCGGTGGCGGGAAAGTACAGCATTTCGGTCAAAAATGCGTCGGGTTGTGAGGTCAAAGCTGACTATGACCTTGTCAATAATGACAAGGCTTTAAAGGCGGATTTTTTGTTGCCAGTACAAGTATTTGTCGGGGATGAAGTGGTGGCTCTGGACATCACCAAACCAATTCCTGATAAAGTGATTTGGACTTTACCCGCCGAAGCCGACAAGATGGAGGAAAATATCAAGCGTATCAAGTTTGCTTTTGTCAATGATGGTGAATATGTGGTGCAGATGCAAGCCTTTTTGGGCAACTGTATCACAATTGTCAAGCATGACATTAAGGTTTTCAAACCCGAAGACATAGATAAAACCGACCCTAAATTGGGCTATGACAAAACCAAGCTTATCAGTAAGGTAGCTGTTTCGCCAAACCCCAATTATGGAAAGTTTAGTGTCACGGTAGATTTGGTGCAAGCCAAGCCAATTGAGGTAAGTATCGTGCGAGCTTCTTCGGGGCAAACAGTTTACAGTACTACTTTTTCGGAAGTGAAGAAACAGCATATTTTTGATTTGGATTTGAAAGTCAAAACTGATAATTATATTCTGATTGTCAAGTCGGAAGATTCCGTCAACCAAACAAGGATTGCTATTATTGACTAAACGGTGGCTGGGGGTAAAAAAAAATTTAGACAAAAAAATATTCTGAATGAAACATAAATTAATCCTTTTTATTTTTGTATTAAACACCCTCATCGGAGGTGGTGGGTATGCTTTTGCCCAAAACTTCCCAGTAGATTGTCGAGTGTTGCTTTCACCGCCTTATACAGGCAAATTTACTGACATCACCAATAGCCCGACCAAATTTCGGGTGCAATTATTGCTCAAAGACCTCACCAAATCAAGTATTGATATCAGCTTGCGGATTAG
>JAIXOL010000002.1 GCA_027486845.1 Cytophagaceae bacterium
TATTTGATTAGGGGTGTAGGTCTTAAAAACGACCCGATTTCTTGGATGTTTCATAACCCTAAGTTACAAATAAATCTGCAAATAAAAAAGAGACTGCCCTTTTGAGACAGCCTCTTTTTAGTTTTAAAACAACTTCTTTATCAAATTTTTCATTTCCTCACCACAATCCCATCAACTTTAAAACTCTTCTTTTTACCGATAAATAATTCTTGCCAGCCTTCAATTTGATAATGAGTGAGGTAATTTTTATCAAGTGTCATCAAAAGGTGCTTTTCTGATTGATATAAATAATTTTCTGTTTGTATCAAGGCTTCAATATGTTTAGCTGATTTATCTTCATCAAAAATAATTTTCAAAGATTTTACTGGTAAATTTTCACCTTCTTTGAGTGTGTAAACTTCCATCTGTGTTGTTTCTTCTTTATTATAGCTTAACTGATATGTTTGTTTGTTTAAATCCGCTTGCAAAAAAAGTTCAAGTTCTTTTTGCCAATCAATTTTGTTGGTATTTAAGACCTCTTTCTTTTCTTCTATCACCAAGTTTTTGTGCGTACGTGGCTGATTTTTATTCAATTCCGTTATCTGTTGATTTACAAGACCAGCCAAATCGAAGTATGCTTTTGTAGAATTCTGAGTTTCGGACTTGGCACATCCGACTAATAATAAGCTGATAAAGAGCAGTTTACGCATTGTGAATAATGAATAATGAAGAATATATAATGAGAAATATCACAATTACCTCTGTTAGTAATGAAAACATAACATTTTTCGAGGGCTTTGGCGTTCCTGTACCCTCTAAAAAAACTTAACCCCACCGCTATCGAGAGCAGTGGGGTAAGCGTCCATCTATTCAACCCTAACCTATTAAACTATGAAAACTTAATATTCTTCTTGAAAGTTGAGTCTTAACGACCTAACATTTCAATTGCCTCTGGAGCAATTGCCTGTTCTGTGTCTGTTGACTCAACGTTTGATTGGTAATTCCATAAAACTTTGATAACTGAGGCGGTTTTTGTTACTTTCTGCTTCCAAATCTTTGCCTTACTGCCTCGTACCTTATTAAGTTTTACTTCGATATTTTCTACTGCTGTAACAAATGCTTCTTTTTTGTCGGCACTCAATGTCATGAATTTAGACGGAGAGGCATTATATAAAGTCACAACTTCTGTAAAAATATTCCAATCATTTGTTTTAACTAACTTCTTCGCATTTTTTGACATAAAATTTGCGAAACTTGCTTCAGCACCTCTAACTAAAATTACTTCGTTTGTAGCTGAATCACGGTCATTTGCTTTTACAATATTTGCAGTAGTCATGAATGACCCGAATACCAATGCAAATATAATTGTTTTTAATGAATTTTTCATTGTTTTGTCTTATTTTCCTTTTGGATAACGATACAAAGGTATGTGAGAAAATAATACAATCCAAATGACAACTATGACCAACAACCGAATAATGTTCTAAATTTATTTGGATTATTTTAATATTATAGATATATTTAACAAGTATTTAACTCAAAAACAAAATATAATTTGTATTAAAAAAATGCAACTTATATTTTATTCTAAAAACAAGCAATTTGAAAATTCTTTAAAAAGTACAATCATTCGTTGTAAAAATTCATTGTTCGCTCTACACCAATTGTACAAAAATTCAAAATTATTTCGCCAACACGATCTAATCTATCGACCAGTTGAATCATTTCATCGTCATTGAAGGCTTTTAGTACATAATCAACCTGCCTACCCGCATGAAAATTATTGCCTATTCCAAACCTTAATCGGTTGTAAGCATTTGTACCAAGTTTTTCTTCAATGTTGCGTAAACCGTTTTGCCCACCATGCGAGCCTTTTGTCTTTAAGCGTAGCTTTCCGAAGGGTAAAGCGAGGTCGTCGCAAATCACCAAAAGGTTTTCTGCAGGAATCTTGAGAGCCTGCAACCAATAATTGATGGCATTGCCACTGAGATTCATATAAGTTGTTGGCTTGATGCAGTAAATCTGCTTTCCTTTATGCTTAAACTCGGCGGTGTAAGCGAGGCGTTCCATCTTAAACGAAAAGCCTTGTTGAGCAGCCAACCTATCGAGAGCCATAAAACCAACGTTGTGCCGGGTAAGTGCATATTCTGGACCGATATTGCCAAGCCCAGCTATTAAATATTTCATATTTTTAGGATTTAGGCAGTAAGATTTAGGCAACTTTGCTTTATTTGCAAACAAAAAAGCATAAAGTGTACAGCATAAAACATACAGCCAAACAATTATTAAATAAAAATTTTGTGCAAAGTTCTTAATATTTTATGCAAATAGTATATCAAATGCTTAGTTTTACAATTTAAAACAAGAATCAATATCTTTTGCATAGTTGAATTGATAAATTTTTTATCGTTCAGTATTATTTAGGCGTATGAACCGACTCATTCTTAGTAATCCTTTACTTGATATCACACTCAATCGTTTGTGCCAACAATTGATTGAAAACCACGGAGATTTCTCGAATTCAGTGATTTTGGGACTGCAACCACGAGGTATCTATTTGGCTGAGCGTATCGCCAAAAAATTAAGAGAAGAAACAAACATTGATATAAAATTAGGACATTTAGATGCCACTTTCTTCCGTGATGATTTCAGAAGAAGAGATACGCCTCTAAAACCCAACGAAACTAAAGTGCCTTTTGTGATTGAAAACAAAAAGGTGATTTTGATTGATGATGTATTGGCAACTGGCCGAATGGTTCGTGCGGCAATTGATGCTATGCAAGCGTTTGGTCGCCCCGAAAAAGTAGAGCTTTTATGCCTAATCAATCGCCGTTACGAAAGAGATTTGCCGATTCAGCCCGATTATACAGGTATGCGTGTAAATACGCTAGATACACAGCGTGTGTTGGTAGAATGGAAAGAACAAGGCAATGAAGAAGATAAGATTTGGTTGATTGGTTGATGCTTAGAGACGAAGGCTTTTAAATATCCGACGATTCAGTTGGTAATTTTGGCTTTGCTGATATTGATTGCTTACTTTGGAGCTTACAAAAATATCCTTGTAGAATGGGACGCACAACATTACACAACGAATATCTATTTGGTGCTAAATTTAGCAGGAGCTATCATTAAAACTTTTTTGGATTGAAAAGTAGTTCTCAAATGCCAATTGCTCCTAATCCTTCAGTGCTATATCGTTATGGCCGTAATGAATCAAAAGCCACTAAACTCTTTGACTTTAGCTATCAAATAATCAATTTGAAAACTTGTATGCCACGAGCTTAGCACGATTCGAGTATTGGGCTTACCTGTTTTGATTGGATAAGCAAAGCTGTAAATAAAAATACCTTTCTGAAACAAGAAATCGTAGAACTCGTCTTGCAAAGAATAATAAACCGGGTAATTTTCGATAAAATTAAATAACGACTGATTATCAGATAGTTGCGAAGAAAAACGTTGAATATTAGCTCTCAATTTTTGTTGATTTCTTTCATAAATTTCATCAGCGTACATATATGCGTATAGATACGCAGGGGCAATCGGTGAACAAGAAGCAAAAAAAGCAGTGTTTCGGAGCGTATGAATAAAATCTTTATCGGCAAAAACTACTCCGCCCGCAATTCCCATCGCTTTATGTAATGAACTAACGACTACGAGTTTTACATTTTCGTTGACTGTTATTTGCTTAAAAATTCCCGAACCGTTTTCTCCCATTATTCCTAAACCATGCGAATCATCGATGACGAGTGTAATTGTTTGATTTTGTGGTAGTTGACTCGTCCAGACGAAATGATAAATGCTTAGTTTGAGGGCGTCGCAAGAATTACAAACGATGACTGAGTGTGGAGCATTTTGCTCAAAGATTTCTTGACAAATATTGCTTGCCCAAACCTCAAAACTCATATTGGGTAAACTTATATTTGGTTCATGGAAATTAGCAGAATGACTACTTGGTGCATAAAAAAACGTTGTATTCTGCGTTTTTAGATATTGTGCCACAACTTGCCCCGCCAACATTCCTGACGAAACTGTCAAGGCTTTTTCTGCCCCAACCCAACGTGCCATTTTTTCTTCGGCTTGGTCGTAAATATCCAATTGTAGATTTCCGTTTCGAGAACTTCCAAACGACATTCCATAGCGGTTCATGCCTTCAATCAATAAGCTTTTGAAGTCTTCATCTTGGTTCATGCCCAAATAGGACGTTCCACTATAAAAATCGTATTCCTTTCCTTCAAGTAAGATTTTATTTGATGGTAATTGGCTGATTATGAATTCGTTTGGCATTTTTTATTTTAATGAAGTTTAATGAGCGTGAAATTAGTATATTTCGAGGATAAATCTAAAGTAATGATAAATCAAGTATAATAATCCTTTTGTTAAATTGGGTTTGCCATACTTATTCTTTGAATGAATTATTTTCCACTCCCTTTCGTTGAAAAATTAAGAATTATTCAAAAAAGCACTGCATAAATGACTCAAAAAGAGAAACTTCTACTATTTATATTGGCTTGTATCAATTTTACGCACATCATAGATTTTATGATAATGATGCCTTTAGGGCCACAATTGATGAAAATCTTTGATATTTCACCCCGACAATTTGGCTTTGTTGTATCTGCTTATGGATTGAGTGCCGGAATATCTGGTTTTCTATCAGCATTTTTTGTTGATAATTACGACCGAAAAAAAGTCGTTCTTTTTGCCTATACGGGTTTTGTTATTGGTACGCTCGCCTGTGGTATCGCACCAACTTACGAAATCTTGATATTGGCAAGAGTAGTGGCGGGTGTATTCGGTGGTTTGATTGGAGCTCAAGTGCTTTCAATTGTAGCTGATACTTTTGAGTACGAACGTCGTGCAACAGCAATGGGTTTTATTACGACAGCTTTTTCATTGGCTTCGGTGGTTGGTATTCCTGCAGGGCTTTTTTTGGCAAGTAAATTTGGTTGGCATTCTCCATTTTTGGTCGTTGGTGGACTTGGAATTGCTGTTATTTTTCTGATTTACCGCTACGTTCCGAGACTCGACAAACACCTTAAAAACCGTCAACTTAAAGAAAGTCCTTTTGCTGTAATTACTGATATTACTCGAAACCCGAACCAACTTCGTGCATTGAGTCTCTCTACAATCATTATGTTGGGGCATTTTAGCATCATTCCGTATATTTCGCCGACTTTGGTTGCCAATGTCGGATTTAGTCAAGATAATATCTTTTTGATTTATTTTGTGGGCGGACTACTCACGATTTTCTCAGCACCGATGGTCGGGAAATTGGCCGACCGCAAGGGGAAATATCCAGTTTTTGTGATTTTTGCCCTACTTTCAATGATTCCAATTTTCTTGATAACTAATATGTTTTCAGGGGCTTTATGGGGAGTTTTAGTGATTTCTGGAATATTCTTTGTGTTTTCAAACGGTCGTTTAATTCCTACCCAGGCAATCGTATCGAACGTGGTAAATTCACGACAAAGAGGTAGTTTTATGGCCATTAATTCATCAGTTCAGCTATTTGCACAAGCTATTGCAACTAATATTGGCGGATTTATCATTCATAAAACGCCATCAGGTTATATTGAAAACTATCCGTATGTGGGATATTTTGCCATAATGATGATATTTATTAGTATTTTTATTGCCAAAACTGTCAAACCAATCGCACAATGAAAAAACTTATTTTAGTACTCGTTGCATTTCTTCCTCTAACAATTTTTGCCCAAGATTTTAAAGCAGAAATAGAACAACATCGAGAAGAATATAAGGCAGATTTCCTTAAAAACTCTAATTCGCCGCTCAAAAAAGAAGATTTTGCGTATTTACGTTTCCATGAGCCCAACGAGAAATTTAAGGTTATGTGCGAATTTGTACCTACAAAACGACGGAACGCCGCCCGAGAAAAGTCACTCAAAATACCAACCTCATCAGGGCAAACGGCTACTTATACAAAATTTGGAGAATTACAATTTGAAATTGATGGAAAACCTTACAAGCTCACTGTTTATCAATCGCTTAAACTGAGAAACTTGCCACTGTACCGAGATTATTTGTTTATTCCATTCAAAGATTTGACTAACGGAAAAGAAAGCTATGGCGGTGGGCGTTATCTTGATTTAAGAATGAAAGAAATCGAAGGCGATAAGATTTATTTAGATTTCAATAAAGCCTATAACCCTTACTGTGCTTTTAGTGCAGGTTACAGTTGCCCAATTCCACCCAAAGAAAATCATTTGAAAGTTGCGATTGAGGCGGGAGAGAAGAATTTTGCGAGAGAGCATTGAAAGTTGGCATTTTTCAGTGTACAGTTTACTTTTTTGCAGACTGCCTACTGAAAACTGCCAACTGTTTATATCTTCTTGGCCGGATTTCCAAAAACAGTTGTGCCATCTACAACGTTTTCGACAACAACTGAACCCGCCCCAACACGTGCATTTTTGCCAATTGTTACGCCTGAAATAATTACTGCCCCTGAGCCAATAAAAGCTCCTTCTTCAACGATGGCTTCGCTGTTGATGATTGAACCCGCTCCGATTTGCACGTAATCGCCTACGCTTGCGTTGATATCAACCACCACCGAGGCATTGATTATACAATGACTACCAACTGTTGCATAAGGATTGACAATTGCACGAGCAGCAACCAAATTTCCGTGGCCAATAAAGGCATCAGCCGAGACAACTGCCGTATTATGCACCGCATTGATAGGCATTGTTTTTCGGCGATTATTGAGCATTTCGATGAGTTTTTTACGCTCTTTATTATTTTCGAGAGCTACGAAAGCTTCGGTTTTTGGGCCAATTAGCTTCAAGAAACCATCGTCGTCGGTTTCGCCCAAAACCATCACATCACCGATTTCGGTATTGTGTAATTTTTTATTATCATCCAAAAAGCCATATACGACTACGTTATTTCTATTGAAAATATCTAAGGCGATTTTTCCGAGATTACCCGCACCAAAAATCAAAACTGGATTTTCCATTCTTAAATTTAAATTGTTCTATAAAATTTTCCTTGTTGTGTTTGAAGCTCGACAACATTAAGTATTTTGAGTTTCATACTGAAAAATAGCTAAAAAATCAGCCACCACTTACTGGCGGAATCAATACAATTTCATCATTTTCTTTCAAAATGGCTGTATCTTCGGCATATTCGGAGTTGATGGCCACTCGCAACGACTTAAGGCTTGTAAAAGTAGGGAAATTTGCTGAAAGATGTTGTTTTAAGTCGGCTATGGTGGCGGCATTTTCGAGCGAAGTTGTGTATTCAAACTGTCCGATGATGTCACGGGTGATGCCAAAACATAAGATTTTTATTTTCATATTTCTATTTGCAGGTAAACTAATAACCACTATTTGGCAAAATAGGTTTATTAGTATAAAATTTTTGCAAGCCATTTGATATTTTTTCTTGTGAAATCAAAAATGACTTATCTTGCAGCTAAAACTAAATATGAGTAAAACAACGATTTTGATTTAATGATAACATTCAACGAAGTAAACATTCAAAAAGGCGACCGGTCGGTTTTAGAAAATATTAATTGGCAAGCTAAAACTGACGAAAATTGGGCAATTATTGGTGGAAATGGCTCAGGAAAAAGTACTTTTTTGGAAGCTATTGCAGGAAAGATATTTCCGACAAAAGGCCGAATCACGAAACCAAATTATGACGAAATTGCTTTTGTAGCCAAAGATTATACTTTTAATCGAATCGTGCAAGCAGCAACGCAATATTATCAACAACGTTTCAATTCGCAAGATGCTGAGATTTCGCCAACGGTGCGAGAAATCCTGCAAAATCAAATTAAGCCTATTGGTACAGTCGATGAAAAATCGATTGATTTACCACCTTTACCTTATTCTGAAGATGAATTGATTAAAAGTGCTAATTTGCTCAAAATCAGTCATTTACTCGAACGAAAAATAGTAACTTTATCAAATGGAGAAACTCGCCGCACGCTCATAACACTTTCACTGCTACGTAAACCAAAAGTGCTTTTGCTCGATAATCCGTTTGTTGGACTTGATATTGAAAGCCGTGAAACTTTACACCAAGTACTTAATCAAGTGGCGGTATCGGGTATTCAGATTATCATGGTTACAACTCCCAAAGAAATTCCTTCGTGCATCACGAATATTATCCAACTTCAAAACGGAAAAATAAAAAACACTTCTACTCAAGCTTCTGATTTTCAAACAATTATCCAAAATTCGGGCATAAAAATTGCTGTTGATATTTTGGCCATAGTCAAGCAAATTCCAGCAAAAAACAATTTCAATTATGCCTTAAATATGCGAAACGTAACTGTGACTTATAAGGGCGTAAATGTGCTTGATAATATAAATTGGCAAGTAAAACGAGGCGAAAAATGGGCATTGATGGGTCCAAACGGTTCGGGAAAAAGTACAATATTGAGCTTAATTACGGGTGATAATCCACAAGGATATCAGAATGATTATGATCTGTTTGACCGCAAACGTGGTAGTGGCGAAAGTATTTGGGACATTAAGCACCGAATCGGCTTTGTTTCTCCAGAATTACACTTATATTTTACTCGCCAAACTGAGGTTTGGAAGGCCGTAGCATCGGGACTTTTCGATTCGGCAGGGCTTTTCAAAAAATTGACCGATGAAGAACGTGCGATAACAGACAATTACCTTAATCTTTTGAATATCATTCATTTATCCGAACGAAAAATTTATCAACTTTCTACAGGTGAGCAACGACAAGTATTTTTGGCAAGAGCATTAGTGAAAAATCCACCGCTACTTTTGCTTGATGAACCATGCCAAGGACTCGACTACGAACATGTAATTTATTTCAGAGATTTGGTCAATGATTTGGTACTTGAACTCAATAAAACACTTATTTATGTGACCCACTATGAAGAGGAAATACCTGCCTGTGTCGATAAACGCCTAAGCCTTAGTAAGGGAAAAATTATAAATAAATGATTCAATTATGTGCGAGCCTATAACACTACTTTGCAACGGTTTACAGTTTTTTTTCGTCTTAATCTTTACTTTTTATAATTTTTTATGAAATTTGTACTGTTTTTCTTCTAAAACAAACCATCATTTATATGAAGAGCACCTTGGCGAGTCTTTTTTGGATGACCTTATTTTTGTTTAAATCAGGTTTAGCGGAAGCTCAGTGCCCAACGCAAGGCATACCAACTACTACTAATAAAGGAAAATTCGAATTGGATTTTAAGGGAACTAAATATACGGTTGATGGTATTACAAATAATAAAATAACGGTTTGTGCAAATAGTAGTTTTACCGTAACGGACAAAAGTGGCCGCACGGGCATATATTTCTATTTTAATACCACTCGCACAGCTTTTCCTGTCCCGCCTGCCAATTATGCTTTGAACAATACTGCGACCATAAATACACCTGCTACCCCTGGACAATATATCCTCATCCAAGTTAGTTACAGCACTACTACTCGTATGATAAATGCTTATGTTTGCCAGACAATTGAGGTAGTTGCACCAACGATTAATCCAAAATTTACATTAACTACCTGTGCAACGGCTCAAGCACAAATCAATATTCCGACCGACCCAAACAACAATTTTGATTCATACACAATCAATTGGGGCGATAACACCGCTGTCGAAGCTGTCACTAAATCACAGATTCCGCTTATAGCAAGAAAACATACGTATGCTAATAATAATGCCCGAATTGTAACAGTAAGAGGAATAAAAGCAGGCGTGTTTTGCGACGGAGTCACTACCCAAGTAATTACTCCCAATGGTCGAAGTATTTCGCCCACCTTGTTGAGTCTTACAGTTCAAGACAATGATACGATTCAAGTTCGGTATCTTAGTGGCAATTATTCTTTAGATTTTTATCAGAAATGGGGTGCTGATAACTTCAGAATCGTAAAAAATATTAATTCTTCAACTCCTGCACTCAATACAATAAAAATTGCAGTAAAAGATGCAAATAAAGAGCAATATTGCTATAAAGTAGGAATTACGGATGCTTGTTTACGTACTACGTTTTCAGATTCAAGCTGCTCGATTCCTTTGCAAGTGGCAGCTTTAGATAAAAAGAATTTTTTGAAATGGAAAACCCTAACTTATCCAAGATTTACTTCGTATCGAATTGCAAAAAATACAACAGCCAACTTTAAAACAATTACTAAAGCTACTACTGATACTCTAACCGACCGCCCAACTGTTTGTGGTACAACTTATACTTATCAAGTAATCGGAACTGTGGGAACAGTTCAAACCCTTTCACGAGTTATTTCGGTTACGGGCGTCGATAGCACAAAACCACCAACCATTACCAATATTTTGACATCGGTTGAAAAAGAACGAGTGGCGATTACGGCCACACTTCCAACGGGACAAAGACTAAAAAGCTATACTTTTTATCGTTGGAAAAATAATAAACTCGAATCTTTCAATGCAGGTGGAAATGGAAACAGAGTAGTTGATGACAAATCAAGCCCCAATACTCAGCGAGAATGTTATAAAGTAGCCTACGAAAATAGCTGTGGTATTATGTCGGATACTTCATCGGCTTTTTGTCCATCGTATTTGACTATGGAAGGTGTAGGTATAAAATGGACTGAATATCAGAAGTTTCCATTGGGTCTTAACTCCTATTTTGTTGAAAAATTAGATGATTTAGGAACCGTTTTGACAACCACAAAAGTTGATAAAAATCTAAAATTTAACCCAGACCCTGCAAGTATCGACCCAACTAACCCAATTATAAAATTTAGAGTGAGGGCATTTTCGACCAATAACCTGATAAGTTATTCAAACGATGTGCTTTATGCTCAAAAGTTATTGATGTTTATGCCAGATGCTTTTTCACCAAATGACGATAAAATCAATGATATTTTTGAAATTAAAGCCATTTTCGTTAAAGATTTCAAGATGCGAATTTATAATCGAGCCGGAAACGTCATGTTTGAAACTGAAGACTATAAAAAAGCTTGGGACGGCACTTATGAAGGAAGCACAGTCCCAGTTGGACAATATTTTTACGAAATCATCGCCAATGATTTTAAAGGAGAAACCACCAAAAAGGCTGGTAAAATTGAGGTTTTACATTGAAAACTACTTCAACTTATACCATTCAAGACCCTTCAACGCTGCTCGACGATTAACGGTTTCTGACGCAGGATAGTTTTTAGCCAAATAGTCAAGAATTACAGGTTCAGCATCGCCCAATGCCCAAAGTTTTTGTTTTTGCTGCATCCATCTTATTTTTTCGAGCCAACCCGCACGGTCGGTGTGAAATTGTGTAATCAGTTTACTCGAATGGCAGCCTGTACAATGAGCGGTCACGAGGTCGAGGCCTTTATCTATATTTAATCCTGTTGCTTTATCAATTTTTACAGTAGAGTCAATAACTACTATATTCAAGGACTTTTTACTACTTAAATTTTCCTGCTTCAAGCCTGCACTTATCAATATTGCAGCACTGAAAACGATAAAAGATATTTTATGTAAGTTTTTCATAGTTTTAACCAATTTTTACCGCAATTCGGTGACAAGAATTATTCAAATACCCACCCGGATTCCACGCCGGAATAATCATTGGTTGCCCAATTCCATTTGCATCAGTTGCTTTTGCCCAAATCTCATAATAACCTTTTTTCGGGAAATTTACTTTTGTTGACCAATGTTGCCAAGCCAAACGATTTTTCGGTTTACGTAAATCACATTTTTGCCAAGTTGCCCCAAAATCAATAGAAATTTCCATATTTTTAACCTCAAAATCGCCTGCCCAAGCGTGTCCACGTAAATCGAGCGTGCGACCTTCTTCGAGCATTGCACCCGATTTTGGATAAGTAATTACAGATTTCACTGGCATTGACTCAATGATTTTCAAGTCAGCATCGGCAATTTTTCCACCTGCTTCAATCGGGTAAGCGGGTACTCGGTAACTATGACCGCTCATTTTTTCGCCATCATGTACTTTATTTCGGATAGAAATTCGGTTCAACCACTTGCCCGAAACTGATGCTGGCCAACCGCCAACTACAAATCTAAGTGGAAAACCATGCATCACGGGAATATCCTTCCCGTTCATTGCCCAAGCCAAAAGCGTTTCGTCTTCAAGGGCTTTTTTCATCGGCACACCTCTCGAAATTGTCGATTTTGAGACATCACCACTCAAATGTATATCTTTTCCATAATACCCAATATATATAGCGTCAGCATTTATACCTACACTTTCAAGTACATCGCGTAGCCTTACTCCTGTCCATTCTGCACAACTTACGGCTCCATCTTGCCACTGATTACCCGATGTTTGTGGGCTAAAACCGTAGCGACCATTTCCTGCACATTCGAGTGTAAGTTGGTAAGTATAAGTTTTAAATTTTGTCTTTAAATCATTCAAAGTAAACACTTTACGAGTTTTAGCCGACTCTCCATCAATCACTAATTCCCATTTTGTGGCATCTATATTTTCGGGCAAATTACCATTATTGCGGATAAACATTTTATCGGCGGGTGTGATTTCATCATCGAGTAAATGCGGAGGAGTCTCGACATTCCAAGGACGGTCATTGAGCAACATTAATTCTTTATTTTTTCCTTCCGGAAGGTCAATAAAGGCTTTTTCGCCTAAAATCTCTACTTTTTTTGGTAGATTTTTAGCAAAAACAACATCACTACCAAGTACCGCTGCAATACCTGTAATACTTCTTTGAATAAATGAACGTCTATTATTGGTTGTTTCCATAATGGATTAAGGTTGAAAATGATGAATCATATAATACAAATATAACAGACAAACGACAATCCAAAGCCTAACGGCTTGAAAAACTACTTTAACTCCAATTTTTTTTAAATTTTCAATCGAAATCCCCGAGCCAATCAATAATAAACTAACGACTATTATTTGCTTTGAAGCACCATAAAGTGACAAATAAAAACTTTTATAAGCAGGAAAAAAGCTAAAAAGGCACGAAGCCAAGATAAAATCAATAATAAACGAGGGAATCTTAAAAGACTTGGTGGCATAAGTTACGCTTAATAGTAAGTATTTGATTTCTGTGGCGAACAGTCTTTTGTCTCAGTACTTAAATAGAACATTTCAATTTAGGTAAAGCTCTAGTTTTTTGCTGACCGCATAAAAAACCTTTAGCCTAAAATCATCCATCGAAAGTTTTTTCCTCAAAAATAATATAACCTTTCGTAATACTTAAAGCATTCATACAATTGATGGCGAGGTCAGAAGAAAAAATTTCGTATTTTTGTTAAAATTCAAAAAAGTATATGCTTATACGTTATGTCAGAATGACTTTTCAGGCCGATAAAGTAAGCGAGTTTGAAGAAATTTTTAATAGTTCAAAATATAAAATTAGAGCCATGCAGGGTTGTTGTCATCTTGAATTGATGCGAGATATTAATCAGCCCAATATTTATATTACTCACAGTCTTTGGAAGTCGGAAACTGATTTGAATAATTACCGAAATTCCGACCTCTTCAAAACCACTTGGGCCAAAACAAAAGTGCTTTTTTCCGAAAAACCTTTGGCTTTTTCAGTTGAAAGTCTGACGGTAGCGTAATTTTTTGAGCAAAGATTACGTTCAATAATAGTCTTGACAAGATTTTACGATTACATGATTTGATTTTCTTCCTACAATAATTAGTTTTTAGTCAGTTTATAATTTATATCTGAAGTTAAATGAAAAAAATAGCAATATTATCTCTTTTAGGAGTTATGGCTTTAACCCCTGAATTTACGCAAGCATCTGATTATAAAATTAGTAGTGTGAACGAATTGAAAGAAATAAATGGTGGAGGTCGCAGAAAAAAAAATGGTTCTTACAGAAAGAAAAAGGGCTTTATGTGGGGAATATTCAAAGGCAAAAGCCAATGCGATTGCCCAAAACATTGAGTTTTAGTCCACGGACGATAGTCGATAGACGACAGTAATTCTAATTTCTTTGAATCTTCTGTGGACTATCGACTGTGGTCAGTGGACTATTCAAGAAACTTAGTCCGATAAGCCAAAGGCGTTATTTTCTTGATAGTTTTAAATTGTCGATTAAAATTTGAAAGATTATTAAAACCACTTTCAAACGAAATCTCGGCTACGCTCATTTTATCGACCATAAGTAATTTACAAGCGTGTTCGATGCGTATTTCGGCCAAAAACTGCGTAAAAGTTCGGCGAGTACGTTTCTTAAAATATCTACTAAAGGCAGACTCACTCATATTTGCCAAATCGGCTACATCTTTCAACTGAATTTCTTCTTGATATTTGAGCATCACATACTCAAAAACCTTATTCATACGAGCCGAATCTACCTCATTTCTGAGTGAAATAGGGTTAGTTGTAAGGTCTTGTTTATCTTCACTTTCGCACAAAATCGTCAGAATCGCAATCATTTCTAAAAGGCGTTCCATGCCCACTAAATTCGGTAAATTCTTAAATTTAGGTGCTACTTTTGCGACCGTTTTTTCGCCAAAACTTAGCCCCCTTTTCGAGCGTTCGAGCAGAGCCTTTATTGCTTGACTTTCAGGTAACTGAAGAAATTTTTCTCCTAAAAAATCTTCTAAAAAGTGTATGACCAAAGAGCGAGCTTTGAACTTGGTATCTTTACCATAAAAATTGTCATCATTGCGATAATAATGCGGTAAGTAGGACCCAATCATACAAAGGTCACCAGCTTTAAAATCAGTAATGCTACTTCCCACAAAACGCTTGCCTGTGCTTTCTAAAACCAATACAATTTCGTACTCTGGATGATAATGCCATGGAGTAGAAAAATAGGGCGTTTCTTGCACAAACAGATTGAATGAATAATCAGCAGGATTTGATATTTTGAGTAACTGAGGTTTCATCTTTTCAAGAATCGTGTTTAGGTCTGTACTAATAGCTGTTTTGACTATTTTCTTTTATAAAATTATTAGAAACATTCTATATGTGTGGCTAAATAGTAGATATATGACAGCTAATTTACGACATAAACGGTGTAAAGTACATTATTGATGTACTTATTTGTAAAAAAAATATTAGAAATGGGTCAAATTTTAGTGGTAGAAATTTTATTATAGATGTAGTTTTGTAATTATTCTAATTTAAAATTTACTTATTTTCAGTTAGTCTATTTTTACCTTTATTTATTAACTAATCCTTTATTAATTGAGAATGAAACAATTACTACAAAAGATGATGCTCAGCTTGGCTATTCTGATTAGCTGGCAATTTGCCGACGCCCAAGGCAGAGCAATATCAGGCAAGGTTTCCGATGCTGGTGGCAATTCGCTACCAGGTGTAAGCGTAACAGTTAAAGGTACATCACAGGGAGCAATCTCAGATGTAGCAGGAAAATTTTCGGTGCAAGCACCTAACAATGCGACCTTGGTATTTAGCTACATTGGCTACAAAGCCCAAGAAGTGAAAGTGGGAAATCAAAGCAACTATGATGTAACATTAGAAGAAGATGCTGCCGCTTTGAGTGAAGTTGTTGTTGTTGGTTATGGTACTCAGAAGAAAAGCCAAATGACAGGTGCAATATCACAAGTAACTGCTAAGCAAATTACAGAAATGCCCCTCACAAATTTAGGCCAAGCCCTACAAGGTCGTGCTGCAGGTGTGGATGTTTCGCAATCAGGTTCAAAGCCAGGTGCAGCACCACGTATCTTGATTCGTGGCCGTAGGTCATTCAATGCAGGTAACGACCCACTTTATGTTGTAGATGGTATTCCATTATCGGCCGGTTACGAAGACATCAATCCGAATGACATTCAGTCATTGGAAGTTCTTAAAGATGCAACAGCAACTGCCATTTATGGTGCAAGAGGTGCAAATGGTGTAATTCTTGTGACAACCAAAAGAGGTGGAAATAAAGGAAAAACAACTGTTACTTTAGATACTTATGCTGGTGCATCAAACGCATATAGCAAATTGGAGTTATTTTCGGGAGAAGAATTTGCGGAATATGTAAGAGAGGCTTACAGAGCTACTAACTTATATAAAGATGCAAATGGTGTAATTGTACAACCGGGTGCACTAGCTGCTGAGATTGCTGCCGCTGATGCTAAAATTGCAGTTTTAGGTGGCGACCCTAACGTTGCGGCTGGAATTGCGGCTGGGCGAAACACTCAATACCAAGATTTGATTTTAAGAACAGGCATGATGCAGAATCATACTATTGGTATTCAAGGCGGAAACGACAGAACATCTTTTTATATTTCTGCTGGTTTCTTCCAAGATAAGGGTATCACAAAATTGTTAGATTTTACTCGTAACTCGCTTCGTGCAAACATTGACCACCAAGTAAACAAAAGATTGAAAGTTGGTATGTCAACTTACATGATGTATTCTATTAGGAACGGTGAAAACTTAAACCCTTACGGAAATACATTGAATGCCAATCCACTTGGTGCTGCTTATAATGCCGATGGTTCTTTGATATTTGAACCAACAAACGACGCCTTATTATCTAATCCTCTCTCAGAAGTTGAGCCAGGAGTTAATATTGATAACACTAAGCGATATAGAATATTCAACTCTATTTATGCTGAAGTAAAAATTTTAGAAGGTCTTACCTATCGTTTAAACTTAGGTCCTGATTTTACACAGTCACGTTGGGGTCGTTTTATCGGTTCAGAAACCAATAACCGTCGTCGTGGTGATGCACAAGCATTCAACGAGAATCGTTTCGGTTTCAACTTCACAATGGAAAACATCGTGAACTACAATAAAACCTTTGGAAAACACACTTTGAATGTAACGGGTGTACAATCTATTCAAAAGGATAATTTTGAAAGATACAGAACTGAGGTTCAAGGAATTCCAGCTCAAGCACAATCGTTTTATAGTTTAAATTCTGCAACATCGGTTTTGGGCACTCAATCTTCGCTTACCGAATGGACAATTGCTTCATTGATGGGTCGTATCAATTACTCATTTAATGACAAATATTTATTAACAGTGACTATGCGTCGTGATGGTTCGAGCCGTTTCGGTGAAAATACCAAATATGGTAATTTCCCTGGTATCGCAGTTGGTTGGAATATTACTAATGAACCATTCATGAAAAGCGTTACATTTATAGACATGTTAAAACTTCGCGGAGGTTGGGGCAAAGTCGGTAACCAAGGGGTAGCACCTTATCAAACACAAGGTTTACTCGGACGTACCACTTATGCTTTCGGAGCAACAGGAGCATTTGGATTTAGACCAGGTACAATTAGTAATCCAGATCTAAGATGGGAGTCTTCAGGAAATGCCAACGTTGGTTTAGATTTCTCTATCTTCCGTGGGCGTGTACAAGGTTCATTTGAGTTTTATGAAACAAATACCAAAAGTCTTCTCTTAAATGATTTCTTACCTGGCTCTGTTGGATTTAACTTCTTTAGTAACAACGTTGGGCATACTAGAAATAAGGGTATTGAATTCGGAATTACTACTGTAAACGTTAATACAAAAAATGGCTTTAAATGGACAACAGACTTCCAGTTTACTCGAAACAGAGAGGAAATTGTTGAATTGTATAATGGTAAAGTAGATGACTTAGGTAATAGATGGTTTATTGGCCAACCGTTAAATACTTACTTTGATTTCAAGAAAGCAGGAATCTGGCAAACTAATGAGGCTGATTTAGCTAAATCTTATGGTTCGGAGGTTGGACAAATCAAGGTGCAGGATACTGACGGTGACGGTAGAATTACTGCAGCTGACCGTGTTATTATTGGAAACGACGTACCGAAATGGTCGGGTGGACTAACCAACAGATTTGAATTTAAAGGCTTTGATTTAAGCTTCTTCTTGTTCGGTCGTTTTGGAAATACTATTTTGTCTGGTTTCCACAGAAATCAGCTACAACTTGCTGGTCGTTACCAACAAATAAAAGTGGACTATTGGACTCCTAATAATCCTACCAATGAATTCCCACGTCCAAAAAGTAATCAAGAGTTTCCAGTGTATAACTCAACACTTTTTTACTATGACGGAACTTTTATTAAGTTAAGAAATATTAACTTTGGATATACTTTTAATAAAAGTATTGCTAAGAAAATTGGTGCAGAATCGGTGCGTTTGTATTCATCAATACAGCAACCTAAAATTTGGTCTTCTTACTTGACTAAGTATAATGGTGTAGACCCTGAAGCAGCTATCACTGGTTCACCAACGGGTACTACTGAGGTAAATAGTGGAGTTACTCCCTCTACTACTGTGACTACATTTGGTTTAAATATTACATTCTAAAGTATTAATTATCATGAACATAAATAAAATAAAGGCATTTGCATTAGGTGGCATGCTACTTATGAGTACTTCTTGCCAAGATTTACTAAAAGAAGAGGTAATTTCAAACATCGGTAATGATTATATAAATACCGCCAAAGGATTTGAAGATGCTACCAAGGCAGCGTATTCTTCCCTCAGAACGTTTTATGGCACGCAATTAGGTCTAACATTTACCGAATATGGTACAGATATCTATGCCACTGGTGCTGATGGTGGTTATAAAGGTTTTCATTTTTACGATACACAAATTCAACCAACTGTTGATTACTTGTCTATCCTTTGGGATGAAATGTATAGAGGTATAAATACCTGTAACGCTGTAATTTCAAGAGCTGGAGCAGTGACAGGTGTTTCGGATGCAACCAAAAAATTGAGAATTGCAGAGGTTAAGTTTTTGCGTGCTCACTATTATTATATATTACACGAGCAGTATGGCCCTCTTGATTTGAGACTAACCGAGACTTTGGCTCCTACCAAAGAGACCAAAAGGAATACTTCTGCAGAAGTTTACGCTCAAATAATCAAAGACTGTACTGAAGCCATCGCTGATTTAGAAAATAAAGGTCATTCAAATGATTATGGCAGAGCTACGAAAGCTTCAGCTGAGGCACTTTTAGCAAAAGTATATTTAGCAAAAGCTTATGGCCCAAACAAAGCCGCTGATGATTTTCAAAAAGCCGCTGACTTATGCTCGGGACTAATAACAAAATATGGCTTTAGACTTTTAGATGATTATGCATCGGTACACGATGAAAATAATCAACAAAATTCGGAAGTAGTTTTTGCTGTACAATATACAACTGACCAAATTACTAATGCTACCAATGTAGGTGGTGAAGGTGGTGGTGGAAATAACCTTCATTTATTTTTCGGTATGCAGTATGATACCCAAGCGGGTATGGTGCGTGATGTATTCTTTGGCCGTCCGTTTAAGCGTTTGAGACCGACAAACTACTGTTTAACTACTGTATTTGGAGAAAGAACAAATGATTCTCGTTATAAGAAATCGTTTAGAGATACGTGGACTTGTAATAGCCCAGGGTCATTCAATACATCGTTCGATAACTCAAAGTCTCGTGTGACGTTTGCTGCAGGTGATACTACAATCTTTATCCCAGGTTTTGAAATGAGCCAAGCAGAGCGAGCTAAAAGAAAGTATCAAGTATTAGTTCCAAGTAGATATGATGAAGCTTTATTCCCAACTTTGCAGAAATTTTTTGACACTAAGCGTGCAGATAGAACTGAACCAAGAGGTTCAAGAGATTATTTAGTTTGGCGATTGGCTGATATTTATCTAATGCGTGCTGAGGCAAATTTGCAACTTGGTAAAAGAGCAGATGCTCTTGCCGATGTAAACATAGTAAGAGAAAGAGCAGCTTGGCCAGGCAAAAAAGATGCAATGAAAATCACACAGGCTCAATTAAATTTTGATTTTATTGTAGAAGAACGTGCCAGAGAATTAGCCGGTGAGCAAACGCGTTGGTTAGATTTGAAACGTTGGGGTCTTTTGATAGATAGAGTAAAAAAATATAATCCTCAAGCTCAGGCTGTGGCAGATAAACACTATCTACGTCCGATACCACAAACACAAATTGATCGTGCCGCCGCTGGAGCTTTTGCTCAAAACCCTGGATATTAATATTTAGTAGATTTGTTTCATCATAGTTACAGGAGAGACTTCTCCATTTCGAGGAGTCCTCTTTTTTGAAATAAAAAATAAATGTGCCACAACCTGTTGTATCAATAATGAGTTGTGGCACATTTGTATAAAAGCAGTTTCTAAAGTTTGTTCTTTATTCTATTAACCTAAACTTTTTGTGCAATGTTAAACAAAATACTCTTAATGCTACTTCTCTCAGTCTCGGTTTTTGCTCAAAAACCAAAAATGAAGAAAATTTTTAATGGCAAAGACCTGAAAGGATGGATTGTTCCCGATGATAAAAATTGTTGGACAGTTGAAGATGGTTTATTAAAAGTAAAAAGTGAGCCCACAAAAAAAGGTTCTATACTTTGGACAGAGAAAAACTATGAAAACTTTATTATTCAAGTTGATTTCAAAATGGGCGATGGTCGGGTAGATTCTGGTATTTTCTTGAAATCAGAATTAAATCAAGTACAAATTGGCATTTCTGGGTCGTTAAAAAGAGATATGACAGCTTCACCTTATGTCATCGGAAAAATGTATCCGAAAGAAGCAACTAAGGTAAAAGATATTTTGAAAACACAAGATTGGAACACCATGAAAGTGAAAGTAGTTGGTAAAAGTTATCAGGTTTGGCTAAATGGCATTGAAGTGATGGACTATACCACCGAAAGTATCCCCGAAAGTGGGCCAATTGGCTTGCAGTTGCACCCAGGTAATGAAATGTCAATCTATTACAAAAACTTGTCCATTGCGAAACTTTAATTATTTTTGACTTTTAATTTTTCAACCCTCAAAACTATGAACAGAAGAGATTTTATCACACAAGCATCCATCCTTACGGCATCTTCAATGTTTTCTCTTGAAGCACTTGCCGCAAAAAGCAAACACAAAATCGCCTATTCGGCAATCACTTGGAATGGTAATGATTTAGTAGCCATCGGTGATATTGCCGCTTTAGGCTTCAAAGGAATTCAGCTAAGAGCTAATACTTACGCTCCATTCAAGGATAAACCACAAGATTTGAAAGATACCATTACAAAAAATGGTTTACAACTAGCTATGTTTTCGAGTGGAAATGTGAGTATTCAAGATGATATTTCAAAAGACATCGAAACGCACCTCAACCACGCAAAATTCATTAAGGCTTTGGGCGGAAACTCTTTGCAGATAACCAATAATTCTCGTCCAAAAGACCGCCTTCCAACAACCGAAGAACTAAAAAAATATGCCAAAAACATGAGTGAAGTGGCTAAAGTCGTAAAAGGAGAAACTGGTATTCAACCTTCTTACCACAACCACATGAATCAACTCGGCGAAACTCCCGAAGAAGTAGATATTATCTTCAACGAGATGAATCATAAGTATATCTTGGCATTGTTGGATGTAGCTCATTATACGCAAGGCGGTGGAAATGCAGCTGACGCAGTGCTAAAATATAAAGACATTTTATACGCAACGCACATAAAAGATACGAAAGTAGCTGACTCAAAATCTGGTTATCAATTTGTGGAACTGGGGCAAGGAAGAGTGGATTTCCCTGCAATTTTCGCCAATTTAGACAAAATCAAATTCAAAGGTTGGAATATCATTGAACTTGACTCTGTGCCAGTAAAAGGCCGCACTGCTCTCGAATGCGGCCAAACGAGCAAAAAATATTTGGAGTCTATTAAAGTAAGTTTCTAAATACACTGTAAACTATGCTATTTTAGTTTTAAAAAAAATTGCATGTTATTGCAAGTAGTTGTTTATCAACATCTTACAAACCATCTGCAACAACAATGAAACCAAAGTGACTTAATAACAATGTACTATATTACTTGGGGCGAACCAACACCTTGTTCGCCTTTACTTTTTCTCTCATAAAAGCTGATTCGGTAATTCAACCTCAAAAAGCCTCCAACCGAGCCTTGCTGATGGATAAAATCTGTTAGTCGGCGAATCGGAGCAATGTATTCATCTTTCCACAAAAACAAATCTCCTACCGAAATCTTTCTTCTTGTGAAACCATCATTACTTTCGTAATAATCAACCCTTCACTGCTAAAAGCCCGGCTACCCAAATGCACAAAGTGGTGGTTATCTACAAATCTATCGCTGGCCAAGTATTGGCACATAGGCAACACTACGATTCTATTTTTTTAAGCCATCAACTTTATCTGGAGCGGAGAAAAAAGATTTATTTCTGCCATGAATTATTTCTTGATTTATTGAAACCAACATATAGAAAATCGTTTTTCCCAAACATTAGATATTTACATAATAAAAGCAATTACCTAATTCTTGACCTTTAACACTAAAATTAGGTCAATTAAATATCAAAATCTTAATACTTTTGGTTAAATACATATTAGATTGGTATTCCTTAAATCACTAATTTTGATTCATTATTCAACTCAATATTACTGTCCAAAATGAAACAAAAGATAGCTTCTATTCTTATTTATTCTATCATTATATCACTCACTCATTCATCATTAGTTTTTGCTCAGAATCGGACCGACGCTCGGTGGACAAACCTATTTAATGGTAAAGATTTAAAGGGCTGGACTCAACGTGGAGGTAAGGCTTTATATAAAGTAGAAAATGGCGAAATCGTAGGTACAACTGTTAAAGATACCCCAAATTCGTTTCTCTGCACTGAAAAAGACTACGGCGATTTCATCCTCGAACTCGACCTCAAACTTGATAACGAAATGAACGGTGGCGTACAATTTCGTAGCCTTTCAAAACCCGATTATAAAGATGGGCGTGTGCATGGCTACCAAATGGAAGTTGCCCCTTCGGCACGTGCTTGGTCGGGTGCCATTTATGATGAAGGTCGCCGTGATTGGCTCTACATTCCGAACAATAATCCAGAAGGCAAAAAGGCATTTAAGCCAGTTGGACAATGGAATAAATATCGCATCGAGGCAATCGGAAATACCCTTCGTACTTTTATTAATGGCGTACCAACTGCTCATGTAATTGATGATATGACCGCACAAGGTTTTATTGCTTTGCAAGTACACTCAATCTACGGGCCGATGAAGGAAGGAATGAAAATTCGTTGGAAAAATATCAAAATCCAGACTGAGAATCTCAAACCAAGTCCAACAGATAATTGTCCAGTTGTAAACTTGATTTTGAATAACCTTTCAGAACAAGAAAAAGCACAAGGTTTCAAAATGCTTTTCAATGGCAAAGACTTTACAGGCTGGAGAGCCGTTCACGGAACGGAAATGCCAAAACAACACTGGGCGGTAGTTGATGGCACAATCAATGTTAGCCCATCAGATGGCTCAGAAACTGGCAATGATATTGTTACGGATGAGCAATTTGGTGCATTTGAGTTGGTTTTTGAATTTAAACTCAGCGAAGGTGCAAACTCAGGCGTAAAATATTTCGTAAACGAAGCTTTTGATTCAAATGGGAAATCAGGTATTGGTCTTGAATTTCAAGTACTTGATGATGCAAAACACCCCGATGCAAAAATGGGAGCAGTTGGCAATCGTACATTGGCGAGTTTATATGATTTGATTCCTTCTTACAAAATTGATAAAGACTTAAAAATGGATGCCCGCTTTATTAAAAAAATCGGAGATTGGAATCAAGGCCGAGTGATTGTGTATCCAAATAATATTGTTCAGCACTGGCTCAATGGTTTCAAAGTTTTGGAGTATGAGCGTAAAAGCAACATTTTCAATGTTTTAGTAGCTCGTAGTAAATACAAAGATTACAACGGTTTCGGTGCTGGTGATAAAGGAAATATCTTGCTTCAAGACCACGGAAATAATGTTTCGTTCAAGAATATCAAGATTCGTGAATTAAAATAGAACACAGATGACACTGATTTTACAGATTTACACAGATAAAAATCAGTGATAATCTTGAAAAATCAGTGTCATCAGTGTGCAAAAAAGATATGGCATATCTACACCAAGAGCTAACCGACCAAGTTATTAAGGCTTTTTATAAAGTCTATAATACCTTAGGATTTGGGTTTTTAGAAAGGGTCTATCAGAATGCTTTATTTATTGAACTCCGAAATTAGGGTTTACAATGTGAGACTCAAAAGTAAATAAAGGTAAATTATGAGGGATATGAGGTAGGGATTTATTATCCCGACATAATAGTAAATGATTTATTAATTTTAGAGTTAAAAGCAGCAGAATCAGTTGTAGAAGAACACGAACTTCAACTTATCAACTATTTAAAAGCAACAGAAATAGGTTTACTCTTAAATTTTGGTAAAAAAACCAGAAATTCGACGTAAAATCTTCACAAACGACAAGAAAAAATTAAACATTAATCAGTGAAAATCATGTCAAATCTGTTTAATCAGTGTACCAAAATTAGTAAATGGAGTTTAATAGCGTTATTCGCATTTAATGCTTCTCATGCACAAAAACCTATTCAGCCAACCTTAGGTTTTCGTTCAGTAAAAACATTGAAAGCCAATGGTTTAGAATTTAAAGACCTTAATAAAAACGATAAACTCGACAAGTACGAAGATTGGCGTTTACCGCAAGAATCCCGAATCAAAGATTTGATTTCGCAAATGACTCTAGAAGAGAAAATAGGCTTTATGATCATTAGCACTACTCGGATGGCTGGCGATAACGTTTTTCAAGCAAATGCTCCAAGAACCGAAATTACAAGTGGGTTTAATGAAGAAGATTTGATACAACCCAACAATATGTTCACTCGAAAACCATTGACAGTGCCGATGATGTCGTCGGCAGGAACAACAAAAGGGGTGTTAAATTTTAATTTACGTCATTTCATCTTACGAGCTAATACCAGTGCCAAAACAATAGCTGATTGGTCGAATAATTTACAGGCGTTATGCGAAACCTCACGATTGGGGATTCCTGCCATTGTAGCTTCAAATCCACGAAACCACGTAACCGTCGATGCTTCGGTTGGTTTAAGTGTTGGTACAACCATTTTCTCTAAATGGCCTGGAGAGTTGGGCATGGCTGCCATGCGAGATTTGAAATTGACGCGTGAGTTTGCCGAAATAGCCGCTAAAGAATGGGCTTCGGTCGGACTCAGAAAAGGCTATATGTACATGGCTGACTTATCTACTGAGCCACGTTGGCAGCGTACAGAAGGAACTTTTGGTGAAGATGCCGATTTAGCTTCCAGCATGATTCGTGAAATCGTTTTGGGTTTTCAAGGCACAAAACTCAATAAAAACTCGGTTGCGATGACAACCAAACATTTTCCAGGTGGCGGTCCACAAGAGGGCGGACAAGATTCGCACTTCGATTGGGGAAAGTATGCACATTACCCAGGTGGAATGTTTGATTTTCACGTAAAACCTTTCAAAGCGGCCATAGATGCAGGTACATCTTCTATCATGCCCTATTATTCAGCCCCGAAAGATAAAAGCATGGAAGCAGTAGGTTTCTCTTACAATAAGGCAATTATTCAAGATTTATTACGCAAAAAACTTGGTTTTAAAGGCATCATTAACTCTGATACTGGCCCAATTGACATGATGCCATGGGGTGTTGAAAGTCTGAGCATTACTGAACGCTACAAAAAAGCATTGGATGCAGGAGTTGATATTTTTTCAGGTGGAGCAGACCCAGCCCTTTTACTCGAAACTGTCAAAAAAGGCATGGTTTCAGAAGCCCGAATCGATGAGTCTATCGCTAAATTATTGAAAGAAAAGTTTGATTTAGGCTTATTTGAAAACCCTTATGTTGATGTAGAAAATGCCGTTAAAACAGTTGGGAATGCTGAATTTCAGAAAAAAGCCGATTTAGCTCAACGAAAATCAATTGTTTTACTCAGAAATGATGAAAAACTATTGCCAATAAGCAAAAAAAGCGATGGTCGCCCCACAAAAGTATATTTTGAAACTTACAAAGAAAGTAGTGGAAGAGGGCAAAGCCAAGGAACGTCCATTAATGTGAATAAGCCCAAGATTCAAAACCCAAACATCGAATTTGTTTCAACCAAAGAAGAAGCCGATGTTGTCTTATTATGGTTGATTCCGAGTGCTGGCGGCTTATTTAGTTCGGGTGGACAAGCCATTGAATTGAGTCTTTCAAAAAATAAAATTGATGTAGCACATGTCAATGAAATTTTGAATGCAAAACCTACTATTTTGGCTATCAACTTTACAAATCCTTGGGTAATTGACGAAATTGATAAAAGCAAAGCGAAGTCAATTTTAGCAACTTTCGGAACGACTCAAGATGCCCTTTTGGACATTGTGAGCGGAGCATTCAACCCAACAGGAAAAATGCCATTTACGATACCAATTTCCGAAAAAGCCGTACAAGAAAACAAATCAGATGTACCAGGTTATTTAGAACTAAATTATGCTCTATTCAAATTCGGCGATGGACTAAATTATAAGTAATTTGGTAGAAAAAATTACTGAAAATTCAAATTTTTAATTAGATTTACAACAAAACAATTAGCAAAATTCAATCAATATAAAACTATGACAACTCGTAGAGATTTTATTATCAAATCGGTTATCGCAAGTGCTGGCGTAGCCGTTGGAGGTTCTGCATTTGCAAAACCAACAAGCTTTTCAGCAAAAAGTTATAACAAAATCGTTGGGGCAAACGACCGTGTCCGTGTAGGTACAATTGGTTTTTCTGACCGTCACCGCTCTTCTCATGTAGGCCCATTCAAAGAACTTGCAAAAAGTATGAACTTTGAAATGGTAGCAGTTTCAGATTTATGGAGCCGCCGTCGTGAAGAAGGAAAAGCATTTTACCAAAAACAACTCGGTACAGATGTAAAGGCATTTAGAAATAACGAAGAGTTATACGATGCAAAAATGGTTGATGCGGTATTTATGAGTACTGCCGATTTTCAACATGCCATGCACACAGTTGAGGCAGTAAAAGCTGGCTGCGATGTATATGCCGAAAAACCTTTGGCCGAAACTATGTCAGATGCTCGTGCAGTACTGAAAGCAGTAAAAGATTCAGGTAAAATTGTACAAATAGGTTCGCAACGCCGTAGTGGAGCAAACTATTTTGCTGCCGAAGATTTTATTAAATCTGGTAAATTCGGCCCAATCGTAATGGTTGAATTGATGTGGAATGTAAATCAACCAGAGCGTTGGAGAAGACCTGAACTTGTAAAAGATTTGAAAGAATCGGAAATCGACTGGAAACGTTATTTAATGAATCGCCCGTTTGAGGCATTCGACCCACGTAAATACTTAGAATATCGTCTTTTTTGGCCTTATTCATCAGGTATCCCTGGCCAATGGATGAGTCACCAAATCGATACGGTTCACTGGTTTAGTGGTTTAGCTCACCCAAGAAGTGCAGTTGCCAACGGAGGAATCTACCAATGGAAAGATGGTCGTACGAATGCCGATACCATGACAGTCGTGTTTGATTACGGCCCAGCAAATGACCCAAAAACAGGTTTCCAAGTACAATTTACTTCTCGTTTTTCAAACTCAGCAGGCGAAACCAAAGAATTATACTACTCAAATGGTGGTATGATTAATTTGGATACTAACGAAATTTCATCAACAGGTGGTTTGACAGAAGGACATGCCAAAACAATGGGAATGAAAGCTAATTTGTTGCCAAAAATGACTTTACAAGGTGATAAAGTAGCAAGCGATGCCAATACTGGCAATGACCCGTTGACATTCAACCACATCAAAAACTGGATGGAATGTGTACGTAGCCGTAAAACACCAAATGCTCCAATTGAAGCAGGTTATTCGCACTCAATTGCTAATATTATGGCAACAGCCGCTTACCGTACAGGTATGAAAGTTACTTTCGATGAGAAAACACAAGAAGTAATGGCTGGCGGAAAACCGTTTAAGTATTAAGAATATAAATTTCAAGGAGGTCTTCACTCAAAGCGAAGACTTCCTTTTTATAACACTAATTTACTCTCAACTCCCTCTTCAAAATCTTCCCTGAGGCTCCCATTGGTAAGCTACTCAAAAATTCTACAATGCGAGGATATTTATATGAGGCAATGCGTTCTTTTGTCCAAGCAATTAATTCTTTATCATTAAGATTCATTTCTGGTTTTAGCACAACACATGCCTTTATTTCTTCGCCATATTCGTCGCTTGGTACGCCTATAACTGCTACCATCGAAATGGCAGAATGTTGAATCATTACTTCCTCAACTTCTCGTGGATAAACATTATAACCTCCACGAATAATCATGTCTTTTGTTCGGTCCACGATAAAGTAGTAGCCATCATCGTCTCTGATTCCAATATCACCAGAATGTAGCCAACCATTTTGAATACTTTCAGCATTTGCATCGGGGCGTTTGTAATAACCTTTCATAACGTTATGCCCGCGGTAGCAAATTTCACCTTTTTCATTTGCTCCGAGTTCGTTGCCGTTTTCATCTTTTATACAAACCTCAACTCCCCAAACTGGTGTTCCGACCGAACCAGGCTTTCGCACACGGTCTGGGTGATTAAACGTCACCACTGGCGAACCTTCCGACATTCCGTAGCCTTCCAAAATCGCAACATTATATTTTGCTTCAAAATCTTTCAGAACCTGCACAGGTAAGGCCGCTCCACCCGAAAGGCAAACTCGCAATGAACTTGAATCAAATTTATTTGCCTCTGGATAACTCAAAAGTCCCCAATACATCGTTGGCACGCCCGCAAAGTGCGTGATTTTTTCACTTTGAATCAAGGAAAGCACCATTTCAGCATCGAATCTTGGCACAAGCACTGCCGTTGCACCTCGAAAAATACTGGCAATCATGCACACAACTTGCCCGAAAATGTGGAAAAGTGGCAAAACAAGAATTGTTTTATCATTATAATTCAAATCTTGCAAATCCTTGCTCAAATTGGCATTCAAGAAAAGATTTGAGTGTGTAAGTTCTGCTCCTTTTGGTCGGCCAGTTGTACCAGAAGTATAAATAATGACGGCAGTATCATCGGGCGAAGTAAAATAACTTTGAAAAACAGGTGATTTGCCCGCCATCAACCATCCCATTGTTTTTGTTCCTTCAATCGGCGAAGCATCAGTAAACGTTGGCGTAATCATGAAAAAATGTTCACACGAATCAGTCATTTCAAAACTAGCATGTCCTTCTTGTCCCATTGGCATTTCGGGCGTACCGACAAAACAAAAATAGGCTTTTGCTTCAGAATCTTGCAAGTGATAAGCAATTTCATGGCGTTTCAATAACACACTTAATGGTACAACCGTTGCCCCAGTTTTCAAGATTCCGAAATAAATCATCGGAAAATAGGGTAAATTCGGACAAGTCAAAGCCACTTTATCGCCATGCCCAATGCCGAGCGAAGCCAAGCCATTGGCAACCTGATTGGCAGCGGCATCGAGTTGAGCAAATGTAATACGTTTATCGGCAAATATTAAAGCCTCTTTATTTGAAGAGTTTCGGGCGTGATGTTCTAGGATTGTTGATAAGTTAAACATGGTTTTAAAATGGTTATTTGGTCTTTGCAAGATATATTTATTATAGTACTTTGAAAAGAAAAAAATTGTTTTATTTGATGTGCAGCTTGGCCAAAAGTAATGTTTTTCTTTTCATAACATCGTTATTAATAGCAAATGGGTGCAACCCATTCGCTATGGAAATATCTCTCGCAAAGGCAATTAATACCGAATTAAACAAGCATAAATAGCAAAAAAACTTTCAAAACATATAAACAACAAAAGATATAGCGTAACTTTACGCCAAATTACTAACCTTAAAAAAATGAACCGTTTTTTAATAAACTTGCTGTTTATAACTTTAGCATCATCAACGAGTTTTGCACAAATAAACACGCCAGCGGCTAGTCCGTCAACGACCCTTGCTCAAACCCTTGGCCTTACGAAAATCACACTTGATTATAGCCGCCCATCGGTTAAAGGTCGCAAAATATTTGGCGATTTAGTGCCTTATGGAAAAGTTTGGCGAACGGGTGCCAATAAAATCACTTCTATCAAATTTGATGATGAAGTATATATTCACGGAGCTATAATGAAAGCAGGAAGCTACGGGCTTTACACGATTCCAGGCAAAAACGAATGGACGATTATCTTCAACAGTGATGATAAACAATGGGGTTCTTATGGATACGACATCAACAAAGATGTGATTCGTTTCAACGTTCAACCAATGCGACCGCAAGAATTTACTGAGCAAATGACTATTGATTTTGTAGAATTTTTGCCTACAAGTACGTACGTTTCAATCAGATGGGAAAATACTGAAATAAGATTCAAAATCGAACAAAGAGGTGTTGATGAGAAAATAATGGCTGAAATTGCCGATAAAACTGCAAAACCTGATGCAACAACCGATACCTATTTCTCGGCTGCCGATTTTTATTACCAAAAAGGAGTAAAACTCGACCAAGCATTAGCGTGGGCTAATAAAGTTGTTGAAAAAGATAAAGAATATTGGACATACCAACTCGTGGCACGTATTGCAGCCAAACAAAATAATTGTGCAGTAGCAATTCCGAATGCCAAAAAATCAATGGAATTGGCCAAAAAAGCAGGCGATGATGCTTACATTAAACTAAATCAAGCGGTTTTAAGTCAGTGTAAAAAAGGATATTAGAGAAAATACCTAAACGTGGCACATTTTATTATGAACGATAATGAGATGTGCCACGTTTTTATTTTCGTAGGAACTTCCAAATTGGACGTTCCTACAGGCAGAAAAGATTCACAAAACACCAGTTTCAAATAACAAGTAATAAATAACTAATTATATGTTAGAGCAATTAGAAGCCATAAGAGAACGCTATGAGGAAGTTTCGCAGCAGATGACGATGCCCGAAATCGTGTCTGATATGACGAAGTTTACTCGTTTGAGTAAAGAATATAAAGATTTAGAGAAAATCGTTAATCAACTGAAAGTCTACAAGAATATACTTTCAAATATCGAAGGGGCAAAAGATATTATTGCCAACGAAAAAGACGAGGATATGCGTGAAATGGCAAAAGAAGAGTTGGATTCTTTGACACCTCAACGCGACGAAATGGAGGCAATTTTGAAGGAAATGCTCATTCCGAAAGACCCGAACGATAGCAAAAACGTAATTCTCGAAATTAGAGCAGGAACAGGTGGTGATGAAGCGTCGATCTTTGCAGGGGATTTATTCAGAATGTACCAACGTTTTATTGAAAAACAATCTGGTTGGAGAATGACACTCCTCGACCATAACGAAGGAACAGCAGGCGGTTATAAAGAAATTGTTGTGCAAGTTGAAGGCGAAGATGTGTACGGAAAACTCAAATACGAGTCGGGCGTTCATCGTGTGCAACGTGTACCCGCTACCGAATCTCAAGGACGGGTGCATACTTCAGCCGCTACAGTGGCAGCACTTCCTGAAGCTGATGAAGTTGACTTAACAATTAATATGAATGATGTCAGAATTGATACTTTCTGTTCGTCGGGTGCAGGTGGACAGTCGGTAAATACCACTTATTCTGCTGTTCGTATGGTGCATATTCCATCTGGAATTACAGTTTCTTGTCAAGATGAGCGTTCGCAAATCAAAAATCGTGAAAAAGCCCTTTCCGTCTTGCGTTCGAGACTTTATGAAATGGAAATGACCAAACATAATGATGCGATTTCGGCCGAACGTAAAGGCTTAATTGGCAACGGCGACCGTTCGGATAAAATTAGAACATACAATTATGCCCAAAGCCGCGTAACCGACCACCGTATTGGCTATACAGTTTATAATTTACCAACCGTAATGGAAGGTGAAATTGGTGGTTTTATTGAGCAACTAAGAATGGCCGATAATGCCGAGAAGATGAAGGAGGGAGCGATGGCTGTGGCGTAATTTTCAGTAGGCAGTTTTCAGTCTTCAGTGGGCGGTCATAATTTCCTGCTTTTCGTAGATTCAAACTTGTCCATATATTCAAACTTACTAAAGCTATCGTCAGTATTACAAGACTGCTTACTGAAAACTGAAGTAAGTAAAGGATTTCCGAAAGAAGAAAAATATGCACTTACAGACCAAGTTAGGCGTTCTTCAAGGTCAGTGTGTGCAAATATTGGAGAAGCTTATAGAAAAAGACGTTATCCCGCTCATTTTATCTCAAAGTTGACTGATTCAGATGCCGAAAATAGCGAAACACAAGTTTGGATAGACTTTGCATTTGCTTGTAAATATATTGATGAAAATACTTCTATATCTTTCATTCAAAGAAGCGAAGAAGTAGGACGGCTAATTAATCACATGATTGCGAACCCAGAAAAATATTTGTAAATTTTGCAAACTGGCAATTGAAGACTAAAAACTATAATCGAAAATTGCCCACTGCAAACTGACTACTTAAGACTTAAAACTATGAAACTCTGTTTAGCAACAAATAATACCCATAAAGTAGAAGAATTACAAGCACTTTTGGGTGAAAAATTTCAATTACAAACCCTCAACGAAATCGGTTGTTTTGATGATATTCCCGAAACGGCTAATACGTTCGATGGCAATTCACTGCAAAAAGCAATGTATGTTTGGGAGCGTTTTCAGATTGATTGCATTGCTGATGATTCGGGTTTGGAAGTTGATGCACTCAATGGCGAACCTGGAGTTTTCTCAGCACGTTATGCAGGCGACCATGGAAACCATGCAAAAAACATTGAAAAACTAATCAAAAACCTCAAAGGTATTGAAAACCGTGCGGCTCAATTCAGAAGTGTCATTACATTGCTAATTAATGGAGAATCTCATTTTTTCGAGGGAATTATTCGTGGAAAAATCACACAAGAAAGGCACGGAGAAAAAGGTTTTGGCTACGACCCAATTTTTATGCCCGAAGGCTATGACCGAACTTTTGCTGAAATGACAATGGAAGAAAAAAATCCAATCAGCCATCGAGGATTAGCAGTCGCAAAAATGATTGAGTTTTTAAATCAGGCATAAAAAATGAGCGAGACCATTGGCTTCGCTCAAAAAACTCTTCATAGGTAAAGTATATCTGATTGTCTCAGAAAGGTAATCAATCCTTTTTCTAATGCAAAATTCATAGAATTCATCTAAAAAAACTACTCCATTATTATCTAATACTTGTGCTTTATTAACATTATGATTATATTTGTTTAGCTTATAATGATAATAAGGCATGAAAGTAGAATACGAAAAAATCTCACCTGATACTGGTAGCTCATTTCGTCTGATTCATTGGAAGTCAGAAAACGACCGATATTTCTGGCACTATCACCCAGAATACGAAATTGTTTTTGTCAGAAAAGGGTCGGGTAAATTGCACATTGGCGAACATCTAAAAAATTACGAAGAAGGCGAATTGGTTTTTATCGGCCCCGATTTACCACATACGGGCTTTGGCTATGGTGTCATTGGCGAACATGAAGAAATTGTGGTGCAACTCCGTGAAGATTTTTTAGGTGAGGAATTCATGCAAAAGCCTGAATTACAGCATATTAGAAAGCTTTTCGAGCGAGCAAAACAGGGTCTTTCGTTCCATGGCAAATCTAGAAAAATTGTGGCTGCCAAACTTCAAAAAATGCTCACATTTTCGCATTTTGAAAGACTCGTTGAGCTATTAAATATTTTTGATATACTCGCTACAACCACCGAATTTTCGGTGCTAAATGCTGCTGATAAACGCTTTGATTTTAATCATAAAGACGAAGATCGCATCAACAAAGTTTATGAATACGTTGAGCAGAATTACCAAAAAAATATTGATATTCAAGCAGTTGCCGATTTAGCAAATTTGACCGTTCCTTCTTTTTGTCGATATTTCAAGAAAATTTCGCATATTACTTACACTGATTTCGTAAACGAATATCGAATTAATCAAGCTTGTCGTTTGTTGTTTGAAAATAAACCAATTGCCGATATTTGTTTTGAAGTTGGTTTTAATAATATTTCGCATTTCAATAAAACTTTTAAACAGTTGAAAGGCGTGAGTCCGAGAGAATATAAAGCTAAACAGTAGTGACTGAAGCACCAAAGTGGAACAAAAATGTGGGGAATCAAATTTCTATTAAAATCTTTTCACTAATTTCGCCCTCGAAAATCAACAAAACTTCTTCAACAATGAATAATGCCTTTTTTAAAGTTCCATCGCCTTTCAATGAGCCCGTTTTAAATTATTCAGCAGGTTCTGCCGAAAAAATTGCTCTCAAAAAAGCAATTGCCGAAGCTCGCTCAAAGGTCATCGAAGTTCCGATGTATATTGGCTCAGAACTTATACACACCGATAATAAAATCAAACTTTCACCTCCACACGACCACCAGCATATCTTAGGTTATGCCAGCGAAGGTGATGCCTCGCACGTACACAAAGCCATTGATGCTGCTTTGGCTGCTCGAGAAAACTGGGCAAATCTTTCTTGGGAACACCGTGCAAGTATTTTCTTAAAAGCTGCCGACCTTTTGGCTGGGCCTTATCGTGCAAAAATCAATGCCGCTACGATGCTCGGACAGTCAAAAAATGCTTACCAAGCCGAAATTGATGCCGCTTGTGAGTTTATCGACTTTTTGCGTTTCAATGCTCATTTCATGCAGCAAATATATGCTGGTCAGCCAGAATCAGGGCGTGGATTGTGGAATCGTGTAGAATATCGTCCGCTCGAAGGCTTTGTTTTTGCTCTTACACCCTTCAACTTTACGGCCATTGCAGGAAATCTTCCTGCCTGCGTAGCCATGATGGGTAATGTAACTGTTTGGAAACCAGCTTATCCACAAATATATTCGGCACACGTAATCATGGAGGTTTTGCGTGAAGCAGGCTTGCCTGATGGTGTAATCAACTTAGTTTTTGTTGATGGCCCTATAGCTGGCGACATTATTTTCAAACACCCAGATTTTGCAGGAATTCACTTTACTGGTAGCACAAAAGTTTTCCAAACAATTTGGCAGACAATCGGAGAAAATATTTCAAAATACAAAACTTATCCACGTATTGTAGGCGAAACTGGTGGAAAAGACTTCGTAATGGCTCATGAATCGGCCGATGTGAAGGCTTTGGCAACTGGTTTGGTACGTGGTGCGTTTGAATATCAAGGACAAAAATGTTCGGCAGCTTCTCGTGCATACATTCCTTCGAATATTTGGCCAGCAGTAAAAGAGCAAGTAATTGCCGATTTACAGGAAATAAAAATGGGCGGAACAGAAGATTTTTCAAACTTCGTGAATGCGGTTATTGATGAAAAATCTTTTGATAAAATCATGGGGTATATCAATAATGCCAAGAAAAGCGACAAAATAACTGTAATTGCGGGTGGAAATGGAGATAAATCGAAGGGTTATTTCGTTGAACCAACGATTCTGCAAACAACCGACCCAAATTATACAACGATGTGTGAAGAAATCTTCGGGCCTGTGCTAACAATCTATGTTTATGAACCACAAGATTTTGAAAAAACACTTGAATTAGTTGATGCTACTTCACCTTATGCCCTTACAGGTGCAATTTTCTCGCAAGATAGATACGCAATTGATTTGGCCATGAAAAAATTAGTCAATTCAGCTGGCAATTTTTACATCAACGATAAGCCAACCGGTGCAGTTGTTGGTCAACAGCCTTTTGGCGGTGCAAGAGCATCGGGAACAAACGACAAAGCAGGTTCGATTTTGAATCTTTATCGTTGGATACAGCCACGCACAATCAAAGAAACTTTCGTTTCGCCAACAGATTATAAATATCCGTTTTTGGGGGAAGAGTAAAATCTCCTTTTTATAAATATTCGTAACCACGGAGGCACCGATTACATAGATTTACACAGAGTGTTTTCTCCGTGAAAATTCGTGTTCTCTGTGCCTCTTTGGTAATTTTAATGGACGAGAAAGAACAAAATTCTGTAAATTATGTTCTAATATTTAAACATTTACAATGGAAGAGCAAACCAAACTTGACCGAATTATTGACGCTCGCATGAAGCTCAAAGCTCGGTTTGAAGATAAAATAAAAACAACCCCATCAATGGCTGATGAAGAGCCGATGGGAAATGGGCCAATTAACCGACATGGAATGCCGCAATTGCCTTTTGGACAAATACTTACCGCTAAATGGCCTGTGCTTGATTTGGGTTATCACCCAGATATTACGCCCGACCGTTGGCGATTGACTATCAACGGCGAAGTAGAAAACCCAGTTGTGTTAACTTGGGAAGATTTCATGGCATTGCCACAGGTAGAAGACACCAGCGATTTTCACTGCGTAACAACGTGGTCAAAGATGGACATGGTTTGGAAAGGCGTTCGTTTGGTTGATTTAGCGGCACTTGTTCAGCCTAAAGATACCGCTACGCACATTATGTGCTACGGCTACGACACCTATACAACCAATGTATCGCTAGAAGAAGCACTCAAGCCTGATGTTTTAATTGCCCACACTGTCTACAACGAACCTTTGGCGAAAGAACACGGTGGCCCAGCACGCATGATTACGCCACAACTTTACGCATGGAAAGGCTCAAAATGGATAAAGAGAATTGAGTTTTTGACAAAAGATAAATTAGGTTTTTGGGAAGAAAGAGGATATTCAAATACGGCTTATCCTTGGCGAAATGATAGATATAGTTGAGAAAAGTATATTTTTTTACCACTAAGGAACTAAGAAACACTAAGGCATTTTCCGCAAAATTTAGTTTTTTAGTGGTAACAAAGAAAAATATTCATAAATAATTTTTGATATTTTTTCGTTTAAAGATTAAATCAATTCGTTAATACTTCAAATGCCTAAAATTCTTCTCTTGTTTTTAGTTTTTAGCTTTACAAAGAGTTTTGGGCAAACCTTCTCCCCTATTGAGTTAAGAGCCGATTTGGCATTTCTGAAAGAACGCATCGAGGAAATTCATCCAAATCCTTATAAGTTTATTAATCAAAATCGCTTTCAACAGATTTATGACTCATTGTACAAAATCGAGCGACCGCTCAATGTCAAACAAACATTCGTACATTATCTAAATCTCATACGTGCTATTCAGTGCGGGCATACTTCTATTTTTGTCGACGAGCGTCTGATTAAACCCAATAATGTCAATCCGAAGTTCTTGCCAATGGAGGTAGTAATTTTCGATAAAAAAATTTACGTATCCAGAAATTTATCAGAGAATAATTTACTTACTAAAGGCTCGGAGATTTTGGAGATTGAAGACATTCCGATACCTAAACTACTAAAAAACCTTTCGAAATACACTTTTCAAAATGGAGATGGCTCAAATGCAGACGTCGAGGCCTATTATTTCCAACGTAATTTCAGAAGATTACTTTACTTGTTTTTTGATGAGCAAGATGAGCTAAAGCTAAAAGTTAGGCTTGAGAAAGAGCTTAAAAATCTGACCGTTAAGACACAACCTTTGGCGTATCTTCGAGAAATGGAAGCCGAGCGAAATCCAATTAAAAATGCCGATTTCTACAAAAATATATTTTTAAGCGAAAACACCACTAAAACCTCGGTGCTAAGGATTAGAAGTTTTGATGGAAACGAATTTGAAAATGGTAATTTTCGCAATGAAATTCAAGGCATTTTTAGAAAAATAGCCGAGAAACAATCAAAAAACCTCATAATTGATGTAAGAAATAATGCAGGTGGCGGCCTCGATTATGCAGATGAAATACTCAAATATTTGCTCAAAAAACCCTATCAAAGATACCAAATCAGTAGTGATTCCACTGTAAAAGCCAAGAAAAAGAGGCTTTCGGCCAATCAGTTTTATGAACCTATCAACAAATATATATTTGGAGGCAATATTTATGTATTATTAAACGAAGGCACATTTTCGACATCGGTTTATCTAGCGGCACATCTTAAAAATCAAGAAAACGTTGCTTTGATTGGAACAACTTGTGGTGGAGCTGCCGATGGCTCCTCAGCTGGTGAGTTTACGTCTTTTACATTACCTAATACACAATTTACGATAAGTTTGCCACTGCTCAAAATCAATTATAATACCACTACTGAGCTTCATTTAAAGCCAACTTTTGAAGTCAAACAGACATACTCAGATTTTTTAGCTGGAGAAGATAGTATTTGGGAATTTGCTAAGAGCTTAATTGAAAAATAAAGAATATATCGATTATTAGAATCCAAAATCTGCCAAAATTCTATTCAATACTTCTGCAATTTTAAATGAGCATTTTTGCTTATTATTGATTTTTAAGAAAGCTCAAAACCTATTTCTAATGATATTCTAATTTGGATTAAAACGACAAAAATTCAAATTTTGCAGCAAAAAAGAACCAAAAACAAGCCTTTTCGTTATCGAAGTGTTGATTTTTAGTGTTTTATAGTCGAGATAGTTTGAACATTAAATTATTTATCTTTGTTTGAACTTACGGACGGCAAAATTATTTTTTGTTAACTCTAAATCCAAAAAAGTCTTAAACTTATGAATGAAACAATATTAAAAAGTATTTTAGAAAAATTAGCCTTATACTTTGAGTTCAGTAACTATCTGGGCTTAAGCAACCCGACTTTCACTTCGAAAGAAGATTTTATTAGTGAACTTCGCAGTAGTATCGAAAAAAAAGGAGTACTTCTTATCGAAAACTCGGTTGAAGTTAGCCAAATTAAAGAATTTGAAAAAAAATCCACTACACCATTTCTTTTTTTTGATGGAGGTGAAGCATACTTCTTTATTCCAACCAAAAAAAACAAAGAGCAAAAAGCATTTAAAATCACTGCTGAAGGTTTAGTTCCTATCAATAGCACCTTAGAAAAGCTGGATGTTTCTTCAGAGAAAGTCCAGCTTTTTACATTTTTTCCTGTAGAATCTATCTCCAATGAAGCAAATCAAGAAGTTGTAAAACTAACACCTTTTAAGCGTTTGGTGAATATGCTTCGCCTTGAACGACGAGATATTTATTCAATCTACGTTTATGCCATCTTAATTGGTACAATTAGTTTGGCTTTGCCGCTTGGTATTCAAGCTATTATTGGTTTTGTGCAGGGTGGTGTTTATTTCAGCTCAATTTATATCCTAATTGGTTTGGTAATTTTAGCTTTGATTCTTTCGGGGGTCATGCAGGTCATGCAGCTAACCATCGTAGAGTATCTGCAAGAACGGCTTTTTATCAAATCGGCTTTTGAATATACTTATCGCATTACCCACATCAAGACTGAAGCACTTAGAAACTTTTACCCGCCAGAATTGATGAATCGTTTTTTCGATATCATAACGGTGCAAAAAACTTTACCAAAAATCTTGATTGATGTAACCGCTGCCGTCATTCAAATCATTTTTGGACTTTTACTACTTTCGGCCTATCACCCTTTGTTTATAGGTTTTGCTCTACTTACGGTTCTAATCATCTTCGTGGTCATCCGAATTTATGGTAAAAGATTGCTCGATGCCAATATCGTAAAATCGAAATATAAGTACAAAATAGCTTATTGGTTACAAGACATGGCACGAATGGTATCGGTGTTCAAAATTGCGGGGGGGCAGAATTTTCCACTTCAAAAAATGGAATATTTAACAGGTAATTACCTAAAATACCGTAAAAAATACTTTAGTTATCTACTCATTTTGTTTTATAATGCAGTATTTTTTAAGGTTTTGGTTGTTGGCGGATTATTGATTTTAGGAACATATTTAGTGGTAAATCTACAAATTACAATCGGGCAGTTTGTAGCTTCTGAGATTGTAATCGTTTTGGTCGTGAGTTCGGTCGAAAAAGTGATTTTATCATTCGATTCAATTTTTGATTTACTAACAGCGGTCGATAAACTCGGTCAAATCTCTGACCTTCCCCTCGAAAACCACAAAGGAGTTTTGAGACATTTAGACAGCAGCAAACAAGGAATTGGTTTGGAACTCAAAGGCCTCAGATACAAATTTGAAGATAATCCTGATTATGTCTTAAATAACATAAACTTGAAAGTAAATCCTTCCGAGAAAATTGCGGTTTCGGGCATGAATGGCTCAGGAAAAGAGACTTTCTTGAAAGTTTTAGCAGGAATTTTAGGAAATTATCAAGGACTTATCACTTACGATGGCATTTCGATGCGTGATATTCAACAAGAGCATTTCTTTAAGTATGTGAAGAAAAATCAGACCGTTGATGCCATATTTGATGGCACAATTTTGGAAAACATTTCGCTCAACCGAATAGAGCTAACTGGAACAAAAATCCATGAAGTACTTGATGGTCTTCAACTAACCGAAAGCATCGGCAAATTAAAAGAAGGTCTTCAAACACAAATATTATCGGGTGGTCGACAGTTTTCTGATAGTTTCAAAACCAAACTAATTTTAGCCCGCTGTCTGCTCTTGGAGCCACGCCTTCTGATACTCTCAAACTGTTTCGATTCATTCAGTCAGGCCGAGTTAGCAGCAATTATTGCCTTTATTTTTTCATCTGAAAAATCAACAACGGTAATCATTGAGACCAAAAAAGAGAGCATTATGCAGCAATGCGATAAAGTTATTTTGATGGATAAAGGTCAGATTGTCCAAGAAGGAAAATATGAAATTTTAAAAACAAATCCAGCTTTTCAAAATTATTTGTATTGATATGTTTAATAAACAGTGTGTATGTATATCACTGATAATCAAGCACTTGTTTTATAGAAAATCATTCAAAACATTTTAATTGAGCCAAAGAAATATGTTAAACTTATCAAATAATGTAGTGCCAGAATCGGTCAAAGAGTCGAGCAATGCCTACGTACAAGAATTAGTAAGTACCCCAAAAAGCACCCACGTACTGAAACGTTGGCTTTTGGGTATTTTTATCATTTTTATCATTGTTTTATTTTTACCATGGCAACAAAACATTAACGGAAAAGGTACACTTACGGCCTTGAGTCCTTCAGAGCGTCCGCAGAGTATTCAAAACGTAATAGCGGGAAGAATTGAAAAATGGAATATTGCCGAAGGGCAATTAGTAAAAAAAGGAGATACACTCGTGATACTTTCCGAGTTGAAAGATGAATATTTCGACCCTCAACTACCGCTTCGACTCGGAGAGCAACTTCAAGCAAAAAAAGAAGCTCTTGACAGCTACAAAGCGAAAACCGATGCTTTACAAAAACAAATTGATGCTTTATCACAAAATTGGCAATTGAGCCTCGAAAAAGCCCGAAATAAGGTAAAACAAAACCGAGCCAAAGTAAACGCTGATAGTGCTGATATTCAGGCAGAGAAATTACAAGTAAAAATTGCCCAAGACCGACTTGATCGTGGTTTGACGCAAGAGAAGCAGGGAATTTTATCGCTTAATGATATTGAAACCAGACGCTTGAAAGTACAAGAAACCCAGAATAAACTCATTTCGGTACAAAACAAATTGGCGATTTCGAAGCAAGAACTCATCAATAGTCAAATCGAACTTAACGCTATCAATGCCGAATATGCCGAAAAAATTGCAAAAGCACGCTCAGATAGAAGTTCAGCTTTGGCGGCCATTTCGGATGGACAATCTGAGATTTCAAAAATTGTGAATAAACAAGCAAGTGTTGATATTCGCCGAAATATGTACGTCGTTAGAGCTCCACAAGAAGGCTATGTTGTAAAAGCTCTGAAAGCTGGTATTGGCGAAACACTCAAAGAAACCGAGTCGATTTGTACACTTCAACCCATCAATCCACATTTGGCAGTTGAGTTATACGTCAATGCAATGGATGTCCCGTTGATTCAGCAAGGACGCATTGCTCGTTTAGAATTTGAAGGTTGGCCAGCTATACAGTTTTCAGGTTGGCCCTCGGTTTCAGTTGGTACTTTTGCAGGAAAAGTGAAAGTAATTGATATGATTGATAGCAAAAATGGGCAATATCGTTTGCTTGTCACCCCCGACAGTGGCAGTTGGCCTAAGCAACTCCGTGTTGGCTCGGGTGTGTATGGTTGGATTATGCTCGATGATGTGCCAGTTTGGTACGAAATCTGGCGTCAGTTAAATGCCTTCCCGCCAAGTTTGAAAGAAGTTCCAGAAGAAGGAGAAAAAACTGGCAAAGAAACCACTGTCAAAAAATAAGTAGTTGGGGCGTATTTCATACGCCCAATGTATCGCATACGCCGCTTTTTTTCGGGGAATACTAATTAACCAGTTCCCCAATAACTAGTAATAAATTACGAAATGATAAAACCAATAAAACGATATATTTCACCGAAAACAGTCATTTTGCTGGTTTTTGTCTTGAATTTGACCATATTTCAGTCATTTTCACAAAAAACAGAAGTCTTTAGTTTTCTGGATTTTCAAGATATAATTCTTAAAAACCACCCAGTAATTAAGCAGGCAAATTTGTATTTGGATGATGCCAAAGCGGAAATGATGCAAGCTCGTGGACAATTTGATCCAAAACTCGCCACAACATTCGGCAGAAAAGCTCTTGACGGTAAAGATTATTACAACCGCTTTGAAAGTACTTTGAAAGTGCCGATTTATAGCGGTATTGAGATAAAAGGAGGTTTTGAACAAAATACAGGCACTCGCCTTTTTCCCGAAGAATCGGCAGGTTTGATTTTTAGTGGCGTAAGTGTGCCCCTCGGACAAGGTCTTTTGATTGATGCCCGTAGAAATACGCTTCTTCAAGCGAGACTCCTTAATAATATTGCACAAGCTGAGCGACAAAAAATTATCAACAAGTTTATTTTCTCGGCCGCAAAAGATTATTGGGAGTGGTATCTGAGTTATCAGAAACTGAAACTTAACCAAGAGGCCTATCAAATGGCAGAAGACCGTTTTAAGCTTTTAAGCGAACGTGCCAAAATAGGCGAAATTGCTGCTATTGATAGTGTAGAAGCCGCTATTACGGTGCAAGACCGACAAGTTAATCTCGAACAATCGAAGCTTGAGTTTCAGAATGGAGCGTTGGCTATCTCTAATTATCTTTGGAATAAAAGCGAACAAGCACTCGAATTGGATGCGAATTTTATTCCACAAACAATCAATCCAATGGCCATTGAACGCCAAAAGGTTGATGATATTTTGAGAAATTTGGAGCAAAACCATCCAGAAATTGCTAAAATTATTTTGAAGCAAAAGCAACTTCAAATCGAAGAGAAATTTAGAATGGAAATGCTCAAGCCTAAGTTTGATGTAAACTTCAATTTACTTCGTGTGCCAGCGGGCTATCAGAAAGAAGGCTCGGTTGCGAGTGGCTTCTTGCTCAATAATCATAAATTCGGAGTAAATTTTGAAATGCCTATTTTGCTCCGAAAAGAACGAGGAAAATTACAATCGGTCAGAATTAAGCAATTACAGACTACTTTCGAGAAAGATATTGTAGGAAGAGAACTGAAAATTAGCGTTGAAAGTGCTTATAATGAAGTAATTAATTTGGCCAAACAAATTGAGTTTCAAATCATAGCAAACGCCAATCAAGAGAAATTACTAGCTGCCGAAAGGCAAAAGTTTTTAATCGGAGAAAGCACCTTGTTTTTGATAAATTCGAGAGAAACAAAGTTGATTGATATGAAAACTAAACTCGAAAGTCTGAAATCCAAGTACGAAAAAGCGATAGCGACACTACAATATTCGGGTGCAGTACAATTTTAAGTAATGAGTTATAAAACTAATAAAGAGCGATAAACTGATGATTTATCGCCCTTATTTTTTTGTGGTTTTATTGCTTCAACAAGTCGCTCTGCTAGGTTTTCCTTCCTATTTATCCCCTACCTGCCTTCGTAAACCTATGAAGCAAAGAAAATAACTAATAAAATATGTGACTATTGTATTGGTCGGTAAGTCTTATAAATAGATATGAAAATTGAATATACGTAATAGTAATTGAAAGGGATTGAAAGTGCCGTTTAATAAATAAAACATTTTGAATGAATAGCTGCGTATATTCCTTTATTTTGAAAATTTTTACGCAATTGTTGCGTATATATTCTCGTTACCTGCAAGCATATGAAAACTAACTTGACAAAACAGAATATTAAGAAATGGACATTTAAAATATTCTTTTATGCCTCTATTCTTATCGCCATATTAACAATTCCCGTAATTGGACAATGTGAATGTGAAACAAAACGTTTTTGGGCTAACAAGGACTACTTAGATATAGTTTTACTTTCAGGATTTGCATTACTGTTAATACAGTTTTTTGTATTCTTTGCTGACTTTGTTAAAGACATTTTCAAGCGACTTACAAATAGACCAACAGATAGCATTCATTTTAAAATTTACTTTTTATCATTACTAATTGGATTTCTTTGGATATTGCTTGTTTCAAAATATGTAAGTGATGGTGAATGCAATATTCTGACAGGACCGTCAGACAGTGGAATGACAATAGCCTTGTTTGTCGCAACCGCTATAAATTATTGGAA
>JAIXOL010000014.1 GCA_027486845.1 Cytophagaceae bacterium
TATCTCAAAAACTCTTCTGACATTTGCAATAAGTAAGCCCCCGATGAAACTTGGCGGAATCGTGGGGGCTTATGTGTTTCATTTTTAATCATAAAACAGTGTAAAGTTATGAAAAAAACTTTTTTATCCTTAGCATTCGTGCTATCTATTTCAATCTCAGCTTCCTTTGCTGCTGAGAGTAAACCAGTAGTTAGTGAGTCGAAAACAATTGTTTACAGTCTTCAATCTGAATCTAAATCATTAGATGACTTAATTGATGATATAACGATTGTCTACAATTATTCGAGTTGTGGGACAGTCAATATCATGGTTTACGAAGGGCCAGTTTCTGATGAAGAAATCCTTGCTGATGCAGAATCATTTGATGAAGAAGATTGTGGTTGAAAACCAATTCTTTATTTATTAAAAATCTAATTTTCAATAATTTAGAATGATATTTCTGTAACGAATAAATCAATTAGCTAAATCTTACTATTATTCGTTACAGAAATCGAAACTTTAAACACTAATTTCAAATGCACAAAAAACTTACATTTTGTTTATTAATCAAACTCTATTCATTTACAATTTTAGCTCAATATAAGGTAATTTACAGAGCTAATTATGTTTTTGATACTTCCTCCGTGAAGCATAGGACAGAACTTACAACTTTGTACATTAACGAAAATAAAACATCATATTTTTTCTCACAAAACTTCCAGAAAAGTGATTCTGTTAGAAAGCAGATTCTCATTCAGCACGCCCAAAATACTGCCAAAGAATTCAGCTACCAATCAGGTTCTCTACCAAAAACAGAGTTTAAATTTTTTATAGAAAAAAAATATAGTTCCCAAGAATTGAAAGTTTTCAAGCATATTCACATATCTAATTATACTTATTCTGTAAAAAACTCATTAGATTGGCAATTATATCCAGATACTTTAAAAATCAAAAACTACATTTGCAATAAAGCTACCGTAAAACTCGAAGGTAGAAATTACGTAGCTTGGTACACACCCGAAATTCCTATTTCTGATGGTCCTTACAAGTTTTGGGGCTTACCTGGTTTAATTTTAAAAGTTAATGATACAGAAAATCACTATGAATTTTCGTTGGAGTCATTTGAAAAATATTCAGGAAATCCACCTAAACGACCATATCAAGACCAAAAAACATTTGATGTTTCATACGAAGATTACATCATAATAAGTAAGGAGGCTATCGAAAAACCATTATTGGCAAGAAACCGACAAGGTAGTTCAAAATTAATCAGTGTAAATGGACAAGACCCTGCAACTTTTACTTCTAAAAAGAAGCAAAATCCTATTGAAAAATATTAAAAACCCAACATACTTATGCGTTTATTAATCATTCTGATTTTACTTCCATTTATCGTTAACGCCCAAACCTACAAAGCAATCTATAAAATAGAGTTTGCTTCAAATCTGCTGAACCTAACACACATTAAAAAGGAAAGAGCTATACTGATGATTGATGGCAATACGCAATCGACTTTTACTACTGAGAATGTCTATAAACAAGATTCATTAAAGAAACTCATCGAAAAAGGTCAAATAAATGCTCATGAATTGATGAATGATAAATATCCACGTTCTTCATTTAAACATTTTGTAGACAAAAAATATGAAACCCAAGATATGCGTATTTCAAACGTTCTGGTTGTAGATAATTACATATACAATCAAAAAAATGAGTTAAATTGGCAATTATTCTCTGATACTTTAAAAGTTAAAAACTACGTTTGTTATAAAGCTACAACAAGCAACGAAGGAAGAAAGTACACAGCTTGGTACACGCCTGAAATCCCGATTTCAGATGGACCATACAAATTTTGGGGGCTTCCTGGGTTAATCCTGAAAATATATGACTCCGAAAATCATTATACTTTTACTTTAGAAAGTTTTGAAAAATATGAAGGGAAACAGTATGATATTCCGTTTGGCACTATCAAATCTTTTGAAGTCTCTTATGATGAATTTAAGCAAAAATCCCAAGAAGTTACAGAAAACCCAAGAAAAGCTTTTGAACTTGAAAGAAATATGAGGATTACAAGTATTGATGGAAAATCTCCTTCATTATCCCCATCTACCACAAAACCAAACTTTATTGGCCGATTTTAAAAGTATAACTGACCTACTGTTTTGAATTGAAATAAAATTTATCAAAAATAACATATGCGTTTATCCATCGTTCTTACTTTGATTTCATTCATCGCTAACGCCCAAACCTACAAAGCTATCTATATCATAAACTTCATATCAAATCTTGATACCAAAGCTGTAAGAACAGAAAGAGCGTTGCTGATAATTAAAAACAATCAAAATTCTTCATACGCTTCTGAAAATACTTATAAGCAAGACTCAATCTTGAGATTAGTTAATGATGGTAAACTAAATAAATATGATGTAATGAATGATAAATATCCTAAAACAGATTTTAAGCATTTCGTACAAAAAAATTATATTGACAAAGAATTACAAGTATCTAATTTAATCTTTACTGATAATTATATTTATAAGCAGAAAAACTCTTTAATTTGGCAATTGCAAACGGATACATTAACTATCCAAAACTATGTTTGTCATAAAGCTACTACTACTTGTGAAGGACGTAATTATATAGCATGGTATACTAAAGAAATCCCAATTTCAGATGGTCCGTATAAGTTTTGGGGGTTACCAGGTCTGATTATAAAAATCTATGACACTGAAAAACAATATGATTTTTCATTGGAAAGCTTCGAGAAATATACAGAAAACCCCTATTTTAAACCTTTCCAAACGAAAAAAAAATTTGATGTTTCGTATGAGAAATTCAAGTCCTTAAATAAAGAATTCATTGAAAATCCTTTAAAGACATTAGAAGACCGAGGAATAAAGCCTATGAAGCCAATTAAACCAACGAATGAAAAAAAGCCAAATCCAATTGAAAGATATTAGCTCAAAAGAAAGGTATGAAACAAAATTTTGGGTTTTCTTTTTTAATATTTTTCTTACAATTGTTGGCAAGTAAACAATTGTCTGCACAAACAATCATCACAGGAAAAATAAGCGATAAGGCTCAAAAAAAAGTCTTATCGAATGCCATTATTACGGTTAATAAACTCAATACCGAAATAACGGTTGGATATGGTATGAGCAAGCCTTCGGGGCAATATGATATCAAAAGCAATGCAAATGCCGATTCGCTCACACTAAATATAAAAATGCTCGGCTACGCAGCCCAACGCATAAATATTGCCAATAAAAGCCAAAACATCAATTTTGAATTAGAAGAATCTTCGATTGAGCTAAAAGAAGTAAAAGTAAAACCCGACCCTATAAAAAAATATGGCGATACACTTTCTTACACAGTTTCGGCATTTAAAGATAAAAACGACCGTGTAATTGCCGATATTATCAAAAAACTCCCAGGTGTTGAGGTAAGTCCCAACGGTCAGATTTTGTATCAAGGCGAACCCATCAATAAATATTACATCGAAGGTATGGATTTGCTAGAAGGACGTTACAAATTGGCAAACGATAATTTGGATGTAGATGCCGTTACGAATGTTGAAATCCTAGAAAACCACCAACCCGTCAGGATGCTCAATGGCGTAGTTCACTCTGAAAAAGCCGCTCTAAATATCAAACTCAAAAAAAACATCACCACTACAGGACAAATAAGTTTGGGAGCGGGTTTCTCTCCCCTACTTTGGGATGTAAATCTCACACCGATGCTTTTCACAAAAAAAACTCAATTTCTGGCAACTTATCAAGCAAACAACGTCGGTAAAAACAACTCCTCACAACTAATGCGGCTCATACCAGGCATTTACAGAGGAGAATCAGGCATTGAAAGCAAACAAGATTGGCTCGGAATTCAGAAACTCAGTAATCCGACTTTCAAAGAAAACCGTTGGCTCGATAATAATAGCCATATTGGTAGTATAAACGTACTAAAAAAGCTTAAAAATAACCTCGAACTAAGGCTAAATGGCGATTATACGAACGATATTCAACAGCAACAAGGTTTCACAAAAACGATATTTTTTAGCTCAAAAGAAGATAGTATCACACTTTTGGAGAATAAGCTCAATAAATTATACTTTAGTAATCTTAAAACTGATTTTACATTACAGAAAAACTCCAATGCCAAATACTTAAAAAATAGCCTGAGAATAAAAGCCTATTGGGATAACCAAATGGGTATCATCAACAATCAAAATGGTACACTTTCGCAACAAGTGAGCATTCCTTTTTATACAATTACGAATGATTACCGAGATTTTTTTAAAGTCGGCAAATCACTGTTTACTTTAAATTCAAGCATCAGTTTTGAGAGAAAACCACAGCAATTAATAGTTTCACCTGGGCAATTTGCTAATCTATTTAATGCCAATAAACCATTTGAAACACTCCAACAAAATATCATACAAACTGGATTTTTCACCGACAACACAGTTCAGTTTTTGAAAACACTCAAAGCAATTTCGTTCGATACACAAGTTGGTTTTTTAGTAGAAAAACAAGATTTAGCCTCAGATATTTCTTTGAAAAATGGTTCAGAATCAAGAATAATTGGCGGAGAATTTAGTAATAATTTGGCTTGGAATAACCAAAAATACTACATGCACCTTCAAAGTAGATATAAAAAGAAGAAACTTAATATCAACTTTTCTACGCCAATAAATTGCTATATTTTCAAGATAGAAGATAAAGCTCTTAATAAGTTAGAGAATCTAAATCGTACTACTTTTGAGCCTCGATTGGGGCTAAATTACGATTTAAACAACTATTGGGCTATCAACGCCTCATCAAGTAAAAACAATAGTTTTGGTAATATTAATCAAATATACTATGGTTATATGCTCACTTCTTATAGAGATATTAAACGTAGTAATGCACCTTTGTTTCAGTCGGTTAATATTTCAAACTCAGTTGGTTTATCTTACCGAAATCCTATTAATTCTACGTTTGCCAATCTAATTTATAATTATTCCGTGCGAGAAAACAACCTACTTTTTATCAATAATATCGGCAAAAATGGTAGCGTAGAAAGAAATGCAATTGAGCAGGAAAATACGAATTACGCTCAATCGCTAAACGCAAGTATAAACAAAAGTTTTAGTGAAATAAATACTACTATCAGTATCGGAACTAATATTTTTAAGCAGAAAAATCCGCAAATTATCAATAATAACTTTGCTACTGTAATTGCAAAGGGCATTAGCCCAAATCTGCGAGTTTCATCAAGCCTATTGAAGTGGTTTGGACTGGAATATGCTTATAAAATATCAAGTTTTAAAAATATCGTAGCCGATATTCCTAAGCAAAAAATCATTCAGCAATACCATGATTTAAAACTCAATTTCAATCCTGCCGAAAAGTGGTATTTGAGCCTAAATACTGAGTTTTATGTCAATAATTTTAATGATACACAAAATCTATTCTCTGATTTGATATTTAGACGGACAATCGGGAAGAAAAAAATAGACTTAGAAGCAAATTGGTTAAATATTTTCAATACAAGCTCTCTCATCAGCATAAGCAATGGAGCATTCAATTATGTAGAAACTTCTTATAATTTAAGACCATCGCAGCTTATTTTGAAATTGCGGTTTCCATTATAAAAACTTGATTTATTCCTTATAAATTCTCTTCCCACTTACCCACACACCAACGATTGGCCCAAGGCAAAGAATCCAAAAGATACGTAAATCATCGGAGAAATACTGCAGCAAAAAATCAATTATTTGAATAGAAACAATAGTAATAGCAAAGCCAATACTAGTAACGAGTGTAATGATGCTGCCACGTCGCTCGGGCAAGGCAAAACGAGAAACCAATGTAGAAAATTGCGGAGAATCACCCACGACCGAGATACCCCAAATGAGCATTAAAATTGAAAAAACAGGTAGTTGAAAATCTAACAAAAAAGGCAAGAAAAAGCAACAAAGTAATGAAGTAAATAACTGAAATAAAGCAACTTTTCCGCTACCGATTCTAATAGCTAAAAGTCCACCAAGCCAGCAACCGAGAAAGCCTACTACGATAATGATAAAAGTAGCAATCGGCACATTAAAACTATATTCGGGGTGAACATGCAAGTAAATCTTCCAAATTGTGGGCAGAAATGCCCAAAAAGCATATAATTCCCACATGTGGCCAAAATACCCAAAGGCTGCTGCTCGTAGTTGAGGAATCTTAAAAATTACGGTTAATGCCTTGATAGAAAACTGATTACGCTGTAATGGCAAAGGTTTATCAGGCAATAGCAACCAGAGTAAAAGCCCCCCGCAGAGTGAAACGAGACTTATCAAAAACAAGAAATCTTTCCACGGTAACTCAAAGTTAATGCCTTTTAGAAAATACGGAAATGATTTACCTAGCACCAAAGCACCTACCAAATAGCCCATTGCTCGACATAAATCTTTTCCATACCAATCGGATGCAATCTTCATTCCGATTGGGTAAATTCCTGCCAAAAAAAGTCCAGTAAATAACCTACTTACCAAAACCAAAGGCACATTTAAAGGAAAAACGGCAATACTGATATTTGCCAAAGCTCCAAAAACCGCCGAAAACAGAAAAAGTCTTGAACTGAGCACTCGCTCGGGTACGGCAAAAATGGCATTGAATAATGTACCCAAAATAAAGCCCATCTGCACTGCTGATGTTAGCCAACCACCTAATTTTATACCTATTTCGGTTTCGATTTGAACTGATACAGCATTTCCTGATAGCCAAAGAGTAGTTCCCGCAAATTGTGCAAAAATCAGTGTTATTAAAAAATAAGTAGGGCGTTTGGATGAAAAAGTCACGATTGAATAAATAGTTTCGACCTACAAATATGGAATAAAAATTTTACTTAGTTTTAATTTTACCACTTTTCAATTCTAATTTTTGTCACTACAAACAACCACTTTCATGTATACAAAAGCTAGATTCGACCAAAAAAATTGTCTCCGATTAATAATTTCGTATTATTGCAAGAAATCATCACTTCTTGCAATAAATGCTCATTTACACACATCCATTACACCATTTGTTCAATAGCCTTGGTTTACTAACTGAAGCTGAAATTACTCATATCCTAAGCAATTTCAAGCCTAATAGTCACAAAACAGGCACAATCTTGGTTAATTTCGGAGAAATTAACGATAAACTCTATTTCATTGAAAAAGGAATATTGAGGGAGTTCTCAGAACAGGAACAGGAACAAGAACCAGACAACACAGTTACACATTGGTTAGTACAGGAAAATAATTTTGAATACTTAGTCGATAGTTTTTTGGGCCAAAAACCATCAGATATTGCCTTAGAAGTAATTGAAGATGCCAAACTTTGGTAAATTACGAAGACTGATATTGATAAATTGTACGTAGAATTTCCGCAACTAAATGTCATTGGGAGGATATTGCTCGAAGAAAACCTCAAAAAATATGAGCGATACAACGCCATGATTCGTCAAGACTCCGAAAGCCGCTGGAAATGGTTCAATGATAACTACGCTGGGCTTGCTAACCGAGTATCAGTTAGGCATATTGCCACTTTTCTGCACATGCACCGAGTTACGTTGAGTAAAGTTCGCTCAAAATTAAGTAAAAGATAAAGATTTTAAGTGTAGTTTAAGCTACATTTTTTTTGTAGTTTAAACTACTTTTTTATCTCAAAAACTCTTCTGACATTTGCAATAAGTAAGCCCCCGATGAAACTTGGCGGAATCGTGGGGGCTTATGTGTTTCATTTTTAATCATAAAACAGTGTAAAGTTATGAAA
>JAIXOL010000036.1 GCA_027486845.1 Cytophagaceae bacterium
CACTAAATCCTCAAATAATTCAACAATTCTTAAAATCTCGAAAAATTACCTTGAATTTTTTCAAAAAGTAGCATAAAATAAAAGCTGCCCCAAAATTACTTTTGAGACAGCCTCTTTTTACTTTACATCTTTCAAAACTATCTTAATAATCTCCGCCAGCACCACCGCCTCCGAAGCTTCCTCCTCCGAAGTCGAAACCTCCACCTCCGCTGCTTCCGCCGTCGCTTGACCAGCCACCTGAGGAACTTCCCCAGCCTGTATAGGTTGTGTAAGGTACAAATCCACCGCCACGATTTCCGCCACCTTTACTTCCAAAAAAAATCAATCCTATGATAATGAAGAAAATCACCAAAAATATGACAAGGCCCCAATCTCCATCTTCAGTAGGTTCTGCGTCAAATTCGCCCGATAAATATTTAAAAATACTGTTCGTAGCCTCATCAAGGCCTTGGTAATATCGTAATTGCTTGAAGTTTGGCTTTACTACAGTTTCGATAATTCGTTTGCTGTAAGCATCTGTCAAACCACCTTCTGCACCGTAACCTGTGGCGATAAAGATTTTTCGATCACCAGGAGCCCATAAAAATACGACCCCATTGTTTTTGTCTTTCTGACCAATACCCCAATCTCGGCCAAGTTTTATGGCATATTCGCTAATATCATAAGGCTGAACACTTTTTACAATTACTATAGCCACTTGCGTAGAGGTTGAATCGTAATACGCTTTTAGTTTTTGCTCTAATTGATTGATTTCTCCTTGACTCAAAAGCCCACCAACCAAATCATTGACAAATCTTGGTGGATTTGGCTTCTGCGGAATATCTTGTGCAAAGACAAAACTTTGTATAAGAAAAAGGAATATGAGAATTCTGTTAAACATCGAGAGGGTAAAGTGGTAAACCACCGTTATTTGTTATTAATTATCAATTAGTGGCTTTGTGGTTAAAGCCAAAGTCAATGTTAAAAGCTTGCGGATAATTTTTGGAGTAAATGAGTGGATAAACTAATTTAGAGTTTATGGTATTGGCTCGATTGAAATCTCGTTCGAAATTTCGTTGATGTCGTTGCTTTGATAAGGAAAATATTTTTTCAGTTGGATGCCAGCTTCTTTGATTCCCATCTGTAAACCACCGCTAAAATCGTTTTGAGCAAAATACATACGTAGCGTATCACGAGTACTTTCCCAAAAATTTGGTGGAACTACTTGGTCTATACCAATATCGCCCAAAATCGCAAATTTACGGTCGACATGAGCCAAATAAAATAGCACGGCATTTCGCTGAGCAGTTGTATCAAGGCTCAAATACTGGAATACTTGTTTTGCTCGCTCAAAAGGGTCAGCTTCAGGGCAATTTTCTTCGATATGCACCTTTACCTCGCCTGAAGTATTAAGTTCGGCTTGCTTGATGGCAGCTATGACCTTTTCTTTTTCACTTTCTGACAATAGCATTATTGATTTTTGGGAATTTGATAGAATAGCGACGCTGCATCGCAACGTCGCCATCAATCTATTTTTACACTAATAATTTAGAACTTAACTGATGGAGCAGCTTGTGCCGAATCAGATGCTTGGAAGAATCCTTTTTCAGCAAAACCAAAGATTTTGGCGAAAATCACTGTTGGGAATGATAAAGCTGATGAGTTGTAACCTTGTACTGATGTATTAAAATCATTACGAGCCACTGCGATGCGGTTTTCAGTTCCTTCAAGTTGAGATTGAAGCTCCAAGAAGTTTTGGTTGGCTTTCAAGTCAGGATATTTTTCAACCGAAACGAGCAAACGACTCAATGCACCGCTTAGTTGGTCTTGAGCAGCCTGAAACTTCTGAATGTTTGCAGGAGTTAATTCGTCAGCTTTAATATTTACGGCTGTTGCACTTGCACGTGCTTGAATAACTGCAGTAAGCGTACTTTTTTCAAAATCGGCAGCACCTTTTACAGTATTTACCAAGTTCGGAATCAAGTCTGAGCGGCGTTGATATTGTGTCTGTACGTTTGCCCATTTACCTTTTACGTCTTGGTCTTTTCCTACCAAACCGTTGTAAGAGCTGCATCCGTACATACCGAAAATGAGTAAAATACCAACGATGATGAGTGTGCTTTTGTTCATTGTCTTAAATTCGTTTTTTCTGTAATTGGTTAATTTTGATTCAAATATAATGATTTGAAAATGATATACAAGTGGCTAATGTTATAAATGGATAAAACATTCAGCAAGCGGATATTTTTGAGGTCGATTGCGGAAAGTTTTTTAGGATTTTATCCATTTACCAATATTAATGATAGGTTTTGGATAATCCTTACCTAAAATAACGCTATATTTTTTCTGTTCTTCGTCACTTAGGAGGCCGACAAAATGGACTTTCTCCGATGGAATGTTTGCTAGCTCTGGTATCCAAAGTTTCACAAATTCGCCTTGTTTGTCATACATATCAGCTTGTCGGCCGATATTAAAGTAGCGGTCTTCTCGTGGGTCATTCCCTACACCTGCCAAGTAATTCCAGTTTCCCCAGTTACTACAAACGTCATAATCAATGAGTTGGCTTTCAAAATAAGCTGCTCCCCAAGTCCAATCAATGCCTAAATCTTTGGTCAAGAAGCTTGCTACATTTTGGCGGCCACGATTCGACATAAAGCCGGTTTGCTTTAATTCTCGCATATTGGCATCAATAAATGGAACGCCCGTTTCGCCATTTACCCATTTCTCGAAATTTACTGTATCTCGTTTCCATGATTTCATTAGGTCGTTCTTTACACCACTTGGCTTGAAAATTCGAGTACCGAACTTTAAGGCAATAAAGTGGAAATAATCACGCCAAATTAGTTCGAAAACTAACCAATAGGTTGAGTCGTTGGCGGTTGCTTCTTTTTCGTATTTTTTTACCTCTTCGTAAATTGTACGAGGAGAAATACAACCCAAACTCAACCAAGCCGAAAATTTTGATGAATAATCTGCTCCGATTAGTTCGTTGCGAGTTTCTTTGTAAGTTTTTAGTAAATCATTATCCCAAAAGTATTCGTCAAGTCGATATTGAGCCGCAGTTTCTCCACCTTGAAAAGCCAAAACCGAACGTTTATCGGTTTTAATATTTTCATAACCAAGGGTTTTTAATGTTGGAATCTCACTGAGTTCAATCGTTTTATCTATTCTTGGAAGGCTTTTTGGTGCATCAAAAGTAAGCCGTATTTTTGCCGAACGTTCTACTTTTTTTCTAAATTCAGTAAAAACATCTGATAAAAAATTTATTTGAAAAGGTAAATCACGTGCATGATATAGTGTAGCAATCCACACCAATTCGATTTCGATATTGAGAGGCTTGAGCCTTTTGGAAAGGCTAGCTTCGATGGTAGTTTCTTCTTGAGTAACTTCTTTACTGGAATAAACTGCCGCTACTTGAAGATCAGCCGCCATTTTTGCCAAAATTTCTTCGGGCTTTCCGATTCTGATAACTAAGTCAGAGCCAATTTTTTGTAGACTCTTACGAAGATTTTCTACCGATTCGATTAAAAATTTTGCACGAAATGCACCAGTTCGCTTAAATCCTAGTTTTGTGTCAATAAACTGGCGTTCATCAAAAATATAGATAGGAATCACATTCCCTTCTTTGGTTGCTTGTATGAGTGCCTCATTGTCGTGAAGTCGTAAGTCGTTTCTGAACCAGAAAAGAATATTTTGCATAAGAAAAGTTTAGACTGATAGGAAATTTTGCTATTGCAAAAGTAACAGTTTTTCTCTCGACTTTGTTTATCTTATTCCAACTCAATTATATAATATTGATAGGTAATTGACTGAGTGATTTTGTTTTTGCCTTTGGTCGAAATTCTAGTTCTATTATATTCTTAAACCGTTTCGATGGTTTCTTTTACTTTTTCGTGAACGTCATAGATTTTGCTTAAATTTGTGTTATTTTTTAAAAAATACGTCTATTTTATTAATTAAACTAACCAATTAACAAAGTTTTGTTTTTAGGAAAGATGTGAGAATATCCAAGCCTTTCTCGAAATGTAAATTATTATTAATGATGATGTCGGCACTGTATTTTGTTGGTTCGATGTATTTCTCATAAGTCGGAGCTACATGATTTTCCCAACGATAAAGTACATCGTTTAAGTCATAGCCACGCTCGTTATTGTCTCTGATAATGCGACGTTTGATTTTTATATGCTCACGAGCATCAATAAATACCCTTAAATCAAGCAAATTAGATACTTCTGGTGAATGAAAAACAAAGATTCCTTCAACTACAATGATTGGGGATGACTTGAAAGTCAAGGTTTTCGGAACAACATTAGGGTTATTGAAAACATATTCTTTGTGTTGAACTGCCTTGCCGGTTTTGAGGTCGTTGATGTGTTGAGCATATAGCTCAAAATCAATGGCTTCGGGTAGGTCATAGTTTTCTATATTGTTTTGGTCTTTCGGTACAAATTCTTGTGTACGATAATAATTGTCCTGCGAGATTAGGCAAACCTCCTCCTCAGAGAAAGCACCTAATAGTTGTTGTAAAAAAAATGTTTTTCCTGACGCACTTCCGCCCGTGATACCGACAATGTAAGGTTCTGTCATGTTTTATGCCCAGTCTGCTGTAAAAATATTTAATGTTGATGTTGCCCAATGATGCTTGTTTGTGCAATTTTAAAACAAAATTAAGAAAAGGCTCAGGAATCTTGACAAAATATTTTGAAAATTGCCCATAAAAACAACATGATATGAAAAAAAACTTCAAAACGATACTACTTATCTTACTGGTTTTGGTGGGGGTTTATCTTATTTGGTCAAGTACAAACAAAGGCACAACACAACAACCAATATTTAAAATTGATGTGGTAGAGTCTTATGGAGATTCGACTGGAAAGGGGAATGTTATTGGCGTACAAGCATTCATGACGCCCATAGATTATGCTTCAGAAGCTAATTTTAGGCAAAAAATTGAATTTTATCTGATTGAGGCTAAGAAAAATAAATGGCTGATTTCGGAGAAAACCATTGTAGTTTTTCCCGAATACATTGGTACTTTTTTAGTTGCTGTCAACGAAAAGGAAAGTTTATATCAAGCCAAAACCTTAGAGGAAGGTTTGCAAACGATGGTGCTGAGTAATTTCGGAAAATTTGTAAAAACTTTCATTTTAGCCCCAGATATAGTAATTGATAAGGTGAAATATGCAGCATTTGTCATGAAAGCTACTGAAATGGCAAAAATATATCATAATGTTTTCTCTGAATTAGCTTCAAAATATGCAGTTACAATTGTAGCTGGTTCGATTTTATTACCTATGCCGAGTGTTGAAAATGGTACTTTGAAAGTAAATGAGGGGCTACTGTTTAATACCTCAACGGTATTTGATAATAATGGAAAGCTAAACCCCAATTTGATTAAAAAAGCATTTCCAACGGCCGATGAGTTATCGTTTGTATGCCCGGCTAAATCAAAAGATATTCCAGTTTTTGAAACTGCCGTTGGGCGAATGGGCGTACTGGTTTGTGCCGATGCTTGGTTTTCGGAATCGTACAAAGTTTTGAAACAAAAAGGCGTTAATTTAGTGGTAACTCCCTCGTATTCAAATGGTTATGGCAATTGGAATAAAAAATGGACTGGCTATTCGGGAGCAGAAACACCCGCCGATGCCAAAAAGAGTATAGGTAAACTAACGCTCGGGGAAGCTTGGGTAAAACACGCAATGGGTGAAAGAGCAAAAAATGAAGCAGGGGTAAAGAAGGGGATAAATGTTTTTCTGCAAGGAAGTATCTGGGACTTGGGTGCAGATGGTTCAACAATTATTTTGGATGATTCAGCCAAAGCCACTCAGCATATTGGCAAAGCGGCTTTGGTGAATTTGTGGCTGTAAATCTCAATTGATATTGAAAATCTCGATTAAATTTTATCTCATTTATCTGGCATTCTATAAGTTTTTACAAACTCCTTACCGATTTGTTTATCATTTCTGAAAATTGCTGCCCTTACAGTGGTCAATTTATTAAATGTCTGTGGCACAAAAATCGCTGAATTGGCCGTAGGTTTCGAAAAATCAAGCGAATATCGCACTTGTGCATCACGTATGAAAGGTTCAAGTTTTACTTCTACGGTTTGCGTATTTTTGTTGGGCGTAGCAGTTTCCTTTACATCAAAAATACTCTTGGCGTAATTTACATTCAGTACATCCAATCGCTTGAAATGGGCTTCTAATCTACGTCCAAAATCCGTAAAATTTTTGTTAATTGATGGTGTCCAAGTAACTTCCGATAGGGCACACGCACGAGGAAATGTCATATATTCGGCATGTTCGGGCGTTGCGACATATTCTGTCCAAAGATTTACTTGAGCTCCTAAAATATGTTTTGCTTCTTCTGGTTTTAGTTCTGATGGCGTTGGTTCGTAAGAATAAACTTTCTCCAATGTCAAGAAACCACCAATTCCCAAAGGCTCTGTAATTGGGTGAGATTGGTAATAATCAATATAAACATGCGAGTTTGGTGTCATTACCACATCGTGTTTTTGTTTAGCTGCTTCAATTCCACCTTGCACACCTCTCCACGACATAACAGTAGCGTTTGGCGAAAGTCCGCCCTCAAGAATCTCGTCCCAACCCATGATTTTTCTGTTTTTTGAAGTCAAGAATTTATCAATGCGTTTAATAAAATAACTTTGGAGTTCGTGTTCATCTTTCAAGCCTTGGGCTTTCATCAAATCTTGACAAAATTTACTTCTTTGCCAAGTAATTTTCGGACATTCATCGCCACCGATATGAATATATTTACTCGGAAACAAGTCCATCACTTCAGTGAGCACATCTTCAATAAACCCGAAAGTTTTTTCGGTAGGACAGTAAACATCTTCGATAACTCCCCAAATTTTAGCTACGCTATAAGGTCCACCCGTACAACCCAATTCTGGATATGCCGCCAAAGCTGCTAAAGCGTGACCAGGCATTTCGATTTCGGGAATAATCGTTACGTATCTTTCTTGGGCATATTTTACAACATCTCTGATTTCATCTTGTGTATAAAAACCCGAATGTTCTTTCCCATCAAACTTTAATGGTTGATTATAAGACATTTTGCCATCAATAGTTTCAGAACGCACCGAGCCTAATTGCGTAAGTCGAGGATATTTCATTATTTCGATTCTCCAACCTTGGTCTTCGGTTAAGTGCCAATGCAAAATATTCATTTTGTGCATTGCCAATAAATCAATTGTTTTCTTAACAAAAGAAAGCGGCATAAAATGACGACCCACATCAAGCATAAAACCACGGTGTTCGTAGCGTGGTTTATCAACAATGTTTACGCAAGGCATTATTAGTTGTAAACCATTTACTTTCGCTGAACTATATATTTCGGCAGGAAGCAATTGGAAAAGTGTTTGAAGAGCATAAAAAAAACCTTGCGAACCACTAGCTGTGACAGTCACAAGATTTGATTCAACAGAAAGTTTGTAGCCATCTTCGGGCATTGCTTGAGTTGATTTTATAAATAAAATGGCGTTCGTAACTGTCGAAACAGGAATCGACTTTTTTGTTTTGGGTTTAATTTGAGGCACTTTTGGCAGAGAAACCTCCGTAAAAAGTTTCATCCCCGTTGTAATAGATACCTGATTCGAAAAAAGTTTAGCAATCGCTGCTGTTGGGGCATCGTTAGTTTGTAAAATAATTCGGGTTTCGTTATTGATTACGAATGTCCCACTTTTGGCTATGAGTGTGTCGGGTTGAGGAATAATATTGTAAGTGTTTTGTCCCCAAGCGGTCGATACGAAACAAAATAAAATAATAATTAGTCGCTTCATGGTAATGAATTTTATAAGAAGGAAGTTAAGAAAAGAAATATTGTGTTAAATATTAAACGCAGCTAAGAAGAGTACGGCCAAAATACCTCCAACGATTGGGCCTACTACTGGAATCCATGCGTAGCTCCAATCACTAGTGCCTTTGCCCGAAATTGGTAAGACTGCATGAGCGATACGTGGGCCTAAATCACGTGCAGGATTAATTGCGTAGCCGGTCGGACCACCTAAAGATAAGCCAATTGACCAAACCAACATACCAACTAAGTATGGAGCAAATCCATTTGGTAAATCAGAAGTAAATGAGTTAGACACTACGATTAATACAATTGTGCCAATGATTTCAGAAATGAGATTGCTCGAAGTATTTCTGATGGCAGGGGAGGTGGCAAAAACGCCCAATTTTGCTCCCTTGTCTTCGGTTATTGCCCAATGAGGTAAATATAGGAGCCAAACGAGTGTAGCACCCAAAAATGCACCAATTAATTGAGCAGAAATAAATGGAGCAACATTCGACCAATCGCCTGATTTTACAGCCATTGCAATCGTAATAGCAGGATTAAGGTGAGCATCGGGACTACCAAATTTTTGAGCCACAAACACGCCACACATCACTGCAAATGCCCAAGCTGTTGTTACTACTAACCATCCACCGTTTTCGCCTTTTGAACCTTTTAAAAGGATATTGGCAACAACACCGTCGCCGAGTAAAATAAGTACGAGCGTACCCAGTAATTCACCAATAAAATTTGAAGTTTGCATTGAGGTTTTGTTTGTTATAAGGTTGAAATTGTTTGGCAAGTTAATTTATTTTGTCAGAACACACAATAGGTTTAACTTTGTACTTTGAATTTAGAGTTTGGAGTTTCGATGTTGGATGTTGGTGGGAAGCTAAATAAACTTTCCCCAAAAGATTTTACTCAACTAAATCCAATTTTTATCTTCCAAAATCCTAATTTCTAAAGAATTTTACTTAAAAATCATGCTTTTGAATACTCTCACTGCTATTTCTCCTATTGATGGCCGTTACCGCCGACAAATTGAAAATCTTGCAAAATATTTTTCTGAATTTGGACTCATTCACTACCGTGTGAGAGTTGAAATTGAATATTTTATTGCTCTTTGCGAACTTCCTTTGCCTCAACTCGAAGGTTTTGATAAAGGTTTGTATAAAAATCTTCGAGCGATTTATGAAAATTTTTCGGAAGAAGATGCACTTAAAATTAAAGAAACTGAAAAAGTAACTAACCACGATGTAAAAGCAGTTGAGTATTTTATCAAAGATGCTTTTGAGGTTTTGGGAATCGGACAACATTCGGAGTTTATACATTTTGGCCTTACTTCGCAAGATGTCAATAATACAGCAATTCCGCTTTCATTAAAAGAAGCGATGATCATGGATGTTGTACCTGCTTTTCAGCAAATTTTGGCAAAACTGCATGAATTGGCCGAACAATGGAAAGATATTGCACTGCTTGCACATACACACGGACAACCAGCTTCGCCTACTCGCTTAGGTAAAGAATTGTTAGTCTTCTGTGAAAGAATCGAAAAACAACTCGAAATGCTTAATGCGGTGCCTTATGCGGCCAAATTTGGTGGAGCAACGGGTAATTTCAATGCTCATCATGTGGCATATCCGCAGACCGATTGGGTGACGTTTGGGAATAGTTTTGTAAATGATTGCTTGGGGCTTTCTCGCAGTCAGAAAACTACGCAGGTTGAGCATTACGATATGTTGGCGGCTATGTTTGATGCCCTCAAACGCCTCAATACCATTTTGATTGATTTCTCTCGTGATGTTTGGACGTATGTTTCGATGGGCTATTTCAAACAAAAAATTAAAGCGGGAGAAATTGGTTCTTCGGCAATGCCTCATAAAGTCAACCCAATTGATTTTGAAAATGCTGAAGGTAATTTAGGTGTTGCCAATGCACTTTTTGAGCATTTTTCAGCAAAATTGCCGATTTCTCGTCTACAAAGAGATTTGACCGACTCAACGGTTTTGAGAAATCTGGGCGTGCCGATTGGTCATACAGTTATCGCCTTAAATTCCTTATTAAAAGGGATGAATAAACTCGAACTCAACCAAGAAGCAATCGACCATCATTTGGAAGAAAACTGGGCTGTTGTGGCCGAAGGTATTCAGACGGTACTTCGCCGTGAAGGTTTCCCGAAACCTTATGAGGCATTAAAAGAATTGACTCGTAAAAATGAAAAAATTACCGAAAAACGTATCAAAGAATTTATTGATACCCTTGATGTAGGCGAAAAAGTAAAATATGAACTTCGACGCATTTCTCCTTTTAATTATACAGGGATATAGGCAATTTTGAATGCTTGAATGATAGAGTGAGTGAATATTTATTCCCTTTATTCTATCATTCAAACATTATATCGTTCAAAATTATTTCGGTGAGTATGTTTTTACTGCACTTTTTATGACTTCGGCTTTATCGAGTGTCATTTTTTTGGTTTTTTGATTCAAATATACCTCCATTTGGTCGGCAAAATGTGGGCTATCGGCGTGAGTCGATTGTCCGAAGTTCAGTACTGTTTCGATTTCGGGCAAGCCTTTTTTCGGAAATTTAATTAATCCAATATATGATTCTCCTTGCACGACTTTCAATTTGCCGTCTTTATATGGCCGAGTGTGCATAGCCGTGATGACATCTGGCAAACCCCAAGATGGTTTTTCGATATCGCCACGCACCAGTTTTTGCAAATCTCCAAGTGTAATATCAGTTCGCCCAAAATATTGTTTCATATAAGCATTCACATGGCGAAAAGCTGCAACGGCATCCTCTTTGGTAAGCACATAATCTGCTAATTCTTCTTTTTTTGGAAATTCGTTTGTAAAATAATTGAGCATAATCAAAAATTCGGCTGCCCCTTTGCTATCAATATTGGTTTTTCTGTCCCAAGTATTTAAGATTTCTATAAGTGGCTGTATATCAGTATATTCACTTGGGTTTAGTTGAAATAGAACATCGGTGTTAGCAGGAAAATAAAGTTTTCCTTGCGGTAATTGGCCATCGTATTTGATGCGTTTGAAATCTTCAAATGAGATTTTATTATACTGTGAAAACATTTCTTGAAAACGAACACTTCGGTTATTGTCTTTCACTTCGTAGCCCATTGTTTGATCAAAACTTTCGGCTTTTAGGTTGTCTTTTTCACCTGTTGCATTGAAAGGCGTATGATTGGCATTGAATAAATAGCCACTTGCAGGATTGATATACTGTGGTAAATCTTTCAAAGGGTGAAATGACGTTGTGAGCGTTTTTGAAGTATTCCCAGGAATTGTGTTTTTCCAATCGTATCCTTCAGCACGGAACGGAATTTTGCCATTACTTACATAAAAAATGGTGTCTCGCTTATCGGCATAAATCGTGTTAAAACCGGGGATTGCGGTCATCTGCATGGCTTTATAAAACTCCGAAAAATTACGAGCTTTGTCCATCTTATACCATTGTTCGATGCCTCGAATATCTTGATTGGCACTAAATCTGACTGAAAAAGTACCTTGCTTGGACTGAATCGTGGCTCCATACTTACTCCACAAAGCTACTTTTTTGATAGGAATTGTGAAAGCCCCCATTTTTACTTTCAGCTTAACGGTTTTCTGCTCTAAAGTTTCCCATTTCCCATCAAACTTATATTGCATCTTGTTCGCTGGATTCATTTCGAGTTGAAAAACATCGACCTTGTCTTGATAATTAACAGTGTGTGTCCAACCCAAATTTTCGTTTGCCCCTACAAAAATCACAGGCCCACCCGGAAACAAGGCTCCAAGTACATTTAAACCTTCTTCACTGCACAAATGAGCTTCATACCAAGCCACTGGACCTTCGAGTGGTTGGTGAGGATTGATTGCTAAATACGAACTACCATCACTTGTTTTCGAGCTATGCACCGCTATTGCATTTGAGCCTGCAGCTTTAAAATCATCAAGTGTTTTGACTTTTTCTTTGAAAATTTTTTGCAAAACCGCATCAACACCCGAAATCATTGAAAGAGAAAGTACCGTTCCAGTCGTATATTCTTTGGTATTTGTTGGAAATGTGCCTTTCACTAAAACTTCTTCGGGGTGCTTGGCTGCGTAGGCGTTTATGCCAGCCACATAACCTTCGATAAGTGCCTTATATTCAGGCGATAAGGCTTTGTCATATTGCTCTTCGACTACCTCTCGACAGCGTAAAAGTGCGACTACGTAATCAACAGTTGCACCATCTTTGCCTTTATGGCGGCCAACCATGCCTTTTCCCGCTAAAAGTGTAAGTTGCATAGTTTTGAAATCATCTTCGGCATTTGCCCAAGCCAATCCATAAGCTACTTCGGGGTCGGTTTTAGCAAAAATGTGCGGAACGCCCCATTTATCACGTACGATTTTGATGTTTTCGGGATTTATTTGGGCAAAAGCCCCCATTCCCAAAAAGAGGTTTAAAAGAATAATTAAAAATAGTTTTTTCATTGTTAGGTTGAATTTGAATTGCCTCTTGCCACTTCGTCGGTCCGATTTTGCTTGAGGATTTTTAGATAATCACAAATGTAATCTTTTGCTAAGAGTTAAAATAAAAAGGGAAGACATTTTAAATGTCCTCCCTCTCAAAACTAACAACTTGGGAAGTTGTTTATAATAAATTTGCTTTCAACATATATTCAGCAATCTGAACAGCGTTGGTAGCTGCACCTTTGCGAAGGTTGTCGGCAACCACCCAAAGATTTAACGTATTAGCTTGAGATTCGTCACGGCGGATACGTCCAACAAAAACTTCATCTTTTCCGTGCGAAGTAATTGGCATTGGGTAAACGAAGTTTTTAGGGTCATCTTGTACAATAACACCTTCGGTTTCGCTTAATAATCGACGAACTTCGTCTAAATCGAAATCGTTTTCAAACTCAATATTTACTGCTTCTGAGTGTCCACCAACCGTTGGGATACGCACCGTAGTTGCCGTAACTGCAATGCTATCATCACCCATGATTTTCTTAGTTTCATTTACCATTTTCATTTCTTCTTTGGTATAACCATTATCTAAGAAAACATCAATGTGAGGCAATACGTTTAAGTCAATTTTGTGGGGATATACTTTCGCAACACTATCGTCGCCAGCACGTTCTGCAAATAATTGGTCAACGGCAGCCTTACCAGTTCCTGTTACCGATTGGTAAGTAGAAACCACCACGCGTTTGATTTTATATTTATCGTGTAATGGCTTCATTACCACTACCATTTGGATTGTAGAACAATTTGGATTAGCAATGATTTTATCTTCTGCCGTAATCGTATTTGCGTTTACTTCAGGAACTATCAACTTTTTAGTTGGGTCCATTCTCCACGCCGAAGAGTTGTCAATTACAGGAATACCTGCCTCAGCAAACAAGGGTGCTAATGCCAAAGAAGAACTTCCACCTGCCGAGAAAATCGCAACCGCAGGTTTCATCTTGATTGCATCTTCGTAGCCTACCACCGTAAACTGTTTACCCTTAAACTCAACCTGTTTACCAATTGATTTTTCGGAAGCAACGGGAATAATTTCACTTACGGGGAAGTTTCTTTCCGCCAATACTTTCAAGATTTCAGTGCCAACTAAGCCAGTTGCACCAACTACTGCAATTTTCATTTTTTTTAAAGCCCCCAACCCCAGAGGGGAGTTATTTATATGAAAGATTTGAAGCCCCTCTGGGGTTGGGGGCTTTTGGACTACAAAGATAATGTAAAATTTGGTTCGACTTCTTGGAAAAGTACTAAATTTATGAAAAACTCCAAATTTTATTTGGCGTAATGCAGTAATCCATTTGTACATCAAACGCAGTGACATCACTGATTTCATCAATTGGCTCAAAAATAGATAGTCCTATTTTCAAAACATTTGGGCGGCATTCGGCCAAAAATCGGTCGTAATAACCTTTCCCATAGCCAACACGAAAGCCTTTTTTATCGAAACAAAGCAATGGAATTAAAACTAAATCTATATTGAAGACTGAATATTGAAGACTGCCAACTTGAGATGGTTCTGATATCCCCCATTTATTTTCCTCAAAAACAGTGTCTTTCGTGAGTAAATAATGGCTCATTGTGCCATCTTCGTGGCTTCTCGGAATGACAATATCTGTGGCAAAATCTTTTCGTAGTGTATTGATAATGAGATAAGTATCTATTTCATTATTTCGTTTGATTGGCAGAAAAGTATGAATTGTGGCGTAGGCATGCACTGGAATATTTCTAAAAAACCAGTCATGAATTTGCTTAGAAAAGACGTCAACTTCTGTTTCGGCGAAGGCTTTTCGTTTTTGTAGAAACTCTTTTCTTAATTCCTGTTTAGACATGACGATACTATTTATTATAACTTAACAAACCTACGAAATTTATCAAATAAAAATATATATTAGTATGCTTGCATACTAATATTGATTGCGTATATTTGTCGCACAATTATGTTTATTTTATAATTATTAATATTAATTCAAGAGTTTTTTTGAAGAGAAATAAATATGATTTCAGCGGAAGAAAATTTTCAAAATGAGTTTTTAAGACCAATTTTGAAAGAACAAAATGAATTATTGATTGCAGTTTTTAAGCAATATTTGGTCAAACATAAGGTTCTATTTGAAAGATATTCGCCCGAAGACCAAGCCAATTATATAGAAAATACCATCAAAAAGGACGCACAAATACGTAATTATTTTGTTGGAATGATAATCGGGAAACTTTCAGCCGAACAATACCAAGCTTTTGTACCAATGGAAACTGAGTTGAATCGTCGAATAATAACGATGCTTGTGAAAAGAATACAGAGTCAAGTTATTTTACCACTAAGAGACTAAGAAACACTAAGGTTATTAAGTACTTTCTTAGTATATCCTTAGTTTCTTGCTTGTGAAAAGAGTACAGAGTCAAGTTGTTTTACCACTTAGAAACACTAAGGTTTTTAAGTACTTTCTTAGTGTATCCTTAGTTCCTAAGTGGTTAATAATAAAAAATGACGAAGAAAAGTATAAATCAATTAATATAGGTGTGCAATTGAAGTACATAAACAATTAGGAGCAGGTTTACTAGAAAGCGTATATGAATCTTGTTTTTGCCATGAATTACAAAGTAGAGGCTTTAATATTATGAGACAAATGACTGTGCCTGTAATTTATAAAAACATTCAAGTACAAGCTGAACTAAAACTTGATGTTATGGTAAATGATTCCGTAATTGTCGAACTAAAAGCTGTTGAACAAATACATCCAATTCACGAGGCACAACTTCTTACTTACATGAAGCTACTCAAAAAGCCTAAAGGTTTACTAATAAATTTCCATACAGATAATATTACAAGAAGCATAAAACCCTTCGTAAATGAATATTTTTCAGCATTACCTGATTAATACTTAGTGAATCTTAGTTTCTTAGTGGTAAAAAAAATAAAAAATTCACCACTAAGGAACTAAGGTTCACTAAGAAAATAGATAAAAAATCAAACACAAAACCATGAATCGTAGTATCAAAAAAGTAGTTGTTTTGGGTGCGGGCATTATGGGAAGCCGTATTGCGTTGCACTTTGCTAATATCGGAGTGGAGGTGCTACTCCTCGACATGGTTCCGAAAGAGCCAAACGATGCCGAAAAAGCAAAAGGACTCGACACCACTCATTTAGCCGTGCGAAATCGAATTGTTGGCGAGTTATTTCAAGTGGCTGTAAAGGCAAGTCCTTCGCCGATTTACAATCAAAAATCATTAAGTAGAGTAAAATTGGGCAATTTTGATGACGATATGCCTAAAATCGCTACCTATGATTGGATTATTGAAGTAGTCGTAGAACGCCTCGACGTCAAGAAAATTATCTACGAAAAAGTTGAAAAATTCCGCAAAGCAGGAACTTTGGTAACGTCAAATACTTCAGGCATTCCGATTCATTTGATGGCAGAAGGCCGTTCGGAAGATTTTCAAAAGCATTTCTGTGGAACGCACTTCTTCAATCCACCACGCTATTTGCGTTTGTTGGAAATCATTCCAACCGATAAAACCGATAAATCGGTGCTTGATTTCTTGATGCACTACGGCGACCTATATCTTGGAAAAACAACCGTTTTGTGTAAAGATTCACCTGCATTTATTGCCAATCGTTTGGGAATTTATGCAATGGTTCAAACCATCAGAGTGGCCGAAGAAATGGGCTTGACCGTTGAAGAAGTTGACAAACTTACAAGCACGGTTGTTGGTCGCCCAAAATCGGGTACTTTCCGACTTTCAGATGTAGTTGGTTTGGATACAACAGTGAATGTTTGTAATAACTTGATTAATGTTTTAGAAACTGATGAATCGAAAGATGCCTTTATTTTGCCACCAACAATGGCAAAATTAATGGAAAATAAATGGCTCGGAGATAAAACTGGACAAGGTTTCTACAAAAAATCGAAAGACGAAAAAGGTAAAACGCTCATTCTTGCCTTAGATTTAAAGAGTTTTGAATATAAACCTTCGGAAAAAGTTAAGTTCGCAACCCTCGAAAGTACAAAAAGCATTGACGATTTGAAAAAACGTTTTTCGGTTCTTTTGGCAGGAAAAGACAAAGCTGGCGAATTTTACCGCAAAACTTTCGCCGATGGCTTTCGTTACGCAACAAACCGTATTCCAGAAATTTCGGACGAATTATATAGAATTGATGCCGCTATTTGTGCAGGTTTTGGCTGGCAAATGGGTATGTTTGAAACTTGGGATGCTATTGGGGTTCGTCCGATGATAAAAATCATGGAAGATTTAGACCTCAAACCAGCCGCCTGGGTTTATGAAATGTTAGAATCAGGCAGTGAAACTTTCTATAAAGTTGAAGCAGGAAAACGTAAATATTATGATATTCCGAGTAAATCATACAAAGTAATTCCAGGAACAGAATCGTTCATTATTTTGGACAATCTTCGTCAAACCAACGTTATTTGGAAAAATGCAGGTTCAACAATCTTTGATTTGGGCGATGGTATTGCGGGCGTAGAATTCCACTCAAAAATGAATACATTCGGAGCGGAAGTTGTAGAAGGATTAAATAGAGCCTATGGCATTGCAGAGAAAGATTTTAGAGGTTTAGTGATTGGAAATGATTCAAACGAGGCATTTTCGGCAGGTGCAAACTTGGCGATGTTGTTTATGTTTGCAATCGAGCAAGAATACGATGAAATAAATATGATGATTGCACAGTTTCAGCAGACGATGATGCGTGCAAGATATTCTTCAATTCCAGTTGTTACGGCTGCACATAGTTTAGCTTTGGGTGGTGGTTGCGAACTAAACCTTCATGCCGATAAAGTTGTTGCTCATGCCGAAACCTATATGGGTTTAGTTGAATTAGGTGTTGGTTTGATTCCAGCAGGTGGAGGAACGAAAGAAATGGCTTTACGTTGCTCAGATTTATACCAAACTGGCGACCCAGAATTAAATATTCTTCAAAATGCCTTTATGAATATCGCTCAAGCTAAAGTTTCGACTTCGGCACAAGAGGCTTTTGATATGGGTTATTTGAAAACCGATAAAGATAAAATTGTATTGAATCGTAGCAGATTGATTGCTGAAGCGAAGGAAGAAGCTATCAAATTGGCCGAAGATGGCTATACGCAACCAAAGCAACGCACCGATATTAAGGTTCAAGGAAAAGCAGGAATTGCACTTTTCAAGGCGGGTATCACGGGTATGTTGATGGGTAAATACATCACCGAACACGATGCAAAAATTGCTGATAAATTGGCTTATGTTATTTCAGGCGGAGATTTGAGTTATCCACAAATGGTTTCTGAGCAGTATCTATTGGATTTGGAGCGTGAAGCTTTCTTATCGCTTTGTGCTGAAAAGAAAACATTGGAGCGTTTGCAAGGATTGCTTAGTGGAGGAAAGCCGCCACGTAACTAAAAATTTACCACGGAGGCACGGATTTTAAGATTTACACGGATATGATTACTCAGAAATATATTAACCAGATTACTTATCAAGTTATTGTTTGTGCAATGGAGGTTCATAAGCAACTTGGGCCTGGGCTTTTGGAATCTGTTTATGAAGAGTGTATGATTGAAGAGTTGAGATTTAAAGGTTTAGCTGTTCAAGCTCAACAAAAAGTGCCTCTTTTTTATCGTGGTAAAGCATTAAAAACAGAGTTGCGTTTAGATATTATTGTAAATGACTTAGTGATTTTAGAATTAAAAGCAGTTGAGACAATGATTCCTTTGTATAAAGCTCAATTGTTATCTTACTTGAAATTAAGTAGCAAACCAAAAGGACTTCTAATTAATTTTCATTGTGAAAATATAAGAGAATAATTGGTAGCATTAGTAACTGATGAATTTTCAAAATTACCAAAAGAATAATCTAAAAATCGAAGGACAGGTTCTATAAATTTTCTCCGTGAAAATCTTAAAATCTGTGCCTCCGTGGTAAATAATTAAAAGAAAACACAAACATGAACGCATATATAGTAGCTGGCTACCGCAGTGCAGTCGGCAAAGCACCCAAAGGAGTTTTTCGCTTTACTCGCCCCGACGATTTGGCGGCTGATGTAATCAAGCACCTCATGGCACAAGTGCCAAATCTCGACCCTGCTCGTGTCGATGACCTCATCGTAGGAAATGCCGTTCCTGAAGCCGAGCAAGGAATGCAAATGGCTCGTTATATTTCACTTTTGTCGTTGGGCAAGAGCGTAGCGGGTGTAACAGTAAACCGTTATTGTGGTTCGGGCGTTGAAACAATCGCAATGGCTGCTGCAAAAATTAGTGCAGGAATGGCCGATTGTATCGTAGCGGGCGGAACAGAATCAATGTCGATGGTACCAACAACTGGTTGGAAAATGGCATTGAATTATGGTTTGGCTTCGCACCACCCAGATTATTATATTGGAATGGGTTTGACGGCCGAACAAGTGGCTCAACAATTCAATGTTACTCGTGAAGAGCAAGATATTTTCTCGTATAATTCTCATGTAAAAGCATTAGCCGCCCAAGCAGCAGGCAAATTTGATGGTGAAATTGTGCCGATTACAGTAAAAGAAACGTATTTCGATGAAGCCACTGGTAAAAAGAAAAACAAAGAATACGTTGTAGCAAAAGATGAAGGTCCAAGAGAAGGAACAAGCGTTGAGGCTTTATCAAAACTTCGTCCAGTTTTTGCGATGGGTGGAAGCGTAACGGCAGGAAATTCTTCACAAACTTCTGATGGTGCTGCCTTTGTAATCGTGATGTCGGAAAGAATGGTGAATGAATTGGGCTTAAAACCTATCGCACGCATGATGGCTTATGCAACAGCAGGAGTTGAGCCGCGTATTATGGGAATTGGTCCGGTGGCAGCTATTCCGATTGCCTTGAAACAAGCAGGTTTAAAACAAGATGATATTGATATTATTGAATTAAATGAAGCATTTGCAGCTCAATCTTTGGCAGTTATTAAAGAACTGGGCTTAGATATAAGCAAAATTAATCCAAATGGCGGTGCAATTGCTCTCGGTCATGCTCTTGGTTCAACTGGCGGGCGTCTGACTGTTCAGGTTTTGAACGAACTTCGCCGCCAAAACAAAAAATATGGAATGGTAACTGCCTGTGTGGGTGGTGGCCAAGGTGTAGCTGGGATTTATGAGTTGTTGAGTTAAAATATCCTAATTACAGGAAATAGGCAATAGGTAAAGGGAGATTAAAGCTACTTTGGTAGTTTAAATCTCCCTTCTTTGTTTTTTGATTTCAAAATCATACATTTGTTTTATCAATAAGTGTTTTTTTGACACTAAAATTTTCTTCTTTATTCAATCTTTTATAATCAGAACTATGAAACAGGTTTTTGCACGTACCACAATGTTATTTTTGATGACATTGGTTTTTTCCATTTCTTCTTTTGCCCAAGGACAATTCAGGGTTTTACTTTTTTCTAAAACCGATGGTTTTCACCACGAATCTATTAACGATGGCGTAACGGCTATTAAAAAATTGGCAGAACGACACACTTTTAGCGTAGATTGGCAAGAAAATGCTTCGGTTTTTAATGATAAAGCATTAGAAAGATACCAAGCAGTGATTTTCTTGAATACAACTGGAAATATCTTGAACGAAGAACAACAAGCAGCTTTCGAGAAATTTATCAAAGCTGGAAAAGGATTTGTTGGTATCCACAGTGCGAGTGACACTGAATATGATTGGCCATGGTATGGTAAATTAGTTGGAAATTATTTCAAGATTCACCCACAACAACAAACGGCTTATTTGAAAGTGGAAGATAGTAATTTTCCAGGAATGGAGCGTTTTCCTAAAAAAATGCTTTGGACAGATGAGTGGTACGAATTTAAGACACCTTCTCCTGCCAATGATTTGAAAGTTTTGGTTTCAATTGATGAAAAATCATATAATCCAGGTACAAAATGGGGCGAAAACGAAGGAAAAGGGATGGGTTTTCATCCGATTTCTTGGTATCATAATTATGACGGTGGTCGTGCTTTTTATACTGCTTTAGGTCATATTCCTTTGGTTTATAGTGACCAAACTTTTCTTGACCATTTGTATGGCGGTATTTACTGGGCAGCTACTGGTAAAGGCCTGTGATTTTAATGTAATTTTGCTTTTACAAACGCCTCTTTTCTGCTTGAAAAGAGGCGTTTGTGGTTTTTGAGACAAGCAATTCATCGCTTCATTTCTTTTTCAATAATTCGTTTATAAGTAAAAAAATCAACCTGTAGCGTATGCCTAGGAGTTTGTTTATAGCGTTGAGCGAGTTTTTGTTTATCTTCTTCGATAGTTTTCAGCATTGTATCTTTTGAAGGTAATTTACTTTCTCCTTTGATAATTTTGGCAATCCATTTAGATTGAATTTCGGCCAAAGGCATGATTGCACCCAAAGGCTGAATCAAGGCCAAAAAGAATAAATTTTTATAATCGGGGTGAATGACCTTTTTATAAAGTCGAATATCGTTGGTTTCTTCTATGTCAAATTCAGCGTAATGCTTCAAAAATGGAAACGTGACTTTATAGCCCGTTGCATAAATAATCAGGTCGAAATCTTGCTCTGTTCCATCTTCAAAAACCACGGTTTTTCCTCTAAATTCCTTAATATTTGGCTTGAACTTTATCAAACCACGTCCCGAAAGGTTCAATAAATCTTGTGAAAGTGTTGGGTGTTCACTCAAAACAGGTCGATTAGGTTTTGGTACTCCGTAATCTTCTTGTTTGCCACGAGCCAGCCACAAGGTAGTATTTAGCAAAAAACGCTGCAGCCAAAGTGGTAGTTTTGCAGTCAACGGATTTGCCAAATTATCAAAAGGCATACTCCAAATCCAGTTAGGTGTAATATAAGCACCACTTCGGGTCGAAATCACGACCTTTCCTTTATGCTGGCGAGCAGCTTCGCAAGCAATATCAACGGCCGAATTGCCAATGCCTACGACCAACACATTTTTATCTTGCACTTGTTCCGCATCACGGTAATAATGTGAATGAAGAATTTCACCAGTAAATTCTCCCTTAAAAGCAGGAGTTGGAAAACGTGGATTCCAATGGTGACCGTTTGCGACTATAATATACTGATAATCAAAAGATTGCCGATTGTCGAGTGTGATATTGTAGCTGCCGTCCGAATTTCTTATAACATCAGTAACTGAGGTATTGAAAGTAATATGCTCACGTAATTTGAAATGTTCAACATAATTTTCAAAATATTCAATAATGTCAGAATGATGCGGAAACATCGGATAATCATCGGGCATCGGAAAGTCGGAATAGGCCATCACAATACGGTTTGTATTGATATGCAAACTTCTATAAGCCGACGACAGGCCATTATCGTTGTTGAATCGCCAAACGCCTCCAATATTTGAGCCTTTTTCAAAGCAATCGAACGAAATTCCTTTTTCTTTTAGAGCTTTGGCAGCAGTAATTCCAGAAGAACCAGCTCCGATGATACACACTTGTTTCATAGCAGTTTGAGTGTAAAATAGTATAATTTTTAAGTTTATGACAAAAATTAAGCAATTGCATCTTTCACTAAATCTCTTATCATTCCGCCTGCAATTGAGTTTTGGTGTAAATTATCAGGCGTTAGTTGAAAGCCGTGCTTAGTCGAAATCTCATCCCAGTTTTTACCTAGTAAATAATAATTGATTACTGAAAAGTTGAGCAGTTTGTAGGTTTCTTCAAATGTATGCTTTAGTGGCTGCGGATTATTCTGCAAAAACTCCTTTTGTTTTTCTCTAACTGGTAAATAAATAAGTTGCTCATCGGTGGCGAGTTGTTTCACAAATTCACTGTATTTATCGGCTTTCTGATTAGCTTCATGGGCTAAATCTTCGCCTAAAACAGGCAATGACATTACTGCGATTTTTGCTTGAGTTTTTGCTTTTAATAGACGAATAATTTCAATGTAATTTTTCTTAAAATCTTCAAAATTAGGCGATATATCTTTGCTTACTCTTCCTAAATCTTGGTAGCGTTTTTCCATTATCTTTCCCATTGTTGAATTTACATCGTTTGTGCCAATCAAAATCGTAATAAAATTTGGTTTACATGCAATTACATCATCAATACGTTGGAGCAAAGTATAAGTTAAATCGGAGTTTATTCCAGCATTAAAAACCTGATAGTCAGTTAGCTGAGAGCTCAAGTCGTTTACCCAATTATAACTCACGTTGCCGTGTGTATTGCTATCACCAAAGCAAACCAATACCTTTTTTGAAGCATCTATTTGTTGGCGGTTTTGAGGATTTGGATAGTTTTCGGGAATATGCTTCGATACTTTTCGGTATAACCAAGCGTAAATAAGCCCAAGAGTTAAGGCGATACAAAGAATCACAATGAGAATAGACATTTGATAGTTTAGGTTTTGTTGAGATTTATGTAAAGTTAGTAAATTGTTTGGTGTTAAAAAGTGTTAAATAAACCATAATTTTGATTTTATGGCGTTAATTTCGTGGGAGAATAAAAGTCAATAGTTTTCAGTCAGCAGTGAGCAAATTATCAAAAATCAAGACTTGCTGCGATACTAAATCTTGGAATCTTAAAAACCGCTTTAATCCTGTCATGAATTTTCGTAATATCATCGTTGTCATGTTGCTTGCTTTGATAGGTCTGATGGCCTTTCAGTGGTATTGGATTGAAAATGCGATTGCCGTAAAAAAAGAACAGTTCGACCGTGACGTGAATGATGCCATGGTTGCGACCGTCAAGAAAATTGAAAAACAAGAGGTGATTTTCTTGGCAAATCAGCAAATGAAAGCCCAAGAACAACAAAAACTCTTGGCCATAACGCAGCACAAAGTTCATAGGCAAAAAAAGTCCAAACCTGCGGCTCAAGAAATTCAGTCGCAAAATGAAGAGCTTGTGCTGAATGTTGAAAATCCTGAAAAAGAAAACCATAAAGTGATACTTTTGCCAAAAGGCATGAGCAATCATACAATTACGATTGCCCCATCGGATATTTTTTGGGCAGAACCAACATTCGAGATTCCTGAACGACAAATGGGCTTGATAAAAGACATGCTCGAAGAGCAAAATTTGGCTTGGGAAGAACTTACACAACCTACTCGCTCATTGCTGATGCGTCAGCGAAGTGTAGAAGATTTAGTTGGAGAAATCAATCGTCAAGTGATTCAATTGAGTCGTAACGAACGAAATCGAGAGCCTAAAAACCTAAGAGTAAATATCGAAAATCAACAAGGAGTAGTTACTTATAAGTATTATTATGATAACTCACAAGCGACTGATTCTTTGAGTTTTTCTAGAAAAATGGCAAATAAAGTTGATAGACCGATTGAAATTAAGAAAAAAAGTCAAGAAAAAGATTTTCATGCTAACTTTGAGCGAACCCAAAATAAAGTCGAACTCGTGAGAAATGTCTTGACCGATGTGATTCATGGAAGTCGTGATATTTATGAGCGTCTCGACCGGCAAACGCTTGATACTTTACTGAAAAAAGAACTTAAAAGTCGAGGAATTTCCATTCCCTACCAATACGGTGTGAAGAATAGTTCAAATATGATTTTTTCATCTTTTGCAGTCAATTACACGCCAGAATTGCTCAAAAAAGCCTATAAAGTTTTGCTTTTTCCGAATGATTTACAGCCACAAAATCATTTTCTATATGTTTACTTTCCTGATACACAAGGTTTTATCTTACGTAATATGTGGTCGGTATTTTTGAGTTCTTTACTTTTGTTTTTGGTAGTTGGAGGCGTGTTTTATAGCTCGATAAGTACGATGTTTAAACAGAAAAAATTGGCCGAGATTAAGAATGATTTCATCAACAACATGACGCATGAATTTAAGACGCCAATATCAACGATTTCGTTGGCGGTGGAGGTAATGAAAGACAGCGATGTAAAAAAAGATAACGGTAAAATGAATCGATATCTAAATATTATTCAAGATGAAAATCGCCGATTGGGTACACAGGTAGAGAAAGTGCTTCAAATGGCTCTACTCGATAAAGGTGAAGTAAAACTAAGGCTGGATAGCGTTGATATTCACGAAACTATCGAGCAGGTGCTGACAAATTTAAGTGTTCAAATTGAGCAAAAAAACGGCATTGTAAATCTCGAATTAGAAGCCGATAATTCAGAAATTGTGGCCGATGAAGTACATTTGACCAACATTATTTACAATTTGCTCGATAATGCTAATAAATATTCGCCAGAAAATCCAGAGATAATGATTCGTACTGAAAATCTAGGTAACCTTTTGAAAATCAGCATTTCTGATAAAGGAATCGGTATGACAAAAGACCAAGTGGCTCGCATTTTTGAACGCTTTTACCGAGTTCCGACTGGTAATTTGCACGATGTGAAAGGTTTTGGTTTGGGGCTTAGTTATGTCAAGAAAATGGTAGAACTGCACAACGGACAAATATTTGTTGAAAGTAAGTTGGGCGAAGGTAGCAAGTTTGAAATTATATTTACAGGTAGGGGCGTATCACATACGCCCTAATTGCAAAAAAACTAAAATTATGGCAAAAATCCTTTTAACCGAAGATGACCCAAATTTGGGCATGTTGTTGCAAGAATATCTACAAGCCAAAGGTTTTAAGACCGATTTGGCCAAAAATGGCGAAGAAGGGCTCAAGTTTTTCTTAGAAAAGGACGGTTACGATATGTGTATTTTTGATGTGATGATGCCAAAAAAAGATGGTTTTTCGTTAGCGAAAGAAATCAGAATGAAGGATAAAGATGTGCCAATAATATTTCTGACGGCCAAATCAATGAAGGAAGATACGATTCAAGGCTTTAAGCTTGGGGCAGATGATTATATCACAAAACCATTTAGCATGGAAGAATTATTGATGCGAATGAAGGCGATTTTACGAAGAATAAACAAGCAAGAGCCTGATATTCAAGTCAATAACTACAAAATTGGTGCTTATGATTTTGATTCCCAAACCAATAATTTAATTATCAATGATTCACAAAATAAACTTACTACCAAAGAATCGGAGCTTTTGAAATTGCTTTGTCAAAACAAAAACCAGTCAGTGAGTAGAAGTTTTGCCTTAAAACTCATTTGGGGTGATGATAGCTATTTCAATGCCCGAAGTATGGATGTTTATATAACGAAACTAAGAAAACACCTCAAAGAAGATCCTTCGCTGCAAATAATGAATATGCACGGCGAAGGTTTTAAGTTGATTTGTTGAGGAAGGAATTTAAGTGCAAAACGTAATGCTTTTCTTCGTCCAATGTTACAAACTTTGGACGAAGAAAAGATAGAATTTATTGGCAATTAACTGTTGTCATTGCACCAATCATCTCATTCTATCAGCATCTTTAACTATGTTCTCATCACGACGAATTAGGCGATTGGCTACCCAATTCAATGCTAAAGCCACAAATGCTGCCCAAAAACTAAAACTAAACTCACCTTGATTTTCAGGAGCGAAAATTTTATTGGAATCCATTTGGATTTGATAAACAGTTGCCCCTAATAAACCCGCTCCAACAAGCGAATTAAGTGAAACCAACAACATCTGGCGTACACGATTTTTGTATTGAAAAATTGTAAAAATCGAAAGTCCTGCCGAAAGCACGGCCAAAACTGCTAAATAATAGACAGGCGTATTTTTTACGATAGAGCCAGCTTTTACGTAAGAAAGATTGTAAGCATTCAACGATATTGATTCTGTACCTACGGTTTTGTGCCAAGTTTCTGTTCCCAAAAAGAAAACCATGCAAACAGCGACAAGTAATAATAAAAATGATTGCGGACGTTGTAACATCTTGATAAATAATTTGTTTTTTTGAAAATATTCTGCAAAAATACGACAGATTTGACAACTTTCTAAAAAGTTGTCAAATCAATCATGTGTAAGCATTTTGATAATGGTTTCATGCTGTGGAAATTCCTGTATAAGTGTTTGTCGGTCGGGCATTTCAAAATCTGCAAAATCGAAACCTGGAGAAACTGTACAACCAACCAAAGAATAAGAGTTTTCGACAGCTGGTTTGCTACCAAACCAAACTCCCGCAGGCACAACTGCCTGAAAAACTTCCCCGTTTTCGGGGTTATTGCCCAGTTTTATGATTTGCATATTTTCTTCAATATCAATGTAATACACATTTAGGGCATTGCCAGCGTAAAAATGCCACATTTCGTCAGACTGTATGCGGTGAAATGCCGAAAAATGATGACTTTCCAACAAAAAATAAATGCAGGTGCTGAAATTTCTATCACCCGAAAATCGTTTAGATAGAGAGTTTTTGTCAATCGTTTCGGTCGAACGATAAGTTTCAGCAAAAAATCCACCTTCAGGATGGCTTTGCATTTTTAATTTTTCGACCCAATATTTGGCAGGAAACATAGAAAAAGCAGGAATTAAAGAATGAATGTTTTATTTTTGAGTAAAATTTCTTTTACAAGGCACAGAGTAACAAAGGCACAGTTATAAAGGCATAAAGATACAGATGTGTTTACAAAGTAGATACTTTTCAGATAAATTAGGTATCTATTTTTTTCTATGTGCCTTTGCCATTGAGTACCTAAGTCTAAATAATTAAATAATGAAAAATAAATTTGTTGTAACTCTGCTGATTATTGGCGGAATCGTTTTACTCAATATTGCCGCTTCTTTTGTTTTCTTTCGCCTTGACCTCACAGAAGAAAAACGTTATTCGTTGTCGGATGCTACCCAAAGCTTGTTAGAAAACCTTTCTGCTAATGACTCAACCGATGTTTTTGTGAAAGTTTATTTAGATGGAGAAGAGCTTCCAGGTGGGTTTGAACGCCTAAAACGTGCCGTTACCGAAACCCTCGAAGAGTTTAAGGTTTATGGCGGCACAAATATCAACTATAAGTTTATCAATCCAAATGCCGAAACTGATAAAAAGAAACGGGAAGAGTTTTATGTAGAATTGGCAAAAAAAGGCATGAATCCCACTCGTGTGGTTGATACAAAAAATGGTCGTCAAATCGAAAATATCATTTTTCCTTACGCTCTCGTGAGTGCGGGTGGGTACGAAGTTCCAGTTTTATTGCTAAAAGGCACACAAGGCAAAACTGCCGAAGAAAAACTCAATCAATCGAACGAAAATGTAGAATACGAATTAGCAACGGCGATTCGTAAACTTACTTTGAAAGAACGCAAAAAAATTGGTTTATTGGCCGAGTTTACAAAGCTAAAACCGCTTAATTTTTCCGACTTAATTGCTTCACTGCAAGAACGTTACGATTTATTTTTTATCGATGCTAAAAGTTCACCAAGCTTCCAGGGGCTCGATGCTTTGATTTTACCCAAGCCCGATTTTCCTGTTGATGATAGCACAAAATATAAAATCGATCAGTTTGTGATGGGTGGCGGAAGTGCTTTGTTTTTCGTTGATGGTTTGAAAGTCGATTCGGTGAGTTTGGAAGGTAATTTTGCTCAACCTTTAGAACTCAATCTGACCGATTTGTTTTTTAAATATGGCGTAAGAGTCAACTCAAATATTATTAAAGATGGAGCAAGTTGTGCACTTATTCCTTTGGTGGTGGGAGATTTAGGCGATAAGCCCAATATCCAGCCGGTTCCTTACCGATATTTTCCTTTGATTAATAACTTCGGTAAGAGCCTTATTACCAACAATTTGGATTTAGTATTTAGTCGATATGTTGCTTCGATTGATACCGTTCGGGCCGATGGAGTGAGCAAAACTCCATTGTTAATGACTTCACCTTATACCAAAGTTCTGAATGCTCCCGTTTTCGTGACTTTCAACGATGCCCAAACCGATACCGAACAGGCCGAATATCAAGGCGGTATAAAAACGATTGCATATTTGCTCGAAGGGAAATTCCAATCATTATATAAGAATCGGTTATTACCCAATGATCCAAAATTTGCCGATTTTAAGGCCGAAAGTTTACCAACAAAAATTATTATTTGCTCGGATGGTGATTTAATTGTAAACGAAGTTAGTCAGAAAACCGGTAATCCTTTACCCCTCGGTTATGACAAAACCACGCAGCATACATTCGGCAATAAAGACTTCGTAATGAACGCAATTGACTATTTAATAGACGAAGATGGAGTAATTCAAGCAAAAGGAAAAGAAGTGAAATTACGACCGCTCGACAAACTTCGTACTCGTGATGAGCGAACTTTTTGGCAGATTCTTAATATTGGTTTGCCTGTTGCGTTGGTTTTATTATTTGGGTTTATTTTACAATGGTCAAGAAGACACAATTATGGTTTTATCGATTGAATATCGGAGAATGACAAAACCGTTTAATAAAGATATTTTATGCTAAAATTATTATTATTATTATTGAAAACGTACAAATTCAAATTATAAAATTAGTACAAAACATATAAAACGTTGTATAAAAATAGGCTCATTTTGAGCCTATTTTTATACAAAATAGTGGAATTTTACCAATTTGAACAATAAATGTTGTAATAGATAAATTTTTGTAAATTAGATTTTTTTTAGAAAAATGGTCTTAAATTTGCAAAAGTGTATAACGAAAGGAACATTTTATTTTTTTTAAAAAAAAAAAAAAAATATTGAAATTATTAGATTTGTCCAAATTTGTTAATACATTGCACTATATATTCTTAGCAAATACTGAAAAACATTCTTTCACCATGGAAGACTACAATAAAATAATCGAATCTCTTGGCGTAAAATTCGCTAAGGCACGTCATATTAGAATCTTACAAACAATTAAGATTAAAAATGTATATGACGTAGAAAACACCATTCTTGTACTTTACAATGGTGAAGTAAAACTCGCAGGTAACGAAGAAAAAGTTGAGCCAGGTGATTTACTTTTTATCCCAGGTGGAAAAGCTGCAACGCTGACCTACGGAACCGGCGAACCAAAAAATATCTCCTACGAAGAGTTTATGACTCGCCGTGAAAGTTATTTCGAGTCAATGACTAACCCTTCAGACATCGGACAAGTACCAAATTCGTTTGGTTTGATTGCCTTTGAAGCAAAAGTTTTCGACTCTGTTAACTTCTTTACTTCCTTGGATATTCCGCCATTTTTTATCAAGGCTCACAGTAAACTTGGCTCGTTGATTCATGATATTTTGAAGGAAGATTGCTCGGATGAAGCAGGTCGTGGCCGTGTGATTAGAAACAAAACCGAAGAAATCGTTATCGAAATCGTGCGTCATATCTTGAAAAACAGAATGTTTGTGGAGCAATTGGCCACCAACAGTACGTATTTCAAAGATCCTCGTTTGATTGATATTTTTACATACATCAAAAATAGTCTTCCAGGTGATTTATCGAACAAGCAATTGGCAAACGTTGCCAATGTTTCTGAAGATTATGTTGGTCAATACTTCAAAATGTTGACCGGTATCAACCCACAAGATTATATTGAGTACCAACGTATGGAGGCCGCTGTCACGCTACTGCGTACATCGAAGAAAAGCATCCGTGCCATTGGGCATGAGGTTGGTTACAAAGATACCGCCTATTTTTGCCGTCGTTTCAAGATGATGTTTGGAATTCCAGCAGGAAAAATGCGTAGAAGAGAATCATTAATGATTGGTTAAGATTTTTATCCGTTTATCGTTGTTAATACTTCATAAAAGCTAAAGTCGCTCGTGTAAACGAGTGGCTTTTTTTGTTGAATTGTTCTACCGGTTTAAAATTAAATTAGTCCTTTTTGAGAATTTAAAAAAAAACTCTCGTAAATTCGTTTTTATGATTTTACTGAAATAACTCAACAAATGCCCTCTAAAAAAACGTCAGAAAACTCTCGTCGAAACTTTTTAAGTGCTTCAATATTAGCAGCTTACGGTCTGACAAATCTGAATTTTACCGCTAAAATCGATAGTCTTAAAATTATCAAACCAGCTGCACTCAAAAAAGGTGATACAATCGGTTTGGTTTGCCCTGCTTATTCGGCATTTATAAAAGAAGAAGTGACGATTGCCGTTGAAGGTCTGCAAGCAATGGGCTTTAAGGTATTATTAGGGAAACATATTTTCGACCGCTACGGAAACCTCGCTGGAAAAGACGAAGACCGTGCTGCTGACATCAATGAGATGTTTGCCAATAAAAAAGTTGATGCCATCATGGCCATGCATGGAGGTTGGGGAAGTGCCAGGATTTTATCACTTATTGACTATGAAATCATCAAAAAAAACCCAAAGATTTTTATTGGATATAGTGATATAACTGCCTTATTATTAGGGATATACAGCCAAACAGGGCTCGTTACTTTTCACGGACCAGTTGGTTCTTCAACCTGGAATGCTTTTACGGTTGATTATTTCAAAAGCACCTTAATTGATGGAAACGCTACTCGTATGACCAACCCTATTCGGAAAGAAGACGCTTTGGTGCAAATGGAAGACCGCATTTATACGATTCATGGAGGGAAGGCTAGTGGAAGATTAATTGGCGGAAACCTAACAGTGCTTTCGCATATTCTTGGCTCAATGTACGTTCCTGATTTTAAAGGTGCAATTCTGTTCATCGAAGATGTACAAGAAGACACCTATCGCATCGACCGCATGATGACGCAACTCAAAATCACAGGAATTTTGAATCAATTATCAGGAGTCGTTTTCGGAAAATGTACTGACTGTCCACCGTCAAAAAACTATGGCTCACTAACGCTCGAAGACATTTTTGAAGACCACATAAAACCACTCAAAATTCCAGCGTTTTCAGGGGCAATGATTGGACATATTAAAGATAAGTTTACAGTTCCGATTGGCATCGAAGCCACCATTAATGCCGACGAAGGAGTTATTAAACTCAAAGAATCAGCTGTTATCTAATGTGGTGCGAACCGAGCGACGGCCGCATCCTTGATCGCTGCATTTTTTTACCTTACAACAACTGACGAAGTGCAAGTAAACTTTGCCTGCTTCGTCCAACAATAAATATGAAAACTAAACTTATTTCACTCTTTATTTTATTTGGTATTTTTGCAACAAAAGCACAAAAATGGGAGCGAATATCAAGCGAGGATGGTACAATTCCTCTTTCTTGGAAAATCACTAAGCAAACTGCCTCACTTTCGGTCGATATTGACAAAGATGGTGTCGAAGAATTTGTAATTGCTGGATCTGGACAATCAACTTCGATTATGTACCTTAAATTCGACCGTGCAATTGGCTGGCGAGAGTTTGCAGTTGAGAAGGAAGCCCTTCCTATCGAAACTGGCGGTACATTCTATGATATCGATAGTGATGGCGACAATGACTTGGTTTTTGGTGGCGACGCCCAAAGTAATAAAATTTGGTGGTGGGAGAATCCCGCTCCGTTTTTTAATCCAAATGTGCCGTGGCATCGTTACGAAATCAAAACCGATGGCCAAAATCAGCATCAAGATATGGTTTTCGGCGATTTTAAGCAAACTGGTAAAGCACAATTTGCATTTTGGAATCAAGGAGCAAAAACGTTATTTGTGACTGATATTCCAAGTGAAGTTCGTCGAGAAAAATGGGTTTTCGAGCCAGTTTTTGTGGCAGAAAATAACATAAAAAATCTCAAAGGTTGTGTAGCCGCCGATATTGATGGCGATGGAAATAAAGATTTAGTTGCTGGAAATTATTGGTTTAAATACGTTGATGGAAAATTTAAGTCCACGAAAGTTTGCGAAGAAGGTGGAAGAGTGGTAGCTGCCAAATTTAGAGCAGGTAAAAAAGTGCAACTTGTGTTTGCTCCAAGCGATAATAAAGGTCGTTTGATGCTTTACGAATGTGCTGGAAGTGCCGAAGTATCTGCCAACTGGAAAGGCCATGACTTGATTGGGCGTGAACTCTCAAACGCACACACACTCGAAGCGGCCGACATCAACGATGATGGTGATTTAGACATTCTTTGTGCAGAAATGGTTAAATGGGAATCCACTCAGGGGGACGAAAAGGCAACCACAAATTATAACCCAAATGCTGAATCTTTCATTCTTTACGGTGACGGAAAAGGTGGTTTTACAAAAACAAATTTTCAAAAAGGCACAGATTTTCATGAAGGAAAAATAACTGATATTGATGGCGATGGTGATATGGATATTCTCTCAAAATCATACATTTGGAAAACTCCAAAAGTAGAAATGTGGTTACAAAATGGTACTGGCGAACGCCAAGCAAATATCAGTAAAGTATTAAACGACCGCATCGGACTTGAATTGTATAGTTTAAGAGATTATTTGAAAACCGATGTAAAAGGTACGCTTGCTTACGCAAAAAGTCTCGGTATCACCGAGGTTGAAGTTGCAGGTACTTACGGTATGAAAACCGAAGATTTTAAAGTTGAATTAGACAATGCAGGGCTAAAACCATATAGTACATTGCTTGATTTTAATCTTTTCAAAGATAGTATCCAAAAAGTTGTGGCAACTTGTAAAGCGTTGGGTATAAAGTACGCTGGTTGTGCTTGGATTCCTCATGTAAGCAATAAATTTGGTAAAGAAGATGCCGACAGAGCCATCATGGTTTTCAACAAAGCAGGTGAGGCCCTGGCAAAAGAAGGTATTAAGTTTTTTTATCATTGTCATGGCTACGAATTTAAACCGACTGCAGAAGGCACGCTTTTCGACTATATTGTAAAGCAAACAAACCCTGACAATGTTGGTTTTGAATGTGATGTTTATTGGGCGTTTCATGGTGGGCAAGACCCTGCTCTTTTGCTCAAAAAACACAAAGGTCGTTTTGTGGCTTTGCATATCAAAGATATGAAAAACGGCCAAGAAACTGGTGAATTGTCGGGTGGAACGCCATTAACTTCTGACGTGGCCATTGGAACTGGGCAATTAGATTTTAAAAAAATCTTGCGAGCGGCCATTCAGACAGGCGTAAAATTCTATTACATCGAAGATGAAAATGCCGAGGTAAAAGAGCATTTGCCAATTTCACTACGTTATCTCAGAAATTTAAAATAAAAAGCATTTGTTTTGTTCGTTGAGCCAAGCCGAAATGCTCAAAAATGGGAACTTCGGCTACGCTCAGCTAACTCTTTTAAATTCTTAATAATCATCGCCATTTTATGGCCTTAAATACAATTTGAGAGTAGTTATTCTTTTCATATAAAATCCCGATGTGGTTTTTATCCATTTTTACAATATCAGAGTAAGCAGCATAATCCTTCACTTTTTTATCGTTGCTTTTTTCTATGATTTGCGGCCATTCCCAAGTTTTTCCTTCGTCAAAACTAATTCTTAGTGTTAGATTATCTCGATTTTGAGTATCGGCAGCATTGCAAAAGGCTATAATGTGCTTACCTTTTTTTATTCCCAATGATAAAATACTTCCTTCACAAACAGGGTCAGGTAGATTTGGGTCGAAATAAGTTTTTTCCCAAGTTTCTCCTCCATTTTTGCTAATTGCTACTATTCGCTGACGAATATCTCCTTTCTGATTCCTCATATTCATCATCAAACCATTCTCTGAAATTTCGGTTGCGGTGGCTTCATTGCTTCCTGCAAGTTCAATAGTTTGACTTAAACGAAACGTTTTACCATGGTCGTCCGTAAAAAATCCATGAGCAGCATAATCTGTAAATTGCTTTTGTGGCTCACCCGCCGAATGATTAGCTGCAACAAAAATCCGTCCCTTGTATTTTCCTGACTGAAACTGTATTGCGTGTCCTGGTGTATTGGCATACGACCGCCAATCTTCTATGAAACGATATGCAGCTTTTGGTTGATTAGGTCGATGCACTTGACTTGTAATATTCAAGCCTTCGCTCCAAGTTTTGCCTGCATCAGTCGAGGTTTTGTACCAAACTTCTCTTAAACCTTTACCTTTTCTTACTTCATTTTCGTGGTTATTTCCTGTATTATAAAATAAAAACAAACGCCCTTTTGGAAATTCGGGGTCAGTAGCATCAAAAACAGGAGCGGGATTGCCAGCTTGTAAAGAATCATAATTGACAACCGTCGTCGGCTCGCTCCAAGTTTTTCCATTATCCGAGCTTCGCTTCAATACAATATTTATATCCCCAAAATCGCCACTTCCTTTTACTCTGCCTTCAGCAAAAGCCAATAATGTACCGTTTGGAGTCTTAACGATAGCAGGAATTCTATAAGATTTATGGCCTTCCCTTCCTGATACAAAAATGGGTGTTTGAGCCATGAATTGGGTGGAAGTAAGTAAAACTAAAATAAATGATTTATACATAACAAATAGGTGTATTGAGGTTGAATAAAATTCAAAATAACAAATTCTTGGGTATTTTTCTCACTACTTTTCAGTTTATTGATTAAATAATTACCTTTGAGCATCCTTACATTTTAATGACTCTAACTTAATGCCTCACGTCTTTTATTTGCCCATTACGGTTGCTCCCGAAGATATTGACGAGCTCAATCACGTAAATAATATCGTTTATCTGCGTTATGTGCAAGATGCGGCCATTGGGCATTGGAAAACCGTACCGCAGGAAATTGCCTCTCAGATTATTTGGATGGCTCGCCGACACGAGATTGATTACCTCAAACAAGCTTTTTTAGGAGAAGAATTGGTAGCCAAAACTTGGGTTGATGATTTTGTGGGTGTAAAAAGTATACGTCATTGCGAAATCATGCGTGGCGAAGATATCTTGGCTCGCTCAGTTACGCATTGGATTTCGCTCGATGCCCAAACTTTACGCCCGAAACGCATCACAGAAGAGATTGTAATGCAATTTTTCCCCGAATCGGAATAAAGATAATTAAAAAAAACTCCGATTTTCTAATAAAATAGTCCTATTTTTGTCATTAAGTGAAAAAGTGTATCTATCAAATATAGTACACTAATAAAGATAATAGATAACTAATAACTGCCAAAATGGGACTTTTTGACTTTTTTAGCAAGGAAAAAAAAGAAACGCTTGACAAAGGCTTAGAAAAAACAAAAACCAGTATTTTTGATAAAATATCACGGGTAATTGTTGGCAAATCGAAGGTTGATGAAGAGGTTTTAGACGAATTAGAAGAAATTTTGATTAGTTCTGATGTGGGTGTTGAGACGACAGTGAAAATTATTCGCCGAATCGAAGCAAGAGTAGATAGAGATAAATATACTAATGTCGAGGAATTAGACAATATTTTGCGTGAAGAAGTTGCGGCACTTTTGTCGGAAAATAACTCACAGGATGTTAAAGATAGCTACGAGACCGAGCACCTACCGAAACCTTATGTTTTGATGGTTGTGGGAGTAAATGGTGTTGGAAAAACAACTACCATTGGAAAATTGGCACATCAGTTTCATAAAAGAGGCAAAAAAGTGGTTTTGGGAGCAGCCGATACTTTCAGAGCGGCAGCCGTTGACCAACTCAAACTTTGGGGCGAACGTGTAGGAGTAGTTGTCGTTGATCACGGGATGAATACTGACCCATCGTCGGTAGCATTCGATGCTGTGAAAAAAGGGATAGAACTAGGTGCCGACATTATCATCATAGATACGGCTGGACGTTTGCACACAAAAGTAAATTTGATGAATGAATTGGGTAAAATTAAACGTGTTGTGCAAAAATTCTTACCTGAAGCTCCGCACGAAGTAATGCTTGTTTTAGACGGAAGTACTGGTCAGAATGCGGTAATACAAGCAAGGGAATTTACGAAAGTGACAGAAATTAGTTCTCTGGCCATTACAAAACTTGATGGTACGGCCAAAGGAGGCGTAGTTATCGGGATTTCGGATGAATTCAAGATTCCAGTTAAATATATTGGCGTTGGCGAAAAAATGGACGATTTGCAGGTTTTCAATAAAATAGAATTTGTTGATTCACTGTTTAAGAAATAGGTATTTATGGCTTAAATTCCATCGCTCATTCATAATCTAAAAGCAACGGTTTAAAATCGTTGCTTTTTTGGTGGCAAAAAATCAGATAGACCCGTTAAAACTCATAACTTTACAAAACTATTCAACACTAAAACCTAATATGAAAGACTTGATACACTTTCGCACTTGCAATCTTTGTGAGGCCATGTGCGGACTCGAAATAAAGGTAGAAGACGGTATCGTAACCAAAATTGAAGGTGATAAAAATGACCCTTTCAGTCGAGGTCATATTTGTCCGAAAGCGGTTGCTCTGAAAGATATTTATGAAGACCCCAATCGCCTAAAATCCCCAGTAAAACGTACCGAAAATGGCTGGCAACAGATAACCTGGGAAGCTGCTTTTATGGAAGTTGTTGGTAAAATCAAGGAAATTCAAGCAAAAAATGGTAATAATGCTGTGGCGATGTATCAAGGAAATCCTTCGATTCATAATTTAGGGACTACCATGAATTCTCCGCTATTTGCAAAATCATTACATACTAAAAATATGTTTTCGGCAACTTCGGCTGATCAACTTCCGCATCATTTTGCTGCTTGGCAAATGTTTGGGCACCCGATGTTGATGCCTATACCAGATATTGATTTTACTGATTTTATGCTCATCATTGGCGGCAATCCAATTGCTTCCAATGGAAGTATTATGTCGGTCCCAGATGTGGCTAATCGTCTAAAAGCCATTCAAAAACGTGGAGGAAAGGTGGTGGTTATCGACCCACGTTTTACCGAGACTGCTGCCAAAGCTGACCAACATTTTTTCATTTGTCCAGGCACAGATGCTTTTTTACTTTTAGCAATTATTCAAACACTATTTGCTGAAAACTTAGTAAATCTTGGCAGATTAAACGATTTTACTGATGGAATTGAATTGTTGAAAGAAATTTCTGATGAATTTTCCCCCGAAATAGTCGAAAAGCAAACGGGTATTTCCGCCGAAAATATTCGCCAACTTACACATGAGTTTGTGCAGGCAAAATCGGCAGTTTGCTACGGTAGAGTAGGGGTTTCGGTGCAAACTTTTGGAAGCATTGCTCAATGGTTAATCAACGCTATCAACGTGCTTACAGGAAACCTTGACCGAACAGGCGGAGCAATGTTTACCGCTCCTGCTGTCGATTTTCTCGCAAGAGCCAAAACCGATAATCGTTTTAATCGTTGGCAGAGTAGCGTGCGTGGTTTGCCTGAGTTTTTGGGCGAATTGCCTGTTGCTACCCTTGCCGAAGAAATATTGACCAAAGGTGAAAATCAGATAAAATGTTTGATTACAAGTTGTGGAAATCCGATTTTATCCACACCTAATGGTGGACAACTCGATAAAGCCTTCGATTCGCTCGAATACATGGTGGCGATTGATATTTACATCAACGAAAGCACCCAACACGCAGATATTATTTTACCACCCGCTACGGGTTTAGAGGTGCCTCATTATGATATGACTTTTCACGTTTTGGCGGTAAGAAATACAGCTAAATTCTCAGAGGCACTTTTCCCGAAAGCCGAAGGTGCAAAGTATGATTGGGAAATTTACCAAGAGTTAGCTTACAGAATGGCTCATCCAACATCAAGCAATGAAGGCTTTGTTTCGGAAGCTCCCGAAGTAAAATTAGATTTGGGCTTACAATTTGGCCCTTATGGACTTTCCTTGCAAAAACTCAAAGAAAATCCTCATGGAATAGATTTAGGAGCATTAAAATCTTGCTTGCCAGTTCGACTTTTTACAACCGAAAAAAGAATCAATATTGCCCCAGAGATTTTAGCAAAAGACATTGAAAGACTACGTAAATCGCTGAATAATAGTGGTTTAAATAATGGATTTGAATATTTATTAATCGGTAGAAGGCATTTGCGAGATAATAATTCGTGGATGCACAATTCAGAAAGATTAGTAAAAGGTAGAAACCGTTGTACACTGATGATGCACTCAGAAGATGCAAAAAATTTGAATCTCGAATTGAATTCTTTGGTAAAAGTGACGTCAAGAGTTGGTTGTATAGAACTTCCAATCGAAATTACCGACCATATGATGCGTGGGGTTGTGAGTATGCCGCACGGATATGGTCACGCCCGAAAAGGTGTAAAACTCGACATAGCGACACAACACGCGGGAGTGAGTATCAATGACCTTACCGATGAGTTGGTTTTAGACGAACTCACTGGAAATGCTGCTTTCAATAGTGTAGCCGTGAAAGTTGAAAAAGTTAAAAACTAGTTAGAAATGTCAATTGAAACAGAAAAAATAGCTAAAAATACCCGTATTTATCGTAAAATTCATAAGTGGATTTCTGTTCCTCTGTTTGTATTTATGTTTCTTATTGGAGTAACAGGCTTACTTTTAGGCTGGAAAAAAACAGCTGGAATTTTACCAAGCACAAAGAAAGGCTCAAATATCGAAGCCAGCAAGTGGATTTCGTTGGATAGTATTCAAGCGACCGCCCAAAAATTTGCCAAGGACAGCCTAAAACTTTCCACCGAAATTGACAGAATTGATGTTCGGCCACAAAAAGGCGTAGCCAAAATCGTTTTCATTGAGCATTTCACCGAATTACAAATTGACTGTACAACAGGTAAAATCCTTTCCATTTCACAGAGAAATTCGGATATTATCGAAAAAATTCACGATGGTTCGATTCTTGATTTTTTCGTGAAAACCAAAAATGATGAAATCAAACTTTTTTATACAACTATTGTGTCTTTAGGCTTAATTTTGCTGTCTTTTAGTGGTTTTTGGCTTTGGTATAACCCCAAACGCATCAAAAAGCAAAAGTCAATTCAATTATAGTTATTGGGTATATCGGTTCTTGTTTTTGGTCTAAAAATCAGCTATTAAGTAAGAAAATTGTTTTAAATCATTTAATCTTATAATCCCGAAATCGTTTAATCGTGTCTATTTTTCTCGCATGTTTGGCTGCATTTGCGGCAGGATTTATTGATTCAATCGTTGGTGGTGGTGGATTGGTGCAAGCTCCTGCATTATTCATTTTATTCCCAAATTATTCCGTTCCACAGATTATCGGAACAAATCGTTTTGCTTCCTTTATGGGAACTGGCGTTGCGGGCTATCAATATTCTAAAAAAGTAAAAATTCCGCTAAAAACCGTTCTTTTTGCTGGAATTGGAGCGGGCGTAATGTCATATTCGGGAGCGTTGATTTCGAGTTTGATGAGCGAACGCATCTTGAAACCAACAATTTTGGTCTTGATGACGCTCATAGCAATTTATACTTATTTCAAAAAAGATTTAGGACAAGAAGATAATCATCGCTTTGAATTGGGTAAAATACCCCTTTACGGGCTTTTAATAGGAATGACAACAGGGTTTTATAATGGTTTTGTTGGGCCAGGAACTGGCAGTTTGCTTGTTTTTGGCTTTGTAAGTATTATTGGCTATAATTTTCTTACGGCATCGGCAATCTCGAAAGTAGTCAATGTGGTAGCCGATATTTGTTCGTTGATATTTTTTGTGGCTAAAGGTTATGTGATGTTTAGCATTGCGATACCGATGATGGTCTGTAATATGGCTGGCTCGTATGTAGGTAGCCGAATGGCACTACTCCGAGGCAATGGCTTTATCAGAATCTTATTTTTAGTAGTAGTTTTTGGTTTGATTCTGCGATTTGGTTACGATATTTGGATGATGTATTGAATCCTTTTTTCAAAATATTCCGTAGGGATTGTATATCGGTAGAATATAGATGCTACTCCTAAGAATCAGTGTGCCGTAGGTACGCAACATTACCTACGAGATTTTGTGGCTATTGTTCCTACCGATATTTAATGCCTAACGGTATATCGAAATCGCAAAAAATAAAGCCCCTACGAAATTATTCGCAGGGGCTTTGATATAATTTAGAATCAAAGGATTCTTACAAGTCTGAAAAATCAAAAGTTTCTAAAAACGCAGTTGTAAACAAACCAGATTTGAAAGTTTCATCATCCATTAATTTAATGTGGAACGGAATCGTAGTTTTGATTCCTTCAATCACAAATTCTTGTAAAGCACGCTTCATTCGAGTCAAAACTTCTGCTCTTGATTGCCCTGTAACGATAAGTTTCGCAATCATTGAGTCATAGTTTGATGGAATCGTATAACCAGCATAAACGTGGCTATCAATTCTAACACCGTGCCCACCTGGGAAATGCAAATTCGTGATTTTACCTGGTGATGGGCGGAAATTATTTTTCGGGTCTTCAGCATTGATACGGCATTCCATTGCGTACAATTTTGGAAAATAATTTGTACCCGAAATCGGCACACCCGCCGCAACTTTTATTTGCTCTTTAATCAAATCGAAATCAGTAACTTCTTCCGTAATCGGGTGTTCAACCTGAATACGAGTATTCATTTCCATGAAGTAGAATTTACCGTGTTTATCAACCAAAAACTCAATTGTTCCTGCACCTTCGTAGCCAATGGCCGCTGCACCTTTGATGGCTGCCTCACCCATTTTCTCACGTAATTCTTGCGAAACAATCGGTGAAGGAGTTTCTTCAACCAATTTTTGGTGACGACGCTGAATCGAACAATCACGCTCAGAAAGGTGACAAACTCGACCGTTTTGGTCGCCTACAATCTGAATCTCGATGTGGCGAGGCTCTTCGATAAATTTTTCTAAATATAACCCATCGTTTCCGAAAGCTGCACCCGATTCCATTTTGGCATCGTCCCAAGCTTTCTGAAAATCTTCGGCTTTGTGAATAATTCTCATTCCACGACCACCGCCACCAGCGGTAGCTTTCACGATAACAGGATAACCCATTTCGTTAGAAAGACGAATACCTTCCTCAACTGATTCGAGCAAACCATCAGAACCTGGGATTACGGGAACGCCCGAATCTCTCATAGTAGCTTTGGCAGTTGCTTTATCGCCCATTGAGTTGATTTGGTCGGCTGTTGCACCGATAAATTTGATGCCATATTCAGCACAAATTCTCGAAAATTCAGCATTTTCTGACAAAAAGCCGTAGCCTGGGTGAATCGCATCGGCATTAGTAATTTCAGCCGCCGAAATGATATTCGGAATGCTCAAATATGACTGACGACTGGCCGCTGGCCCGATACAAACAGCTTCATCGGCAAATCTAACATGCAGACTTTCACGGTCGGCAGTAGAATAAACCGCTACTGTTTTTATGCCCATTTCACGGCAAGTTCTGATAATTCGGAGGGCGATTTCGCCTCGGTTAGCTATTAATATTTTTTTGAACATCTTTTCAAGGAAATGATTTGTAAATTTCTTTTCTGCTTAAAACTCTCGACAGAATTAAGGTATCTTCTTCTAAATAAAAACCCATTCAAAAATCTTTATTTCGGTTAAATTTTAATCGAAATGCTTTTAATTTGGGGTAGCCACTCATCTTTTTTACAGAGTATGGAATGTCAGAAATTGTTTGAGCTTGCTTGATGGCAATTACTACATCTTGAATCTCATGGAGTAAATCTAAGTCCAGTTTCTTGACATCTCTTTCAAAAGATTTTTCAATGATGTATTTCATCTATTTAGCAAATAGCCATTGTTCAAAGTTTTTTTGCTCTTCAGCATTCATACGACCTTCTTTTTTGCCTTCGACTATTGCCTTTAATAGCTTAGCATCTTCCTGCTCTTCGGTCATATAAAACTTATCAACCTCCTGTACAGAGCCATTTACAGCCTTTGCTGTTTCCATAAATAGTCGTTTATACTTTTTATCTACTTCGATTAATAGTTTCATCGTACAAAATTTTGGTTTGTTTTACTTACAAAGGCTATATGTGGCGGTTGGGTCTTTTTGCCAATAAAAACTATTATATTTGTGGGTGTCTTTTGTCGTACTATTTGTATTTGCTTTGGCTACATCTGCGACACAAGTAGTTTTGATTTGGTTATTATTACACCATAAATATTTTTAAATTAACATTTTTACTGACATCTAAAACTATTAATTGATTAGAGTAACAATCCAAGTGTTGTAAATTAATATTTTTACTAACATCTAAAACTGTTAATTGATTATTGCCACAATCCAATTCTTTTAAATCCGTAAACGCTTCAATTCCAGCAAGGCTTTTTATTTGCCGTCGAGATACATCTATTTCTGTCACGCCTTTCGCATCAACAACGGCCATCTTACCATTTGCTATCCCATCTTTATCAATTTTTTCATGAATCAAGTATTTTTCAAAATTAGCATCAGGAATATTTACAAAAGTAGGAGATACTTCCTTTGTTTTACAGGCACTAAATAAAATTATAACAGCAAAGAGTAGTGTTTTTTTCATTCTCAACTCGGCAATGTAAGCAAATTATTCACACTTATTTCAAAATCATCAAGAACAGGTTTTGCCGAACAAATATCATCGTCAGTACAAATCTGTACGTTTTTAGGTGACGTAAATATGTGTACTTGTTTGAGATTTGGCATAATCAACCAAATGACTTGCACACCTGCCGCAAAATATTCTTGATTTTTTTCTAAAATTTTATTCTGGTTATCGCTCGGAGAAATGATTTCAATGACAAATGCAGGAAGCGGAACGCCGCCCGCTTGATTGATACTCTTAGCCATTCCAATAATTTGTTCCCCTGTAAAATACGAAAAGTCAGGTCTTCGCAATTGGTTGGAAGATGTCATAATATCAACCACTGACATTAATTCACCACCACTTTGAGATGCTATAGTTTTGAAAAAAAGTCTTTTTAGATTTTGAATAATATAGAACTCGGCTTGTTTAAAATGCTCAGTTTTCTCTATTTCCCCCTTATTCCACTCATATTTATAGCGAGTTTCGGGTTTCCAGTTAAGGAAACCTTGAAATGTGCGAGGATAATGAACAGATGCCATGAGCGTATTAGATTTTAGTTTGGCTCAACCAAGAACAAAGGCTGGTCGAACTCAACTGGTGTTGCGTTTTCTACTAAAATTTTAACGATTTTGCCAGAAATTTCCGACTCAATTTCGTTGAAAAGCTTCATTGCTTCGATGATACAAACAACTTTCCCGATTTCAACAACATCACCAATTTCAACAAAATTTGCTTTGTCTGGCCCTGCCGAACGGTAGAAAGTACCAATCATTGGCGATTTTATTGTTATCAAATTGCTTGCTTCGGCAACAGGTGCAGTAGCAACTGGAGCGGCAGCGGCAACTTGGGGAACTGGTGCTGGAGCAGCTACTGGAGCTGGAGCGACATACGTTGGTTGTGCTTGAACTGCAACTGGAGCAGCATTAGAATAACGTTTGATGGCAAGTTTCAACTCCGAAGTTTCGATATTTACTTCGTCTAAACCTGATTGAGATATGAAATCTATTAATTTTTGGATGTCTTTTGTTTCCATGAAGGGTATAAGATTATTCGTGGTTTTTGAGTATTGGTCTTACAAATGTAAAAAGAAAGACGATACCTACAAAGAAATAAGAAAACAGAAACACCTTACAGGAAGTGTCGTTGTTCTTTTAAACTTGTAGAGGTATCGTCTTTGGTATGTTTCAATATCTGATTCAATCAATTTGTATAAATGTCTTAAAACAAAAGGCTTTTATTGAAAATTGTTGATGTATTATTTGGCTTCTTTTACTCTTGAATCGTATTCGTAAGTATTGGTATTTACACGAATCAATTCATCGTTATCAATAAAAAGTGGTACTTTGATAGTTGCACCTGTTTCGACTGTTGCTGGTTTGTTGGCACTTGTAGAAGTATCGCCTCTTAAACCTGGCTCGGTATAAGTTACACGAAGTTCAACGTATTGAGGCAATTCAACGCTCAAAATAGTCTCAGTTTCAGCGTGAACCAATACCGATACTTCTTGACCGTCTTTCATCAAATCGGCTTGTGGAACTAACTTTTCGTCAAGATTAAATTGCTCAAAATTTTCATTTTCCATGAAATTGTAGCCGGTTTCATCTTTATACAAGAATTGGAATTCTCTTTTTTCAATACGAGCTGTTGTTACCGTAACACCTGCATTGAAGGTATTATCAATAACTCTTCCTGTTTTAATATTTCTAAGTTTTGTTCTCACAAAAGCTGGGCCTTTACCTGGCTTCACGTGCTGAAACTCAGTAATCGTATAGAGGTCATTATTATATACTAAACAAAGACCATTTCTAAAATCTGCGGTTGTTGCCATTATTAAATATATCTTTTTTTAATGATAATGTGTAATTGAGATAGGGTCGCCCGAAATGTGTACAATGAATTTCAATAAAAGATACTATAAGTTTTCAATTATTCATTATCCATTAGTTAAATTGCCCATTTTATATAAGCTGCTCCCCACGTAAATCCACCACCAAAAGCTGCCAAAATTAGGTTATCCCCTTTTTTGATTTGTTTTTCATAATCGAATAAACACAATGGAATTGTTGCGGCTGTTGTATTACCGTATCTTTGGATATTGAGCATTACTTTTTCATCGCCAATACCCATGCGGCGTGCTGTTGCGTCAATAATACGTTTATTGGCTTGGTGAGGAACTAACCATGCGATATCATCACCCGTGAGGTTATTTTTTTCCATAATTTCGGCCGAAACATCTGCCATATTTGTCACGGCAAACTTAAATACCGATGGCCCTTCTTGATGAATATTGTGCCATCTGTTATTAACTGTTTCGTGGCTGGCTGGGAAGCGGCTTCCGCCACCTTTCATAATTAAATGATTTTCGCCAGTACCATCAGATTTCAAGATAAAATCCATCAGGCCTTCATTTTCGGTGGTTGGTTCGAGCAAAACAGCTCCTGCACCATCGCCGAAAAGTACACAAGTTGTGCGGTCGGTATAATCAACGATTGCCGACATTTTATCAGCACCAATAACAATTACTTTTTTGTATCTGCCCGATTCAATAAACTGTGAGCCAATTGAAAGTGCATATAAAAAACCTGAACAAGCTGCCAAAATATCGAAACTACCAATCGTCGGAATGCCGCATTGCGTACACACCAAATTGGCGGTCGAAGGAAACATATAATCAGGTGTTACCGTCGCACATATTACCAATTCAATATCTTTTGGGTCAGTTCCTGTTTTTTCAAGTAAGCCTTTCACTGCTGCTGCTGCCATGTGTGAAGTTGCCAAGCCTTCACCTCGTTGAATATGGCGTTCTTTAATACCAGTACGAGCAATAATCCACTCGTCGTTTGTGTCTACCAATTTCTCTAAGTCTTCGTTGGTTAAAATATCTTCTGGCACATAGCCATGAATACCAGTGATAGCAGCTTTTAATTTCATTTTATAAAATTTAGCTATAAGCGATATGCAGTAGGCTTTATGCTTATAGGAATCATTTCAACTTGTTTTCAACAAAAATAATTGAAGTAACTTAAAGCGTGTAGCGTAATGCTTATAGCTTTTTAAATAGATAATCAATCTTCGTATGATTCGATAATCTGTTCGGTTACTTTTGATTCGACTTGACGCTTTGCCAAGAAAATCATATTTTTGATAGCTTCGGGCGACGAAATTCCGTGTGCAACAATTACGTTGCCTCTGATACCAATAATCGGGCTGCCGCCACCTACCTCGTAATTCATACGGTCAATGAGAGGGTCTTTTATACCTCTTGAGGCCGCATAATCATAGAACGATTCGCCCATTTTGAAGATAACATTACCTGTAAAACCTTCAGTTACGATTACATCAGCTTTTCCATCAAACAAATCACGTCCTTCTACGTTGCCAATGAAGTTGATTTTTTTGTTGATTTTGAGTAATTGATGAGCTGCTTGCACTACTGTTGAGCCTTTTTGTTCTTCTTCACCAATATTTAGTAATGCAACTTTAGGATTAACAATTCCGAATGCAAATTTTGTGTAAAGTGAACCTAGCTCGGCAAATTCGGCTAAAACCTCGGGTTTACAGTCGGCATTAGCACCAATGTCTAGCATCAGGCTATATTTGCCATTTTTTAGCGGAAGAAAACCCGCAATAGGTGGGCGTTGGATATTTCCAACGGTTTTAACTGTAAAGAGTGAACCTACCATCATAGCACCAGTGTTTCCAGCACTACAAAAAGCATCGACTTGTTTCTCCTTTAAAAGTTTAAACCCAACTCCAATGCTGGAATTGGGTTTCTGAGAAAAAGCCCTTGTAGGATGTTCACTCATCTCTATAACATCGTCAGCATTAACCATTTCAATAGCAAGAGCAGGATATTTCATTGTTTGTAAAATATCAAGCATTATACTTTGTTTACCAATCAACACCAGCTTTACGCCTTCGGGTAATTGGTTGGCGGCATTTACAGCACCTTCGACGATGGCTTTGGGAGCAAAATCACCCCCCATAACATCTACGGCAATTTTCATAAAAGCAATCTCTTAGTTGAGTAAATATTTGTTTTTGGGTAACGGCTACTGGTGTTTGTTATGTGCTAAGCACACAAGGTAATAGGTAAGTAACCAGTATCCAGCCACAAGCATTATTAAGCTTTCTGGTAGCCTTCAGCAACTAATTTGCCTTTGTAGAATAAGTTGCCTTCAAATACGTGTGCACGATGACGAACATGAATTTCGCCAGTAGTTGCATCTACCGATAAGGCTTTAGTTGATAAAGAATCGTGCGTTCTACGCTTATCTCTTCTTGTTGTCGAATGTCTTCTCTTAGGATGTGCCATTTTACTATTAACAATTAACTATTTACAAAATTTATATATCTAAATTAATCAGCGAAAAAGAATATTTAGCTCAAAGCTCATTCTTCATTCTTAATTATTCATTCTTAATTTACCAAGAGCAGCCCATCTTGGGTCGACCTCTTGCACTTTTAGTTCTTCGGTTGGCTCTTGTTCTTTTTCGGAAGTATAAACCCAAAAACCATCTTCGTCAATATCTTCATTTCTGAACCTTGGATGAAGCTTCTTCATCGGAAGCGAAATGCCAATAAAATCATAAATGTGTTGAGCGATATTGATAGTGTCGGCTCCGTAAGGAATCATTTCGATTTCATCAGAAATTTCTTCGTAACGGTCGCCAAACTTATAAATATATTTCTCTGAAATCTGTACTTCTTCATTAAATAATTCAAGACTACGGTCACAGGTCAATTCGAGCGTTGCAGTAATATCAAAATTCAACTGAATCAAAGCTGAGTTCTTGTTGAGCCTTAGGATTGCTTTGAAATTACCATTAGTAATGAAACTCTGCTCGAAAGCCCCAAAAAACCTTTCATCGCCCTCGAATTCGAAAGTATGAACCTTTTCTTCGAGTCCTTGAATGTTAATGTAATATTTTGATAGTATCTTGCTCACGTTTTCAAAGAAAGGATGCAAATTTACGGCTAATTTTGGAATTACGAAAGTTTCTTAGAGAAAATGCTTAAAATACTTACTAATAATCGTTTATTTTTCATTCTCTTCCTTATTTGGGTGGTTTTTGGGGCTGTTTTGCAGCTACTTTTTACACCAACCGAAATAATGTTTTGGATAAACCGACATCATAATTCACTGTCCGATAGCTTTTTTTACTATATAACGCTACTCGGCGAGGATACAATTTGGCTCGGATTACTCGCTTATTTTACTTTTGAAAAATATATAAAAGGTAAAGAGAATAATCATGTGATAAAAGTACTGATAATTAGTTGGTTATCAAAAGTTTTGGTATCGGTTTCGTTGAAGAATATCTTTAATTATCCAAGACCAATCGAAGTTTATCAATTTTCGACCCAAGCTATACATTTGGTGGATGGCGTTACGATACATCATTGGCAAAGTTTTCCGTCGGGGCATACCATGACGGCTTTTGCTTTCGCATGTGTGTGCTTGTTTGTGCTAAATAGACCTCGTTTGGCAATCATTTCTTTATTGTTGGCAATGCTCGTGGGTTATTCTCGTATGTACCTTTTTCAACATTTCCCGAGAGATGTTTTTGCGGGTGGGGTGTTGGGTGTGGGAATACTTCTTGTTCTAAAGGGAGCTAAAATACTTTTTTTGAAATTGAAAAGCCGTTTTTTATAATTTAATTATTTTTAATATTTAACTCCCCAATTAGGGGACGGTCCGACGATTCGGTGGGGGGTCATGTTTTACTCAAAACGAGATTTACAATTTCAGTTGTTTGAAGTGCTTGATAGTGAGTCACTTACAAAGTATGAATATTTTCAAGACCATAATCGTGAATCATTTGAGATGGTGCTTGAAGCTGCCGAAGGCATTGCTACCAAAATGATGCTTCCACTTTTAACTGAAATGGACAGAAAAGAGCCGCAGTTAGTTGATGGCAAAATCAGAATCCACGAAGGAATGAAGGCTATCATCAAGAAAATGGGTGAAGATGGTTGGGTAAATGCCGCTTTTCGCTACGACGAAGGTGGACAACAGTTGCCAATTACATTTTTGAACGCTGCTGGATTTATTTTTCAAGCTGCCAATTATTCTTCGAGTATTTTTTCATTTATGAGTGGCGGTTCAGCTAATTTGATTCGCACTTTTGGTTCTCAAACATTGATTGATACTTTTACGCCCAATATGTATTCTGGTAAATGGCAAGGCACAATGGCTTTGACCGAACCCGATGCCGGAAGTTCACTTTCTGATATTTCGACTTCAGCAGAAGCTACCGATGTGGAAGGTGTTTACAAGATAAAAGGACAGAAAATCTACATATCTGCGGGTGACCACGATGCTTGCGAAAATATCGTTCACTTGATGCTTGCCAAAATAAAAGGCGGGCCAATTGGAGCAAAAGGAATTTCACTTTTTGTTGTTCCTCAAAAACGTATCAAAAATGCAGAATTGATTGATAATGATGTAGTTACGGCTGGCATTTTTCATAAAATGGGTTATAAGGGAGCTCCTATTGCACATTTAAGCGTAGGTTCAAATGATGGAGCCGAAGGCTATTTAGTTGGTGAGCCGCACAAAGGTTTGAGTTATATGTTTCAGTTGATGAATGAGGCTCGCATAGGCGTAGGTATGAATGCAACGGCAATAGGTACGGCAGCATATTATACTTCGTTAGCTTATGCAAAAGAGCGTCCGCAAGGGCGAAGAATTTCTGAGAAAGACCCTGCCAAACCTCAAATTTCAATCATTCATCATGCTGATGTGAAGCGAATGTTGTTGTTTCAAAAATCAGTAGTGGAAGGTTCGCTTGCTTTGAACTTATACTGTAGTCAATTGTCTGATTTGATTCATGTGGAAGAAGGTGAAGCTAAAGAACGAGCAAATTTGTTGCTCGATTTGCTGACGCCAATAGCCAAATCATATCCTTCCGAAATGTGCTGCCTTTCGACGAGTGCGGCTGTACAGGTTTTGGGTGGTGCTGGTTATACAACTGATTTTACGGTCGAACAATTTTACCGAGAAGCTCGTATTCACCCAATTCATGAAGGTACAACGGCTATTCATGGTATAGATTTATTAGGCAGAAAAATCACGATTCATAACGGAAAATCAACTCAAATTTTCTTTGAAGAAGTAAATAAAACCATGGCAGAGGCTTCTAATCAAGCTTCTTTACAGCCTTTTGTGGAAAAATTACAGAGATCATTGAGTAAAGCTCAGCAAGCCACGGGCTATTTGCTCGGTTTGGCAGGAAAGGGTGAAACTGAAAAGTTCTTGGCCGATGCCACGCTTTATCTCGAAATGTTTGGCATCATTACGATTGCTTGGCAATGGCTTAATCAAGGAATTGTGGCTCAACAAAAACTAAATGATGCTCACGAAGCCGACCAAAATTTTTATCAAGGAAAATTGGCTACGATGAGGTATTTTTATGAATATGAATTGGTGAAAGTAGATTCACTCGTAAAACGCCTTCAAAGCACAGATAATGTAACGATTGAAATGCAAAGTGATTGGTTTTGAGATTAGCAGTAGCTGAGCGGAGTTAGCGATAATTTGTGGCACACCTCGAAGGTATGCCACAAATATTTGTCCTTTACCCTACCAAAGTAAAGGTAAAAAGTCCAAAGGCTATCAATAAAAAATAACCTACCAATGAGGCTGCTCCTGCGTAATCTTTAGCGATACGTTGGCCTGTAAACAAACATAGAATAGAAAGCAACGAAAGCTCTAAGCCGAGAATTGCAAAGTCTTTTTGCCCTTCGATGAAATAGAAAATTGCTCCGAAAAATGAAGCTAATCCTGCCAAAACTTCCAGAATTGTAATAATTACGAACAAAATTCCCGAAAAAGAATTAAAAAATGTTTTGGCAAATACATTCTGAATATAGCCTTTATTTCCTTTAAAATCAAAAACTTTATCGAAGCCTGATTGTAAGAAAAGTACACTCGAAAAAAGCGAAATAAGCACCTGAATGATTTTTAATAAAGTATGGTCGAAAATGTGCATTGACATTAATGGTTTAGTTTTGGACAAAGATAGAAATTCAGTGAATAAATATCAGTTTTCGATTAACAAAAAATATAATGTGCCACACTTGTTCACAACGAAAATAAGGTGTGGCACATTTGGCTTTAAAGATTTTACAAACGAATCCCAAATGAAATGGCATTGCCATTGATTGGGTTATTATCTTTGAAAAGTGGTGTGGCCTCGTAGCGAGCAAAAACGGCAAAACCTTTACGACCTAATTCTGCGGCAAATCCATAGTGGAATTTATTGAGGTTATAAGCACTTTTGAAGTGTTCTTTTGCTCCAGTTTCTTCTTTGGTTTTTACGTAGCTACCTATTCTCATACCACCATAAGCACCTACTCCAAGTCTCCATTTGCTTTCTTTAAAGCCAAACTGTAACATCAACGGAACATTGAAACTCGATACCACAAATTTCGATTTATCAAGATTTTCTTTTACATCTATAAAACCTGCTCCATTGGTGGTATTTTCTAAGCGAATTTTCTCTTTCATCATATAATTATTCCAAGCAAACTCGAAGCCCGTTCCGAAAGCAACATCTACATGATTACCAGTAATTAGGCGATGGTTTTTCTTCCAGTTTAAGGCTAAGTATCTCGAACGTTCATTGTTAAGCTCAGGTAAATTCTTTGATTTATAGGTGTTTAGACCAACATACAGACCAAAGTCTTCGTGAGAAAACATATTGTGTTTCTTTGGTGAATAATGCGATGATTGTTTGTATTCTCTTGAATCGTCATCTTTATATTGGGCAAATGCACCCAAATTTACAGTAAAAGCCATAGCTAAAACAGCGATTGTTTTTACAAGCATTTTCATGATTTAATAAATTTAATGTGAGTGATTGAGACTTTACAGTGATAGAAATATGGATTTCTATCGGCTATATTTGTAAAACCTCTGCAGTAGTTTTTGAAAATTTGCTTTTCGTAATGAAGATGCAGAAAATAGGAGAGAGGGTTGCAGAGAAAAATGAAAAATCTAATAATCAAGCTGAAAATAAAATTTAAGTGCTTGATTATCAGATTTATACCAATGAGGAATATTTTTATTTTAGATAAAATTAACCTCGGCCGAAAGTTGAATGCCAAATTTCTCTTTTACCGAAGCTTGTATTTTTTGTGATAATTCTTTAATTTCTTGACCTTTGCCTCCGCCATAATTGACCAAAACCAAAGCTTGTTTGGCATGTACGCCTATATTACCAAAACGTTGACCTTTCCAACCTGCTTGCTCAATAAGCCAACCAGCAGGAACTTTCGTCGTGGTTTCGCTAACTGGGTAAGCTGGAATCGTTGGAAATTGTGCTTTCAGAGCCTCAAATTGTGTATTTGGAATTTCTGGATTTTTGAAGAAGCTTCCCGCATTTCCGATTTCGGCAGGATTTGGTAATTTGCTTTGGCGAATATGTATCACGGCATCGCTGATGGATTTGATGCTCATTTCTGAAATATTCATTTCGGCCAAAGTATCTTTAATTGCACCGTATTCTATGTGGAAAGTGGGCTTTTTATTCAATTTAAATGTTACATTCAAAATGATATATTTGCCTTTAGCTTCGTGTTTAAAAATGCTTTCTCGATAACCAAAATTACACATGGCTTTATCAAAAGTTTTGATTTCGCCAGTTGCTATTTCGAGGGCTTGCAATTCCTCAAAAACCTCTTTTATTTCTATACCATAGGCTCCAATATTTTGCATAGGAGCCGCACCAACCGTTCCTGGAATTAGCGAGAGATTTTCCATTCCTGCATAATTTTGGTTGACACATTGCATCACTAAATCATGCCAAACAAGGCCAGCTCCTGCTTTTATCCAAATATTATCTTCGTTTTCGTTTACAACTTCAAATCCTTTGATAGCTATTTTTATAACCAATCCATCAAAATCTTTTGTGAGAAGCATATTGCTCCCCCCGCCCAAAATCAAACGTTCAGTTGATTGATAATCAGGGCTTTGTAATATTTCTTGAAGTTGCTCAAGGCTTGAAATTTCGATAAAATATTTGGCGGTTGCTTCGATTCCGAAGGTATTAAAAGGCTTTAGCTGTACGTCTTTTTGAACAATCATTGTGTAATAAGAAAGAAAGAGGTTTGTTAGAAAAACTCGTCAAAGTTAGCGATTTTTGTAAAATCTTGACGAGATATGTGCTATTGTACAATTAAGAATCATGAATGTAGAATGTAGAATGTTGATTATCAATGTATTAATCAATTTTGATTCGACAAAAAAACAATATCTCTACTGAAATACTAAACAATAAATCAATGTCGAATGTGAAACATAATTTTTTAAAGATACTCCTATTTTTAAGCATTTTCCTCATACTTGCGTGCGGGCGAACGATTATTGATGATACTATTCCCTCTTTAACGCCGCCTGCTCTTACATCAATAGATATTTTACCCAATAATAAGGTGAAAATAAATTGGTATTTTGATGAATATCAAGAACCGATTGTAACGGGTTTTCGTATCGAACGCTCCGAAAATAATGGTAAATTCCAAGTACTTTCTGTTGATATTACGCCAAATCAACGTTCGATTGAATTGGCCGAGCCTTTTCGTAGTGGAAAAGTCTCGTTTAGGCTTTTATGCAAAACCATTAAAGATACAGTTGCATCAGCGGTTGTAAGTTATTTTGCACAAGCAGTGCCGAACAATGCTTTTTGTTCGTCAATTTCGGCAACTTTGCTGCAAGGTATCGATAAGCCAAATGTTTATTTATCATGGAAATTGGCGGCAAATTCGGTCAATTATGCAGGAAATTATGTTGTTCAACGCTCGGTTAATAAAGCACCCTTTCAGACAATTGCCACAACTCGGAATCTATATTTTTTAGATACAAATACTGAAGTAGGTCTAAATTACAATTATATCGTTCGACTGGCGACCAATAATTGTCCTTCCAATGAAATACCAATTACAGTAAATAACCAATCGTTGGGGCTTTGTCCACAAAATTTTAAACTTAATTTTATTTCAAGAAGAGATAAAAAATCGGTTCTGCTGAACTGGGATGCTCAGTTGGCCGATTTTGCAACTTTTTATGTTTTCAGAAAAGCATCTGAGTCAGGGGTTGTCGAAAAATTAACTCCTGCGGGAATCCGAACAACAGTTTTTGAAGATAAGACGGAATTAAAGGCAAAAACTACCTATTTCTATAAAATCAACACGCAAATCGACTCTCAGCCACCGATTAATTGTGAAACTTCGGAGCTTGAAATTAAAAATTATTAATTTTTTTTAATAATGCTTTAGAGTATTATATTTTTTCTCAAAAATGTACTATATTTGTATTACCCTATTCAACCTAACTCTTTTTTTTCTTCTGCAACTTATTCAACCTAAGCTATTTTGAAATATTTATATTATTTTAAATAGATGATGTTGAAATAAAAAGGCGATAAATTTCGATTTGTTGCCTTTTTTGTGTTTTACATCCAATCAAGTTTTCAAAAACGGCTTAATACATTGAAAATGAATTATACTCAAAAGGTACAGAGTTGTAAAGGTTTAGAGGCGACCGTCGCTCGGTGCAAAGTCCTGATAGTGAGATAATTAAATATTTGTTTGTTTGTATAAATCAATAAACACACAAAAGGCGAAGATTTCTCTTCGCCTTTTGTGTGTTTATTGATGAATGATAATCAAGGTTTTGACTAAAAATATTTTGAAGACTATTTACTGCTGACTGGCGTATTTTCAAACTAAGCCATTAATTTCAACTACTTCGTTTACATCTGCTTGATAATCAACACCTTCAAAGCCAAAACCAAATAGATTTAGGAAATCTGATTTGTAGCCATTCAAGTCGCCGATTGCAGGAAGTGTTTCTGTGGTTGCTTGTTCCCATAATTCAGCAACTTTTGCCTGAATATCTTCAGCCATTTCTAAATCATCAATTCTGATTCTACCTTTTTCGTCAGTCGGGATTGCTTGATTTGTATAGAGATGTTCCTTAAATAAGCGATTAATTTGCTCGATACAACCTTCGTGAACGCCTTTTTCTTTCATTTTTTTGTACAACAATGAAATATATAAAGGAATTACAGGAATTGCTGAGCTCGCTTGTGTAACCAATGCTTTATTAACCGATACATAAGCTTTTCCACCGATATTGTTTAATTTATCAGTAATCTTAAACGCCGTAGCTTCCAAATGATCTTTTGCACGACCAATTGTTCCTTTGCGATAAACAGCTTCTGTCAACGACGGCCCAATATATGAATAAGCAATTGTGAGAGCGTTATCCGATAATGCGTTGGCCTCTGTTAGGGCATCAATCCACATTTCCCAGTCTTCGCCACCCATTACGGCTACAGTGTTTTCAATGTCCTCGTCAGTGCACGGTGCAATCGTAATATCAGTAACATTTCCTGTGTGGAAATCAACGGTTTTGTTCGTAAAAGCATTTCCAATTGGCTTCAAAACTGAACGATGCAACACACCTGTTACTGGATTTGTGCGTACTGGCGAAGCCAAACTATATATTACCAAATCAACTTTGCCTAAATCAGCTTTAATTAATTCGATTGTTTTATTTTTTATTTCTGTAGAAAAGGCATCACCATTGATACTTTTGGCATAAAGACCCGATTTTTCAGCTTCCTTCTGAAAAGCTGCACTATTATACCAGCCTGGTGAGGCAGTTTTGCCTGGTGCAGGAGCTTTTTCAAAAAAAACACCTATCGTAGCGGCATTCGAGCCAAATGCACTCGTAATTCTTGAGGCAAGACCAAATCCTGTAGAAGCACCGATAACTAAGACTTTCTTTGGGCCATCAATTTGTCCGATTGATTTGGTAATTTCAATTTGGTTTAAGATGTTTTTTTCGCATCCTTTCGGGTGGGAAGTCAAACATATAAATCCTCTCATTCTTGGTTCTATAATCATAATTTTATTTTTCTTATAACGTTTAAAGGTACGAAGTTTTCTTGTATTTTTTGCATTTATCAACTTTTACAACCCTTTCATTTCAACTAAAATACTCTTCAAAACCGCTTGTGCTGACCATTCACGGTTGGCGGCTTGTTGAACCACAACTGATTGATTATCAAGCACTTCATCGCTCACTTTTAGGTTTCTACGAACTGGCAAGCAGTGCATAAAAAGTCCATTATTTGTTAAATCCATTTTCTCTTTTGTAATCATCCAAGAAGAGTCTTTCGAAAGTACTTGGCCGTAATTTGTATAAGATGACCAGTTTTTGCCATATACAAAATCTGCACCTTTGAGGGCTTCGTTTTGGTCGTAGATTACTTTGGCATTACCAACTATTTCGGGAGCTAAATCGTAGCCTTCTGGATGAGTAATTACGAATTCATAATCGGTTTTGTTAACCCATTCTGAAAACGAATTGGCAACGGCCTGTGGCAAAGATTTGAAGTGTGGCAACCAAGTAAGCACCACTTTCGGACGATCAACTTTCTTTGTCTCTTCGATAGTTATCAAATCAGCCAAAGATTGACAAGGATGACGAGTTGCCGATTCTAAATTGACGATTGGAACACCGGCATACTGCCGAAATTTTTCCATAACTATCTCTCTATAATCAGCGTCACGGTCTTTCAATTCAGCAAATGCACGTACTGCAATAATATCGCAGTAGCTTCCAATTACGGCAGCGGCTTCTTTTACGTGTTCGGCTTTATCACCGTTCATGATTATGCCATCTTCCATTTCAAGTTGCCAACTATCTTGACCGACGTTCATCATTAAGACATTCATTCCTAGATTTTCGGCAGCTTTTTGTGTGCTTAGACGTGTACGAAGACTTTGATTGAAAAAAAGTAAACCAATGGTTTTGTTTTTTCCGAGTGATTGATCAGCGAAACGATTTGCTTTTTGTCTGATACCTTCTTGTACTAATTCTTGCACGTTATCAACATCGTGCAGAGAGATAAAATGTTTCATTTTTCTTCGGATTTCTAAAAATGCACAGTTTTATGGGTAATATTTACACTTTAACTGGCTGTTAATCAAACAACTATATAACTATTAAATTATTCATACAAAATTGCTCTGCTAACTTTTACTGGTAGTGGCCCCATTGTTGTTAGTTTCAAAACTGCGATGTTTGCTCCTGCTTTTGCACAAGTTTCAATACTTTTTCCTTCTAAAAATGCTGTCAAGAAACCTGACCAATAAGAATCTCCCGCACCTGTAGCATCTACAACCTCGATTTTCCGAGCGGCTATTTCAAAACTTTTCTTACCGTTTTCGTAAGAAATAATGCTTCCTCGATCACCCATCGTAAAACATACTACCGATGCTCCCATGCGATGTAAATCGGCAATTGCTTTTTTAGGTTCGATAGCTTTGCCGTACAAACGTTGGGCATCGTCTTCACTCATTTTTGTCAATGCTCCGTGCTTGATATACGCCTCAATTATCTGCATGGCTTCTTCTCGGTCAGGCCAAATCGTTGGGGCATAGTTCAAATCAATACTCAGTTGGCAACCTAATTGTGCTGCTCTTTCGGCGGCATCAACGATGGTTTTTTGAGCGGGATTTTGACTCAAAGCAAAACATGTTGTATGAAAAATGGCACTTTGACTCAATAACTCGTCTGAAATATGCTTTGGTCGAATCATGCGGTCGGCAGTTCGATAAGCAATAAAATCAGGCGTTCCTTTTGAGCGAGACACAACCACAATGCTTGATGGCTCTTGTTTATCAATCGCTACGTGACTTATATCAACACCCGTTTCACGGACTTTTTCTACTAAATATTTCCCTAAATTATCATCCCCTACGCACGAAACAATAGCGGTATGATTAGCCAAACGAGCCATATTGGCGGCTAAATTAGAGGGGCTTCCGCCTTGAAAACGTTGAAATCTTTCGGCTGTCGAAATATCTTCTGTAATCTCCATACCAATAAAGTCAGCCAGCAATTCGCCAACTGCTAAAAGTGCATATTTTCGATTCATAGGTTAGAGTTTTTGCAAAGATTGTAGTATTTACTAAAGAATTAAAAAAAAGCGTTAATATTTTTCTGATTTTCTCTAAAATATAGTCAATTTGACTTTAAATCAAGACTTTATAGGTTAATTTTTTTTGTCATCAAGAATAATGGATAACTCAAAACCAAGAAAATAAGGGCATACATACTACTATTGATGTCGGAATAAATTGCTCCAATCAGGAACATAATCGAGATAATAATCAGTACAAAAGGAATATAAGGGTAGCCAATAACTTTATAAGGTCGAGGTAAATTTGGTTCTTTTCGGCGAAGCATAATTACCGAAGCAAAACCGGCGGCATAAGTCATTACGAAAAAGAAAACTGCAATATCAGAAAGACGCTCGCAAGTGTCTTTTCCACTGATTATTAATAGAATAGAGCAAATTCCTGTTAAAGGCATTGCAAAGGCAGGAGTTCCGCCGCTATTTACTTTTTGGGCAAGTTTGAAGAAGAGACCATCATTACTCATCGAATAAATAACTCTCGGGGCAAACATGATTTGGGCGTTTAGCATTCCGAGAATTGAGACCATCAAGAAAAACGTTACGATTTTGCCTGATTTTTCACCAAAAATCAATCTGATAGCATCGGCTGCCGCCAGTTTTGAAGTAGCCAAGGTTTCAATCGGCATGATGTGGAGAATCGCCAAGTTGACCAATAAATAAATTGCAATCACCACCAATACGCCACTAATCATTGATTTGGGTAGATTTTTGGCAGGGTCGGTGTTTTCTTCGGTAAAATATGCGGCAGTGTGCCAGCCATCGAACGCATAAAAAACTTGTTGAAAAGCAATGATTAGTCCTGTCAATAAAGCAGGCTGAGCAACTCGCTGAGTGGTTGCGACTAAATCTTGCGTGTTTACATCTCCACCATAAATAAAGCACATGCCAATAAATACAAAAAGCCCGATTGCTTTCAGAAACGACATAATTTCCTGCGATTTTCCTGCTGATTTTGTACCAAGCCAATGAAAACCCATTAAAATTATTAAGATACTGATTGCCATCCAGCGAATAATCGGCTCTGTATTAGGCCAAACCAAAGCTATGTATTCACTCATTGTGTAAGCTCCAAAACCCAAAGCAGCCACAGTTCCAAGCCAACTCGTAATACCCGTTACGAAACCAACGTAATCGCCAAAAGCTCGGCGTGCATATACATACCAAGCACCCGCACGAGGAATAGAAACACCTAGTTCAATCGTGCAAAGTACACCCAAGAAAGCATACAAACTCACCAAAGTCCAAACCAACATTATGAGCGAAGGGTCTCCGAGGTTAGCAGCAATTGGGCCAGGTTTCCGTAAAATACCAGTACCGATTGTTCCGCCAACGGTTACGGCAATGCCAAAACCCACGCCGAGAAGTTTAAGAAGTTTGTTCGAGTCTTCTTTTTGAATATTTTGATTCATTTAGATGAAGTTTTTTTGTTAGTTTTGAAACGAAGATAATGATTTTAAGTAAAAGTCAAAACCTGACTTTAGAAGAGCAAATATTGTAAAGCGTTTGGAAATATCACTAATGATTTGATAGTCAATGTAATAAAGCAGAAATATTTGTGAAGCAGGCAAAAAAAATGGTCAGTTTACTGACCGACCACACTATCTATTTTAAACTCAATTAAGCTTCAAACAAGTGTTTTGACTTAATTTATAAAAAAACTCTGACAGTATATTTTTTAGGTAAGGGTAAAATAACAGGTAAGTATTAATCTTCAATGTGTTTAGGTTCTCTTGGTAGGTTGCCAGTTTTATCCAACAACCCCTTAGAGATATTTACATTTCATCATAGGTTATCAATTCTAAAAGAATACTGCAAATGTATGCAAAGTTTTTTAATATTGTCAAGAAACATTTGCATTTATTTGCAATATTTGCACAAATATTTGCAATAAATTATGCTAAAGGAAGAAAGACAACGCTTAATACTTGATAAACTTAACACCGATAAGAAAATCAATTTTGTAGAGCTGGGGAAATTCTTGGATGTCTCTTATGACAGTATTCGTCGAGATATTATCGAATTGGAAGATAAAGGCTTCTTGAAAAAGGTACACGGAGGAGCTGTAGCCAACTCTTATTTATCGGTTTTAGGAACAAAAACAAATGGGGCAAGCAGCAGCGAAGAACTAGGAATTTTATCAAAAAAAGCACAAAAACTCTTTGAAAACCGTCAAACCATCATCATGGATGGCGGAACGACCAATTTTTTCATGGCTGAGCAATTGGCAAAAACGCTCGAATTAACGATTGTTACCAACAGTACTCCATTGGCAATGGCCTTGAACGAACACCCAAGAATCGACGTGATTTTTTTGGGAGGAACGTACTTCAAACGTTATCAGATCACACTCGGAAGTGAGGTTTCTCGCCAACTTGAACACATCAATGCCGACTATTATTTTATGGGTGTCAATGGCGTTGATGCTCAAAAAGGGCTTAGTATTCGCCATTATGAGGAGTCGTTAATCAAGCAGCAAATGATGCAAGCTGCAAAAAAAACAGTTTGCTGCACTATAGAAGAGAAGCTAAATGTGCAAGAAGCTCACAGAGTTTGCAATTTTCAGCAATTAGATTTGATGATTACGAATCTAAAACCAACCGATGTCGCTCTGAAAGATTTTCAGAAACAGGGTGTTGAGATTATTTAATTGCCCGCTGAAATCGCAGATATTCGCAGAATAGGACGCATAATTTTAGCGTTTTTTTTGAAATCTACAGTAAAAAATATTGATAAATAAATCGCACTCAAAATGCAACAGAAATACCTTTTTGTCTTACTTCTTTTTGTAGGTTCGTTCATTACAAAAGCACAAATTGTAGATGATTCTCTTTTAATCGAGGGGCATCACAGAAGTTTTCACTTTTTGAAATCGGTGAAACCAAATGCTTCGCTGGTGTTTGTGTTGCATGGTTCGGGTGGAAATGGTACGCAAATGAGAGGAAGAGCCAAGTCTTTGGAGGGAATTGCTTCAACCGAAAATATTTTATTGGTTTACCCCGATGGTTATAAAAAATATTGGAATGAATGCCGAAAAACAGCCAATTCGGCGGCTAATTTAGAGAATATCAATGAAAATGCTTTCTTTGAGTCGATGATTGGTTATTTTAAAGAACGCTATCAAATCAACGAAAAGCAGATTTTTGCAGTCGGAACATCGGGCGGTGGACACATGGCGTATAAACTGGCTTTGACAATGCCAAAAAGATTCAGAGCCATTACGGCACTGATTGCCAATTTGCCCGATACAAATAATATCGATTGCGAAGAAAAACGCATGGCCATACCCGTAATGATTGTCAATGGAACGGCTGATAAAACAAATCCGTATGAAGGTGGGGAAGTGATTACCAATAATATTAGCTTAGGAATAGTTCGCTCAACTGACCGAACATTTACCTATTGGTCATCGTTGGCGGGTTATAAAGGTAAACCTCAAATGCAAAATTTACCCGATACCGACCCAAAAGATGGCAAAACGATAGAAAAATATACTTTCAAGAAGAAAAGAAAACCCGAAGTTACGCTACTGAAAGTCATTAATGGGAAGCACGATTATCCAAATGATATTGATGTGCATTTGGAAGCTTGGGAGTTTTTTAAGCGAAGTCTGAAATGATACATCTGCTTGATATTGATAAAATTGCTTACGTCAGAGTAGAAATTGGGAAAAGATTAGGCATAAACTCGAAAAGGAAAACGAAGTTTTATTTTTCTAATGGAAAAAGAGAAAATAATGAAACTGATGAAGAAACGCTCATTAGGGAGTTTCGAGAAGAGTTGGATGTATCAATAATTTTGGGAACAATCAATAATTTCGGTGCTACATAACATTTATTAGGTTTGCTTATCTAATTCTAAACACACAAAATAGCCGTTTATCATATTTTGACTTATTCCAAAAATTTATTTAGCCTATAATCGTTATAGACTGGATTGCTTTTTTTTAATTTAGTAGCAGCAATTTATGCAATGTGTGCCTCACCTGTTTGATGCTATAGAGATGCGTGGCACAATTATTTTAGCTTAATTGCAAATTTATCCATTTAAAACACCTGTTTGTGACATGAAAAAGCCAAGTTTGTTTATTAAGGCATTTTTGAGCATATGTTTGTTGACGATTTTTATTGCGGCAACACCCCTCAATAACGACCCACCAAGTAAAAACGAAACTATTCTTCGATACGTTGGGGCGATGCTCGAACAAGGACATTATAGTCCGAAAAAGATTGATGATAATTTCTCGAAAGAGATTTTTAGTGAATTTTTGAAACGTCTCGACCCAAGCAAACGTATTTTGCTCGAAAAAGACATAGCCAAATTGCGAAAGTTTGAAACAACGATTGATGATGAAATTCATGGTTCGCCCTTAGCATTTTTTGCGGCGGCTGATGAAATCTATAAAAACAGAATCATTGAGGCTGAAGAAATGTATAAAAATTACATCGAAAAACCATTTGAGTTTACAAAAGATGATGTTTTAGAATTAGATGCCGATAAAGTAGATTTCGCCTCAAATGACTCAGAAAAAAAGGAACGTTGGAGAAAATACCTAAAATGGCAGACCCTTGACCGCTTTATTGATGCCCAAGAAACGCAAGAAAAAAACAAAGCTAAGAAAGATTTGATAGTGAAATCTGACCAAGAGTTGGAGAAAGAGGCACGTGCGAAAGTGAAAAAAGCAATGGACAAATATTTTGACCGTTTGCGAAATAAATTCGACGAAAATCAACGCTTTGCGATGTTGGTCAACACAATCACCAACGAAATGGACCCACATACCGATTTCTTTCCACCAGTGGAAAAACGTTCGTTTGATGAACGTTTGAGTGGTCGTTTCTTCGGGATTGGTGCATTATTGCAGCAAGAAGATGATAAAGTTAAAATCAAAACCGTCACAACTGGTGGCCCAGCTTGGAAGTCGGGTGAGATTCAAGCCAATGATTTTATTGTAAAAGTAGCCCAAGCAACGGGCGAAGCCGAAGATATTACGGGTTATACGACTGATGATGCCGTGAAACTTATCAGAGGTGCCGAAGGTACGGAAGTGAAAATCACCGTTCAGAAACCTGACGGCACTTTAAAAACCGTTTCGATGATTCGTGCAGAATTGAAATTGGATGAAACTTTTGCTCGTAGTGTAATCATCAATAGTGGCAAACACAAAATTGGTTTGATTGATTTACCTGCATTTTATGCCGATTTTCAACGTCCACAAGCAGCTCGTTGCTCGCAAGATGTAGCCAAAGAAGTAGTTCGTTTGAAAGCCGAAGGCGTAGAAGGAATTATTCTTGATATTAGAGATAATGGCGGTGGTAGCTTGCAAGAAGTGGTAAATATGGTTGGTTTATTTATCAAAACTGGTCCTGTGGTGCAAATTCGTGACCGTTCTGGTCGCCCTTCGCAAATGGGCGACAATGATGCTTCGGTGCTTTATGATGGCCCATTAGTAGTGATGGTAAACGAACGCAGTGCTTCAGCTTCTGAGATTTTTGCATCGGCTATTCAAGATTATAAGCGTGGGGTAGTGGTTGGTTCAAGTTCTACTTTTGGTAAAGGAACTGTTCAACGTGCATTCCCAGTTGGTGGCAATGGTACAGGCAGCGGAGCGGGCGATTTAGGTGCTGTGCATCTTACTCTACAAAAATATTATAGAGTAGATGGCGGAGCAACGCAACTAAAAGGCGTAGAATCTGATATTGTTTTGCCAGGTTTGTACGAGGCTTACAAAGTACGTGAAAAAGATAGTCCAAATGCTCTCGTTTGGGACGAAATGCCGAAAGCATCTTATCAAACTTGGACATATGCTCCTGATTTAGTGGCTTTGCAACAAAAAAATCAAGAACGTTTAACGACCAATACTGCATTTAAGGAAATAAAAGACAAGACAAATATTTTGGCTGATAATCGCAAAACGTCACGTTCGTTGGAAATACAAAAGTATAAAGCTCAACAAAAAGAAGTAAAAGATATTTCGACTCAGGTTAGAAATTTAACTCAGCTTAAAGATGATTTATCAGTAGCTAATTTATCAAACGATTTAGAAGCTATCAATTCTGATTCGTTGAAAAAAGATAGAAACGATTTTTGGGTAAAATACTTGAAAAAAGATGTTTATCTAGGCGAAACGCTTAATATCATGAACGATGTAATTCAACAAAAAGGAATGGCATTGAAAAATTAGTCTTCAGTTGGCAGTCTTTAAAAAAGTAAAAAACTCGTAAAATAAATTTACGAGTTTTTTTACTTTAAAAAATGGCTGAAAACTACCCACTATAAACTCAAAAAATTATCTTTTGAAACTTTTAAACCAACTCCAAACTTTCATCATAATTACGCCAAAAATAGCTTCTTGAAAAATCTTGCTAGACATTTTTGATACGCCTTTTGTGCGGTCAGTGAAGATAATTGGCACTTCTATAATGTTAAATTTATACAAAAAAGCGTTGAATTTCATTTCAATCTGAAAAGCATAGCCGATAAAGGTAATTTTATCCAGTGGAATGGTCTTCAATACTTCTTGTCGATAGCAAATAAATCCACCCGTTGGATCCATGATTTTCATACCCGTAATCATTCGTACATAAACACCCGCAAAATACGACATCAGTACTCTCCCCATCGGCCAGTTGACAACGTTTACACCTTTAATATAGCGAGAGCCAATTGCCACATCGTAACCATCAATTTTGCAAGCTTTACAAAGCTTTACTAAATCTTCTGGATTGTGTGAGAAATCAGCATCCATTTCATAAATAAACTGATAATCGTTTTCTAATGCCCATTTAAAACCGTGAATATATGCTGTGCCTAAGCCAAGTTTTCCGCTTCTTTCAATAAGATGTAGATTTTGAGTAAACTCATTTTGTAGTTCTTTAACTTTTTTTCCAGTTCCATCGGGCGAGCCATCATCCAAAATCAGCACATCAAATGTTTCGCTCAAACTCATGACTTTTCTAATAATCGCTTCTATGTTCTCGATTTCATTGTAAGTCGGTATAATTACAAGATTTTCTTTCAATTTATATAGTCAGGTTTAGGATTGCACATTGATAAATAATGAGACATAAGAAACGAGATATGGGATTCGAGTCGTTTCGCCACAATGATAAAATACTGATTATCTATATATTAATAAATGTTTTATTTGCTTAGGTGCTTATTTACTAAAAAACAATCAATATGCTATTTTCTTCTTTTTCTTCAATTCCTCCAAATTTTTTAGCACATTTTCGTACAGTTTTGTCATTTGTTCGGGGTTTGTTACATAATAATTGTAACTTGCTCTATAACGTGCCGTGTCGGTTTTATATTTTATCATTATTTGGTTCTCCAAATATTTGTAGGCGAATTTCGTAGAATCATAATCTTTAAATGATAATCGACCCACTTTTGCTTCGGTCAGATGAATTTCGGCCAAAATTTTTGCCATAGTAGCCTCGTCAATTGCATCTTTAGGTCGGCTGGGGCGGTTATCACAAGCCAATAATATCAAAATTATACCTAAAAGCATGAATATTTTTTTTGTCAGCATTTTCACTTTATCTTCGTTTCTAAAAATATCTTAAAACAACTGTTTGATTGGCTTTAAAAAACAAATTACGGAAAAATCTAACAAAATTCATGCGTTAAATTTTCTTAATTGCTTTAAGCTATTGAATAAACATAAATTGTTTCGTAAAAATCCATTTTCAATTATAGTTTTAATTATCCATCAAAAAATGGTAGAAAGCATTATTTCAAAACTCAATAAGTATGAGATTAAAATCCGAAAAGCTGTGAACGGTCATATGCAAGGAAACTTTCGTTCGGTTTTTAAAGGATCTGGGCTAGAGTTTAGCGATTTGCGTACTTATCAATACGGCGATGATGTTCGGACAATTGATTGGATAACGACTGCTAAAGGTGACGGTGCTTACGTAAAGATTTTTAAAGAAGAGAAAGAACAAACCGTGTTTTTTATGCTCGATGTGAGTAGCTCGCAGGAAGTAGGAAACAGTGGACGTTTGAAAATAGATACTGCAAAAGAAATTTGTGGGGTTTTGGCTCTTTCAGCCATCAAGGAGGCTGGTCACGTAGGGCTTTATTGTTTTTCTGACCAAAAGGAATTGTATTTCAAACCCACAAATGGCATGAAACATGGATACGAACTTATCTTGACACTCTTTAAGATGAAGCCAGTTTCGCAAAAAACCGATATTCCATCGGCCATTGGGTTTGCCTTGAATATGCTTCGCCGAAAGAGTGTTGTGATTTTGATTTCTGATTTTCTAGATAAAGATTACGAACACAACCTCAAGGCTCTGGCTCGTAAACACGATTTGGTGGTAGTTCATGTCTATGACCAGCGGGAAATAAAATTGCCAAGTCTCGGCATTATTCCAGTTTTAGACAAAGAAAGTAAGAAAACAGTTTGGTTAAATACTTCTTCACCATCATTTAAGCGTGAAATGCGAGAGGTTTTTGAAGACAATCAAAAGCGTTTAGAAACTTTGTGTAAGCAACACAATGCCAATTATGTAGCCATTGATTCGAGAGAAGATTATGTGCCGAAATTAATTCAATTATTTAGAGTAAGAAAATAAACAGTCAATTGAAGAGAAAGGTTTAAAAAGATAAAAATGCCAATCAGAATTATACAAATACTAAGGTCAGTAAACAGTATCTTATTGATAATCAGTTGTTTGTTGGTTATAGGAATCAGCTATGCACAAAAACCTATTGGGAGGTTTCAAACTGATAGTATTGAACTTGGTCGCCCGATTGATTATGCACTAAGCTATCACCACAATCCATCGGCAGAGGTTTTTTTTCCTGATACTACTTATAATTTTTATCCGTTTGAGATAATTCGACGAAATATTTTTCAGACTTCAACTACCAATGGTGTCAGTACAGATAGCGTAATTTATACGCTCGTGACTTTTGAAATCATGAAAAATCAAAAATTGGGGCTTCCAATTTATTTACTTTCGAAGCGGGATTGTACAACGGTTTATTCATTGACCGATTCGGTTTTTTTAAAAGAAATGATAAAAACAAGCGTCGATTCGCTACAATTAAAGACGGATACAAAACTTTTGCCACTATCACAGCAGGTCAATTATCCTAAAATTTTGACTTTTTTATTGAGTATTTTGGGTGTAGTGCTTATTATTTACGCCATCTTTGGTCGCTTCATTCGTAAGCAATATACCTTGTTTTTATTTAGCCGCCGTCATATCGATTTTCAGGCTAATTATAAGAAATTTACTCGCTCAACTTTAGATGATGTGACAATTGGGAAAGCTTTAGTTTTATGGAAAAAACACTTAGAATGGCTCGAAAAACGCCCTTATTCCTCATATACAACCAAAGAAATTATTTCTAGATTACCGAATGAACGTCTTGAAGAAGCACTTAAAGAAGTTGATAGTGCTATTTATGGCGGAATTTTATCAACCCAAATGCCTGCTTCGATGGAGGTTTTACTCGAAAAAGCTACCGAATTATACAAAAATCGTCGAGAAGAATTAGCCGATAGTTTATAAATGCAGGTCAAGTTTTTAACTTGTCAGTTGGCGAAGAAAGAGTGTCTCCATAAAAAAACATATAAAATATTTAAAACTTACCCATTTTTTGATGAATCAACATATCGAAATCATATTATCTGATAAAACCCTCAACGAACAAGCTTGTTTAGATTTTGTAAAAAACGATGATTCGGGTGGTATCGTAACTTTTGTAGGTACAGTTAGAAACCAAACCAAAGGAAAGCGAGTGCTGAGACTTGATTTTGAAGCTTATGAGCCAATGGCAGTTTCGGAGATGAGAAAAATTGCCGAGCAAGCCGTAGAAAAGTTTTCATTAAAAAAAATAGCTATTTATCACCGAGTTGGAAGCCTTGAAATTGGCGAAGTTCCTGTGGTAATTGCGGCCTCGGCGGCACATCGAGGAGCGGCTTTTGATGCATGCGAGTATGCAATTGATACGCTCAAAGAAACCGTGCCGATTTGGAAAAAAGAAATTTTTGAAGACGGTGAAGTATGGGTTTCCGCTACGCCTTGATTATCTCACCAACATCACTTTTCCCATTAATTCTATTTCGTTATTTTCTTGATTTTTGGCTTTGAGTCGGTAAGGATAAATCCCTATTTGAAAGTTTTCGCCATTCCACGATTCTTTCAGATTATTCAGAATCGTGATTAGTTTACCTTTTTGGTCATAAATACTAAGGCTTACAAATTTATCATCTTCACCAAAGACAGTAAAAAAATCATTGATTCCATCATTATTTGGACTAAAAGCCAATGGAATAAAAATTGGAATACTTGTAAAACACGGAATCAGTGAGTTTTTGATACAGATTTTCTCGGAGATGAATGCAGTTTCGTTAGAAGTAAATTTTATTTGATAGCAATTTTGTTGGTTACATTTGATGTCAGTGTCGAAATAAGCTGTGCTTGGTGCTTCGAGTTTTACATCATTATTTTTGAGAATCGTAAAATTTTTGATAGTTTCAGGACGAGGTTTTTGCCAACGTAGTTCGTTGGATGTTTCAGTCGATAAAACTTCAAAGTCAATATCACAGATTTCTTTTGAAAGATTATTTGGGAAACAATTATTTTCTAATTTAATGGCATAGCAAACATTTTTGGTGGTATTGCTAAATGCGATTTTTTGTTGACCAATTTCACCAAGTTTTGTAGTAATCAATGAGTTATTTCCCAAGAGTTTTACATCTTCGCCCGAAAAATTATTAAAACTTATCCTATAATTTTCAGTACCTGTTTTTTCAAAAATCAATATTTGTGGCTGATTTACCTTTGGAAATTTTATATCAACTGAACTATTTATACTGCAAAATTCAACTTCATAATGTGCTTTTACACTTATTTTCTTATCGGTTTGTGTGGTGTAGGTATGCGAAACACTTGATGTAGGTAGTTTGATTTTTTCAAGCGGCGATGCATCGCCCCAATCAATCATACAATAGTCGTATGGGAGAGAACCTACTTTTTTATTATCAGCGATTTCTAAACTTACCTTGCTCCCGCAAATCTTTGGTTTTAGTATTAGTTTGTTTGTATCGAGTACTGTCACAACTCCGCAAACCCTAAGTTCTTTGCCATCTTCTTTTCTGAATGTAATCTGCATTAATTTATATGCACCGGGGGCAGTGTAGGTAAATGTCGGCATTTCTGTTGGATTTGTGGGCAAGCCTCCTTTATAATCATAGATAAATTTATGACCGTTGGCTACACTATCGTTTTTGCTAATTTCAACTGTAAAAGGCACACAACCAATCATTGTTTTGGCATTAAGTGACCCCGAACCAATATTTGGGCCATAGCATTGGTCGTTCGATTGTCCGAAAGATTTAATTGCTATAAATATCACCAAGACAATATGTAAGATTGGTTGTTTCATGCAATGAATAAACTATTCAATTATCGTTTGGTTTTTTATTCGCCCAAATTCTTCATTAGTGTTTACGTTAGTTAGCAAGCAAAGATTGGCTGAAATGATGATTTCTGTATCATTATTTTGTAGAAAAACCTTCGGGCTTTTGTTTCCTGCTTCAGCGTATTCAGTAAGTAAATCTAATACTTTTGGTTCGTAAATCGTGAAAAGTGGGTCGGGAGCATTAGTTTCGAAGTTCATAAATGCAGTTGCAATTTTATGTTTATTTCGGTGATTTACTAAGTCTTCAAAGCTGTTTTCATCAATAAAAGGCATATCGCAAGCAACTACCAACCAAGCTGAGTTTGGGTTGAAGTAAAAAGCCGATAAGATTCCTCCCATCGGGCCTAATTCATATTTATCTATAATGGTGTTATCTGAAAATTGCTGTTCCAATCGGCATGAAAAATAAACTTCTTTGCAGTATTTTTTTGCTAAATCGAACAGATATTCTCGTTGAGGTTTGCCATGATAATTAAGCAAACTTTTATCAGTTCCCATGCGGGAGCTTTTACCTCCAATTAAGATAAGAGCGTTCAATTTTCTTTAAATTTAAAGTCTTTTTTGCCGCCAGTTTTTTCAATCAAACGAGTTTCTTTGATAATGATATTGTGTGAAAAAGCCTTACACATATCATAAATCGTCAAGGCTGCTATGCTTGCACCAGTCAATGCTTCCATTTCGATGCCTGTTTTGCCAGTCAGCGAAGCTGTACACTCAACGATGACTTCTCGTTTTTCATTCAAAAAAATAGTTATTTGGCAGTTTTCGAGCCCAAGTGGGTGGCATAATGGAATCAAATCTCCCGTTTTCTTAGCAGCCATTACGCCCGCAATGATAGCCGTCTGAAAAACTGGCCCTTTTTTGGTATGAATTTCTTCGTTGGTTAGTCTTTCCAAAATAGCATCATCTAAAATCACGATGCTTCGGGCTTTTGCGGTGCGTCGGGTAATGGCTTTTTCGCCTACGTCTACCATTGAAGGGTTGCCGGCGGCATCTATGTGCGTAAAATTTGTCATTTCTATGGTGCGAATATCCTGCTCGCTGTTGTTTTAATATTCTTGCTATTTGATGAAAAACTCATATTATTGCGAATCTTAGAAGCGGTTATCGTATGATTCGCTCCACAACTCCCAATTCACTAAATCTAATTTCTTCGTTTTCTATCATTTTTCTGATTACATCTTTGACGTAAAATTTATTATTAAAAAATTGATAATCAACTATTTGGTTAACTGGTGCAGGAATTATCTCTAAGATTTTTTGTCTATATTTCGTGTAAATTTCAATCGGAATTGGCTCATCTCGCTTTTTTTGTTTCAAACAATTATCGCAAATGCCGCAGTTGAAGTTCGTAAATTCATTAAAATATTCTTGCAAAAACTGCTGACGACATCGTCGGGTGTCATTGGTAAACTGTACAACGGCCGCTACTTTTTCTAAATCTTTTTTCTTGCGTCTTTGCATTTCTACAACGTTGATAGTCAGATACTTTACGTCTTGGCGAGCCGTAAGAAATGTTAGTTGCGGAATACTTTTTTGCTTTTGATAAGTTAAGATACCGACTTGTTGGAGGTAATCAAGCATTTTTTCGATTTCGCCCACACTGCCGAAAAAATATTTACCAATTGTAGCTTCTGAAATACTGACGTAACTCGTAAATAAATCGCCGCCATAAATTCTGAGTAGCGTTTTGATGAATTTATCGTAACTCGGTGTCTTTATCTGAAACTTATATAATTCGTGGTTGTCGACTTTAAAAGAAATCTTTGACGGACTGTAATACGCATCGCTTAATTGAATCAAGCCTTCGTCTTTGAGAACTTTTAGCTCGTTGTGCGTATCGTGTGCTGAGAAACCAAAATTATTGATAAACTCCTGAAAATCAAAGTCATAGCTTTCAAAATTTTCGCCTCCAACTGCCAAATTTTTGTAATTTGCCAAAGCCTGATAAACTCGTTTTAGGTTTTCGATTGGCGGATATTTTTGCTCAGTTTGCTTCGAAATATCTTCTAAATCGCCTCTATTGTAAAGCAATACGGCATAAGCTTTTTGCCCATCTCGGCCAGCACGACCTGCTTCTTGATAATAAGCTTCGAGGGTTTCGGGTAAATCAAGATGTACCACTACTCGCACATCGGGCTTGTCGATACCCATTCCAAATGCATTGGTCGCCACAATTACACGCACTTGATTATTTATCCACGCTTCTTGTTTCTTAAATCTTTCAGGTGTTGAAAGGCCAGCATGATAAAAATCTGAACGGATTCGACTTTTGTTTAACCAATCCGAAAACTCTTTCGTGCGTCGTCGGCTACGCACATACACAATAGCTGTTCCTTGTACTTTTTGTAGAATATCAAATGCTTTTCGTTCCTTACTTTCTTCACAAAACACTGAATATGAGATATTTGGTCGAGCAAAGCTTTGTTGAAAAACCTGCACGTTTTTTAGTTCGAGTTTTTCAATAATATCTTGTTGGGCTTCTTTAGTGGCAGTAGCCGTAAGTGCAATTGTTGGAGCATTGCCCGTAAATTTTCGAAATTCCGGTATTTTCAGATAGGGAGGACGAAAATCATAGCCCCATTGCGAAATACAGTGAGCTTCGTCAATTACAAGCAAGCAAACCTTCATCATTTTGGTACGTACTTGCATGATTTCGGTTAGAAGGCGTTCGGGCGAAACGTAAAGGAACTTAAAATCTCCGTAAACAAAATTATCCAGGGTATAATCAATTTCATTGCGGTGCATTCCCGAATAAATGGCAGCTGCTTTTATTCCTCGGCGTTTGAGTTGCTCAACTTGGTCTTTCATCAAAGCAACGAGAGGTGTAATGACGATACAGACTCCCTCCATGGCCATTGCTGGTACTTGAAAACATATAGATTTTCCTCCACCAGTTGGCATTAAGGTAAGTGTATCTTTTTGTGCCAAAACCGAGTTGATTATCTCTTCTTGTAATGGTCGAAAAGTATCATATTGCCAAAATTCTTTTAATATTTCTAATGGGGTCTGCATCGTAAAGAATAAAAACTACGTCTCTAATTGCAAAGATAGGAGCGTGAATCGTAGAAATGGACAAGTACCAATAATTTTATTTGATTCATTTGAGATACAAAAACATTGGTTTTATCTTTATTTACTTATAATCATTCAACAAAAGTATTAGTTTTTTCGTTAGATTTGATAACTTGTGAAATAATTGAAGAGCAACCCTATTGCCACAAATTATGTATATTTTTTAAATCCTGACAAACAGACGATTAATTTAAGATTTATGAAAAAAATTTACCTTTCTGGCCTATTACTTTTGGTGGTAATGTCAGTTTTTGCCCAAAAAATGGCCAAACCACGCCATGGAGACATAACCCCATCAAACCCAGATAAAATTGAATTTATGAAGGGAAAGATGATTGTGTGTCCGGGAAACTTTGAAGATGCCAATACTTATGTGCCGATAGCCAAAGAAGTAGAGGAAGCCATGAAAGGCCAAAAAGCCCGTGGTACGGCAGCTAAGTCAACTTTTATTGTTACTTATAATGGTTTTTCGCCTGCTGCACAAAAATCATTTCAAGCGGCTGTTGATATTTGGGCGAATCTAATTAGCTCGCCCGTGCCGATTCGAATTACTGCTACTTGGCGTGCAATTGATAGTGGTAGTGGCAGTGGGACAATCTTAGGTCAGGCTTCACCCGCTGATTTTACTCGTAATTTTCCTGGCCAGCAAAAAGCAGGAACTTGGTATCCGATTGCTTTGGCCGAAAAAATAGCAGGTCAAGAACTTAACTCAATCAATGAGCCAGATATTACAGCTGAGTTTAATAGTTCAGCACCATGGTATTTAGGAGTTGCCGCTCCAGGTACAAATCAATTTGATTTTACATCGGTTGTTTTACACGAATTATGTCATGGATTAGGTTTTACCTCGTCACTTCGTGTAAGTGGAAATAATGGCTCATGGGGTTTCGGCACTGGGGCTCCTTTTGCTTATGATCATTTTGTTGAGAATGGAAGCACGCAACAATTGATTAGTACAGCCAATTTTGCAAACCCATCGGTACCGTTGAAAGACCAAATGGTAAGTGATAATTTGTTTTTTAATAGTCCTACTGCAACAGCGGCTAATAAAAATGAAAAAGCTAAAATTTATGCTCCTAATACCTACCAAGGGGGCTCAAGTATTTCGCACGTAAATGATGCTACTTATCCTTCAGGAAATGAAAACTCATTGATGACATCATCGGCAAGTTTGCGAGAAGTAATCAGAGACCCAGGTCCAATCGTAAAAGGTATTTTTGCAGATATGGGTTGGAAAAGTACATCGTTAACACATGTAAGAGTAAAAAATATTGAAAACGCTGTCAGTAAAGTAACCATCAAGGCTACTATTACGAGCGATACTTCATTAGTCGCAGGAAGTGCGAAGGTATTTTATACCGAAAACGACACCCTCATGACCAATGCCAAGCCAATCAATATGGTAAAAGTTGGTAGTACAAACGAATACACGGCCGATATTCCAGTTACGAAGGCGAGTTCAATTATTCGCTATTATTTGACTGTTGATGATAATTACAAACGTAAAAATACTGCTCCAGCCGAAGCTCCAACTAGAGGTTATTACGGATTTAGTGTAGGAACAGCCGATACATCGCCGCCATTTGTAACAACAGATCCGCCAACGGTTGTTTCAACAACAGGTTTACCTGATATTTTTGCTAATATCGAAGATAGCTTCGAACATGGTATTGATACAGTTTATGTTGAATATAAACTCAATGGTGTGGATCAAAAACCTTTTGGAATAAAAAAATATAATGTTGTTACCGATGATAAATCTTATTCACAAGGGCGTAATGATGTTTTTGCATATTTAGCTAAAACGCCATTTGGTTCTTTGAAACAAAATGACCGAGTACTTTATAGAATTGTGGCGATTGATAAATCAAAAAATAAAAATAAAACGGTTTTACCTGCTTATTTGAATACGCCTGGAACTAACGTGACACCAACTGCTGACTACTTTGAATTTGTAGTAAGTAATTTGAAAACCCAAACGCCAGTTCGAGTATACGCAAATACCTTTGATGTTGCCAACGACGATTTTGCTGGAATAGGTGGATGGGGAATCACAACACCAACTGGCTTTACTAATGGTGCTTTGCACTCGGCTCACCCTTACAAAAATGGTGGAAACGAAGATTTACAATCAAATACGATTGCGTTGTTACGTTATCCTATTGAACTAAAACAAGATTTAGATTCAGCCACTATTACTTTTGATGAAGTGGCTTTAGTAGAACCAGGTGAAACAGGCTCGGTATTCGGCGATTCAGATTTTTATGATTATGTTGTTGTTGAAGGTTCTTTTGACGGCGGGCTTTCTTGGGTGCCTTTTGAAGATGGTTATGATGCTGCCAAAGACGCTAATTGGACAAAAGCTTTTAATAATTATGTAAATGGAACATTCCTTGGCTCGGATGGGAAAACATATCAATCTTCAGATTCAAGAGGTACAGCAACTTCGACTTTGTATAAGAGCCATACAATCAAGATGTTATCAAGTGGAGATTTTCTTGGTGGTGATGTAATTTTGATTCGTTTTAGATTATTTGCCGATGAACTTACTTATGGTTGGGGTTGGGTGATTGATAACTTAAAAGTACAAGTACCACCACCACCGCCAATTTTAGCTACTGAGCAGACATCTGAGAGAGTATTGACACTTTCACCAAATCCAAGTCCTGATGAGATTTTGATTTCGACAAATTTACAAAAACCAGGCCCAGTGAAAATGGAAGTGATTAGTTCTAAAGGCGTAAAAATAATGGATAGAGAGTTTTTGGTTGATGTAAGTATTTTCAACCAAAAAATTGATTTGAAAGACCTACCTACTGGTACATATATTGTGAGGTTACACACCGAAAGTGGCATCGTTGTGAAGCGTTTTGTGGTAAATAAATAATAAAACCAATATATTTTAACCGTAGAAGTTCTAAATTTGAGCTTCTACGGTTTTATTTTTATAATTTTCTGTAAATTGTGGCATACAAATCAAAGTTAAAATTATGCGTAAAATTTTATTTATATCATTACTAGCATTAGTTGGCCTTTCGTGCAAAACCACTCAAAGTATATCTAATAAATCTCCGTATGCAAAAATGCTGGATACCTCAAGCATTTTGTCGCAAAGCATGACTGGTATGGCTTTATATGATTTGAGCGAACAAAAAATAATTTTTGAGCGAAACTCCAACCGCTATTTTACGCCAGCATCCAATACTAAATTGTTTACTTTCTATGCTTGTTTGAAAACACTCGGCGATTCGATTCCTGCACTTCGTTACGAAATTAAAAGCGATTCCTTAGTTTTTTGGGGAACTGGTGACCCAACTTTCTTCCATCCAGACCTAACAAGTGCTAAAACTTTCGACTTTTTGAAATCATATAAACGTAGTAAAAATTTCTATTTTTCTGATGGAAACTTCACTAATCCATATTTTGGAGCAGGTTGGGCTTGGGACGATTTCACCAGTTATTATACCGTAGAAATGTCACCTTTGCCGATGTATGGAAACATTGTAAGAACCAAAATCGAAAACGGAGAAGCAAAGCCTCAACCGAGTATTTTTGATAAAAGTTTCTATAAAAAAGATACTGGCACCGAAATAGAACGCACGGCAGCCGATAATCAGTTTCTTTTACCAAAAGCTCTTTTGACAAAACCAGGTTATCAACAAGACATTCCGTATAAAACTTCAACGGGGCTGACGCAGCAGTTACTTATTGATACGCTTCGTAGAAACATAAATTTATTAAAAGTACCAGTTTCAACTACTGCTAAAACGCTTTATAGTACACTCACAGAGCCTGTTTATCGATTGATGATGCAAGAAAGCGATAATATGCTTGCTGAGCAGTTATTATTACTTTGTGGCACAGTTTTGAAAGACTCAATCAATTCTTCTTTTGCCATTAAATCAATCAAAGAAAAATATCTACAAGACCTTCCTGATACTCCAAAGTGGGTAGATGGATCGGGGCTTTCACGTTATAATCTTTTTACTCCCCGTTCTATTATTAAACTATTGGAGAAAATTCATGCTGAACTTCCACAAGAAAAGTTATTTTCGATTCTGGCTAATGGTGGGAAAAGTGGAACTGTAAAGAATATGTTTAAAACCGATGGCGAACCATTTGTCTTTGCAAAATCTGGTTCACTGAGTGGTGTCTATAACCTAAGCGGTTATTTAATTACGAAGAAAGGCAAGACAATCCTTTTTAGCTTGATGAATAATAATTTTACGAAGCCAACAAGCCAAGTAAGAAAAGAAGTAGAAAAGATATTGCTGGAGGTCAGAAATAGAGAATAAATGATTTTGAAAGCGTATTGCTTAGGGCACTACGCTTTCAAAATCATTATTTATTCAATTCATTAAGTGCTTGTTTGCGAAGTGTTGTAGCTGTTTCGTATTCTCCTATGTGGCTCCAACCAGGGGGCATAAAAATATACGCAATCTTATTTTTCAATCCTGGTGCTGCAATAACATCTTGCCAAAGACTCACAATTTCACCAAAATAAACATCTACAAAATTAGCTGGATCCATTGGGCGAGTGATTCCGTAATCAACAGGAATTTCTTCTTTCTCTTTTTGATAAGTTCTAAATACAATATCCCAAACATTGATAATAGAACAAAAATTAGTGTCCATATACAAATGATTTCGTCCGTGATGTACTCGATGGTGAGAAGGTGTCAGAATGAATTTTTCTAAAAACCCTAGTCTGGCGTTTTTCATTGTGCTTTCGCTTATGTGTACAAATGCCCCCCAAATGCTATCGAGAATCATTATGGCAAAAAGCATAAGAGGCTGAACACCTAAAATCATACAAAACATGGCCGCAAAAAACTCTGTATAAAGGTTTTCTACAAAAAAAGTAGTGAGTGTTACTGACGAATTAAGGTCTTCGGTCGAGTGATGTACTGAGTGAAAACACCACAATAAACGTACTTTATGAGTAAGATAATGGCGAATAAAATTGTTAAGTTCATAAACCAAATAACCATAAATAAACCAATACCAAGTTATGGAAGTTTGGATAATAGCGTATTTTTGGAATATCCCGATTGTTAGGACAAGCACCGAAATACCAATTAGCCTACTCATTATTCGGTTTGTCAGAATAATAAGGAAAGTTATTTTATAAACCGAAGCTCGAAATCGGAACTGAATCAATAGCCACACAAACTCAAAAATAATAATAAATGGTGTTATGGGGGAAAGAAACGTTAAAAATCCTTCAAAGCTTAGTAAAGCTCTGAAATTTCCAGATTGGACAATGTCTATCAAGCCATTAATTCTGAGAAATGTAATTAATTCACTAAGAAATTCTTTTAATAATGACATTGACATATAGTTTTATTTCAAATTAGCTTGGCCTAAATAGAATTGACTACCTAAGGATAATTTTAATATTTAGGAAAAATATAAATATCGAACTAAGATAGTTTGGTAAATTACTTTGATTTTTTAGAAAAATCACTTGAAAGACAATTCGTCTTTCAAGAAGAAACCAGTATAGCTTCCTTTAACCTTTGCTACTTGCTCGGGAGTACCTTCTGCTACGATTGCTCCTCCTTTATTTCCACCTTCTGGCCCAACATCAATCACATGGTCGGAAACCTTTATTACATCGAGGTTATGCTCAATAATTAGAACAGTATTACCTTTGTCAGCCAGCTTTTGTAATACTTCGAGTAATTTTTGAATATCTTTAAAATGAAGACCAGTTGTTGGCTCATCCAAGATATAAATGGTTTTACCTGTATCTTTCTTTGATAATTCTTCGGATAATTTTACTCGTTGAGCTTCTCCTCCCGAAAGAGTAGTGGCATGCTGCCCAAGTGTAATATATCCCAAGCCAACTTCATTCAGAATCTGAACTTTTCTATTGATTTTTGGAATATTCTCAAAAAACTCAACCGCTTGCTCAACAGTCATGTCCAGCACATCGGCAATAGACTTGCCTTTATAACGCACTTCCAATGTTTCACGATTAAAACGTTTTCCTTTGCAAGTTTCACATGCTACGTGTACATCGGGCAAAAACTCCATTTCGATTTTCTTCATGCCTGCACCTTCACAATCTTCACAACGCCCACCTTTTACGTTGAACGAAAAACGCCCAGGTTTATAACCTCTGATTTTAGCTTCTGGCAATTCGGCAAAAAGTGTACGAATCTCTGAAAACATTCCTGTGTAAGTTGCAGGATTACTGCGGGGTGTACGCCCGATTGGACTTTGGTCAACCTCAATTACTTTATCAAGATGTTCGAGTCCCTCGATTGATTTGTGGGCTAATGGCTCTCTTTTTGAATTATAAAAATGTTTGTTTAGCACAGGGAAAAGTGTTTCGTGAATCAAAGAAGACTTTCCACTTCCACTCACGCCTGTAATACAAATCATTTTTCCCAACGGAAGTTTCAGCGTGACATTCTTCAAATTATGTCCAGTTGCTCCTTTGATGATTAAGTATTTACCGTTGCCTTTACGTCGCTCTTTCGGCACCTCAATGCTAATTCGGCCACTTAAGTAATCGGAAGTTATACTCCGATTTTTGATAAATTCTTGTGGTGTTCCTCGTCCAACTATATTTCCACCGTGTCGGCCTGCTCCAGGTCCTATATCCAAAATATAATCTGATTCTAGCATCATGTCTTTGTCGTGTTCTACGACCAAAACAGTATTGCCTAAATCTCGTAAATCTTTCAGTGCTTGAATCAATTTTACGTTGTCTCGTTGGTGTAAACCAATGCTTGGCTCATCCATGATGTACAAAACCCCTACCAATTGTGTACCAATCTGAGTAGCTAAACGAATACGCTGTGATTCTCCACCCGAAAGCGTACGAAGTGGACGGTTGAGCGTTAGGTAGTCTAAGCCAATGCCCATCAAGAAGCCAATTCTTTTTCTGATTTCTTTCAAAATTTCTTTAGCAATAACATTTTGACGGTCGGATAAACGAGTTTCCAAATCATTAAACCATTCCTCTAATTCGCTGATGTCCATTTCAGCCAAATCGGCAATATTATTTTGGGCGATTTTGAAGTTGAGAGATTCTTTTTTTAGACGCTGGCCCTCGCAATCGGGACAAGTTTTTATGACTAAATAATCACGTACCCAATCTTGGATTTTATCATTGTCGGAGTCTTGCTGACGTTTCAAAAAAGTGATTACGCCCTCAAAAGTTGTATTCCACTCTGTACCTGGATATTTCTTTGACGGAACAGGCAGCGGAGTATCGCTTCCATATAGAATTGTTTTTAGGGCATCTTCTGGAATCTTTTCGATGGGAGTCGCAATGTTCGATTTATAAGCTTTCAGAATTACTTCAATTTGTTTGAAAATCCATAAATCACGGTATTCTCCCAGCGGAGCAATTCCTCCACGAGTAATGCTCAGGCTACGGTCAGGAATGATTGACTCTTCGGTAATTTGTTCGATTGTACCTAGTCCATTACAGGTTGGACATGCACCGTAAGGTGAGTTGAACGAAAAACTATTAGGTGAAGGGTCTTCGTAAGAAATTCCCGATTCCGGGTCAGTAAGATTTTGTGAAAAATACTGCGTTTGATTTTTACTATCCAAAAGCATCATTGATCCTTTGCCTTGCTTCAGAGCTGTGCCGACTGATTGACTCAAACGATAACGGTCTTCTATTTTCGGAATAACCCTATCAATAACAATCTCTATGTCGTGTATTTTGTAGCGGTCGAGTTGCATTTTAGGGTTTATCTCCAAAACTTCGCCATCGACACGCACCTTGTTGTAGCCCAATTTGGCAACTTGTACAAAAAGTTCACGGTAATGTCCTTTACGGCCTTTTACGATTGGAGCAAGTAGCGTAACCTTTTGATTATCAAACTGTTGTAAAATTTGGTCGATGATTTGGTCTTGCGTTTGCTTAACCATTTTATTGCCAGTTATATAGCTAAAAGCCTCACCTGCACGTGCAAAAAATAAACGTAGGAAGTCATAGATTTCGGTGGTTGTACCAACCGTCGAGCGAGGATTTTTAGAGGTCGTTTTCTGTTCGATAGAAATTACGGGCGAAAGACCATTAATTTTATCTACATCAGGACGCTCCATATTACCGATAAAACTACGAGCATATGCGGAAAAACTCTCCATATAGCGACGTTGACCTTCGGCATAAATTGTATCAAAAGCCAAAGATGATTTTCCACTACCCGAAATACCAGTGATAACCACAAGTTTGTTTCGTGGAATACTCACATCAATGTTTTTGAGGTTATGTTCTCTTGCACCAAAGACTTCGATTTGCTCGTAGCCAGTTAGGTCAATGTCATTCAGTTTTTTATTGCTCACTATTTTTCTGCTCAGTTTTTCCTACAAATATAACTAAAAAACTACGGTGGTGGTTCAGAAAATAAAAAGCCTTGAAGCGAATGAGTGAAAAACAATGAAGATTGAGAGTGTATATAAAGATAGTCTTTTAGGATTGGTACTTTTTAATTTTGTGATTGAAGATGAAGGAGTGTTGATTGGAGGTTGTAGAATAATTTTGTTAAAAAAAACTCTAATCTCCAATATTTAATCCTTAATCGCACGGGCGACCCCGCTTCAATTTTACATTATAAGGTAGGCTTACTTATCTTTAAACTAAAACAGAAGCAACTACCAATTCACGTACAGAATTGGCAATACCAGCATGGTCGAATCCGCATTCATGTTGAAGTTCAATTTGCTCACCGTGTTCTACGATGCGATCTGGAATACCCAAGCGTTTCACTTTAGCATTATAACCATTGTCAATCATAAATTCCAAGACTGCACTTCCCATACCACCTTGTAGGCAACCATCTTCTACTGTTATCACTTTATCGAATTTTTGGAAAACTTCATGAAGCATCGCTTCATCGAGTGGTTTTACAAATCTTAAATCATAATGAGCAGGATTTATGCCTTCCTTTTCAAGCATTTCGCAGGCTTTTACTGCATAATTACCAATATGTCCGATTGTCAAAATGACTACTTCTTCACCATCTTTTATTTTACGACCTTTTCCGATTTCAAGTTTTTGGAATGGACGTTTCCATTCTGGCATCACACCTTCACCTCTTGGATAACGAATCGTGAAAGCCGTTTTTAGTTTTTGGGTTTCTTCTAGTTGAAAAGTGTACATCAAATTACGCAACTCTTCTTCGTTCATTGGTGAAGCCACTACCATGTGCGGAATACAACGCATGTACGCAATATCGTATGCTCCGTGGTGCGTAGGCCCATCAGCTCCCGCAAAACCTGCACGGTCGAGGCAGAAAATGACAGGAAGTTGTTGCAAACAAACATCGTGAATCACTTGGTCATAGGCACGTTGCATGAAACTTGAGTAAATATTACAATAAACCACTAAGTCACGAGTTGCCATACCAGCTGAAAATGTAACAGCATGTTGCTCGGCAATTCCTACATCAAAAGCACGGTCAGGCATGGCTTTCATCATAATATTCAATGAAGAGCCAGAAGGCATAGCAGGTGTTACACCCACGATTTTATCATTTTTTTCGGCCAATTCTACAATCGTATTGCCAAATACATCTTGGTATTTTGGCGGCATTGGCTTGTCATAAACTTTCTTCTGAATAACGCCTGTTACTTTATCAAATAGCCCGGGAGCGTGCCATTTAGTCTGTTCTATTTCGGCTGGAGCGTAGCCTTTTCCTTTAACGGTTAGGCAGTGAAGAATTTTAGGGCCGGGAATGTCTTTCAAGTCTTCCAAAACACTGACTAAATGGTCGATATCATGGCCATCAATCGGTCCGAAATAACGAAGATTCAATGCTTCAAAGAAGTTACTTTGGCTTAACAAAGCCCCCTTCATTGCATTTTCTACTTTAGCAACAATTTTTCTGGCACTTGTACCAAATGTACTCATTTTACCAAGTAGTTGCCAAACCTCGTCTTTAACGTTATTATATGTTTTTGAGGTCGTAATATCGGTCAAATATTCTTTCAAGGCTCCCACATTTGGGTCGATTGCCATGCAGTTATCATTCAAGATAATCAATACATTAGCATCTTTCAAAGCACCTGCGTGATTCATGCCCTCAAAAGCCATACCTGCTGTCATCGAACCATCACCAATGATTGCAATGTGCTGACGCTTAGGTTCGCGATTGATGTTTGATGCAACCGCCATTCCGACGGCCGCCGAAATTGATGTAGATGAATGACCAACACCGAAAGTATCATATTCGCTTTCTTTTCTCTTTGGGAAACCAGATAAACCGCCATAAAGACGATTTGTGTGAAAATTTTCACGTCTTCCAGTTAAGATTTTGTGTCCATAAGCTTGGTGGCCTACATCCCAAACGAGTTGGTCGTCGGGCGTATTAAAAACATAGTGCAAAGCAACAGTAAGTTCGACGACACCGAGGCTTGAGCTGAAGTGTCCACCATAGACAGAAACCATATCAATGATGTATTGACGGAGTTCATCTGCAACTTGTGGAAGTTTCGTACGGTCAACGTTTCGTAAATCAGCGGGAATGTTGATATTTTTTAGTATTTCACCTGGCGTTATGAGCATATCTTTTGACCAATTAAGGTTAGATTGTCTTTTTAAAACTTAGTACAGCTAAAATTGTTCGATTTCAAAAGGAAAATTTACCCTTATGTAAACATCCCTTCCTCAATCTTCAAAAGATTTAGCCTTTGAAGTATGGACTAGATTACAAAAGTACAGAAAATTTAGAAATTTTAATCTTTCTTTTGACTTGCTCGGTAGAGTTTTTGCTTTTCTTCTTTTGTGAGGCTTTCGTAGCCCGATTTGCCTATTTTATCCAAAATAGCATCAACCTCATCTTGGTCTGGGAAGTAATTGGGGTCAAGGTTTGAATTGCTGCCACTTTTCATCGCAACAGTTGACTCACTATATTTTCTTTGTGGAATTTTTACTCGTGGTTTTGGTTTCCAAAGGCTGCTCCACCAATCGCTAACGGCTTCGATTGGACTACCTAAATCTGTTCCTCGACGTAGTAAATAAATGTATGAATAACCAGCTATTGCTCCACCTAAATGCGAGATTCCACTGCTCGGTACTACAAAAGATATAATCAAGAAAGCCCAAGCGAGGTATTTGATTTTTATAAGTATAATACCAAATAAATAAAACTCATATTCGGGAAGTAAGGCAACGGCTGCAAACATCACCGCATAAACTGCCGCCGAAGCACCTAAAATAGTTGGACTAATATTGTTGATTTGAGGCGATAAAGCTAATAAATTATAAACCGCTATGTAAATCAAACCGCTTATAATTCCACCAATGAGATAAATATTTAATAATTTTCTGCTTCCGATAAATTCCTGCACTAAAGTTCCGAACCAAAATAACGAAAGCATATTGAATAGCAAATGGAAAAAACCATAATGTGTAAAGCAATAGGTGAGGAGTGTCCAAGGTTTGCGGATGAAAGAACCAATTGGAGCAATCAAATCAAAATTATCACTGATGATTTTGTTGATTAATCCACCACTCGGAGAAAAAGAAAAGATAAAACCAATTAAAATTAGAGACAAAAAAACTCCTGCATTGATGAGCATAAGTTGCATCAATGTGTTTCCTTTCCTAAATGGACTCTTTATGTCGTCTATGAAACTTGCCACTATTAATAAAATCTATTCTTTTTTTTGTTCCAGTAATTAATCAATAATATGCCAAAAATCAAGCCACCGATATGGGCAAAATGTGCAACTCCAGGCATAACATTATAAACACCCGAGAAAATCTCGAAAATTGCATATAAAGATACTAAATATTTTGCTTTAACTGGTATCGGAAGCGGAAAAATTATCATTTCAGTATTCGGAAATAATCTTGCAAAAGCTCCTAACATTCCAAAAATTGCTCCTGAAGCTCCAACCATTGGAATGCTCATCATCATTGTGTATTCGGCAGAATCAATAGGAAGTTGAGAAATTTCGTAAAGACTGATACCTCCATGAAGTAAACACGCTCCAACACCTGATACTATGTATAAAATCAGAAAGCGTTTACTACCTAAGAAGCTTTCAAGCATTGGTCCAAACATAAACAAACCGAACATATTACTGAAAATATGACTCGTGCCTGAATGTAGAAACATATATGTAAATATTTGAGTAGGTTTGAATAGACCCATTTCTTGTAGGGAAAAGGTATGATAACCAAAAATTGTGGCCAAATCTATTCTTAAAAAACTCTGTACTAAATAAACAGCAATATTTGCTATTAATAAGTTACGAACAACGGGTGTAACTTGAAACATATCGTAATGTTGGTTAAAAAAGCTTTTTCGTCAAATTTGAAATTACTATTTGCGGTTAAGTAATTCAGCTATTTGGTCTAACGACAAAATAGTCATAATTGGTTCACCATTGGGTGTATAGCTCGGTACGGCGGTTTCGAAAAGCTGATGAATCAGCAGGTTTATCTCAATTTTTGAGAGCTCACCCATGTATTTCGATGAGGAACGCTTCGAAAACGAACGTGCTATATTTTCTAATCTATCTAACTGTAAATCAGTCTGATTAGTTTTATATTGTTGTACTAAACCTTCAAAAATCTCTTTTTCGTTTTCCTCTTGTACTTCTGGCGGAACGCCATTAATTTTAATAGTATGCTGTCCAAATTCTTCAAACGAAAAGCCCAATGCTTTTATCTCTTCTTGAATTTCTATGACCAACTGATAATCAGCGGGCTGTAAATCTAAGGTTTTTGGAAAGAGGAGTTGTTGAGTAAACGATTTTTTATTCTTTAAATTGTTATAGTATTTTTCGTATAAAATTCGCTCATAAGCAGCTCGCTGGTCGATGAGCATCATTCCGCTTTTGGCTTGGGCTACTATAAAACGATTTTGTATCTGAATCGCACTAATTTCTTGTATTTCTGCAATTCTGCGGCTTTCGTCCGTAATAACATTGGCCTTACTGCCCATCGTCATTTGTTCTGAATCAAACCCCAAACTTGCTTGATTATTGGGTTTAAAACCCTCTAAACCTTCAAAAAGTTTTCGCCAATTTTCGGTGTTTGAAGAGGAATTATCCCGTTGGTCGGCATCCCTTTTTTCTCGATAAGCATCATCTCGTTGTGGCTGATAAGTGCCTTGCTGTGATGAAGTACGAGCATTTTCAAAATCACTTAAACCCGAAAACGAAGGGCTAATTGGATTCGGCGAATCGCTAAAACGATTGGTATTAGTAAGATTCGCAAAATTTATATCTGACTCAAAATCTATAGTTGGTGTAAGATTATAAACCCCGATAGCTCTTCGTACTGTTGAGCGTATAATGGCATAAACGGCTCGTTCGTCGTCAAACTTTATCTCAGTTTTGGTCGGATGAATATTTATATCAATATGTGAAGGGTCGATTTCGATAAACAATACATAAAATGGACTACTACCTTCTGGAATCGTTGACTCAAAAGCACTTAGAATGGCATGATGTAAATAATTGTGCTTGATAAAACGTTTGTTTACAAAGAAAAACTGTTCACCACGCCCTTTTTTTGCTGATTCTGGTTTGCCTACGTAGCCTGAAATATTTACAAATGGTGTTTCTTCTTCGCAGCTTGCTAGTTGCTCACGGTAAGCTTTTCCGAAAATATCCACAATTCTTCGGCTAAGTTTTCCCGCAGGAAGGTTATAAACTTCTATATCATTATGATAAAGTGTAAAGGCAATGTCTGGGTGAGCCAAAGAAACTCTTTGGAATTCGTCAAGAATATGTTTCATCTCGACAGGATTCGATTTTAGAAAGTTTCGTCGAGCAGGAACATTAAAAAATAGGTTTTTTACTTGAAAATTCGTGCCTTTTGTGCAGGAAACGGACTCTTGACTTTTTATTTCCGAGCCTTCAATACGAATCATCGTGCCTACTTCATCAATCATTCGGCGGCTGCGTAACTCTACTTGGGCGATGGCCGCAATCGAAGCCAAAGCCTCACCACGAAAACCCATTGTCAGAATCGAAAAAAGGTCATCAGCGGTGCGGATTTTTGAAGTGGCATGTCGCTCAAAACTCATACGGGCATCAGTAGCCGACATCCCCATGCCGTCGTCAATTACCTGAATGAGTGTGCGGCCAGCATCTTTTACAATCAACTGTATATTATTGGCCTGAGCATCAATCGAGTTTTCCATAAGTTCTTTCACTACCGACGCTGGTCGTTGCACAACTTCACCTGCCGCAATCTGATTGGCTATCGAGTCGGGTAGTAAATGAATAATATCAAGCATAGATTTAATAATCAATTATCAACGGGCGGCACTCCGCTGGGCGGCATTCCGCTACAATCCGTTTATCAGTCCTTAATTAAGGGGCGTAACTTTAAAACATTAAAAAAACCAAAACTGTTCGCTTTGTGCAAATTTGTCGCTTTTCGAGGGGAAATCATTGAATAATCTGATTTTTTTTATGGAAACCTTTAAAATCGACTTTTAATCTAATATAAGTCGACATTTATTTCAGTAGATTATGGAGCAACAAAGTATTATGTAGAGTTTTCATTGAACTATTCTAATACAAGGCCTTGTTTCAATATAAAAATTAAACCTTTCTTAAAAATGAATAAAATCGTAAAAATTATTTTGATTATTGTGGTCGTTTTAGTGATTGCTTTCTTTGGTTTGAAAAGTTTTACCAAAAGTAAAAGTCCAGCCGAAACTGCTAAGTTCGACCAACATGGATTGACCGTACAAGTTGATTATAGCCGACCTTATAAAAAAGGGCGTGAGATTTTTGGAAAACTACTGCCTTATGGCCAAGTTTGGCGTACGGGTGCAAACGAAGCTACGATTTTTGATGTAAAACAGGACATTAAAATAGGCGATAAAAGTCTGAAAGCAGGAAAATATACACTTTGGACAATTCCGAATGCTGATAAATGGACGGTAATTTTAAATAGTGAAACTGGACAATGGGGAACCAATTATGATGAAAAAAAAGATGTTTTAAGAGTTGATGTGCCTGTTGGGAAAACAGCTTCAACCATTGAGCAATTGACGATTGGATTTGCTGCTGCCGAAGGTGGTGCGGAAATGAATATTAGTTGGGATAATACTGAGGTAAAAGTGCCGATTGGTTTGTAAATATGGGGTAAATAAAAAAGCTCTCGTAAAAATTTTATGAGAGCTTTTTTATGCCCGAAATTTCACGAAAATATGTTAATCGCTGAAGAAAATAGCACGCAGATAAAACGGATGCAAGCAATACAGATTTTAACTGATTTGTAGAAAATGGAAATAATAGAAGAACTTTTGTATACAGGTGAAGAACGTGTTTTAAGTATTGCAAAATTATTGCAACTAATAAAAATGCACCAAAATTCTTTCGAAAAGTATAAAAAAGTGGGAAGTCCAAATTTAATTGTAGAGCAGTATTAAGAACTATTGAAACAATTTATTCACGAATTAAAAGAAATAATGCAAGAATTTGGCTTTCAAATTCTATTGATACTGTCAATAAAGCTGTTTAATACTTTATTTCACATCATAACTAATCTCTTGATTATCAAGTAGTTTTGTTATGCGTTCACTTGGCGAGAACGCTATAATTAACTCTTTTTTCGGGCAATCGTCTTCTTCATCGCTCCATTCCCAGTCTTCGCAAGTGGCATCTAGCAAATCAAGCAAAGTTGGTAATTTGTCAGGATTTCGTTCTTTTTCTACAAATGACTCTGAATTCGTGATATAAATCGCAATTTTGGTTTGCTCCAACCACGACAAATCATTGAGCATTTCGTCAAACGAATCGAGGTTAAAACCAAAGTATTCGGGAAAACGAAGAACTTTGGCAACTTCTTCGTAGAACCCTCTTAATGTATGTGCTTTTAGCCCATCAATCTTTGCGACATGATAGCCGTTTAGTGATTCTAAATTATTGGTTATAAGGAAATTAGGCATTGGTGATAAATTAAAATAATATTTCATGGCGAACCAGAGGTTCACTCCACATTTATAAAACTTTTATAGTGATTTTTGGTATAGTATGCTCGATTATCTGAGCCAGTTACGAGCCTTTCTGCACCTCGATTTCGACCTTTTTTCTTGGGGTTTACATCCCATTCTTGGTAATTGATACGGCGTCCGTTATCATCTTTTTGCGGCAGAAGTTTTTCGTAATTGCCAAATTTACGTCCACCAACATAGCCATCAGGTGCAGTGGCATTTTCTTTGACATACTTTAGCACCTCATAAACTTTTTGCGGAATCTTTCCTTGCTTATTCGACTGATAATCAGGGCTTTTCTCCTCAGTTTTCCTATTTCTTTTATTTTCTTTTTGTTCTGCCTGCTGAGTTGTTGGTTCAGAAGCATTGTATGATTCTTGCTTTTGAGTTTGTCGGCAACCCAAAAATATTTGACTAATAAATCCGACAACTAAAAGGGTATTTCTTAAAAAAGTCTTCACAATATTTATTTTTTTACCCTATTTAGGGCAGTCCGCTGGTTCGGCTGAGGGTTTTAATTCAATGAAAAGGCAGGTACTTTCATCACGATGGCATTATTGAACATTAGCTCGATGATGGTGGGTTGCATAAAATCAATCAATGGAAATTCTCCGATAATTCGCATTACTTCCAATTCGTCATCGGCATTGACTACGCACCAAAGGCGGTCACGCTCCATCGAAAGTGCATAAGATTGAATTTTCCCATCCTCTAAAAGCTGATTTACCATCATCCTTTGTTGTGGAATTTTTATAATTAATTTCTCTGGAAATGGGTTTGGTAATTCAAACTCTACCATAAATTGGCTCATATTTTTTTCGTGGGCTTGTTGTTTAATTCAATTAATTGAAATGCAAATGGTTTATAATCAGCAATTTGAATGAAAGTGAACTTGTTTTTTCGATAAATTTCTACACTAATATAAACAAGTTTTCTAAAAAAAACGTTTACTTTGCAAAACTTATCTCAAAAGGGGTGCCTTAATATAACGGGCTGAGATTATACCCATTGAACCTGTACACGGATAATGCCGCCGCAGGGAAATAAAGTACTTTTAGGAAAGTCATGACCTCCAAAAATGTATTTGCATTTATTCAATTTAAAATTTTGTCAAACCAAAAATTGCAAACCGCCGGAATTTTCTTGCGATTTATGCAATTTCGACAGGATTTTGCTCCTTTTTCCTGTTGTTAAAACTTTCAAAAAAAATGAAAAAATTAACAACATTTCTTTTAGTCAACAGTCAGCGGTCAACAGTCCACAGTTTTTTTTCAAAATCTGCCTACTGCCTACTGTCAATTGCTTACTTCTTTCTGTTCACTGCCAATGCCCAAGATTCTACTTCAATAAGACAGCTCAATGAAGTGGTTGTGAGTGCAACTCGTGCCAACGAAAAAACTGGTATGGCGTTTACTAATGTTTATCAAAAAGACATCAAAAAAGTGAATTTGGGGCAAGATATGCCATTTTTGCTCAATCAACTGCCTTCGGTGGTAGTGACTTCTGACGCAGGTGCAGGCGTGGGCTATACAGGCATTCGTATTCGTGGTACTGACCCGACTCGTATCAATGTTACGCTCAATGGAATTCCATACAATGATTCGGAATCGCAAGGAACGTTTTGGGTAAATATGCCCGATTTTGCGTCTTCTGCACAAAGTATTCAAGTGCAGCGTGGAGTCGGAACTTCGACTAATGGAGCAGGAGCATTTGGGGCAAGTATCAATATCAATACTTTAGGCTACGAACAAGATGCTTTTGGCGAAACCAATGTTTCGGTTGGCTCATTCAATACGCTGAAAACCAACGTACTGGCAAGTACTGGTTTGCTGAATGAACACTTCGTAGTTGATGCTCGTTTATCAAAAATTACTTCTAATGGCTATATCGACCGTGCTGCCTCTGACCTAAAATCGTTTTATGTGTCGGCGGGATATTATGGAAAAGATAATTTTGTAAGATTCAATGCTTTTTCAGGAAAAGAAAAAACGTATCAAGCTTGGGAGGGTGTACCTGAAAGTCTATTGAAAACCAATCGTACTTTTAATCCTTACACCTACGACAACCAGGTAGATGATTATCAACAAGATAATTATCAGTTGATTTCTTCCTTTAAACTTAATCAAAATTGGACGTTTAACCCAACTTTATTCTACACAAAAGGAAGAGGTTTTTATGAGCAATTCCGTGAGCGTCAGTCATTTGCAAATTATGGTTTGCCAAATGTAATTATTGGCAGAGATACCATCAAACGAACCGATTTAGTGCGTAGAAAATGGCTCGACAATGATTTTTATGGAGCAACTTACTCGCTTGATTATAACTCTAATAAGAAGTTTTCTGCCAACATTGGTGGCGGATGGAATAAATACGATGGCGACCATTTTGGGGAAATTATTTGGGCAAAAAATGCTTCAACTTCTAATATCCGTTATCGTTGGTACGAAAGTAATTCGATAAAAACCGATTTTAACATCTTCACAAAAGCTTATTATCAAGTATCAGAAGCTTTAAATTTCTTTGGCGATTTGCAATACCGAACTGTTAGTTACGATATAAGAGGTGTGAACGACGACCGAGCTGATATTACGCAAGGTTCTGATTATCAGTTTTTTAATCCAAAATTTGGCGTAAATTATCAATTAAGTAAAACTTCTTCGGTTTATGCTTCGTATGCAGTTGGAAACAAAGAGCCAAGCCGCCAAGATTTCATAGATAATGCTCAAGCACCGCTGGCCGAAACATTGCGTGATTTAGAAATCGGTTATCGCACGGCTGGACAAAAATTGAGCTTCGATGCTAATTTTTATTATATGAATTACAAAAATCAGTTGGTATTAACTGGGCAAGTAAATGATGTTGGAAATACCATCAGAGTGAATGTTCCAGAAAGTTATCGTGCGGGTTTAGAGTTAATTGCGAATTGGAAGTTTGCATCTAAATGGGCTTTATCGGCCAATACTACTTTCAGCCAAAACAAAATCAAAAATTTCACGGAAACGATTGTGAATTATGATGGCGATGCAAACAAAATCAATAACTTATCAAAAACTGATATTTCATTTTCGCCAAATTTGATTGCTGGCGGACAACTTTCATATAATCCTGTCAAAAACGTTGAACTGGCTTTAATGACAAAATACGTAAGTAAGCAATTTATGGATAATACTTCCGACGATAATCGTAGTCTTAATGCGTTTTTTGTGAATGATATTAGAGCGAGTTATTCTATTAAACCCAAAGCGGAACGCCGCCCGCTATTTAAAGAGTTGACTTTCAGTTTATTAGTCAATAATATTTTTAATCATTTATACGAATCGAACGGTTATACTTACAGTTACATATATGATAAGCAAGTAACTACCGAAAACTTCTATTATCCGCAAGCAGGTACAAACTTTTTGTTGGCAGTGAAAGTGAGGTTGTAAGAATTGAGAAATATGATATTTTGACACAAAAAACACTCCATAGCATCGGGTTTGCAAACCCGATGCTATGGAGTGTTTTATTTTTTTTCAATAAATTAAATCCAACCACCCGCACGATATTCTCGTTTGACGAAAGCATTTGCTTCATCAAAATTGGTGATTTTCATATTTTTTCCATCCCACAAAAGTTTCTTTCTGCCAATAAACTTATCTTTTGAATTTCTCATCAAAAACGAACGAACAGCCAAATTTCCCATCAAAACGGTCTCAGTCAAAGGCCCAGATTGGTCGAATGACGAACTTGTATAAGTGCCAAAACCAGATTTACAGGCTTTTACCCATTGTTGTTGATGGCCGTTTACGTTACCTTCTACAACTGGACGTATTGGTTCAGGTAATTTTATATTTTCAAATTTTTCATTAAGAAAAACTTTGGGATTATCGCCAAAAATTTCGCAAGCCAGTACGCCTTTTGTGCCGATAAACATCACGCCACCGTCGATGCTCGTAAAAACCTTATCATAATCGCAGCCTTCGGGAAGTCTAGGACGAATACCGCCATCATTCCAAGTAAGATTGATTTCTTTGAAGTTTTTGCTCGTTGGATTCGGAAATTTGAGGTGAATAGATGCTGCTGGCGGACAAACATCATCGAAAAATGCTTCTTTGAAGAAATCGGCATAAACTTGTCCAACCGAACACTCGACCGAAGTCGGATAGCCTAAATTCAAAGCACGGAAAGGAACGTCCATGAAGTGGCAACCCATATCGCCCAACGCTCCCGTGCCAAAATCCCAATATCCTCGCCAGCGGAATGGCATATATGCTGCATGGTAATCTCTCATTGGAGCAGTACCGAGCCACAAATTCCAGTCAACTTCATTCGGAATTGGTTGTTTTTCACCTTTATCTTTAGGCGATTGTACACCTTGCGGCCAAACGGGTCTGTTTGTCCAAACCTCCACCGAATGTACTTCACCGATTGTGCCGTTTTTGATGATTGCTTCCGTAATTCTTGTGCCTTTACTGCTACTGCCTTGGTTGCCCATTTGCGTAACGACTTTATATTTGGCCGTTGCTTCGGTTAGTTGTCGAGCTTCCCAAATATCATGGGTGAGGGGTTTTTCTACGTAAACGTGCTTATTTAATTGAATCGCCGACATAGCAATCGGGTAGTGCATGTGGTCGGGCGTAGTCACGATTACTGCATCAATATTTTTGCCTTCCGACTCTAACATTTTTCGGTAATCCTTGAAATACGGAGCATTCGGAAATTTCGCTCGAAACTTGGCTGATTGTCTATCATCGACATCGCAAAGAGCTACGATATTATCAGAACCATTGTTATACGCCTGCGGAATATTAAAATCGGCTTTTCCGCCACAGCCAACGGCCGCAATATTGAGTTTATCGCTCGGTGCTACGAAGCCCTTGCCCAAGACATGGCGAGGCACAATCATAAAGCCTGCGGAGGCCAAAGTGCTGGTTTTGAGGAAATTACGGCGTGAGTTTTGTTGTTTTTTATCTTGAGAGTTGTTCATGCTTATATAAGGTTGAAATTTTTACGAAATGTAGAAAAAAATTGGGGAGGAAAAAAGGATGAAAGAATGAAAAGTACGTTTGAAGTTATTGCTTTGAAGTATATGAGTTTGTTTATATATTTGTTGTAGCGTTACGTTACACCTAAAAAGCAAGTAAATGTTTGAAAGTTTTCAGGGAATAAAGATATATGTGTACGATTTTGACCATAATCCACCACATTTTCATGCTATTTATGCCGAATATGAAGTATTGATAGACATCAGAGATTTGTCAGTTTTACGTGGAGAAATGCCTGCTAACAAACTTAAACAGATTATTAAATGGGCAAAATTAAACCAACAGCATCTTTTAGAAGAGTTTGAAGCATTAAACCCAAAATTACGCAAATGAGAAACCCAAGAATATTAAAAATTATCAATATTGAGCCTTTCAAAATAGAAACGCTTTGGACAAATGGTGATGTTCGTTTGATAGATTTTACAGATAAATTACCGATATTTTCTGAAAATGAAAGATATAAACCTTTGCTTGATTTTGAGACGTTTTCAAAAGTTGAGGTTGGCGAAGGAGATACTTTATGTTGGCAAAATTTACAGTATAAAACAACAAAAGGCAATCTAAGCCCATTGGCTTTCGACCCCGATGTATTGTTTGCTAAAAGCCAATTATTAGAACCAAAACCAATCATAGAAATTGACACAAACCACGAATTTACACAAGCCGAGTACGCCCGCCGTAACGGAATAAACCCCGCAAAAGTACGCACATGGGTAAGACGTGGACGACTAAAAAGCCGTTATGTACCGCATTTGGATATTACGCTGGTGGTGATTTAAGTAGAGTTGATTTATATATAATAGTTTAATTTGCCATTTCATCTTCTGGTTCTTCATGCTCACTAACAGTTGCAGAAGTATCCTCCTCATCAATTAAATCTGATTCTTTTTTTTGGCAAAATTCAAAATATTTATCTTTTGATACTTTGTCAAAAAAAATAATTCTATTCGTACTTAGCACCTTTAAGATTTCGATGTAAGGTTGTGATATTTTATCACTTAGGGCAATTATTAATGTTGAAGAGGTTCTGGTCAAAATTGTATAAACATATTCATCTACCTCTTTTTCAGTATTTATTGGAGTTCGTGTAGACCATAATACACACTGTTTTTCTAAACCTTTTGCTTTTAATATGGTTTCTTCTGTAGCTTTGATTCCTATTTCGTTAACAATTCTACATAAATCATTATCTCTTTCAAAAATAGAGATAGTGTCAAATCCATAAATTTTATATGTGTTAAATATACTTTGAATTTTGATTTTTGTGTCTCTTATAGTAGATGCGTAAAAAATAATCGGTCTTGCACCAGGCGGGCTACCTTTAAATGGATTTATGATATTCCCTGATTCATTATTGTCATTTTTCTTGCGTTTTTGATTTATTTTATCAGACACTCTTGAAATACACTCACTTATTCTAAATGGTAGTCTATAGGAGCCTTCAAGAGGTTTTTTTTGAAAATTTTTCATGCCTTCGCTTCGAGGAACTTTTGACGACGTTCCCAAATGGATAGATTGAGCTAAATCGCCAGTTAAAACGATATTACTCACATTTTTTAATAAGCTATAGAAAATTTCATAATCGGCCTCTGTGCAATCTTGTAATTCATCGACATATATGTAATCGAATTTTTGTTCACCGGGTAATGGATGCTTTTTTAAATTTTGTAAGAGTCTAAATCGTCTTAAAGTAAATGAATCCATTTTTTCTTGTTTAAGATATTTGACATACTTTGTGAGGACCTCCCAAACAAACTTTCTTTTTGCACTATTATGTCTTAATTGTGGGATTCCCCTGCCTTTTCTTTCAATATCCTTATATTGTTTGTATTTAAGACATTGATGTCCGTAAATAATTCTGTGATACTCGTCCAACAAAAAATTAGAATCTAAAACGCTCAAATAATCCCTCCTATTTAATTTTGAATTAACTAAGTGATTTTCTGCAATTTCTTGTATTTTGTCATGATGAAAATCTTCATAGTCACCACCAAAATCATTTGGCTTTATTTTATGATTAATTTCTATGGGGGAAACCAAATTTAATCGTGTCGGTAAAATGTCAAAATGCAGTACATCAATGTTTCTTTTTGTTGCACCTTGAAACCAAAAATAGCTAATCTTTTCTTTTGGCACATTAGTGCGTTTTACACTTTTTTCAAGTAGCTGTTCGAGCCAATCACCTAAATAATTGATTAAATCTTTGTTAAAAGTTGTAACAAGGATTCTAAGCTTAGGGTCATAATTTCTGAGTTCTACTAAATTCTTTATTCGCTCTGTTAAGACCACACTTTTGCCACAACCCGCTGGACCTGTAATTATAGTTGGACTTTCTATATGTTTGGATGCCTCAATTTGGTCTTTGCTCAATCTAATTTTAGTTCTATCTTTTTCTGAAACTACATATAGCTTTAAAGAAGAATTTAATGTTAACATAGCTTGTCTCTTTGTAAGAGTTAACCCAATAAAACTTAGGTCATCCCAAGTTGCTATTTTTCCAAGTCCGTTCGCATTAAATTGCTGAGCTAAATTATTTCTAAATTTACTAACAATTGGAAGAATTCCTGAAAATAACAAACTACCTTTCTCTTTTGTATGTAATCCGCTTGTGATAAAATCCTTATCTTTAAGTGTTGCAAGAATTTTGTTTAAAAAGGTAACTTTATTGGCTTGGTTGGAAGTTAAAAGTAATAGATTTGTTGGCCGAAATGTATCTACTAATTCATTAAAACCCTTTGCTATTTCTTCTTGATTATCTGACATATCAAAAAGGTAACTTGATGCTATCCAAGGGTTTGTAAGTTGTATATTATCGGGGTTTGTCCAAGCATTGAGAGAATAGCTCGTGGAAAAATTAGGTTCTGAATAAAGTGGATATTTTCTTTTAAAATGATTCCATAAATATTGTTCGTTATAACTAAGCATAAATGGACTTGAATCAACATTTATTATCTTTAGATTAGGTGTTTTTATTCCAAGGGCTTGCATTCCTGAATAAACTAATCCTAATGCCCACTGTATAGCACCAGTACCTGCACCTAAATCAAAAATCTCTATATTATCTTGACCAGAGTTTAGCAAAGAATCAGCGAAGTATGATAGAAAAGTATTTACTCGCCTTCCATGATACCATAATGAATAACAAAATGCTGTATTCAAACGGTCATAACATAAGTCTTCTTGATTCACGAGATTAAAACTCTCTTTTTGGCACTCGCTTAATTCAAACTCAAAATTTTCTTTTGATTTGTTTAGTTGATAATATTCATTAGCTGCCTCAAAAATTATTTTATCAAGTATTGGCTGTTGCTCTTTGAGCCAAGAAATAAGCTGTTCTTTCATATCGGTGCGAATCCAGATTTTCCCTCTCCAATTTGAGGTAGATATTGTTTTAGAATTTCAACAGTTTGAAGATATTTATTATCGTCCCATCCCATTTCTTGTGTTAGTTTTATTGCGTCACTTCTTGTACTTGCTATAAACTTCCCCTTATCTGCATGAAAAGGTTGAACAATAAATTTTTTGACTCCTGTTTGCAAAAGATTTTTGGCAAAAGATATTGCATTTTCAACAGGAAGCAGAGGGGTCATTGTAATACATGTATTGACCCCAGCATCATTTACTTCTTTAATGGCTTGCAATCGTACTTTGTTTGAAGGGCAAATTGGTTCGAAGACTTTTCTGACATGCTCGCTATCTGTTGTAACTGTCATATTTATTTGAGCTACTTCAAATTGTTTAAATAAATCAATATCCCTCGTAACTAATGGGCTTCTTGTTTGGACTACTAATCTAACTTTGTGGTAATTTATTAATTCTTTTAAGATGTCTCTTGTTATTTCAAGCTCTTTTTCAATTGGCTGATATGGGTCTGTAACACTGCTTAGGTATAGTGTTTTATTCCATAAAGGTTTTTTTCGCTGTTTCAATAATAGTTGGAGTGCATTTTCCTTGACTTTTAGCCAAAAACCCCAATTTTGCTTCTCTTCTTCACTCCTTGAAAAAAAAGCAGCGTAGCAATAATTACAACCAAAAGTGCAGCCAGTATATGGGTTTAATGTATAGTCATAGGCATCCATAAAACCCTTTCCCTCGGTAAGAATAGAAGCTGATTTTATGTATTCTATTTTACTTTGCCCCAATTGAAGTTTTTTGATTTCGTTAGATTCTTCCTCTAAAAATAGTTCCATTAAAATAGTATTTTGAATAAATATGACTAACTATATCATATTAATTTTGAAATAACAACATTATTTTCTGAATTACAATGAAACTTTAAAAAAGTTGTTTTCGGTGAAATGTTACTTAAAGTTAAATAAATCAAAATCTTTAAAAGGTAGTTTATTAATTCAAATAGGATATCCAAAAGAGCAGTAGAAGCAATGATTTTAGGTTGATTTTTATATATTTGTGTATCAAAACAGAAATTTTATGGCGAGTGTTGCACAAAAACTAAGCCTGATACAAGTGCATTTATTACGTTTTTTTAGGAAAAACCAATAAATGACCAAGAAACCTATGAGTTACAGCAACTTATAGCAAGGTTTTATACCCAAAAAGCCGATGCACTAATGGATGATATTTGGGAAGAAAGGGGTATGATGAGGCAAAAATGCTTGAAATCTTAGCAACTACAAAAATGGCGTAACTCCCTAAGAAATTACGCCATAAAATATTAATTATCAGTTTTTTACACCGTCTGTTTCTCCAAATTGAATAAGTCATTCAGCACATCAATCAATGTTTCGGCTTCGCCGCGTTTGCAGGCTGCTTTTAGCTGAATTACTGGCAATTTGATAATTTTTTGCATCATACTTGCCGTAATTTTGTCCATTTTCTCTGTTTCTTCGGCCGAAAGTTCTTTTACAAAACGAGCCATTTCTTCTTTTCTGATTTGTTCTAAAGCCCCTTTCAATTTCTGAATCGTTGGCGAAACAATCATTTCTTGCGACCAATTATTAAACTCACCAATCGCATCACTGATGATGCTCAATACTTGCGGAATCGCTTCCATGCGGCGTTGAAGAGCCTCATTGGCACGGCGTTGGATTGTGTCTAAATCATACGCAACAACGCCCGTAACTTCCTCAATATCAGTTGCAATACTATTGGGTACCGAAAGATCAATCAAGTATTTTACGGCAAGTGTTTTATCTTTGAGTGTTTCTTTCGTAATAATCGGCGACTCGCAACGTACTGATGAGATAATTATATCAGCATCCAAAATGTTTTGATTAACGAATTGATAATCAGCTACTTCAAAGCCTAACTCGTTTGCCAGTTTTTGTGCTTTTTCTAAGGTACGATTTGTAATCGTGATGTTTTTATACCCTTTATCAGCCAAAGTTCTACAAACATCTTCACCGATTTCGCCCAAACCAACTACTAAAACCTTCGGATTACTCAAAAGTGGTAAGAAAGTTTCCATTACTTCTACGGTTGCATAAGAAGTAGAGGCCGCTCCATCACGGAACGAGGTTTCTTGAACAATTTTTTTGTTGGTAAAGAAAATAGTGTGAAGCAAACGGTGTAAAAAAGGTCCTGCCATTTGTACATCGGCTGCCCATTGATATGCGTGTTTTACTTGGTTCGGAATCTGCAAATCGCCTACAACTTGCGAGTGCAAGCCCATCGAAACTTCAAACAAATATCTTACAGCTTCGTTATTTTCATCAATTATTTCAAAATATGGCAGGATTTCGTTTGAACTAAGTACTTTTTGGCTGGCAATTAAGCGAATAATTTCTTCACCTAAATTATTTTCTGAAACATAATAAACCTCTGTACGATTGCAAGTAGAAAGCACAAGCACTTCCGACACCTCAAACGATTCACGAATCTTTAACATTAATGCTTTTGATTCTTCTTCGTTTAGTGCAATTTGTCCTCGTAGCTGTAAAGAGGCTTTTTTGTGCGAAATTGTTATTGCTTTAAATAATCCGTGCATCTTTTATAAAATAGTTTGCAAATTTACGGTCAGAATCTTTACGATGGATATGATTTCTGTCAGTTTTTTTAATTTAGAATTATTCTAAATTAATTTAATGTTTAATTCGTATTTAACTTGAAAAAATACAACAAAGTCAAAAGCATTTTGAGACTATTTTTTTCGTTAATCTATGTGATGGTTCAAAAGTATAGTGTTTTTTTAATTGAAAGAAAGAAATAGGTAAACTTCAAGTTTTGGGTTATTTGAAAAACGTTTACTTGTTTTATTATCTACGACAATATCAGCTAAATAGTTTGTCCAAATTAAATTAAATAAATGAAGAATGATTAATTTAGAATACTTCTAAATAGTTTTACTAAATTGTGACTTGATATTGCGTGTTTTTATTCAACGTAAATTTAAGATTTATGGCAAAAAGAGAAGTTTTTGTAAATATTTACGAGCAAATCACGGGTTGGCGATTTGTGGCAATTGCGGTTTTGCTTACGATTGGAATCGGCGTTTTATACTATTTTAATCAACTCGCTCAACAAGTTGAAGAGCGAGAGAAAAGATATGTTACTTTATACGCTGCAAGTATTAAAGCGTTTATCGAAATGAGTTTGGAAAATACTTGTGATTATACGTTTGTGCAAGAGGTTTTAGATGCAAATGAGACTATTCCAGCAATCATTGTTCAGAATGGTGTACCTATTGCTAATATAAACATTTCAGAATTTAAAGACTCAACCCGTACTTGGAAGCCAAAGGAACAAGAAACTATTTTATATGCCAAAATTTCGGAAATGGCTAACGAACACCCACCATTTGAATTTTCAATAGGAAAGGATAAAACATCGCTTTTTTATAGTAATTCATTAGTAGCCAAACAATTACGTTTTTTTCCGTATATTTTATTGGGTACATTTTTGATTTTTGGTTCGTTGGCATTTATCGCTTATAGTTCTTCACGCAAAGCCGAACAAAATAGAGTTTGGGTGGGTTTGGCCAAAGAAACTGCTCATCAACTTGGTACGCCGATTTCGGCCTTAATGGCTTGGGTGGAAGTACTTCGCTCTGACCCAAATTTTGATGGTAGCATTGGCGATGAAATGGAAAAAGATGTAAAGCGTCTAGAAACGATTACGACTCGTTTTTCGAATATTGGTTCGGTGCCGCAAATGAGCGAAGAAGAAATCGCTCCGTTGGTGCAACAGACACTTGCTTATTTAGGGCGTCGGATTTCTACAAAAGTAAAAGTACATTTCGAAAGTAAAGTATCTGATAATGTGAAAGTTAGCTTAAATAAACACTTAATGGAGTGGGTTGTGGAAAATCTGTGCAAGAATGCCGTAGATGCGATGGGTGGCATTGGGGAATTATTTGTAACGATTACGCCAAATGGAAAAAAAACGATTGCCATTGATTTAAGAGATACTGGAAAAGGAATCTCTAAAATGAATGTTCGGAAGGTTTTCAAGCCAGGTTTTAGTACAAAAAAACGTGGTTGGGGTTTAGGACTTACTTTAGCGAAACGTATTATCGAAAACTACCACGAAGGTAAACTCTTTGTGAAAGAAACCCAAATCGATAAAGGTACAACATTTAGGATTTTGTTGGATACGGTGTAAGTAAATGGAGGCACAAATAACTCAAATGTACCTCCATTAATTTTTATTTTTTACGAGTATCCAACCCATAACCTTTCAAAATACTACGAGCCAGGGCTGTTTTGTGTACTTCATCTGCACCATCGTAGATTCGGGCGGCACGTTCGTGAGCATACCAATACGAAAGCAAAATGTCGCTTGTCATACCTAATGCACCATGTGTTTGAATGGCTCGGTCGATTACTCTGAGCATCATATTGGCCGTAAAAAATTTAATCATCGAAATTTCATCACGCACGGTAGCTGCTCCTTGTTCGTCAATATTTTTGGCCGTTCGAAGCACCAAAAGGCGGGCAGCATCAATTTCAGCTCTACTTTCGGCTATAAATCCTTGAATAAATTGCATTTCTCCAAGCATCACACCTTCGGCCATTTCTCTTGATGCGGCATAGCGACACATCAAATCAAAGCTACGCTCGGCAATACCAATAAAACGCATACAATGGTGAATACGTCCTGGCCCGAGGCGTTCCTGTGCCAGTAAAAATCCTGCACCTTCCATACCTATCAGATTGGCTTGTGGAACTCGCACGTTTTCATAAATTACTTCGGCATGGCTTGCCCAGCTATCGCCTGTATGACCCATGATTGGAATATTTCTTATAAATTTATAACCTTCAGTATCAAGTGGTACGATAATCTGACTTGCACGCCGGTGCGGAGCCGCATCAGGATTTGTCACTGCCATTACAACGGCAAAAGCAGCACCATCGGCCGAAGACGTAAACCATTTATGTCCGTTAATAATATAATCATCACCATCTTTTACGGCTGTTGTTCCCATTCGAGTGGGATTTGAGCCAGCAAATTCAGGTTCGGTCATTGAGAAACAGCTTCTGATTTCTCCATCCATTAAAGGTTTTAAGTATTTATCTTTGAGGTGTTTAGGTGCATATTTGTGCATCAATTCTGTATTACCAATGTCGGGAGCTTGCGTATTGAACACAAAATGCCCAAAAGGTGAACTTGCCAGCACCTCACTGATTTGTCCAAACTCGCAGAGTGTAAGCCCAAGGCCGCCGTCTTCTACCGATAGGTGCAAACCCCAAAGACCAGCTTTTTTTACTAAAGCTCTTTTTTCTTGCAAAATTGGTTCGACAAACGAGAAGTTATGGGCAAGATTGTCAGTAGTTTCGAGAGGATATAACTCGGTTTCTACAAATGCCTTGATTTTTGGCAATAAGTCTTTCAGTTTGTCGGTTATAAATAGAGTTTCCATTCTTAGTGGTTTTTATATCGGTTCGATGAAGCGAATGATTTCATAAATATTCCTTAAAGTTAGTTTTACTATCTTGATGATACAATATTTTACGACTTTTCTTGAAAAATAGTTTAAATTTGATGCTTTCAATTATGTCAAAACTTCTAGATTGCTTTAAAATACCATTATTTATAATCGACTATTAATGACCAAACGCCTATTTTTTTATTGTCTTCTCTTATTGCAAATCATTCATTATCAGTCTTTTGCCGATGATTCTTTGGTCGTGCGTCAGATAAAAATAGTGGGTAATCTACGCACTAAAGAAAAGATTATTCTTAGAGATATGGCTGTAAAGGAGGGGGATATACTTCAAAAAGCTAAATTGACTGATGTTTTAGAAGCCGACCGTAAGAAAATCTTTAACACAAATTTGTTTGTGACGGTAAAAGTTATTTCGGAAGAGGTTGATAATCATCAAATTGATGTAATTGTTGAGGTAAAAGAACGGCTCTATTTTGTAGTACTACCAGTATTTTATTTGGCCGATCGGAATTTCAACGAATGGTGGTATGAGCGTGGTCACGATTTAAAACGCACAATTTATGGAATTTACGGACGGCACTCTAATCTGACAGGTAATAATGACCAGCTAAAAATCAGGGCAGAAGCAGGTTTTATTCCTAATTTTGAGATTGCTTACAGCACACCTTATCTTGATAAAACCCTACAAACGACTTTTTCGGTTGGTGCGTTTTATGGCATTAACAAAACGATGGTTTATCGAACTTCGCAAGATAAATTTAAATTTATTGAAAGTGAAAAACGCCAACGTGAACGACTTAATTTGTATATAATTCTTGCTCGCCGAACAGGCTTTTTTCAGAATCAATATCTACAAATTACTTACACTAATACTCAAATTGCCGATACTATCGCTCGCCTAAATCCAAATTATTTTCTGGATGGACGAATCCAACAAAAATATTTATTAATTAGTTATTCTTACGTTTTTGACCGTCGAGATAATCGCCAATATGCTCTAAAAGGGTATAGACTAAGCTTTGATGCTATCAAATATGGACTTTCGGCACGTGACGATATCAATCAACTTAGTTTAAGCGGTACAGTTAGCCAATATTTTCCTTTACGCCAAAATTTTTACTATAATTATAGTCTAAGAGCTAAGGCATCTTTTCCAGAAAAACAACCGTTTTTACAAACTCAAGGCTTGGGCTACAGAAATGATTTGGTAAGGGGATATGAACTATATGTAATTGATGGCCAAAGTTATGGTTTATTAAAGACAAATCTAAAGTATCGAATGTTTGATAAAATCTTTGATTTGAGCCATTTTCTAAAGGTGAAACAGTTTAATGTCTTACCAGTTGCAGCTTATATAAATGCTTTTTTTGATGTTGGATATGTAAAAAATAACTTTCCTGAGTTAAATAATACTAAATTTGCAAATAAATGGTTAGTTGGTGGAGGTGTCGGACTTGACTTAGTGACTTGGTACAATGTGGTCGGCCGATTGAATTATTCGATTAATGGAGTAGGTGAAAAAAGACTGTTTTTTAATATCTCTCGTGAATTCTGATACCACTTACTAAAATTTTGTATTTTCACAATATACGTTTCATTCAAAAAATATGAAAATTTACTATTTAATTTTATCTTTGTTTATTATTGAGTGCAGTAACCCAAAAAAAACAGAATCAGTGGAAGTTTTAAGCCCTCCCTTACCAAAGACTGTTACAACAAGTAACGTTAAGAAACTTCTACGTGCCATTATGGGTACAGGTGAAGGTCTACTCCGAGGCATCCAATTTGGCGATGCTATAAGCGATGTTAAAAAGAAAGAAAAGGCTGAACTTTTTGAAGAAGAAGAATCTCATATTGGCTACTCTTTTGACACGGATAATCTTGAAACGGTTGATATTCTTTACGAAAAAGACAAACAAAATCGTGTTTCAGGTATCGAATTAGATATTTACATGAACACAGATGTCACAAACGATAGCCTTAAAAATGAATTGACAAAACAATTTACTTTGCTCTACGGTCAACCACTCGCAAATACCGAAATACCTACATGGGAAATAAAATCTAAAGGGAAGGTAAGTATGAAGGTTGTAAAAAACAAACTTGATAGAGGCTTAGAAGTTAAATTTACACAAAGTTCAAAGCCAATTTGATAAGGTGATATTTATAAATGAAAACGCTTGGTAAACAAATTATGCTTATCAAGTGTTTTAGGTTTAAATAACTGATTATTAGGAATTTGTAATTTTTTATTTAAAAAAGCAGAGATAAGTAAATTGACATAAATCTTGACAACCCTTTTTATAAAAGTTGTTCTTTTTAATCAAAACTAGCCTAACCTAAATCATGAAAATCAAGAAAAAAATTAGATTCAGCCTAATGCTTATGGGATACTTAGCATTGAGCAGTTGTGAAGGGCCAGAAGGTCCACAAGGTCTACAAGGAGACCAAGGACCGCAAGGAATACAAGGCATTAAAGGTGAAACAGGTACAGTTGGAGCAACAGGACTGACTGGCCCAGCAGGTCCACAAGGATCTACAGGGGCAACAGGTGCTACGGGAGCGACGGGTGTAGTAGGGGCAACTGGCCCTAAAGGAGACACTGGTGCCGGAGTAGCAGGGCCATCAGGGCCAACTGGACCTGCGGGGCCAGCAGGTCCAGCCGGTCCAGCAGGATCACAAGGTTCTTCGGGAACAACGGGAGGTTCGGGAACTGGTACAGCCATCAATGTCATCTATTCTGATTGGTTCACTCCATCGTTTGTAGAATGGCAGAAAATCAGTGAAAAAAGTTATATTTATAGAATTAATGAAGTAAAAATTACACAAGATATTATTGATAGAGGAGTTGTGTTGGCCTACAGCCGCCAGTTTTCAAATGGTCCGGTCTATTTATTACCAATGATGCTAGAAACAAATTCTGGTCTAACTAACTATAATATATCGGTGGTCTTAGGAAGGGTGAATTTTTTATTTTCTGAATTACTCGATATTCAAGGAAAACCAGCTACTGGCTTACAGTATCGTTATGTCATTATTCCAGGAGGGGTAAAATCACGAGCTAATATTGATTTTACAAACTTTGATGAGGTGTCAAAAGCCTTCGGAATTCCGAAATAAAAAGTTAGTGTTCAAAAAATACTTTTAATTTGTTTGAAAACTAATAACAGAAAAGACGCTCAAAAGGCGTCTTTTCTGTAAAATTCAAAGAACTAAGCAAGTTTTTGTTAGTCACCTAATTTTTTTCGTAATGAAAATTCTCCTTTATATAAATTGTCTTTTTTTTATATTGCCTTTGGTGGGATTTTCGCAGCGATGTAATCACGCAAATCAAATCCAAAGTCTTTATAGTCAGTTAACTGCAAACGGTTTTGATACTCAAAAGCCGATTTCTTATCATTATTTTTTCATTGATCAAAACGAGCAAGACCTTAATAAGTTAAAGGCTGTTTTATTGAAACAAAACTGCAAATATGTTAGTACTTTAAAAAAAGCAGGCAAATATCAGCTTGAAATGAAGAAAATAGAGGCACATAATGCTAAATCAGCCATTCAAAAGGGTAATTATTTGAATGAATTGGCGAAAGAAAATAACGTAGAGATATTCGATGGTTTTGAGATTTTTTCTGAAGAAACAGTAGAAGAAAGTGAGAAATTAGCCACTTTTAAAAAAAATATTGATAGAATACCTACAACAGAACTATTTAAAAAAGCATCAGAATTATATGATAAAAACGAAGATGCTAAAGCCTTGATGGTTTTTGACCGTTGTATTAAGCAAGGCATTAATCTCGAAACAAGTTATTATAAACGAGCAAATTGCAAAACCGCACTTGGTCTCTCGCAAGAAGCCATTACTGATTTAGAAAATGTACTTCGATTAAATCCTCAACATTACGAAGCAAATTTTAATATCGGAGGCTTGTATTTTGATGCGAAAAGCTACAATAAAGCCGCAGAATCTTATCAGAAAGCTGTTTCAATATATCCTAAAAGTGATAATGGGTTTTATAGACTAGCCGAAACTTACCTAAAAATGGGTATGAAGACTGCTGCTTCGCAGAACTGTCAAAGGGCTTTGCAAATCAACCCCAATAACGAATATGCGAAAAAATTGATGATTGTTTTGAAGTAGTAAACTACTGTTGTATATCTATCTCTTTTGGTCTTCTTTTTCGGCCCAATGTCATCATTACTACGCCAGCTAAGATAATTGCTGATGCCAAAATTGAGCGAAAAGTAAGACGCTCATCTAAGATAATCCAACCCAAGAAAATTGCTACAACTGGGTTTACATACGCATAAGTAGCTGTAAGCTGTGGTGGAGCATGATTTATCAACCAAACGTAAGCCGTATAACCCACATAAGAGCCAATTAGTACGAGATAAGTCATCGCCCAATATGTTTCAGAAGTCATATTTTGAAAGGCATGCAATTGGTTCTTCTCAAAAACAATGCTCATTGTTAAAGAAAAACAGCCACCTACTACCATCTGAATAGCCGTTGATTGCAGCGAATTAGGTAAAACCAAATAAGGAGATTTGAGCGAACCAAAAGCCCAAGCAATTGAACCAAGAAAAACAATCAAAGCCGACAAAACAGGAACTTCTTGCTGGCCTACTTGCTCAGAAGGATTGAGCAAAACCGCCATTCCGACTAAGCCCAAAACCAAACCAATTATACCAATAATTGAAGGTTTTTGGTTGCTAAAAAACAAAAAATCAAGCAAAATCATCCAAGCAGGCAATGTGGCCACCAAAAGTGCTACCAAACCTGAAGTCATTTTCATGAGTGCATAAGCTACTGCACAATTACCAACGCCACTGAGCAACACACCAATAAATGCTGCATTACGAGTTTCTTGGAGTGTGGGTATTCCTTGACCTCTTAGCAAGGTAAAAGCAAATAAAAGCGAGCCGCCAATTAAAAACCGTGTACATGAAATCAGCATTGGAGGCAAAGTATGAAGAGCGATTTTGACGCCTAAGTAAGTAGAACCCCAAACAACATAGACGATTCCGAGTGCTATAAATATTTTTGTTTTTTCTGACATTGGGGGATTGGATATTTGTTACTGGGAAATTAGGAAACTGCAGAGCTGCCAGTGATGTTATTAGTTAATAGGATAGCAACTAATAACCAATAACCAGTAACGAATCACTAAACGCAAGTAGGGCAAGTACCCTGTATTAACATATTTACTTCGGTACGTTTATAGCCTTCTGGTAAATTAATGACAGGTATGTATACACTTTCTATACAGGTTGTATTTCCGCACGCCAAGCATTTAAAATGGACGTGGTCATGATGATGGTTTTCATGGCTACATTCCGAAACCTTACACATGGCGTATTTAGTACCACCTTCGTCGTCTAAAACTTTATGTACAATGCCTTTCTCGACAAAAGTTTTGAGTGTACGGTAGATAGTCACACGGTCGAAGCGTTGCCCAAATAGAGTTTCCAAGTCTCCATGGGAAAGTGCGTGGTTATTGTTTTGGAAAGATTGCAATATATCTGCCCGACAGCCAGTGTGGCGAAGGTCATATTCTTTAAGTGTATCTTTAAAGGGATTCATATCTGTCTATGTTTATTCAACTAGTAAATTTACGTTATCAAACTGTAATTTCACCAAGTTTGCATAAATTCCTCCTTCGGGGCTGTTTTCTGCTTTCAAAATCAACTCGTCGTGACTTCCCGATTCGGCGATTTCACCATCTTTCAAAACATAAATTGTATCAACATTTCTAATTGTAGCCAATCTATGAGCTATGATGACAGTCGTGCGGTTTTTCATCAATTCATCGAGGGCGTCTTGCACTAACTTTTCTGATTCAGAATCTAAAGCACTTGTCGCTTCGTCAAGTATTAAAATCGAAGGGTCTTTCAAAATTGCACGAGCAATGGCTACACGTTGGCGTTGCCCGCCCGAAAGTTTCACGCCACGTTCACCTACAACTGTCTCAAATTTATCAGGAAAAGATTCTATGAACTCATAAGCATTTGCTTTTTGAGCAGCATCAAGCACTTCTTGGCGAGTGGCATTAGGTTTTCCATAGGCAATGTTTTCATAGATAGTTCCGCCAAAAAGCATTACTTCTTGTGGTACAATCGCAATATTGCTTCGAAGCTCGGTTACGTCTTGCGTGGCAATGTTTTGTCCGTCAATAGTTATTTTACCATTTTTAAGTGGGTAGAGTTTCATTAATAACTGTACAATTGTTGATTTTCCTGCACCACTATGACCGACAATAGCTATTTTTTCACCAGATTTGATTGAAAGCGATAATTCTTTCAGAATCGTTACATCGGGACGAGAAGGATACGCAAAACCTACTTTATCGAATACAATATTTCCATCAGCTTTCTTGAAAACTGGATTTTTACTTACATCAACCTCTGATTCTTCGTCCAAAATCTCCAAAATTCTCTCTGAAGCTCCAACTGTACGTTGAATTTGAGCATACATATCCCCCAAACCACCGACCGAACCACCAATAAAACCAGTGTAAAGTATAAAAGTAAATAAATCTTGAAAGGCAAGTTCGCCTGTTAATACTAAATTTCCACCATACCATACAACACCCACAACGCCACCAAACAAAACCGATATGATAAATGAAATAAAACCACCTCTGAAGGTTGCTGCTTTTAGGGCATAATCAACTACTCGTTGGATAGAAGTATCATAGCGATTTACTTCCAAACGCTCATTTGTAAATGCCTTTACAACATTGACAGATTGAAGCGTTTCTTCTACGATGATATTTGTTTGAGCTAATTCGTCTTGAACTTTTTTAGAATTTTTTCTAATAAATTTACCAAAAACAATGGCCGCTACTACCAAAAATGGAAATGTTGAAAGCATAAAAAGCGTGAGTTTTCCCGAAAGCATCGAAATCAGAACTACTCCACCAACAAGCGTAAAGACTTGGCGGAATAATTCGGCGAGCGTAATAGAAAGTACATCTTGAAGCTGGGTAACATCTGATGTGATTCGGCTCATGAGTTCACCAACTCGGCTTTTTTCAAAAAACGAAATCGGCAAAGTAATAATTTTTGTATAAAGTTCTTTACGTAAATCACGCATCGAACGCTCCGAAACTCTTGAAAAAGTATAAACTCGTAGAAATGAAAACGCCGCTTGCATGATAAGCAAGGCAACAAAAAGAAATGTTACTTCGTTGAGGGTGAGGTTATTAGAAGAACTAAAAATATTCTGAAATTTCTGAATTCCAATGTTTTCACCCATCATATTTGGCGTTTGCACAGCGGCCGATGAGTTTTTTGGTGAAACAATCGCTCCAACCATTTGGCCCATCAACAAAGGCACACTCATGGAAGTAATTTGCGACAAAACCAAGAATATAAAACCTATGGCAAATGTACCTTTGTAGGGTAATGTAAATCTAAAAATCTTTAATGCTTTCTTGAAACCTTCTTTTGTTACCTTTTTTTTATCTGCTTCCGAAACACCCGCTCCAAAACTACTACTTCTTTTTGCCATGTTTATTTACCTTCAAAGGTTATTAAAATTTGCTCATCTATCACTAACAATTAGACAAACCATCTAAATTAGTCTTCTAATTGCCCTTTATATTTCGATTTTTCGAAAATGTCACGGGCATTTGAGTTTTTCATCAAATCAATTAACGAAATTGATGGGTTTTCAGTTCGGTAACGGCTCACAATTCGCCATCCAAGCCATTGTCCGATACGGCCAGGGCAGTCGTTGCCAACTTCAAAAACCTTTGGGCGGTCGCCTAAGTATTTGTCTTTAATGCGGTCATTGGTTTCGTATAGTAATTTATTGTCAATAAAATGCCCCCAAACCAAATCTTGTGAATTCCAAGTTTTAGTCATATTTGAGTCGGCGTACGCAATCACGAGCGAGTCAGCCACATCGGGCAACATCGCACGAGTAAAGACATAGCTTTTTCCATAATAAACCATATCACTTAAAAGCGTATGATCATTAAGGTCTATTGAATTGTATTTTTTTGATAAAATTGTCAGTATTGATGGTACGATATATGGCTTATCAAACCTCTGAAGTAGATATTGAGGGTATTGCGGACGGTATTTTGCTTTCGGTCCAAGGAACGTTTCAAGAGGTATCACAATCATGTCGTTAGATACCATTAGCTCCAAATCAAGTGCCGTAAAAGTGGTGATAATTTGTGGCTCTTTAAAATCTGGGTAATAATATTTAATATGCTTGAAAGCAGTTGTTAATTCATTTTTTAAATCACTAAGATTGCCAAAAGATTTCTTTGTGTCTTCGTAAAATGCTTGAGTATCTGAGTTATTATGAATCAAATACAACCTATTAATGAGTGCAGTGTCTTCGGGAGAAGTCTGATAAAACAGGTTTACGAATCTATTGTTTTTCGATAAAAATTCTTTTATTTGTTTTTTAGTTTTTAAACGCATCATTGCCTCGTCAAATCTCAGAATATCAACTTTTACTGAGATATTAGAGGTATCAATAGTTTCAGAGTTTTGACAAGAAACTAAGAAAAAAAAGTAGATTATTAAGCCAACCGTAATAGGGCCTACGAAACGTAATTTCATAAATAGTTAAATATTTTTTTTAAAAACGCACAAAAATAGATAAATATTTGGCTCGAATCATCTAATTTTAAAAGGTTGCAATTTAAACACAAACTTGCAGGAGGCTTGATTGATAAAATTAGGTAAATTATAAAACCTTTTATTAACCTAGACTTTTTTTTTTTTTTTTTTAAGGACTGAATGAAGTTTCAGAAGCAAAAAGCTATATTTGGCATAAAACTTGTTAAAATAAGCTAATATATCAATTGGATTTTCTTGATAATCTATATTAATCTGCTTATTTTTGCACCTAAATTTTTTTGAAGAAAATAAAAAAACAATTATCAGGCATTTAAAAAATCCTAAAAGTCCAGTAATTAATTAAAAAAACAAATGGCTTTAATAAACAAAATTCGTGAGCGTTCAGGTGTTGCAGTCGTAGTTATCGCAGTTGCACTCATTTTATTCATTGTCGGAGGAGATTTATTCGGAGGAAATGGTAAAAGTGGCTTGTTTAGTAGTAATGATAATAAAATTGGTGAAATCGCAGGTACTAGTATTGACTACCAAGCATTTCAAGTAAAATTAGATGTAGCTCGTGCCAATTATGAGCAACAAGCTGGAAGAGCTTTACAAGAGCAAGAAATTCAGCAATTACGCAGTCAAGTTTGGGAACAAATGATTTTTGACATTACTTATAAAGCCGAATTCGAGAAACTCGGTTTGAAAGTTACGCCAGATGAGCTTCGTGAAATGATCCAAGGCACTAAAAATCTTAGCCCAATCATTAAACAACAATTTACGGACCCACAAACTGGACAGTATGACCGTAACCGTCACATTGAATTTATCAATGCTGCCGCTGCCAATCAATTGCCTGCTCCACAAAAAGCAGCTTGGGACCAAATCAAAGAACAAGCAATTCAACAACGTTTATTAGAAAAATATAACGCTTTGCTTTCTTCATCTTCGTTTATAACTACTGCCGAAGCAAAAAGAGAGTATGATGCTACAGCAACTAAAGCAGATGCTCGCTATTTATATGTACCATTCACAAGTGTAATCGACACTACTATAAAAGTTACGGATAGTCAATTGTCAGATTATTTAAGCAAGCATAAAGAGGAATTTAAAGGTTACGATAGTCGTTCACTTGATTACGTTGTATATCAGGTAATGCCAACCAAAGAGGATAGTGCAGCTTTATATGAAGACATCAAGAGTTTTGCCAAAGGTTTAGCTGCTGCTAAAGATGCGAAAGCTTATGCTGCCCTTAACTCAGACAGCCGTGTGCCTTATGAGCGTAGTGCCAACGAATTGACGCCTACATTAAAAACAGCCTTGGCTACTGCCATTCAAGGTGCAGTGATTGGGCCATTTAAGGAAGATAATACTTACTCAATCTACAAATATGAAGGTACGGCAACTGACTCACTTTATTCAGCTCGTGCAAGTCATATCTTAATACGTGCCGATAAAACGGCTCCAGATTCGGTAAAAGCAATTGCTCGTGCTAAAGCTCAAGATATTTTAAGTCAATTGAATCAAGGTGCTGACTTCGCAACCTTGGCTCGTGCAAACAGCCAAGATGGTTCTGCTCAACAAGGTGGAGATTTAGGTACATTCAAAAACAACGGCACAATGGTTAAACCATTTGAATCGGCAGTTTTTGCAATGGGCGGTGCTGGTTTAGTACCGAATGTAGTTGAAACAGACTTTGGTTTCCACATTATTAAGGTAACAGAAGGGAAGTCAAACACGAAGTATAAAATTGCTACCATTAGCCGTGAATTACAAGCGAGTGAAAGCACAAGAAATGCAATTTATCAAAAAGCAGAAACATTGCGTGCAAGTAATAATTCTAAAGAAGCATTTGAAGCAGCGGTTAAAAAAGATGGTAAATTAGTTATATTAAAAGCTGATAAGGTTTTTCCTGAAGCATCGACATTCAATACTATCCAAAATGCACGTGAAGTTGTATTGTGGGCATTTAATGACGATACAAGCGTAGGCGAAGTTTCTGACCGTGTATTTGAAGTGGGTGACAACTTTATCATTGCGGCTGTAACTGCTAAAACTGAAAAAGACAGCCCTAAAGCTGATGATTTTAAAGATGCGATTACTGCTAAAGTGCGTAATGAAGTGAAAGCAGAGCAAATCTTGAAAAAACTTGGAACGCCATCTGGTGCTTTAGAGCAAGCAGCTCAAAAATATGGTGCTGGTGCTTTGGTTGAAACTGCAACTGAAATTAACCTAATGGCTGGTATGTTGACATCTCCAGGAATCGACCCGATAGCAATTGGAAAAATCTTCGGTTTACAAACTGGTAAACGTTCTAAACCGTTCGTTGGTGAAAACGGTGTATTTGTAGTTGAAACAACTAAACTTACAAAAGCTCCTGAAATTGCTGATTATACACAATACAAAAACCAAATCACACAACGTAATGGTGGATATGGTGCTTCGTACATGGCAAATCAAGCTATCCGTGACAATGCAAATATCAAAGATAACAGAGCTAAATTCTTCTGATAAATCTTAAAAGTTATATTTTAAAAAAAGGAGAAATATCGAAAGGTATTTCTCTTTTTTTGTGGTCTCATTCATAAATTATTCCTCACAGTCATAATTTAGTCCTGATAAAATTTGACAATTAAAAGATTAAATATGACTTTTGAACCAACAAACAGCTGCAGAAGTTTGGAGTTTTTAATTTTAACTTTTAAATTTTAGAAATTATACAAAGTTTAGTTTTAGAAAATTATGGTACGGTTGAAATGAATCAAAATGAATTGAGCACAACAGATGGAGGGTTTGTACCTTTATTAATAATTGGAGCTGCCTTGTTAGTTTCTGGGTGTTCACGTAAGATTTATGAACATCTTGAAAAAGGTGATTACCAAAAAACACACTCTCAATCTGACAGTACCCATGTTCACGGAGCTGGTGGAAGTTATTAACCACAGTTGAATGAATAAAATATTAAAAATTATAAAAACAGAGGATAATTTTAGTTATCCTCTGTTAGTCTTATATTATTAATAATGAATAATAGTAAGTTTTATTTTCCAATACTTTATTTTCTTTCTATAACAGCAGACCTTTATTCTACTTTTTTGGCAAGCCCTAATTTAGAAGGAGAAACAGCTATTGATTTTAAGTTATTAAACTTAAACTGGCAAGGTGTAGTTTTTTTATCTGTCTGCTATTTCATTATTTTTTCAGTTTACTTTCTTTATTCAATAAAAAGAATATCATCTAAACAAAATTTGAAGTTGAAAGAATATTATTTTTTCTTACTCGGTATCATGTTACTATTTAACAACACTTTCTCCAGTTTTTTAGCATCAATAAATAACCTTATTCTACATTTACTACATAAACAAACATTAAATCAACTTTTGCACTATAGGCTGGTGAATTTTTCAAACTTAAACTATAATTTATACCATAAAATTGGATTTACTATTTTAGATATAATTCAATTTATATTCTTGATTAGCATATATTACTTCCTTAAAAACAAGTTTCCATTTGTCAAAAAAAGGAATGTGTAATTTTTTTTCCTGCTAACCGTAGTGTTTTCCAGTTTTGTGAATTCTTTCATAAACTCGGCTGATTTTTAATTTAGGCGGTGTGCGGCAGTTGAACTGTCAGCCGTTTTTAAAACGGCAATAAAGAATGAGCAAAAAATCATTTAATACGATTATTTTTAATGCCTTTCAGAGAACGGTAGAAGCACAGACTGAATTAAGATTCAGCCTAACTAAAACTACTAATATGAAGTCAAACAGGGGTTTCGCTTGGGAAGCAGTCAAGTATGGCTGGGGAAAAGCGGACGAGGCAGTTGGAAATAAAGGCGGGTCAGCAGCCTATCATGATATAATGAGTTCTTCAAACCACGGTGGAATTAGATGATAGAAAAACAGAAAAAAAATCCCAAACTTTTAGCAGTTTGGGATTTTACAATATTCAGTTTAAAGTTTACTGTACTTCTAAAAACATTTCTCTTGTTTTTGAAACAGCCTATTTTTAAAACTAATCTAAAAAGTTTTAAAGATAATCTCTCAGATATTTTATTCTATTTCATTTTTAATATTATTGTCACGTTTGTTTTTTTAGGTCTAATTTATTTAAGTGTTGTTTCAGGGTTCAATAGATTTCCGATAAATAAAGCATCTAATGAAGTATATTCATTATCTACCCTATTTTTTGGGTTAATCCTATCTCCAGTAATTGAAGAATTAATTTTTAGGTTTCCATTATTCTTATACTATGATTCAAAAAAAATTAAAGTTGCTTATTATTTTTCTTCAGTTGTTTTCTCATTAATTCATATTTTCAAATTTGATTTTGACGATTACCTAATTTTAAACTGTTGTCTCATTTTGACCCCGATATTTTTTGGGGGATTAATGCTTGGCTATATAAGAATAATATATGGATTAAAGTTTTCCATTTTATTACACATTTTGCATAATTTTGGGCTATTAATCTTTGGGTTTCTTTTTAGTTATGCCTGAAATTTCGTTGTCCTGAACCTAGTTAGGCGAAGTTTTTCATAAGTTCAGCTGATTTTTAAACCGTAGTGGAGCTATCAGTCTAGTTGCCACAGTGGAGGTACCGCAGTGGAACTGTTAGTCGTTTTTAAAACAGCAATCTTAAGCAAAACCATCATAAAATGAGCAAACTAAGATTATTATTTCAAGATTTTATCTTTTTCGTTAAGAAACCTTCAAACCCTGATGCAATCCTAAATTCTTTGAACAACCGTTTAGCAGAATTAAAAAACATTTCCCGATGACAATGATTAGATTATCTGTTTTTCTATTGTTGATAACGGTTAATAGCCAAGCCCAACAAATGACTTACATTAAAAATGGCACAGTTTCGTTAAACGTTAAGATAATTAAACGCCCACGAGAATTAAAAAAGATTCTTGAAAAACAAAATTCTCAAGAACTCATGAAAGTTTACAAAAAGTACGTTTGGAAAAAGCGTTCTGCTCAATTTTTCTCAGCCGTAGCGGGACTGGGGCTTGTATCAGCCGTTGAAGATGAGTTCGGTCCAAATCCAAAAATTAATTGGTCTTTTGCTGGTATTGG
>JAIXOL010000029.1 GCA_027486845.1 Cytophagaceae bacterium
ACTCAGTGCTAAATATTCTCCTCGGACGAATATTTAGATTTGTACTTTTCTTAGATTTTAAATCATCTTTGCTCATGTGATTGTCCCGTTTTGAGGGCAACCTATTTTAGGCAATGACAATTGTTTTTTCTTATCCTTTTTCTTTATCTTATTTTTCACTTTTTCTACTTTATCATCATCATCACGACGTTTTTGCATGGTTTCGGTACGGTCAAGTTCTTCTGAACTGACAAAGAATTTCCAGTCAAATTTTTCATCAAATGGTGTTAAGGCTTTTTCTGGGTCGAAAATTCGGAGGTCAGATTGGATGGCATTGTATGGAGAAAAATCTGGTTTGTCAGTAAAAATATCTGACATATCAGTTGCTCCGGCATCGTATTGATTTAAGTAAGGAATACCCAAAATATGCCAAAAAGTCTTGAAAATACTACCAAAACTATAATGCACTTTACTTACGTAATCCTTTTTTGTATATGGCGAAGCTACCATCATTAAGCTACGGTGAGCATCAACGTGGTCAACACCTCCTTGCGGGTCGTCTTCAGTTACGAAAACCGCCATATTTTTCCAATAAGGGGTTTTCGATAAAAATTCAATTGTGCGACCAACTGCCAAATCATTATCAGCCATGTAACTCGCTTGAAATGGAAAGCCAGCATGCGGACGTTCGCCCGTGCCGTGGTCATTGGGTAACATCAGTGTAATTACTGATGGTAAATTGCCTTTTGACCAACGTTCATTAAATTCTTTCATAAATAAATCAGCTCTAAACTGGTCAGGAATTGCCATGTTATAAGTCGGAAAAGTCTTTGAAGATTTATCAATCAATGGTGCTGGTAATGGATAATTTACAGTGTAAAGCTCTCCAATATATTTCATGGTACTATCGCTGAAAGCTCCTGCCATTTCTACACCAAAACCAAAGTTATAAAAGTCGATTTTATTTCGTTCGAGATGCTCCCACATGCTGCCGCCTTCATTATAATCTTCTGGATAAATTGAGCCAGCCGAGCCATAAATTGCCAAATTTCCAGGAGCATTGGAGGTATCTCGCTGCGAAAGTTTACCGCCATAAGAAGCAGCAGTTTCGGTTTCGACCCATTCATTTGGGTACGTATTTACGAGCCAACGATGCCCGTCAGCCGAAACGTCAGAATCACAGAAAAAATTATCGCTTATTGCAAAACGTTTCGCCAAGGCTGAATGATTAGGCATTACTCGTGCATCAGGAATCGTTTTGGTGCCTTTGCGATTAATAACTTTTACACCATTACCAAAACGTGCCAAAGTCGAATCACCATCACCTTTTTTGTTTTGTCCGAAAACTTCATCGTACGTACGGTTTTCTTTGGCGATAAATACGATGTATTTAATTTCGTTCGAAGGTTTTTTATTGGTAGCAGGAATCGGATTTTTGCTTATTCGTGGGTCGATAAACTTAAAATTATTTTCTATAACTACCTTCGTTTCAGATTTAAGCTGTTCATCGCTTGGAATATCAATCACCGAAACCAAACCTTTCATCAGACCGCCAATATAACTACCTTCAGCCCCCATTTTGAAGTTTTTTCCGCCATTTGGACCACTTCCAAAGCCTTTTGCATTCGCAACTATGAGTTTTTTTCCATCATTGCTCACTTTTAATTTAGAAGGAAACCAACCCGTTGGAATATGTCCGACTACTTCAAGGCTTGCTACATCAATTACAGCGACCGCATTTATGCCAGATTCGGCAACAAAAAGGCGTTTTTGGTCAGGCGAAAGCGTAATACCAAAAGGAATAATTCCTCGCAAATTTCCGAGACGTTTATCAATCGAAAGTGGAATGTTTTTCAAAACTTTTCCACCTTTTATATCAATCACCGAAATGCAATCATTATTGCCATTACTTACAAAAACATAGTCGTTGGTAGCCACAACCGAGTTTGGACTACTGCCACCAACTGCAGGAAAATCTTCAATCATTTGTCCAACCAAGAAACCAGTTTTTATCTTTGCGGTCGGTTGAGATGATTGAGTCGGATAAATCCAAACTGAGAAAGATTCGGGAGCATTTGGGTCGCCAAGAGCTGGAATACCATTAGCGGCATCACCTTCGAACATTTCTTTAGATCCATATTTTGTTGAAGGAAATTTGTGAGCAGTTCCTTTGATATTTTTTGGGTCTAAATCAGTAAATCTTTTATATTCAAAAACACCAACATTTGCCACTACAACGTTTTTTTCGTCGGGTGTAAGTGTAATTCCGAAAGGATAACGACCCGTTGGAATATTCTGAATGATTTTTTCTGTATCTACATCAATTACTGCAATTCGGAATCCAATTTGGTCAACAACATAAATCGTTTTTCCATCTTTGGTCATAACCATATCGCCCAAATACCCATGTCGATAATCAGCTTCATTAGTTTTTATCGCACAATTAATATTGCCCTTCAACTTACCGGTACTGACATCATATTTGAAAATTTTGTTTGATTGTCCGCCCGAAACATAAACCGTTTGATTATTTGGACTGATTGCCAAACCCATGAAACAGGCTTCTAAAATTCCTTCATTATTTTTTGATCCTTCAGGAACTTGAATGGTTTCTGGATTGGCCGAAAGTATATTTTTAATGATAGAAATCGAAAACGGACGAATACCAGAATTTGCTGTAATTGCCGTGTTTCCGTCTGGACTTAAAACCAAACCATAGGGGTGTGGAGCGGTTGAAATTTGCACACCTCTTGGTGTAATAATACGCCCATTAGGAATGATAGTTTTACCTGTTTTGTCTATTTTGGCTGGGGTATTTCCCGCAGGAGCTTCAATGACAACTTGGGCTTGAATAGCAAACGGGATTGCTAATAATAAGATAAGTTTTTTCATTATTGTAGGGGGTAGTTAATTTGGTTTATAAATAGCGTTGGGTTTGCAAACCCAACGCTATTTAATAAGTAAAATGGCATGGAATTATCAAATTTCAACATTCAAAGTTAACCATAAACTTCTTCCTACACCATTAATTCCAGAGCCGTGAGTACGGTAATCTTTATTAGTAAGGTTTTGGGCAGAAAGATTGATATTCAGCCATTTATACTCGTATCCGCTATAAATGTTAATAATCTGCCAAGCTGCAGTTCCACTTTTACCGATGCGGTTATCGTCTTTATCGCCTTGTGCGAGGCGGTCTTGTTTTGAGGCAAAAAGTAATTCGGGACGAACAAAGAAATTGCTCTTGCGGTATTCCAAACCAAAACGACCGTTGAGTGGCGGGATTCGTCTCATTGGCTCATTTTTCGTAATGTTTTGTCCATAAGTGTATGAAACGCCACCGTAAGTTTTCAATTCTTTGTTAATTAGCCCCTCAAATTCGACCTCGAAGCCTTTGATATTGGCTTTTTCTATATTTTCTTTTTGATAAACATTATAACCATTAATGACTTGATTTGGCACTTTTACACGAGCAATCAAATCTCTTAAATCGCTGTAATAAAGGGCTGTTGTTGCCGAGAAACGGTTGGTTCGGAATTTATAACCCAACTCATAATTATTAGATTTTTCAGGTTTTAGATTATTAGTTGGTAATTCGTATCTAAAATCTACGATGCCAAGTGTACCTAAATCATCCACATTTGGCGTACGGAAACCTGCATTATAAGAAGTATAAATATTTGATTTTGAGCCAATTAGGTAAGCAATCGAAACATTTGGCACGAGTGCTTGCGGCCTTAGATTTGTTTTGCCGATGGTTTCGTCAGGAACAATAATCGAAAAACCATTATAACGAAGCCCTGCCGAAAATTGCCAATGATTTTGGGTAAATTGATGCAACGAATAAAGCGAATAATTTAAGAAAGTTGAATTGTTTGGGTAAAGGCCACGCAAAATTTTCGGAGCTTCCGATGAAGTAGGAGAGGCTGGGGCATCAATTTTTGAACTACGCACTAAATCATGATAAATTTCAATACCCGAATTGGCTGTCCATTTTTCTGAAAACTCAGAAGAAATATTAGTTGTCAATCCTTTTGTATAAACTTTATCTGTTTCTTGAATCAATCTTGTTGAACCTTTCTTTTGGCTTTTTCTGCCTTCATAAGTCATTTGTAATGAACCAATGACCGAAACTTCACTCAATATTTTGGACGCATTTTTTTGGTTAAATTTTACGTAAGAAAGATTTCGTCTTTGAGGCTGAAATTCATTAATTGCGAAATTTTCCAACACAACTTTATGGTAAATAGGTACATCTTTAGCTTCAAAATATTGGTGAGCCATTGTCAATATTCCTTTTCCGAGTTTTAGCTTGGCTTTTAGATTTCCCATTTGCTCATCATACCCCGAAGGTGATTGACGGCCAGTAAGTTTTCCTCCAACCAAATCACCAAAATTTCGGTAGCCAAAACTTCCTGAAATTGCCAGTTTTTCGCCACCATAATTCAATTCGCCACGAGCAGTTTGTTCCATTCCTTGCGTAGCGATTCGACCTAAAAGATTGAGTTTCAGTTTACTACCAAATTCGGGTTCGGCCGTAAAAACTTGTATCGTTCCACCCAAAGCATCTGAGCCGTATTGCACCGAGCCACCACCTTTCAGTACTTCAATTTTTTCAATCGAAAATGGGTCGATTGTATTAAAATATTGATTTGGACCATAACGGAAAGTACTGTTACTTAGGCGAATACCATCCACCAAAAGTAAAGTTTGATTACCGGTAAGTCCACGCACAAAAGGTGAGCCACCGCCATGATTGGTTTTCTGCACAAATACGCCATTTACGCCCATCAAGGCTTCAGGAATTGTTCGTGGAGCATAGGTTTTAAGGTATTTTTTATTCAAAACCTTAATACTATTCGGTGTCTGAAACTCTTGATTAGCCGAGCGATTGGCCGTAATTACGACCTCATTCAATAATTCTACTTTACTCGAATCAGTTGATGGGTTTAATAAAAAACTGTATAAAAAGAGTAGTTTCATTGTTTAATAATTATACTTTTTTAGTGATTGTGTTCTTCTTAATCTTCTTCGCCATCTTCTTCCTTCAATACTAAAAAAGCACTTCTTTTTGGAGCAGGCATTGAGCTTTTTAGTCCTTTTACAGATTGCCAAACAATTTGACTAAACTCTAAATCATTAATCAAATCGGGTTTTGATAAATCAAACTCAGCTGATTTGATAGAATTTCTATTGACAGCCACATTTCGCTCATCCAAATTAATATTATTTTTACGAGCTATAAAAGGCTGATTATTAGGCGTTTTACTAAAAGAACGCCACATTGGAGTAGCGGCAGCATCGTATTGACTCATCGGTGGAATTCCTAAAATTAATTCCATTGTGCGTAGCATACTCGATGTTGAATACATGGTATGATCAACGTATCCACGTTTTACAAATCCACCCGCAACATAGGCCGTTGAGCGATGGGCATCTACGTGGTCAGAGCCGTTTTGAGCGTCGTCTTCCAAAATAAATATGACTGATTGTTCCCAAATACCCGATTTTGAAAGATGCTCTACCAATTTTCCAACTGCTAAATCATTATCCGCAACCATTGCTTCGGTGGTTGGCATTCCAACTCTAGCTCCTGCAGTGTGGTCGTTTCCGAGGCGAATAATATTTAAATTTGGCACGCTATTTTTTGTCAATAAAGAATCAAAATCAGCTTTCCAAGCTTCAAAACGAGTAACATCTTTGATAGAAAGATTATAAGATGGATATTTCAAACTACAATTGTTTTTAAGATTTGGTAGTTTCATTCGTTGTTCAGTAAATTCACCGTAAGACCTAAAACTTACACCTGCACGTTGAGCATAATCCCAAATAAAACCATTTTTAGGGTGTGCAATATCTCTGCTTCCCTCGTAGTCATAAGTACCACCACGACCACCGTAGCTTGTTACCCATGTTTTTTCTACATAGTCATTGGCATAAGCAGCCATTGACCAGTTGTGTCCATCGGCACTTACTTCGGCATCTACATAAAAATTATCAAGCAAAACAAAATCTTTCACTATTGCATGTTGATTGGGCGTAATGCGTTCAGGAAACAAACAAAGTGTTGTATCGCCATTTCCACCTTTTACATCACCCAAAACTTGGTCATAAGTACGGTTTTCTTTGATGACATAAAAAACATATTTGATGGGCGATTTTTGACCTAATTTTGTTGGAATCGGATTGCCTTTTTCGCCTTCACTTTCTTTTTCTTTGGTCTTGCTGTATGGAGTATTTTCATAAACTATTTTTGAATAATCGGCTAAAGTCTTTTCATCAGGAAAATCAAAAATAGAAAGCGTTCCTTTAAATAAACCTCCAATATACTGCGTACCTCGAACTGCTTCAGGGTTTGCTCCTTTAAACTGTGCACTCTTTGAGCTCACTGGATTTGGCCCATTTGGATTGGCCGAAGAAGAAAGTCCTTTGCCATTGGTTACATAAATTTTATTACCGATAGTTTTGACAGAAGTTGGATACCAACCCGTAGGAATATAACCCAATGAGCGACTTTTTCCTTTGTCTTCTACCTCAAAAACGGCCAAGCAGTTATTATCGGCATTGGCAATGAATAATTTTTCTTCATCTTCACTTAAAGCAACGCCATTTGGAGTCGAGCCAACGGGTGAGTCTGGATAAAGCGAGCAAGAAAGCGTTTCGATGCGTTGTTTTAGTTTTGTATCAATCACCGAAACTGTATTGTCATTTCCATGCGAAACATATAAGTACTGACCATCTTTGGTCAAAACCATGTCGTTCGGATTTTTATCAACGGCAATTTCATCAACGAATTTTGAAGCCACAATATCATAAATCAATACCTTTGCACCACCCCAAAGCGAGATATACAAAAGGTTTTTATCGGACGAAAGAATACAAGTATATGCTTCGGCAGCAAGCGGTATTTTTTTCAAGATACTTTTTGAAGCAATATCAAGCTGATAAAGTGTATTATTATCTTTTGCAACAACAAAAATATGCTTTTCAGTCGCACAAAGTCCTGCTGGTGAGACTTTTACAGGCCAAGGTTTGTCCAAAACAATTTCGCCATCTTTTTGCAATTGATTGTTTTCGATTTTATAAATATTGATTTTATTATCGTTTCCTGCTGATGCGTAAAGGTATTTTTCATCAGGGCTAAAAGCTAAACCTAACCACGATTTTGCGATTGTTTCATCATCTAAAACAGTCTCGGTGGCAGCATCAATTAAGGTTATACTTTGAGTGCTTTGCCCATTGTTTGTAACGGCCAAATACTTTTTTGAAGGAGAAACTACTAAATTTAATGGTAAATCTTGCAATTTTAGACTTTTACCTATTGGCGTCAATGACCAGCCATTAGTGAGTTTTACTCTTTTTAAACCCAATTTTTCGACGGTAGAAGAATTATTGTCGTTCGGTTTTTGATTCTTACAGCCTATGATAAGGCTCAAAACCACCATAATTATGGCGAAGTTTTTCATGTTGTTTATTTGTTTAAAAAAGTGATAGAGCCTGACCAAATAAATGGTCAGACTCTGTTTAGGGTTTAATTATAGAGTTTATGTAATGTTAAAATGAGTATCTTAAACCTAATTGAATTCTCCAAGGATTACCGCCCGCTGTTGAAAGTTTTCTACCAGCCCCTGACTCTACACCATAGGTATAGTTTTTGGTAGCTTGGTCGAAAGTGTTCATTGTAAGCAAGTTGATATTTCCATGATTATACGAAACACCTTTAGTTTTATCCAATAAATTCATAAAATTAAAACAATCTGCTGAAAATCCTAACTTATGATTTTTATAAAGTGTAATATCTTTGGTGAGACGTAAATCTAGCGTATAATAAAAAGGATTTACACCACCATTTCTTTGAGCTACTTTGCCAACACTTTTCGTGATATAATCTTTTACACTTTGCGTTACATCAGGGTTTTCCAAAAGACCTTTGATACCATTTCTAACTGTTTCAGGAACAGCCGAATTATTTGGGTCAAAAACAAAAGCCAAGTCGTTTGTTAGCACAAAATCACCATTGATACTTTTATTTCCACCAACCAAAAACGAGTAGCGAGTTCCACCAACACCATTAAAAACAGCACCGAGTTGGAAACCTTTCAAAGTTGGTGAAGCAGCACTAACAACTAATTTATCGCTAAATTGGAAATCAGAAGCAGCAACAGTTCTATCTCTTGGGTCATCAGCAATAGCACGAAATGTTGAAGTATTGGCCACACAGCAGTCAAAAGAAGTATTGTCTTTTGTATCGTTTCTAGTGTAACTTACAGTAAAATATCCATCTGTTCCGAGTTTCATGCTTGCGTCAAAAACTACCGCCATTTGGTCTAATTGACCCGAAGATTCTAATTCCAAAACTCTACCTACATCAGTTGCTTTTCTGCCTTTTGTCCAATCGGTTGAGCCGTTGGCTGGAATAGTATTTGCTGGCACAAAAACGCCACGATTTCCTTCGTTGCTGAGCGTAAAGTATGGTTGGTCAACGATATTTCTGTCATAATAAACATAATTGTTGATGGTTTTCGACCATAATAAATTCACGCCTGCTCTAAATCTTGAATTAAAAAAACGGTTATAAGATAAGTTTAATTTGAAAATACTCGGTACTTGAAAATCATCAGAAACAGCATTAATAGTTGAAATATAGCTTTCACCTGGCTTGATTCCTGGCGTTGTGGCTGGGTTGTTGCGATACGAAACAAAATCTGCTTTTGGAACTGCTGCTCCCGAAACATCAATCGAACCTACGATTGTACCACTGTTTTGAATATTATTCAACTGTAAATAAGAAACTGGCTGTGCCGAGAAAATTCCACCACCGAATTTAATCAAATCCTTTTGGCGACCTTGCACATCCCAAGTTAATTGAAGTCTTGGTTGGATATTATTAAAATCGGCTAAAGAATTGGTTGTTTTTATGCCTAATTTATTTTCCGTTGTTGCGTTTGCATCGCCTTGTTTAAAGAAAACCGTTGCATCATAACGCAAACCTGCCATTGCCGAAACGTTTTTAAATGGCTGAAAATCAACCTGTCCGAATACTGAAAAATCTAATAATGATTGCTGAACAGCTGGGTTCGATAAGGGTACTTCACGGGCAAAGCGGCTTGCTTTATTATCAATAAAATCTTGTAAACTTGCATAGAAGAAGCGACCATTCATTTCGTTTACAATCTTAGAATCTAAGAAAGTAAGCATGTTATCAGTTCCGAATTTAAAATTCAAACCGCCTTTTCTCCAATAAGTTGTATTTGCCAAATGGAGCGTTTTGTCGTTGGCGTATTCTGTACCAAATCTTTGACCACCAAACTGTACAGTTCGAGTCTGTGATGCAGTAGGATTTGTTGCAGTAGGAATGACCGAGCGAACCGTTATAATTGCACGAGGAATATTTTCTAAAGGTAAATCTGAACTTACAATATAATTACGCTTAACGGTTTGGTATTGAAATTTCAATTCGTTTGTTACGTCAGGTGCGAGAGCCGAACGCAAAGAAACCAAAGCACTATTTTCACGAGTTTTGTACCCGACATAAGATTCTAAAAGATTGACATTTGAATTATCGTTTATCGAATTCGGAGCATACCAAGTTGTAAGATTATTACGGAAAGTCAATTTGTTTTTATCGTTTAATTGCCAATCTAAACGCATAAACAAAGCATTTGCTTCGGTTTCTCTAGAAAAGTCGCCATATTGTGGCGTATTTTTCATACCATATTTTTGTCTTGCCACTTCAATCACTTTCTCTAAATTGATTTTAGTGATACCAAAGTTTTGTTCTTGTGTTGCATCAAAAACCGGAGCGATTTGAAAAGGAATTGTTTCGTTTTGGCGATCCAAAGCCACAAAATAGTGTAATTTATCTTTGATTATTGCTCCACCTAACGAAAAACCATATTGTTTTTGGTTGATATTAGTAGTTCTTGGCGTTCCATTTGCATTAAATTTACTGTTCATTGGAAACAATTCATTACCAAAAAGTCTTGCTTTACTTGCTCTTTGGTAGAAAAACGCCGAACCTTCCATTGTATTCGTACCATTTTTTGTAACAGCATTGACCGAACCACCACCTTGGCGACCTTGTGTTACGTCATAATTGTTTGTTGAAACTTGGTATTCACGAATTGCCTCTTGTGAAATCGTGTATGGGCCATTACCAACTGCTCCATTGGTGTACATATTTCGGGCGTTTGCTCCATCCATCGTTACGTTAGTCGATGAAGTACGCTGTCCACTAAAACTTCCATTTCGGCCTTGTAATGGCGAAAGGGCGGTTAAAGCCGTAAAGTTTCTACCTTCCATTGGAAGTTGTTTCATCTGTAAAGCTGTCACGGCAATTGCTGCACCGGCTCTTTCAGTTTCTTTATTGACAAAAGAATTAGCAGAAACCACAACTTCGGATAAAGTTGTATTTGAAATCATTAATTTGGAATCAATTTTCAGTCTATCTCCTTGATTAAGTGCATAATCTGAAAACTTTTGGGTTTGATAGCCCACAAACGAAACCGTAATTGTATAAGGTTTGCCGAGCGGAAGTTGTTGAAGTTGAAACTCACCATTTACGTTGGTAAGTGTACCAGTCTGAAAACCAGTTGATTCGTTGCGGACACGAACCGAAGCCCCTGGAATTCCTTGGCCTTTTTCGTCTTTAACTACACCAGCAATTGTGGCATCAGTTCCTTGCGAAAAAGCATTAAAGCAAAATAAAAATCCAATTAAAATGGAAAGCAGAGTTTTTTTCATGAGTTATGAATGCGATTGTTTCAGCTGCAAAACTACTCACCCCATGTAAAGCCATTATTAGTTAATGATTGTCAAAGCGTTAAAAAAAAATCTAAAAAGGAATTAAATTCGTGAAATTTCTTAACATCCATAGTTAAGCTTTTATCCACTTGAAACAGATTAAAAGAAAATATTTTAGCTACAACCGAGTTATTTGCACATAACCCAATGATGAAAACGCTTGAAAAACTCGGATTTAAACATTACGGGATTCCATGGAAAAGTATTTGGCACGATGACACAATTGGGGTATTTCTAAAGTTTAAGAAGGGCCGTTTTAGCAATATCCCGGTTTTAGAAGCTACGGCTAATAGAGTTTATAAAGTAACCGATGGAAATTAAGTCCTATTTCAGAATAATGAATCCAGCCTGCTAAAAATTTGCTGTTAAATAGAAATTATTGTACTATTCTTAGATTTTAAAAATATTTAATCTATATTTTTGTATTTATTAATAAAAAAAAGGTCTTCGAAAATCCCATATAAACCCTAAAAATTGAACGTTTTTATTAATAAATTGCCTATCGTAAACGTAATCGGTTGTTTTTATTGCCGTTTATGTGTCAAAACGACACTTTTAATTTGCATTTTAAATTTCTACACTTACATTCGCTTATAAATTCAAATATTCATAAATTTCTCATTTGAAGATTCTGTGTTAAAAATTGTATTTTTCACATAAGTTTAATGTTTTGATAAATGAGTGAAAATAATTTAGATACCCAAAAAACAATTCAAACGAAGCATATTTTATAAAAATAATAGAATAGGTTAATAAATTTTAGTTTTGTTTCATACATATTCTAACGTTTGTACCTTAAAGACGTTAGATTCTTTCTTGAAAAACTCGAATATTCCATTTTTAAATTGCCAAATAACTAGTAAACCCGATGAAACACATTTTAATTCTTACGTTAGTTTTAGGAGTAATTTTATTCTCAAATTTCACATTTCAATCGACGAGCGATAATCCAAAATCCTTAAAAGATACCTTCAAAAAAGATTTTTTGATTGGTACGGCTCTTAACAACTCTCAAATCGATGAGAAAAATGCGGTTGTAAATGACTTAATCAAAAAGCAATTCAATGCCGCCACACCCGAAAATATTATGAAATCGGCATTAATTCATCCAAAATGGGACACGTATAATTTCACGATGGCCGATAAGCTGGTAGAATATGGTGAAAAAAATAACATCAAAATAAATGGTCATACCTTGATTTGGCATAGTCAGCTTCCAAACTTTATCAGAGGCATTAAGAGCAGTGATTCTATTCGTACATTCTTCACTGACCACATCAAAACAGTTGCGGGACGCTACAAAGGCAAAGTTTTCTCGTGGGATGTAGTAAACGAAGCACTAAACGAAGACGGAACACTCCGAAACTCAGTTTTCTTAAAACATTTAGGCGAAGGATATTTGGTCGATGCCTTCCGTTTGGCACAAGAGGCATCTCCAAAAACTGAATTATATTACAATGATTATAACAATGAAAAGCCAGCCAAACGTGCAGGATGTATCAAATTAATCAAGAAAATTCAAGAATCAGGAGCAAGAATTGATGGTGTAGGTATCCAAGGACACTGGCACGTAGGCAAAATTCCATTGAAGGATATTGAAGAGAGTATTCTTGAATATTCGGCCTTGGGATTGAAAGTTATGTTTACAGAGTTAGATATTGAGGTTTTAGAAAGAAACTTTCAAGGTGCTGATGTAAGCCAACGAATGGCTAATAGCCCCGAAATAAACCCATATACAAATGGACTTCCTGAGAATGTACAAAAACAATTAGCTGATGACTATGAAGCCCTATTTAAGTTATTCTTGAAACATAAAGACAAAGTTACTAGAGTAACTTTTTGGGGTGTAAATGACGGTGTTAGCTGGCTAAACAACTGGCCCGTACGTGGACGAACGAGTTACCCATTACTTTTCGATAGAAACAATCAACCAAAACCTGCATATTTTAAAGTAGTTGGTTTGAAAAATTAATAAAATTAAATTACTAAAGAATCAACCTCAATTTAAAAAAAACAATGAAAAAACTATTCGTATTGTTCTTCATGCTTTGCGGCATGGCAGTATTTGCTCAAACAAACCCAATTGATGGCAATTGGAAAGGTTCTCGTGAAACTCCAAACGGTACATTTGAAATCGAATACACCTTTAAAGTGGAAGGAGATAAGCTTATTGGTACTTGGAAAACACAATTTGGTGAAACCAAAATTGAAAACGGTAAAGTAGAAGGAAAGAAATTTTCTTACAGTATTTCGTTCAATGATATGACGATTAGCAACACTGGCGAACTTATCAGTAATGACGAAATCGTTACAAAAAACGAAAGAGGCGAAATGAAATTGAAACGCGTGAAGTAGATTAAAATATCAAATATAAATCAATCAAAAAATGCAATTGAAAATCAAAAAACTGTCTAAAATTTCGGTACTTTTCTGTTTATTACTGAATTCATCCCTAATCTATGCCCAAGATGGCACTATTTATCCTTTAGAAACACCAAAAGAGCCTAACGCTATACCTTTAAATACTGGTGGGGTAGAAAATCAGCCTGCCTCAGAAACATGGTTTAAACAATGGGGTGACCCAATGGCTCGCAATATAACTAAGGCTACATTAACCCCATTTATACCAAAAAAAGGAATGGCAAATGGTGCCGCTGTAATAGTAGCACCAGGTGGTGGTTTTAGTTGGTTATCAATGGGTAACGAAGGTTGGGAAGTGGCTGAAGCCCTCAATAAAAAAGGGATAACTGCCTTTGTACTTAAGTATCGGTTGAATCCAACTCCTGATAAATTGGAAGATTTTACTGCATGGATGAACCGACCACGTACTCCTGCACCAGCGGCAACAGGTGCAACCCCACCACCAGCTCGCAATTTAGATAATCAATTAACCGATGCTGAAGCTGCCTATGCCATGATTATAAAAAATGCAAAGGAGTGGGGGGTAGATACCGATAGAATAGGAATGATAGGATTTTCAGCAGGGGCTGGCCTTACTATGCATGCAACACTACACTCGAAAACTATGAAGCTTGCATTTATTGGTCCTATTTATGGTGGAATGGGATCTGTTGAAGTACCCAAAAATGCTCCACCCATGTTTTGTGCTATTGCTTCGGATGATGGCCTATTTAGAGGTCAATTTGGCGTGATTGAATCATGGCACAAAGCCAAAGTGCCTGTAGAATTTCATTTATATCAAAATGGAGGGCATGGTTTTGGACTTGGCAATCCCAACCGTACCAGTAATAAATGGTTTGATTCGTTTGCTTATTGGTTAGAAGTTAATAAATTTTTGATACCCAAAACCACAAACTAAGGTTAATTATACTTTTCCAAAACCTCAAGTATGGCTCATTCATATTTGAGGTTTTATTTATTAAATCAAGCAAAACATGTGTAAAACATCAATATTATTGGCTAATTTATATGGCAATTTTAAGTTTCTAGGCTTGAAAGAATGTCCAAAAAATGGCTTGGCAAAAACTCAATCAAGCACTTATTGGCTTTCAACGCTTTACGTGAATAATTGCTACGATGATAAAAGTTGGTTTCCAATAAATAGCCTGAAAGAAATTTCACTTTAAAAACTTTTCAATCATTAACCTAAAAATCAATTATGACCAATAGACCAAAATTCTTGTTGCCAATTCTTAGTTTTATTATTTTAACAATAATTCAAATAAATGGCATTTCAGTTTTTGCACAAGGGCCAGGCTCTGGGCAAAGAGTTGCTCCTTCACTTCCTCCGATTCCAATAAAAGGAGACACAACTCACACCTTAAATAGACATTTTATAAGTGCTTCAGCAACTCCAAAAGCCCCTGATAATAAAGGTTTTATCCAACGTTGGCTTGTGCTTGAGCCGGTAAAGAAAAACATTGCTCGAAACAATGTTATTACCGATAGCTACCTCAAAACTAATTTTTCGGCCGATAATTTCTCGAACAATTATAACATCATTCCTAAAAATAATGAAACTGTAAAAATTGGTGATCAGGAACTAAAATGGCATGCTTTAGATAGTAAATCATTCAACTTTAATTTATATAACTTTACATATGCCCTAAATAAACCAAAGTTTGGTATTCTGGTTTGGCTCGTCACGGTAATCAATTGTCCTGAAGAAATTCAAAACGTTAGAATGTCGGCGGGATGCAATTCTGGAAGTATGTGGTGGTTAAATGGTCAGGAAGCGATGGTACTTTCTGGCGACAGAGATATGATTGCAGATAATGTAACTTCTCAACGTTTGACCCTTAAAAAAGGAAAGAATATTATTCGTGGGGCTGTAATTAATGGCCCGGGAATGGCCAATTTCGCCGTTCGTTTTTTAAATGAAAAAGGTGAGCCAATCAAAAACTTCACAACCAGTTACAAATAATATACATTTTAAAATTGACAATATTATAAAATTATCCACTCCGAAAACTCCTCAATCAAAAGATAATTTCGAGCGGTATTTAAAGGAATATTAAATGAAAAAAATTAAAATAACCTGCATAATTAGCTTATTGGCATTGTCGATAGTACAAATATCAATGGCACAGGTCGGCCGACCTTTTATTCATGACCCTTCGACTGTTACCGAGTGCGAAGGTAAATATTATACATTCGGCACTGGTAGTGGTGGATTAATATCGAATGATGGTTGGACGTGGCATGGCGGTGGCGTAAGACCCGGTGGCGGAGCAGCCCCAGATGTTATCAAAATTGGCGACAGATACCTTGTAATATTCGGAGCAACTGGTGGTTCACCCAATCATAAAGGAGCTATTCTGACCATGTGGAACAAGACACTTGACCCAAAATCACCTAATTTTAAATATTCTGAACCTGTTGTTATTGCTACTTCTGATGGTTACGAAGAATGCGACGCCATTGACCCTGGTGTTATGTTAGACCCAACTACTGGACGCCTTTGGCTGACTTATGGTACTTATTTTGGCTTTACTCGCCTCATAGAGTTAGACCCAAGAACAGGAGGCCTTAAAAAAGGAAATAAACCTGTAGATGTTGCGATTGTATGCGAAGCAAGTACTTTGGTTTATCGAGATGGTTGGTATTATCTACTTGCCACGCATGGTAGTTGCTGCGATGGTGCCAATTCAACTTACAATGTAGTGGTGGGTCGTTCAAAGAAAATTACTGGCCCTTATATTGATAATGTAGGTAGAAGTATGTTGGAGGGTGGTGGAAAAATGGTAGTAGCTACCCGTGGAAATTTGTTTGGTCCTGGGCATTTCGGACATATAATCCTTGAAAAAGGAGTTGAAAAAATGTCTATCCATTACGAAGCAGATTTAGAGCAAGGAGGTCGCAGTGTTTTAGGCATACTTCCAGTCGTTTGGAAAGATGGATGGCCTGTGGCTGGAGAAAAATTTAAAGAAGGTGCTTACGAAATTGAATCTGTTAGAAGAGGGTACGCCTTAGAATTGGCTGTTGATTTTACAAGAATGGCAAACGCACCACGTGGATTTAATCAGCCTAACAATGAACCAATTAAACCTGTTTCAGCCCAGCAAATAGCAGATGTTATAAAAGACTGGTCAACTGGCAATCTGAATTTACGAATAGGTGATTATATGTCCCGTCCGCATCAAAAATGGACAATTACCGATGCTCCTGATTCGACAGGTTATTTGGGTGGACCTTATTACAAAATTGTTTTGGCTGGAACAAACCGAGCTTTAGCTGCAACAGCCAATGCAGAAGTTATAACAGTTCCAGAATTTACAGGCTCTGCCGAACAATTATGGAGAATCGACCAACTAATTGATGGTACTTTTAGAATAATGCCGAAAGTTGTGCCAAATTCTAGAAAGATATTAGCATTAGTTTCTTCGGGCGATAGCACACCGACATTAGCAGAATTTGATTTTAACAGCGATAACTCTAAATGGAATTTTAAGTTGCCGTAATTTAAGTAAAGACAAAATAAATAGTCGCATCACAGGTGCGACTATTACACTTTACTTTTCAAATACAGTTTTTTTGGCAATTTCGATATCATTTGCTACGGCGGGTCGTAAAATGTGCCAATGGAAACGAAGTACTTCATTTTGTTCTTTGGTGTTTCCTGCTTGTTCGGTAAAATGTACCAAAGGCATATCATTATAGATTGGTTTTGTAATTGTTATTACCTCATCCCAGAATTTAAGTGCGGTTTCCAAATGCATTATTGCCTTTTGTTTGTTCTGCAAATCGCCTTTAGCTCGATAAGTTTGTAAATAAATACCTCCTCTGATTTTTTCAGCATAGTATAGACCAAGATACGCCCATGTGCGTACATCTGCCACTTCATACATGAGCATATTATTATTTTTAGTATTGATATTTTTTACTAACTCCAATGCTTTTTTACAATCATTTTCCAACATTTCGGCCAATATCGGTGGTGTTACTTTTCCTGCTTCAATACTTCCATTATTGGTTTTTATTTTTACGAAATCGGCAATAGAAACAAAACTTGGCTCCGTAACAGGTTGTTCAATTTGTCGGATAATATCAATATAGCTAACAGTTTTGTCTTTCAATGATAAAAAACCTTCGCTATATAAACTAAAATCCCAAGTAAAATCAAAAGACGAAGCAAGTCTAAGCGGTGTTTTACCCGCTAATGAACTGGCAGTAAGTAAGTTTTCTCCATCTTTTCCGTATCTACGTGTAAACTCGGCTTGAAATACTGAATCAGGTGTATTAGGGTTGTAAAGCAATCTACCCCACAATTTATAAAATAGCCATTGACGCTCGAAAGCATATTTCCAATCAACTTTTATATCAGATTTTGTAAAATAATCTTTCGCAGGAATATAGGTTTCCGAACCAATGGTATAGCCTCCAACATATTCTTGACTATTTTCTTTGATATGGCTTCTTATAAAATCCGGCACACCCCATCGTAGGCAGAAAAAATCCTCGTTCCGAGCCGTCCAAGTAACTTTATAAGTCTGTGGTTTGGGTACAAAATAGGTATCAAAAAGTTTTCCTCCGTGTACTTTTACAAGCGTTGGAGTGGAGTGTGCGTGCGACCAATTGTATTTAAAATCTGCCCAAATTGGTTTTTCTATAAAATCCATTTCACCTTCTTCATCGATAGCTCTTCTTGTCAATCGCTCGGTTTCAATGCTGGTGGGTCCTAACGAACCCGCATTACTTGAAAACGGTATGCGATGAATCAATTTACACTTTCTACCTGACATTTTCATGCCTTCGATGATAGTTTCTTTCATCCAATCCTCACGTTGCTGAGGTGTCATACCGCCCATTCCTTCTCCCAAAGTAAGACCAAATCCTGTAAGTTCGGGGTATTCCTGTAATACTTGGGCAACGCTTTCATGGGTATAACGTTTAATGATGCTTGAAGTATCTCCTTTTACAAAAAAATTATGTTCGAGATTATCCATAGCCACATTATGGGCTTTAGAAAATTCTGGACTCACGAAAATATTAAACGGCACCAAATAGGTCTCTATTTCTCGTTCTTTAGCCATTCGCAAAATACCATGAAAAAGCGTTTGCCATTCTTTCATTTCAGCATCGGAAAAAGGGGATGCTTCTGGAAAATTTTTGGCACGAATCATATACACATACGGATGTAAGTTCCAAAGACTCAAGATATTAAAGCGATTTTCAGCCATCATATCCAAAAACGCCTCCCAGTATTTTATGTCCTTACAGGTTTCTTGATGTAAATCTAAGGCATAACTGTGGCGATAGGTGTCGTAAGGTAAATCAAACTTTATTGTACGATAAGGATATTTTGCTTTTTCTTCAAAAGCCTTAATTTTATCTAAACCAACACCGTTTCTGATATTTTCGCAGACAGCAAGTGAGCCGTAAATCAAGCCTCTTGTATCACCCCCAACAATGCTTATGGTAGTTTTGTCGGTTAAAACCCCAAAAGATTCAGGTTCATATTTACTACCATCTATTTTAAAAATAATAGTAAACTTTGAGGTAGTATTTTTCACAGCATACCCTTTCTTGCTCAGCATTTTTTCGAGCATACGCATAGAATAGGTAGTTTTTGAAGCATCTAATGACGAAATAAATTTCACTGATTGCGAGAAACCTTTGCCATGAAATGTAAATAAAAGGAGTAATAAATAAAGTTTTTTCATAAACTTTTATTCTTAAATTGCTTTAAGAGTGTGTTTTGGAATTTGTTAAAATTGTATTAAAACGAGAATCGGTGTAACTTCGGTTTAATCAAAACTAAAATAATTGAAAAATAAATTTCAAGAATTAACGGCACAGACCGTCCTGCGGATTCTCAATGGTAAGTTATTGAGAAAATACTTAATGACCAAAGAAAGCGTAAGCATTGTTTAAGAACGATTTTAAATGTGATATTTTTCATAAATAATACGAGTTTCCAATGGCGAAATTTGGACAGCATATCCACCATGGGAAACTTTATCACTCCACTCAATTAAATGTATTTGGTATTTGGGAAGAAATTCTTGATTCACTAGTAAAAAAAAAAAAAAAAAGAGGACACTCCAAGTTTATTAGCTATTGATAGTCAGTCTGTTAAGATTTTTCAGTTCATCAGCCAAGAAACAGGCATTGATGGTGGCAAAAATGTAAATGGACGAAAACGAGCGATACTAGTTGATACTTTAGAATTTACCCTTTTCAATTAAGGTTACTGCCATAAACATTTCAGATAAACAAGCAGGCATATTAGCCTTAGATTTATTAAAAGGCAAAGTACCAAGATTTTAAAAATAAGAGCAAATCTGGTAAAAAAAACGCATTTCAAGAGCATGTAGAAGTAAATTATAAATGGGAAGTAGAAATTGTACAAAATCTAGAATCAACCAAAGGGTTTATTTCACAAAAAATCATTGGCAAGTGGAAATCAGACCGTAGAAGCGGAAGCCTTGTTTGGTTAAATCGGGCGGCATTCCGCTTTAGGAGAAGATTATTTCGGGATGTGGAAAAAACGATACTTTAGGCAGAGGCTATGTTAAAAATTGCTTTTATCTCATTCATTATCAATAAGTTATAATTCCAAAACATACTCTCATTTGTAAAAGAATTCATTAAGTTTCAATTCATTTTTCAAACCTCGAATTTTGGTATCTTTATCAATCACCACTAACTCAATATCAAGCATTTCAGCCAAATCTTCAATATATTCGGTAGTTAGATTTTGGCTATAAACTGTATGGTGGGCTCCACCCGCCAAAATCCATGCTTGCAAACCAACTTCCATACTTGGTTGTGGTTTCCATAAGGCACGAGCTGTTGGCAGTTTCGGGAAAGATTCAGTTACTTCAACCGCTTCTACTTCATTGACTATCAAACGGAAACGATTTCCTAAATCAATCAACGAAACATTTAAAGCTTGCCCCGAAGAAGCATTGAAAACTAAGCGAACAGGGTCTTCTTTTCCGCCAATTCCAAGCGGATGCACTTCACAATTTACTTTATGAGCAGCAATTGTTGGACAAATTTCGAGCATGTGCGACCCCAAAACCATCGCATTAGCTGGGTCGAAATGATACGTATAATCTTCCATAAATGAATTTCCTCCTTTCATTCCACTTGCCATAACTTTCATAATATGCACCATAGCCGAAGTTTTCCAGTCGCCTTCACCACCGTAGCCGTAGCCTGCTGCCATCATTCGTTGTGAACCGATTCCAGGAAGTTGACGCATTCCATGAAGGTCTTCAAATGTATTGGTGTACGCCGAATAACCACCATCTTCTAAAAATGCTTTTAAACCCAATTCTATTCGAGCAGCTTCAAAGAGCGAACTTCGTTTTTCTCCATATTTAGTCAAAGAAGGCATTAAAGTGTAAGTATCTTCATATTCTTGCATCAATTTTCCAATTTCAGCATCCGAAATTTGATTGATAACCTGCACTAAATCACCTACGGCGTGCGTATTTACCGAAAAACCAAACTTCATTTCTGCCGAAACTTTATCGCCATCAGTTACGGCTACTTGTCGCATATTATCTCCAAAACGAACCACCTTCATGGTTTGCATTTTGTATTTTGCTACCGAAACACGAGTCCAAACATTGATTTGTTCGAGAACCAAAATTGCCTGCCAATGTCCAACAACAACTTTACGATTCATTCGCATTTTTGTCATGATATGCCCAAATTCACGGTCGCCATGAGCCGATTGATTTAAATTCATGAAATCCATGTCAATCTCATTATACGGAATATCACGGTTGAATTGCGTATGTAGATGCAACAGTGGAATTTGCAAAGCTGTAAGCCCACGAATCCACATTTTGGCAGGCGAAAATGTGTGCATCCAAGTAATTATACCTACACAGTTTGGAGCAACATTAGCTTCTCGGCAAATTTGCAGAATTTCATCAGATGTTTTTACAACTGGCTTAAATACAACCTTTACAGGTATTTGAGGCGAATTATTGAAGAAATCAGCAATGATTTTTGAATGTTCATCAACTTGACGAAGCGTTTCTTCTCCATACAAATGTTGGCTACCTGTTACAAACCAAACTTCAAATTGTTTTAAATCAAGCATTATTTTCAGTGTATTTTCCTAAAATTTGATATTTGGCATATAATTTCTGGTAAACTTCAACATAAGCTGCACGTGGTTCGTAACGAGCATCAAAGCCCGAACCCATCGCTTTCTGTGCATCTTGAAGATTACTATAAACGCCCGCTGCAACTGAGGCATTCATTGCTGCACCCAAAGCACAGGCTTGGTCGGAACTTGCCACCTTTATTGGCATATTTAGCACATCCGAGAGTGTTTGCATTACATATGGTGATTTCTTCGCAACTCCACCAATGGCAATTACTTGCTTAATTGGCACGCCTTCACTACTAAATCTATCAACAATTGCCTTAGATCCGAAAGCCGTTGCTTCTACAATCATTTTAAAGATTTTTATGGCATCTGTGCCCAAATTTAACCCCATGAATGCCGCTTTTAACTCATGGTTCGCATCAGGAGTTCGTCGTCCGTTAATCCAATCAGTTGCTACTGGGTCATTTTCTGAAATGGGTAGGAGAGAAGCCTTATCTGATAAATAAGGAATTAGTTTTTGTGAAAGCTCTTCGGCGGCTTTTTCGCCTAAAAGTTCACGCACAGGTTCGGTGAGAACACTTTGAAACCACGCATAATAATCACCATAAGCCGATTGTCCAGCTTCCATACCGAGCATATTCGGAATGATAGAACCATCAACTTGCCCACAAATACCTTTGATAAGTAAATGACCGATTTCCTCAGTAGGAGCAATGAGCATATCGCAAGTAGAAGTACCCATTACACGTACAAAATCATACGGCTCAATTTCAGCACCAACTGCTCCCATATGACAATCAAAAGCCCCAACACCTATGGTTACATCATCAGAAAGGCCTAATTTCATTGCCCATTCTGCTGAAATTTTGCCCATTGACTCATCAGAAGTATAGGTATTTCTGAAAAGTCTATCACGTAAACCAGCCAAAAGTGGGTCTAGTTTTTTGAAAAAATCTTCTGATGGAAGTCCTTCAAATTCTTCGTGCCACATGGCTTTATGACCTGCAGCACAGCGAGAACGTTTCATCGTGAGTGGATTTGTATCGCCAGTCAAAACAGCTGAAATCCAATCACAATGCTCCACCCAAGAGAAGGCTTTTTCACGAATACTTTTATCTATTCTAAGTGTTCGCAGAATCTTTGCCCAATACCATTCAGAAGAATAAATTCCACCTACATATTTTGTAAAATCAACGCTCCAACTACGTGCCAATCGATTGATTTCTTCGGCTTCAGCGTTGGCAGTATGGTCTTTCCAAAGAATAAACATACCGTTTGGATTCTCTGCAAATTCAAGCAACATCGCCAAAGGTGTTCCATTCATGTCGACAGCCACAGGCGTAGAACCCGTTGTATCAATCGAAATTCCAACGACATTTTTCTTGATTTCGGTTGAAAGATTTTCTAATGCTCCATTTACGGCACTTTCAAGCCCTTCAATATAATCAAGGGGATGTTGTCTGAATTGTGAAGTTGACGGATTGCAATACAAACCCTGTTTCCAACGCTTATAATAATGTACGGATGTGCCCACATTTTCACCAGTTTGGGTATTTACAACCAATGCACGTACCGAATCTGTTCCGTAATCAACTCCTATTGTGTATGTACTCTTCATATTTATTTATGTGTTTTTTTGACACAATTGTTATACTCTTTAAATGCCATAAGTAGTAAAATTATGGCAATTCCTTTACTAAAAATATTCAAATTTTATCTCATGGAATCAGAAATAAAATAATGAAAGGCATTAAATTTACTTTGGTATTTTTCTTTATCAAGCTTGTAAAGGATTGCCTTCTTGGTTGTCGAATTCTGATTTTTTTCACCAGTATCTATCAAAAGATTAGTTGATAGAATTTTACGACTAAAATTTCTTCGGTCAAGTGGTGAATCATAAATGGCCTCGTAAAGTTTTTGCAGTTGCGGTATTGTAAACTGTTCGGGTAAAAGCTCAAAACCAATTGGATGCAATGCCGCTTTGTATCGAAGTTCTTCCAATGCTAAATCAACCATTTGATTATGGTCGAAAATCAGATTAGGCCGATTTTTTAGGTCAACCCAATAAGCGTTTTGAGCTTTGGCCGAATCTTGGTTGTGTGCATGAATATTGATTAAGGCAAAAAAACAAATTGAAAGTGTACGTTCTACAGGATCACGGTTTACTTTTCCGAAAGTTTTAATTTCTTCAAAATAAATATCTTTTAAACCTGTCAAATCATACAAAATACGGTTTGTTGCCACCTCGAGGTCTTCTTCTTCTTCCAAAAAACCACCCATTAACGACCATTTCCCTTGTTCTGGTTCAAAATTTCTTTTAATCAGAAGTAGCTTGAGTTCTTCGCCATCGAAGCCAAAAACAATACAATCAAGAGCAACAAGGATTCGGGTTGAATGAGGATATTTATTCATTTTTTAATGTTTTACACAAATTTGTGCAAATATTACACATACTATTATTTTATTAAATAAAATTCGTGAAAATCAATGATTTTCACGAATAGAAATATTTTTAGACTGTCTTTAATTATCAAAACTTATAACAACATTTAATTGTGTAAATTTAACACAATTATTTTAGATTAAAAAAAACTGATGAGTATTTTTTAAGCAAAACTACTTAGTTGCTTTTAAAACAATAACAGAATATGCTGGAATTGTGAGTTTTAATACACCTTTCTCCAATTTTGCTCCAGAAAAATCTTTAACCAATACCTTGTTTGGCTGCTCAAAAGTATTGTGGTCGCTTATGCTTGCTGATGCCAATATCTGCCCCGAAACTTTTGAGAAATCTTCACCTCTAAGATTGATTATAACTTCATGCGATTTGCGATAATCAATATTTGTCAATGAAATATTCAAAGCTCCCGAAGCATCTTTTGAAGCCGACGAATTTACCGCTATCAGTTTTTTACCATTAAATTCATAAGTGGGCGACTCGATACTCATCGGTACGAGTGTGGCATCTTGATGCACATTATACATTTTCATTACATGAAATGTAGGCGTTAGCAACATTTTTTCTTCGTTTGTCAGAATAACTGCTTGCAAAACATTGACGATTTGAGCTAAGTTAGCCCCACGAACACGGTCAGCATGATTATTAAAAATATTGAGTGTCAAACCTGCAATCATGGCATCACGCATGGTATTTTGTTGATATAAAGCTCCTTTGCCTTCGGCGTCAGTTTCGTACCAACCTCCCCATTCGTCCACAATTAAATCAATTTTTTTCTGTGGGTCGTATTTGTCCATGATGGTGCTATGCTTGGTTATGAATTCTTCCATTTTCCAAGCTTCATCCATTGTTTTGAAATATTGAGTTTCTGTAAAACCAACCGATGGGCCTTTTGTCTCTTTCCAACTCAAAACCGAATAATGGTGCAATGCCAACGCCGACATCATGTTGTGCGGAATGTTTTTCATTAAAGTTTCTGTCCAAGCAAAATCGTTGCTACTTGCACCTGATGCTACTTTATAAAGTTCAGACTCAGGTGTGATATCTTTCATAAAAGTGGCATATTGACGATAAATATTGGCATAATAATCAGCAGTCATATTACCACCACAGCCCCAAGCCTCATTACCAACGCCCCAAATTTTCACATTCCAAGGCGTTTTACGACCGTTTTGTATCCGTAAGTCTGACATTGGGCTTCCTGTTGGCTGATTTACGTAGCTCACCCAGTCGGCCAAATCTTTAACGGAGCCACTGCCTACATTGCCAGCTAAATATGGTTCTGCTCCGATTTTTTCGCAAAGATCAAGAAAATCGTGTGTTCCAAAACTGTTATCTTCTGTTACGCCACCCCACCAAACATTCACCATTTTCGGGCGTTTTTCTTTCGGACCTATACCATCTTTCCACTGATAAGCATCGGCAAAACATCCTCCTGGCCAACGTAGATTTGGGACTTTGAGGTCTTTGAGGGCAGCAATTACGTCGTTACGTACACCAGCCGTATTCGGAATTTTGGTATTGCCTTCACCAACATACATTCCGCCATAAATACAGCGACCCAAATGCTCGGCAAAATGTCCGTAAATGTGTTTACTGATTTTAGTTTTTGCCAAATCCGTGTTGAACGTGATTTTGGTTTGGGCTGTTGCAGTTAGCACAAAACAGCCTGCGATAAATGATAAGATTATTTTTTTCACTTTATTTCTAAATTGGTTTTACTTAAATAATAACTGAGAGAACAAATATATGTCATGTCGCCAAACTGGCCAAGTATGACCGCCAGCATATTCACTATAATGGTATTTTATTTCCATTTCATCCATTTTTTTCATCATAATTTGGCAATTTGCGTGAGCAATGTCTTCTTTACCACCTTGCGAAATCCAAAACTCTTTGATGTTGGCATTGATTTTATCTTTGTTTGTTTTCATAAATTCATACTGTGGGTCTGAAAGTTTGGTATTATTTGCCCACCAACCCGAACTGAAAACCCCTAGATAATTGAACAAATCAGAATTGCGAACACCTGCATGCAAAGTTTGTAAACCACCCATCGAAAGGCCTGCCAAAGCTCGATTTTTGGCATCGGTCATGACTCTATAATTTGATTCCACAAATGGAATCACGACATTTTTTAGTTCATTTTCAAATTGATTGAGTTGTTGAATGCCAAATCCTGCTACACCACCGCCACCGCCGTAGAAATTACCATCAACCATCACAATTATCATTGGCTTAGCTTTGTTTTCAGCGATAAGATTATCTAAAATCAAATCAGTTTTTCCTTGAGTCGCCCAACCACGTTGGTCTTCGCCACCGCCGTGCAAAAGATACAAAACTGGATATTTTTCAGTTGATTTATCATAACCTGCTGGGGTATATAAATTCATTTCTCGCCAAGAGTTAGTGGCTTTTGAGAAGTACTTTTTGATTCGGATATCGCCATGTGGAACATCTTTCAAGGCATAAAAGTTACCTTCTTTGTATGGGATTTCTATGCCACTTGCCATGCGGCTCATACCATAAAAAGTTTCGCTAGCTGGGTCAGCTACGGCTAGGCCATCAATTAAGAGTGAATAATAATGAAACCCACGACTGATTGAATCGGTTGTCACGCTCCAAAATCCACTGGTGTCTTTTATCATGTCATATTTTTTGCCCAAATCTATTTGCACTTTTTGAGCTTCTGGAGCTTTTACTTTGAAAATTACTCGATTATCAGGTAAAATCTGTGGGTATTTTGCATTACGGATATTGCTAACGGCTGGTGTTCCGAGTACTGAGTATTTGGTAAACGTACTTGGATTTATAGGCTTAAATAAAAACTGCGAAAACATATAAAGTCCGTTTTTCCAAACTTTAAAATCGTGTCCTCCAGCTTCTAAGTAATAAATATGAGGGACATTGTTTTCGTACATATAATCGTGCGTACGTTTGCTGAATGTTATTAATCCATCGGCATCGCCACAAGAAATGAAAAGTAACTTCAATTTCTTTTTTGCTTCTTCGGGATTTGGCATTAACTCTTTCGGCACTCTGGTATTTGGTGCAGAAGAAAATCCCCCAACCCACGAAAATTTATCCAAATTTCCCAAACCAAAATTAAGTGATTGACCACCACCCATCGATAAACCCGCAATTGCTCGATTATCCTTATCGGTAAGTGCAGGATATGTTTTTTCTATAAATGGAATTAAGTCATTCAATAGGTCTTTTTCAAAAGTAGCAAACGCTTGGACTTTGTCGGGAGCCATGATATTTCCTACTGAGCGGTCATCTTTCATAGCACGACCATTTGGCATCACGACAATCATTGGTTGTATTTTTCCTTCTGCGTAAAGATTATCCAAAATGTTCTGTGGATTTGCTCCTTTAAACCACTCTAAATGGTCACCACCAATGCCATGAAGTAGATAAAATACAGGATATTTTTTCTTTTTATCGTAGTTTGGCGGCGTATAAACCAATGTTTTACGAGTACTTCCTACGGTTTTGGATTCGTAAAGCACGGTGTCAATTTTTCCTTTGGCTATGCCCATTTTTTCTTGTTCATAACCTTTTGGCATTTCTTTTTCCATTTTTTGTGAGAAAGAAATGAAACTGCACAAAATCAAGAAAGCTAATATGAAATTTTTCATGTGAATAGATTTTTGTAATGCATTGTTTTTAAACGATTTAACCAAACCCATCTACTTTTGAGATGATTATACTGATTTTTATTTAAAAAGTAATGGAGCCATTTGCAATAAACTACGTCTCCATGTTTGGAATTCATGAGCCGTTCCTTCCGAAACATAACTTATTGCATTGAACCCAGCGATTTTCAATTCTTCTGATGCCTTGCGAATACCTTCGGGGCGTTCTTTACTTCCGCAACTCAAAAATATTAATCTTGGTTGTGGTTTGTCTTTAAAATCGGTTGAAGCGTAAGTTCCACCACTCAATAAACCGTAGTAGGCAAATACATTGGGTTTGTTCAAAGTAATAGTTTTTGTTTCCATTCCACCCATCGAAAGACCTGCCATTGCACGCTGTTCTTTTTTAGCGATTGTTCTGAAATTAGCATCAACGAAAGGAATCAACTCATCAATTAATACTGTTTGGAATGGTTCGATTTTAAATTCTTTCATTTTACCCCATTTCACTTCGTTGGTCATTCCATAAGTACTGACAATTATAAATGGCTTGATTTTGCCTTCTGCAATGAGGTTATCCATAATCAAATTGGCTCTTCCTTGATTCATCCAAGCAGTTTCATCTTCGCCCCAGCCGTGTTGTAAATACAAAACTGGAAATTTCCCTTTACCTTTTTCGTAGCCTGGAGGTGTATATACAAACGCTCGGCGTGAAGTACCTGTGCTTGAAGATGGAAACAGAATTTGTTGGACATTTCCGTGAGGAACATTTTTTAGAGCATAGAAATCTTGGTCTGCCGCTGGAATCTCAATACCACTTTCCCAACGAACTGAACCATAATAATTTAATGTGCCTGGATCGTTGAATTTGCCCCCGTCTATTTTCACATTATAGTAGTGAAAACCTTCGTCCATAGGACCGTCGGTTGTTCCCATCCAGGTGCCATCTTCGGCTTTGGTAAGCTTAGTACCACCACGGCCACCCAAACCTAAACTTACTCTTACACTATCGGCAGCAGGTGCAACGATTTTAAAACGTGCATATCCTTGTGAGTTTACCATTGGATATTCTTGTTGCGGTTGGTTAAGTATAGAAGGCTTGAAATCTTCGACAATGGCAAGCTGTTGGGCTTGTGCAAAGTTTAGGCTACTTATCGTTGATGTAGCAAGCAGGCTAATTTTGAGAAATTTTTTCATTTTTTATGGATTGAATATTGATTTTTATTTAAATAATATTGCCAATGTTTCATTTAGGTATTTATTCACGTTCATTCAAGTATGCCCACCGTCAGTTACGTAGTTGGTTTTATCAGGATTTGATATGATATTGGTAAGGCATCACATTTGTGATTAGGTCAGTTTTAAAGAATTTTATTTCGTTCCATCCAATCAAAAAGCGGGTTCATCCAACCTTTTTGGCGAAATATAAATCCGTGGTCACCTTTCGGAAAAATGTGCATTTCTACTTCCACTTTGTTTTTGCGTAATTGCTCAAAATAAGAGATACTATTGTCCACATCAACCACTTTATCGTCGGCGGCGTGGGTTAGCCAAGTAATTGGCGTATTGGCTTTTACTTGTAAATCATTAGAAAACAAGTCTTTATCTTCTTGCAAAGGATTTTTGCCAATTAAAGCATCACGAGAACCGCCATGCGTAAGGGCATCTTGCATCGTAATTACTGGATAAACCAAAATCTGAAAATCAGGTCTAAGATTAGTATTTGGTAAATTTTCTATATATGATTTTTCAAAATGCGTGGCGGCTGTACTTGCCAAATGGCCACCCGCACTGAAACCCATTATACCAATTTTATTTTTATCAATTCCGTATTTATCGGCATTTTCACGCAAATATTTTATTGACTGCTGCACATCTTGCAACGGTCCGATTTTCTTATCTAGCATGATTTCATCGCTTGGTAGGCGATATTTTAACACAAATGCAGAAATTCCTTTTTCTGCCAAACTTTTAGCTGTGTTGAGTCCTTCTCCATTATATACAATTACTCCATAACCACCGCCAGCAATCACAATTATGGCAGTACCGTTAGGTTTTTCGGGCTTTATGAATTCGAGTGTCGGGTTGGTAATTCCTTTGAATAACCCTTTGTCTGCCCCTGTTTCGGTAACAGTTGACGGCTTGGAATTTGGTACGCCATTTGGATATAAATTGATTTTCTCCTGAGAAAAAGCTGAAAATCCACAGAAAAGTGCGGTAATTATTAATAATTTAGTTTTCATTTTTTCAAGAAATATTTCCATTTATTTTTTTGAATATTGTGTTAAGGCTTCGGCATACCGTTTGCCAAACTCACGCACACCTGCTGAGTCGAAATGTAAACCATCTTTGGCAGCAGAAAGACCAATGGACGAAACTACAATGGCTTTAGGAATTGATTGCGGAAGTGTTGCAATGATTATATTATGGCTGGCACATTTGCCTCCTTGCTCCACGGCCACCATTTCACCAGCTAACAGAGGAATAGAATTTGGGGCAATACCTAAATCTGCTAAAATGTCATCATAAATTTTTTTTACTTGAGTTGGCCAAGTTTTATCGCCAGTATTCGACTCGCCTTGATGAAGCAAAATTCCTTTAATTACCCCTGATTTTTGGGCAATTTTTGCCATTTCAATTAATCTTTCATAAGGATTTCCGCCGTAAGAATTAGCCATGTTTATCATCCAAGGCCTTTCTTTGGCCGATGAATCAAGATAGGTTTTATATTTTACTTTATCAAAAATTTCAATTTTACTTCCTGCCACCGCTACATGAACCAAGCCGAGAGATTGATTTTGAGGCATATTCTGAATCATAGTTCTACCAAAATAATCGGCTGGCGAAAGGCGAGTATCACAACGGCAGAGTGGCGGTTTAGCCGTGTACCATTGTCCTTTTTTACGTTCCAGTTTTGGACAATCTAAGGCCTCCAAAATTTTGAAACGACTGTCAATATATGCAGTATCTTGAGCTTCTATACGAGCTGCACCTTCCATATTTGACTGACCAATACAGAGATAAATATGAAAATTAGGGTCTTGGGCGAAAGAATTGCCTATCAACATAGATAAGCTAATTAAAAGTAGTAATTTTTTCAAAGTTTTAGTTAGAGTTTTATTTTTCTGTAATTTCATCTTTAATTCTGAAATAATCAAAGTCGGCAAAGCCGCCAATATTTTTAGTTGCATAATTGAAAAGGCTAAATCTATACCCCATAAAATGCGGTAAGGTATATGGCATTTTCTGAGGTTCTCCTATCCTAGTCCATAATTTTCCGTCGAGACTATAAAAGAAATGAGCAATGTCAACTCGGTCTTTGAAATTACATTCAGCTTTGAGGAAAACGGTATTTTGTGCCATCGAAACTTTCTCAATTTCAACAGCTTTGCCTGCTCTTGTGCTTACCATAATAATTGATTTTGAACCACTTTCAATTTTTACGCCCACAAATCCATAATTTTTTTGAAGTAAACCCAATCCCGCTATGTCACCCTCTTTCATTTTTGAGGCATCTAAAACAATAGAACCTGTACTTTCGGACCCAATAGTTCGTTGCGTAAGTGTATTTTTTGCCGATACAAAAGAGGTATCAATTCTACCAGTTTTTAGTCGAAGAAACCCTTTTCGTTCTGAAACTGACCAAAGCGAATTATCTGGATTATGATTCCATTGCCAAACCAAAGGCAGAGCAGCTTCTCCCTTTTTTCGATAAAACTCATCTGAATTTACAAGATTTGGTATCAAACTTTTATTGGCTGGAAGGTTCAAAGTCATTGGCACTTTTCCATTTTCACCCAAAACTGGCCAACCGTCTTTCCACTCAACAGGCACTAAATACGGGATTCTTCCCACGCCGCCATTATCACGAAAAAGGTACGAAAGCCAACGTCCATCTGGCGTGTCAATCAAGCCACCTTGAGCTACACCTAAATCTTGTAAACCAATTTTCCCTTCCCAAGGGCCAGTTATTTTATCGGCACGGTGAATGATTACTGTTCGCATCCCACCTCGTGGCCAACAGATATTGAACAGATAATATTTGCCATCTTTTTTGAAAAGCTGTGAACCTTCTGCCCCAAGCATGATTTTATCACCCGCGGGAACGGACGCGTTTTCTATTAAAACTTTTTCTTCGACTCTATCAGCTATTCCACTCAAATCTGACTTTAATTCCAAAATTTTGAGTTTGCCAACTCCATAAATCATATACACTTTACCATTATCATCGAAGAAAATGGTGTGGTCGTGGTAGGCTGGTTTAAATGTTTTTTCTTGCCAAGGACCTTTGATATTTTTTGCCGTATAGATATGCATTTTGCCAGACGTGGCGGCAAAAGTGCTTACCATAAATTCTCCATTATGATAACGAATGCAACTAGCCCAAGAGCCTCGACCATAGGTATTTTGACCATTATTGAGATTCATGGCATCGTTTTCTACCAATCTATCATAACAATAACTTTCCAGCTTCCAGTTTACCAAGTCTTTTGAACTCATTATCGGCAAACCTGGACTCATGTGCATGGTGGTGCTACTCATATAATAAGTATCGCCCACACGAATCATCGACAAATCAGGCACATCTGCATGGATGACAGGGTTGATAGCCATCTGCTTTTGGGCAAAGCTTTCTTCGCCCAAAAGCAGACTGATGAACGTTATGATACCCAATAATTTACTTTTCATATTTCGAAAAATCTTTTCAGATATGGTTTTTAATACCATTATTATTGTAAAAAACCCTTTAATCACAATTATCAAATTACTTCAAAACCGCATCATTGCCACTATATTTCAAATACTTAAATGTTGCGTTATTATCTGATTTTTCGCCATTTGAAGTGGCGTACATCGCGTATACACAACCTACAAAGCCACCTGAAAACTTCGTAGAAAGGTGCTTTCCGTCTTGATTCTCAGCCAAAACTTTGAAATCTTTGCCATTTTCAGAAATAGCAAAATCGCATTTGTCACCTTTTGTAGCTATACGCAAAACTAATTTTCCGTTTCCGATTGGCAGGGTATTAATTAATTCTACCTCTTTTTTGCGGTGAACACTCTTGTATAATTCTACCTGTGATTTACCGTCTTTGATAGATTTTGCCAAAAAGTAAAAATGGCTTTCGTCTTGATATATTACTAAACCCGCCTTCTCTTTTTCTGATTTCGGCGAAAAATTAAGTTCGGTTTCTGCTGAGCTTGTTAAATGTTGCTGACGCTTGCCTACAAATGATGGATTACCCAATTCAGTAATCGTTTCGGGTTTTAGTTTAAGCGTTAGTCCATTTTTAGAGGTTTTAAATGAACTACTATCCACTGTTCGCAAGTGCATCATCGAAAGATCAAGGCCTTTATCAAACTTCATGGTATAAGAAAAATTGCCATTTTGAGGCAATGCACCTTTTTGTTTTACTTCTTTGATGTTGGTTTTGTATTTATATTCGATGACTTTTTCACCGTGTTCAATCATCGGCCAGTCGTTTACCCAAGTAAGAGGAGCAATAAACATTTCACGACCAGTATTGTAATAATCGCCTTCGTAGGGGCGAACTGCTAAGAAAATTGAATACCAATTACCGTCTGGGCCTTCGATAAATTGAGCGTGTCCAGCCGAAGTAATTGGATTTGGTCGGTCGGCTGGTAAACCTCTTTGGGTCAACACCGGATTTCCTTCATAAGGCACATAAGGGCCCCAAATATCTTTGCTACGCAAGGCTACTTGTGAGTGATTAACCGAAGTTCCGCCTTCGGCACAATATAAAATATACCAATCGTTACGTTTCAAAATGTGTGGCCCTTCTATCCAAACTGGTTTTTTTGTAATGTCTACACCGCCATTTATCAATTGCTTTTTCTCGCCAATAGTTTTTAAGTTTTTGTAATCAAATTCATACATTTGCACCGTTCGGTGGCCAGGATAAAGTGGCTTATTATCAGGTGCATCACTGTTGTAAGTTACATAAGCTTTATCTGTTGCTTCATCAAAATAAATGGATGGGTCAATTCCTCTTACTTGACTCATTTTTACAGGATTACTCCATGGACCTGCTGGATTAGTCGCAGTTACAACAAAGTTTCCGTCATGGTCAATATCGGTACAGGTAACGTAGTAAATTCCTTTGTAGTAGGTTATTGCAGGAGCAAAAAGTCCACGGCTCATACGCTCGCCCATGAAATCCATCTGTAATGGTCGGGTAATTACATTCCCTATTTGTTTCCAGTTTTTCAAATCTCGGCTATGCATGATGGGCAAACCTGGAAAATATGAAAACGTAGAATGTACAGAATAATAATCTGCTCCTACTTTTACGATGCTTGGGTCAGGGTAGAAGCCGGTTAAGATTGGATTAGTTAGCGTTACTTGTGCAGCGGCAACATTCATCGAAAACCATAAAAAGGCTATGCCACAAATTTTTAATACTGTATTTAACATTGTAATCTTTGTTTAATTCGTTAATTTTTAAAGTGATAAAGTAATGATTTGTCCTTTTTGCGTAGAAATATCGTAAAGTTTGGTTTCTTTCAAACTCGGCACTTTTATGCTCGCTTTTTCTGAAATAACAGGCTTGGCGGTTTCGTCTAAATGATAAAAAGGGTTAGAATTTGCACCTTTTGCCTCTTTTAGTTTTGTGCTATTGCTTTCTTTCAATTCATTTGGCGTACGCAGTCTTAGATTTCCTCCAAGGTTCGATTTTACGACCAATTTCACCAATTTGGTATCTTTCCATTGCATTTCTACGATTTCAAAACCTCCGATTGCTTTTAGTCCCGAAATTTTCCCCGAAGGCCAAACATCTGGCAAGGCAGGAAGTAAATGAACGGCACCATCACTGCTCTGCATCAACATTTCGGTAATACCCGAAGTACAGCCGAAGTTTCCATCAATCTGAAAAGGTGGGTGAGCATCAAAAAGATTATTGTATGTACCGCCCGCACCACGCTCGTTGCCGATTGGCGTTAATTGATTTTGAATCAATTTGTAAGCGTGATTTCCATCTTGCAGTTTCGCCCACCAGTTTACTTTCCAGCCCATACTCCAACCTGTTGAGACATCACCACGGTAAATCAAAGAGTTTTTGGAAGCTTCAAAAAGTTCGGGTGTTCTATATGCCGAAATCTGATTCGATGGATAAAGTCCGTAAAGATGCGAAATATGTCGATGTTGGTCTTTTGGATCGTCAATATCATCCAGCCATTCTTGCAATTGATTATGTTGGCCGATATGCATTGGCGGTAATTTATCCCTTAATTTTTTGAGAGAATCAACAAATGCGGCATCTTTTTTAAGAATCTGAGCGGCATTAATAGCTTTACTAAAAACATCGAAAACTATTTGATTGTCCATCGTTACTCCCGCATCGAGCGAAGAACCATCGTGGGCTGCAGGGGCATTTTCGGGAGAATTGCCTGGATTAACGACCAACCAATTGTTTTTTTGTGGATGTTCAATCAAAAAATCAACATAAAATTGTGCAGCTCCTTTTAGAGCTGGATACGCTGAAGCTAAAAATGCTTTGTCGCCAGTGTAAAGATAATGCTCCCATAAATGTTGGCTTACCCAGCCACCGCCAGCTGTCCACATTCCCCAAAAAGCTCCGTCGATAGCTCCAGTTGCTCGCCAAATATCAGTGTTGTGGTGAGCCATCCAGCCTTTCGCACCGTACATATCTTTGGCGGTTTTCTGTCCAGTTATTGAAAGTTCTTGCACCATTTTCAAAAACGGCTCATGTAACTCCGAAAGATTTGTTTTTTCGGCCGGCCAATAATTCATTTCAGCGTTAATGTTGATGGTGTATTTACTATCCCACGGCGGATTAATTCTATGATTCCAAATACCTTGCAAATTGGCAGGTTGCCCGCCAGGTTGCGAAGACGAAATCAATAAATATCGCCCAAACTGATAATACAAGGCCACCATTTGTGGGTCGTTGGTATTTCTAAAATTCCGTAGGCGTTCGTCAGTTGGTAGTTTAACCAAGTTAGTTTCTCCTAAATCAATTTTTACACGATTGAATAATTTTTGGTAAGCCGTAATATGTGCGTTTCGTAGCGAATTGTAAGTTTTAGAGTACGCTTTGTTTAAATAATCAGCGGCTCGTTTGTTTTCGTCACCACTTAAATCTTGATAGTTGTTGAAATTTGTAGCTATTGAAATGAAAATTGTAGCAGAATTTGCTCCTTTCACAATCAAAGATGTATCAGTTGATTGAATGCTACCACCTTCTAATTTTATTCGAGCAATTCCCTTAAACTCAACCATACCTTTTACGGATTCATGGTCACTTGTTGTTCCCGAAATTGTCAAATCTTTTGCAGCTGTTGTAGCAATCGTTTTTCTTTTTTGTGGGGAAGAAATATTGGCGTTAAAGGACAAATATCCCGCCTTACTGGCAGAAATTTTCATAATAATGACTCTATCTGAAAGCGAAGCAAAAGCTTCACGAGTGTAAATCACATCACCAACTTGGTAACTGGTTTTTGAAATGGCTTTTTCAATGTCTAATTCTCGGTAATAGTTCGTAAAGTTTTCATGTCCATCGAAAACTAAATTTAGATTTCCGACGGGTTCAAATTTTTGTCCGTGCGAAGTTTTGGTGATTATGGCCTGATTGGCCAATTTTTCAGCCTCTTTGTGGTTTCCTTCAAAAATCAGCTTTCTTATTTCAGACAATTTTTCAAGAGCCAGTGGATTATCGTTTCTGTTGGGGCTTCCACTCCAAACTGTATGCTCGTTAAGTTGAATTATTTCTTTTTCTACATTTCCATAAATCATCGCACCCAAACGGCCATTGCCAATTGGTAAAGCATTTTCCCAAGTATTAACTGCTGCTTGTTTGTACCAAAGTTTCAGTGAAGTTTGAGCTTGAGCAAACTCTAATAATAATACAAAAAATACGAGGAGAAACTTTTTTTCCATTGATTTCTGGATAGATAAAAGGATTGAAAATAATTATATCTGACTACAATCAAAACATAATGTGTCAATATAACACAAATTTAATTTATTTTAAATTTAAGCCAAATAAATTGGAAGAAAAAAAGATTTTATTTTGTATTTCTAATTTGAAAGTTCTGATTAAAAAATCTTAAGGTTTTTGTAAACTTAAAATGATATTTTAAGACACGAATTTTTGAAAAAATAATGAATTAAATAATGCTTTAAAAACTAGAACAGACCGCAAAAAGCTGCTTATGCTAAAGTCTATTTATTAATTATTAGAGATTTGGACTTTTTAGTAAATCTTAGGATTTTTGTCAATTTCTGTTTGAGAAATAGGGAATAATTGTAATTTATTTGCTTAGAAATGATATAATGGGTCAACTGATGGTTTTTTTTTTTGCTATCTTTGAACAAAGGTCTTTTTATGTATCTCTTTTAACAGTTATACCAAAACTAAAGTCAGTAGTCAAACTATTGACACTTTCTACAATTCGTTAATAATAAATTAGTACGTGTACATCCAAAAGAAAATTTTAATCTACAAATCAATGGTTTCCGAAACAAACGCAACCCAAAAAGACTTTTCGGCCATTTTATTCCAAGATTTATTTTCAGATGATAAGAAAATAGGGGTAATGAGAGAAGAAATTTATGAATTATCCTCTTGTGTGGTAATTAACGATGGAAAAGGGGATTTTCACTAACAAAAATCCCTTGTCAAGCCCAATAATCACCTGTTTTTTCAATTATTCTAGAAGATTTTAATGCTGATGGTTATGTAAATTTTTTATTACTAGAAAACTTTTTTTCGAATGAAGCTAATTAAGGTTGTGTAAGATATTATCAAGCTATTTTTGTAATTTATTATTTGTTATATAATTTATGTTATGTTAAATAACAAAAGCGTCATAGTTTATGTATTTAACCTCTCTTACAAATCTGATATTTATTCCAATAAATTTCACTTATTTCGTAACTCATAAAAGAATTATCAGTCCTTATTTTTAAAGTTGATGATTTGTTTGAAAAATCAAGCACTATTCTCTCAATTGTATTTTCTGGAATGCCAAAGCTAATTTCAAATTCAAAAAAATCAGTTTAACAAAAAAAGCCTAAAATCGCCAAATTTGCTTTGAATCAACGACAAGTTTTTTTGAGTGGATAATCACCATTTCAAAATAAATGTTTATATAAAAAACTTTATACTGATGTTACAATACTAACTATACATTTTTAAAATAAATTCTGATTTTTTTAACAGTTTCACCCTTGAAAATTTGTGCCGTAATTTATATTGTCAAATACTCATTTTCAAGGGCTATCTATATATTTTAAAACCTTCCAACTAGAATCGGTTTTAAATCCCCCCTCTCCTACTTCGGTCAGTTTAATAGTATTTCCTTTCAATTATGTATAATATTTTACTTTTCCAAAAAAATGAAATCTACCTTATATTGTATTCAAAGTCATTGTTATAAATGAATCAACTATGAACCTAAATTAGGATTTTCAACTATAATTTTTTCGTAATTTAGGATGAAAAAAAATGGTTAAAAATTTGTGTTCATCAAATTCGTTCAAAACCTAAAACGGCTAAAACAGGTAAAAGCATATAAATATTCAAGTAAATTCATTTTTACTTTTTAGCGGCATTGCACAAATATTTACTTCAATAAAAAAACGCTTACTTTATCAGCAACTTTGACCAACTTTGCTGGATCTGCACAATCAATAGAGATTATTTCTATTGGAGGTGCCGACAATTTTTCAGCCATTTTGGATTTATAATCAACTACCAAAGGATTTTTGATACCTCGTACGACCAATGCTCAAATGAGGGCTATTCAAAACCAAGCACAAGAACTTCTTGCGTTTTGTACCGATTATGGTACAAGTAGCGATTATTATTTTTATAAAGGTTCGGCATAGGTGGCTCTAGGTTCCCTTACTGTTTCGTTCTCCACTACTGTTGGACCTTTATGCTCAAGTACTTGTAAAAACGGTGCAACTTTTACCAATGGCGTGTTAAGTCTGGTACTGGCCAATGTGGATAATCCAGGAATAGTTACTAAAAATGCTCAAACAATTGTAGGTGTTAAAACATTTTCAGCTGCTCTTGTTCTATCAACTGCTACAGTCTCCTAGGCCTTACTTACAGATGCCAATAAAAATGTAGTTTCAAATGCTTTAACTGGAATTGGAAATGTAGTCATTAGTAATGCTTTCACTGGTACTGAAAATGGCTTTACAAAATCATTGATAGCTTTAGCAAATATTGATAATACAACTGATTTAATAAAACCTCTTTCTACAGCAACACCAACGGTTTTAGCAAATAAAGTAGATAAAGTATCAGGATTAATTAACACTGCTGAAATAACAAAACTTGGTAACCAGTCGGGTACTACTACAGGTGACCAAACCTTGCCAACCCTGTCAAGCTTAGGAGCAGTTTCTTCTAATTTAGAAATAACTTGTGTAACGCATACTCAAATAACCCATGATGCCAAAGGTTTGGTAACAGGAGGTATAGCTGCAGCCACCAAGAAAATTATGTTTCAGATACTTAACTAGCGGAGTTAAATCAAATTAAGCAACTGCAAAGTTATTCAAATGTTACAGATGCCGATAGTAATAGTTATAAAACAGTAAAAATTGGTAATCAGACATGGATGGCTGAATATTTGAAAATAACAAGATATAAACTTGGAAATACGAATATATCGCAAAATTTGCCTGCTAATTACTTGATTTTTAACACAACCGGAGCTTGCCGCCTATTATATTGCAAATAATGCTGTTTATGGTTTTTTGCATAACCTTGCATCCAATGAATAACACCGATGGTCTTCGTCCCGAGGGTTGGTGTGTGCCTTCCAATGATGATTTGAATATATTAATATAGCCCTTGGGAATGTCATCCTTGTAGGCGGTAAGCCAAAATTTATAGGGTTCGATGATTATACTATCACCAATTGAAAAGTAACAAATACAAGCGGCTTTTCGGCACTGCCGGGTGGTTACCCTATCAGAACATCAGGTGCGTACGAATAAATTGGAGAAATTGCTTATTTATGGAGTGCTACTGGAAACTCTGGCACCACTGCCTAATTCCGTGGTTTGCAATACAACAGCAATAACATTTCTGTTGACAGTTCTGCTATTAAGTTCAATGGTTTTTCCGTTCGTTGCATCAAAAATTAAACCGTTTAATTCTTTTTTTCTAATAAAGACATTTAAACCTGCAAAGTGGTCGTTTTATAAAAGAAGTAAATAAGCAATATCGTTCCCTCTAGGTCCTCGGCAAATGACTCCGAAGGAATTGTAATATCAAACTTGACTCGTCCTAAATTAGTTTACAAGCATAAGTAAAAATCCTGATGTAGGTTTACAGTTGATTTATTATAATTATTCTTCAATTATCCTTTCAATTTTCCGCTAAGTAAATGAGATTGATTGAGAGTTATAATAGCAATACTTATTTTTTAGAATTCCGTTTTCCTATACAGCAACGGTTCGTCGTTCGATTACATTTTCCAAAGATTCTACATCTTGTGTCATCCTACTTTCTTTGAAAATTTTCCCTTATGCTTACATTCTCTTTGTAACAATATTCAATTCCATTGTCTGACTAATGAATTAGGTTTTATATAATTTTTGACAGAGCAGATTTATTATTGACATTTTAAAGGCTTCTGCCGAACTAATTGTCAAAAGATTATCCGCCACACGATAGCCAACATTTTTTTTTGAGTAAGTGTCAGTGATGAGTGTAATATACCCATTTCCGATTTTCGTTTCGAAATAGGTGATTTCAGTAATGGATATTTGATTAGGCTTTATTGCATCTATTCTTTTAATTTTGTTAGTTATTTTCCTAGTCAATAAGTTGAATAAGTGGTTTGATCTTTTTTTATTATCGTAAGTATCTCATTCCTTGCCAAAATTTTAAATTGTTTATCTTGCCTATTTTTATTTGATGTTTGACCATAAATATTTTAAGCATTCTGTATAGCTTCTGTGTTCCAATTAAATGTTATCTTTTTTGAATCGTTATTACCTCTTGTCTGAGCAATACTTCTTTGATATGATAGTCGTGTTCTCTCCATCAAAGTTGATGGTTTTACTTTATGCTTCATGCCAAATCGTCCCAAATATACTACTATCTTGTGATTTCATTTCATATTTCTTAGCTATATAGCAGATTTTGTTTCATTGCTATTCAATTATTTTAACATACACGTCACTTAAAATTTTAATCGTAATGTAACTTGTGTCGGAGGTATCATTACACCTTGGTTGTTTTGTTTCTTGCCACCTCTATCCATTGCCTTGTTTTAACCTATTTTAAGACAAGTCAAGCTACAATTCCTTTGAATTGTTCTACCAACCTATATATGATGTATTAATTTTTTAATACAATATTAGCCTCATCCCCTATCCAGTTTTTTTTAAATAATTTACTTTTAGAAACATTGTACTTAAAATTACACCTTCAATATTTTGGATTAATAATAAATTTATCTGTGCTTTTTTTATTCACAATACAAATTTATTTTTTCGTTCAAATTTTAAATTACATTTCGTTTGATTTTTATCATCAAATTGGACAATAATTTGTATTCAACTTATGTATATATTTATTTTTGTCACCTTTATTAATAATTATGTTCGCTGCAAAGAATTAGTAGAAAAATTATAATCTCTTTGCTTTATATCAATGTTTTTTGATATTTTTTTACATTCCACTAATAATTCTAACCTTTGTTTGAAAAATTAAAATTTTTAATCCCTTTATAAAAGAGAATAATATAACTTATTTTATGTTCTCTTTTTATGTCACTTGCTTGTAATTTGACATAAATTCGGTTTTCAAATTATTGGAAAATTGTTTTACAATGTTACTTTTTAGTTTAATCGCCTTTATTATTTTATCTTTTTGGTAGAATTAATGTATTCTCCTACCCTTTTTAATTATAAAGGCTTGTTTTTTAAATTCATATATCAATTTTCCGTGTTTTATGTTAATTGAATTTATTATAACACATTAAGAATTTTTGTGTTTATCATTAATTGTTTTTTTATCAATTGTTTTTGTTCCAGCAATTTTTATGTTTTTCTTCTTGTATATTTTTTTTGCAAAAAGTATCAATTTGATGTTATGCTTTTTGTATTATCGTAATACTTTTTATTTTCGTGTAAGTTATTTTTATAGTTGAATTTTGATATATCTGGTACTTGAATTTGTAATATTTAATAGTTAAGAATGATTTGATTAGTAGATTGTAAAACTTTTCAATACTTGTTTATTGCTTATATCAATCTATATTTAAAAGTTGTTCATATTTTTAAATCATAATACTATGTCACTCTATTAATTTATAAACTAAAATAAATTCTTTATTAGTTTTGTTTTGGCACCTTTTAAATGTTTTCTGTCATAATCGTTAATTGCTTGTGCAATTAAATGTAAATCTATATTCTGCGAATAATCCCCATTTTTTCTGCTTGCAATAATGTTATTTGGATACGATATTCTAGTCCAATTTCTTCATTTGGGTTTTGTCTTATTTCTTTCCAGATTTCAACCAAATTATTTTTGATTAACCATCTTCCGTTTATTTCTACACTTATATCCTCTAATTTTGCTTTCGAAACTTTAGATCGTATTTTTTTAAGAATGTTTTCTTTTATTGATTCATCTGTTGTATCAACTGGTTTATGCACTTCTTTTATTATATTTGTGAGTAAGTTTGTATGTTCAGTTATCATTTTTGCTGTTATTGCTTTTCCTGTATTTAGGCTTTCTTCTACTATACTTCGCCAAACCTGAAAACGCAGCGTAATTGGTATTTGGGCTAAAGCATTTGCATGAGATTCTTTCGAAGGTAATAAATTAGGTTTGTCGGAAATTTCCGACAAATTATTTTCCGACAATTGATGTACAATTTCGGCAGCACCCATTAATTCATACGCCCGCTGTCTTTTTAATTGCCAACGGTCTTTACAATATGCTTCAAAAGTTGTAAAAGATTCACGGTATAATTTATTGTTTTTAATTTCAAAAAGTGCATTTCCAACTTCAATAAAGGTTTTTAATCCTTTTTCAATGATTTCTTCATAGGCATTTAAAGTTAATTTCTCATCGCTACTTAAAATTGAAATTTCGGTTGTTTCTTCATCAATTGAAATCAATTGATGAATTGGTTCAGCGTGTAAATCACGAAGTAAATCATTACTAAAATTCTTCTTTGCCATTTCGAGTTAATTTAAATATTTGTTTGTTCCAAAATTTCAATACATAGACTTTCAAAATCCTTGGCTCCTCTTGACTCTGGAGCATACTCAAAAATACTTTGAGCAAACGCTGTACATTCCATCAATGAAACATCTTGACGGATTTGTGTTTTATACAATTTAACATTCGGATTTGAAAGAAGTTTACTATATACCATTTGTCCAAATTTTGTTCGAATGTCAAATTTGTTAAGTAATATTCCTCCTAAATCTAACTTTGGATTCATACGCTTTTTTATCTTTAAACTCAATTGTAATATTTCGTCTAAACCTACATAAGCAAAGTTTTCACCTTGCATTGGTACAACAAAGATATCACTAGATACGAGTGCATTAACTGTAAGCGAACCTAAACTAGGTGGACAATCAATTAATACAAAATCGTAATTCTTTCCTTCTAATTGTTCATGCAAAAAATAGCCACTATCGGGTTCTGAATTTATTCTATATTCATAACTCAATAAGGTTCTGCTAGCAGGAATAATGTCAAAATTTCGTGTCTTGATTACTACACTTTCAAAATCGGTTTCACCAACTAGCAGCTCGCCAATATGTCTTCCAGATATATTGGCACCAGCAGCAACACTCAAATTACATTGAGCATCTAAATCAATTAAAAGCACCTTCTTCCCAACAGAGCTTAATGCTGCACTCAAATTTAATGTTGTTGTGGTTTTGCCTGTACCACCTTTATTGTTTGTAATTGATATAACTTTCATTTGATATTATTAAGCAGGTTTATATTTCCCAAAAATAACATTTTTAGGAGAAATAAAACATTTTAATTAGGTAAAAATGATTATATAATGGATAGTTATAAGTTTTTTAATATTTAAAATATTATTGAATTACACTTTTTCAAAATATCGCTTAAATTTGCACCATAACCAATGATAGAAACTGTTATTATAAAAAATTAATTGCTTATAAACTAAGTAACAGTCCATTTATTTTCAATTATGATAAAACCCATTTTTGAAATAAAAAGAGATGAAAAAACAGTAATCCTAAAAATATATTATATCAAAAATGAAAATTACGGAGTTACAAGTTGGAATGTTTATAACATTTAATTTGCCATTTCTTATAAAAAAAGACGACAATAAGACTTACTTACAAATTTAGTAATGTGAGAATGTCGATGGAATTTTAATAGGATTTTATCAAACAACACTTAGACTACAACATCTAAAAATATACAGATAATGAAATAGTTAAAGTTATTCGAAAATCTCACTACCAGATATCCAAGTAAAATAAAAAATAAAGGAAGTAAGTTGATAACAGTTTCATAGAACAATAGAGATTGTAAGGACTAAAATAGGACTGACAATTAAACATAAGATTACGAAATTATCTACAGATTAATGAAACTAACAGAAATGAATTCTTGAGAATTAAAAACATTGGTAGCAAAAGATTTAAAGGATTAATCGATATTGGTCAGATAATGCAAGAAACTGTGGTATTGATTTATATCATAAGCGAACCTTGGTTTCTAAATTACAAAGCGAACCGATTGATTTTGTTTAAGCGATTTGCCCATTAATTATCTATAATTCATTAAGCTTTTTAATGCTTATTGTAAATCATTAATATAGGGTGAGAGAAAGTGAAATTACAAAGTAAAATACGAATTTGGAGAAGATATCCACAAATATACACTAGGATATCAAAAAAAGAATAAGCCTTACAAAAAGGTAATGAAAAAGCAAAAGATAAAAATGAAGCAGCTTTTATGAAATTTGATAAATTACAGATGTAAGTACATATTCTTTTTTTTGAATTAGGTGTTGCATACGATAAATTGTAATAATTGAATCAGCTATTGATAAATCTATTGAATGCTAGGCATAATGTATATTTTGAGATTTTGATAAGTGTTTTTATTTAACTTGTTAGTTCGAATTATTGATTCAATTGATTTTGGGATTTTCATTTGGGCAGGTTTTATAAAAAATATTTTTGAATGGGTAGGTATATTTTGAATGATAAATTATTGCCAATTGCAGCAGGAATTTACACAACTGTTAAATCTAAATACATCGAGGTATTTAGATTTAGGGTATAAATCGTTCAACTACCCAAACAGCTTTAACATTATTTGCCTTTTGTACATTGATGGAAATTAATTTAAAACATAAAAAAATACTTGAACCTACTTTAAAAAGTACAGAGAATAGAAAGTGGTAAGAATATGTCTCAAATTAGAATGAAAAATCAAAAAGTGAAAACAAAATAAGTATATGTTAATGTTTTTTCAATATTAATTATGTTTCTCAAAAATCAGAAATTATTAATCAAATATTATTCATAAATATATATTTTGTATTTTTATATTATTCAATTATATTTATGTGTGTTTATTTGTAGTTAGGTAACAGTTTGTAAGAGATTTAATAATAAATAGTAAAAGATTTCTGTAATGTTTATCCAGAGAGGATATTTACCCAATCTTAAGCGTTTAAATTCGAGATTAATATAATTACCGCCACCCCAAACCTTCTTTTGTTTTATTTTTTCTTGATTTTCTTTCTTTTTTTCATTTGATTCAAGAGTTTTTCGTTGGAATGAAAAGTTTATTAACATATAAACACTAATAGATTATTAAATCAAAATTATATTTTAATTGTAATATCAGATTTAAAAGATTTATAGATACTTTGTAGATAATTGTCCATGTTCATAACTAATTGACAGGTAGATGCTTATGTGGTAATAAGGTAACAGATTGTAAGAAATATGGGGTAAAAAAGTAACAGATTGTAAGAATAAGGTAACAGATTGTAAGAATAAGGTAACAGATTGTAAAATTTACAGTAACAGATTGTAAGGAATAAGGTAACAGATTGTAAGGAAATTAAACAAGTAGAAACCTTACAATATGTTACCTTATTGATAAAAAATATTATATTTGTGGATAACTCAGTTGTAAACGACTTAGAAAATATGAAAAAAAAGCAAGAACCAACTTTTGAATCTCCACAAGAAGTTGTACTTGTCGATAAGGGCCTTTCGAGCAAAGAAACAGATGTTGCAAGAGTTGTTAATCATATTGACCAGATAAGAAAGTATTTTGACTTGCATCAAGAAAAAATACATTTATTGTTTGTTGCTCAATTAAAATCGCTACAAGGAGAAAATTATGATTCGGCCAATTTGAATCCTGATAATCTTTACAAATTAAGTTTCCACTTGGGAGATAATCTACAAGTTGACAGAGAGCGTATTAGAAAAGCTTTAGATGATATTACGAAGGTTCGATATCAGATTGAAGGTGTAAATCGTTTTGGGTATATTGTGCCATTCCCTTATGCCATGTTTGAAAACAATACCATCACCCTCAAAATTCAGGGTTTGGTGTTAAAACAATATTTAGATATTTCGAAAGGATACACCAATATTTTGATTGGGGAGGCTTTGAAGTTAGAAAGTGAATATTCTATTAAACTTTTTACTAATCTTAATGCTTGGTTGAATTTAGGAGAAAAAGTATATGAAATTTCGTACCTAAGGCAGTTATTGGGTATGAATGAGCCTTTGTTTGAAAATTATAAATTTGTGAATTTATATCTAAAAAGGTGTAAGAAAGAAATAGAAAAGAAAACAAGTCTAAGATTTGATTGGGAAATAAGCCATTATATAAGAGGGAAGAGGAAACCAATTGCAGAAAAAGTTAAATTTTCAATCACAACCGAAAATAGGCTAAAGAGACAATTAGAAATAAACTTTGAACAAGAAGCAAAGAAAACAATCAGAGATGAAAAGAAATTACACACTGACGATACGATAAGCTATTACCTCAATGCCGAGTCAGTTGAAGAAAAGTGGCGTTTGCTTAATAATGCAATCTCTAATTATGGATTTAAGCAAGATGAAAAAGACTATATTCTAACGAATGCTTTAAATCAAGAATTTATTTATAAATTCATGGAAGTCCATATTTATTTACAATATGAAGGAATGCTTGCCTTAAAAGAACAACGTAAACCAACAATTGCCAATTTTACTGCTTATTTTCGTAAATCTATGAAAAACAGCGGATTTTGGCTTTAATGAAGCCATTTTATTGATGATTTGGTTATATGCTTAAACTTTCATTTTTTGAGTTTGTTCAACAGAATGATTAGCTTCTGGATTCAAATTTTGGAGAGGTGTTTCTTATTCGTTTGTAAATCTTCATTCCAATTCTTGGTTATCGGTTTTTTGACTAGAAAATATTGTTTACCCTCACTAGCGATTTCTGAACGAATTTTCAATAAAATATCTAAGGCTTTTGTTAAATGACGACGGCTATTGCGTAAAGCAATTATGAAAGATGCATTTTCTTGATTAGAAACCCTTTCAATCACCTTTACAATATCTTTGTCCAAAAAAGCACCGACATTTTTAATAATTTTATCAACTAAAGACTCAATTTTTTCATTTGCTGATTCTTTACTTTTCGGAAACACAAGCTTTAAATGAGATTCAGTTTTTTTGAAGGCATTGGTTTCTTCTGTATTTTGGTTATTATTGACATTATCAATTCTGAATTTTATGTCATTTTCTGTTTTTAATAATGGGTGTTGTAAACCTCCAGCTAAGGTTGTGTTGAAATGTAAACCAGGGTTTGTGTTGTCCATCGCTAAAATGACCTCTGAATTATGTTTTTGAAGTACTTTATTGATAAACTCAATCTGTTTAGAAGATGGAGGTCCACCTGTTGAAATAAACAGATTATATTCGTGAGGCATGGGTATAAGTTGAGCAAAAGATAAGGCATCAATCGGACTTTCAGTAATAATCATTCTTTGGGCTTTTGCTTTGGAAAAATCAATATCATTATCTACTAAAGCCCTTATAATTGTAGTTGGCTGTAGGTTAAATTTTTGAATTAAGTTTTCTGATAAATATTGGGGATTATATGAAAACTGAAATTTTGTTATGTTATCTTTTTCTACTTTATGTAGTGCTCCCAAGGTGCCTGCTGCAATGGTTAAAGGGTGACCATTTAGTGTAGCATTGATATTTTTATCGGCTTTTAAAAGTTCATTTGACATCCAAACACCATCAAATTTTGATCCGGAAAGATATATTTTTCCTGATTGTTTATCGACGTTTGAGACAAATTGGATGATAAAACTTGTTAAGCCAAATTCATTTCGCATTGGAAAAGCTGTGTTATAAAAAGTCATACCCTGCGTTTCTTTCGACTCATAAGGTATATTATTAATTTGACCTAAAAACTCAGGTGCATAAATTATATTTTCGCTTAAACCACACTCTTTTAAGTAACTCGGTCGAGTATAAGCTAAAATTCGATTTTCTTCTCTAATGGCTTTTTCACGAAGTTTAGTTTGTTGTTCCAAATCTAATGGAATTAGTTTTTCAAACTCAGAGTCTTGGTATTTCCCCTTGGCATGATCTTTATTTATATTTGCAAAATTAGGTCTTACCGAAACCGCGTCAATTGTTGCAAGAATATCTGGCCAATAACAATCATACTCATTGAGTAGTAAATCGAGCAAAGTGCCTTTGTTTTCGGCATTATTTACATCGAAATAGCCTTTTAAAGCGTTATTCATAAAAACAACTATCTTGCTATCATTCGATTTTCTTGACCAAAGGTGTTGTGTTTTACCCCATTTTTTTATCTGTGGCTCATATCCTATATTTTCTAAAACAGCTTCTAAATCAACATTCTCTAAAATATAATTAAAGTCTTTTTTTGGAAAAACTTTCTTTAAAGATTTCTTAATATTCAAGATTTTGCCATGCTCTCGCTCAAGGTTAATTAAAAACTTTTCTTTGTGAAAATTTTGTGATGCTTTGAGAGATTTATAAGTATTTTCAACGCTCAAAATTTTGGTATTTACGACACCAGCTTTACGTAATTCAGCATCAGATAATGCCTTATCGAAATCATCCTTTTGGAAATCAGGAATTGATAAAAAAACTTTAACCAAGCGGTTTTTCGTGAAACCGATACTTATGAATGGGCGATTAGGGTCGTCGAAATTTTGAAAATCAGCAACATTTTTTTTGAATGCTAATCGATTGGAATTATCCAAACCGAGACTTATGGCCTTTTTTATGGCTTCAAAGTTTTCGGGTGTTGATTTTACCCAAACCGAAATATCAGAATAGGGCAGGGTAGGGGAATAAGAATTGGCAGCATAACTATCGAAGCCAATATATTTAACCTTCATTTTATTGAAAGCACCTAAAATATGTTGTTGCTCGGTAGTCGAAAAGTCAGATACTATTTTTGTGCCCATTTTAAATTATTTATGGATTTAGCCAATTACTTCGGGGTCATTCAAATCGATATTAAATGTTCCATTTACCTCATCTTTATCTCCATATAAAAACTCTGTAAGTTCTTCTATAATTAGATTCCGCTCTTCGATGGGCCTGATAAACCATTTATTCGGTTCTGAAAACATCTCTGCTGGAACAACGGTATCTCCCTCAAAAGATAAGTCGAGTTGTAGAATCTCATCTTTCATTAGATTAATGATATGTTTTTAAATTGAACCTTACTTTTAGAAATAAATATAAACAAATAATATTATTACCAAAAATATTAATAAAATTTTATACTTTATCGAAATATAATTAAAGTTTATTGAAATTTATATTGGATAAATTAAAGGCTGTTTATTGTGAATATTTTTAAACTTTGTCTATCAAGATGCCTATTATACAAAAAAGTTGTTTTTTGGAGGGTATAAACAAATTTATTGAATGTTAAAATAGGGGAGAAGGGGGTAGGAGCTATTCGCTAAAATCAGGTATAAAAATATCTTCTTGTTTGGTTTCTTGATTTGAAGCAATTAATTCTGCTTTTGCTTTTAAAATTTTAAAAACTTCAGGTGTAAAGATTTCACTAACAGGTACATTGTATTGGAAACAAACATCTAAAATTTGAACTAATGTTGCTAAGGTACCTCCTCCGTTGGCGAGATGGCGGTAGATTAAATAATTAACTCCGAGAAATTCAGCACGTTTTTTTTCAAAATGTGCAATTTGCCTTGGGCTGATTGGATTACATTTTTCAGCATTTTCGATAATTTTTGTATCGATTTCTTTATGTAGTAGAGAAACAAATGCTTTATAAAATAACTCTTCTTTTTCTGAAACATCTTTTTTCTTTCTAGGCATCTATTTCTAAATTTAGGAGTTTTTAAACATAATTAAATGTGGAATTGTTTCTTTGATTTGAATCATTTATTCTTATGTAAGCAAATCTCTATCTTCAATAATATAAACGTAATTTTTTTGAATTACACATTTTTTTATTACCCATTTGGTGTGATTTTTAGCAAATTCTTCGCTTACAAATGTAGTGAAATCTTGGATAATTGGCAATTCTTGTAATGGATATTGAAGGCTATCAATTGTGTTCAAATGAAAAAGACAAATATTAACAGATTTGGACGAAAAACTTCGTTTTTAATTTAAAATTTTACGAAAAAACAATGACGAATTTTGTAGGTTTGTGTAATTTAACCAAAAATTCTAGTTTAAATAACCTTCACGTTAAAAATGAAAAAATCCTTTACTTTTTTAATTAACGATGACAATCCGATTGCTTGCAAATTTTAGAAAGCCTTTTATACACTTGAATAAAAGAATTATGATAAAACGGGTTTAAAAATATTTGAATTCTTGGGAACGGAGATTAAAATAACAATAAAATAAACGGTATGTTGAAGTTTTTGAACAAAAAATATCAAAAATATTTAAATATTGATCAACCCAAGTATGAAGGTTTAATCGTTGCCCGTCAAATATGGATGGTTAAAGCTGCATTTTGGGCAGGAGGAGGTGTTCATTTAGTTTATGTCATATTTAATCTTTTAACTGACACTCCTAGAATAACACATAATCTATTTTCAATACTAATTAGTTGCGTTCCGTCTTATTATTTTCTAAAAAAGGGCAAACTGGAACATGCCTTTTTTTTTGCTTATTATCCAATTATTTTTATTCAAACCTTTGGAACTTATCAAGAAGTAAGCACAAACTTAAATGGTGAACTTGCTTTGATAGCTTATGCCACAATTCCTGTTATTTGCTATAAATTACCCTACAATATAATCGGTATTATCATAAATTACATCTTATTCGTTTTTGTAAAAATTGCAAAATATCCTTTTCATTCAATCACGCCTAACGAATTTATCAACGAGCTATTAATGGTGACCTGTATTTATGTAGCCATATTTTTAGCTGCTTATTTTTTTGAAATAGATTATAGAGTACTGAAAGAAAATTTTAAAGAGTTGAACCTACGGAAACAAATCATTGAATCACAAGCGGAAGAACTGAAAATTGTAAATTCAACCAAAAATCGGCTTTTTAGTATCATTTCACATGACCTTCGTAGCCCATTAGCATCACTGAAAAATGTTATTCAATTAGCTGAGGAAGAACATATCAGTGTGCAAGAATTCAAAGAATTATCCAATCATATCAAACAGAATGTTGATAATTTGAGTGGGATGCTGGAAAATTTATTGTTTTGGTCTCTTTCTCAGTTGGAAGAAATAAAACCAAATCTCCGCCCCTTTGATTTAGATTTAATTGTTGATGAAACATTATCCATTTTTAAAGAAAATGCTCTCCAAAAACAGATAGATTTAACTAAGCCTTCAGCGACAAACTTGCAAGCTTATGGAGATGAATATCAAATCAGGACTATCATAATAAATTTAGTAAATAATGCACTAAAATTTACGCCACGACATGGAAAAATAATAATTGATAGTAATATCGAAGGACAATTTATCACACTAAAAATCATGGATTCAGGGATAGGTATGGAAAAAGATGAATTAATGCAAATTTTCAATAATCCAATCATAAAAAGCGGTACGGCAGGTGAAACAGGCACTGGATTTGGTTTATTTTTATGTAAAGAATTAATTGAAAAAAATGGCGGAAAGATTGAAATTGAAAGTATTATTGGCAAAGGAACAACTATTAATCTTTTTTTACCCCTAATGGTTAACTAACATTCTTTAAATCCTCACATAATACACAAACCCAAGTTGTAAAAATGTTCGAATTCTTAGGTACAGAAATTAAAATAGCATTAACAATAAAAAAAACAGTATGTTGAAGTTTTTGAACAAAGAGAATTTGAATATTGATCAACCCGAATACAAAGGTTCAATTGTGGCCCGTCAAATATGGACGGTAAAAGCTGCATTTTGGATGGGAGGAAGTACGCAATTATTTTATGTCTTTAAACATCTTTTGGCTGACACTCCTAGAATACCGTACGGTATTTTTGCCATAATATTTGGTTTCCTTCCTTCTTATTATTTTCTAAAAAAGGGCAAATTGGAACATGCCTTTTTTTTTGCTTATTATCCGGCAATTTTTTCACAAACGCTTGGGACTTATCAAGTAGCAAACACAAACTTAAATGGAGAACTTGCCTTGATAGCTTATGCTACAATTCCTGTTGTCTGCTATAAATTACCCTACAAAATAATTGGTATTTTTATAAATTACATCTTATTCGTTTTTGTAAAAATTGCAAAATATCCTCTTCATTCATTCACTCCTAATGAGTTTATCAACGAGCTATTAATGGTAACCTGCATTTATGTAGCCATTTTTTTAGCCGCTTATTTTTTTGAAATAGATTATAGAGTACTGAAAGAAAATTTTAAAGAGTTGAACCTACGAAAACAAATCATTGAGTCACAAGCGGAGGAACTAAAAACCATAAATTCCACCAAAAATCGACTTTTTAGTATCATTTCCCATGACCTTCGTAGTCCCCTAGCATCGCTAAAAAGCGTTATACAATTAGTTGAAAATGAACATATTAGTGTGCAAGAATTCAAAGAATTATCCAATCATATCAAACAGAATGTTGATAATTTGAGTGGGATGCTGGAAAATTTATTGTTTTGGTGTCTTTCTCAGTTGGAAGAAATAAAACCAAATCTCCGCCCCTTTGATCTAGATTTAATTGTTGATGAAACATTATCCATTTTTAAAGAAAATGCTCTCCAAAAACAAATAGATTTAACTAAGCCTTCAACGAAAAACTTGCAAGCTTATGGAGATGAATATCAAATCAGGACTATCATAATAAATTTAGTAAATAATGCACTAAAATTTACGCCACGACATGGAAAAATAATAATTGATAGCAATATCGAAGGACAATTTATCAAACTAAAAATCATGGATTCAGGGATAGGAATGGAAAAAGGTGAATTAGTACAAATTTTCAATAATCCAATCATAAAAAGCGGTACGGCTGGTGAAAAAGGCACTGGATTTGGTTTATTTTTATGTAAAGAATTAATTGAAAAAAATGGCGGAAACATTCAAATTGAAAGTGTCATTGGCAAAGGAACAACTATTAATCTTTTATTACCCCTAATGGTTAACTAATATTCTTTAAGTCCTGAAATAATGCACAAAACCTGTATTATATGGGATTTATATTTTAACTGTTCAACTATTCGAGATTCTCTTCGGAACATATATGAGAAAAGTATAACAAATTTAGTCGTAGTTGGCGTTCGTTACTGGTACTTTTTTAATTTTGGTAAATTTTAAAACTAGGATTTTAAAAGAAAGATATTATTTACCTTCAGTCCAAAATAAATTAATTTTATATTAATAAATAAATGTAGAGTTAAGATGAGATTAATTGTTGCACTAGAGATTACAGAATAAAAAGGATTAAGACGGATAAGATTTTGCTCAATATGCACATATTTCACAATATATAAACGACCGTTTAAATTTTGTGAAATATGTTATTTTTTTCTATTTTTATAAAAAAATCAGAGAATGAGGTACATTGCCTATTATAGAGTTAGTACAAAAAAGCAAGGAGTCAGCGGCTTAGGTTTAGATGCTCAAAAGCAAACAGCGAATAATTTTTTGAAAGAGGGGGATTTGATAATCAAAGAATTTTTGGAAATCGAATCTGGAAAAAACAATCAGCGTCAGCAATTGGACGAAGCAATAAAATTTGCAAGAAATAATAAACACACTTTGTTGGTTGCCAAACTCGACAGGCTGAGTAGAAATGTTTCATTTATATTTACACTTCGTGATAGTGGTGTTGATTTTGTTTGTGCTGACATTCCGGATGCAAACACACTAACGATTGGAATATTTGCTACCATTGCTCAGCATGAACGAGAAATCATAAGTCGAAGAACAAAAGATGCACTAAAAGCCAAGAAACAAAAAGGTTTTAAACTCGGTTCACCTCAAAATTTAACCGATTTATCGAGGGTTCAAGCCATCAAATCTATTAAAGGGAATGCCATGAATAATGATCAATGGAAGACCGCATTACTACATATTAGACTACAAATATTTGAATTGAAAAATAGGGGAGAAAAGGTAACATATTTGGGTTTAAGTCGTCATTTGAATGAAAACTGCATAGAAACTCGTAATTTTTGTCGTTTTCATGCTGAGCAAATTAAAAGAGTTATGTTAAGAAATAATATCAGTAAATAGCTGAAAATCAGATAATTATATGATGTTTTTGCCATTTTTGAGTTTCTGAGAATTGAATATCTAAAAATATTTGAAATATGACCTTAAATGTTCAATTTTTAGGGCGTTAAATTTGTCGAAAATTTGCTTATTTTTGGTATGTTTGGTTTAACAAAAGGGCTTTCAAAAATTAAAAACGTTCAAGTGCCGAAATAATGTAAGACTTTAAAATTCCATCAAAAATGACATTATATAGAATTTTGGCATCTGTGTTTGTTCAAACTAAAAATGTTGGGAAACATCAAATAGTTTAAATAAGAATGTAGATGAGTCGAAAAAAACATTTTATCTTCAATTTTTCGACAGAACGAGTCTCGTTTGGCTTATATCAGCCCAAATAATGATAAAAAGTAAAACCTTTTTGTTTTAGATTTCAGAAAATAAGGTGTCGGCATTTAAACGAATGAAAAAATAGTATTATTTAAAAACTAAATATTAGGATTAATTCTTGAAATTATAAAACTGTACGCATAGATTTGTATCAGTAGTCATAATCAATTTTATCTATCAATAACTTATAATTGGCATTTCTCCATTTTTCAAATGGTATGACAAAAGACAAATTGACACCTTCCGAACACGCGGCTTTGTGGGATAATTTTCGCAATGGAAGCAAGGAAGCCTTCTCCCAACTATATGAGTTGTTTGCGGCTGACTTGTATAGGTATGGCTATAATTTGATTAGAAATAAACAATTAGTGGAGGATTGTCTTCATGAGCTTTTTATTCATTTGCATGCACATCGTAGTAAATTGGGGCCTACCGATAATATTCGCTTTTACATGTATCGTTCGTTAAGACGGAGGTTAACAGATAGCATAACCAAACTCAATAAGTTTGATTCGGATGATTACATATTCGATAATGCTGAGTTTATGATTGAACCCCGCGAAAGCCAAATGATTGAGGAACAAACTTTGGAACGACAAAAACAAATGATTATTGCCGAACTAAATAAGTTACCAAAACGACAAAAGGAAATTTTGTACTTGGTTTACATGAAAGGGTTTACCTACCAAGAAGCCGCAGAAGCTATGGATATTACCATGAAAAGTGTGTATAATACAGTGAATGTGGCCTTAACAACCTTAAAAGGATATTTAAAGGATACTTTCAAAAAACAAGGTTTGCTGTTGGTTTTACTCTTTTTACAATATTTCTTCAAAAATTAAATCATAAAAACGGGAAAAATATAAGCTAAGCTCGTTTAACAAAAAAATGATTACTGAAATGAACTATGCATCTTTCAAGGTAGAAGAATTCTGTAAGGATACTGATTTTATTCGTTGGGTAATTTCTCCAACCGAGGAATCTAATCAGTTTTGGAATTCATTTATTGCAGCACACCCCAATAAATCTAAAGAAATCAATATTGCCACCGAATATATAAAAACTTTTCACTTTCAAGAGTTTGAACCAACTATAAACGACCTTACTAATCTAAAAAAAAGGATTTTAGAAGAAATTGAATCACCACTTGTTGTTGTAAATTGGTGGAGTCGCCCTGCGTATTGGGCAACCGCAGCGGTAATATTAATGGTATTTTCGTTTGGAATATTTTTATGGAATCAAAAACCTACATCCTATCAAACAGCTTATGGTGAAGTCCAGAAAATTAGTTTACCCGATGGCTCGATTGTAACACTCAATGCCAATTCAACACTTAAATTAGCACCTAATATGAAAAATGAGGCAATGCGAGAAGTTTGGTTAGATGGTGAAGCCTATTTTGATATTGAAAAACTCAATGGTGTAAAATTTATTGTTCATACGCGAGAAGCACAGGTAGAAGTATTAGGTACAGAATTTAATGTTAGTACCCGTCGGAAACAAACGAAGGTTATTTTGCACGAAGGAAAAGTAAAACTTCATACATCAAATGCCCAACCAATATTAATGAAACCTGGCGATATGGCCACGGTTTCAGAAAAAAGTGAGCCTATTCAATTAAAAATGGTTCAACCAGACCAATATGATGTTTGGAGAGAATCTGTTGTTGTATTGGATGATAGAACCATTTCAGAAATTGTAGAAATGATGGAAGATACCTATGGAATTGCCATACAATTTGAGAACCCACGGCTTTTAAACAAAAAATTAACAGGTAAACTAAGTTTGAAATCTACTGATGATTTTATTGAAAACCTCTCCACAATCTTAGACGTTGAGGTTGAAAAAACTGAAAAAGGGTACGTTTTTAAGTGATAAGAGAAAAATTAAAAATTTTCAGAAAAAAGTGATAGAAAAACGGGAAAAGTAAGATTGCTCTCTGTTTGACAGTTGAATGAGTAATAAATCTTTTAATTTCCGTTTTCACTATGAAAAAAACTCTCCTTCTTTATTTAACATTACTTCTGTTGTGTTTTTTTGGAGTTGAAGAATCTTACGCCCAATTTGCGTTTGCATCTAATCGACAAAATCCTATATCACAGCCCCCACAAGAGCATGCAAATAGTGTTATTTTCTTACTCAATAGGTTAGAAATTATACACAAGGTCAACTTTGTCTATCAAAGAGAGTTAATCGAAGGCAAAACCTTGTCGATGTCTATCAATGAAAACGACAAATTAGAGAGTATATTAAAACGTATTTTGCCTCCAATGAACCTAACTTTTAAGAAATTGAAAGGTAGCGGTAGTTATACAATTCTTCCAATTAAAACCTCAAAAACTTCAGGTAATCAAATGGAAGAAGTTACTAATGCCAACAACAGTAATTCTATAGGTTTATTAGAAAAAAAACCTTTTGATTCGTCTCCGTCAACTACAATATTGGCTGCTTTTGAAATAAAAGGAAAAGTAACGGATTCAGAAACTGGCGAAGGACTTCCAGGGGTAAACGTAACTATCAAAGGTACGCAAAAGGGAATTACTACTGACCCAGTGGGCGTTTTTTCAATAAATATTCCCAGTAAAAATGCTATTTTGGTTTTTAGCTATGTTGGTTACGAAGTTCAAGAAGTGACCGTGGGGAATCAAGTTTTACTTAATGTGATTTTGAAAACTGATAGCAAAACTTTGAATGAAGTGGTTGTAGTTGGGTTTGGTACACAGAAAAAGATAAATGCTACGGGTGCAATTTCGTCAATGGGAACAAAAGAATTGGTTCAATCTCCAGTGGCAAATATCAGTAATTCATTGGTTGGCCGATTGCCAGGTCTATTTGCTACACAATCTGGCGGAGAACCTGGGAATGATGGCTCAAAGATTCGTATTCGTGGTGTTGGAACATTTTCAGGTAATACAGATCCTTTGGTATTAGTAGATGGCGTGCAAGTAGATAATTATAATAATATCGACCCGAACGAAATTGAAACTGTCACGATTTTAAAAGATGCTTCTTCAACGGCCGTTTACGGTATTAGAGGAGCAAATGGTGTTTTGATTATCACAACTAAAAGAGGTAAAGCTGGCCCTCCGAAAGTTAGTTACACTTTCAATCAAGGCTTCAACTCTTTTACTGATATGCGTCAGATGATGAATAGTGCTGATTATGCTACACACTTCAATGACGCTTTGAAAGCAGATGCTTATGTGACAGGTGCATTATTTGTACCAAGATATACGCCCGAACAAATAGAATTGTATGCCAACGGTAAAGACCCAGTTTTCTACCCTAATATGGACTGGGCGGATGTAATGTTCAAGAAAACATCGACGCAATCTCAACACAACGTTAATATCAGTGGAGGACAAAATAAAGTGCGTTATTTCGTTTCGGCGGGGTTTTTCAACCAAGAAGGTTTGTTTAAAGACACCAGAGATATCGTTGATGGTTTTTCGCCACAATCTATTTTTAGAAGGTATAATATTCGTTCAAACTTTAATTTTGAACTAACAAAACGCCTAAAAATGACACTCGACCTTTCTTCTCAAACAGAAATAAGAAGTGGAAATAATGGTACAAATACAGAGCGTGTAGTAGGAGATGTTTTTCGTGCAAGCCCTTTAAGTACACCGGGGGTAGTTGATGGGAAAGTTGTCAACATTTTTACTGGTTCACAAAATAACCCTTATGCGAGTTTGCTTTATCCTAACCTTGCAGGAGGATTAAAACGCTCGTACCGCAATTATCTTAACGGAAACTTAAGATTTGACTACGACCTTGGCTCAATTACAACGGGTTTATCAGCTCACGGAAATATTGCTATCCAAACTTATAACGACCAAAGTGTAGTCAATACTAAAACCTTAATCACCTATTTAGCAGTTAGACTTCCCGATGGAACAATCAACTATGTGCCATCAACTACTGAAGCTCAATTTGGATTTAGTCAAAGTGGCACGTACAATCGTAGAATTACGGCTGAATTTGGCTTTGACTACAAAAGAAGTTTCAGAAAAAATAATTTGACAGGTTTATTGCTTTATAACCAACAAAAAACTTTTGATCCAGCTTTGGCGTTTTTAGTGCCCAAAGGATATCAGAGTTTTGTCGGTCGTGCTACGTATGATTATGACGGACGTTATTTAGCGGAAGTAAATGTAGGATATAACGGTACTGAAAACTTTGCTCCAGGAAAACGATTTGGCTTATTTCCTGCCTATTCATTGGGTTGGGTCGCATCGCAAGAAAAGTTTTTTCCTAAAAATGGATTTGTTAATTTCTTGAAAGTACGTGGTTCTTACGGTGAAGTTGGGAATGATAATATTGGAGGTACTCGATTCTTGTATCGTCCAACCAGCTATTCAACGTTTGGTAATGCTTACTATTTTGGTAATGTTGGCACAACTTACAGTGGTTTTACGGGAATAAGAGAAGGTGCAACAGGAAACCCAGATGTAACTTGGGAACGAGCAATCAAACAAAACATTGGTTTAGAAATGGGACTTTGGAAAGACAAAATAAAGTTATCAGCCGATGTATTTAGCGAAAAACGAAGTGATATTTTGGCAACTCCACAAACTATTGCCTCAATCGTTGGGCTTTCGCAACCTGCTTCGAATCTTGGTAAAATGGAAAATAAAGGTTACGAAGGAGAGATTACTTTTATTGATAAAATAGGCAATTTTGGCTATAGAATATCGGCAAATTATAGCTTTGCTCGTAATAAAGTTTTATTCAGAGATGAAGTTCCTAATAAATATGAATACCAAAACCGTACAGGACAGCGACTTGGACAAAACTTTGGATTGATTGTCGAAGGTATTTATAACACTTGGGACGAAGTAAATAGTGCAAGTCGACCGGTTTATACTTATTCAAATAATAAAATTCAACCGGGTGATTTAATCTACAAAGACTATAATGGTGATGGTAAAATTGATGATTTTGACCAAGTGCCAATCGGTTATTCAAATGTTCCTGAAAAAACATTCGGAGCAACTTTGGGACTGAACTACAAAGGATTTGATGTGTCGGTTTTATTCCAAGGTGTAGGAAATATTTCGCATTATTATACAAGATTTCAAAGAGGTACGGGCTATGGTCAAGCACCGCCCGAAGGTTCAGCGAATTATATGAACGAAAGTTGGACTCCTGAAAGATACGCTGCAGGTTTACCAATTAATTTTCCACGTTTTTCAGTAAATAGTAATCCAAATGGTGCAGGTTCTGCATTTTGGCTGGCCGATGCAAGTTATGTTCGTCTAAAAAATGCTGAAGTTGGATACAAGATTAAGGCAGGTGTTCTCAAGAAACTAGGGATAAGTTCGTGTCGAATATACGTAAACGCCAACAACTTATTTACTTGGAAAAATATGTACCCGGGTATTGACCCAGAAAATACGTCAACTGGAGATACAAATACCGAACCCTATCCTCTTGTGCGGACAATCAATACTGGTCTTAACCTTAATTTTTAAGAAATTCGATTATGAAAAAAATATTTTTATACTTTATTATTTGTTGCTTAATTTCTTCATCATGCAACAAAGACTTTTTAGACAAAGCTCCTGGCGTAGATTTAACAGAAAACAATGTTTTTCTGAACAGAGCCAGTTTAGAAACTTTTATGGCTACTGTTTATCGATACAGTGTGCACTCAAACTTTCGATATAGAAACCAAGGTGATTTGCCTTTTTCTCAAGTAAATGGTACAGATTGTATTCATCCAAGCTCAAGTATCAGCGATGAAGGTGATGCTTCTGAAGCTGCTTTTGTTAATAATAATAGATGGAATGAAGGCACTGTACTTCCTGCCAATATTGTAAACGTGGAAGATTTTAGGTATCATATTCGTTGGATTGCCTTACGACAAATAAACTTGGTTATTAAAAGAGCCAACGAAGTGCCAGATGCAGACGACACCTACAAAAAACAAGTAGTGGCAGAAGTTAAGTTTTTAAGGGCATTAAACTATATGGAAATGCTTAAACGCTACGGTGGTGTTCCGATAGTAGATAAAGTATTTGATGCAGGTGTAAAAGCAGATATTCCACGAAGTTCATTTGAAGATTGTGTAAAATTTATCTTAAAGGATATTGATGAGGCTATTCCCAATTTACCCGTAGCCCATTCTGCTTCCCAAACAGGTAGAGCGACTTCAGTGGCAGCTTTGGCTCTAAAATCAGAAGTATTATTATATGCAGCCAGCCCTCAATACAATACTACTACGCCAATATTAAGCATGGCAAATGCTGCTGATAACAAATTGATATGTTATGGCAATTTTGATAATAATCGTTGGAAATTAGCTGCAGATGCATCAAAAGCAGCTTTAGATTTTGCTTTGGCAAATGGATACGGCTTAATTGATGACCCAGCAAATAGAAACCCTAAAGAATTAGATAACGGAACGGTCGGACCTTTAGGCAATTACCGAGTTTCTTGGGAAACAACAAACAATAAAGAAGCAATAATGATGTACCAAGGTGGAGCTGCATCTGCTGGCGGAATTACAAACATTGGAAATGCCCCTTTAACATTTTGGAACGCTGCTTGTTTTGGTTCATTTTGGAGTGGAATAAGTGTTCCACTTAATTTCTATAAAAAATATGAAAAATTAGACGGTTCACCTCAAACATGGGATGCCAATGGTGGTGCAGATTTAATAGCAAAATATGCTGAATTAGACCCTCGCTTTAAACAAACAATGGCCTATACTAATTCATATTACACTGCTCGTGACCCAATAGCTCAAATTTATAATGGTGGTAAAGATTATGTCAATTGTAAAGGTGGTGTTTGGTTAAGAAAATATATTCCAAGAAATGCCACTTCGGGAAATTTTGTCATGAATGATATAATATTTCGTGTAAACGAACTATATCTCAATTATGCAGAAGCATTAAACGAAGCATCTGGCCCAGTGCAAGAAGCGTATGATGCAGTAAATGCTATCAGAATACGCTCAGGAATGCCGAATCTTCCAAAAGGACTTACCAAAGAACAATTCAGACAGCGAGTAAGAAACGAAATTGCCATCGAAATGGTCAATGATGACCATCGTTTTTGGGATGTAAAACGTTGGTTAGTAGCTGAAGAAGAGGGTGTAATGAAGGGTAATTTTGAAGGTTTACAAATCACTAGGTCTGGTACTTCAACGGCAAATTATAAATATGCTTGGAAACCATACGTATTTGAAACCAGAACATTCAATAAAAATATGTATTTACATCCTTTTCCTCAGAATGAAGTGCTGAAAGGCAACCTCATACAAAACCCAGGTTGGTAAATTTGATAAAGTAAAAAATATAAGTACCTAATTATTAAAATACTATATTGTTTGCATTTCAACCAACAAAATAATTATGGTTTATTTTTCAATCTGTTTTTAAAAAACAATATGAAACTAAAATATACAAAAAAAGTAGTTCTGATGTTAATCTTAAGTCTGTTTGCAAAACAATTTTTGCAAGCACAAAAGAGTACAATCAAGAATGCTCAAGTGTCAGATACTGTCGTGGTATCTCATTCAAATGCAGTAAATATCGGTTTTGGTACAAAACCTCTTGAACAAGTAACAAGTGCAATTTCTACGATTCGTGGAGTGGATTTGGAAAAAAACTTTACTTTAAATCTAGGGAATACACTTTACGGACGTTTAGCAGGTTTCTCAGTTACGCAGGGAGGCTCAGAGCCGGGTGCATCTACACCTAATCTTTTTGTGCGTGGTATAAATACGTTCGGCGGTGCGAGCAATGCCCCTTTATATATCATTGATGGTTTTATTAGCAATGGTTCGGGTACCGCAAATGCCTTCATACAATTAATGCCAGAAGAAATCGAAACGATTTCGATATTAAAAGATGCTTCGGCAACTGCTATCTATGGAGCAAGAGCGGCAAATGGAGTAATTTTAGTAACAACTAAATCTGGTGGCGAAGGCCCTCTAAAAATTTCATTTACTACTAAACAAGGTTTCAATCAAGCACAATACCTGCCTAAGTTTATGGGTGCGTATAACTATAGTGTGTTGTATAATGAAGCACTCAATAATGACGGCTTGCCTTCAAAATTTACTACGGCAGATTTGGAAGCCTATCAAAACGGTACAGACCCTGTTTTTCATCCTGACGTAAATTGGTATAATGAATTATTAAGAAAAACTGCACCCGTTTCAAACTATGACTTGACTTTCAACGGTGGTGATAAAAATGTAAGGTATTTTGTGATGCTCAACGCCTTGCAAAGTCAAGGATTATTCAAGAATTTTGGTGATTTAGATGCCGAAAGTTCTAATTCAAAGTATTCGAAGTACAATTTTCGTACAAACTTAGATATTTCATTGAATGCAAATTTATCGGCGGAATTCAAAATTGCAGGTTCGATTGAGCAAACAGATAATCCAAATAATTATACAACTGGAGGAACATTTAACTTATTACAAACTTTACCTCCAAATGTTTTTCCTGTGTATAACCCAAATAAAAGCTTTGGTGGCAACGCTTTGTATTCTAATCCAGTAGCGAATTTGCTATCAACTGGTTTTTATCGAAACAATTCTCGTACAATTTTGTCTTCATTGAAGTTTACCGAAAAACTTGACATGATTACTGAAGGTTTAAGTGCTTCAGCTGCGGTTTCGATTAATAATTATTTTGAATCAGGTTCAAGAAAATCTAAGCAATATCCTCGTTATTCAATTTCGAAAGGAGTAGTTGGAGATACACTGTATAGTCCTGTTATCGGTCAATTAACGTCTTTGAGTGGTGCAGAAGAAACGCTTGATCAATATCGAAATACAATTATTCAAGCATTTTTGAATTATAAAAGAACTTTTGGCAAAAGCGATATTTCAGCTATGCTTATGTTCAATACCGATAATATTACTTTTAATGGCCCTGCATCCGACCCATCTTCGCCAACAGCTAATTCAACCGACCCATATAAGCACAATGCAGGGGCTGGTCGTTTTACGTATGCTTATAACAATAAGTATATTGCCGAGTTTTCGGGCAGTTATATGGGAACTGAGATTTTTGCACCTAGTAAACGATACGGTTTCTTTCCGGCGGCATCACTTGGTTGGATTCTAACAAATGAAGGTTTTTTCAAGAAAAATAAGACAATAAACTATCTAAAACTCCGTGGCTCTTATGGGCTTGTTGGAAATGATATTATTGCTTCACAAGGTTTATCTACCCGATATGCCTATACGCCAACATTTGGTGGTGGTGGCTACTTTTTTGGTACAGGAAACACCGCTGTAGGAGGTTTTGCCGAAAATGCCATTGCAAATCCAAACATAACATGGGAAAAAGAAAAAACGATGAATGTTGGTGTCGATGTTACGGTCTTCAATAATTTTGATGTTTCATTTGATTATTTTAACCGTGACCGCTACGATATTTTAGTAGCTTCGAATAGCACTACACCTTTGTTTTTAGGTATAGTAACTCCAAATTTAAATCAAGGAAAAACCAACAATAAAGGTTTTGATTTATCGGTTCGTTATAACAAAAACATCAAGAAAGACCTTCAGTTTTTTGTAGAAACCAATGTTTCTTATTCAAAAAACAAGATTGTTTTCAATGCTGAATCTCTTCAATTAAATCCAGCATTATACTCAACTGGTTCGTCAATCGGGCAACCATTTGGTTTAAAAGCAATTGGATTTTATAGTGTAGAAGACATTGCCAAAAGAGCAGTTGATTTTAGAAGTGTGCCTGGTGTTTTAACCGAAGTAATAAAACCGGGCGATATTAAATACCAAGATATTGGCGGACCAGATGGAAAACCAGATGGTATTATTGATGGAAGTGATAGAATGGCCATTGGAAATGTGGGTTTACCTTATCTAGTTGTAGGTCTACATACAGGACTAAAATATAGGGCTTTTGATGCTGATTTTATTTTTCAAGGGGTAACTGGAAATACTGTTTATTTAGGTGGAAATACATTTCATGCTTTTCAAGGCAACGGACAAGTTGCTCCAATCGCACTTGGAAGATGGACTCCAGAAACCGCTGATAAAGCCGATTATCCAAGATTATCTTCAAAAGATAACTTAAATAATTATCAATTTTCATCTTTTTGGCAACGTGATGGTAGTTTTATCAAACTACGTAGTGCTGAAATTGGCTATACATTACCTGCTAGTATATCTGATAAAGTCAAAATTAGTACTGCCCGAGTTTTCATAAACGGTACTAATCTTTTCTCAATTGATAAAATACCTTATGGCGACCCCGAGTCTTTGACTGGTTATCCTGTGACAAGAACAATAACACTCGGTTTGAAAATCCAATTGTAATTCATTAAAATCTACGTTTAAGATGAAAAAATATATTTATGTGTTAATCGTTTTTGCCATTGGTACATTTAGTGCCTGCCAAAAACTTGACCGAGAGTTTGTAACAACCATTGGACAAAAAGAAATTGAACAATCTTTTGGTAATGTACAATCATTATTAAATGCCATTTATTCTGATATCCCTGATGGCACTTTGTATATTGGAGGAGCTGCCATGATGGCATCAGCCACTGATGAAGCTGAATTTACGTCCGAAACAAATTCAATACAAAGTTTTAATTCGGGTAGTTGGAACGCCATCAATAACCCAGATTTAGTTTGGGGTAATTATTATAGAGGCATTCGTAAAGTGAATCAGTTTTTGGTTTCAACGGGAAAAATCAATCTTGACCCATGGAAACTTGACCCATCACCATCTGCACAAGCAGTTTATAATACAAACCTTGCATCAATTCGAAGATGGACTTACGAAGCAAGATTTTTACGAGCATATTTTTATTTTGAATTAGTAAAACGCTATGGTGGCGTGCCGATTATCAATAACGCACTTTCTGTTGAAGATGATTTTTCAAGTATTCAGCGTAGTTCATTGAACGAATGTTTGCAATTTATTACAGCCGAGTGTGATTCTGCTGCCGCAAAATTGCCTTTAAATGCTTCAACAGCTCCTTATGTAGTTGCCAATGATTTGGGGAGAGTTACAAGACTAACGGCTTTAGCACTAAAAAGTCGTGTGTTATTGTATGCAGCAAGTGATTTATTCAATAACCCAACTTGGGCTGGTGGATATGCAAATCCTGCGTTGATTTCTTTACCAGCTGGCGACCGTACTGCCCGTTGGAAAGCCGCTTCGGACGCAGCAAAAGCTGTGATTGATGCCGGGGTATTGCCCACTTTAGGAGCGTATAAAAGTTTATTCAATACATTTAATAATGCCGAAATTATATTTACCAGAAGTAATGCCGCAAGCAATCAATTTGAAAGGAATAATTCACCGATTGGCTTTAATTTAGGTCAAAGTGGCAATACACCTTCACAAGATTTAGTTGATGCTTATGAGGTGAGAGTAAGTGCAACTTCTGCGGTAAAATTTAATTGGAATGACCCAACAATGGCTGCTAATCCTTATGCCAACCGTGACCCGCGTTTAGGTTTAACGATTGCCGTCAATAATTCATCTTTTGGTACACCTGCCCGAAACCTTCAAATTTTTACTGGTGGACTTGATGCAAAACCAATAATTAATGCTACAAAAACAGGATATTATCTAAGAAAATATCAAATCGAAAGTTTGAATCTTTTGAATAATAATACAGGGGTTCATAGTTGGATTATTTTCCGATACCCTGAAATTTATCTCAATTATGCAGAGGCTCTAAATGAATGGAGTCCTGGCAATGCAGACATAAAAAAATATGTTGATATCGTCAGAACAAGAACTGGAATTGCGATGCCTCCAATGCCTACTGGATTGTCACAGGCAGAAACAAGAGAAAGAATTCGAAATGAAAAACGCATTGAATTTGCTTTTGAAGACCACCGATTTTGGGATGTTCGTCGATGGATGCAAGGCTCTGAGTTCTTCGGAAAGCCGCTCACTGGTGTAGAAATTACCAGAAACTCAGATAATACCTTTAAATACAAGCCAACAAAGGTCGAAGATAGAACTTTCAGTCCAAAAATGTATTTATATCCTATTCCTCAAAGCGAACTAAATATTGCAAAAGGCTTGGTTCAGAATCCTCTTTGGTAAAATATTTTTATTCAGTATCATTTTGGATATTAAATTTGATTAAGGTTAATAATAATGGTAAATCGAATCGGGTAGCTAATTTGCTACCTGATTTTTTGTAATTTTTAACCATATCGGAGAAAGATTCTTGAGTTTTCTTTTAAAATATTGAGGTTGTAAATGGCAAAATTAATTGAAATAAATACCTATCATGATAAAAATGGAATTTTAGCTGTTCTTGAATAGCCAGTTCTACCATTTGAAATAAAAAGAGTTTTTTGGATTTATAATAACTCTTCAGAAAGTGTCAGAGGAAAGCATCGACATAAAAAAAGTACTCATCTGCTTGTTTGTATGGTTGGTTCTTGCAAAATTTATGTAAAAAATAAAAGTGAGGAGAAAATATTTACACTTAACAGTCTAAATAAGATATTACTTTTAGAGCTTACTGATTGGCGAGAAATGTAGAGTTTTTCAGAGAACAGTGTGCTTTCTTGTTTTTCGGATGAACTATATGACCCCAATGACTATATAATAACGCTTTACATAATTAATCAATCTGTGTTGGAGAAATAATCATTAATAGTTTTTAATTCAAACAAATGGTATTATTAAAAGTTAGCCCATCCAATTTTGAAATACTCATTGGCAGATTACATCCTTTGGTTATTCACTTACCAATTGGCATTTTATTGTTAGTAGCTCTTTTTGAATTTCTTGCAAGAAAAGAAAAATATACCGTTTTACGCCCAGCAATTATAAAAATGGCGTTTTGGGGTATGATTTCAGCCATATTTTCGTGCGTTGCAGGTTATTTGCTTTCAAAGAGTGGAGGTTATGAAAAAGATTTACTTGTTTGGCATAAATGGTTTGGAATTGTCTTGGCAGTGATTGCAACTGCTTTTTACATTTTCAAAAAAATTGAGAAAGAGTTTAAGCAATTTGGTATTGTTAGTTCAGCTATTTTTACAATTATGCTGGCTGTAACTGGGCATTTAGGTGGAGCATTAACTCATGGAGAAGATTTTTTAACCCAACCTCTCTTATCTTTGCTTGGTTCAGCTCCCGTGAAAGTGGTTCGTAAGCCTATTACCAATATCAATGAGGCCTTAGTTTACAATGATATTATCAAACCTGTTTTAGAACAAAAATGTGTGCAGTGCCATAATTCCCAAAAGCAAAAAGGTAATCTTAGAATGGACACGCCAGAACTATTACTTAAAGGTGGCGAACACGGAAAAATAATTTTAGCAGGAAATACTAACGAAAGCGAAATCTACAAAAGACTTTTATTATCTGAAGAAGATGAACACCGAATGCCACCCAAAGGTAAAACTCAACTTACTGAGCAAGAAATTGTGCTGCTTCAATGGTGGATTCAGACAGGGGCTGCCATGGATAAAAAAGTAGCGAATTTGGCGAAAGATGATAAAGTTAAAACAATTTTAGCAAGTTTACAAGTAGGGGCGGGTGGTCAAGAAACGAATGAGTACGGCAAAGAAGTTAGCGAATTTTTAGAAGAAAAAGTGCCAAACCTTGCGACCAAGGACATCGAATCTCTTACAAAAATGAATATAAGTGTGGATGTTTTATCCCCAAAAAATGGCTGGGTAAGTATTAATACGGTAAACAATACAGGCTTTAATGATGCTCAAATTGGTTTATTGCTTCCTCTTAAACTTCAAATTGTTTGGCTAAATTTGGGTGATAGTCAGATTACAGGAATTTCTTTAAAAACAATCGGAGAATTGATTAATTTGACAAGACTAAACCTTGAAAATACCTCCGTGTCCGACGCAGGACTGCAAAACCTTTCAAAACTTAAAAATTTGCAATATTTAAACTTGGTTAATACTCCGATAACCAATGCAGGTTTAGAAATACTTAAAGAATTCAAATCGTTAAAAAAAGTTTATTTGTGGCAAAGCAAAGCGACTTTGGTTGGGGTTGAAGCACTCAGAAAAGCCCTACCAAATAGTGAAATTAACATTGGGGAAGAGTTAATTACAATCAAGCCTATTGAATCAAAATGAAAAATAAACACATTTTTGTCCTTGTTATTTCTTGTGGTTTTCTTTTTTGGTCTTGCTCCAATCAGATAGAAATTCCAAAAGAAATATTGACTTATGAAGAGACATTGCCCGAAACGGTAGATTATAATTTACACATCAAGCCCATTTTATCAGATCGATGTTTCAAATGCCACGGACCCGATAAAGCTAAAATTGAGGCAGGCTTGCAGTTAGCAAATTTTGAAGGAGCAACCCTCGAATTAGAAAGCGGAGCAAAGGCAATTGACCCCAAAAATATTGGTAATAGTGAACTAGTCGCTCGAATTTTAAGCAAAGACCCCGATGAGGTTATGCCAACACCTCAAAGTCATTTAACACTTTCTGATGAAGAAAAGGCTTTACTCATCAAATGGATTAAGCAAGGAGCGGAATACAAAGAACATTGGTCATTATCGAAAATTGAAAAGCCCGATGTTCCTAAAGTTGGCAATAGTTTTTTAGCTCGTTGGGGTTTGGTTGAAGATGAGGAAACAATGTGGGTAAAGAATGAAATTGATTATTTTACCTTAGCAAAAATGAAAGAAAAGGGCTACAAACCAAGCCCAAAAGCGAATAAATATACGCTACTACGCCGAATTTATATGGATTTGACCGGTTTGCCTCCAACGCCTCTGGAAATTGAGACATTTATTAATGATAAATCTGCAAATGCATATGAAAAAGTAGTTGATAATTTAATAAAATCGAAGCACTTTGGTGAGCAGCAGGCAGTGAGTTGGTTAGATTTAGCTCGCTACGCCGATTCAAATGGCTACCAAGATGACGCTCTTCGCACAGCATATCCCTATCGTGATTGGGTCATAAAATCTTTTAACGAAAATTTGCCATTTGATAAATTTGTTACCTATCAGTTAGCAGGTGATTTATTATCCAATCGTAACAACGAACTGTCCACTAAAGAAATGATGGTAGCAACGGGTTTCAATCGAAATCATGCCCAAAGTGAAGAAGATGGAATTGTTCCTGAAGAATATCAAGTAGAATACGTTGCTGACCGAACCAATACTTTTGGTAAAGCCTTTTTGGGTTTAACTATGGAATGTTGCCGCTGCCATGACCATAAATATGACCCTATCAGTCAGAAAGACTATTATTCATTGTTCGCATTTTTCAATAATGTGAACGAACACGGGCAATCGCCACATGTTTCTACATCAAGTCCAGTAATGACTCTTCCGAGAGCAGAGGCTGAAAAAAAGATTAATTTTATTAAAAATCAATTATCTTTTATTGAAAAAAATAAACAGAAGGACGCTGTTTTGATTGGTCAAAGATTTGAAAAATGGCTTGCCAAAGGAGCTAATAACCAATTGATTTCACCCAAAAAAGATTTATTGATTGATATTCCTTTTGATGTAAAAGGTGTAAAATTAGAAGGTGAAAATAAAGAAAAGAAAAGACCTTTTTTTGTAAACCTTGTCAATGATACTCTTGGTATGGAAATGTACGGTGATTATGAAGCCCGACCTGTTTCAATAAAAGGCCGACGTGGTTTAGGTGTAAAATTTATTGGAGACGGTTATTTGAAAATTCATGAAACTAGCAATTGGTGGAACATGAAAAACTTTGACCACCGTACCGTTGGTAATTTTGAACGAAATCAACCATTCACCGTCAGTCTTTGGGTTGGCATCATTGACCCAAAGTTCAAAGGTCAAATTTTTAACAGAAATTCAGGCCCATTGGCTGGTTGTAAAGGCTACGAATGTAAACGATTGGAGGACGGCCGATTGTCTTTCAGAATCAATAATGTGTGGCCCGACAACGCCATTGATTTTGAGACTGACCAAATCTTAAAACCGAATGAATGGACCTATATTACTATGAGCTACGATGGTTTGAGTAAAGCATCAGGATTAAAAGTTTATCTCAACGGTAAATTGGCAAAAGGGGCGTTTGTTGCAGCTAATCTGGATGGCAGTATTATTTGGGACAAAAACCATGTGATTTTTAAAAGTTACGCTGCCTCGTCCAATTTTTCATTTGGTAAAATGCACACCACCATCAATAAGGGTTACGCCGTAGATGAACTTAAAATTTTTGGTAGAGAACTGACACCTCTAGAAGTTCAAAGTGAAATGAGCCAGAAAGATTTAGTACAAAATGCTTTAAAAACACCTTCAGAAAAACGTACAGAATACCAAAAAGAAGCTCTTTTTGATTATTATGCTAAGCATATTGACCCCATAACCCAACATTTGGATGCTAATACTCAAAAGCTAATTGGCGAAGAAGTGGAAGTATTAAATAAGGAAATAGATATTATGGTGGTTCGAGACCGTCGAAAACTGCGTAAATCTTACATTTTACAAAGAGGGGTATACGATGCTCATGGTGAAGAGGTTACCGCCGAAACACCACTAAAAATCGGAAAATTACCAAGTTCTTTTCCTCGCAATCGCCTTGGACTGACGCAATGGCTATTAGATAAAGAAAATCCTTTGTTTGCTCGGGTAATGGTAAATCGTTTTTGGCAGCAATATTTCGGAACTGGTTTAGTAAAAACCCAAGAAGATTTTGGTAATCAAGGAGAATTACCTTCTCACCCCGAACTATTAGATTGGCTAGCAATAAAGTTCAGAGAAGATGGTGAAAGCTGGGATACCAAAGCATTTATCAAGCGAATTGTGATGTCAGCTACTTATCAGCAATCATCAAAAGCCACCAAAGAGCAAATCGAAGCTGACCCCGATAATCGTTGGTTGGCAAGAGGAGGTAGCTATCGTTTTAGTGCCGAACAAGTGCGGGATAACGCCTTGGCAGCCAGTGGTTTATTGGTCAGAAACATCGGTGGGCCAAGTGTTTATCCTTATCAGCCTGAAGGTATTTGGGAGGCACTTGCTACCCGAAACGTAACAAATTATGTGCAAAATCACGGCGATAGTTTGTACCGCCGAAGCATGTACACGATTTGGAAACGCACAAGTCCACCTCCAATGATGCTCAATTTTGATTCACCTGACCGCAGTTCATGTACAGTTCGAAGGCAAAAAACAGCTACACCATTGCAAGCTTTAGTGACGCTTAATGACCCTCAATTTGTAGAAGCGGCAAGGGTTTTAGCAGAAAGAGTTATTAAGAAAAAAACACGTTTTGATGCACGAATACAATTCTTTTTTCAATCGGTGGTTTCAAGAAATCCTCGCCCAAATGAGTTGCAAATTCTAAAAACTTTATATGATTCTGAATATCAAGCTTTTACTAAAGATATTAAAAGGGCAGAATCTTTGCTTGCAGTTGGTGAATTTGCAAGAGATAAGGAGCTGAATATCAGTGAATTGGCTGCCTATACGGTTGTAGCAAATACCATTTTAAATTATGATGAAGCAATAGTAAAACGATAATTTTAAAAATTACGAAGAAATGTCTAACGACCTACAAGACCAAGTGCATGACCAAATGAGTCGGCGTACTTTTTTAACCAACTCTGGTATTGGTTTGGGTGCTGCAGCATTGTCGGCTATTTTACCAAATACAGCTCAAGCTTCCGAAAGTAATCATAAAATTGGGCCACACTTTGCCCCGAAAGTAAAAAGGGTTATTTATTTACATCAAAGTGGAGCCCCTTCTCAACTCGAAACCTTTGATTATAAGCCTAAACTCGAAGCAATGTGGGGGCAAAATTTGCCTGAATCAATCAGAGGAGGGCAACGGCTGACAGGTATGAGTGCGGGACAAAGCTCATTTCCTTTGGCGGCTTCTGCTTTCAAGTTTGCACAATATGGTAAAAGTCGTGCATGGATTAGTGATTTATTGCCCTACCATAAGCAAATCGCCGATGAGTTGTGTTTCGTAAAATCAATGCACACCGAACATATCAATCACGATCCTGCCATCACTTTTATTCAAACGGGTAATCAAATCGGAGGTCGTCCGTCAATGGGTTCTTGGATGAGTTATGGCTTGGGTTCAGAAAATCAAAACCTTCCTGCTTTTGTTGTATTGCTTTCAAGAGGAAGAGCAGGCGACCAACCACTTTATGCCAAATTATGGAGCAATGGTTTTATTCCTTCGGTGCATCAAGGGGTAGTTTTTAGGTCTGGCATAGACCCCGTTTATTACCTCAATAACCCCAATGGCATTGATAAATCGTCCAGAAGAAATATGTTAAGTGCTTTGTCAAAATTGAGCGAAGACCAATACAAACAAGTATTAGACCCCGAACTCGATAGTCGTATGAAGCAGTACGAAATGGCGTATCGAATGCAAAGCTCTGTTCCCGAAACCTTAGATATATCAAAAGAACCCGATTCAGTTTTTAATATGTATGGTCCCGATAGTCGTATTCCTGGGACTTTCGCTGCAAATTGTCTTTTAGCCAGAAAATTAGCTGAAAAAGATGTACGTTTTATTCAACTTTACCACCAAGGTTGGGACCAACATGGAAACTTACCTAAAGACATTCAAATCATGGCAAAGTCAGTTGACCAAGCATCGGTAGCGTTGATTAAAGATTTGAAACAAAGAGGGCTTTTAGACGATACATTGGTCGTTTGGGGAGGTGAATTTGGGCGTACAAATTATTCCCAAGGAAAACTCACGAAAGAAAATTATGGAAGAGATCACCATCCACGCTGTTTTTCAATTTATATGACTGGCGGCGGCATAAAGAGAGGTATTTCTTACGGAGAAACTGACGAATTTGGCTACAATATTACCAAAGACCCTGTTCATATACATGACCTTCAAGCAACAATCATGCACTTGATGGGCATTGACCATGAGCAACTTACCTTTAAGTTTCAAGGTCGCCGTTATCGTTTAACAGATGTTGCGGGAAAAGTAGTAAAACCAATTTTAACTTAATTTTTATAAAAAACATAGAAAAATATCATGCAAAATCGACGTGATTTTATTAAACAAACTGCCATCGTAGGTGCAGGAGTGCTTACTTCTTCTAATCTTTTTGCTTTTCATGGTTCACCCAATGAAAAAGTGATTTTGGGAATAATGGGAACAAATAGCCGTGGAATGTTTTTGGCAAAATCTTTTGCCAAATTACCAAATGTTGAAATTGCCTATATTTGCGACCCAGATGCAAAGGTTTTGGCAAAAACCATTGCTGAAATTGAAAAAATGACAGGTAAAAAACCACAAGGTTTTGCCGATGTTCGCAAAATGCTGGAGAAAAAAGATTTTGATGGAATGGCTATTTCTGCTCCTGACCATTGGCATACGCCAGCGGCTATCATGGGATTGCAGGCAGGTAAAAATATTTATATTGAAAAACCATGTAGTCATAATCCCAAAGAAGGCGAAATGTTGGTTGAAGCCACCAATAAATACAACAAATTGGTGCAAATGGGGAGTCAACGTCGCACATTCAGTAATGTAAAAGACATGATTGCAAAATTGCACAGTGGAGCAATCGGACGGGTGTATTTTGCTCGTGGATGGTATGTCAATAATCGAAAATCGATTGGAAAAGGTAATATTGCGGCAGTTCCACAAAACCTTAATTTTGATTTGTGGCAAGGTCCCGCACCTCGCCGTGAGTATAAAGATAATTTGGTACATTATAATTGGCATTGGTTTTGGAATTGGGGAACGGGCGAGGCACTGAATAATGGTACCCACGAATTAGATGTGATTCGTTGGGGTTTAGGCGTTGATTTTCCAACGCAAGTAGTTTCAGCAGGTGGTCGTTATCACTTTCAAGATGATTGGGAAACGCCTGATACACAAACGATTACCTATAATTTTCCAAATAATATTGGATGTACTTGGGAAGGGCGTAGTTGTAATGGGTTTAACTCAGAAGGAAGTGGGAGAGGAGTGATTTTTTATGGAGATAAAGGCACAATTACTTATACAGAAGCAAACAGTTATAAAATTTTCGATGGTGCAAATAAATTGGTTTCAGAAGTAAAAGATGATACACCGTTCGATCCAAAGAATGCGGTTAGTCCAACCGAATTATTGGATGGGCTTCATTTAGCAAATTTTTGTGAAGCAATTCGTGGGAAAGAACAAATAAATGCACCAATTTTGGAAGGACATAAATCAACGCTTTTGCCACAATTAGGAAACATTGCGTACCGAGTCGGTAGAACGCTTAACTGCGACCCAAGCAATGGGCATATTTTGAACGACAAAGAAGCAATGAAATTATGGTCAAGAGAATATGAGAAAGGTTGGGAAGTGAAAGTATAAATCTATTCGAAATAATGATAAAGATGCCTCTATTGTATAAAAATTACCAAAGGAATTTAAGTTTAACTCGAATTCCTTTGGCAATTCTTGTAAGTTTGCTGTTCATTTCAAGTGCGGGAAATCCTACATATACCGATTGGACTGCCTATAATGGCGGCAATGATTGCAACCATTTTTCAGCACTAACACAAATAAATCCTGCCAATGTTTCACAGCTAAAATTGGCTTGGGAATATGCTTCAGGCGGAGCCGATAGTGTAAAAAATACTACCCAAATTCAGTGCAATCCATTGATTATTAAGGGAGTAATGTTTGGAGTTTCAGCAGCTTCACAAGCATTTGCCATAGATGCATCTACAGGAAAAGAAATTTGGAAAACCAATTTCCAAGAAAAAACTTTCAACATGACGAGCCGAGGTGTTACTTATTGGACAGATGGAAAGGAGGCTCGTATTTTCTTTGCTTATGGAGCTTTTCTTTATGCACTAAATGCCCAAACTGGACAAGTGATTTTCTCTTTTGGAACAAATGGAAAAATCAATTTGATTGACGGTATCAAACGACCCGGTGCAGATGAATATGTAGTGTCGAATACGCCAGCAGTTGTGTATAAAAATACCTTGATTGTCGGTACAAGAGTTTCTGAAAGTGCCACGGCGTTGCTTGGTGATATTCGAGCTTTTGATACTCGGACGGGTCATAAAATTTGGACTTTCCATACCATTCCACGACCAAACGAATTTGGCTACGCTACTTGGGAGAAACAAAATTATCAAAATTTAGGTGGTGCAAATAATTGGATGGGCATGGCAATTGACCAAAAACGAGGCATAGTTTATGCTCCAACAGGTTCGGCAGCCTTTGATTTTTATGGGGGAAATAGAAAAGGTGATAACTTATTTGCCAATTGTTTATTGGCATTGGATGCAAAAACTGGTAAAAGGCTATGGCACTTTCAAACCGTCCATCACGATATTTGGGACAGAGACATTCCTGCTCCGCCTAATTTATTTACTATTATTCAAAAAGGGCAAAAAATTGATGTAGTTTCGGTTTTGAGCAAGCAAGGTTTTACATTTGTTTTTGACCGAGTTACAGGAAAACCTATTTTTCCGATTGAAGAACGAGCTTTTCCTGCCTCTAAAATCAGTGGAGAGCAAGCATCGCCAACGCAGCCCATTCCTTTACTTCCTGAGCCATTTACTCGACAAAGTTTTACTGAAAAGGATGTTAATTCATTTGCTTCAAATCGTGATGAAATCATTGAGCAAGTCAGAAAAGCAACTACTGGACAGCCTTTTACGCCATTAGGTCAAAATCGTACTGTTTTCTTTCCAGGCACTGACGGTGGAGCCCAGTGGGGAGGAGCAGCGGTAGATGAAAATGCAATTATGTATATTCCTGCGAAAGAAAATCCAGTATACAGTTCTTTGATTGAAGCACCAAAATCTAAAGAAAATCATACTCTTTTGTCAGGGAAACAACTTTATCAGACCTATTGCCAATCTTGTCATGGAGCAAATCGAGAAGGAAATGAAGATGGAACTTATCCTTCTTTGCAAAAAATAGAAGGTAAATATTCTGAAACATCTATGCTTCAATTAATGAGCAAAGGTCGTGGCATGATGCCTGCTTTTACCCAATTGCAAGAGGCTGAAAGTAAGGCAATTGTACAATTTTTGTTTGGGAAAAATACTGAAATTAAAACAACAAACGAATCAAAACTTTCGAAAGTACCTTATTTGCACACGGGTTACAATCGTTGGTATGATAGCAATGGCTACCCGATAAGCACGCCGCCTTGGGGAACACTCACTGCTATTGATATGAATACGGGCAAACGTCGTTGGCAAATTCCTTTGGGCGAATATCCAGAACTTACCGCCAAAGGAATACCCATTACAGGAACGGATAATTATGGTGGGGCTGCCATAACAGCCGGTGGCGTTTTGTTTATTGCCGCCACAAAAGACCAACAATTTAGAGCCATCGACCGACAAACTGGCAAAATTTTATGGCAAGTGGCACTTCCTGCTGCTGGCTATGCTTCGCCGAGTGTTTATGCTGTGAATGGCAAACAATATGTTGTAATTGCTTGCGGTGGTGGAAAACTAAAAACTAAATCAGGCGATAAGTATTTGGCATTTGCTTTGCCTTAATTTTATAATGGCGACGTTCAAGTAATTAATGCAATATTTTTTGGTTAAAAATATAATTTGGTATATCAAAAATAGGTCTTTTTCGAGGTCGATTGTTTAGTTCCTTTATGCCATGACTGATTTATTATCCTCAAGGCTTGGAAACCACTAATTTTTCAGCGTCATTTTCTTCAATAAAGTCTTGATTTTCATGAATTTCAATGCCTTTATGGTCTTTTTTGTTTGAAATATTGAGTAAGTTAATTGGGGGTATTTACTTTTTTCTACCCAAAAACATCTTGGTTATATAATTTCCAATTTCAGTTTCATAACATTTCTCAATCAAATAAATATAAAGATTCTGAAACGAGAGTGTTGCACTGCCTGTAATAGTTTTGCCATTTTCTACTACGATTTTTTCATCCATTATTTTACTTTAAAAAACATATTTCTATAATCGGTTGATGCAAATCATGATGTAGCCTGATACTTTTTGCATATTTTAAAAAATATATTTTCAAAAAAACATATTTTTTTGAGGATTTCATCTGTACTGGTGTCTCTTACATTTAAAACTACGATTATTTTTATTTTTAATTAGAATATTACAACAAAACAAGGAGTATAAATAGAATACAACACCTAACATTTTTTTCTAATGCAAGAGTATTTGTCAAATACGGAGAATAGAACTTGGCAAGCCTTTAAATTGGGCGATAGGAAAGCATTTGAAAAATTATTGAATCAATACTACCCTTTATTACTCAATTATGGTCAGCGGTTGATACGTGATAATGATTTTGCCCAAGATTGTCTTCAAGATTTTTTTATCGATCTCTGGAATCATCGTGAAAATCTTGATACACCACAGTCAATAAAAGCATACCTGTTTTCCTCTTATCGTCGAGCATTGTTTAAAGAAAAAACTCGTAATTTTTGGAATCGTAACGTTATTGAACTCAACGAAGAATATGAAATAGAGGTGCAGTTTAATATCGAGACATATCTGATTAACAACGAAATCGAACATGAAACACTTTTGAAACTCAAATACTATCTTTCAACCCTCAGCAAGCGGCAAAGAGAGGCTGTATATCTAAGATTCAATCAAGAGTTGGAATATGAAGAGATTTCACAAATTATGTCAATCAACCATCATTCTGCAATAAATTTGGTTTATGAAGCCTTAAAACTATTAAGAAAAAACTGGGTGATGAGCTTCATCATCTGTTTAATAACAATACAATAAACGCAATGAATAAATTTGAGGATTATCAACTAGAAGATTTTGTCCAAGACCTTTTTTTTAGAAAATGGGTATTGGGGAAATTACCGCCTGAAAATCAATTTTGGGAAAATTGGCTCAAAAAATACCCTAAAAAAAGAATCCTTATTGAAGAAGCAAAATCTTTGGTGATTGCATCGCAAATTGAAAGTATTGACATTCCTGAACAACAAATTCAAGAAGGCATTTCAGCTATTTTGCATCATACAAAAGCCCATTCTAAGAGCCTTTATGAACAAACCTGGTTCAGAGTTGCGGCATCAGTAGCCATAGTGATGCTATTTATGTGGATTTACCCAAAATCAGAATTATCAAAAAATATTTCAGAAAAAATTAATCTTTCCAAAGCCACAGAAACTGAAAATAATGGTTCGCAACCACTTAACCTAAAACTAAGCGATGGCTCAACTGTAACCTTGAAGAAAGGTAGTAAACTACAAGTTTCAAATGATTTCGGACTTCAGACTAGAACCGTATTTTTGACTGGAGAGGCTTTTTTTGAAGTACAAAAAGATCCTCAACATCCATTTTTGGTGTATGCAGGCGGCATTGTAACTAAGGTTTTAGGGACAAGCTTTACTATAAGAGCTTATAATAACGAAGCAAAAACCTTAGTGGCTGTTAGGACTGGAAGAGTTACAGTTTATCAAGAGGAAAAAACAAATAAAAGAAATCAAGTTCATAACGAGCAAATTTTGCTTACTCCCAATCAACAAGTAGTTTTTGAAAAAAAAGAAGAAAAATTAGTTAAAACATTGGTTGAAAGTCCAGTTATTCTACTTCCTTCTGCCGAAAATGAAAATTTTGAATATGATGAAACTCCCATTCCGAAGGTCTTAATTCAACTCGAAAAAGCCTACGGCGTTAAGATTATTTTTGATGCTGAATTGTTAGCTAATTGTAACCTAACAGCGACTTTTGGCGACGAACCTCTTTACGATAAAATGGGCATTATTTGCGAAACTATTCAAGCACGCTACGAAATAGCTGATGGTCAAATCGTAATTTATGCTAAAGGTTGTAGGTGAGCCACCTAGCTTGAATAGTTTTATAATTTATCAGTAGCAAGTGTAAAAAAACAAAATAAAGATAAGCATCAAAACCATTCATTTTCACAAAAAAGCAACTCATTATGAAGAAAAAAGTAACTAACCAGTTTCAGAAATAGTATAAAAATAGTGTAATAAGGCAAAAAATCAGTACATTTATATTTATCAATGACAAAAGATTTAAAGATACAAGATTTAGAATCCAAATTGGATATGGCTTTGACCCGTATAAGCGAGTTAGAAGCCCTTGTATTAAAATTGTCAATCCTTAAAACGAGTTCTAATAGTAGTATTTCACCTTCAACAGATTTAACTCGTAAAAACCAAAGTCTTCGAGAAAAGAGTAATAAACCAGTTGGTGGTCAGTTAGGACATAAGGGTTATGGCTTGAAAATGAGTGTAACACCAGATGTGATTCAAAGTATTTACCCCAATTTCTGCAACGTTTGTGGCAACTCCTTAACAGATTCGGATTTTGAATTGAAAATTCGTCGCCAAGTAATAGACATACCCCCTATTGTTCCTATCACGACAGAATATCAATGTTTTGGCATAGTGTGTACTTGTGGTCATCACCAATTAGGTACTTTTCCTGAGGGTATTGATAGACCTATTCAATATGGCGAAAATATACAAACTCTTGCTGTTTATCAAAACTGTTTTCAATACTTACCTTTTGCTCGTTTACAAGATTTTTTTCAAAAAGTTTGCAATTTATCTATCAGCAAAGGTACTATCGAAAACATTATTCGCCGAACCGCACAAAAAGCCAAGCCAATTTATGAGAAACTACATCAGGTTGTAAGTATCTCATTTTTCGTAGGTTCGGACGAAACTGGTTTTAAACTTAATACTAAAAAAGGTTGGTTCTGGGTATGGCAGACCGCCATTGTTACTTATATTGTTGCTGCGTGTTCTCGTTCAAAAGCTGTAATTAATGAAACCTTTCCCGAGGGATTACCTAATTCTATTCTTTGTTCTGACCGTTTAGCAGCCCAATTATCTACTATCAGTAAAGGTACTCAAATTTGCTTGGCTCATTTGCTCAGAGATTTGAATTATCTAAGTTCAGCAGAACAAACTTTTTGGGCAAGTGATTTTAAGACTTTACTTAAAGATGCCATTGCACTCAAACAACAGCAATCGGCTTACAGTAAAAGTGACACCAAAGCCTTAGAAATTCAACAAAGACTTGACAAATTACTTGACGACAAACTTTTAGATGAATTACTAAAAAATCAAGTCAAGTATAAACAGACTATTACTTTTTTTCGAGGTATGACCAAACTTAGATACGCTTTATTCCCTTTTCTTTACGACAAAAGAATACCTTTCGATAACAACTCTTCAGAAAGAGCTATTCGTATGATAAAGGTCAAACTAAAAGTATCAGGACAGTTCAAATCGCTACATCAAGAATTTGCAATTATTCGTTCTGTGATTGGCACAGCTATCAAAAATAATCAATCTGTATTCCATGCTATAAAAGCTGTGGTAAATATGCCGTTGCCAATTATTACTGGATAGTTACAGAAAAAATAATATACTAACAAAAAAGTCGATAGTGTTTGCACCACCACCGACCTTGATTTTCTGAAATTGTTTAGAAAAGTCTCAGAGGTGTTTTCGTCAAAATTCTCTTTAAATCTTACAAAAAACAATCAAAAGTAATGAAAATAAAATTACCAAAGGATGTAATATTCCTCAAACTCATGAGAATATCAGTTACTCAATTGTGCTTGGCAATACTCTTTGTAGGACTTTCCTACGCCAAAGATTCATTCTCCCAAGAAATGCTCGAAAAACGAATTACCTTACGAGCAGAAGAAAAATCAATCAAAAGTATTCTTACACAAATTGAGAATGAAACAAACCTCAAATTCGTGTATAGCCCAGCGGCAATAGATGCCCAAAGAAAAGTTTCTATCAATGTTCAAAATCAATCTTTGAAAGAGACATTTGATGCTTTTTTCTTGCCGCTTCGTATTAAATATCGTCTTTCCGGCAAAAAAATAGTATTAAGTACCCAAACCAATTCAACCAGTTTAATTGAAAACAAGGCATTTAACTCTAATCTTTCAATTGAAAATAATTTTTTGGATTTTATCGTAAAGGGAACTGTAACCGATGAAAAAGGTGAAGGATTACCAAGTGTAAGCGTAAGTGTAAAAGGTACGCCTCGAGGAAGTACTACCAATACAAATGGTGAATATTCAATCAGTGTACCTGATACCAAAGCCATTTTGGTTTTTAGTTATATCGGTTTTGAATCGAAAGAAATTGAAGTTGGTAGCAAAACAACCTTGAATGTTTCACTAAAAGTCGATAACAAAACCCTCGAGGAGGTTGTGGTGGTTGGATATGGTACTGTAAAAAAATCAGATTTAACAGGTTCAGTATCTTCAGTAAAAGCTGAGCAGATTGCTGCTTATCCTGCTGGAGGAATCACTCAGGTTTTGCAAGGTAGAGCGGCTGGAGTGCAAATCCAATCTAACAATGGAGACCCAGGAGCTTCTTTCAAAATAAGAATCAGAGGTGGAAGCTCAATTAATGCAAGTAGTGACCCAATATTTGTAATTGATGGTTTTGTAGGCGGAACATTACCTCCTCCTGAAGATATAGAGTCGATTGAAGTATTAAAGGATGCATCTGCTACAGCTATTTATGGTTCGAGAGGTGCAAATGGAGTAGTAATGGTAACAACAAAACAAGGTAAGGAGGGTAAAACAAAAGTTGAATTTAACACCTCTTATTCATCACAGAATGAAATTAACCGACTTGAATTGCTGAATGCTGAACAATATACGGCTTATGTAAAAGAAGTAATTCCAACCTATGTTTCCCCAGGTGGGAATACCGATTGGCAAGACCAAATTTTCAAAACGGGTGCAATTCAAAATCACCAATTGTCATTTTCTGGGGGCAATCAGTCGGTAAAATACTATGTTTCTGGTTCAATTTTTGACCAAAAAGGTATAATTATTGGTACTGATTTTAATAGATACTCTTTGACAAACAATTTGTCATTTAAAGTAAATGAAAAAATTAAAGTCGGTGTTAATCTTTTCGCACAACGCACAGGCCGAAAAGGAACTCGAACACAAGAAGGCTCTGGAGGTGCAAATGAAGCAGGAGCCGTGTCGTCAGCTTTTAAATTCATGCCTAACCAAGGTGTTTATAATAATGATGGTACATATACACTTGCTTTGCAAGGCGACCCGATTGATAACCCGTTTGCCATTATTACAGAACGTTTAAATGAATCAGTTAATGACCGATTACAATCCAACTTTTCGGTAGATTATGATATTCTAAAGGATTTAAAGTTCAAGGCAACCTTAGGTGCTTCAATAAACAATCAAAGACAAGGAACTTTTATTCCGACGACCTTAAATCAAGGTAGGGCTGTTGGCGGAGAAGCCACCCAAGACGGAAATAAAAACACCAATATTATCAATGAAAACTACCTAACTTACACAAAAACACTTGCAGGCGTGCATAATTTGAGTGTTTTAGGTGGATATTCATTCCAAAAAACAAGATTTGAAAACTGGGGAGCAAGAGGGCAATCTTTTATAACTAATGCTGTATCAGTATGGAATCTTGGTTCTGCCTCTGTGTATCAAGCACCAAATTCTAATTTATCCGAAGCACAATTGTCTTCCTATTTCGGACGAATCAATTATGGATTTAAAGACCGCTATTTATTGACTTTAAATGCTCGATATGATGGTTCTTCAAACTTTAGTAAAAATAATAAATGGGCGTTTTTCCCATCAGGTGCAGTTGCATGGAATGTAATGAATGAAGCTTTTATGAAAAACTTTAAGCTCTTTGATTCTTGGAAAATTAGAGGCAGTTATGGCCTTACAGGAAATCAGGCCATCGGACCGTATCAAACATTAGCTGGATTCTCGTCAACATTAGCTGTCATCAATGGAAAAATTGTAAATGCCGTTAGACCAACTACAGTCGCCAACGATAATTTAACATGGGAAACAACAACACAGTTTGACTTGGGTACGGATATTAGTTTTTTAAATAACCGTTTTAACCTTACATTAGATTATTATAATAGAGTTACAAAAGATCTGTTGTTTAGTGTACCGTTGCCCCAATATTCTGGTTTTCAAACACAGTTGAAAAATATTGGAAAAGTTGAAAATAAAGGATTTGAAATTGGTTTGAATTCAAAAGTTTTGACTGGTGCGTTTAAATGGAATGTTGACATAAATGTGTCAGCCAATAAAAACAAAGTACTTGAATTGCCTGATAATAATGATATACAATATGGTGCTGGTCCTGGCCACATGATTGGTTTAGGTAATACCCAAATTTTAAGAGTTGGTCAGCCGGTTGGTAGTTTTTTGGGTTGGGTTTATGAAGGTGTTTACCAAACAGGAGATGCTTTTTTACCAGGTGCAGGGTTTGAAACTGTAGCAGGTGGAGAGAAGTTTAAGGATTTGAACGGAGACGGAAAACTAGATGCTAATGACCGCCAAATTGTAGGTAACCCAAATCCAAAATTTATTTGGGGAATCAGTAATGATTTCAAATACAAAAATTTTGACTTGAATATCTTCTTTCAAGGTTCACAAGGTAATGATTTGTTGAGTTTTACACTACTTGAAATAGAATCTATGGCGAGTCCATATAATTCAACTATCAAAGCTCTCAACCGTTGGACACCATCCAATACGAATACTGATATACCAAAAAGGTCTTTAAGCCGTACACAAAGGGTTTCTACGAGATGGGTTTATGATGGTAGCTATGCTCGCCTCAAAAACCTAGCAATAGGCTATAATTTGCCCTCAAATATGCTTAAAAAAGCATTTATTAGTAAACTCAGAATATATGCAAGTGCTCAAAATATCCTGACGTTTACCAAGTATCCTGGTTATGACCCAGAAGTAAATTATAATTCTGATGGTAGTGGAAGTGCTGCTAATCGCAACCTTGGTTTAGATTATGGCAGTTATCCTAACGCTAAATCTTATACAATTGGACTAAACATTGGATTTTAAACCTCGAAAAAATGAAAAACATAATTAATATTATTTTGATTGCTTTCATAGCAAACCTTACATTTTCATGTGCTGATTTGACCGAAAAACCTATTGGATTGTTATCGCCAGATGGTTTTTACAAAAGTAAAAGAGATGTAGAAAGTGCCATTTTTGGTGCATACAGTTCATTGGCTTCTGAGCCTTTATTTGGGCGACAATTTTTATCTGCAATCATGTTGAGAAGTGATATGGTGGACATTGGAAATAGAGGTACTTCAGCTGAGCGTATTCAGGTTAATGACTTTACGATGGAGGCTTCAAACGGTATGGTGGCAAGATTTTGGCCAATATGGTTTCAAGTTATAAGTGCTGCAAACTCTGCCGAAGCAGGTGCAAAAAGTTTAGGTTTGCCCGAGGCTGAAATAAATCCATTAATCGCAGAAGCAAAGTTTGTTCGAGCATTTAGTTATTATCATCTGGTTCGTAATTTTGGAAACCTACCATACATTGATAGTTTCGTAAGTGATCCCGAAAGCGTCAAGACAATTGGAAAAACTTCGGAAGAAGAAATCTATAAAAAATTAATTGTCGATTTGGAATATGCTAAACAATGGTTGCCTGACAAACAAGCTAATGATGTGCGGAGTCGCCCATCGAAAGGTGCGGCAGCTGCCTATCTTGCATCGCTTTATTTAACCCAAGGCAATTACCCAAAAGCATACGCTGAAGCAAAATATGTAATTGATAATAAAGACAAATTTGGTTATCGTTTGGAATCAGACTACCAAGACTTATTTGTTGCTACCAAAGCCGATGCTATTAAAGAAACAATCTTTGCTGTTGATTTCTTGGGAAATATTAATTCTGGAAATTATAACGACGATCTCATGGCTCCTATGGTAGGTAATAGGCTTCCAGAAGTGGGCGGTTTTGGTGTATTAGTGCCTTCTTTAAAAGTATATACTACTTGGGATAGCAGAGATTACCGTAAAAAAGTAAGTTTTCAAGATACTTGCATTATAGCTGGTAAAGTGTATCCTTACACAACGTTTCCTGACCCAAGACCACATATTGACAAGTGGAGACGCTTCCCAGGGAATGCTGGAGCTGGTGCAAGATATTCTGATTTTAATTACAATGATTTTAGGTACGCTGAAGTATTATTAATTGCTGCCGAAGCTATTGGCGAAATTTCTGGACCGAATGACGAGGCGTATGGATATTTAAATCAGATTAGGGCAAGGGCAAGAAATGCAGGAGGAAAAACACAAACATTTCCAGCAAATGTGCCTACTAATCTTGGCAAAACAGATTTTATCAACTTAGTGCTGGAAGAAAGACGTTTAGAATTGGCATTTGAATTTAAAAGATGGTATGACATCAAAAGAAGAAAATTAGGTGATGATGTATTCAAAGGACCAAATTCACTAGAGCCTCGCTCGGCATTTGATTCTAAACGAGATTACCTGATGCCAATTCCAAGTACTGAAATTGCCATTAATCCAAATTTAGCCCCGCAAAATCCTGGCTATTAATTAATTAATTTCTGATGTATTAAATTAAGCCTGTTTTTACCCATAATGGATTGACGCCTTTAAACACTCGTTGATAAAAATTTGGGTTTAAACAGGCTTTTATATGTATTAATTTTATGAAATCATTCCTTTTTTTAAGCTTATTGTGTCTTGTTACCTTTGGAATAAAGGGGCAATCTTTAAATAAAAAAATTGCAAGGCAATTAAAATATTCTTTGTCAGAAGTTGCGAAAGCAAAAGTGAGAAATCCAAAAGTTGTAAGTCCAAGATCCATGAGAGACGATACACTTTTTATGGTTCCTTCAAAAGATTGGACATCTGGATTTTATGCGGGAAATCTTTGGTACACGTATGAATTAACAAATGACGAATTTTGGAAACAAAAAGCCATAGAATTTACTGCCCCAATTGAAAATGAAAAAAATGATAAAACTACCCACGACTTAGGGTTTAAGTTGTATTGTAGTTTTGGGAATGGTTACAGACTAAGCTCAAATCCAGCATATAAAGAAATTTTACTACAATCTGCACGTACGCTTTGCACACGATATAACCCAATAGTAGGTAGTATGAGGTCTTGGGACCACAGCACCGACAAATGGGCGTTTCCGGTAATAATCGATAACATGATGAATTTAGACCTATTATTTTGGGCATTTAAACAAACCCAAGATTCGCTATTCTATAATGTTGCAATAAATCATGCCAATACTACCATGAAAAATCATTTTAGAGAGGATTATAGTTCTTATCATGTAATTGATTATGATGCAAAAACTGGAAAAGTTACCAAGAAAAATACTCACCAAGGGTATAGTCACGAATCTGCATGGGCAAGGGGGCAGGCATGGGCATTATACGGTTTTAGTATGTGTTATCGAGAAACTGGCAATAAAGCCTACTTAAAACAAGCCGAGAAAATTGCTGAATTCTTATTAAATCATCCGAATTTACCAAAAGACTTAATTCCCTATTGGGATTTTAATGCTCCTAATATTCCAAATGCTCCACGCGACGTTTCGGCTGCAACAATAATGGCTTCTGCTTTATATGAAATGAGCATTCAAGTTTCAGAGAAAAACAAATATTATAGAGAAATAGCTGACCGAATTATGGATAATGTTAAAAATAATTACATGTGTAAACCTAAAACAAATGGTGGTTTTTTATTAAATAATAGCACTGGACATTTACCAGGTAATCATGAGATAAATGTACCAATTGTATATGCTGATTATTATTATTTGGAAGCTCTCCTTAGAAAAAGAATCCTAGATAAGATAAAAAATTGAAAAAAATTTTGTACTTGTTACCCAAAAGATTTTAGTCTCATTGATTAAGAAAGATATTTTTTAAAATCCTTTTGAATTTTACAGTTCAATAGGATTTTTTTAAGTATATTAGAATTATTCATGCCGATTTTTAAGAAACTTTTGCGGTGGATAAATCATACACAGGATAAAAAAATCTATTTAACTCTGAGTAGATGTGTTTTTTTGGTTAAAAGTAAAACGAAAAGAATATAATCTAAAAATTAACGGGAAAAACACCATTTGATAGCGTTTCGTATATAAAATTAAATATCCTAAATTATACATGAAAAACAGTCTCAAATTGACATTTATTGGATTCTTTCTATGTACATCGCTTTTTGGGTGTGACCAAAAAGAAGTTGGTAATATTACCGTTATTACTCCTCAACCTCCAATCACAACTTCAATAAGTAAAAGCTATTACGTATCTGATGGAACAGGGTCTGATGCAAATAATGGATTATCAATTTCTTCGCCATTAAAAACAATAACAGCGGGTCAAAATTTAGCAGCTCCGGGCGATACTGTTTTTATCATGAATGGTAACTATCTTCCCAATACAACAATTCAACTTAATAAATCGGGTAGTGAAGGAAAGTACATTACTTACAAAGCCTATAAAGGTCATTCCCCAAAATTCTCTTTTTTAGGGGCTTTTTGGAATGCCGTTTCTATCAATGCCTCATATATTGTAGTGGATGGAATTGAATTTCAAGGCAATAATCAAAATTTGACATATAATGATGCCTTAGCTTCATATAATGATAAACTGGCAGGTGGTAATAACAATAGTTTGTATGCCACTTATAATATGAATGGTATTAGCATTGGCGGCCCAGCAGCTGAATCAAAATTTCCGCACCATATTATCATTCGAAATTGCAAAGTACACGATTTTCCTGGTGGCGGATTGAGTTCAATTCAAGCGGATTATACAACTTTTGAAGGAAATACTGTCTATAATAATGCATGGTATATGATGTATGGTGGAAGCGGAATCAGCATTTTAACACCCTTTGATAGTGACTCAAATACTGGATATAAAAACATTGTTCGCAACAATATTTGCTACAATAACAAAACAACCATTCCCTGGATTAGTCAACAAAGGTTGAGCGATGGAAATGGTATTATCATTGACGTAAATCTGCGTCCTTATAATTCAACTGCTACCGACAAACCTTACAAAGGTCGAACGTTGGTCGAGAACAATATAAGTTTTTATAACGGTGGTTCGGGGATTCACGCATTTGATGCTGCACACATTGATATTATCAATAATACTGCCTATAATAATGCCCAAATCATGCTGACATATGCCGATATTTTTGCCAATACCTGCAATGATGTAAAAATCATGAACAATATTATTTATACCAAAACTGGCGGAAATTGTAATTCTAATAATAAAAATACCAACGTAACATACGACTATAATATCTATTTTGTAGGAAAAGTAGCGATAAAAGGGCCAAACGATAAAGTGCTTGACCCACAGTTTGTTAATATTTCTACCGATGGTACGTTAGCCAATTTCGCTGTAAAAGTGGGTAGTCCAGCCATAGATGCAGGTACGAAAAGTATTTTTTCACCCAAAGATATCAAAGGTGTTGCTCGTCCAAAAGGGGCTTCAGTTGATTGTGGAGCGTACGAAGTTCAATAATATTTAGAAATAATCTTATGAAACGCAGAAAATTCATTGAACAAACAAGCCTATTTTCGGCAAGTTTATTATTCACCTCATTTATTACAAAAGCTACTAAAAAACCAAATCCAACGATTTTATTGGTTTCGGGTTGGCAAGATGTAAACATCGGTGATATTGGACACACACCAGGATTACTCCATGTTTTAGAAACTTTTATTCCGAAGGCAACGGTGATTTTATGGAAAAAAAGCAAAGGTCAAGAAGTAAAGAAATTACTAAACAAAAATTTCCCAAAAGTAAAAATTATTTACGGTACCGTAGATAGTAATAAAGATTTAGAAAATCCTGAAATTATAGACGCATTTACAAAAGCTGATTTGATGGTTCACGGTTCGGGTCCACTTTTGGTAGGTGCAGATAACTTGGCATGTTGGATGAAACATACGACCAAACCTTTTGGTGTGTATGGCACAACACTCGAAAATCCGAGCAAATATCACCAAGAAATTTTGCAAAAAGCAGCCTTTATCTATACCCGCGAAACCAAGTCCATCGAACACTTAAAAAAGGTCGGAATTACAGGTAATCATGTACAATTTGCTCCCGATGCTACCTTTTTTATGAATATTCGTGATGATGAAAAAGGAAATGCGTTTTTGAAAGCAAACGGTTTGGAAGATAATAAATTCATTTGTGCCGTTCCTCGTTTACGCTACACGCCATATCATAAATTCAACCCAAACAACAATGGCTGGAATACTGAAAAAATAAAACAGGTAGAAGAAACAAACGAGAGATACAAAGAAATTGACCATGCCAAACTTCGTGAAGCAATGATTGCATGGGTACGTGAAACGGGAAATAAGGTATTGATTTGTCCAGAAATGACCTATGCCGTTGATATAATGGACGAACTACTTATAAATCCCCTACCAGAAGACGTAAAACCGTTTGTTATAAAACGGGGTTATTGGCTGCCCGATGAAGCCGCTTCTATTTATGCCAAGGCTCACACTGTTTTGAGTTTTGAATGTCATTCTCCAATCATTGCTGCGGCAAACCGAACACCCTGCTTTTATTTACGCCAACCAGAAGATACCATTAAAGGACAGATGTATTATGATTTAGATTTTAATGATTGGGTTTTTGAAATAGATAAAACAACGGGCACACAAATTGCCGACCGCTTGCGTGAAGTCTGGAAAGACCATGACAAAGCAAAAGCAAAACTGAAATCAAGAATGGATAAAGTTGAAAATATTTATAAGGATAGAACAGCATTTTTACACAATATTTTGGTTAAAAAATCTTAAAAACCTTGAAAAAACTCGTCATCGGTATTGATATAGGAGGGACTCGAACCAAAATTGGTTTGGTAGATTTAACTTTGGGTAAAGTGCTTGAAACGGTTATTTATCCAACTGAATCTAAAAATGTCACTAATTTTGAACAAAAAATAGGTGAAACTATCCAGTATTTTCAAGCAAAAATTACCGAAAATCAAATAATTTTGGGCGTTGGTATTGGTGTTTCAAGTTTTGTTTTTGAAGACGGAACGGTAGATTCTACCTATGGATTCATGGATTTTATGGAAGATTATTCATTAGCCGAAATCATTGAAAAAGCTTATAACTTGCCTTGCAAAATAGATAACGATGCTCGCTTGGTAGCCTTGGGCGAGGCACATTATGGTCAAGGAAAAGGTTTTGAAAGAGTTTTAGTTTTAACACTCGGAACGGGTTTAGGCTTGGGTTTTGTAGTCAACCAAAAACTTAATGAAAAATTACCATTTGGTCACATGGGTGGACATATCAGTATTACTCAAAATGGTGAAAAATGTTATTGTGGAAAAATTGGCTGTCTGGAATCACTTGTTTCTGCCACAGGTATTTTGAAAGCAGCTCAAAAGCTCAAATGGCACGAGAAAAATCTAAATTTACCTTTTACAGTTGAAAGCATATTCTACGCAAGCGAGTCGGGCAATAAAGAGGCAATGTTGATTATTAATGATTTTTTGGAATACCTAAAAATTGGCATTTCGAACTATATCAACCTTTATGCTCCCGATAGGATTATTTTGGGAGGAGGCGTTGCCAAAGGGCTTAAAATATATTTGCCAATTTTACAAGAAATCACGCAATTAGGGCCTTTTAAAGCCTATAAAACAAGTATCGAAATTTCAGAACTCGAAGAAAATTCTGGCATTTTAGGTAGTGCCGCACTATTTAATAACATAATTAAAACTCCTCCATTGGGGGTTAAGGTGCTATGAAAACAAACGCATGGATATATTATTCGATTGCTGCAGCTCTTTTTTGGGGAGTCTGGGGCGTTGTAGCAAAACTGATTTCTGAAGATGTAAATTCTTATGCCAACCACGTTTTGTTTACTGTCGGGATGTTGTTTACGCTTCCTTTCGTATTGGGAAAAATTAGAAAAGAAAAACCCATTCGGAAGGGGGTTATTTGGGGCATTGTTTCAGGAATATTGGCTGTGACGGGCAATGTAGCAGTTTTTAAAGCCTTTTCAAGTGGTGGTTTAGCAGCAATTGTCATTCCTCTTACTAATTTATATCCTTTAGTTACTATCGGAATTGCCCTTTTGGTATTTAAAGAAAAATTGAATTGGCTGAATGGCATTGGTATTTTGTTAGCAATTCCTGCGGTTATAATGCTTTCGGGACAATCCTTATTGTTTGATAATCCCGCTGATTTTATCAAAAATATTGGACTTAATTCTTGGTTGATTTTCTCTTTTCTTGCATTATTTTTCTGGGGTGTTTTTAGTGCTGCCCAAAAAATTACAACTAATTATATTTCTGCCGAATGGGCATACCTTGCATTTATCGTTTCGTGCTTATTTATTTCAGTGGGTTTTATTGCTATAGGTAAGGTTAGTTTTGATTTTTCTCAAAAAACGCTTTTACTCGGTTCGCTCGCAGGAATGCTAAACGGACTCGGTGTTTTATGCAGTTTTGCTGCTTACAAAGCCGAAGGCAAAGCCTCACAAGTAACTACCATTGCTGGTGCTTTGCAACCAGTTTTTACGATTGTTTTAGCGATTGCTTTTTTGTCCGAAAAGATTACATATATCGAAATAATAGGTATTTTTATTTCCATTTTGGCGGCTTTAGCATTGTCTTATGAAAAGAAATAATTGCCTATAATCATGTAAATTATACGAAAAATGAATAAAATTTTAGCAGAAATCTTAGAAATTCCCGAACGAGCAACAGCCGTTTTAGATTCACCGATTAAAAAACTACCATTAAATGTGCCTTATTTGGGCATGGGATCATCTTATTTTGCTCCTTTGGCTTTCAAATATATGGGTTTAGATATTCAGCCAGAAATTGCCTCTGAATACTTTAATTATTTATCTTTTGAAAACAAAAAACCTTTAGGTGTCATACTTTCTCAGTCGGGAAAAAGTAGCGAGGCACTTTGGTGTACGCAACTTTTTGAGCAATACATCGCCATTTCAAACTATCCTGAAAATGAATTGAGTAACCTTGAAAATGTGTTGGATGCGGTGCCAATGATGGCAGGAGAAGAACATTTCTCTTCTTCAAAAACGTTTATAAATACCCTTTTGGTGCTTTTTCGTGGTTTTGGATTTGACCCAAGTCGTGCAATAGATTTATTAATCAAAAAAATGGGTGAGTATGAAGTCAAAGGAAAAAAACTGGCTGATGAGGTTTTTGATCTTTTACAGACTAAAAAAATTCATGGCATTTATATAACAGGAAGTGGTCCAAATGTGGCTACTGCCATGGAAGCGGCTTTAATTATGAGCGAGAGTACGAAGCTCAGTTTTCAAGGCTTGGCAATGGCACAATATGATCATGGCCCAAAAGAAACCGCAGAAAATAGCATCCTAATTCAGGTTCTTGCAAAAGGAAAATCCTATGAAAGAAGCTTAAATCTTACTGAAAAAGTAAAAACGTTTGGAGCTACTGTTTTCACGGTGGAAGAGGCTGATGCCGAAGAGCATTTTTCGATTTTGCATAACATTGTAACTTTCAATTTTTTTGCATATTATCTTTCGCAAAATCTAGCGATTACAGAAATGTTTGCAGTTGGGGGTAAAATTACTGAGGTAGAATAATTTAATTTTTTATTTTGAACATCGATTTACATGGTTATTTATTTCCAAAATAACATGCATTATATTTCAGGTAAATATTAAAAATAATAAAAATGGTTGATTATCAGGCGAAAAAAATAAACACTTCTATCAAAATTGATGGTGATGTAAATAAAGACGTATGGAAAAATGCCTTTTGGAGTAAACGTTTTGTGGATATGGTAACTGGTGAGGCTGGTATGTATAATACCCAAACAGCCATACTTTGGAATGACACACACCTGTATATTGCCTTTTTAGCCGAAGAACCTTTTGTTGAAGCTCAGCTAACCGAAAGAGACAGTATTATTTTCTTAGAGAATGATTTGGAGTTGTTTATTGATGGGGGTGATTGCTATTATGAATTGGAAATCAATGCATTAAATACCATTTACGAGGTTTTTTTTATTTGGAAAGATGCTTACACCAAAGGAAGTAAATTCGACATACCAGCATTTGATGTACATCAGTCGCAGTCATATACCTTTGGGGGCGATTATGACAGAACTGGAGCTTCATTTTGGAAAGGAACGCATCCAAGAGGGGTACGATGGGCTTTTACTAACTTTGATATGGAAGGTTTGCAAACGGCAGTAAAGGTTGATGGTAGTCTTAATGATAATTCAGATATAGACAAAGGATGGAGTCTCGAAATTGCAATTCCTTGGAATAGTTTAATCCTGCTTGCCAATGGCAGAAATCTTCCCCCCCAAAACACGGATGTTTGGAATATGTTTTTAGGTCGATTTCAAAAGTTAATGTTAAATGGCAAAGAAATACAACCTCACCCAGCTACTGCACTCAATAGTCATGAAATTTATGATACACATTTGCCAGAAAAATGGAGTAAGGTTGAATTTGTATTGTAACATCAAATTTTTTGAAAATTTCCAACCAATAAAATGAAAATAACTTTAACGCTCACTTTACTGTTTTTGTGTAGCCTTTGTATCGCTCAACAAAGACGCTTGTATATCGCCAACGACGACCACACAGATTATATGTGGACGGCCAATGAAGCAAAATATGACTCTGCGTTTGCACAGATGTTGGATTTTTATTTGCACCAAATTGATTCTACTGCCCTGCAACCTGGTAAAAATAACGCACCTGATTTTCAAGCAAGATTTAATTGCGATGGAAGTGCTTGGTTAAAGGCATATCAAAAATATCGTTCATCCGCACAATTTAATCGTTTAATTTCAGCTATAAAATCGGGACATATTAGTAGTCCGCTGAATAGTTTGGTAAGCACTTACGGGGCACAGCCAACCGAGGCGGTTTTGCGAGGAATGTTTTATGCAGGAAGTTTAGAACGTGCTTATAACCTGCGATTTACCCTAGCTCAGTCGATGGAAAACAATACGATTCCACTAGGTTTAGCATCGCTTTGGGCGGGTTCGGGCGTGAAATATAGTTACAAAGGCATCGGTGGATATGGCAGTCAAATGACTTATGAATATCGTGAAAATCGAAGAAAACAATTGTATCACTACACAGGTTTAGACGGTTCAAGTGTACTTACAAAATGGTACGATTACAACGAAAAACGCAATCCTGCCTTTGGTGGTTATGCTGAATGTCGATTGTATCCTAAGAAAAGACCCGTTAGCCAAACCGTTGAAATTGAACAAGTTATAGATAAATTAGATGCTTATACCAGCACAAAAACCTATCCTTTCAATATTGCCGCAGCATTTGGTTATGGTTGGGACGACCTTTCAACTTTTGTCTCAAATCCATTTATTGAGGCAGCTAAAAACAAAACCAATGAAACCCGCAAAGTTCGAGTTTCTAATGAAGTGGACTTTTTTGAAGATGTAGAAAAAACGTATAAAAATCTTCCATCAGAATCCCTGAGTTATGGCAACGAATGGGATATTTATTGTGCTTCAATGAACGAAACTACTGCAAAAGTGCGTCGTTCAGTGGAAAAATTACGGGTTGCAGAAGGACTTGCTTCAATTGTTTCTTTAAAGAATAAACAATTTGGTTCAAATTTGACTGAATCTAAACTAAAGGCGTGGGAATCACTTGGCTTTTATTGGGAACACAATTGGACAGCCGATGGCCCAGTGAGCAGAAATATTCGAGCAAATTGGCAGGATAAACTAGAAAATAATTTGACCAATTATGTTGATTCTTTACTTTTACTTTCCTCTAATGAATTAGGGAAACAACTCAAAAAAGCTAAAAATCCACGGTTTTATGTTTTTAATCCTTTGAGTTGGACTCGAAATGATGTAGCAGATATTGCTTATGATGGCGATTTTCCCGTGAAAGTGATTGATGTTTCTTCCAAGCAAGAAGTTACTAATCAACTGATTACGAAAGGAAATAAGAGATATTTGAGAATTTGGGCGACAAATTTGCCATCGGTTGGCTATAAAGTTTTTGAAATTCATAACGGTTCGCCAAAGATTTTTTCTAACGAACTTTCAGCATCGGGTAATCAGATTTCAAACCAATTCTACAAAATAAAAATCAGTCCGTCAGGAGCAATTACTGAAATTATCGACAAGAAAGCCAAAAACAAACAATTGGTTTTGGATGGAAAATCTTTGAATGATTTGGGCATAAAAAACCTGCAAGAAGGCACATTGATGGTAGAAAATGTAGGTTCTGTTTCGGTAACATTAAAAGCCGTTTCCCAAGACCCAATTTTGCATACGGTACGTATTACCTTATTTGCTAATAACCCAAGAATTTTGCTTGAAGACAGTATTCAAGCCAATTTTAAGGACGTAAAAACTTGGGATTTTGCATTTAACCTAATAAACCAAACGACCCGTCATGAAGAAGTTGGGGCGATTTTAACAGCTAAGTCAGAAAAACGAGGAGGACATTATTCTTCCCAACAAGCCCGACTCGATTGGCAAACCTTTAATCATTTTGCTGATATGAGCGAAGCTAATTATGGCGTAACACTCTCAAATCAAGATTGTAGTTTTTTCAAATTAGGTGACAGCAAAGTTGATTCTTTACACGAAAATTCAACAGAATTGCACGTTTTGGCGGGCGGACAAGTTGATAAAAAATTAGAGGATAAAGGTATGATGGGCATTTTTAACCAAAATGGACAGCAATCGTTTTTTTATAATTTTGCTTTAACTACTCATAAAGCTTTTGATGCTACTGAAGCCATGAAGTTTTCTATGGAACACCAAAATCCTTTGACAACGGGCTGGATTGAAGGAAAAAATGGAGATAACCAAAATAAATTTTCACTACTTTCTGTGAGCGACCCAAATGTTTTGCTTTGGAGTGTAAAACCTGCGGAAGAGGGCATTGAAAATGGCCTAATCACTCGCTTTTGGAATTTTAATGCAAAACCTGTAAGCCCAATCTTAAAACTTTCAAAACCCATAAAAACTGCATGGCAAACAACGCATATTGAAACCAATGAGCAAAAGTTAAAGCCTTTAAACGGTATTTTGAAGGCAAATTTTAATCAGTTTCAAATGAAGACATTTCGCTTGAATATCAATAATTAGCTAATAAAATGATACATAAATTTGCTTTATTGCTGATTTAACATTCAAGATTATTTGCGAATAATGATAAAATAGCCACGCTAAATTTACCAAAATAAATCAATGAAACAGCTCAAAAAAATTATTTTTTTATTCATTTTATGCTTAAACATAAAACTTAAAGCACAAGACGTTTTGATTGTTGCCGATGAAATACCAGCAATGGAGGCATTAGCTAAAGCATTTAAAAATGCTGAAAATTTGGACTGTAAAATTGTTAAACAAGCCGATATGCCCACTTCATTGACTAATTATAAGGCAGTTATCGTGTATATTCACAAAGAATTGTTTCCTGAAGCCGAAGAGAAATTCATTAGCTATACCAAAAATGGGGGTCGCTTGATTTGCTTGCACCATACTATCAGCACTTTCAAGAAGCCCAATAAAGATTGGCTAACTTTTATGGGAGTTGAGTTACCTAAAAAAGATGTAAAAGAAGGGGGTTATAAATACGTGGGAAACATCAATATGGAGGTTGTAAACTTAGCTCCTAAGCATTTTATAACGACCAATAAAATATCATATCCGACTAAAATAGCTTACAAAAGAGAAGGGCAAACAAAGGAGAAAAAGCTCGCTGGCTTTGAGTTGCCAAATACCGAAGCCTATGTCAATCAGAATAATTTAAGTCCACGCACTATCTTAATGGGACTTCGTTTCAAAGATAAATCAGACCAAATTTGGATGCAAGACCGAGCAGTTTGGTATATGCCCGTAGAAAATGGATGGCTTTTTTATAGCCAACCTGGGCATGCTATAAGTGATTTTGAAAATCAAGTTTATACCCGAATTATAATAAATGCTGTACAGTATTTATTAAGATTAAAATGATTTTGTTTGACCCCATTCGGGGCGGCAGCCGCTGCTGTCAGATATTATTAGTATTATTGTTTTTCTACCAATATGCGACCCCTAATGGGGTCGAACCTTAATTTTACAATAATCTAAACTAAATACGATGAACTACTTACCAAGAAATACAGATGGAGAAATTTTTATATTTTGATAGCATCAATGCCAACACCCAATAGTTTTAAAGAAATCTTATTTAAATCATGGTGACTGCCTTTTATGTGGATGGTTGAATGTGAATGCTCTATGGATTCTCCAGGGGCCAATTCGGCCGCAGGAGATGAGCTTTCAATTTCATAAAACTTCCCAAGCTGTTTGCCCTGATTAAGGCCATCGTTGTAGGCATTAATGGCATCTCCCTCAAATGGCTTTTCTTGAATTTCCCACATAGAATTTACATAGTCCAATTTGTTTTTTGGAAGAGTGAAACTAGCAAACGTCAAAACGCCATGGAGTGCATCATAACTTGCCACCAAAGGAAGAGCACGCTTTGGAGAAACACCAATTTTAGCACGATATTTACTGTCGGCTTTAAACAGCAACAGACCATCATTAATTTTCAGCCTTTCACTAGGCACTTTGCCAAAATAATCGTCTGTCACAATCTTACCTAAAATCGTATCGTCGCCTTGTTTGAATGGAATAGCAACGGTAGTTTTCTCGTCGGCATTGAGCATGCTTAAAATCCAAATAGATAGCATTCCCGAATTTTTATCCCATTTTGTTTTGCCTTGATTAGTCACTATATTTTCCGACTTAATGCCTACAACTTTTGCGGTATTGGGAAGTGTAAAGTCAAGGATTTTTTCAATGCTTGCTTTGTCTAATAGTTTTATGTTTCGGTTTACTTTTAGATCAAATTTGTTTCCCGAATAGTTTTCTAACAACATTTCCTTTTCGAAGTTCGCTTCTTTTTTTGAAACGGAAGTTAATTTAAACGATTCCGTATCAATTTCCTTGGGCACAAACCAGTTATCGAAAGTAAAATCTACGCTTTTTTTGAAATAAATAGAAAACTGACCTCCTTCTGGCCCTAACCAAAACCGTTCTTCACCTCCAAAAGGGCTAATGTGTTCAGAGGATTTCCCACTTGCAATCAGCTCGTGATTTACCCAGCCAAAACTTGTACCTTCATTTCCATCTACCGTACTTGTCATTACCCTTCCTTGGTAGGCAGGTAATACTATTATTTGGGCATCTGACTGATCATCCTCCAAAACTAACAAATCTTTGTGGTGTGTTTTAAGAAAATGGAGATCATATCCAAAACTTCCTTTTTTGAAGGAAATACTTGATGTCTCATTTTTTTGATTTTGCATGCAAGATGTTAAGGTTGCTGTTAAAAATAAAACTAAATTTTTCATCTTTTTTTAATCTAATTGATTGTTATGTAAAGGATTTCATTAGGCTTAACATTCACAGCCAAACCGCTTGCAAGAATTTTCCCTTCACTATTCTTAGGTTTTTGGTTGCCTATTTTTACAGAATAATTTTTAGAAGTATCTAGCGTGTACCATTGCTGAAATTGGTTTATTCTCGGATAATCCACAGGAAAGTGCATAAAATCTCTGAAGCGTGGAATATCAAATTTGAGTATTCCTTCCCAACCTGTTTTACAACTAATAGCAATTTTTAACTTACCCTTATCATTTACGGCTCCAATCTGAAGTTGGTCGTTCCAAGGCACAGGAACAATCCCTTGGGTTTTCCAGAGGCAATACATGAGGGTAGTTCTAGCAAAATTTCCGTCTCCGTGCCAGCCTTCAATAATTCCATCTGATTTCTGAAAACCCCAAAGGACTTTTATTTCACTATCGAGCCACTCTTTTACTGAAGGTATTGGATCTCTGTTATACAAATTCAAAGTACCTTCTATGGCATCGGCATAACCGTCGGCATTGCCCTCCCAATCGTGGTTTCTATATTTTTGGTTTAAGGAATTCAGAGCTTTTTTCACGGCCTGCAGGTACTCGGGTTTAGCATCAATTTGATTCACAAAATAGTAGGCGTTGAATGTATATCCAAAATTATCGGCTATCCGTTTAGAAAGAATCTCTCCAGTTACTGGATTTATCTCATCATAAAAAAGCCCATCTTCATTTCTCCCTACTTCCAAAATCCGGTCTAACATTTGGTGGATGAAAGGTTGCCATTGTTTCTTTTTATGAGGCATGGCATAATAAGCAGCCAGATAAGTTTCGCACAAACCTGAAATGATTTCACATCCGTGGTCTCTAATTCGAAGTCGATCTAAGTTGGTTGGCAACCTTTCGGTGCATAAATAATAATCTGCTATTTCTATCGCCCAATCCAAATATTCCTTTTTACCAGTAAACCAATACATTCTTGTAAGCACCTGTAATAAATCTCCATTCACCTCCACGACTGCATTTTTTCCAAATTTACTGTCTTTCACTTCTTTGACCATCCTGGTGATACGAGGTATATCATCCAATATTTCCAGCATTCTGTCGCTCCATGGGCTTTTTCCCAACCACTCCGTCAACGGGATCAATCCATCTTTCATGTATTCGGCTGCACCAAAAACTATTTGGCTGGAGTCGGGCTGTTCGTTTAAAAATCCTTTTTTTGTAAAGGAATAAGTATCAGGTAGTTTGCCAATCCTCGAAGTTATCTTTTGCTCCGTTTTAAGCATCTCTAATGCCGTATTATCAAAATAGGCAGGCATTAGAACAAAAGCTGTCAAAACCATATATGGATAATTGTCGGCGGCGGCATCCCAAGCATTCCAATAGGAATCTTTTAAATTACGAGGAATTAAGCCCGTGTTAGGGTCGGCTTTTTGTGTCCAAGCATTCACATAATTTATACTTCGGTTAAAGCCTTCGTTTACCAAAAGTCCATTTTTTAGGGCTTCTGAAAACGCTGGGTCTTTTATATTTTGGGCCTTGGCATCAATTATCCAAAAAATGGCAATGAAGCAGTAGGCCAAAATGGCTTTGAAAAAAGAAAAATTATTCTTCATCGAAATTATTTTTTAAGGTTTTCAGCTACAAATTAAGTATCTTTTTTCTTTTATTTTACTATAATGGAAATAGTATTATTGCCTCCAAAACTTAAAATTTCATTTTGCAAAACTTTGTATCCTTTTCCATGAATTGAAAATTTATTTAATTCTATTTTACCGTGCAAAACTGTTAAACTAGCCGTATTTCCTTGTATTTTGCAAGTTCCCCAAGCATATCCATTACTCCAAAAATACATCCCTGGAGTAGCTGTAAATTCCATCGACTTTTCGTTAGCATTGTATTTAAACCCACTTAAGGCCAAAATGGAAGACCAGCTAGCCATGGCTCTGGCATAATGATGCCCACATTCAGGCTCGTCATAGGGGTTTCTTTTTTCACCATCGAAACGGTCACGTATACTTTTGATACATTTTAGTCCGTTTTCAGTTTGTCCTTCATAGAGCATTCCTATGGCGGCAGCATATTCAAAACCCGTCATGGTTTCTGCAAAATATGGAAACGGAACGTCCAGTCTTCCTTTTGGCCAACTGGCCATAATCAAACCCGATTCATCGCCCATTCCATACGATCGCATATTATTGAATGAATTGCCAAATGCATTTACAAAATTATTTTTCATCACCGAATTCAGGGCTTTTTGCACATTTTCTTTTTTTGCCAAATAGCCTAAATTGCAAACATGAGCCATGTATTGACCCACAAGCTGGTCTACCAAACAACCAGAACCCAATTGATATGGCGGTATTTTTAGGTCAGGTTTTTTCATGTCTAAGTATTGAAAAGTAAGCGGGTCGGTAATTTTATGCTCGTAATATTCACCATTGTAAAGGTTGCTATCTACCCATTCGCTCCCTTTCTTGAAAATTGATTCACATTTTTTTGCAAATTCTAAGTCCTCCATCGCAATAGCCATTTTCTCAGATGCTCTCAAAGCCCCAAAATACCAAAATTGCATTTGAGGATTAGGTCCAAAATAATCTACATCCATGGTGTTGTGTTGCTTGCCTTCTTGCACGCCATCCATGTTTCCATCCCAGCCTTTTTCAACCCAAGCGTAGGCCATGGCAGCTTTTACTTTTGGCCAATGTTTTCTTAGAAATTCATTATCCCCCGAAAGTATCCAATCTCTATAAAACCGCATAATTGTACCCATTTGTCCGTCGGCAGCGGCTACATGGTCTGTTGTAAAGTTTTTTTCCAATGGAAGTTCCACCCTATTCCTCATTTTACCATTTTCTTTTGTACCGTAAGTAAACTCTACGTCACGCATGGTTTTGGCGAGTTCACCATACAAAAATGAAGTGGCTGTTTCGTAGTTCCACACATGCGTACAAGAGCCTGCACAAGACCCAAATTCGTCCATTACACCCTCCCAGCCCATCAGATGACCCGATGGAATCCTAAAAACGGTCTGAGAGCGAAGTGTGCTTAGATTAAAAAGAGCGGCTTCTTTTACATAGTTAGGAGCGGTGGTTTGCGTAAAGGCTTTTACAAATTTCAGAGATTCATTTTCTAACTTATGAATGTTTTTTACTTCTTTTTCTAGCACATTCCAAGCATCTTGATATTGGTTGGTATAAAAGTTTCCGACTATATTGGTTTTATCATTGTTCCAATCCATGCGGTTCGGGAAGTGCCAAGTAATATAAAATGTAAACACTTGCGATGATTTGGCAGGTATAATTTTTTTAATTGCCAAAGATGCCATAGGGTTATCATCTACCAATTCTGGTTTATCAATTAATATTCCGTCCGCACTAAAATCGTCCCAAAAACTTAAAGTTGCATTTTCCCAATCATTTTTGGAAGAAGAACGACGATAGCTAACAGACTTATTCTCTGGTGTTGACAAAGCTATTGTACCCCAAGCTGGATCAGTAATGGGTACGCCTGATGAATTCATGAAAATACCTCTAAAATTAGGTTCCTCTCTGTAGGTGTTTAAGTTCTTTTTTGCTCCTGTAGGTATTATGTCGCCTTTCCAATCTTTTCGAAATGAGCTGCCATCTTGACCGATAAAGTTTCGCATGGTACCACAAACGGCAACTTCTACTGCAGTGCTTGCAGGATTAGTGACTTCATATTTTAGTATAGCTATAGGAATGCTACTGGCATCGGCATTTCCGGGAATAAATGGATTAAAACCTATTATTTTTACTGATACCGGCATTTGATTATCCTTCAAGTTAACCTGCCCAAAAGGATAGGAAGCATCAAAAGATGCTGATGAAAACCTAGGCATTCCGTGGTTGTTTACGGGCCGTCCTTCATAATGCTGATACTCGCTTGGATGCAGTGGACCAATCAAAGCTTTAGTTATGGCTTTTTTGTTTTCAGGTTTTACATAAATAGAAAAAAAAGGTGCGTTGTTACCTGCTGTCACGGTGCTGTAGTTCATACCAGGCCGGTTCATAATTTGCCAAGCTTTGAGTTCCCCTCTTCCTCCCAAAGAAACCGTTCCCGTGCCGATTCCGCCCATTGGTAGAGCGATATTCAACAATTTGCTTTGGTCGTAATGCTTCAAGATGAGGCAACCATTAAACATGTTTTGGGCATAAACAATACCAAAGGATGCTTGAAAAAGTAGAAATAATTGTATTTTTTTCATTACTTAAGGCTGAAAGTTAAAATCAAATATATGTTTTTTTTAATAGTATATTTTTCAATAATCGTATTTTTAATTTGGCGTTGTTAATTATTATTGAATTAATATTTCTTTTTGCCGCTTTTTTACAATCAGCAATTTCATTAAAGATTTTTGATTTTGATAGTTTTGATTTTCAAATGTTTATAATTTACCGCTAAGTATCAAAGACTCCAAGGAATAATCATTTCTCCGTGTTTCTAAAATCTTAGTCATCAATGTTTCATTTTATTTTTCAAGCAGACCCCTACCAACTTACTAACTTAAGTTTCGAGGTTAAAAAATGCCATACATTATATGCTTTGTGTGCCTTGCAAGACGGGCATTCTTTATTTTGCGGATTGCCGCCCGTTCAAAAAAGAATCAAAAAAACACTTTTTGTGTAATGATCCTCTGAAAAATTTCTATTTGGGTACTTTACATTTAAAAAAAATTGTCTTGGCGAAATTTTACTGCAGACTACATAAAAAATATTAGGAACAATTAGTATTAAATTTGAAATTATAACTAGCTGATAATTAGCAATTAACATCAATTGTGATTTTGTACGTGTTTGATTATTAGTTTTTTATTTTCCTCCGAAACTTCAGTCAATAATTTACATTATTCCATTTTGTAAATTAATATTGTCGTTTTGCTTAATTATTTTTTTAATTCATTAATTCAAATAAATTGTACCCTAGGGAATCGAAAATTATTAAAAGAAAAAGAATAAATACAAAGATTTAATCTAAAAATAAACGGGATAAATCCTATTTATGTGCGTTTCACTTATAAAATAACCCTTTTTTATTTTGTAACATGAAATACATATTCCTTATTCTTTTTTTTGTGTCCTTCAATTCTTTTGCTACCGATTATTATGTTTCGGCTACTGGAAGTAATACTAATACTGGAAAATCTTCTAATTCCCCTTTTCTCACAATACAAAAAGCCCATGATTTAACGGTGGCAGGAGATACAGTTTTTGTCATGAATGGCACCTATGGTTCTCAATCAGGCCCAATTTTGAATGTTACCCGTTCTGGTGCTGTCACTGGTTATATTACTTTTAAAGCCTTCAAAGGGCATTTTCCTAAAATTACTGCGGCGGGCAATGTCTGGAATGCTGTATCAATCAATGGCTCATACATTGTTTTTGATGGCTTTGAAATGATTGGTAATAACGCCAATATCACTTATGATAAGGCACTTGCCAGTTATACCGAAGCGGCAAATGGTGGCACAAATTGGTCAACCTATGCCAATTATAACACGAATGCTATCACGATTGGAGGCCCAAGAGATGAATCTAAATTACCACATCATGTAGTGATTCGTAATTGTAAAGTACATGATTTTCCAGGCGGCGGTATCAACTCTATTCAAGCCGATTATACAACCATTGAAAACAATGTGGTTTATAACAATGCTTGGTACATGATGTATGCGGGCAGTGGTATTAGTATTTTGACACCCTTTAATTGGGATAGAGCCACTGGGTACAAAAACATTATCAGAAATAACATTTGTAATACTAATAAGACAACAATTCCATGGGTGAGTGTGAAAAAATTAAGCGATGGTAATGGCATAATTATAGACGTTAATCAAAGAGCCTATAACGACCAAAGCGGCACTACGCCTGACCCCGCAAATGCCTACACAGGCAGAACTTTGGTAGAAAACAATGTTTCGGTAAATAATGGTGGATCAGGCATTCACACTTACAAAGCCGACCACGTGGATATTATCAACAACACTGCCTATCATAATGGAACCGTTGTGGGCTACCCAGATATTTTTAGCAACGCATGCCAAGATGTAAATATCATTAATAATATTATATATGCTCGATTGGGCGGCGATTGTAATTCAAAACCCAAAAATGCAAGTGAAGTTTATAGCCATAACATTTATTTCAATGGAAAAGTGGGATTTCAAGGGCCTAATGACGTAGTTATCGACCCACAATTTGTGAACCTTTCTACTGATTTATTTTTGGGAAATTTCAACTTGAAAGCTAGCAGCCCGGCCATTGACCAAGGTACAAATGCCGCTGGACTTTATGGTCAAAAAGATATTTTGGGCATTGCTCGCCCGCAAGGAGCAAAACCAGATAAAGGAGCTTATGAATTTAATAATTCTCCCGTTACAATTATCACTTCTTTGGAGAAGCCATTTGATTCTGAGGCGATTCTTTATCCAAATCCTGTTTCAAAAATTTTATCTGTTAAGCTATCAGAAACGCAAAAAAGTAATGCCCAAATTGAAATCTTGAATTGTTATGGCATTTCAATAAAAAAGCAATTGCTCGATAACCAAACAAATGAAGTAAGCGTTGAACAACTTTCGTCGGGACTGTACATCGTTGTTATTTCGCATGATAATCGGATTACTTCAGTGCATAAATTCCTCAAACAATAAACACATTTTATGAAAAATATTAGATTATATTTTACAGTAATTGCCTTATTACAAGTAAATTATGTATTTTCTCAAAACTACAATATCCTTGATTTTGGGGCAAAAACCGATACCACTTTTTTGAATACAACAGCTATTCAGTCAGCCATTGATAAATGCTTTTTGCAAGGTGGCGGAGAAGTAATTATTCCAGCAGGACGATTTTTTACAGGAACAATCTTCTTAAAATCGAATGTATATTTGAATCTCTCGGCTGGGGCAGTGTTGCAAGGAAGTTATAATCCAATGGATTATCCAGAACACAATATTTTTTCCGCCAAAAAGTTTGGTACAATCACGCACAATGGCATCTATGTTGAAAGCATGAAAGCTCTTGTTATTGCCGATAATGCTCACCATATTGGAATTAAAGGCGAAGGCACGCTTAAAGGAGCAGGCGAGGGAAAGGCTTTCCAGTTGGGAATAAACAAAGACGGAAAGCCCAAAAACATCTTTTTTATTGCTTGTAAAGATGTCATTTTAAAAGAATTTGATATTCTTAATGCCGCCCAAATCTGTATATCTATTTCGGGGTGCGAAAGAGTTTTAATTGATGGAATTTATATGAGAAGTTTGGTCAATTGGAATGGAGATGGACTTGATATAGACGGAAAAGATATAATTATTTCAAACTCAACTATCGATTCGGAAGACGATGCCCTATGTTTCAAAAGCGAATATTTGAACAAATTTTGTGAAAATATTACCGTAACCAATTGCGTACTTTCTTCACTTTGTAATGGAATCAAATTTGGAACGGGTTCTCGCTCAGGTTTTCGCAATATAACGGTCAATAATTGTGTGGTCAAAAAGGCCTCGTTCAATGGCTATCGCCACTGGAATATGCCACCAAGTATAGTTTATCATCCCGAAATTCAAAGTCTAAATACGGGAATTGTCATTCTGGGCGTTGATGGTGGCGTTGTTGAAAATATCAATATTTCAGACATCATTATGACCGATGTTTTAAGTCCAATTTTTATTAGAGTTGGTAAGCGTTTTCTAAATCCAGAAAACAAACCTTCTGTGATGCGGCAAATTAATATTCAGAACATTCGAGTAGAAAGTAGGAGTGTTATTCCATCAGTAATTGCAGGTTTAGAAGAAAGTTCTGTGGAAGACATTAGGCTTTCAAACATTCGTATTTCTGTGCCAATTACCGTTAGTTCGGATTCTCTAAAAACGTTTCCTGCCGTCATTCCTGAAAACCTCAAAGGCTATCCTGAAAATAGACTCACCTTTGGTACAAAAATTTCTGCTGCTGCTTTTTATATCAAACACGCTAGAGGAATCAAATTGAATGATATTTCAATAAAATATGCTGAAAATGAAGCAAGACCAGCTTTTTTAATTGATGATGTAAAAGACCTTAAGTTGAAAGCCATTTTTGTTAACGACAAAAAATTAAAGAATAATCCAACCATGGTTTTGAAAAAAAATAGTGAAAAAATTGAAGTAATTGATTAGAAATGTACCTATGAAAAATAAAACAATTGGGCTTTGGCTTGTACTTTTTTGTCTGAAATTCCAACTGAATGCCCAGCAAAATGCCTCCAAAAATATTGCCGACAAATATTATCAACTCATCGAGGCACCTACTTCATCCGATAAGTGGAATGCTTGGCGATTAGAACTAAAGGCTTGGAAGGATTCAACTTTGAATTTTCTTAAATATAAAGGTGAAAATTATCAAAAAAAGGAATATAAATGGGCTTCCAGTGCGTATGCTACTTATTTTTTGATGGCAAATGATAAAAATCTTTATGACAAAAATGGTCATTACGACATCAAAAACTGTCTAAAAAAGTATGAAGAAAATTATGGAGGTGTGGATGTGGTGGTTTTGTGGCCTACATATCCGCAGTTAGGTTTTGATAATAGAACCCAATATTCATTTTACCGAAATCTTCCTGGTGGTGTTCTTGGCTTGAAAAAACTCTGTGATGAACTTCACCAAATGGGCAAAAAGTTAATGATTGCCTACAATCCGTGGGATAATAGTGCTAGAAATCAAGGAAGAACCGATGATGAAGAATTGCTCGATATGCTGAAAGAAACAGGAGCAGATGGGGTGTATTTAGATACAATTTCAAATATTGATGGCTTTTTTCAACAGATGCAAAAAACGAATCGAACGGCGATTTTTCAATCAGAAATACCAATTACACCACTTGCATTAAACCAAGTGCATCAATCGTGGTTGGAGGTTGGTTGGAATGAAAAAGTCAAAAACCTGGAATTTGGCGAAGTACCTGCCATTGTTCGTAATCGTTGGTTGGAGCAGCGACATACAATTTATCGGTTATCTCGATTTAGTCATGAGCAATCCACCATTATTCAAAATGCCTGGATAAATGGTTGTGGAGTAGTTTTCTGGGAAAATGTGTTCGGTACTATCAATGAACTAAATCCCCGTGACCGCACGCTACTTCGCTCTATGTTGCCAATTCAGCGACAATTTTCTGAATTTTTCACCGAAGGCAACTGGTTTCCGCTATTTCCCATCAAACTCAACCGAGTTTATGCTAGTCAATGGAGTTTAGGCAACAAAAAATTGTGGACAATTATCAATCGCCAAGAGCAAGTGGCAAAGGGCAGAATTGCTGAATTTGATGAAATAAAAGGAATGAAGTACTTTGATTTGATAGCCGGAACGGAAATACAAACCGAAAAAGAAAATGGGAAAATCGCCTTGTATGCTACTTACAAACCCAAAGCAATTGGTTGTATTTTGGCGATTCCTGAAAGTGAATTGACCAATGAATTCTATACCTTTCTGAAAAAACAAAAAGATATTTATCGAAAAGCTGATTTTAACAATTCTTTTACTCAACCTACACCACGTTTAAAAACTGTTGTTTTTACTAAAAAATATACTAAAAATTCGCTACCCAAAGGTATGATAGCGATTCCAGTACCAACTGATTCTGCAAAAATGACCCTTGCTTTTCGACAAAGAGAGTGTGGTTTTTATCCCCTTGGAAATTTTACGGATTATGCCTTGAGTCAAAATAGGAATGAGATTACATCAGGTAGGGTAACTGCAAAATTAAAGCCTTTTGCTATAGATGAAACGCATGTAACCAATGCCCAATTTGCTCAGTTTTTAATAGCAAGTGCTTATAAACCAGCACATTCAGAAAACTTTTTGAAACATTGGGTAAATAACGCACCGCCCATAGGTAAGGAAAACCACCCAGTTGTTTGGATAACATTAGACGATGCACGTGCTTATGCCAAATGGGCTGGAAAACGACTACCGACCGAAGCCGAATGGCAATGGGCAGCCCAAAATGGTAAAGAAGAAACATCTTATCCTTGGGGAAATAACTTTGATTCAACAGCTGTAAATACAGGACAATGGAAAGGCTCAACTTCAGTTAATACATTTGAAAAAGGAAAAACAAAAATGGGTCTGTACGATATGAGTGGCAACGTATGGCAAATGACTGAAAGCGAGCGAACCGATGGCTATAACAATTTTCTCATTTTAAGAGGCGGGAGTTGGTACGCCAACCGTGCCTCCGAATGGTATTCCGATGGTGGAGCTCAGAAAACAAATTTTGGAGCAAAATATTTACTGACTTGGGCAGGGTTGGATAGGTGTGCTACCGTAGGCTTTAGATGTGTGGTAGATACTCAAAATTGAAACTTTGCTTTAAATGTAAACCATAAATATGAAAATTATAATAACGCTCATTGTAGCCATTTCATTTGTATCAATAAATACCATTGCTCAAAAAAATGTGTCTGAAAAGGTACATTCCAAAGGTGAATTAGTCTTCCAAACGGGTTTTGAAGGAAGCACTAAAGTTGTGAATGATTGGCATAAAAACGATTATGGTTCGCCTTTTCAGTATATACAGGGTATTGATAGTACGCTTGCACCTAAAAACGATTGGAATAAAGATTGGGTAACCGTATTGAAGGGAGGTGTAATGCAAGTACAATATACAGGCGGCGATTCTACTAAAAGATTTGCCAAAGTGATTCCTGAACCCAATAACTCCAAAAACCATGTGCTTCATTATTGGTTGGACGATTCTTGGCAGGCTGATGGAGGACAAAAAAAAGCACGCATTCAAACTAATCTCTATGGAATCAAAAGCGGATTAAAAGAATTTACGCAGTCGGTGAGAGTATTTCTGCCCGAAGACTTCAATGCCGTGAAAAGCTATCCACATAAAATCTCTTGGTGTACAATTTCAGAGTTTTGGAACAATGAATGGTGGGTGAAAGATGAAAAATATGGTTTTAGAATAACACTCGGAATTGGCAAACCTACGGCAGATACCAGTGAATTAAATTTTATATTAAATGCCGAAAATGGCTTTCCCCACGAAATTTGGAATGCTGACAATCCAAAAGTGAAAGTACCAATTGGCAAATGGTTCACCCTTGATTATTACTTCAAAGAAGGAAACAAAGAAAATGGTCGAGTCATCGTTTCAATCACCCCCGATGGCGAGCCGACACAATTAGTTGCAGACGTTACAAACTTTACACATCGCATTGAAGACCCAAATCCGGATGGCTTCACAGGTTATAATCCTATGAAACTTTATACCTCAAAAGAGTTGATTTCCTATATAAAATCGCAAGGCAAGACCCTTCAAATTTATTGGGATGATTTTAAATTATGGTCAAACTAAAAAACTATGAAAGCACTAATTTTGCTCATTTTAAACCTATTTTGTGCAAATACTTTTGCCCAAAACTTAACGCCTCACTCCGTTCCCGAAGAATTTGCTTCGGATTATTATGAAGTAAAAGTAAACGGGAAGCCTGTACAAGTTTTTCATGCTGGATTAAATGTCTATTTCGCCAGTTTTGATTTTACTGGAAAAGCTGATGTAAAAGTTACTTCTAAATATAATTCTTCGAGTTATTCTGGGCAAACCTCAAATAAGGAATTGCCAAAAGTAGATGAAAAAGGCTATTGGCGAGGAGAAGTAAATATTCGCCCTTTGTCAAAAAATATAAAGCCGCTATTGAATGGGTCGGATGTGAGTTTTTCGCTTTCTGAAGCAGGCCAATATTCGGTTGAAAGAGCTGGAACGAGCTATTATAAAGACGATGTGATTTTTCTCTTCGCTAATCGTCCTGATGCCAGCATTCCTAATCTAGTGGCAAAAAATGTGATTCATCTTAAAGCTGGTATTCATTATCGAAATATTGATTTGAAGAGTGGGCAAACGCTTTATTTAGATGCAGGAGCCGTATTATTTGGTGCTATCAATGTTTGGAATGCTAAAAATGTGTCCATTTTAGGAAGAGGAACGGTTGTTTATTACGGACCACAGTCAGAAACACATGATGACGGTTGGAAAAATCAGAAAAACTGGCATCCGCTTACCACAAATAATGTGCAAGGTTTAACCGTTCGGGGTATTACGTTTGTGGGTAAAAGTCGCACATGGACAATTCAAACACATACTACTTTTGATGCTGTTTTCGATAATATCAAGATTCTTGCCGTAAATCCCCAAAATATCAATGGTGATGGTATTGATTGGTACGGCGGCGGAAGAGCCAAAGTTCTCAATAGTTTTATTCGTTCAATGGACGATTGCTTTGCTTTTTTTACAAAAGATAGTTGTAAAGACATGTGGGCAACCACCAAAAATACGGAAGGAGAAGTTAAAGATATTTATATCGAAAATTGTGTACTTTGGTCGACCTTAGCCAATGTTTTTCGAATTGGGTTTAATGGACAAGCCTTATCTACGGATAATATCAGCATGAAAAATTGTGATATAATTCATATCAGCAAAAGTGAGTGGTACGCTCCGTGGTCGTTGTTTTGCATGGTTAGTCCCAATAGCAAAGGTAAGGCCAAACACAGTAATTATTTATTTGAAAAAATCAGATTTGAAGAGCCAACCGCCCTTTTTGGACTTCAAAATCCTGAGTCTTCTTTTCAAGATTTGGTCTTAAAAGATATTACCATGATTGGTGAACCAGTACCATCTCTTATCAAAAACAGCACAAAAAATATCACTTTCAATCATGTGATTTTGAATGGAAAATTAGTACTTTCTGAAAAGGATATTCCAATTAAAACGGGAAGTTTGATGCCTAAAAATGTTTTGTATCTGCAAAAAAAATAATTTTATATGAATTTCAAAAAAATACTCCTTCTGATATGTTTTTTGACTCCAATTTTCGGGGCTTGCAAAAAGGAAATAGGTGATATTGTAGTTACTCCAACAAAACCTATTATAGCTGCTAATGGAAAACTCGTTGTTTATCCTTCTCCTGGAGATTTGAGTAAAGTCGAACGTCTTACGCAATCAAACGACTACATAGTTGAAGTAAGAAAAACAGGTGAAACAAGCTACCAACCTTGTTTTGTATATAAAACCGATAATTATTGGGTAGATACCTATTTTGGTGGTAAACCAAAACCCCAAACATCGGCTTCATTTACAAGTTTTGCTTTTGAAAAAACATCGGTGGAGGTAAAAATAACTTTCAAATCAACGGCAAATAGTGTAACGGTAAGACCGCTTAATTTTGGTATAAATCCATCCAGAAATGGCAACGTAATTACCTTCACTTTGACTGAACCTAAGAAGATTTCTATCGAATTTAATGACCGAACGAATCCGCTGTTTCTTTTTGCCGAAGCGCCCCCGACATAGAGAATAAGGCAGCAACTTATTATTACGGACCAGGCGTACATAACATTGGTTTACAAAAAGTTGTCAAATCGAACGAGTCGGTTTATATTGCAGCAGGGGCGGTGGTTGAAGGTTCGTTTATTATTCCATACAATACCCAAAACGTGAGTATCAAAGGACGAGGTATTTTGACGATGGGTGAATGGAAACACGAATCAACGGATATAACTTGGCTGGGACTTCACTCCGCAATCAAGGCAAATGGTGTAAGTAATTTGCAAATGGAAGGCGTAATCTTTACCAATACTTGTGGTTGGACAATTCCAATTTACAACAGTGATAATTTGACATTTAATAACCAATTCAGAAACCTCAAAATGATTTCATGGAATGGAAATACGGACGGTATTTGGGTAAATGGTAATAATCATATTATAGATGATTGTTTCATTTTTAATAACGACGATATAATCATGTCGCACGGGGCAATGAACTGTAAAATATCTAATTTGGTGGCGTGGGGTGGACCTTGGGGTAGGCTGTATTATTTATCAAATCAGGCATCCACAACAGGGATTTTATTTGAAAACATCAATTTGATTGGCAAAGATGGTGGTGTAGAATTAATTCAAGTGCTCGGCGAAACGGGTACGAAGATAAATATTGGGAATATTACATTCAAAAATCTGAGAGTTGAGGCTCATCCAAAAACAAACAACTATAATACCAATAAGTTTATTATCTTTAATTCTGCTTATAAAAGTGTTACCAATTGGCTTTTTGAGGATATTACGATTGATGATAAAAATCCAGATGAAGGCGATTTTTACGGAACAGTAAACAGTCCAATTAATGGGGTGAAATTTAAAAACCTGAAAATTGGTGGAGTAAAAGTTAATTCATTATCAGAAGGAAATATGGATAAAAATGAATTTGCTACGGGAATCACATTTGAGTAAATAGCTAAACTAAAATTAATTATTTTAATAAAATCAATCATGCTAAACATTAATCGTTTATTTTTATTTTCATTCCTCTTTTTTGGTTTACTAGGTACACTTTCAGCCCAAAAAAATAAGCAGCTTTTTCCCCAAATACCTGGGATGGTTTCTTATACTTACCGCCAAAGTTTTGCCAAAGATGTAGCCGCAACGCTAGACACCTTAAAAATATTAGGCATTACCGACATTGAGTTTTCTAATTTATTTGGCAGGAAAGCCGCCGATATACGTGCTTTATTAGACGAAAGAGGTCAGAAATGTTCTTCTTTCGGCGTAAGTTATGCTGATGCTCAAAACAAAACTGCTGAAGTAGCCCAAAATGCCAAAACGCTAGGTGCAAGTTTTGTGCGAGTTGCGTGGATTATGCAAAAACCACCTTTTACAATTGAAGATGCCCAAAAAGCCGTTGAAAATTTCAACAAGATTGGTAAGCAATTAAAAGATGAATTTGGCCTTACTTTCTGTTATCATAATCACGGATATGAGTACGCAAAATATGAAAATGGCACGCTCATGGATTATATTATTCAAAATACAAATCCTAATTACGTGAGTTTTGAATTAGACATTTTATGGGCATTTTTTCCAGGACAAAATCCTGCTGATTGGCTAAAAAAATATCCTAAAAGATATAAATTGATGCACTTGAAAGATTTGCGTAAAGGAATTATTGGCAATGATTCAGGTGGGACAGCAGTAGAAAATGATGTAGCTTTAGGAACAGGACAAATCAATATTTCTGAGATTTTGAAAGCCGCTAAAAAATCAAGTGTCGAGCATTTTTATATCGAAGACGAAAGTCCAAGTTACGGCAAACAAGTGCCGCAAACAATGGCGTATTTGAAAAATTTAAAGAAATAATCCTTATGAAATACATATTTTTTTTTATTTGCTTTATAAGCACATCAGTCTTTGCACAAAACATCAAAACTTGTCGTGCAGAATTGAGAAACGACACCTTAGTTATTGAAAATCAATTGATTAGCCGAAAGTTTTTATGGAATGGCGGAAATTTGATTTCTCGTTCACTGACTGATGTCAAAGCTGGAAAAACTTGGAAAATGAACGGCAATAAACCAGATTTATCATTTCCGAATCAAACTGAAAAAGCAGAAAATGCTAACTTTTCTTCAAAAATCTTTGCTGAAACGGCCGTTACTCCCGAGCATTTAGAGGCCACAATTAGCTATTTTCTTGATAAATTGGCAATCAAACGTGTGTTTCGTTTGTACTCTAATTGTGCAGTCATTGCGTGCGATTTATATTACAGAGGTGAGTCAAATAGTGTTTGGTTGCAAGCCGGCACTAACATTGCCGACATGGTAAATCTCGAAAAATTAACACCGAGCAATGCAGGTAATAATACGCCCGTCATTGAAAAATTAGAGCTAACAGGCAGACACTGGAAGCTTAATGCCGTTGAGTTTTTTGATATTACCGACCGTTTCAATAATTTAGTAAATGAGGTAAAAACAATTTCTTACCGCCCTAATTTTTATCGTGGAAATTTACTTTTTGCCCACGATAATATAAACAATAATGGTATTTTTATTCTAAAAGAAGCACCTACTTCAAATGTTCAATTGGCCTATCCAGGTAGTGATTTTTTTAATGAATTTGGTAATTTTAAGTTAATTGGAGCTGGTTTAAATCCTACTGATTTGCACCCAACTGAATGGCGACGTGGATATGGATTTGTCACAGGTGTATATGCAGGGGATGAGATAAACGCTAATATTGCCTTGCGTGTATATCAGGAAAAAATTAGGATTCACAAGGTCGGAAGAGACGAGATGATTTTGATGAATACTTGGGGTGATAGAGGTCAAGATAGTAGAGTAAGAGAAAAGTTTGCTTTAGAAGAATTGGAAGCAGGGGCAAAACTGGGCATTACGCATTTTCAGTTAGACGATGGTTGGCAAACTGGTCGTTCATCAAATTCTGCTATGAAAGGTGGTTCTTTGGAAAACATTTGGACTAATAAAAAATACTGGGAACCCAATCCAGAGAAATTTCCAAACGGACTTGAACCAATTGTGAAAAAAGGCAAAGAATTGGGCATTGAAGTTTGTATTTGGTTCAACCCTGCCAAAGACAATAGCAATGAATACTGGGAAAAAGATGCTGATGTTTTAATTGATATTTACAAAAAATATGGCATTCGTACCTTTAAAATTGATGGGGTAAATCTTCCAAATAAATTAGCGGAAGTCAATTTTAGAAAGTTTTTAGACAAAGTTAGTTTAGAAACAAACAATAATGTGGTTTTTAATCTTGATGTAACGGCAATGCGAAGAGGTGGCTATCATTATTTGAATGAATACGGCAATATTTTTCTTGAAAATCGCTATACAGATTGGACAAATTATTATCCATACACTACGCTTCGTAATTTATGGACTTTATCGAAATATGTGCCTGCTCAAAATCTCCAAATTGAGTTTTTGAATAAATGGAGAAATCTGGACAAATATCCTGCAAATGATATTTTCGCTCCTAAAAATTATTCATTCGATTATCTTTTTGCCATCACTATGTTTGCTCAACCTTTGGCTTGGTTTGAAGGAACGGGTTTACCAAGCGAGGCATTTGCATTAAGTAAATTAATAAAAACGTACAAAGAACATAATACAAAAATTCATTCGGGGCAAATTTTTCCGATTGGAAACGAGCCTGATGGCAAGCAATGGACTGGTTTTCAATCTATCCTTAATAAGAAAGAAGGCTATATTTTAGTTTTCAGAGAAGATAATGCTTCAGCCAAAAAAGCTGTAAAAACCTGGTTGCCTATGGGTAAAAAAGTAAATTTTAAACTCGTTGCTGGAACTGGAAAAGCCTTTGAAAGTCAAGTTCTTGAAGGAGGAAATGTGGTATTTGAATTCCCACACAAGAATATTTATGCCCTGTTTTCTTACGAATTTAAATAGTTATTTATAATGGCTTAGCTTTCTTTATTCCGATAGCTCACTGGCGAAACGCCCATTTGTTGCTTAAATAATCTTGAAAAATAAAAAGGGTCATTAATGCCTTTTACACAAATACCTTTGGCCAATCAATGGGAAATAAATGTGTATATGATGAACTTACCTAAACCAAGATATAATTTATGATTTTTCCTTTTCAAATCATAGTTTTTAAAAGTATGATTTGAAATCTTCATTAAAAACATAGAAAAAAATTATCCCCTAAAATGCAAACACTTGCTTTTAGGGGACTAAAAACCAAAAGAATTTTTATTACCTTCCCATCCAACCGCCATCAACAGTAACAATAGTTCCGTTTACATAATTGGCGGCATCCGAAGCCAAAAACAAGGTGATTCCTTTAAAATCTTCGGGAGTTCCCCAACGACCAGCGGGAATTCTCGACAAGATTGAGGCACTTCTATCGGGGTCGTTCCTTAAGGCTTCGGTATTATCTGTGCTGATATAACCTGGAGCCACTGCATTTACGTTTACACCTTTACCTGCCCACTCGTTAGCAAGGGCTTTTACTAAACTACCAATCGCTCCTTTGCTGGCAGCATAACCTGGAACAGTGATTCCACCTTGAAAAGTAAGTAGTGAAGCCGTGAAAATGATTTTCCCATTTCCTCGTGCTACCATTTCTTTCCCAAATTCGCGAGCTAAAATAAACTGTGAATTGAGGTTAATTTCCATAATTTCGTCCCAATATTCATCAGGATGCTCTGCGGCTGGCTTTCTCAAGATATTTCCTGCATTATTTACCAAAATATCAACAACCATGTGGGCAGATTTTACTTTTTTGATAAAATCATACAAAGCCGAACGGTCTTTGAAATCACATTGGTAGGCATAAAATTTACGACCTAAGGCTGTAATTTCTTTTTCGATTTCACTATTTTCCAGTTCTAGTGAAGCTGAAACCCCAATAATATCTGCCCCAGCTTCTGCTAGTGCAATTGCCATCGCTCTGCCGATACCTCTTTTACATCCTGTAACGAGGGCGATTTTTCGGTCTAATCTAAAACTATTTAAGATGTTCATTTTTAAGAATTTATTGAATTTCTAACAAATATTTCATGCCGGCAGGGTTTTGGTCAATGGTTTCAAAAACCTTTTTAGCATCTGCTAAAGGCGAAACTTGGGTTATCATTTTATCTAAAGGCAAGGTTCCACTCGCTGCTAAGGCGATGGCCTCATCAAAGTCTTCTGGCTCATAAACTCTCGCTCCAATCAATTTTATTTCCCGCCAAAAGAAGCGGAATAAATCAACCGCTTTCGGTTCTGCATGAATGGCTACCATTACAATTCTTCCTCTCACTTTTGGCAACTGAGTCATCGCAGTTACGCCCGCTTGTACGCCCGAAACTTCAAAAACTACATCAGCCATTGCTCCACTTGTAAATGCTTCAACCGTCTGTACTAAATCTTGCTCAATTGGATTAACTGTTTGAAAACCAAGTGATTGTATAAAATCAATACGGTTTTTATTTACTTCCGAAATCATGACATTTGCCCCTTTTTGGCGAGCAACTAAAGCCACCAACAGCCCGATTGGGCCACCGCCAATGACAATGGCATTTTCGCCTGCAACAACTTCTCCCAAACGTACATCGTGGCAAGCAACTGCTAAAGGCTCAATCATCGCCCCGAGTTGTAGTGAAAGATTTTCAGGAAGTTTATGTAGCGTAAATGCTGGAACATTCCAATATTGCTGCATTCCACCCGGGGAATCAATACCGATAAATTTAAGGTTTTGGCCTATATGCCTAAATCCATTGTCGGCTGGCATTTCTATGCCTGGATTCAAAGGCCTAACAGTTACATTGTCACCTATTTTCCAGTCGCTTACGCCTTCGCCCAATTCCTCAATTACGCCAGAAACCTCATGCCCGATGATTTGAGGTGGTTTTACTCGTGTATCCATCTTTCCGTGATAGATATGAACGTCCGTTCCACATACACCCACATATGCCATTTTTAGGCGTACGTCTCCTTTTTCAAGGGGTTTATGAGAAGTTTCTATCAATTCAAAACTTTGATCTCCAATGTATTGTAGTGCTTTCATTAATCGATTTTTTAAATATGATTACTTTTTTTAACTTTGTTTAAAATTATAAGAAAATGACAACTTTAATTGTACATATAGATACTCCCCAAAATGCTGCCCGTATTAGACTAGCGGTTGAAATGTTTAAAGGGGTTGAGTCAGTAATAAGTGATTCAGTTCATGAAAATTGGCTCAAACTATCTGAAAAAAGTTTGATGAATGAATGGAATGGTCCCGAAGATGATATTTGGGATAAAATTGAATTGCCCAAACAATGAACTATCAAAAAGGAGATATCATACTCATTCCTTTTCCATTTACCAATCAACGGGGGGCGAAACGTCGTCCTGCATTGATAATTTCTGACCAAACTGTACATCAAACAGGCGATGTTTTAGTCGTTCAAATTACTTCCCAATTTTATAGTGATGCACTGACTGAACAAATTCACACAAGCGATCTTACTTATCCTCTTCCAAAACAGAGTTATATCCGATGTCACAAAATCTTTGTTGTAGAGCAAACGCTGATTATTGGCAAAATTTCTGCCTTAAACCCTTCTAAATATCAACAAGTTATTGATAAAATTTTAGCCATTATTGGGTAAAATATAAGATTTATCTTTGAATTAATTGTAAAACATTACCTTCTGGGTCTAAAAAAGTACGAACTTTTCCACTACCAGTTGCGGTTGAAAGTACACTAGTCCATCGGATATTATGATTATCTAGATGAGCAATTCCTGCCTCAATATCATCCACGCCAAAAGCTACATGTGACCAACCTGGGGTTAAATTTGTGCGTACTGGACGTGGATTAGAGTCAATCGGTAATATTTCGAGAATCACGCCATCGGGTGCTTTGAGTAGCCAAATTGGGCGAGGGTCTTTATAAACGACTTCAAAGCCTAAAACTTCACAATACCAATTTGATAAAACTTCTACATTTTCGGCAGCCACTGCTGGGTGGTCGATACCTTTTATTTTGAATGTACTCATAAATTTGTTCGTTCTAAAATTTGAATCATATTGCCTTCGCAGTCGAAGGCGTTTCGCACCTTTCCACCACCTATGGCATTGATAACTTCACCACCCCAAACTATATTTTTGGTATCTAAAAAAATGATTGCTTGTTCTATGTTCTCAACCCTCAAAGCCAAATGCGACCAGCCAGGAGTCCAAGTGGTTCGATTTTGCCTTAAAGTATCGTCTTTTGGCATAATTTCGAGCAATGTACCATCTGGAGCTTTGAGCATCCAAACTGGTTTTGGATGTAAAAACCATTTTTCATATCCAAATACATCGCAATACCAATCAGATAGTTTTTCTACATCATCGGCAGCTACTGCTGGATGGTCTATTCCTAAAAATTTCATTTTGTTCGTTTTAATTTGTATTCATCACCCTCTTTTGTTATTTCCCAAGTACGACCATGCCCCGAAATCATTGAAAAAGAATCATTGTCATTGAGTTGCAAAGTCCAATTTTTGGTATCGCTTTTTAAGGTATAATTATTGTTTATTGCTTCTAAATTCCAATTAATCAATGCATTAGGCTCATCCAAAGCTATGGCGTGAACAACGGTGCGAGTTGCTAATTTTTCTTTTTCAGTAAAACGAAAAACGAAACTATCGCTAGAGCTTCCCTCGCCCAATTGATTAGGTTCTGGGTGATAAGCATCGTGTAGAAAGCCGTAAACTGGAAATGAAAATGAGCCATTTCCTCCATGGAAAAGTTTCATGCCTGCGTTACTTTTTTTTACAGTCAAACAGTTTTTCTCTTTCAGCCAAACAGTTTTTCTATCGCGATTATTTACCACCCAATTCCAAAGAGTTGTAACTGGATATTCTGCTGAAATCTTATCGACAATAAATAAAACATTACTTCCTGCCAAAATCCAACATCTTGAAAATGCTTGAATGGGTTGTCCATAAGCCCTGCCAACTTCTGAGCCAATTACTGAAATCACGTCATCTTTGGCACAAATCAACAAATTATCTCCTCTATCAATCTTTTCTCCACCTTTTCCATTGACGATTAATCTTCTTGGAAAAACGCTTTTTTGCTCTAACAATGAAGCTTTTGCTAAATCTTCCTGTAAACCCAAGGATTCTTTTTCAATCAAAAAAGTACAAGTATTATGGGTTTGTGAGCTACTTTCTAAGCCATGAATCAGGTTTCTATAACAAGAATGCCCTGGGTCTGCCAAAAGTCTTTCGTGATTATGAACTAAAATAAAGCTGTTCAAATCACCATGCAAATGCCCTAAGCCATTGAGTGGTTGGCTTCCTCCGTTGGTAGCTATAATAGTCTTTCCTTCCCAAGCGTCACGAATGAATCCATTACCGTTTGAAAATACAGTCGTCAAAGGCAAACCGGCTTCTTCGGGCGAAATACTTTTTGAGTCGTATGTCAATAATGGAAGTGTCAAAAATCCCCAGTCATTTCTCATACCCAAAGTTGCTAAATCATGCGGTTCTTGGTTGGGGGATGAAACATAATATTTTTCAAAAAGCCATTTTGCTAAACCTCTTTCAGTTTGGTCTTCACTTCTTGCGGCTAAGTGCAGTAAAACATCGCCCGAAGGACGAAAAATAGCGGCACTATCGTTAAAATTAGCAGCTCTGGCTCGTGGTTCATCGCCCCAACCTTGCAATGGTTTGGTGTAAAACATGGAGGTAGCAAACCAATTTACATAATGATAATTGTTGAATGCGGTGCGACGTTTCGCTGGATGATGAATTTTTGGATATTTTCTTTGGACGGCTTCTTTTGCAAAAGTCAAGGCTAATAAAAGATAATTACCATATTGTAAAGATTCACCATAAGAGCCATCTTCTTGCAGGGCGTTTTGGCATAATTCAAACTCTGGCATTAATTCATTCACCGTTTTCTCATCTTCCACCACCACCGCCGAAACCATTGCACCGCCAAATAAAATACTTCTCCAATTAGCTAAATGAATGTTTTTATCCAGCCATCTACGGCAAAGGACAATACCTTTCTCTTTTAAGGCGGTCTTTATTTCATGTTGTTCGTTTTCTGAAAAAGCTTTTTTTGCTAAATCATAAACTGCCGAAATGCCCCAACACAAATGAGCCGTTTCCAAATGCCCCGTGAATGGTTCAGCATGGTCTCTAAATTCGGGACCTACCCATTCATAGTTGGATTTTCTTACGATTTCGAGCGACTCTCTTTTCAACCAATCGGCCAATTCGGGCGTTGGTTTAAGTGCATAACTCATAGCGGCATCCGACAAATACTCGGCGGTTGAATGCCACCAAATAGTCGTTGCGTTTGGTCCTAAGAGATTTTCCCAAGAAACTCGTTGGTAAACTCTTTTTTGTAAGGCATGAAAAAACACCGAAATCAACGATTTTTCATCATCAATTTCGTTCAAAATGGCTATTTTTTCAGTATCAGATAAAAATGTTGACATATCAGAAATAACCTCCGTTTTTAACTACATCTGTCGGTTTCATACCTGATTCTACCATTTCTCTGATTTCATCTTCTTTAAACATCAGTTTTTCGGTCGCTATTAGCACATCGTAGGCGATGTTTTGTGGAATAGAAATTACGCCATCAATATCACCAAAAATCCAATCGCCAGGTTTGACAATGACCTCACCCATCAAAATTGGTTTGAGGTAATGGTACATTCTAAAACGACCCAACATTCCTGTATTGGATTTGAATTGGTGGAATACAGGAAAACCTAAATCTAAAATGGCTTGGGTATCTCTGATACCGTTGATAACTGCCCCTTTACAACCGATTTTCTTGGCAGCCATCGTCATTACTTCACCCCATTGCGAGGTTACGGTATCACCAGTACAGTCCCAAACCACAATTGAGTCTTCATAAAGGGCTTCCAACATTTCGGCTCGCATTTCAAACTCGCCTTCGGTTGTAATGTCAGGGCCACCTTTTACTGTAAATGCCAAACCCGCCAGTTTCATGTTTTCTCTCAATGGAGAAAAATGCGAAGGCAAACTTGTTGAGTGCATTTGATAGTTGAAGCGAAGTATATCATTGACCGCACCTGTATAAAGTTTGAGGTAGCGTTCACGCATTTCGGCGACTGGGATAGGAAAAGGGGACAGCCCTCTGTCCCCCAGAGGGGGAACTTTTCCATTAGAAGTCATTTCATTTAATTGCACGTTATTTTTTTCGTTTGAATTCATTATGCTAAAAATTTCATATTATCAAAATTGATTTCTCTAATCAACACATAGTCAGGCTGATTTAATACAAAAACGATGACCCTTGCCACGTCTTCTACTTTCAAAAACTTCTCTCGTGGTACTTGGCGGTCGCCCCAATAATTGCTGTCGGTAGGGCCTGGGTTGATGTCGGTTACTTTAATACCAAGTTTTAAGGCTTGGTCGGCGAGTCCGCTACTCAAACCCCTTGCTCCAAATTTAGAGGCACAATAAATAGGTGCATTAGGATTGGTGCGTTGTCCTGCCATAGATATAACTGTTAGGATATGTCCCGATTTATTGGCTTTCATGACCTTCAATGCCTCTCTATTACAGAGAAAAACGCCTTTTACGTTAATGTCAATCATTTTTTCAAAGGTCTCTAAATCGGTTGTTGAAAGGTCTGGCGAAGTAAGTCCAAGTCCAGCATTGTTCAAGAGTGCATCCACTGTGCCGAAGGATTCCATACAAGCTGCAAAACCTACAGCAACATCGGCTTCTACGCTTACATCGCCTTTGAAAGAACGTAAATTTTCATGCGAAACTTCATCAGAAAGTTGATTGGTACGACTAAAATCAAAGACTTTTGCTCCTACTTCTAAAAGCATTAAAGCAGTAGCTTTTCCGATTCCACTTGATGCTCCCGTGATGAATACTACTTTGTTTTCTAAATTATTCATGATAGTTTATCTTTGGTTTTTTTTGAAATATAAAAATGAGGCTATAAAGAGGCATAAAAAGCCAGAACCTAAAGCGAGTTGTCCACTTAAAAGTGTGCGTGAAGGAAAACCCATCATCACAAACATCGAGCCCGTGAGGGCAAAGGCAATGCCGTACATGAGTTTGATGGCATTGGCAAAAGCATCGTCGTTTGTACTTTCTTTGGCTGGTACAAAAGGAATTGTAAGTTTATGAAAAAAGGCACTAACTCGTTGATTATAAGCCGAATCTTTTGAAGGAAAATAGCCCGAAATAATGAATACTGCAAAGCAAAATATAATTTCAACTAAAGTGGCAATTGCCCATCTGATCTCTTCAATTGTTCCAATTCCTGCTATATTAAAGTAATCATTTTTTACAAAATTAAAATGCATCAAAAATCCTAAAATCACCCCTCCAAAAAGGGTTACCAATGCCCCCCAAGGTTGAGATTTTCTATTTAATACACCCACGATTACAGGGACAATCATTGGCACGGCAAAAATTCCTGCCAAAAGTTTATTGGCTTCAAAAGCTCCACCAAAACCAGCCACGAATAATGCTCCGATGGTAACTATAGAACCCACCAAAAGGGTCATTAGCCTGCCTACTAAAAGCGATTCTTTTCCACTGGCATTGGGTCTAAAAACCCTTTGGTAAATATCACGAGTTAGTACACTGGCTGTAACGTTGTATTCTGCACTAAGTACTGACATTGTAGCGGCAAACATGGCTGCCATCATCAAACCCATTATGCCTGAAGGTAAAAGTTTTACACATAATGCCACATAAGCCATTTCAGGATTGGCTAAATCTGGCAAAATTACTCGGGCAGCCAATGGTGGGAAAAGAAATATGATTGGGAAAATAAAGAAAAATAGTGCTGACAAACCTGCTAATTTTTGTCCGTCAGTTTCTGTTTTGGCTGAATAAAAGCGTTGAATAAAAGTCCAATTGCCTAAATACCTAATGATTAGCAAAATATAATAAGTCATTAACCAAAAAGGCATTCCTTTTTTACCGTTGAACCAAGTCATATTTTGTGGAATAACGGCTTGCATGTTTTCAATACCTCCTGCGGCATTGTAAGCCAGCGGAACTAAGATTAATGTAGCAAAAAAGAGAATTACAAACTGCACCACATCTGTAACAATAACTGCCCAAAAACCACCTACAACCGTGTAAAGTGTAACTACAATGCCACAACCAATCACTGCAGTTTCAAAAGGGATACCCGAAGCGGCAGTGATAAAAAGACCAATAGAATAAAGTTTTATCATGTCGTCGAGTAGCTTGAAAACTACACCGCTCCACGAAAATATTTGTCGGATGGGGGCATTGTAGCGGGTTTCTAAAAATTCCACTGGACTCATGATTCCTGCTCTTTTCCATCGTTTGGCAAATAAACCAATGGCAATTAATGAAGGGAAAACCGTACTCCAAATAACAGTAATGGCCACTAAACCATCTGAATAGGCAATGCCAGCGTAAGCCACAAAAATGAAAGTACTAAACTTGGTCATGAAATTGCTAATGCCTCCCGCTATCCAAGATACACCACTTCCACCTTTAAAATAATCATTAATGTTTTTGACGAACCGCCCTAAGAAAATACCAATACCTGACATCATTACCATGTACAGGACAATCGCAACGTAATCTAATGTTTGTAATTTATTCATAATTATTTGATGATTAAATGGGCGAAAAATCCTAGTGTATAGGGTGAAATAACTCTAAATCCATTTTTTTGTAAGGCATCACCACCTTTGTTTACTTGGGCTGTTCCTGTTAAATAGCCATCTGGTGTAAGGTAGGGTAGAAGCCCAATTTGTGCTTTGATGGCCTTGTTTTTTGCGTTTTCATTTAATAATCCATGCTGAAAACCAAACATCAATGCAGCAGTAATTCCAGCCGTTCCAGAGGTTTCTAAGCCCGTTTCGGGTTTGTGAAAAAAGTTAAACCAAAGTCCGTTGGCTTGTTGATAAAGGATAACTTTTTCGACCGCTTTTTGGAAAGAATTTATCAATAAGTTTTTGTCTGTACTTTCAGGTAAATGCACCAAAGTTTTTGCCAAACCCAACAAATACCATGCTACGCCTCGACTCCAATTTTCAAAGAAAAGTTCGCCCTGTTCTGTACCTCGTTGATAAATATTGTTACCTTTTTCTAAAACTAAAACTCTTGATTGTAAAGTTTTTATGGCCAAATTTGACAAATCTGGGCGATTTAAAGTTTTTGCCAAAACTGCCAAGGGATAGCTAACCGTATAACATTCTTCGGTTTTTACCATTCTATTATTTCCCGTTCCATCGGCAATAACACCTTCGGCATTGGCGTGAGTCTCGCAAAATTCGATTGCTGTTTTTAGCAAAGGGTGTGTTGGATTGGTTTGTGCTAAAATGGCAAATGGTAAAATAGACTCAACGGTATGGATTTTTTCAACCGTTTTTACGTTATTCAAATTGCAATATACCAAGCTATTTTGGGCAAAATAAAGATCTAATTGCTGCAACAAAACTTTTTTTGCTTGATCAGAATGTTTACTCAATTCCAATAATCCATCCCAAACTATGCCCTGCTGCCAACCAAAAGTTTGTAAGGATTCAAGCGATAATAAACGGCCTTTCCAAGCGTCTTTTTTAATTTTATCGCCATAAACCAATAAATGTGGCAAATAAGCTTTCGGAGCTTTTTTTTGTGAATTATCATCTGAGAAAAACCAAAAAGGTTTTGTGCCTTTTATCATTTTTAGGATAATACCTTCTGTAAAAACAGCTTGTATATTTTCCTTCGGAATAAGTAATTCAAAAGGCTGCATCAAAGCAGCAAATCTCAAATCCCAATCCGCTATTTTTTTGCCCGAAACAGCCGTTTTTACTTCAAAAATCAATTCTTCTCGCACATCAGTTGCACTTGTAATCCGTAACCGAGCAGATTCGTTTTTTTGTGGAATTGTCTGATTCCAAGATAGTTTTATGCCTTCATTTTCGGCTGAAATTACAGAAAATACCCAATCGAAAGCGATATAATTGTCAGTTGGTAAAATTGCTTCTCTACCCGAAACTTTGGCTAATAAATATTGATACGCATCTGCTTTTACCCAATTTTCAAAGGGGGCAGTTGAAGCGAGTATAGTAGCTGTTTTGAGCATTTGGCGTCGGGTAAAATTCATTTATTTTGTTTTTTGAGATGGGTTAAACAAATTTCATTTTTTCGGCATCCCAGTTTAATGCTTTGTTCTTCTCTGCACTAATATTACAGGCAATCGAAGGCCCCGCGGTTCTAAGTCCAAAAGTTGCATCTTCTAAAATTGGAGAATTTGACCTTATACCGTTGAAAAAAGAAATCATGTGGTCGAGTCTATCATCATAATTGGCAGGTGGTGCGAATTCAATAGTTTTTCCCATTTCGTAGCCGCCTTTTTTATCACCATATTTCTCGGAATACCACTTTTTATAATCTTCTTTTTGTTTGGCAGAAAAACTATCAAAAGAATCATATCCGCCAAATCCAGGTGCAACGCTTCTTTTGAGGGTTTTAACCTTGAAATCATTCCAACCAATATCTATCGCCCCATCAGTACCGATAAGTTTGATGCCAAATCCACCTTTTCCTTCACCACTTGCCAAATTGATTCGTGTATATAATTGAAACGAAGGATGCGTTTTTGCTTGCGGATAAGTCATGAAAGAGTTGATTAAATCGTAAGCATCTCTGCCATCTTTCCAATAGTTTACTTCACCCAAGGCAAATATTTTATTTGGTCCGATTGAACTAGTAATTGTATGTAAACCTGTTAGCAAATGCACTGTTAAATCTCCTGCCGATCCTGTGCCATAATCTTTATAATTTCTCCATCTAAAAAAACGCTCGGCACTAAAAGGTACTTTGGGTGCATTACCTAAAAACTTGTCAAAATCAATCGTTTGTGGCGAGGCATCTGTCGGAATAGAATATTGCCAAGCACCCTTTGCATCAGTTCGGTCGCAATAAGCTTCTACATAAGTCAATTCACCAATGATGCCACTTTCAAAATATTTTTTGGCCTCTAAAATAGCGATACTGCTTGCTCTTTGACTGCCAACTTGAAAAACTTTGTTTGTTTTTTTCTGCGTTTCAATAATTGCATGACCGTCTTCTATTTTCTGAACCATTGGTTTTTCGCAATAAACATGCTTTCCTGCATTCATGGCATCAATTGCCATCTTTTGGTGCCAGTGGTCGGGTGTACAAATCAGTACGGCATCAATATCTTTTTTTGCCAGTAACTCTCGGTAGTCATTGGTAGTAAAAAGAGAACTTCCCCATTTTTCTTTTGCTCTTTCTATTCGACCTGTGTATAAATCACAAACGGCAACTAATTCAACCCCATCAACTTTAAGGGCAGTATCGGTGTCATAATGCCCGATAATTCCAGCACCGATTAAACCTATACGGATTTTATCATTGGCACTAACTTTTGCTTTTGAAACCAATGATTGACGGATAATATTTTCATTTGCTTCAACCGTTGTGGCAACTGACAGTGCGGCAACAGAACCACCAATATTTTTTATGAATTTTCTTCTCGAATTTTCCATAATTTGGTTAAATTTTTTTTAGTTAAAAATTTAAAATAGACTTTTCAGCAACTAAAACAGGATAATCAGGAACAAGCATCTCACTGAAAATGAACTGATTGCCCACTTTTTTAAACTTTTCTTTTGGTATTTCAAACACTTTTCCTGAAATCAAATCCACAAAAACAGGGTTTTTGAAATTACCTTCTACTTTAATCGTGGTGAGTTTAGATTCGTATTTTTCGGCAGGACGAGCTTCGCCGCTCCAAAGCGTTACCAAACTTCCTTTGTTTTGCTTATGCTGGTATTGAAAAGCATATACACTTGGTTGATTGATAGTCGGCTTGATTTTTAGCAATTCAATTTGCTCATCAAATAACGAGAAAACGTGTTGAGCTGCTTTATAGCTCATTTTTGGCCGTTCAATGGTTTTGTCTGGATTGGTTTTCAATAAACCTTTAGAATTAATGCCAACCATGTGGTCGCCAGGTGCGTAGTGAATGTCACTGATAGTGAACAAATTAGTAGCGATTCCTCTGCCATTATCGCCCAACATTCTTCGCAAATCCCACTTGGACTGCGTGAGTTCTGACCAATCCAAGTCTGTCATTGCTCCAACTGTTGTGCCTTTTGCTTGCGACGGGGCACCGTTTTCGCCTTGCATAAATACCACGTCAGATTTATAACTCCATACGATTGAACGCATTCTTTCGATATGAGGATATGAATCGTCTGGGTTGTGACGATAGCCGTGATAAGTTAAAATATCAATTAAATCAAGGGCATTATTTTGATCGAGATATTCCATAAAATCTCTAGTAAAATCGAGCTTTGTAATGCTCGCCATGCCTAAAGCAATCAATTTGGCATTGGGTTGAATACTTTTGACGATTCTGGCAGTTCGTAAGTAAAACTCGCCGATTTGTCTGCCTGTATGTTTTGGGTTGAGGTCGGGTTCATTCCAGATTTCCCACTGTGGTACTTGATTTTTATATCTTGAGACGATGGCTCTTACCCAATTATCCCATGCCTCCAATCCTTCTTTTGAGGTTGGAATATGACCAGCTAATTTGGCTTCGCCACCGCCTTCATAAATCGGATTGCCGTAAGACAATTCTACCCACGGTGCAACGCCACGAGCGGCAGCATCTGGAATGACAGCATCAAGCCAAGCGAAATCATACACCGCTTTTACTTTTTCGCATTTCGACCAACCACCTTGCAAACGGATTCGCTTCGCCCCAAGTGACCCTAAATAGGTTTTATACGATTGATAATCAGTGTAATCCCTATCCAAAGTTTCGGCACCAATAGACCACGTGCTGCTTTTGATTTCTTTGGCATTACGTGTTTTTAGTTGGCCAATTTCTTTCCAAGTAGACTGTGCATTTGTGCAGAATCCATTAAAAAGTAGCACACAAATCAGAAACTTTTTCATTTTCAATATTTTAAATTTGATTTATCGGCGATTAAAATCGGTGAATCATAGATTGGCATTTGTTTAAACGAAACCCTGTTTCCCTTTCTTTCAATTTGATTTTCAGGTATTTCATAAATTGCTCCTGTGAGTATATCTACAAAAACCGGTTGGTCGAGATTGGCATTCAAAAGGGTGATATTTAGGTTTTTAGCAATATTGGTATTAGTCGGAATGTACTCATTATTCCAAATCGCAAAGAGTTGTTTTTGGGTGTTTTTATGTTTGTAAGCATAAACAGCGATGCTTCTATCTGTCCCTTTGTTATACCTAACTTCGTCTTTTTCAACGGTGGCGTTTATATTATGTGTATCGTGCAGATTTTTGATTCTTATCAAGTTATCGTCAAAAACAGAAGCCACATTTTGCATCGCATAATAAGCCATTTTGGGGCGAATGGCTCGTTTTAATGAATCAGATTCTATGATTCCTTTTACGTTCATTCGGGTAATTGGCCCGCTTGTTTTACCATAATTCATTTCGATAATTCCTAAAATACTACTTTCTATATCATGTCCTAAATCACCTAACATTCTACGAATATTCCATTTGGCTTGAGAGAGTTCTGACCAATCATAATCACCAATTGCTCCACGATTTGGACCACCAAATGACGGACTCCCATTTTCTCCTTGACGTAATTTTATAGTTGTTGAGTATTTGTCTAGAACCAATCTCAATTCCGCTACGCGGTCATAATTGGCATCGGGATTATAGACGTAATCGTGGTAAGTCATGTTATCAAAAAGGTGCATTTTGCCTTTTTGGTGAATCACTTTAAAGAATATATCGGCGTATTTCAAGTCAATATGCCCCATGGCCAAGCCTGAAATTTTGGCATTGGGTTGTATTTTTTTAATAATTTCTGCCGATCTGATATTTAGTTCGGCTACTTTTTCAGGTTTATTGATTTCGTTATCACCAAAATTAGGTTCGTTCCATATCTCCCAATCGTGTACTTTATCTTTGTAACGAGTTGCCAAAGCCTTTACCCATTTGTCCCAAGCTTTTAGTGCTTCTATTGATGATGGAATGCCAGCACTCAAATTCACACCGCCGCCACCTTCATAAATTGGGTTACCATAACCCGTTTCAAGCCAAGGTTCTAAACCTCTGGAGTGGGCATCATCAATGATTTTATCTAACCAAGCCCAATCATATTGACCTTTCACTTTTTCAGTTTTTGCCCAACCTGCCTGCATTCGCAAACGCTTGATACCGAGCGGAACAAGGTAAGTTTTGAATTGTTCATAATCAGTCAAATCACGGTCGAGGGTTTCACAACCAATAATCCAGTTGGATGATTTTATTTCATCGGTGCTTCTAGGTTCTAGTGTTCCAATTCTTTTGAAAGAAATAGCAAAATTAGTCCTTACCCGACTGGCTGAAGTGTCTATTTTTTGGGCAAAAATTGGGTTATTGCCCAAAATCATTAGGACAAAAAGTGATTTTAAATATTTCATAGGGCCTTTACTTTTAGGTATAATTTTCCACTTGATCTCGCAGGTGTTCTTTGTTTTATAACAATGCGTTTTAACTCTGGATTTGGCGAATCTTGAAGATTTTTCGGTGCTGAAAGTTCTTCGATTTCTATGGAAACGTCTTTCATAGAAATGGGTTGTTCGATATTTAATTCTAGTGTTTCCCCAGTTTGTTCTAACAATAAACCTGATGCCGTTTTACTGACTTTGGCTTTTGTAAGCCATTGAAAAGCCACTTCCAAGGCTGTTTCTTTGGTTATCCATTCATCTTGAATAGATACAGAGTTTTCTGAATTTAGCAAAATAGTTCTTACTACTTTCTCAGCTTTTTTGGAATAAATGCTCGATAAATCTACGACATTTCCGATACTGCCTTTTGAACTTTTCACTTCTTCTATGGTGGCTTTACCATCTACTTGTTGATTCTCGCTATCAAATCGAAGAATGTTATGACTTTTTGAGCCTGCTCTAAATGTAGTCCAGCGGTTGCTACTCTGACTATAATTCCACAAATCAATTTTGGCTGCTCGCATTCTATCATAATTTTCTGTGCCTAAATCAATGGCCCAACGCACACCTTTAGCCTCTAAAACAAAACTTCCTATGTCCATGTGAGCATGCGAATAATTAACTGTACCGCCTTTTATTGCTACAAAAGTTGCCTTGGGGTTGTTCCATTCCGACCTCATCACACCCAAAGCCAAGCCTCCTTTTGAAGTATAGTGTTTGGGTAAAGTTCTTTGAGCGTTTTCTGCTAAATTTGGCTCCCACCAAAGTATTTCCAATGGAAAATGGCGATTTAAAAATACTTTTTTGGGTAAATTTGCATCGGTTTCTTGTTGAATAAATTGATTTATTTTTTTTATTTCATCTGTAGCTAAATCTGCTCTATTTAGTTCTTTTCCAAACCAAAGCATAATTGGCTCATTCAAATTTTCTATATGATAATCGGAATAATTAAATTCTTCGCCAATGGTTCCGAGCATATGTTTTTTGTAATCTGCTGTTTTCAGAAAGCCTTGTTTTCTTTCTAAATCATAACTAACGCCTATAGCTGTGCGTAAGGCTTCAATCGTTATTACATAAAAACTGGTGCCATACGACCAATAACTTGGGCCTTCTGGATAAGAGCCATCTGGATGATATTCGTTGCCTGCATTAGGCAAGTATTTGATTGCCCGCTCAATTATCCGCTTAGACAGTATTGGCTCTGATTCGGCAATGGCAAGAGCCGCAACTGTAAGCCCTCCGTGGCAAACTGGATTCCAGTTGTTACTGTTAGTGACCCAACTCTTGGCGTCTTCTTTAATTTCTAGGGAAGGCAAAAGGGCATTTTTAACGATTGCACTTTTTATTTTTTCTCTTTCTTCTTGGCTTAAATCATTATAAAGCCAGTCTAAACCAATACCAGCTGCCAATGCTCCTTCGCCAACATCTAAAAAATGACTTGGACACCAGTCAGGTAATTCTGAAATTTCTAAGAGTTCTTTTTTTGCTCTTTCAAAATATTTTTTTTCACCAAAAACCCGGTATGCCAATGACAAGGCCAAAATTCTCCCTTGCACTTGTCGCAGAACATAAAACTTAAAGCCTGTACTTGGATATACTATTTGATCGGCTTCAAGGTATTTATCAGCCTCAATTTTAAGTAGTTTTAGTAGCTGCTTTGATGCCTCGTCTTTTTGAGTTTTCAACAATGAAAGTTTGGCTTGGTTAGCAAATAACCTTGGATGTTCGGGCATATTTTGCCCGAATGTTTGGGGTAGGGATGTTTGAGCGAATGAGCTGAAAAAGCAAAACAGGATAATACTGTTGATATAAATTATTTCTTTTTTCATTTATTTTTACTGATGAAGATAGATACATAATCTAACCACTCTTGTTTCGATTTAAATTGTGGGGCTTTGCTCCATCCTGTGCCTACATAATAGGTAATGGGTTTGCCTGATTTGGCTTTTACCAGTATATATTTTTCTTTTTCAAATTCTGAAAACTCCTTAATTTCCTTGGGATTTACAACGACTGTTGTACCCAATTCGCCATTTTTTGACTCAAATGATTCCCATAGGGTTAGTGTTCCTTTTTTTGCATCTTTCAACACTTCGGGCTTATCGGTGTACGAAAGACCAAGTGCTAAGGTCAATGGTTCTTTTGAATCTGTGGTAAAAGTGCTAGTAATTTTACAAAAGTTTGTTCCCATTTTCAGACTAATTACTTTTTTCTCGCTAACCTTAATTCCATCGGCATTCCAAGCATCAAAATTTAGTTCAAAAGCTATTTCTTCTTCGGTATTTTTTAAAATTTTGTGAGTGGCGTAAGGGGTTGAAATATAAGGCTTTCCGTTTCTCCAAATGGCTGTTCCGCCCAAACCTCTACCATAAGCCACATGATAAAAATCAAGTCCTTCCCCATGATTTTCGTGGTACGATTTCCCCTGATTATTTTGGTCGTACCATTTAGAAATAATTGGATAATCCACCGATTTTGTCCAAATATCAATGCCGCTGCTTACTCTGTTTTTAACGGGTGGACCATAAACCCGAAAAGCTACACGGTCGTTTTCCCAGCAAATGTTTTCGTTGGCTTCTGGCATATAACGCACGAATGTCTGGGGTTTCATGGGTTTGCCAAAATCTGTAACGTAACAACCCATACTTTTGGCGGGCGTAATTTCCTTAATTCCCATTTTGGCTGCTTGTGTAAAAGCCAAAACAACGGGGCCAAAGGCATGAATATCATTGAGTTTCCAAGCGTGTTTGATGTAGTCCTTTTTTGTTCCTTTTCCTGGACAAAGACAGCCTATTGTGGTATTACTTATTGAGCCATCGGGCGTGATGTATGAAGTATAAGCACTTAATCCTTTGATAAATTGGGGTAAAAAAGATTTATCAACAATGCCTTTTTCAATACAAATCCCAAGACCAAAGAGCATCAAACCACTACCTGAGGTTTCTACAAATGAAGTATGTTCGGTCATTTCTTGGTTCCATAGCCCTTCTTGATTTTGGTATTTCAAAATAGTTGTAAAAAAGTTTTTTGCCAATTCATTTACTTCTTTTTTTCTTGGATGAGTATCTGGCAAATCTCTAACTAAAAATGCCAAAGCAAACGCCCCCCAACCATTTCCACGGCTCCAATTATCTTCCGAGATTTTACCCAAACCCTGAAAACCTCTTCCTTGGTGAACCAAGCCATTTGGGTCTTTAAGGATTTTAAACATTTCTAAGGTTTCAAAAACAGCCAAATCAACGTATTCTGGTTTATTCATGCTCATACCTGCGTACAACATATAAGGTGTAACTGCAAAAGCACAATCAATCATAAATTGGTCGAGGCTATCTTTGAGCCAAGGGGCAGTCATCAATCCTTCGGAGGTGCGTTTTTGATTTTTGAACATTTTGTCGGCATATTCAAAAACGTGAGCTGATAAATTGGGGGTTTTATTCAGATAATTCAGATAAGCCACGCCCGTACCGCCCGCTTCGTAGCTGATAAAACTGCCTCTTCCCTTGATTTCTTTACTTTTGAATTTTTCAAAAATTTCAATTGTTCTATTTAAAGTTTTTGGTTCTTTTTGCAAGACTGCCAACTCGCTCATGCTGTGCATAAACAGTGTTCCGCCGTAAATGCCCAAATCTACTTCTTTCAAACCTCTTTCAACCGCTAACTCGGCAATGGCTTCGGTGGCGATGGGTTTTATTTGGGCGAAAATAGGTTTGCCTAAAAGCCAAAGAACCATCAATAATAAGTAAAGATATTTGCTTTTGTGTTGTTTCATTTTTCTTTTAGAATTTCTAAGACCTGTTCCGTTAGTTTTTCTTTGTTCAACAAATTCATTTTTTTGTCTCCACGGTACCAATTTTTCCATTTTTCGTTTTGGCTTTTCAGTTGTTGCCCTTCTTTTATTAGGTTGAACGCTTCCAATCCTTTTTGAATATATTTTTTCGTTTGAACAAGGTCATTTTTTTCCGCAGAAATTTTTGCTTTAAGGCTGTTTTCGAGCCATGCTGTTAAGCCCAATATTATTTTCAAATGTGCAACAAAATCAGTTTTAAAAAATAAACTTTGCTCAACCTTTTGAGCCAAAGAATCGGCTTCTAATAAGCCTTTTTTTTGACTCACTACCCTTTCTAGTAATGCTGTGTGGCTCAAATCTCCCGAAAGCATATCTCCAATAGCCGATTTTATCCATTTACTTTCCTCTGTTTCTTGGTTTTTCTTTTTTAGCAATGCCTGATATTTAATGGAGTCCGTCAGTTGTAGCTTCAATTCGCTTAAAATACCAGTAGCTAAACTATTGGTCTGACCATCCATCAAGATGGGTGTTCCTGTTTTGTTGTTCAATTCAAAGCTCTCAAAATACTTTTGATAAACTTGTTGAGTGAAAGTACAAGAGCTACCATACCTTTCTTTAAACCATTGATTATTAAACTTTTGAACATCAAAACCTTTGAAGTTTAAAAGCATTTTAGCCGATGCTGCAATTCCCATTGAAAACTCTCGTACGTTCGAGATATTCATAATACAGTAGGTCGTATCACCTTTTTCAATGGCTTGTTTTAAAACTTTTTGTGTTTGTGAAGGGGAAACAATTGGCACTAAATGCGGCCCCGAGCCCCATAGTTGATGGTGATAATATACTCCATAGGTATTTTTGGATGAGCGTTTGGTATTGAAAAAGTCAGCTTGCCAACGCCAGCCTGGGGAATTATCAGCAAAAACAATCGTTACATTTTCGGGAATTTGCAGGTACCCAGCTTGATTTAGTGTTGAACCTTCTGCCCACAAAGTTGTGGTAATGGGCGGATTGGGGCTTTTATTCACTTGCATAATCAGTTGCATCTGAAACGCCATCGCTTCTGAAATCAAACGTCCACGGTCGGCATCGGTCTGGGGTGTGGCGGGGTCGGCGAGCCACATGGGGCGGTCGGCGATGCCCCGCAAACCAATTTGCCAAATCACTTTGGGGTATTTTGCCCATTCTTTGGCATATACCCGCCATACTTCTTCTACTTTTTCTCGCTCCGAGAAATAAGAGAACAACGGCTTCGTACCATTTTTCTCTTTCCAATAATTAAAAAAGGTAAAGGCACTTACGCCCATTGGCTCTACGTGGTGCATCGAAACAAAAAGCCCTCTTTTGCTTGCTTCTTGTACCAAAGCTGCTTCGGCAGGATTACCTATATCAATAAAACTGGCAGGAATTATCATATTGAAACCTAAACGTAGTGCTGTTTCACAAATCTTTGCCATCGTTTTGGGTGACATTACTTGCTGATAATATGGATAGTCAATGTTTCGTTTCCCACCGCTTTCTTGCCATTCAGTTAATAAATCTTCATCGTTGATAAACCATCCTCGGTATTTAAAAGTGGGTGTTTTGGACTGAATGTCAATAGATTGCCAAGACAAAACGTTTTGTTTTTTTGGTTCACGGTCGTTCCAAAAGGACATTGGGTCAATGCCTAAATTATGTTCAACGAAATGATAAATCCCTAAAACTGTGCCTAACTCATTACCGCCCGTAACGTAAAGGTTTCCGTTTTTGGTTTGAATCTGATAGCTTTCTACGTTTGTTTTTTGTTGAGTTTTAATAAAAATAGCCTGTTGTTTTGGTGCTTTTTTCGCAACAATTTCAAGCCTTTTGCCCGTTATTTTCTGTACATCGCTTACCAAATCTTTTACCGCAATTTGTACTGACTCTGGTTCTGTTGCTGGTAAAACAATAACCGCTTGTTGGGTTTGACTGACCAATACAAAAATTGGGTTTGATTGCCCAAAAGTGAAGGCTGAAAACAACAGATTTACAAGTAAGAAGTATATTTTCATGGTTGGAAGGTTTCGAAGTAAAAGAGTCAATAATCGTTATTGACCCTTTTTATTTAGAAATACAAGATTCGACTATGTTTGCGACTTGATCGAATCTTATAATTAATACCCAGGATTCTGCTCTAATTTAGCATCTTTGTTTGCTTCTATCTCAGAGAACGGAATTGGAAAGAGAGCGTGGAATGGTTGAATAGTTGGGCCACTTAAGGTGTTATATTTCTTAGATCTTTCTACTAATTTACCCATTCTCGACAAGGTAACCCGGCGGTCTTCTTCAAAAATTAATTCTCTTGCTCTTTCGTCCAAAATATAGTCTAGCGTTACTTCTGCTGTGGTTACAGGCGTTGCCTTAGCTCGGTTTCTAACAATATTGATGTCGGAAGTAGCAGCAGCGATATTGCCTTTGAGTAAATGAGCTTCGGCTCTCAGCAAAATTGTTTCAGCCAAACGAATCATATACATGTCTCTGAAAGTAGCTCCTGCAGAGGATTTCAAAATCAGTTTAACAGGGTCTTGTATTACTCCAATTGGGTGTTGCCCTGGCGTTGTGACTTTTGAAGGGAAAGGATACCAACGCCAAGATTGGGCTATCCAGTTTGGTGCTGGAAAATCAATCAAACTTTTGCCATTGTATTTTGGAGAAGTAGGATTAGTATAAATAAAATCACGGACAATATTGAAAGGAGAGGTTCTAATATCTGTTGATGCTACTTTACGATTGTCTTTCTTTGGATCCAAGCCCCAAATTTCATAAGTCCAATAATTTGTAGGTTGAACAAAAGATACACCTCTTCCGCCGCAATTTAGGGTAGATTGTGATAGGCCTCCTTCCATTGCAGCTTTTCCGTCTGGGTCAGACATCGAACCAACTGCAGGCACAACTACTCTTTCGAGGTTATTCATGCTACTTCCTGCTGAGGTCAATACACCGCCAATTACATCTAACTCATATTGAATAACCCAAATTGCTTCTAAGTTACCAGCTTTACGGTTTTGATTTCCAACTCTGAATAAATCATAATACACATCACCAGGTTGTGTTCTTAAACTTCCAAAACGGTCGGTCATTAATTTTAAATTCGATTTTTCGATTACTTCGGTAGCGGCAGCAATGGCTTTGTCGTAATCTTTGACGGCGATGTAGGTTTCAGCCAACAGGTGATTGGCAACAGCTTTGTTTAACTTTCCATCCTTCGCTACATCGACATTGGGTAAACTAGCGGCGGCATCGCTTGCATCGGCAATAATTTGTTTCAAAACATCATCTTTTGAAGCTCTTGTAAAATTAGTTTTTGGAGTTGTTACTTCGTCAAGAATAAGTGGAACTCCCCCATACAAATGCACTAATTTGTGATAGGCATACGCTCTAAAAAGTTTGGCTTCGGCGGCAAATTGTTTCTTTTGAGCATCGGTTATATTTGAAATTGTAGTTCTTGCAATAATGGTATTTGCATTACCAATAATCTTGTACCAACGAATCCAGTGTTGTCTTGGAATATCACCTTGGGGTGTTAAACCTACAGCGTAACTTCCCATTCTGTCGGTTGCCAAACGGGCATTGAAAGCTATATCTGTTCCTAAAACTTCTGAATAAATGGCTGCACCGCCATCTACACTTTGAATGGCACGCACACGGGCATATAAATCAGTAAGGGCAGCCTCAAAGTTGCCAGCTGTAATGAAGGAGTTTTCTGGACTGTAAAAGTCCAAAGGAACTTCTTTTAAAAACTCTTCTTCTTGGCACCCTAAATTTAGCAGAATTCCACCTGCCAATAGGAATATTTTAAATAAGTTATTTTTCATTTTTGTGTAAAGAATTAAAATGTGATTTCAACACCAAAAGAATAAGACTTCAATACAGGGAAGGCATTAACTGAACTTACCCCTAAGCCAACTTCTGGGTCCCAGCCCTCCCATTTGGTAAGCGTAAATAAGTTTTTGCCACTTACAAATAGTTTTGCATTTGATGTCCCTATTTTTTTGGCTACTTTTTCAGTCAGATTATAAGAAACGGAAATGTCTTGTAAACGGATAAAGTTTCTTTGAAAGTACTCTCTCCCACCAGCAGGGGTAGGTACCCATGGATTTGCATATTTGCCATTTGGATTTCTTGAAGACCAAAAGTCTGTAAAATCAAACCAGTTTGAGTTGGTTGCATTGCCAGGTGTACCATAATTTCCAGCCGGGATGTTTGCAGCAATATAGCTACTTTTGCCACCTTGAACAGAGTTTATAAATGCCCGAAGTGTAAATTGTTTATAGGAAACTGTATTTTGAATACCAAACAGATAGGCAGGTTCACTATTACCTAATATTTTTCGGTCAGTAGCTGCGGTTATCTTTTTATCTCCATCCAAATCATTCAATTTGTAGTTTCCTGCTTGAAAACCCGTCAATTTCTCATCAGTCAATTGGTAAATGCCTTGTACTTCATAGTCATAAATAGTTCCGATTGGCTTTCCAATAAATAAACCACTTGCTACAAGATCGTCTTCAAGACCATCATTATTTTTATCTTCACCTAAAATCGTTACTACTTTGTTACGGTTACGGGTAAAGTTTACCGTTATATCCCATGAAAAATTTTTACTTTTAATAGGTTGACTATGCAACGTGAACTCAATACCCTTATTATTGATTTGCCCTAAATTGGTAAATACATTAGCAAAGCCGGAGGTTTGAGGGAGTGTTTGCTGCCATAACAAGTCGTTGGTATTTGAATTATAATACTCAATATTTCCATCAATTTTGTTTTTCAAAATGGCAAAATCAAGACCGATATTTATCCCTCGTGTTCTTTCCCATCTTAAATCAGCATTAGCCAATGAAGAAACCGAGCGGCCAATAGCTGTCAGTCCGCCATCACCAAAAACATATTTAGAAGCATCATCGGCAGAAACCCGAGCCAAAGAGCTGTAACGCCCAACTTTATTGCCGTTTTCTCCATAACTTCCTCTAATCTTTAGGTAATTAATACCTGGTACTTTAAAGAAACTTTCTTCTGAAAGCACCCAACCTAGGCCAATAGATGGAAAAATACCAGTTTTATTGTTTTGTGAAAATCCACTGAAACCATCCCGACGAACGGTGGCTTTCAATAAATATTTGCTGCTGTAATTATAGGCAACACTTCCCATTTGATACAGCAAGTTTTCTTTCCAAGCAGAAGAGCTTACCTTTTGAATTTCAGCTTGCTGAATACTATTATACGATAAGTTTAAATCCGAAAATCCCGTTCCAGATGCTGATGTATTATTAAATTCTGAAATATTATAACCGTACAAGGCTGTTGCATCAATATTGTGTTTGCCAAAGCTCTTTTTATAGTTTAGGATATTATCCAAAGTTTGCTCGTATTGTGTAGCATCACTTTTAGATGCCGAACCTGTTTGACCAGCCCCATAGATACTTGAAACGTAATTTTTGAAATATTTGAGGTTATGCCCAAAATTCAAACGGTAACTAAGGCCGGGGATGGTTGGAATTTTTACTTGGGCAAAAAAATTGCCTACTAATCGACTCTGCACTTCGTAACGGTCATTTTCCGCTGACAAAAACGGATTTACATTGAAATCTCCAATGGGGTTGATTCTATAATTTCCATTTTCATCTCTCGGCAACACCAATGGACTTGTGCCTACGATAGTGTTCATGTCTGGGGCATCTTTGAAAAAATTGGTAAATGAACCCGAAGTATTTGCCCCTAAAGTAAGCCATTTGGTTACCTCAGTATCTAAATTGATACGCATGGTATAACGGCCATAATCGTCGTTTTTAATTAATCCTTTCTCGTTTGTATAACCACCTGACATAAAATAATTGGTCTTGTCAGAACCCCCTGAAATACTAAGGTTGTGGTTGGTAATTAAAGCATTCTGTGTAAGATCTCCATACCAATCATAGTCATTAGTAGTGTTAACTCCTCCTAATGATACTGGAAAAAGCTCTGAATTGGCGAACGTCCAAGCGGGGTTTAGAACAGTATAACCCGACTCTTTTGTAAAGGCTGTTAAATAATTGATATCTCTAATTTTTTCCAAAAATGCATCACGACGTAGTAATTTGGCATCAACTGTAGGGGACGAAATCGCATAACTTCCAGAATAAGTAATGCTTGGTTTTGTAGTAGCACGCCCTGTTTTAGTAGTTACTAATACAACTCCATTGGCTGCTTGCGAACCATAAACGGCTTTGCTACTTGGGTCTTTCAATACATCAATGCTCGCCACATCAGAAGGGTTAATGTCTGAAAGGCGACCATTAAAAATGATACCGTCCACAATAATCAAGGGGGATGTATTACCATTGAGTGTAGAGGTGCCCCTGATGTTAATGGAAGGTTCATCTCCTGCACGGTTGGTTTGACTAATGGTTAAACCAGGCAATGAACCTTTCAAAGATTGCAAAATACTTACGTTTGGTGATTCTTTAAATGCCACGAGGTCGGCTGAGGCAATTGAGCCCGTAAGGTCTTTCTTCTTTTGTGTTCCATAACCTACTACCACAACTTCATTTAAAGCATTGTTATCGGGTTGCAAATTAATGTTAATCTTTGTTTGAGAACCGACGATTACCTCCTCTGTTGTATAACCTACAAAGGAAAACACTAATGTACTTGTTGCATTTACTACTAACTTGTAGGTGCCATCTATCTGACTTACAGTTCCTTTATTAGTGCCTTTTTCTGTAATACTAACACCTGGAAGTGCCTGTCCATTTTCATCAGTTACCTTTCCAGAAATATTCTGTGCCATGACAACTGCCGAACACAACCAGAAAAATAGCAAGAGCCATTGCGTTGGTTGAAATGTAGAGTTTCTTTTCATTGAATTTCAATTATACATTATCATTATTGAATAATACTATTATAATGCAATATTATTACGGATATAATTATCTAGCAAATCTTTTGTATAAAATTATTTTTAAATATGATTTTATCAAGATTCGTTTCTTAGAATAATTGTATTTTTTGTTTGCTTTTTATTTATATTCAATAAAAAATCTTGAAATAATACCAAAAATATTATTTTCACATTTTTAATGTTTTTTAATTAATGTTTGAAAATTATAGAATAACAATTACTTTTACTCTCATAATAATAAAGTATGGTACAAGTAATTATAAAAGCATTTGACATTTTGGAGCTAGTTGCTCAACGAAATGGACAAGCAATTTCCTTAACGGAGATTTCGCAAGAACTCCAACTTAATCAAGCTACTTCTGCAAACATCATTAATACAATGGTGTCGAGAGAATATCTTGAACATATTGGTAAGAAGAAAGGATATAAACTTGGGCCTTCAGCTTATAGACTTACCAACGAGGTATCTTATGAGCAAGACTTAGTTAATGCTGCAAGCGAGGCAATGGAGACTTTGACCGAAAAAATCAATGAAACGTGTTTATTAGGGATTCTTCGAAATTATAAACGATTTATTTTGCATAATGTGAACTGCAATCAAGACATTCAAGTGCAAATACGCTCCGAAAGAAATGTTTATGAAACAGCAAGTGGTAGGCTCTTAGTTGCATATCTTTCCGAAAAAGAAAGAGAGCGTTTCTTGCAGTATAACGGCCTACCTGAAGAATCAATGTGGGGAGAGGCATCAACAGTTGAAGGTTTAGTAAATGAACTCTCCAAAATCAGATTGTCAGGTATTGCAATGACGAATTTTTCACATACACATCTTGTAGGCTTTGCAGTTCCAATTCATGCAAATGGAAAAGTAATAGCAGGACTAAGTGTTTTTCTTCCTGAGTATAGATGTACTCATGTTCGAAGTTTGGAAATTGTCGCTGCATTAAAAGAAACGGCATCAAAAATTGAAGCTATGTATCATAGAAAATAATATGAATTTATTAAAATCTAATTTCCATTAATCTTTAATAGGAGATAGGTTATTTTATTAATACATAATTATAACATTATTATTCCGTTATTAAAACATATTTTGAAATTGTATCTATATTTTTATAAGCGAATAAATTTTCTATATCTTAGTCGACATATGAGACAATATTTATTACGTATCATTCTTCAATCCACCAAAAACCTGCTTATACTCGGCTGGTTTTTGGTTTTTCAATAGCCTAAATGAACGATTGAAATTGGAAAGATTATGAAACCCACAGTCAAATGCTATCTGCTGAATACTTTTTTTATTTTCAATCAACATACGGCAGGCAAAACCGATTTTCACCTCTGTTAAAAATTGAATATAGGTTTTCTGAGTTCTACTTTTAAAATATTTGCAAAAATTAGGTACTGACATATTAGCTACAATTGCAGCCTCTTCAATCAATATTTTCCTATGATATTGATTGAGAGTAAACTCATAGACTTTATTGATTTTTTGCGTATCGAACTTTTGATAGGCATCCACAAAAGCTTGGCTACTTAGTTGTTTCAAATCATCTGAAATCGCAATTAACTCAAGAATTTCCAAAAGGATACAAAGTCGTTTCAGGCTATTTTCAGTATCAAATATTTTGGTCATTAAATACACAACCTCCACTTTTGTCTCTCCCTCAATCCTTAAACCCAATTTTGATTTTTCAAACAGCGTTCTAACATTTTCCAATTCTTTCAAACCATAAAAGGTCTCTCCAAAAAACTTTGGAAGAAACTGAATCACATTTGCCATTGCAATTTGGTTGTCTCTACCTTCAAAATAACTACTATCGTTTTTCCAAACATGAGGAAGATTTGCACCAATCAGCACTAAATCTCCATCCTCAAAAAATTCAATACTATCACCTACAAACCTATTCCCTTTTCCATGAATGATATAGGTTAACTCTAACTCAGGATGAAAATGCCATTTATTATAAAAATGTGAAAACTTATCTGTCCGAGCAACAAACGAATTAGCATCATTTGAATCAATTTTGCGAAGTATAGCCTGCATATTGAATACAATTTGGTGGTGTTTTCACAAATTTGATAATATTTTATCAGTATTCCATAAGATTTCATAAAAAGTGTATTAACTTATACCATATTTTTGTATTATCTTATTATTTTAATAAAGCTTAGTAAAGTTTCAAAAATGAATAATAGTTAAAGGTTAAAAATTAGAATCTTGTAGTTAAGGTTTCACACATTTTGTGAAACCTTACTTTAAATTCAACACTCAGTATGAAAAATAAAGTTTTAAAAGTTCATCCATCAGATAACCTCATTGTGGCTCTTCAAACATTAGAAAAATTTGAAGAAGTTGTTTTGGATGGAGAAAAATATATTTTACCAAATGCCATAGAAACCAAACATAAATTTGTTACTCATGACCTAAATGTCGGAGATACGGCAACAATGTATGGTGTAAGGGTTGGAAAAGCTATACAAAAAATAAAACGAGGAGAACAAATTACAACTTTCAACCTTAAACACGAATCGGAAGAATTTTCCATAAAAAATAGAGTTTCCAAAAATGACTGGCAAGCACCTGATGTAAGTAAATGGAAGAACCGAACTTTCTTAGGTTATCATCGGAATGATGGGCAAGTTGGCACAGCTAATTACTGGTTAGTTATTCCTTTGGTTTTCTGTGAAAACCGCAATATTTTGAAACTGAAAGATGCTTTTGATAAAGCACTCGGCTATGCCTTTCCAGATGTTTATTTGAAACAAGTTCAAGATTTAGTAAAGCTTGAAGCATCAGGAAACTTTGACGCATTTTATAATTATCGTCCCAACCAACCAAGTGTAGCTACTGATAATCAAAGAATATTTTCCAATATCGACGGAATAAAATTCTTAACGCACGAAATGGGATGCGGAGGAACAAACTCTGATTCCGAAAGATTAGCAGCTCTTTTTGCAGCTTATGCCAATAATGCCAATGTAGCAGGAATTACGGTTTTGAGCTTAGGCTGTCAGAAAACACAATTGAGTGACTTAATGAAAGCTATAGAATCTCGCAATCCTTCCTTCGATAAAACTTTACTTTACTACGACCAACAAACTTTTGGTACTGAGTTCTCGATGCTTTCAGCGGCAATCAAAGAAACATTCAAAGAACTTATCAAAGTCAATAAACTCACTCGAAAGCCCGCACCATTATCTAAACTAAACATTGGACTGAAATGTGGTGGTTCTGATGGCTTTTCGGGAATCTCAGCAAATCCTGTTTTGGGGCATTTGTCTGATTTGGTAGTGGCTTTGGGAGGAAGGTCATATTTGGCAGAATTTCCAGAATTATGTGGTGTTGAACAGGAACTAATCAATCGTTGTGTTTCGGAAGAAAAGGCTCAAAAATTTGAAACATTAATGCGAAACTATGCCGAATTAGCCAAAAATTTAGGTGAAAGTTTTGACATGAATCCTTCATTCGGCAATATTAAAGATGGACTCATTACGGATGCGATCAAATCGGCAGGAGCAGCCAAAAAAGGCGGTACAGCACCCATTGTAGATGTTTTAGATTATACAGAAACTCCTAAAGTAGCAGGCTTACACTTGGTTTGTACACCTGGAAATGATGTTTTGGCTACAACGGGAAAAACAGCTGCTGGTGCAACCATCATACTCTTTACAACAGGTTTGGGTACACCTACTGGAAACCCAATCTGTCCAGTAGTGAAAGTCTCAACCAATACAAAACTGGCAAATAAGATGCCCGACATCATTGATTTTGATTGTGGGGCTATCATTGAAGGCGAAAAAACAATTGAACAAACCGCAGAAGAATTATTGGAATATTGTATAGACTTGGCAAGTGGCAAATTCCAAACCAAAGCACAAATTTTAGGACAAGATGATTTTATTCCGTGGCAAAAAGGCATTAATTTATAATAACAATGATATTTAGTTTAGAAAATAAAGTAGCCATAATAACAGGTGGAGCAAGCGGAATAGGCTTATCGATTACCAAACTTTTTGCCCAACAAGGGGCAAAAGTACATGTCTTAGAGCTCAGTACTGAATCAGCAAGCAAGCAAATCAAAAATGCTATCCAGGATACTCAAAATATATTTATTCACACTTGCGATGTAAGCAATTTAGCCCAGGTAGAGGATGTTATTAATAAAATAAAAAATATTGACATATTAATCAATAATGCAGGGATTGCCCACGTTGGAAACGCAGAAAACACCAATGAGCTTGACTTTGAGAGAGTAATCAACGTTAATGTAAAGGGTGTTTATCATTGTGTACATGCTGCTTTACCTTTAATAAAATCCAAAGGTGGTGGTGTTATTTTAAATATGGCATCGGTTGCTTCTTCTGTTGGTATTTCAGATAGATTTGCATATTCAATGTCAAAAGGTGCAGTGCGGGCTATGACGCAATCTATTGCCAAAGACTTTCTGAAAGATAATATAAGATGCAACTGTATATCTCCGGCCAGAGTACACACCCCTTTTGTGGATGGTTTTATTGCTAAAAATTTTGAGGGCAAAGAGCAAGAAACATTTGAGAAACTGTCAAAATCTCAGCCTATCGGCCGAATGGGTACACCCGATGAAATTGCCTATTTAGCACTTTACTTATGTTCAGCAGAATCGGGTTTCGTAACTGGCTGTGATTACCCCATCGATGGTGGATTTATTTACCTTAACAATTAACAATATGAAATTATTACGCTTTGGCGAGTTTGAAAACGAAAAACCAGCCCTAGAATTAAGTAACGGCAAAAGAATAGATGTATCGTCTTTTGGCGAAGATTTTAATGAAGTTTTCTTCAAAAACAATGGACTTGAAAGGTTAAAAAATTGGTTTGAAAAAGAAGCAGAAAATTGCCCCGAAATTCCAATCGATGCACGAATAGGTTCTTGTATTGCTCGTCCATCTAAAATAGTTTGTATCGGCCTCAATTATGCCAAGCACGCTGCTGAGTCAGGTATGGCCGTGCCATCTGAGCCTGTAGTGTTTTTTAAATCTACGACCGCTCTTTGTGGCCCTTACGATGATGTAGTTATTCCAAGAAATTCAGAAAAAACAGATTGGGAGGTAGAACTCGCTGTAATCGTTGGAAAGAAGGCATCTTATATAAACGAAGAAGATGCCATGGATTATGTGGCTGGTTATGCTCTTCACAATGACTATTCAGAAAGAGAATTTCAGTTGGAACGTGGTGGACAATGGGTGAAAGGCAAAAGCAGTGACACTTTTGCTCCAATTGGTCCAATCATGGTTACAAAAGATGAAATTTCAGACCCTCAGAATCTTAGATTATGGTTGAGTGTCAATGATGAAATGCTTCAAGATTCGAACACCAATGATATGATTTTCAATGTAAAACATATCGTTTCATATCTAAGCCAATTTATGACTCTACTTCCAGGCGATATTATTTCAACAGGGACGCCTTTTGGTGTAGGACTTGGTTTTAAGCCACCAAGATACTTGAAAGATGGCGATGTGGTAGAGCTTGGTATAGATAATTTAGGTACTCAGAGACAGCAAGCGGTAAACTATTCAAACCTATAAATAATGAATCTTAATTTAAAAGATAAAGTCATCATCGTAACGGGCGGTGCCAAAGGAATCGGTGAGGGTATTGTAAAGGTTTTGGCTCAAGAAGGTGCCATTCCAATAATCATTGGACGAAACGAGGCTGATAATAAAAAAACACTTGATGAAATTGCAGGTAAAGGCTTCCAAGTGGTTGCTGAACTGAGCATTCCTGAGGAGTGCAAAAAAGCCATTGAAATAGTAGTCGGACAATTCGGTAAAATTGATGGTTTGATAAACAATGCTGGAGTTAATGACGGTGTAAGTCTCGAAAATGGCAACTATGATGCATTCATTTCTTCATTGCATAAAAACTTGGTTCACTACTACCTCATGGCACATTATGCTTTGCCTGCCCTCAAAGCGGCAAAAGGTAGTATTGTAAATATCAGTTCAAAAACTGCTGAAACAGGTCAAGGCGGAACATCGGCTTATGCAGCTTCTAATGGTGGACGAAATGCACTTACTCGTGAATGGGCAGTAGAGTTATTACCTTATGGTATTCGAGTAAATGCATTAATAGTAGCAGAATGTTATACTCCTTTGTACGATAAATGGATTAAAACATTACCCAACCCAGAAGAAACTTTATCAAAAATAAATAGTAAAATACCTTTGGGCAACAGAATGACCACTGCCCAGGAAATTGCCAATATGGTCGCATTTCTGCTATCTGATAAATCAAGCCATACCACTGGTCAATTGATTCATGTAGATGGTGGATATGTACATCTTGACAGGTCACTTATTTAAACTCAACCATAACCGTATGAAAACTGAAAAGAACAATTATCTCATTCCCTTTATTTTAGTAACAAGTCTATTTTTCCTTTGGGGAATTTCAAATAACCTTACTGGCATTTTGATTCCGCATCTGCGAAAAGCCTTACAACTAACTAATACACAATCTACTTTTGTTGATACTGCTGTTTATTTAGCCTACTTCCTCACTGCAATTCCAGCAGGGCTTATTCTCAATAAATTTGGCTATAAAAAAGGCATCATTGTTGGACTATTGGTATTTAGCTTGGGTGCATTTTTATTCATACCTGCTGCCAATACACGTACATTCGAAGTCTTTTTATTAGGTCTTTTTATCATTGGTTGCGGCCTAACGATTCTCGAAACTGCTGCCAATCCTTACGCCACCAAATTAGGTGACCCAGAAGGTGCTACAACAAGGCTGAATTTAGCACAATCTTTTAATGGTTTGGCTGCCTTTTTAGCTCCAATGATTGGCACTTTATTTATTCTTTCGGGCAAAGAGTATTCTGAAAGCGAGCTTTCTTTGATGCCCCAAGTCGATAAAATTGCTTATTTAACCTCTGAAGCAGCTTCTGTTAAACTTCCTTATATGATTCTGGGCGGTTTCCTTTTGATATTGGCTGTCGTTTTTATGATTCTGAAATTTCCCGAATTTAAAGAAGAAAGTAAAACCAATACATCGGGCAGTATCGGACAGGCTCTCAAACAAAAACATTTAGTTTGGGCAGTTATTGCTCAGTTTTTTTATGTTGGTGCTCAGGTTTGTGTGACAAGCTTCTTTATACGCATGGCCATTTCTGGGGGTAGAGTAGATGAGAAAACGGCTGGGTATTACCTCGGTGTTTATGGCTTACTTTTTATGGCTGGTCGATTTATCGGAACAATCATCATGCGGTACATACAACCTGCTAAGTTGCTTACAATTTACGCCTTGTTATGTATCCTCCTGAGTTTTATTACTATTTATGCCGATGGTAAAAATGTAGTGTTGGCACTTGGTGGCTTAGGTTTTTTTATGTCAATCATGTTTCCTACCATATTTTCACTGGGTATCAAAGACCTCGACGAGAACACGAAACCTGCCTCTTCACTAATCGTGATGTCAATCATTGGCGGGGCAATATTTCCCGTAATTATGGGTAAAATCATTGACAATTCAGGCGATGATATTCAAAAAGGATACATCGTTCCTCTGCTATGCTTTTTCGTTGTCTTGTATTTTGGAATAAAAGGACATCAACCTAAAACCCAATCATAAAATGAAACGCTATTGTTTAGCCTTAGACCTAAAAGATGATGCCCAACTCATTGCTGAGTATGAGCAATTACATCAAAAGATTTGGCCCGAAATAGAAGCTACTATTATTGATTCAGGCATTGTGAGCATGGAAATTTATAGAATTGGTATTCGTCTATTTATGATTATGGATACTACTGATGATTTTTCTTTTGAAGCAAAGAGTAAAGCCGATGCCGAAAATCCAAAAGTACAAGAATGGGAAAACTTTGTTTGGCAATACCAACAAGCTTTACCTATGGCAAAAGAAGGAGAAAAATGGATACTGATGAATAAAATATTTGATTTGAAAGCATGATAAAATACAATACCAATTATCCATCAATTGAAGACTTAATCAAGAAAGCAAAAAAGCAAATCCCACGTTTTGCTTTTGAATATTTAGATGGTGGCTGCAACGAAGATGTAAATTTATATAAAAATACTGCCGAACTTAGAGAAGTCGAACTAAAGCCCACCTATCTGAGCCAACATACTCGCTCAGATATGAAAACTGAGTTGTTTGGACACATCTATGATGCACCTTTCGGCATTGCTCCGGTTGGTTTACAAGGCTTGATGTGGCCAAATGCTCCCGAAATTCTGGCAAAAGCAGCACATCAGCATAACATTCCATTTATTTTAAGTACCGTAACTACATCGAGTATTGAGCGAATCGGCGAATTAACTGAAGGCAAATTTTGGTTTCAATTGTATCATCCTGCTGAAAATACTTTGCGTGATGATTTACTTGCTCGTGCAGAGGCGGCTGGTTGTGAGGTTCTGTGTATTTTGTGCGATGTGCCCAGCTTTGGTTTCCGACCACGAGATATTCGGAATGGACTTGCTATGCCTCCTAAAATGACCTTAAGTAATATGCTTCAAATCTTAGGTAAACCCGAATGGGCTTTAAAAACGCTTTATCATGGCCAACCAAGTTTTGCCAATTTAGAAAAATACATGCCAAAAGGATTGAATATGGGGCAATTGGGAGCATACATGAATCAAACATTTTCAGGAAGAGTAAATGAAGCTAAAATCTCAGAAATAAGAGATAAATGGAAAGGGAAACTGGTTTTGAAAGGCGTAGCCAGCGAACAAGATACTGAAATGGCTATCAAACTCGGCTTAGATGGAATCATTGTATCTAACCACGGCGGACGACAATTGGATGCAGGGCAATCAGCGATTAAATCACTCGACCCAATTGTACAAGGCTACAAAGGTCAAATCAAAATAATGATGGACAGTGGACTGCGTTCGGGACCAGATATTGCCCGAACTCTCGCAAGTGGAGCTGAGTTTACCTTCATGGGTCGCTCATTTATGTACGGCGTTGCAGCTCTTGGAAATGAAGGTGGGAATCATACCATTAGTATGCTCAAAACTCAGCTTCAACAAGTAATGGAGCAAGTATGCTGTGAGCGAGTGGAAGACTTTCCGAGGTTTTTGGTTTAGATAATACATTTATGCTTGTAAAGTGAAAGTTTGGATTAATAAATATATACCAAGCTCTCATCCGTTGATTTACCACCTGTATAAGAAATATAGGTATTAACTAAAACATTCTCTTCTAATGATTTAAGACTCGATTTTCGAATAATGAGTTCATTAGAAAGTGTCTCAACTCTTGATTTGGTATTTTTATTATCATTCTCAATTTCATTAATGCATAATTGAGCTGCCATACTACCCATTTCAAAGCCCTTTTGGCCAAGACCCGTTACAGATGGTTCAAGTAAACCAAGTAATGGGTCGCAGCTAAATGCAACTAATCCAAATTGACTGCCGATTTGTAAACCCATTCGCTTTGCTTCAGAATAAACAGCCAGTGTAATTTGGTCGCTTGTTGCAAAAATGGCATCAGGTTTTTCACTCAAACTCATTAATTTCTGAAATCCTACTCTTCCTTCTTGATAGCTCATGCCTAATGTACTTATCAGACTTTCATTTATTTCTTTATCATACTTTGTAAGGGCATCCTTATACCCTTTAATTCGGTTTCGACAAACATTCAAATGTTCTCCACCAGTTATTATTGAAATACGCTGAAAACCAGATTTTATCAAATGCTCTGTTTGTGCAAAAGCAATTGCATCATCATTCATCACAACCTTATGTCCCGCAACTTTTTCCGCAACTCTTTCAAAAAAAACTAAGGGTATTTCTTGCTGTTTGAAAACTTTAAAGTGGTCGTATTTTTTAGTTTCTTGCGAAATACAAACCAATAATCCATCAACTTGACCTGCTAACGATTCGACGTGCATAATTTCACGTTGATAGCTTTCATTGGTCTTAGCTACAATGATATGAAAGCCTTTTCTGAAAGCTACCTCTTCAATTCCATTTAAGACAGACATATTGAAATGGTGCAAAATCTCGGGTAATATAACACCTATCACCTTTGTTTTACGTTCTTTTAAATTTTGGGCGATGATATTTGCTTTATAATTTAATTTTTTAGCCATCTTTTTAACCTTCTCAGTAACTGATTCACTTATATCAGGGTGATTACGTAATGCCCTCGAAACGGTAGATGCAGATACTTCCAAGGCTTCGGCAATGTCATATATGGTAGTATTATTTTTCTTCATTTTTTATATTTTTTTGTCAAAATTATGTCTTTTTACTTAGACTCAAAGGTATAGAAAAAAATATTTTTACGCAACCGATTGCGGTTTCGATTGCACTAAAAAATTTATTTTTTTATTTAAAAAGTACAATTATGTTTGTGAAGAAATAATTCAATTCAATCAATTTATAATCTTTTCATTATGAAAAAAATGTACAAATGTTTTATGGTACTTATGCTACTTTCAAGTATTGGTAGTATTCGTTCTGAAGCGCACGAGAGAGATAAAGCTCTCATTGCCGACATTACTGTAACTGGTAAAATCGTAGCTTTCGAAAACAACGAACCCTTACCAGGGGTAACTATAGTGTTGAAGGGAACAGGAAAAGGTACAGCTACTGATGCAAAAGGAGAGTTTACTATTACTGTACCCAACAACAAAGCCGTCTTAGTTTTTTCTTATGTTGGGTATTTAAGTCAAGAGCAAGCCGTTGGAAATCAAACGAAATTAAACATTTCTTTAGTTCAAGATTCAAAGGCATTGGATGAAGTGGTGGTTGTGGGCTATGGTACAGAGAAAAAAAGAGATTTATCAGGCTCAATTGCTTCTGTTTCAGCAGATGAAATAAAAGCAACACCTATTACTTCGTTTGAACAAGGTCTTCAAGGTAGAGTAGCGGGTGTTCAGGTAATGCAAGGCAATTCTGCTCCAGGTGGTGCTCCACAAGTACGAATCAGAGGAGCAAATACTGTATTGGGGGGGAATGAACCTCTATATATAATTGATGGAGTACCAGTTTATAACTCTGATTTAGAAACCAATAATAACCTAAATGTAGGTACTCAACCTTCAAATGCTCTTGCATCAATAAATCCTAATGATGTTGTATCAATGGAAATCTTAAAAGATGCATCTGCAACGGCAATTTATGGTGCAAGAGGTGCTAATGGCGTAGTAATTATAACCACAAAACGAGGACAAGCTTCAGAAAGAGGAAAAATATCGTTCGAAGCTTACCATGGCATTCAAGAAATAAGTAATAAACTTAAATTGATGAATACACAAGACTTTATAAAGATTATAAACGAACGAACAACAAATTTCGGAGGAGCTCCAAGATATCTAGACCCGTCTATTTATACAACATCAACTGATTGGCAAGACTTTTTTTTTAGAAAAGCACCGATGAGCAACTATTCATTAAATTTCTCTGGAGGTACTACTAAAAATCAGTATAGCATCTCTGGAAACTGGTTTAATCAAGAGGGGGTAATTCAACAAACTAACTTTAATCGAGGCTCGGTTAGGGTGAATTTAGATAATCGTTTAAATGATAAATTTAAAGTTTCTACCAGTATAACCGCAAGCCGCTCAACCAACAATCGTTCGTTAAATTATGTTTTGATGAATGCCATGCAGTTTTCACCATTGCTAAGTCCTTACGATAAAGATGGTAATTTTGCAAACTTAAACACAGTTGACACAGGTGGGGAAAATCCAGTTGAGGCACTTTATAAAACATCTGACAAACTAACAGTAGATAGATTTTTGGGTAACGTTTTAGGTGAATATACAATTATAGATGGTTTAACTTACAGCCTGAGGCTCGCAATGGATAACCTTACCCAACACAATGATATATATGTTAAAAAAGGGAGTTTCATTTATCCTTCCCCAGGTGCAACAGTTAAAGAAAATAAAGGCAATAATTATGTACTTGAACACTTATTTAACTATAAAAAAGTATTCAGAGACAACCATAAAATTAATATCACAGCTGGATATACTTGGCAAGAGAATAACACTGTTTTTTTTCAACAAAGTGGAACCGGTTTTCAGTTTGATGATTTTGGGACATACAATTTAGGAGCTGCCGCAATAACTAACCCTAATGTTTCTTTTAGAAATAAATCAACGCTTCTTTCATACCTTGGTAGAGCAAATTATGTTCTAAAAGATAAATATATTTTTACATTAACTGGTAGAGCTGACGGTTCGTCTCGTTTTGGTGATAATAATAAGTGGGGATATTTCCCATCAGGAGCGGTTGCTTGGAGGATTTCGAAGGAATCATTTATGAAGAACTTAAATTTTATAAGTGATTTAAAATTAAGAACAAGTTATGGAATGACTGGAAATCAGGAGATAGGATTATACAACTCAATTTCAAGATTCAGTTCGGTTCAAGGTGTAATGGGCAGTCCATTGGTAGGCTTTGTAGGTTATGTTCCCACTTCACTGGCAAATAATGATTTGAAATGGGAGATAAATAAGCAATTTGATGCTGGTTTTGATATATCATTATTAAAAGACCAAATTTCATTAACAACTGATTATTACATTAAACGTACCGAAGATTTATTAGCAAATCTCCCTATACCCGGGTCTTCTGGCTTTTCTTCAATTTTAATTAACTCTGGTTCGATAGAAAACAAAGGATTCGAAGTTGGACTAAAAAGCACTTTAATTGAACGAAAAAATCTTAATTGGACTATTGGAGGAAATATTTCAAGAAATGAAACTAAAGTTTTAAAACTGGCAGTTGCAACAAAACAATTCTTTGCTCCAAATATTCCTTCTCCAATTGATAGACCTGTGAATATAATTAGAGAGGGAGAAGTTTTATCTTCGTTTTGGGGCTACAAAGAAGATGGATTAGATGAAAATGGTGATATAAAATACAAGGATTTGAATGGCGATGGGAAAGTAGATGGTAATGACCAAACAATTTTGGGTAGCCCTTTCCCAAATTTAATTTATGGTTTTAATTCTAACATTAGCTATAAGGGACTAACACTTTCAATTTTCTTTCAAGGAGTAGAAGGTGTAAAAGTCTTTAATAGTAATGACTTTATGATTGCGAACTCTGTTACAAGAATCTCAAATCAATTGGAAGAAGTCAATGACAGATGGACACCAGAAAACAAAAACCCAAACGCAAAGTATCCAAGAGCCAGTACTAAGCAGTTATTGGTTTCGGATAGGTTTGTTCAAGATGCTGACTACTTACGATTACGCAATATTTCTTTATCATATAACATCCCTACTTCCAAAGTAGGAATAAAATGGATAGACGTAGCCAAAATTTATATTAGTGGTCAAAATTTATTAACATTTACAAAATACCATGGTTATGACCCAGAAGTTAGCCAAACTGGTTCTAATTCATTGGTAAAAGGCTTAGATAGAGGCTCTTATCCTGCTAACAAAACTATCACGCTTGGTATTAACCTTTCAATAAAATAATTCTAACAATGAAAAATATAAAATCAATTTTCAAAATTCCAGTATTGATAAGTTCACTATCAATGGCTATGCTTATTTCTTGCCATGACCAACTTAAAGAAGAAGTATTCTCTTTTGTTGGGGCAACCAACTACTGGAAAACTGCTGATGACGCAAATGCAGGCGTTTTGGGTGCTTATGAGTCTTTTTTGAGCAGTGATTATTTTGGTCGATTCTACTTTGAATTGACCGAAATGCCCGCCGATTTTACTACCATTAATAGAAATGACACCTATCAACAATTAGACCGTTGGGATTTACTGGCAAATCACCCTTTTGTGTTACAGGGGTGGAATATTATGTATCAGCAAATTGGCCGTGCCAACGGGGTGATACAAAATGTACCGAAAATAACAATGGATGAAACCCGAAAAAAATCAATCATAGCGGAGGCCAAATTTATACGAGCGTTCGACTTTTTTAATATCGTTCGACTCTGGGGTGCAGCACCTATGCCGCTTCAAGTAGTAGAAGGAGTATCTACCACCCAATTACCCCGCACCTCTGTTGATTCTTTATACATACAAATTGAAAAAGACCTAAAAGAGGCAGAAGTTGATTTACCCGTTACTCGAACAGGTGCTGAGGTAGGAAGAGTAACATCAGGTGCGGCAAAAACCTTGTTAGCTTGGGCTTATTTAACGCAAAAGAAATGGTCATTGGCTGCTGCAAAAGCACAGGAAGTAATCGCCAGTAATCAATATAAACTCTTGCCTAAATTCGATGATGTTTTCAGCGTATCCAATAAAAACAATGCTGAAACAGTATTCTCCATTCAGTTTGATGGTACGACAAGAGGACACGCATTATCATCGTATTCCAACAATGGTGGGACAAACAATCCTTATTGTTTTCAAGGGGTTAATGTTTATTCAGTTGACCCAAAATCGGATATTTGGACTAAATGGGACAAGAATGAATACCGACGAAATTATACGGTGTATAATTCTGTCAAAGGCAAAAATGGCAATACGATTAATATTGACCCTAATTTTCCTTCTTTTGGCAAATATCGCTGTCCAGCTGAAATAGGTATCAACAACAGTTTTGTAAATCCTCCTGTATTGCGATACCCTGATGCTCTATTAATATTTGCCGAAGCGGAAGCACAAGCCAAAGGTGGTCCGACAGTCGCTGCTTACGATGCTATCAATCAAGTAAGAAGACGAGCTTATAATTTGCCGAGCAATACACCTGATGCCACTGTTGATTTGAAGAATCTATCTTTACAGGCATTTACGGACGCAGTAATCGAAGAAAGAGGTTACGAATTTGTTATGGAATGTCACCGTATCTATGATTTACTGAGAACAGGTACTTTCAAAACAAAGATTCAATCTATAGGTAAGGCTGCTCCTCGTGGTTCACTTTTTCCGATTCCACAAAGTGAAATTGATGCCAATACTAAAATTGGAACTTCTGGACAGAATGCAGGCTGGTAATTTTTTTGTTGGGAGGTATTAGGTTTTCTCTCATGCCTCCCAACTGAGTTTATTGAATAATTATATACAAAATACCACCATGAATTACCTAAATTTGTTTTTTCTATTTTATTCTTTTTCTCTTTTTTCACAAAATAGCTACATACTCAAAAACAACAAAATAGAAGTATCTATTGATGAAAAAGGGAACCTAATGAGCCTTAAAAATACTCAAACGGGCAGAGACTACGCTTCGGGTAAACCCATTTGGCGTTTGTATTACGATAATAAAAGACGAAAGGACATTGAAGTTTTACCTAAAGACAATACCCCGACTGTAAAACAGGAAGGCAATCAAATTATCCTTCGATATGAGACTTTAAGAGTTAAAAATGAAAACGTCAAAATGCACTTGGTTTTAAAAGTTTCATTAGAAAAAAACCAAATACGTTTTGCTTCTGAATTGAAAAACAATGAAGCACATACGGTCATTCGAGAATTGCAATATCCTTTGGTGGCTAACTGCCAACTTCCCGACGACCATCAACTGCTGAATACACACTGGGGCGGGCAGGTATATAAAGACCCAAAAAAACAAATTCGGGCTGCCAATGCTGCTTATCCGCCGTATTATCCGCCTTCGCAGTATTTTCTGCAAATGGACACTAAATTTGGGGATGCAGGAGCAAGTTTGGCTTCCAATTGCTTCGCTTTTATCGGAAATACTGAGGGGGTGTATTTTGGCAGCCACGATGAAACCTTTCAAGCAACGGGACATGGTTTGCGACTTAATCCAAGTAAAAAGTTTGTTTTTGACGAATTGGAAGCAGGCTTTTATAAATACCCCAATGCCCTGTATGGAGAAACTTGGACTTGCAATGCCAATGTGATAGCTCCCTATTCAGGCGATTGGCATCAGACCTCAAAACTTTACCGCAACTGGGTAAATACATGGTGGAAACATCGTGAAGAACCTCAATGGGTCAAAGATATGAAGGGTTGGCAACGTATCATCATGAAACACCAATATGGTGAAGTGTTGTTTCCTTACACCGATTTAGGCACAAGAGTAAAAACAGTAGGCGAAAGTGTTGGCTTGAATACAACCCTTGTTCATGGCTGGCATAATGGTGGGCATGATAATGATTATCCCAATTACATTGCCGACCCAATTCAAGGCGGAGATTCCATTATAAAAAAGCAAATTGCTGATTTTCAGAAAAACGGTGGGGCAGTTTTGTGGTATTACAGTGGTCGTTTGATTGATAAGGCTTCTGATTTTTATCGAAAAAATGGCGGAGATAAATTAGTCATTCGAGATAATACAGGTTCAGAAGTAAATGATGCTTACCGTTTTCGAGGACCAGGGACTTTTACAGGCAGTTTTGATAGCAGAACATTTGCAGTTTCAGAATTTAGAAATCCTTTATGGGTAAAAGAATTACAAAAAATGGCTGACCAAGCCCTTGCCTACGGGGCTAAAAGTGTTTTTTATGACCAAATGGGTTCGGGTGAGCAGCCTAACTGGGATTTGACCAAAGAGTTTCCGATTCCAACCGTAAAAACGATTGGGGTAAAAGGCAAAGTTTTGGGCGAATTGCACGAGTATATTGATAAAAAAGATAAAAATGTAGCGATTGGTATTGAGTTACTTTCTGATGTGACGGCAATGCAAGTGGATTATATTCATGGCAGATATGGGGCAACCGAAGTACTGAACCCTGATTGGGAAGCCAAAGGAGAAAAACCTCGCACAACCAATTTTATTGACTGGTTCAGATATACTTTTCCTGAAATCATCCTTTCTGACCGTGACATACGGGACGATACTGATATTGAGCGACGTGTAAACCATACCGTTCTAAAAGGTTTACGCAACGATGTTGAGATTTATCGCTGCCGTGCTTTGATTGATGAAACACCACATTATCAAGAATATTTAACCAAAATCAATCAGTTAAAAGACCGTTTCAAAGACCTGCTTTTACTCGGGAAATACATGGATACTGAGGGGGTGCAACACACCAGCACCGACATTGAAGCACGTCGCTTTGACAATGGTAATAAAACTGCAATTGTACTGGCACAAAGTCATTTGTCATCAGCCAATACAACTTTAAAAATTCCAGAAGGCTATGCGTTTTTGGAGATGGGAAAAGTAGGCGAAGCCGACATTAAACCCAATAAAAATGATATTGAAATTACCGTTAAAAAGCATGGTTTGGTGGTCATTGTTTTTAAAAAATAAATTAATTATTTAATAAATGAAGAAAGAAAACTTCTTTCAGTTGATATTGCTTTTCTTGTTTTCATTTGAAAGTAATGCTCAATATTTGCCGATTAACGAGTTTAATTTAGAGACTATATATGTCAGCACATCAGGAAATGATGCTAATATGGGGTCAAATTCAGCCCCCTTTCGGACTATCAAAAAGGCTTTGGGAATTGCTGCCACCAAAAAACGAGCAGGCATTGGCGTAAAAATACAAATCGCAGCGGGTACGTACCGAGAAGGAATAGCAAGCGATGGCTGGGCAATGACATTCAATATGTCTTTAGCACAAGCTACTACTGCACCTTTAGTAATTCAAGGGGCAGGTTGGAATATCAGTGACCCTAAAAATACGGGCGATGTCATCATTTCAGGTTCGGAAGATTGGTCGGGTGGATGGACTAAAAATGCTGACGGCACTTGGTCGAAAGACTGGTCTTATGCGTTTGGTGTACCTGCCAAAAACGTATCTTTTGGTGTGAGCGATGCTTTTTTAAGAAGAGAATTGGTACATGTAAATGGGCAGACCTATTATCAAGTAAATCCCCCAAATTATACAAACATTAATGGAGTCGTGGGGGGAGCTACTGAAGGAGACCCAGGTAATCCAAATAATGTGAATGGCGGACGAGCAACAGCTAATGAAGGTTTGTTTTGGGTAACAGATGCTGTACTAAATAATGGTACAATCGTTACAATGGGTAAAATTACTATAAAACTACCTCAAAATTCACCCACTACATTTGACTTAAATGCAAAAGGCAATCTTGTTGAAGTAACAACCAAACGTAATTTGTTGCAACTATGGCTTGGTACACAATCTGAAACTCCAACCAATATCATTTTGCGTAACCTTACATTTCAACACGCTTACAATTATGTGCTAATACAACATCAGAATAATCTTCTTATTGAAGACTGTCGTTTTATCAAAAATAAACTAAATGGTCTTACTGTAAACCCAGGTAAAAATATTTTACTAAGACGGGTTGAATGTTCTGAGAATGGAGAATCAGGTGGAAGTATTGTGAATTCATCAAATTTTGTTTTAGAGGAATGTAAATTTAATAAGAACTCTCGGCAAGGTGAAATTTTAGGTTATACAGGCTGGTCTGTATGTGGTGTTAAATTTTATGCTCCTTTATTCAATCGAAATATTAGCTTAATCAGATGTGAAGCGGTTGATAATCGTTCATCAGGCTTTTGGTGGGATACTGGCAATGTCAATTGTGAAATGATAGAATGTGTCTCAATTCGCAATAGCACAAATGGAACATTTATCGAAGATAATAATTCAGTTGGCAACAACTATGAAGGGGCAACCACAGGTACTGTAGGCGTAACAGGTATTCCAGATTTGGTTAATCAACACACTGTTAAGGCTTTGAGATGCATATTTGCCCATAACAGACCTGCGTTGGGTACTGAGGGGTATCGGACAACCAAAGGTCGAGGTTTTTTTTTCTCTGAAAATGAGAATGCGGTGATTGATGGCTGCTTGATTTATAACAATGATATTCAAATCAGCACCTATGATAATTCAAGAGGCGAAAACAGAAATTTTACATTTCGTAATAATGTCATAGCTAACCAAAACACCAATCAACGCATGTATGCCGTGGGGAGCAATTGGGATTCTGGAGAGACAATAACTGCGAAAAATAGTAATGGGACTGTAATTGCCACATTTAAAGGTGGTTGGTATGGTTTATTTGATGGAATGAGTGGAACTACAAATGACAATAGATACTATCATCCTTCTACCCTGGCATTTTTTAGTAGAAGTCAACGCTGGGGAACTGACAAATGGATAAGCCAAGTTGCTAATACAACACCTTCATTGACTTTAGAGGCTTGGCGAAATGCTCATTTGAATAATACCAATAACACGTTTGCAAATAAAGCGATTGATACTCGTTCCATTTTGGTAACATCAATGTATGATGAAAACATATCACTTGTTTCAATTATTGCTGACTCCGCCAAAATTTCTGAAAATTCGTCCATTACCAAAGCGTTTACAATTCATCGAGTTGCAATAAATGGGTATGCCAATCCATTGACTGTGAATTATACTATAAGGACAAATACGGGTGATGCTACCAATGGAATTGATTTTGAAACGCTAAGTGGCACAGTCACTATTCCTGCGGGTGAAAGGTCAACAACCATTAGTATTACGCCCAAAACAGATAGTAACCCAGAAGCCACGGAAAATATTGCTCTGATATTGAATACTAATGCCAATAACTATGTCGTAGCCAATCCCTTAGTAACGATAAGCCTTGTTGATGCGACCATTACATCAATAGACGATTTGAAAAATGCTACTGAAAAAAAGCTCATTATTTTCCCAAATCCACTTTCTGAGAGAGATTTATCAATAGCACTTCGTGGTTTAGAAAATAATGAAAGTGTAAACGTTTCAATTATTGATGTTTCAGGCAAATTAATTTACCAAACCAATGTGAAATGTCAAAATAATGGCAACGAAACAATGATAAAGGTCAAAAAGAGCTTTTTTAATGAGGGGGTCTATATTGTGAAAAGCCAAAGTGAAAAAGGCTTGTTTCTTGAACAAAAATTGGTTGTGCACTAAGATATAAATTAAATGTGTTACTCAAACTTTACAATAATGAACAGATTAAAAACAAGATTTTTTCAACGTTTGGCATTAATTATTTTATGCCTCACGTCTGCTTATAGTCATGCCCAAAATAAGCAAATTGCTACGCAAAATACTATATTAGCGATTGACAATCAAGGCATCTTAACTATTCAATCCAAAACAAATGGCGAAATATCAGTTAGTACACCCATAAAAAAGTTGTGGAAACTGACCTTGAAAAATGAAAAAGAAACCAATGATTTTGGCGTAAAAAATTATGATTTTGACCCTTCACAGGAAGTAGAAATCAACCAAAAAGGAAACGAAATTACATTGACATATAATCAAGTAAAACAAGGAAATCGAATTGTTCCTGTCAAAGCAGTATTTAAGATTTTTGTAAAAAATGATACCTTTTGCTTTTCAGCTTCTTTGAGCAATACCGATAACGAATGGCTTCTACGTGAATTAACGTACCCCATTTTTACCGATATTAAAACCAAAAACAACCTTGCCAACGTGTATTTACCGAGTGGTTTAGGACAACGTTTTGAAGACCCTGCCAGCTTCGGAAAGAAAAGTTTTGAGTACCCAAGCGGTAGAGGTACGATGCAATGGTTTAGTATCAACACTCAAGCAGCAGGTCTTTATATAGCCAGCCACGATGCAAGCCGCAGTAAAAAGCAATTTAATGTTAGCTATTCAAATGAAGTTAAGTCATTCAATTCTTCGGTTACTTTCCCAATTTTCAAAAACGATTTTGACATGCCTGAAGTAGTCGTAACTACGTATCAGGGGAAATGGCATGAAGCTGCCAGGCGTTATCGTTCTTGGTACGATTCGCAGTTTAAAATGCCTGAGATTCCGACATGGGTAAAACAGGAAAGCGGCTGGTTGTTGGCTATTTTGAAGCAACAAAACGGCTATGTGATGTGGAAATACCACGAACTCGACCAACTCTGCGACATTGCCGAAAAAAATGGTTTCAAAACCATTGGGCTTTTTGGCTGGGCAAATGGCGGTCATGATTACCTGTATCCCAATTACATTCCCGATGATTTATTAGGTGGCAGACCTGCCCTCAAAGCTGCTATTGAGCGAGCCCATAAGCGGGGTTTTAAAATAGTAGTTTACGCCAACGGTACGTTGATAGATGCGGGTACAGAATACTATCGTTACGAAGGAAATAATACCATCGCACTGAAAGAAGATAGGTCTGCCTATACAAGCTCCATTCGCAAGTATAATTCGGCAACTCCCGTAGTCTTTACAGAGGCTTCGTACAGTTCAAAAGTGTGGCGTAAAACCATGCTCGATTTAGCCCTGCAAGCCCATGAATTGGGTGCTGATGGTATTTTATATGACCAAGTTGGGGTGAAAAATGCTGTATTAAATTTCTCAAAAACACAAGACCACATTTTGCCCCAAGAACCTGGAACTAAATATAGGTACATGATGATGCAAGAAATACGAACTGCATTAAAAAAGTTAAATCCAGAATTTGTGGTAATGACTGAGGGGGTCAACGATGGTGTTTTATCAGATATCGATTATTTCCATGGGTGGGGTGATGGTACTTATCCAGATGCCAATGCTTTTCCAAGTTTGTTTAAATATACCTTTCCTGAGTTAGTAAAAACCCAACGTCACAGTTCCCCGATGTTACCTCGTTACCATGCCAATTTTGCCACCGTAACAGGTCAACGACATGAAATAGAAACCCGCTGGGAAGCAGATGTGAACTATTTGAAATATGGTAAACTGCCCGACGAAAACAGCTATAAAGACGAAGCCTATTTTGCCCCAAGTGCAAAGCAAATCAATGAAGTGCCTGCGGATGTAGCGACCAAATACCTACACGATTTGATTGCGTTTGAAAATCAAAACGGTGAATTTTTCAGAACAGGGAAATTTATTGATGAAGAAGGCTTCACGGTAACGGGGCAAGATGTCATAGCAAAAGGTTTTCAGAATGGTAACCGTTTGGGCATTGTGGTTTGGAATAATCACAAAACCGAAAAACGACCCTATCAAATCGAGGTTATGGGCTACCAACTCATTGAAAGCAAAGAACCTGAGACAGATAACAAAGAGAATGCTTTAAAACCTAACTCAATCCGTTTACTTATTTATACAAAGAAATAATCAAGATTTAAAATGGCTTTAGAATTAGAAGGAAAAATAGCCTTAGTAACGGGAGCTGCAAGAGGCATTGGCAAAGGTATCGCTTTGGTTTTAGCTGAAAAGGGGGCAGATATTGTCATCAATGACAAAAAAATGAACTACGAAGGCGAAGCTCTTTCAAGTCAGATTCAGGCAATGGGTCGGAAAACACTACTTATTGAAGCCGATGTAAGCGTTGAAAGTGAGGTAAAACAATTGTTTTCTGCTATTCATAAACATTTCGGATGTTTGGATATTTTGGTAAACAATGCGGGAACATCACAAGCCAAGGATATTTTTGAATCCACCTTAGAAGACTGGCGATACATCATTGATACCAATCTCACCAGTTGTTTTTTATGCTCAAAAGAAGCCATGAATCTGATGGCAAAACAACAATCAGGCAGAATTATTAACATTAGTTCGGTTGTCGGGGAGCGAGGAGCTTTATTCGGGCACGTGCATTATGCAGCGACCAAAAGTGGTATGCTTGGTATGACCAAAACACTTGCTCGCACGGGTGCTCCATTAGGTATTACTGTCAATGCGGTTGCCCCAGGCATCATCGAAACAGAATTATTATTCAAAACACATGGTGTAGAAGGTGTTGAAAAACTAAGTGCCTCCATTCCGTTGGGCTTGGGCAAACCACGCAGCATTGGGTTGGCGGTTGCTTATTTGGCAGGCGAAGGGGGCAATTATATTACAGGCACTGCCATTGATGTCAATGGAGGAATAAACATGCGATAAGTGATGCAGAAAAATAACAGTTTTTACAAGTGGGAATTACTGATTTGGTTGTGGTTGGCTTACTTTTTCAACCAAGGTGACCGTCAGATTTTTAATATTGCTCTACCACTCATCAAAGCCGATTTAGGGCTATCCGATGCCCAATTAGGTCTGGTAGGGTCTATTTTCATCCTTACATTGGGCGTTTGTTTCCCGATTGCAGGTTTTGTGGGAGACATTTTCAATCGTAAAAAAATAGTAGGTTATAGTCTTCTTTTTTGGAGCTTAGCTACCTTTTTAACGGGTTTTGGCAGTTCTTTAGTGCATTTGATTATTCTTCGTAGTCTTTCTGTCGGTGGTGGCGAAGCATTTTATGCCCCTGCTGCCAATGGACTTATCGGGCAATTTCACCAAAAATCACGGGCGTTCGCAATGTCCATTCATCAAACTTCGCTTTATACTGGAGTCATTGTGAGCGGAGCATTGGGTGGGTATATTGCCCAAGCCTACGGATGGAAAAATACATTTTTTCTTTATGGAGGTGCAGGAGTGCTTTTAGCAATTATCCTCTTTTGGCGTTTACAACCAACAGTTTCAGCTATGTCAGATTTGACATGGAACGACCAAAAGCGATTCATCAAAGCATCAAGTATGGAACTTATCAGTAAACCATCGGCTATACTTTTATGCGTTGCATTTTTGTCATTAGTGATTGTAAATATTGGTTATACTACATGGATGCCCACTTTTTTGCACGAAAAATTTAATTTGTCAATAGCCGAGGCAGGTTTTAATTCCATGTTTTATCACCACGTTTTTGCTTTTGCTGGAGTTATAATTGGCGGTATTCTTTCTGACAAATTAGCTTTGAAGGCAACTAAAAATCGCTTAATCATTCAAAGTTTAGGGTTGTTGATGGGTGTGCCGTTTATCTACGGGATGGGGCAGGCCGAAAGCACTTTTTTGACGTATGTTGCCCTTTCAGGCTTTGGCTTTTTCCGAGGTCTATACGAAGCCAATCTTTATGCAACGCTTTTTGCCGTTATTGAGCCTGCTTATCGCTCTACCTCGGTGGGTCTGTCTGCTATGTTTGCCTTTATCATTGCATCATTAGTGCCTTTTTTGTTGGGCTATTTAAAACCAACTTTGGGGCTTGCCAATGGGCTTTCGGCTTTAAGTGGCTCTTATCTTATTGGAGGAATTGCCATTTTGATTGCCCTCCGATTTTATTTTCAAAAAGATAGTCAGTTAAAAACGGAAGAATTATGAAAGTCACTTGGCTTGGACAAAGCGGTTTTCTATTTGAAAGCCGTGGTGAAAAATTATTGATTGACCCATTTTACAGCGACATAGTTGAACAAAAGGAGGGCTTTAAACGCCTAATGCAAGCACCTATTCCAATTGAAGGTTTAGACCCCTCAGTCATTTTCATTACGCACAATCACCTCGACCATTTTGACCCAATAACTTTGCCTGAAATTCATGCTTTCTATCCTAAAATACCCATAATAGGTCCTGAAAGCGTAATGAAAAAAGCCATAGAAATGAATTTCACATCCTCAGTATTAACATATATTGAAAAGGGTAAAACGATAGAAATCGGCAATTTTAAGATAACTGCTACGGCTGCCTATCACAGCGACCCTTTTTCGGTAGGTTGCTTGATTGAGGTGGGTGATAAGTATATCTATTATAGTGGCGATACTCTTTTAACGGATACTCTTTTTGACGACATTGTATTACTCAAACAACGTCCGATTGATATCGTTTTTATTGTCATAAATGGACGTTTGGGTAATATGAATGTACAAGAAGCCATCGAATTGACTACACAATTAAACCCAAAATTAGCCATTCCGATGCACTATGGTATGTTTGCTGAAAATACCGAAGACCCATCAATTTTTATCAACGGCTGTGCAAAGAGGAGTATAAAATCAATTGAATTAAAACTTGGAAAAGAAACTGAATTATGAAAATAACAGGAATAGAAACGTATATCTGCCATGCCTATCGTACCAATTGGGTATTTGTAAAAGTATTGACTAACATTGATGGCTTACATGGCGTTGGTGAAGCTACCTTAGAATACAAAGAACACACTGTCGCTCAAGCCTGCAAAGAATTGGAACGAACGCTCATTGGCAAAGACCCTCATCGAATTGAGGAAATATGGCACAATGCTTACCGTGATGCTTATTGGCGTGGTGGTGCGGTATTAATGTCGGCACTTTCAGCCATTGAGATGGCTCTTTGGGACATAAAGGGAAAAGACTTGGGTGTCCCTGTTTATCAGTTATTGGGCGGTAAAGTAAGAGAAAGCATACCTTGTTACGCTAACGGCTGGTTTGCTCCCGCCAAAACTCCTGATGAATTTGCTGAAAAAGCTAAACAAGCTGTAGCACAAGGTTTTAAAGCCTTGAAATGGGACCCTTTCGGTAGTTCATATCTACAAATTGAACGTAAACAACTTAATGAAGCCATCGCCTGCGTGGGTGCGGTGTATGATGCTGTGAAAGACAGTGCTGATATTATTATTGAAGGTCACGGGCGTTTTGATATTCCTACCGCAGTAAGAGTTGGACAGGCATTGGGTGATTTTGATATTTTATGGTTTGAAGAGCCTATACCGCCACAAAATCTGGAAGGATTAGCAGAAGTAAAACGACGGGTAAATGTACCCATTTCGGCAGGAGAACGCCTTTACAATCGTTGGGAATTCAGAAGTTTGTTTGAATTAAAAGCGGCTGATTTTATCCAACCAGATGTCAGTCATGCAGGTGGCATCATGGAACTGAAAAAAATAGCAGCAATGGCAGAAGCATATCACATTCCTATTTGCCCGCACAACCCAAGTGGACCTATTGCCAATGCCGCTACCTTACAATTAGCTGCCTGCGTTCCCAATTTCTATTTGCTTGAAACCATGAGCAGCGATGTGCCATGGAGAAAAAGTATCAGTACCGAAGAAGTAAAGTTTGAAAATGGTGAAATGTTTATTTCAGATAAACCTGGTTTAGGTATTGATATCAATATCGAAGAAATCAAAAAACATCCTTTTGAACCCAAGGAATTACGACACTATAAAGGCACTTTGACGGATATTCGTCCTGCTGATGCGGAGAGTTATTTTGAAATTAACCAATAATAAGTGTCAAATCTAATGAAGACAAAAGAAAGCATTTAAACAGTCATGACAAATCTTAGAGGGTGAACTTTACTACAAATGTTTACCCTAGGATTTATCGATTAAGTATATATTTTCTACTAATCCTTGATGGAACAGACATAAAGCTCTACACCCATTTGAGGTTTTATTGTTATGAAAATACCTCTTTATCTTTTACAAAACGAGAACTAGTGACTTCCTGTTTCTTTTTTTGAACTGTATTTTAACTCAAAATTTGCTCTATTTCACATAAAAGCCATATTCTAAAAAAACCAAACCATGGTGTATATCCATCCGCAAAATGTTTCACAATGAAATTTAATATTTTAAAGAATATTGATAATATTTCACCAGTATTTAATAATATTTCAATAAGACTCAACATTTAAAAATACTAACTTTGCATTAAATAATACTATTTATTGGATAAGTTAAGGACAAATAACGAAAAACTAAGTGACTCAACACTATGGAATCAGCTAAGATCGGGTGACGAAGAAGCTTTTTCTTTATTATTTGAAAGGTATTATAGTCCGCTTGTCAACTACGGCAAAACTTTAATGTCAGAATCAGACATTGTAAAAGACTGTGTACAAGATGTATTTGTTAATATATGGTCCTACCGTTATAAATTAAATGACGCCATCGCAATAAGGGCTTACCTGTTATCATGTGTACGTAAACGTATTGCTAGATATCATGAACGTGAACACATTTTTTCAAAGGTAAAAGATGTTGATTCTCTTGATTTTTTATTTGATTTCTCCATCGAAGAGCAACTCATAGCCGATGAAACAATGGCTATAAAAGTTCAACAATTGAATAGACTTATTAATTATTTACCTACACGACAAAAAGAAGCTCTGTATCTTCGTTATCATCAGGGGCTTTCGGTCGAACAAGTTGCAGAGGTATTAAATATGAACTACCAATCTACCAAAAATCTTCTTCACAGAGCAATTCTTCAACTGCGTAAAGATTTTCCTATCTCTGTTTTGGCTCTATTTGTAGAATTTTCAATAAATCATTAATTTTTTTCAAAAAAAAGTACAATTTATTGAGTACCAATTTTTATTGTTGTCCTCTCTGTATCTGAAATCATAATTCAGATGCAAAACCGAAATTCCTACAAAAAAATAGAAGACTTCTTATCAGATGAGTCCTTCCAAAGATGGGTTAGACGCAACGAAGACCTAACACATTGGGAAGAATGGACTTTAGAAAGTACAGAAAGAGCAAAATTGGTTGAAGAAGCTCGACTCTGGATACTTGCTATGAAAGTCGAGGAAACTGAAATATCTAATGAAGAAACACAATTGGCTCTTCAAAAAACTTGGGAAAGTATCGCCCAGTCAAACAAGCGTTCGCCAATCAAAGTAATTTGGCAATCTAATTGGTTTAAGTCTGCGGCTGCGATGATAGTTATTGGACTCACTACACTTATTTATTTTACTTCAGAAACAAAAATCGCAACAAATACAACTATTACTTATCAAGAGTTAGTCGAAAAAGATTCAGATGGTTTAATTGAGCAAACAAATAATTCAGATAAACCGCAACTCATTACACTCTCCGATGCAAGTTCAGTTTTACTTCAACCTAAAAGTAAATTGAGTTATCCAAAAACATTTACAGGCAATGAACGCAAAGTTTATCTTTCAGGCGAAGGCTTCTTTGAAATAAGCAAAGACCCTAAAAAGCCATTTTATGTGTATGCCAACGAGACAATAACAAAGGTTTATGGTACAAGTTTTAGAGTCGTAGCTTATTCAAACCAGCCAAATGTGGAGGTTTTAGTTAGGACTGGAAAGGTAAAAGTAAGTTCAAATCAAGATATTAAAAATGCTCCTATCGAAGAGGTCATGCTTTTACCTAACCAAGCCGCAAGATTTCTACGTAAAAAACTACTTTTTGAAAAAATATTGGATATTACTCAAGATAAACCATTGTTGGCAACTACCAATTCGATAGAGCAATTAAGCTTTGAGTTTAAGGATATTCCTGTTTCCCAAATTTTCAGAACCATCGAACAAGGATATTTGGTTTCTATTGATTATCCGACAGAAAAATTAAATAGCTGTTATCTCACTACTTCACTAAGCGATGAACCTTTGCCAGAGAAATTGAAGATTATTTGCGAGAGTTTGGGCAATAATACCCGATACGAGATGAATGGCAATCATATAATAATAATTTCAAATGGATGTAACTAACCCACTTTAAGAGCCTATGACATAAAAATTAAATAAAAAAAGCGTCGAAATGCTGTAACATTTCAGACGCTCCAAAAATTTTCCAAAGTCCTCAGTAAAGGTTTGGAAAAAAGCCAACACCAATCAAAAAGTATCAACCTTATCAATCAAAAGTATGAAAAAAAGTTTTATTTCTCAACGGTTACTCTTTCAAATCGTGAAAATATCAATACTTCAAATAGCTCTAATGCTTGTTTTTTCAAGTATTACAATAGCTACACCAGTCAAGGGACAAGAAATGCTTGACTCGAAAGTATCCTTAAACCTCAGTAATGTAAGTTTAGAAAATGCTTTAACAGAACTCGAAAAAACTGCTCAAGTAAAATTTTCTTATAATTCGAGGACATTAAAGCTAGGTCAAAAGGTAAACGTGTTTGCAAATAATGAAGCACTTTCAAGTGTATTGACTAAGTTACTAAAACCTTTGAATATCAAGTATATACAAGTCAGCAACAGAATTGTATTGCGAAAAGATGATGAACAAAATATGGGGTTTATCCAAGAATCAGAGGTAGGTATAAAAGTAGATAAATTATTTTCTGCAGATATAACCATCAAAGGAAAAGTAATCGCCATCGAAAATAATGATCCACTTCCTGGCGTGAGTGTGGTTATAAAAGGTACATCTAAAGGAGCCGCAACAAATAATAATGGTGAGTTTTCAATTGATGTACCAAACAATAAGGCCGTACTAGTCTTTTCTTTCGTAGGTTATTTGAGCCAAGAAATTCCTGTAGGAAATCGTACTCAAATAAACGTTACTTTAGTTCAAGATTCAAAAGCATTGGAGGAAGTTGTAGTTGTTGGCTATGGTGAAATCCGAAAAAGCGATTTGACGGGTTCGGTAGCAACCCTAAAAGCAGAAGGCAACGAAGACAAGCCTATTACTTCAATTGACCAATTGATACAAGGCCGTACATCTGGTGTACAAATCACCCAAAACTCAGGAGCTCCTGGTTCGGGTATGACTTTTTTGATTCGTGGTGCAAGTTCGGTTACAGGCTCAAATCAACCCTTAATTATCTTGGATGGCTACCCGATTGAAACTGACCAACGAAGCCTTTCTCCAAATACGGGTACAAGTTTTTGGGAAGCATCAACTCCTCCAACTAACCCATTGGCAGCTATTAACCCGAATGACATAGAATCCATTGAAATATTGAAAGATGCTTCTTCGACAGCTATTTATGGTTCTCGTGGAGCAAATGGAGTGGTATTAATTACAACTAAACGTGGTAAAACAAAAAGAGACCAATTTTCTTATTCGTTTCGTACAGATATCAGCCAATTACCAAAAAAAATTGGTGTATTAAACGCAGAAAATTTTATAAATTATGCTAATGAAGGTGCTTTAAATAGTAAGCGAGATTCTGTTTATAGGTCTACGGCTATACCTGGCCTCTTAGCTAATGATTACTTTTGGCAGGATTTGATTGTTCAGAAGTCAATTTCACAAGACCACCAACTTTCATTTACAGGTGGTGATGATAAAACCAAGTATTCCATTTCTGGAAATTATTATACACAAGAAGGAATTATCAAAAATTCTTCTTTCGACCGTGGCTCTATTCGTATGAACCTTGACCGTCAGGTTTTACCCAAATTGAAAGTTTCTGGTAGTTTTAGTGGAACTATAAGTCAGACAAAATCAACCCAACAATCTAATTCAAACGGAGACCAGTCGGGTTCGGCTATTACAGGGGCTTTGCGTTTCAGACCAATTGCATCGCCCTTTGCCGCTGGAACAGACGATGAACCAGAATTATCAATTGAAGGAAATCCATTGACTTTAGTTTCATTGGGTAGAAACGTCTCTCGTTCAAATGTTGTTTTAGCGAACTTAAAGGGTGACTATACCATTGCAAAAGGATTAAACTTGGTCATTAGTACAGGTGTAAACAACACTCAGGCCAAAAGAGACAATTTCCAACCATTTGGTACTTTCGCTGGACGACAAAATGGTTATGCTTATACAGGTGAATCAAGTAGTTTTAACTTTTTGGTTGAAAACACCCTTAATTTCAACAGAACCATAGCTAAAAAGCACCGTATTAATGCTGTTGGAGGTTATACTTGGCAGCAATGGAACAACCGTACTTTTGGAATCCAAGCCACTCAATTTGTGTCAGAAGCTTTGGGAGCAAATAATTTCCAATTAGCAAGCTCAGCTTCAATTCCAGTCACAACCAACCAAAACTGGGCTTTGCAATCGGTCTTAGGTCGCTTCAATTATACATTTGATAGTCGTTATTTATTTACTTTAACTGGCCGTTCTGATGGTGCATCCAGATTGTCAATAGGAAATAAATGGGCTTTTTTCCCTTCAATTGCGGGAGGATGGAATGTTCATAATGAGTCATTTATGAAAAATCAAAAGATTTTTGATGAGTTGAAAATCAGAGCGAGTTATGGTATAAGTGGTAATCAAAGTATCGGAGTTGGATCGTCGGTTGATAGAGTAGGAACAACTCGAACCGTCTTAAATGGGGCAATTATTACAGCTTTAGCTCCCAGTGGTCTAGGAAATCCCAATTTAGGTTGGGAAACTACTCGTCAAGCAAACATTGGAGTTGATGTGGCAATTTTGAAAAGCCGAATAAAATTTGGTTTTGAGGCATACACTCGTAATACTTCCGATTTGCTCATCAACTTGACGTTGCCTGGTTCAACAGGATTTACGAGTTACGCTGCCAATTTTGGAAAAGTTGAGAATAAAGGCATCGAATTTGATGTTGATGCCATGATATTAAACGGTAATTTTAAATGGAATGCCTCTGGAAATATTAGCTTCAACCGCAACAAAATTACCAGTCTTGGTAATGGAATTCAGTTGTTTGGAGCAAGTTATTTGGGTGTTGGATCAATCGGATTAGGACAGCCAGCAAATACAGCAATTGAAGGGTACCCAATTGGGGCGTTTTTTGGCTATCAAGTCAATGGAGTTTATCAAAATGCTGACGAAGTTGCCAAAGGTCCAAAAGACCCAACAAATCCAACTCCTGGTGATATTAAGTATGTAGATACCAATGGTGACGGTCAAATTTCGCTAGCTGACCGTACAATTATTGGTAATCCATACCCTGATTTTACCTTTGGCGTAACCAATGATTTCCGTTGGAAAAACTTCACACTAAGTGTTTTCTTTATGGGTAATATCGGTCAGGATGTAATGAACCTTAATCGACATATATTAGATGCACTCACTTTTACCACAGGTACAAACATGCGGACAGAGGCTTGGGAAGGTCGTTGGAAAGGTGAAGGAACAAGTAATTACTACCCACAAGCCCGCAATGTCGGCAACGCATTTAGAGGGCGTTTGAGCAATTTTTACTTAGAAGATGGTTCATTTGTGAGGTTAAAAAATTTATCTCTAGCCTACAATTTACCTTCAAATACGGTGAAGTGGTTGCGAAATGCTAAGGTTTTTGTATCTGGAACAAATTTGATTACATGGACTAAATACAAAGGCTATGATCCCGAAGTAAGTGCAAATGCTACGAGTTCACTGTCACCTGGTATTGATTTTGGAACTGTACCTCAATATCGTACCTATTCAACAGGTATCACCCTTTCGTTTTAATCAATCTTGACTCAAAATTTCAAAAACAATGAAAAATAAAATAGTAGTACTTCTAATCACCCTGTTCTTTATGTCAGGGTGTAGTCTTGAAGAAGAAATCGTAGATACGCTCACACCTGAAAACTCAATCACAAAGCAGGCTGATGTAACAGCATTTTTGAATGGAATTTATGCTGCATTGCTAACAGATGGTGCTTTCAAAGCCAATTATGCCGTTTTCTTTTTGACAGCAGACGATTTAAATACCCGTGCAGGAGTAGGTACCAATAATCAATACTCAATCAAGACGCACGATGCATCCACCGCACCTACAAGTGGTTTTTGGAATACAATGTATCAAATCATTAATCGCTCCAATTTCCTTTTGGAAAAAATAGAGCCACTTAATATCAATGCTGCTTATAAAACAAGAGTAAAGGGAGAACTCTATTTTTTGCGTGCTTTCGCCTATTTTTATTTAGTACAGCTTTATGGTGATGTACCCCTTCGATTGAAAGCAACCTCTTTAACCGATGATTTGACGCTGACACGGACATCTTCTGACAAAGTATTTGAACAAATATTTACAGATTTAAAAACTGCTTCTGCGACTTTATTGACTCGAACCACATTGCCTTCTGCTGAGTTTAGTCATGCCACAAAGGGTGCAGCACAGGCTATGTTAGCCAAAGCTTATCTGACGCTTGCAAGTTATCAAAGTTTGAAAGGCACGAATGCCACTACCAATTACAATTTTGCTAAATTATATGCTGATAGTGTTATCAACTCAAACCAATATAGATTGATACCATCTTATAACGACCTTTTTGATGTTGCCAAAGAAAGAGCCGCCTATGAAGAAGTCATTTTTGGAATTCCATTTACAAGAGATGCACAATTAGGTGCTTTGGGTTCGCAATTTGCTGGATTTTTTATGCCTACTTCTTATGGTAATGTTGCAGGACAGGGCGTCCTTAAAGCAGGAGTTGCCAATTATGGTGTACAACCTTGGTTCTATTCAAAATACTCAACAGGCGACTATCTGAACGACTATCGAGTAGAACGTTCTTTTTTAACAACTTGGCAAAATACCTCAAACCCAAGCCGCCGAGTTATTACTTTTCCATTAGTAAGAGCGACTCCAACAAGTAACGAACTGACAGAAATTCAGCCTTACATAAACAAATACATAGATGGTGCTGGTATTGCCAATTCAAATCAGGAGAACGACTTGTTTATTATTCGTTTAGCGGATGTGTATTTAATCAAAGCTGAAGCCGAAAATGAGGTTAATGGCCCCACTGCCGCAGCTTATACGGCATTTAATTTCCTAAGAGCAAGAGCAAGAAATGCGGCAGGAATAGTTCGCACAACGCCTTCGAATTTACCTGCGGGACTAAGTAAAGACGAATTTAGATTAAAAATTATTGACGAAAGAGCCTTAGAACTTTTTGCCGAAGGGCACCGTTGGTTTGATTTGGTTCGTATGAAAGCACCCAATGGAAAATCTATGATGGAATATCAATTCGGAACGTTTATACCATCTTTAAAAGGTGGAATTCCCGTGTTTAGTGCAGCTACAAATACGTGGGGAGGTGGTGTAACTGAATCTGCCGCTCTTCCAGCTTTTAATCCGAAATTGATGCTTTTGCCTATTCCCTTATCGGAAATTGTCGCCAATCCGAAAATGACGCAAAATGCTGGATATTAATTTTTTCTTCAAGGGGGATGTTCAAAAGACAATTTTTAACATCCTCCTATGTAATTATATTCAAAAATGAAAAATATACTGTTCTTCACCATAACAACTTTCTTCTTTAGTTGTAAAACAGCATCTAATTTACCCCAACAATCATTCAAGGATATCAATATCCAGTTTGAAGCTACTATGTTAACAGACCAAGAGAGGGAAGTACTGTCTAAGTCGCTAACTGGAACGCACCCTAATTACGACCCTATTGAAAAAATGGTATTGACAACCATAAATGGGTATAATTATCATACGGATGCAACTACTGGACGCTTGCATCAATTGCGAGGTTCTTTCTCTTATGCCCTTGATTTATTGGATTTAGGTGATAAGCAATACGAACAAAGAGCATTTGATATTCTTGAAAAATGTATTTCACTTCAAGACACAGTTAGTAGTTCAAAAACTAAAGGTATTTGGGGCTATTATTTGGAAGAACCTTTGGCAACTAAAAAATCGCCACCAGATTTTAATTGGGCAGATTTTAATGGGGCAACTTTATTGGAAGTTTGGATGGGACATCAAGCAAAAATACCAAAACGAATGAAACCAATCATTCAACGTTCTCTGATTTTAGCGGCTCAATCTATTCAGAAACGCAATGTTACCATGAGTTACACCAACATCGCCATCATGGGAACTTATGTTACTTATATGGTAGGACACATTTTTGATGATGTAAATTTAAAAGCCTATTCTACTGAACGTTTGAAACGTTTTTATAATCATACACTCGAAAAAGGAGGTTTTACAGAATATAATAGTCCGACTTATACCATCATTGCGATTGATGAACTAAGCCGAATGAAAGATCATATCATTGAGCCAAATGCCAAGCAGATGGTTGATAAGTTATATTATACAGGTTGGGAAACCATCGCAAAACATTATCATACGCCGACAGGTCAATGGGTTGGACCGCATAGCCGTGCGTATAACTCCACGCTCCAAAATTCATTTTACGACCTAATCAATCGAGCTTCAAAAGGTGCGATTGAATTAAAACCAAATCTTACGTTTACATATAGCCGTTTAAAACACAGTATTCCTAAGGATTTATACCCTTATTTTCAATCAGGTAAATACCCAAAAACGCAAAAAGAAGTTTTTGAATTGGTAGAGCCAAAGATAGAAGGCACGTCTTACATGACCCATCAGTATGCCTTAGCCACGGCGAGCCGTTCTTCGATGTGGAACCAACGCCGCCCTTTTTTGGCGTATTGGGGAACAGTCCAACAACCTAAATATCTGCAAGTTCGCTTTTTACATGACAATTATGATTTCAGTTCAGCCAGTTTTTACAGTCAGCAAAAAGACAATAAAGTTTTGGCGGCTATTAACCTAAATTTGGGTGGCAGCGATAAACACATAAGTATTGACCCCATCAAAACAGGTAAATTTAAAGCTAAAGATTTACGTATTCGTTTTGAATTTGGCAAACAAACAAGTGAGATTTTACCCAAGAAAAACGACCAAGCGATTGAAGCCAATGTTGATGGATTGAAAATGAGTGTACAACTGTATAAAACCGTTTTTGATAAATACGAAGGGCGTTGGGAAAAAGGTTTTGACAAAAACGGAGCATGGTGGGATTACGTCATTTACAATGGTGCGGAGGTAGAATTTGATTTGAATACCATCAAAGAAGCCGCTTGGGGTTTTACTTTTTCAATAGGAAATTCATCGGAAACATTGCCGAATGGCACCCCCTCAGTATCCGAAGCTTCTGGAAAGCTAAAAGCGACTTGGCAGGGTTTAGAATTGGAAATTCCAACTACAATATTGCCTTTACCTAAAAATTTGTAGAAAATGCAACGATTAAAAACGATATGCTTAAGCTTTTTAAATTTTAGGGTCAACTTAAATGTTTTCGCTCAAAACAATAAGTCCAATAAGATAGCTTCGTTTGAGAATTTCCCTAAAAAAGGCAATTTGCTCGGACAAGCAACATGATCTGGTATGTGATGGTATTGGTGAAATGATTGAGAATTTTTAAAAAGAAAAATGATGAATTTTAATAAATCTACATCCCAAACGATTATTGGGGTATTAATAATGCTATGCTTACAAGCCACGATGCTTGTAGCACAAACCAATTACTACATTGACCCAACCAATGGCAATGATAGCAATATTGGCAATATAGTAAAACCTTTCAAAACACTGTCAAAAGCAAGGGATTTTGTAAAAACGGTCAATGCTAATATGACGGGTAACATTACTATTTATTTGCGTGGTGGAGACTATCAACTATCCGAAAGCCTTATTTTTGGAGTAAATGATAGTGGTAAAAATGGGTTTAATGTCATTTACAAAGCCTATAATGATGAAAAACCTGTTATTACGGGAGGTAAACAAATCACTGGCTGGACCCAAGTAAGTGGTAAAAACTATTGGGTTGCAGATGTGCCAACGAGTGCAGGTTTTGCAAGTTATTTCCGCAATATATGGGTGAATGGAAAAAGAGCTGTTCAAGCAAGAAGTGGGTTTATTACGTTTCATGCCATGAATTATGATGACCCAAACACTGCACAGGTGAGAGATGGTTTTATTGTAAAATCGGTAGACATAAAAGACTACACCAATCTTTCAGATATGCGAATATTTCAATGTGGCGTATTCAAACACGTTGAAATACCCCCCCTCAGTATTTTGCCCATTACAAGTACAGAAAAAGCTATTGTATTGAAGCAATCCAGCTTTCTTGATTGGACAAATACCTATACTTATGAAAGCCCTTACACACTGCGTATCATCAATGCTTTTGAGGAATTGGATGAGGGAGGTGAATTTTATTTAAATAAAGCCACCCGAAAAATCTATTATTATCCAAGAACAGGAGAGAATTTAAACACTGTAAAAATCATTGCCCCATCGATTGATGGATTGCTTAAATTACAAGGCAGTGCAACAACTACTGTTTCAAATATCCAATTTGAAGGCCTTCGTTTTGAATACGGCAATTTATCAAGACTTGAAATCAAAGAATTTGGTCGTAGCCAAGCCGATTTGTATGCAGATTATACAGCTATTGAAGGTCAAATTACACTGCAATACACCGATAATATTTCTTTTAAAAAATGTCGTTTTGAGCATTTAGGCAGTACAGGTATTTATTTGCCCGACAATAATAACAATACGCTTATTGAAGGAAATGTCTTCAATGATTTAACTGCTACCGCCGTTTTAATTGGCAAAGATATGACCCCCTCAGTATCTGCCAATAATAATACGACAATCACGAATAATGTCATTCGCACCATTGGTGCAGATTTTTATCAAGCATCTGGAATTTATGCGAATACCAGTAAAAATCTTACAATTACATACAACGATGTTGCAGATGTTGCTTATTTTGGAATAAACCAACGTTATCAAAATGTAAGTACAAATTTTGTTGGCAATACCCAAATCAAGTACAACCGAGTTACGAATTATGCAACTGCCAGTAAATATGGTTTTGGTATTGGTGATGAAGTCGCCGCTTTTTATTTTTTTGGCGTTCAAAATTCAACAATGAGCAATAATTACGCTCAATATGCAGGGAATAAAAACATAGCAGGTATTTTTCGTCAAGACCAATATGGCCTTAACAATAATTGGACAAATAATGTAGCGGATTGTAAAACTTGTGATAGGTCATTGTCGTGGTATAACCTTCAAACAGGTGGCGTTGTTTTTAATAACAATTTTGCCAATGTGGATGGTGAATTTAAAGACTTGCCAACGGCAACTAATGCTAATTTATTCATAGAAAAAAACGCCCCTGCATGGTCAGTAGCAGCACAGACAATCATCGATGGTGCAGGATTGCAACCCGCTTACCGATATTTATTGAATGGATTTGGGGCAGATGTTTACGATTTTCCCCCCGTTCCAGAAATAAAGCATACGGAGTGGAGTAACGAACTATTCGATTATTTGGCAAATAAAAGAGTTTCCTTTACAAAAAGTACAGATTACTTTCGTAGAGTATCAAGTCTTACGCCAAGTAGTAATGTCATTTTAGAATTAGGTACAATAAAATTATTAAGTCCATCCTTTGGCTATGCAGCAGTATTTAGAGGTGCTTTTTATAGTAATGAAACGATTCGATTTAATGCACTTTTTAATGAAAGTGGTACAGGTAAACAGATTGTCTCATTCAGAGGAGAAAGTTGTACAAAACATCACTTAGCACAAGCCAATTATCACTTTTTATTTACTAAAAATACGATTGAACTCTTACGTCGCAACCATGATGGCAGCACAACTACTTTAATTGGTACAAATGGCTTATTGCGAAATACTGTATCTTACACATCAGAGTTGTATAATTCTTCCCAATTAGTTGAAATTACAACTCAAAATCAAGCCAATGGGGTCAAAATTGGTTTGAAAATAGGTGGTGTTACAGTCGTTGATATGGTTGATAATGTGGCGGGTTATCTTACAAATGCTGGTTTTTTAATGTTCAATGCTGGTAAATCGACAGGTACAATATATATTGGAGAACCCGAAATGATTTTGGGTGTTGATGAAAAAAAAACTGAAATAGTAGGAGTATTATACCCAAATCCAAACGATGGCAATGTATTGCATTTAAAAATAGAGGAAAATATCTCACGTTGTGAATTATATGATAATAATGGCAAAGTGTACTCTTTAAACCCTGTTTCAAAACAAACAAATGAGTATTTAATTCGACCAATAAATACGTTGAATAATGGTATCTATTTCTTGAAAATCCAAAGTGAAAAAGGTAAAAAAATTTATAAAGTTTTAGTACAATGAAAGTAGCTGATCTGATATATAAGTGTATTGTTTTTTGCTTAATCCTTTTAGGACTTAAAGTATCTGGCCAAGAAAACCACGCTCAATACTTACTCCCAACTATAAGCGGAACAGGTATAACCGAAGATTTTCAAGGTTTGAGCAGTATTCATATTCCTTGTAGGGGCATCACTATTCAAACGGACGATACAACTAGCTATTTATTATTAAAATGGAAAGGGGTAAATCCTAAATCATTAGGAAATATGCCCCGTTTTAGGCTTTGTTTGGTTTCTGGTCAAAGGACGTTTCAATACCTTGAAGTATTGAATGTGGAAGATAAACTAATTGGAACGATGGATTTGTCTATTTCGGCTTCTTTTCAAATCATTGAATTTCAGATTCCCATCGCAAAACTAATAACTGTTTTAAACGATGGTATCAAGATAATTTGTAGAGGAAAGGGCAACCCAGTCACCTTTTTTACACCTTCATCTGAAATACCACCATCTTTTTATCCACATTTATTGAGTGTTGAAAAGAAATCATCACCCAAAGAAGCCTTTTTAAATCAAATGGCTTCTCGTAGTAGTTTAACCAACTTTGGCTGGCAGGAAGGCTGTGTTTTGGATGGTTTGGCAGCACTCTCAAATAATATTATAGCAAATAATACCTATCAAAAAGCTTTAGATGACCATTTAAAACTCATTTTCGAGCAAGGGAAAGCCCCTATAATTGATGGCAGCATTGAAGCTACTCTATGTATTGCACAACTGGCTTTAAAAAATCCCAAGCATCCAGAAATCGAAAAAGCTTTAACTTTTTGGCAGAAAAAAGAAGATTCAGAAGGAGGTATTATTGATGGAACACAAACTGCTGCCGAAGGGAATTATACCGTGGGTTGGCCTTTAGCAGTTTTGGCTAAACAACTCAATCAACAAAAAAAAGAAAAAAAATCAATCCTTCAATTGCGGTTACGAAGAGATAGATTAGTAGATAAAGATGGTGCAATTTGGCTCAGACATTATAAAAATGGCAATCCACAACGCACCTACAAACTTTGGTCAAGAGGTGTAGCTTGGTATTTTCTTGGACTGGCAAAAAGCCTTGATATTTTACCCAATCCGCCTGCTGATTTGATAGCTGAATTACAGCGTACCGCCCAATATTTAATTCCATTTCAAACCCAAGAAGGTCTTTGGCGAGTATTTGCCGATGACCCTCAAACTGCACCCGAAACATCGGGAACGGCTGGCATAGGTGCTGCCATGGCAATAGGAGTGCGGAGGGGTTGGCTGGGTAAAGATGCCAAAAGTTCTGCCCAAAAAGCCCTTAATGCCTTGTACGGCAGATTAACCCCCGATGGTTTTTTGACAGCAGTTGCTCATTCAAATATGAAAGAAGGAGGTGAGCCTTTTCAGCGAAAAACAAAAGGAACAATTCTTCAATTTGGTATGGGCATGATGGCACAATTGGTAGCGGAGTTAGACAGAAAAGAGTTAGCAAATAGTCGAACTAATCAACTCAAAGCCACTAAAAACTTAATAGCCCTCTGGGATTTTAAAGAAGCTGAAGGACAGGCTCGAAGAGCAATCGGACAAGGCGAATTTGCCTTAAAAGAACAAAATGGAACTTTACCCCGCATTTCAGAAGGACCACTTTCGGGTTATTCTACCCAATTTGGGAATAAAGCCTTTTTATCATTGCCCCATTCGGAAGTTGGGAAACTCAATATTTATGGTAAAAATCAAGGAGTAACAGTGGTAGCTTGGGTAAAATGGACAGGCGAACAAACGGGTTTTGTTGGCGGTATGTGGAATGAATACCAAGGCGGTGGCAAACGACAATATGGTCTGTTTGTTTCGCTGCCTCATTATAATGGTAAAAACCAAGTATGTGGGCATATTTCACAAACAGGCAAACCAACACCGCCATTTCCGTATTCAGTAGATTATTCAGCAAGTAAGCAAGAAGTACCTGCCAATCAATGGGTTTGTGTAGCATTTATTTATGATGGGAAAGACATCAAATCTTATATGAATGGTGTTTTTGAAAAACGAGAACCAGAACTAATCAATAATACCAAAGGTTTTCAAGGCTTTCCGAATGGCTTAGTGCACTCTAAAA
>JAIXOL010000060.1 GCA_027486845.1 Cytophagaceae bacterium
AGAAAGCCAAAGAAGGGATAGATAAGCAGATAGCCTATTTTACAAAAAAATTTGGAAGCGGAGGTTCAGACGAAATCATTAATTTGGTTAATTTAGCAAGCCAAAGCTGTACTTGCGAAACCTACACCGAAACCTCTGAGCCAAAGAAAGGACCCAACGCCGATGCTGGGGAGTGGATTTTTTATGATGATGATTGCAAAAAATGCTTAGAAGAAGATAAGAAAAGACAGCAAGAAATGGCAAAATTAGCCAAAGCCTTTGAAGAGAAATTAAAGGCTATCAAGGGTAAAAAAATGGAGTGTGGGTGCGGCTGGAATGGTTTGAAATCAATCTGGCAAAGTTTAGCTGCAAATGGAGAATGTGAAGAGATTGCTACAAAAATGAATCAAATGCGAGAAGATTTTAAGAGTAGCCTATACGCCAATATTGAAGTGTTAGAAAAATTGGAAGGGCAAGTAATGATAGGAGAAAATTGTATTGATAAATTCAGTATTGAGATTTCAAACAATGCAGGCATGGATGTAACTTCAATACCAAGAGATGAATATAATGAGCCTAACTGAGAAATAAACAATAACCGTATAGAGTTATATAATGACCGAACTAAATACCCACTGCGATACTTAACGTTAAAAACTGACAACAACGACCAAGCCAAATTAGTAGAAAAATGGTTGTTTGATGGAGCAAAGGTTGAGGAGGTGAAATCGGATAATGTGGATATTCAAGAGGCCCGAATTCGTGCTTTTTTGAGAATGCTTCGCGATGGTGAAGGTACTATAAGTGAACCAGGGTATGAAACCTTATTCGGTGGAGAATCTTTTATAAAAGATTATGGAAAAGATTGGAGTGACCATCCAAATATTAAAATTAAAAGAGGAAAACTTAAATCTTCTGCTGCAGGTGCGTATCAGGTCATGCATTATACTTGGACAGATGAAATGATGATAAGTTACCGCAAAAAATATGGTATAAAAGACTTTTCGCCTGAGTCTCAAGATTTATTTGGGGTAGTACTATTAAAACATAAAAGAGCTTCGGGTTGGGAACTTATAAAAAGTGGAAAAATTAAGAGTGCATTAGATGTGTATAGTTACGAATGGGCCAGTCTTCCTCCTCCTAGATACGGACAACCTGTAAACGACTTAGAAACATGTTTAAAGTTATTTGATAAATTTCTGTCGGAAGAAAAAAAAGGAAAGTCGCCACTACATTTAAAAAAAGGATTTTTGAAAACTTTTGAATAAAATCAAATATGAAAACTACATTATATCTCTTGCTATTTATGGTTTTAACCGTATCATTAAATTCATTTAATTCATTTAGTAACAAGCCTTTACAAGAAAATTTAAAAGGTAAATGGAAAACTACTTGTGATAATAGTAGTGGTTTTGTAAATATTATTAATGACGAAAATATAATAATTGAAGTAAATTCAAATCAAATTTATATAAAGGCGAGAGCAAAATATCGTTTTTATAGCCCATCTATTACAATAATGGAAATTTTTCTTGTAGAACCTGATGACTTGGGCTTAGGTGGTATGAAACTAAATTGGAATGGCTTTTCAGGTACTCATAAAATTGCTGAGATTAGAGCATTTAAAAACCAATCAGTTGAATTTCAGTGGTTTGGTTTTTATGATAAAGAAAAGAAGAAGTATGTTTGGGAAAGGAAGATGGATTTTTTATTAAAAAATCCTTATGAATATCCTGTTTGCTTAAAAAAATGCCCCAGATAGTCCACATCTGTGATGCTGGACTTAAAGAGTATGAGCATCTGCGATGCTCCAAACCAACTATGCAAGCCAACTATGCAAGCTGTGTAGTTGGTTTTTGTTTTTAAGTTCTACTCAACACGCCAACTAAGATATTCGTACCAGCCGAAGGCAAGGAATTGCCCGAAGGTGTGCCGAGTAGCTTAACGACTTTACCAGCCAATGCTACGGTAGAGCAATTACAAGAAGTGCTAAAAAGCAAGAAACCCAATTGTGCGGGCATTAGTGCCAGCTACTCATGTGGCAACCACGATAGCGTACCACAATATAGTGGTAGCATTGTAAGTGTAGCCGCAGGCGATGAAATTGCTATGAACTCGATGGTTTTGAGTGTAGTAAGCATAGATGGCAGTGGTAATGGTGAAGGGCTTATAAAAGTACCGATGATGAATAATATAAAATTGGGCGTAACTCTTAGTGGCATACAAGTAGCCGAAGGTGGCTGTGTAGTGGCAGGGCGTGCAGAATTGAGTGGCGTAAGTGCCTCAATATTAACCGATAAACAGCGAGCAACATTAGAAAAAGCTTACGCGGCCTACAACCAAGTGCTTGACCTTGCATATGAAAACGCAGGGGCTATTGCCGAGACGTATAACTCACTAACAGATTTATATGAAAAAACTGCACAGAAAACGCAGCTAATTTTAGATAAAGTAAATGATAGCAAAAAGATAAGTAAAGCCGAACAGAAAGCATTGGCAGAAATGAAAAAGAAAGCCAAAGAAGGAATAGATAAGCAGATAGCCTATTTTACAAAAAAATTTGGAAGCGAGGGTTCCGACGAAATCATTAATTTGGTTAATCTGGCGAGCCAGAGCTGTACTTGCGAAGCCTACACCGAAACCTCTGAGCCAAAGAAAGGGCCTAACGCCGATGCTGGGAAGTGGATTTTTTATGATGATGATTGCAAAAAATGTTTGGAAGATGATAAGAAAAAACAAGAAGAAATGGCGAAATTAGCCAAAGCATTAGAGGATAAACTAAAAGCCATCAAAGATAAAAAAATGGAATGTGGGTGTTTTAAATTAGACTTACAAGCTATTTTACATGATTTCAGCATTAGAGATAAAAATTGTGAATTGTTAATACAATATTTAACACAAATAAAAACAAATATTGATACCAAGCAAAATACTGTATTTGATGTAGCAGAGGGGGCTTTGCATTTCCCTTTACAAGGGCAGGTCAATATTGGAGGAGAGTGTTTTGATGATGTAACAATTACATTAGGTAAATCTGTAATTAACCCTCAGAAAAAGCAATATTTAGGAGATATATTACTCATAGATGGTGCTTTTAATCTTAAAACTGAAAATATTGAAAAAACGAAATTATTACAAAAATGGCTGTATAGTGCATTGAAAGAAGAAAAAAAGGAGGAAGAAAAGGAAATGGATAAAAAAGTAGAAATATTGGATAATGAAGCATATAAAAAATATGCAAAAATTGCAGGTGTTAAGGATTTTTTAGCATATAAAGCATTTACAATTGTTGAATCAGGTGGTAATGGTTTTTTTGAATATAGTGGTAAAAATATTCCAAAATTACTTTTTGAAAGACACTTGATGTATAAATGTCTCAAAAATGGAAAAATTTGGAGCATTGAAGCTAAAGATGACCCGAGAAAAGATAAATCAATAGATTTGGATGAACTTTTAAAGAATCGCCCTGAGATTGTTGCAAAAGAAGGATTTAATTGGTGCAAGAAATGTAATGAAAAAAAACTCCCCAATACCTATATTTTAAAGGGGGAGAGTTGTGCAACACAAGGTCATGATCAATCTTGGTTTAATAAAGAATGTTACATTTCAACAAAACAAAATTATGAGGACAGATTTTTGGAAGCAGTTAAAATACACAAAGAGTGTGCATATATGTCCACATCATGGGGATTAGGACAGGTAATAGGTGCAAACTTTAGAAATGAATTTAGTTCAATAGATGACATGGAAAAATTGTTAATGAATGGCACAGAAAGTTCTCAACTTCTTATTATGTCTTCATTTATAAAAAATAATCCAACGTTACAGAATGCAATCAATACTGAAGATTGGTCAACTGCTGCTAGAGAATATAATGGGGACGGCTATGCAAAAAACAAATATGATGAAAATCTTAAAAAACAATATGAAGAACTTAAAAAAGAGTATAAAAAACTTGAAAAGTAGTATAATTATTACTTTAATTTTTGTAAATTCGGTATTTTCTCAAACAGAAAAGTACAAAGTTTTAGAATATTCCAATGAAAAATATAGATTTGGAATTAGTATGGAAATTCCTATTAGTAGAAAGCTATCTGTTGAATATTTATTAAAGAATGAATTTGAAAAGGAGAGAATAGACCTTGAAAACCATCAAATAAATAGAGACAAAAGTTATTATTCCGAACAGGCAGTAAATATTCCATATACTAAAAAATATCTAATTGATACTGTTTTTCAGTACAATAATATCTTGTCATTAATTTATAAAGTTGTGGAGGAAAATGCAACACCTGGGTTAGAAGACTTCTATTATGATATTTATACATTTAAATTCGATAATGAAAAAGCTATTCTAATGAATAAGCTATTTTATTTCAATGAAGATAAGGAAAATGTGTTCAAACAACTTGAACATATTCTTTCAAAATGTAAAATATTTAAAACGGCAAATCTTAATAATTTAATCATCCAAATAGATAAAAACAAGTATATAATTCTTTTCTGGAAAGGTATATTAGATAAAAAAGAGTGTATTGAAAATGACAAATTAATGCTTTTAGTTGATGCCAATAAGAGTATTTTAAATTCTATCATTTTCTCTTCTAAAAGCATTAAAAATAAAGTTTATTTATTTACCTCACCACGAAACGCCCCAACTAAAATGTACCTTCTAAAAGGTGATGAAGTAGAAATAATAGAAGAAAAAGATGAATGGTTAAAAATTCGATACTACGGCAAAAAAACTATCGAAGGTTGGATAAAGAAAAGTGATGTAAA
>JAIXOL010000025.1 GCA_027486845.1 Cytophagaceae bacterium
ATTTGATTAGGGGTGTAGGTCTTAAAAACGACCCGATTTCTTGGATGTTTCATAACCCTAAGTTACAAATAAATCTGCAAATAAAAAAGAGACTGCCCTTTTGAGACAGCCTCTTTTTTTGTTTTTTTGGAGAAATCAAAATTAATCCAAATGTTTGTTAAAGAACAACAATGTATCAGTCAAATGCTCAGTCCAATATTCCCAAGTGTGGCCACCTGTAAATTCTTGATAAATATGTGGTATTTGATAATTTTCAAGTTCTTTTTGTAATTGACGGTTGTATTCAATCAAAATATCATCAGTTCCGCAATCAAACCTAAAAGGAGGGATTAGATTCTTATTTTTCAAAATCCATTCAAAAATACCATCTTTTTCTAAAGCATCGTGTTTTAATTGCTCAAAATCTGCAACAAATTCACCGATTTGATTAAAATGTGTTATTGAAGAAAGTCCAGAAAAAGCCTTAAATACGTTTGGATATTTTGCTCCTAAACGTAACGCTCCAAATCCACCCATCGAAAGACCAGTAATAAAAACTGGTGATTTATCAGTTATTTGTGGATATTGCTCTTTCATCACATTAATTACATCTTCTATAATCCAACGTTCATAATCAGTAGTTTGATGCTGAATATATCCACTACCATCGGCATATAATCCATCAGATGGCATTGCTAGTATCATTGGCTTTATTTGCTCAGTTTCAATGAGGTTTTGAGCGGTTCTGTGAGCATTTCCTTTGATTGCCCAGGCCCAATGACTTCCGTAAACGCCATGTAATAAAATAACGAGCGGAACATGCTCGACTACATTTGAGGGAGTATAAATCGTGATATCGGCTCGTTTCTTCAAGGCATTACTTTTAATCGTAATGAAATCTAAGCCGTGAAAAGTAGCTTTTTCGGTGGTGAAAAATTGACTCATTTTATGTTTTTAAAATACGATAACTCCCTTGGCATTATATCCAGCATGCATGTCAGCAAAGGCATTTGATAAATCATCGAGTGAATAAGTTTTTGTGACCATCCTATCCAGAATCAATTCTCCTTTGGCGTAGAGGTCTTGCAAAATCGGAAAATCAATTTGCGGTCGAGTTTTACCGTAAAGTGGATTAATATAAATTTTGTCCCATTCAAATAAATTCATATCAATCATAATTTCCTTTTCGATACCACTCACTTGCACGGCCATTCCTGCATTTCGAATCATGGCCAAAGGAGCTGCCCCAAGTTCGGGTATTGCGGTGCATTCAAAGGCGTAATCTGCACCCCGACCGTTAGTCATGGTTTTTACAATTTTGGCCGCTTCGGTTAAGCCTTTATCGTTTTTTTTTGCTAAAATGGTGTGTGTTGCACCATATTCTTTAGCCATTTCTAGCCTCAAAGGGTTTATATCTACTGCGATGATTTTGCCTGCACCCGAAATTCTTGCTCCTTGGATAACATTCAAGCCAACGCCTCCCGTACCCAACACTACCACTGAACTACCTGCTTTTACCTTGGCAGCATTTACCACTGAACCATAACCTGTCATAACCCCACAGCCGACAATAGCTGCCGACGAAAATGGCATTTCGACATGTATTTTCACACAAGCAGCTTCTCTAACGAGTGTGTATTCCGACATTGTGCCTAAACTAAATGCCCGTTCGATTGGTTTGTTCTTCCACGAAGTTGAATTAAAAGTAGCGTGTCCTTCACTTAATTTATTTCCTGCCGTTACGGCTGAGTTTCTTTCGCAAATATGCTGATTTCCCTCTTGGCACTGAAAGCATTCATAGCATGGTATCGCCCAATTAAGCATAACTTTATCACCTACTTTGAGTGATTTTACATTTGCTCCGACTTGCTTTATAATCCCTGCACCTTCGTGTCCCATTACCAATGGTTTGCCCCACGATTGAGAGTCCCAATCGGTGTGGCAAATTCCTGCAGCTTTTATTTCAACCAAAACCTCATCACCTTGTGGCTCAGTAACTAATATTTTTTGGATGGAAAAACTGCCTTTTCCATTGGCAATAGCGGCTTTACAATGTATCATTTGCTATAAATTACAGGGTTTAAATAAGTATCAATCACTTCTCCAACTTTCGCTCCAGGGCACCATACTTCCCAATCTTTTTTCTGATTTTCGTTTTCTGGCTCTTTCAAAATCATGTCCCTGTCCATATAAATCATCGTCATAACTTTGCGTACTTCGTCAGTATTGTTTGCTCCTGCACGGTGAAAAATCCAACCCGAATGAAAACTAACTTCACCCAAATCAAAAGGTTCGATTATGTGTTTGAAGTCTGTTACTCTCAGCTTTTGTTGAATCTTTTGTTCACTATCATCACTGATTGCCAGTTCTCGCCCTTCAACAATCGTATGGCTACCGGCACTAAATTCTAAAGGCCCCATTTCAAGCGGAACAGGCTGTAACGGAATCCAAGCTGTTACGGTTTTGTCAGAATTTAGTGGCCAATAATATTGGTCAGCATGCCACGGTGTTATACCGCCTCCTGCTTCTTTAAAAAGTGCTTGATCATGGTAAAGTCTTGCACCATCGGCTTGCATCAATTCGGCAGCAATCTGCCCCAAGCGTTTGCTTAATACAAATTCTTTGCAGGTTTCGTCTTCACGCCAAAGATTAAAAATTTGAAGAAACGCCTTCCCGTAAGTATCTCTCTGATCGATTGGCTTATCCTGCTTGTTAATTTCATTTACTTTTCGAGTGATTGCCTCGCCGTAATATGTCAAAGTTTCTTCATCTAATACATTTTTTAGTTTGACAAAGCGATTTTTTTGATAAAACGCAATGGCTTCGGCTTGTAGTTCATAAGTTTCGTTTAAAAGATTTTTCATTGCTTAGATTTATTTATTTAGATTTGATGCAAAGTAGATTAAATTTTATGTCCTATGGTTTGATTTTTTTTTCATATAATTGTCTTTTATTATCTTAAATTATGATAAATAAGTTTGGGAAAGAGAAAATGAAACTATGAAAGCAGTTTTTGAGCAATTAAGCACCGAACAGTCAAGTTCATTTATCCTCCGACAATTCGATGTTCCAAAGTTTGAAGCTCCTTTTCATTTCCATCCAGAATATGAACTGACCTTAATTTTGAAAGGTGAAGGGCAACGCTATATTGGCCAGCAAGTGAATGAGTTTGTTGCGGGAGATTTGGTTTTTTTAGGGGCTAATTTGCCTCATTGTTGGGTAAATCAACCGATTGAGAATGAAAATGCTTCTGCCATTGTGATACAATTTGGAGAGTTATTTTTGGGTAAAGGTGTTGGTGATTTACCAGAAATGAAAAAAGTGAAAGCTTTTTTAGAAAAATCAAAATCTGGTTTTGAAATAGTTGGTAATACAAAGGAAACGCTCACCCAAAAGATAATAGGATTACAGCATAATTCGCCGCTGCAAAAAATAGCTGGTTTATTAGAAATTTTCGATATTCTCAGTCAAACTACTGAAGTTATTACGATTGATGATTTTTTTTTCGAGCATAGATACAATCAATCAGAAACTGCTCGTTTTCAAAAGATTTTTTCGTTTTTGATTGAGAACTTTAAAGAAGAAATTAACCTTGAGCAAATTGCTAATATTGCAGATTTATCGCCAACTTCATTTTGTAGATATTTCAAAAATATTACAAAAAAAACGTTTGTAGAGGTTTTGATTGAGTTTAGGCTACAGTTTGCTTGTCAGTTGCTCAACAAAACGGATTTGCCAATTCAACAAGTGGCATTTGAAAGCGGTTTTGGCGATGTTCCGTATTTCAATAAGTTATTCAAAAAGTACAAAAATACTACGCCAAAAGAATGGCGAAGTAGGGAATTTCGGTTTTCATCAAAATCTCAAAAATAAATGCTAAGAGAATATATTAATTTACAAGAACTCGAAGGGAAATGGCATATAATTTTAACAAATTTTCCGATGTGGTTGAAGGGTGATAAAAAAAATCCGAATTTTAACTACAAAATAGCCGAAAGAGATAGCGTTATGGGATTAATAGATGAGGTGAAATACAAACAAAATGGCCAAACAAAATCAATCAATGGTTTTGATAAACCACTAAACATTGAAAATACTTCTTTTGAGTGGCGTGGAAATGGCTTTCTTTTACTTTTGTCAAGTAAATGGCAGATTTTGAATGTGGATTCAACCAAACAATGGGCAATTATCTATTTCGAGTCAACACTTTTTACACCCAAAGGCTACGATGTAATCTGCCGAGATACACAACCAAGCAGTTTAATAATGAGAAACGTAGAGGAAAAGCTACGAGTACTAAAAATTAACGATAAGCTGATTAATTTATAAAAAAACGAAGCCAAATATTGATTGGCTTCGTTTGAATAACCTGCCTTTTGGAGGTTTAGGATGCTTAAAACTATTTTCTATAATCTAAGGCTGGTTTTCTATCGCCAACCATCGCTTGGTATTTGAATTCTTTTGTACCACGAGCTTTTTCAAACTCTATCTTTGCGTCTTTTAGTGTCTGCGGACTTTCAAAAAGGTCTGTTACAGTCAATGCCATTGTTTTTGCTGCATTTACCATTCCTTTTCTACCGATGCTCATACCGCCAGCCGCAACAGCTTGCCAACTATGAGCAGGTGTGCCCGGAACCCATGTTGCGGTTGTCAGACCAACAGTTGGAACCGTCCAGCTTACGTCACCAACATCAGTTGAGCCACCGCCACCTTTTTCTACCGCCAAAGGTTTAACACCAGTACCATCTTCATATTTTATACTTTCTAATCCTAAACTTTTACTAATTTTTTCAGCAAATGCTTTTTCTTCAACGGTATAATTTAATCCGCCAACTTTGGTTAAATTTGCGTGCATGACTTTAGCAAGTGTTTCGTTGGGCAATAATTCATAAGTACCACCTGTCAATTCCCAGTCTACACGAGTACCAGTGCCCATTGCTGCACCTTTAGCTGCATTTTCAATTCTAGACCATACATCCATTACATCGCTTCTTCTTGGGCTACGTGCATAATAATAAACTTCTGCAAAATCAGGAACAACGTTCGGGGCTTTTCCTCCATTCGTAATTACATAGTGAATACGAGTATCAGATGGCACATGTTCACGGAGCATATTAACCATATTATCCATCGCTTCTACACCATCCAGTGCCGAACGACCTTTTTCGGGCGAAGCAGCTGCATGAGCCGAAACACCATAAAAACGAAATTTTCCTGATTTATTGGCCAAAGAAGTACCAAAACTTGCACTATTCGAAGAGCCTGGATGCCAATGTACGACCGCATCAACATCATTAAAAAGTCCTTCACGCACCATGTAAACTTTTCCTGAGCCACCTTCCTCGGCAGGAGTTCCATAAAAACGAAGTGTACCTTTTAAATTATTGGCCTTAATGTATTCTTTTACGGAGATGGCTGCTGCAGCTGATGCCGTGCCAAATAAATGATGTCCGCAGGCGTGACCAGCAATTCCGCCAATTGATTTTTGGTCTGCGGTTGAATCTTGTGATAAACCTGGTAAGGCATCAAACTCGCCTAAAATTCCGATAATTGGTTTTCCTTCACCAAAAGTTGCAGTGAATGCTGTTGGAATTCCCGCTACACCTTTTTCGATTTTAAAACCTTCTTTACTAAGGGTTTCTTGTAATAATGCCGAGCTTTTTGTTTCTTGATAACCTACTTCGGCATAATTCCAGATTTGTTTGGCAATTTTGCCATAATACATTTCTTTTTTGCCGATATTTTCGAGCATTTTTTCTTTGGGTGATTGGGCAAAAACACTCGCACTAATGAGAGAGCATAAAAAAAAGAGTTGCTTCATAATGTTTTAAAAAATTGGTTAATTGTTAGATTTTTAATTAATAGCTAATAGTCGAAAGTTATAAAAACCCAAGATAAAGGACTTTTGATTATATTCTATTGACTATCAATTACTTAAAAATTTCTTTTTTTACCAAATCGGGTCTCGAACTTGAAATTAAATGACCTGATTCTGGAATAAATATAAATTTAGCATTTTTTCCGATAAGCATCTTTTTTGCGAACGAAAAATTTGTTGTATCCACAATCCAATCTTTTCCTCCAACCATTACTGTTACATCTGATTGGATTTTTTTCCAATCATTTTTAAGTATTTTCAACTCTTTTATATGTGCGTATTTTTCATCAGTTGCGGTATTCATTCGTTCAGGCAAAAACCAACGAACTAAAAAAACTTTACCTAGCTTCGAAAACCACCAAAACTTCTCAGTGTCGGGGTCGATAGCAGGTGAAAGCAATATAATTTTTTCGATTTTATTAGGATACATTGCTGCTAATTTCGCAGCAACTGGAGCTCCATAAGAACGACCTATTACAATCGCTTTTTTATTAGAGTGATTGCTTTTTAAGGCGAAAATTATACTTTTTGCTTGTTCTTCTAAACTATACAAATTCTTTTTTGGTCGCTTTTGTGATTTGCCATAACCTGGGCGGTCAACAGAAATAAGATGAAATTTATGTTGAAGTAAACTATCATCCAATAAGTTTAGGTAGCCGTCCCACGAGCCTGGAGCTCCATGTACAAATAATACGGGTTGGGCAGTGTCGACGCCAAAAGTTACATAATGAAGTTTCGTTGTGTCATTTTCTATGACGTGAAACAAAGGTTTCGAAACTCTGTTGGTATAATGAGTTTTCAACTCTTTTTCGGTTAAAATCCATCGGCTGAAACACGAAGTAAAAATTATGCTTAAAGAAAGAAATATAAAAATGAATTTTAGAGGAGATTTCACTTTAATAGCTAATTGACTGATTATAAACAATGATTACAGTCATATTAACACAATTTGATACTAAATCGTTTGAATGAAACAGAAAATTAAAATTACTTTAGGCCAAATTTCTTTCCAGGCATTGCTTTGATGATTCCTTGAAATTCGAGATTGAGTAGGAGCGAAGCTAACCGGTTGAGTGGAACTTGAGTTTGCCAACTGAGTTCATCAATTTGCAATTCTCCATTAGTGCGAAGGTGAGAAATTACGTGTGCTTCTTCGTCGGTAAACATACTTAAATCAACGTCGTTTTTCTTGAATTTGATTTTGTCTGGATTTTCCTCTAAATCCCAATTAAGCGTTTCTACGAGGTCGTTAATTTGAGTATAAATGTTAGCTTTATTTTGTTGAATTAGTTTATTGCATCCTTCTGAAGCTTTGTTTGCCAGCGTCCCTGGTACGGCAAAAACTTGACGATGATAGTTATTTGCAAATTCAGCAGTTACCAAAGAACCTCCTTTTGCAGCTGATTCAATAACAATTGACGCATCACTTAAGCCAGCGATGATTCTATTTCGAGATAAAAACATATTTCTAATGGGCTGTTTTCCAAATGGATGCTCTGAAATTATTCCACCATTGGATGTAATTTGATCAATGTATTTTTCGTGCTGCGAAGGATAAATAACGTCAATTCCACTTGCCATAACGGCAATCGTTGGTAGCCCAAAATCAATCGCAGCTTTGTGAGCTGTAATATCTATTCCGTAGGCTAAACCACTTACAATCAGAGGGTTATAGTTTTTTGATTGCTCGACTATGCTTTTTGTTACTTTTTTGCCATAGTCAGTAGCTTGACGAGTACCAACAATACCTATTGAGCGAAAATGGTCTAAACTGGCACTTCCTTTATAATACAAAACTGCAGGTGCATCATAAAGGGGTTTTAGACGTGAAGGGTAATTTTTATCCGTAGAAAAGAAAAGTTGAGCACCTTGCTTTTCGGCATTTATAAGCGTTTTTTCAGCATCAGAAATTAGTTCTTTGTTCTTCAATCCTTCAATAACCACTCGACCAACACCTGAAATTTTAAATAATTTATCGGTTTTTGCCTTGAAAACATTCTCCGCTGAACCACAATAGCTAATCAATTGTCGGAAAAATACGCTTCCAACTCCTTCAACATTTGACAATGCAATCTGATAAATTTTTTCCATGTATATAGTGGTGAATTGGTTATTGGGAACGTTTTTTTTATTTTTAAATTAGCAAAATTGTAATTAGCAATTCGTTTTTTCAATTTCAAAAATTAATCGAACCAAAAATTACTTCAATAAATATTCTCCCCAAATTGGGAAATGATCAGAATAGGGTGTTTCTGAAAAAGTTTTAAAACGTTTTACTTCGAGTTCCTTTTCATCGTAAAATAAATTATCGATTCTCAAGAAACCTGGCTTGCGGTGATACGTAAACCCAAATCCACGACCCGCATCTTCAAAACTATTTCTTAAATATTGTCTTATTTTACCATATGCAAAACCATAAGGCAATTCGTTTAAATCTCCGCATACCATTACCGGATACGGGCTTTCTTCAATCCATTTTTCTAATTCCTTAACCTGAATAGCTCTGTCTTCGAAACCTCCTTTGAGTTGATGATAAATTGTTTTTGCTTCTTTTTTTGCTAATTCTTTGTCTTCTTTTGCTTCAATTACTTTTTGTACTCGCACACCCATTGATCGTAATTGAACGTTTATAACTCTAATTGTATCTTTTTTAATAACTATGTCGGCCGAAAGCAATCCATTATGATTAATTGACCAATGCTTTTCTTGCTTTCTAATAATTGGAAATTTAGAAAAAATTGCAAGACCTATTTCACCTTGTCCACGGTCATTGCCAGGGGTTGAATGGACGTAGGTATAATATTTGTGTGTCCCCCTAAATTTCTTAATAGTCTTAAACTGAGGGAAATCATCCCAGTTATAAAGTTCTTGTAGGCATTTAATATCAGCATTAATATCAACAGCTTTTTTTACTAAACTAATAGCATTTGTCGTATCGTGCTCATGTACATAGGTAATCGCATCGCACCACATCATATTATAACTCATCACACTAAAACCCTCACGAGTATCTCGGCTATCTATATTATGCCATGTGAATGTTCTTAAAATAAAAGGATAACCCAAAATAAGTAGAAAAAGAGATAAAAATGTACGAGGAGAAAGACGTATCGCCCAAATCAACACAAAAATAATATTGATAACTAAAACAAAAGGCATTGACATCATTAAGAAACCCGCCAACCAATGTTTTACGCTTACTGAATAGCTTAACTGATATACCAAAAGTGTATAAACTGCAAGCAATATATTCAGGAAGAGCAAAAAACGTTTGAAAATTTCTTTTATCAACTTCATTATTATTTTGGAAAGACTTCTTTGCCTAAAATTACTACCTAAACTCGACTTTTTGAAACATAATTTAACAAAAAAGACGATTAACTGAAATTTTATTCATTAGAAACCATTTTTATACCGAGATTTGATGAATATAAATATAATATAATTGTGAAAAATAAAGCAAAAGAATGAATAAAACGTTACCTACCTGCCGAAATAATTTCTATTGTCGTTACACTTCTTTCGTCAGTTTTGACTTATAGACTCACAAAAAACAATTTAACTACCGCTTTGGTCGGCACTTGGGTCGGCACTTTCGGCTATTTCGGAACTATTCTTTTAATTGATGTTTTTATTACAAATCGAGACTTAACACTTAAAAATAAAGTCTATACTTTTAAAACTTTCGGACTTAATATCCATGCTCTATAAATAGAATTTGGAATCGCTGAGTATTTTGATAGCTTATTCGTTCGCCAAGCACTCATGTATTATATTACGATTTGGTTATATGACATTCTTTTGGGTATTATATTGGTAAAATTTGCTACTGACGTCACTTTTTATGTTCATGCTATCATATCTTTTGAGTTATTGTAAGAAAAAACTTCGCAGTTTTGAATAATTGTTTCTAATTTCCTTTTATATTATCACACAAAATTTGCTAAATATTCAAAAAATATCTATATTTGCGTTTGAATTGTAAAAAAGGAGGTGCGAAGCCCTCCTTTTTTTCTTGTAAATTTGTTTCATATTTAAAGAATTGTAATAAAATAAGGTTTTTTTTAACCGACTTTGATTATCAAATCTTGATTATGAGGGAAATTAGGGAATCAGTTTACCAGAAATTATTATATGAATACCATTACGGAAGTAAAACAAAAAATAGAGCAACTTTTAGAACCTTTACTCGAAAATGATAAATTTTTTGTAGTTGATATTAAAGTATCATTATCAAAAGTACATAGTAAAGTTACGATTCTACTCGACTCCGACGAAGGTATTAAAATTGATGAATGTACAGCCATAAGCCGTCAGCTTGGCACGGAAATTGATGAAATCATGCCCGAAAAATATACACTCGAAGTATCATCACCTGGTGTAGATTTTCCTCTGAAATCAGAAAGAATGTATCGAAAAAATATTGGACGTACCCTAAAAGTTATCCAAAAAGATGGTTCAGAAATTAAAGGAAGTTTAGAAAGCGTTGAGGCTGAACATATTACAATCATCGAAGATAAGAAACGTAAAAAGGACGAAGAGGTTATTCCAGTTTTAATTCAGTTTATCAACATAAAAGAGTCAGAAGTAATTGTATCTTTTAAATAATATTAGTAATTTAAAATATTTTGAACAAAAATTAAGATGTTTAATTTGATTTTGAAAATCATTCTACATTCTTAATTCTTAATTGAATACTAAGCTATGCATAGTGGAGAATTAATAGCATCGTTTTCTGAATTTGCTCGTGAGAAAAACATCGACCGCCCAACAATGATTAAGGTTCTGGAGGATGTTTTCAGAACAATGATTCGAAAGAAATTTGGTTCAGACCATAATTTTGACGTTATCATCAATGCCGATAGTGGTGACTTAGAAATGTGGCGTACGCGTGAAATCGTTGACGACAATTCGGAGGACATTTGGGACACGGACAAAATCATGCTCTCAGAGGCACAAAAAATTCAACCTGACTTTGAAATCGGGGAAGAAGTTGCTGATGAGGTTAAGCTCGATGATTTTGGCCGTCGTGTTGTTCAAACTGCCCGCCAAACTTTGATCCAAAAAATCAAGGATTTGGAAAAAGAAATGCTTTATATCAAATACAAAGATTTGGTTGGTGAACTCATCATAGTCGAAGTTTATCAGATTCTCGGAAAAGAATTAGTATGTTTGGATAGCGAAAGCAACGAATTAGTGCTTCCAAAAATTGAACAAATACCAAAAGATAGGCCTAGAAAAGGGTCAAGTATCAGGGCGGTCGTACACAAGGTCGAAATGAACAACGGAACTCCTCGAATTACACTTTCTCGTACTTCGCCTGTATTCCTTGAGCGTCTTTTTGAGCAGGAAATTCCTGAGATTTTGGATGGTTTGATTTCGGTTCGTAAAATTGTACGTGAGCCAGGTGAAAGAGCTAAAGTAGCTGTAGAGTCTTATGATGACCGCATTGACCCAGTGGGAGCGTGCGTAGGTATGAAAGGTTCAAGAATTCATACAATCGTAAGAGAGTTAGAAAACGAGAATATCGACGTAATTCAGTGGACTGATAACCTTAATTTGTTGATTTCTAGAGCATTAAGTCCTGCTAAAATTAGCAACATTCAAGTTGATAACGAACGCAAACGTGTGGCTGTTTATCTTAAGCCAGACCAAGTCTCATTGGCTATCGGTAAGGGTGGTATGAATATTAAGTTGGCTGGAAAACTTGTATCAATGGAACTTGATGTGTTCCGTGACATCGAAGGAGAAGAAGACGAAGAGGATGTAGATTTGTCAGAATTTTCTGATGAAATTGAAGATTGGGTGCTCGATGAATTCCGTAAGATTGGTCTCGATACAGCAAAATCAGTATTGGCAATTTCAAAAGAAGACATTGCTAGACGTACTGAATTAGAAGAAGAAACAATCGACGAAATTTTAGGAATTTTGAGTAGAGAATTTGAATAAATCGAATAAAATTCGATAATTTAAAATGAAATAAGTAACTATAAACCATATATTCTTGATAGTCAAGAATATATGATTTACATTTGTGCTATCGAAGACTAAATCACAAAAATTAAAGTTCTCCAAGGTTTTTACTTTGGAAATAAGAGTAATTAATCCTGCGAAGGATAACAAAACAGATTTTTAAATCATTTTATGACAGAACAAAAAGAAATGCGACTTAGCCTTGCGGCAAAGAAACTCAACGTTGGAATTGTAACTATCGTTGAAAAACTTGCTGTGAAAGGACATCGTATTGAAAATAATCCAAATGCTAAACTCAACTTTGAGTTATTAAATATTCTTTCCAAAGAATACAATAATAATTCCCTGCTTGAAGAAGTGGGTTCGCCAAAACCAGTTGAAGAAGCAAAAGCTACTTCGGTTGGCAATTCTGAAATTCTATATTTCCGCCAACAGGCAAAGATAGAAGACAAGAAAGATGTAGAACCAACCCAACCTGCTGAGCCCGAAGTGATTCGTGCCGAAAGTAAAAACCAAGGTCTAACAATCTTGGGTAAAATTGATTTGGATAAAAAACCATCTCCTCCACCAGCTCCAGTTTCTACTAAAATAGATGTAGTTGAAATTGTAAAGGAGCCTGTTGTTGAGCCAACTAAACCAGAGACGGTTGAAAAGATAGTTGAAGTAAAAGTTGAACCAGTTATTGAGACTAAACCTGTAATTGTAGATGCACCAAAAATCGTTGAGAAGCTAGATTTACCTAAAGTAGAGATAGTAGTTCCTCCTGTAGTTGTTGCTCCTCCAGTTATTGAAGCTCCAAAACCAGAAGTTATAAAACCTTTGCAACCCAAACAGGAGGCAAAACCTCAACAACAAGGTCGTCAAGAGTATCCACAACGTCAGCAAGGTGGTCAGCAAAGGCAGCCTACCGAGCGTATGGATCCTCGTCAGCCATATAAAGCTGACCAACGACCACCGCACAAGGCTGGTAATTTAGCCACGCCTACTCCAGCACCAGCTCCTATTAAAGTTGTTGCTCCAATAGTTGAGATTGAAGAAGTAATTGAGCCGGAGTTGATTCAGGCAAGAGGTGAAAAACTTCAAGGCTTAAAAGTTTTAGGTAGAATTGAATTACCAGTAGATAAAAAATCAACTGTTGCAGAAGATAGGGATAAACGCAAACGCAAGCGTAAACGTGTAAAACGTGGTGAAAAAGTAACAGGTGCAGATTCAACGCCAAATACAAATACACCAAGACCAAAACCTGCAACTACTGCAACTGGTGGAGCAACCACAACTACTGGTGGTGGGGGTACTAAAAAACCAGATCCAAATCAGAAGAAAAAGAAAGAACGTAAAGAAGAGGTTTCTCAGGTTCAAGTAAAAGAGCAAATAAAGCAAACGATGGCTCGTATGCAAACCAAAGGGCCAGATTTCGGAGCAAAATATAGAAAAGATAAGCGTAGGTCTCGTGCTGACCAAGAAGAGCAGCGGGTGTTGCAAGAGCAAGAAGAGAGTAGTATCCTGAAAGTAACAGAGTTTATTTCGGCGGCTGAGTTAGCATCATTGATGGATGTTTCGGTAACAGAAGTAATTTCGACGGCTATGAAGATGGGTATGTTTGTTTCAATAAACCAACGTCTTGATGCTGAAGCAATTCAAATGCTTGCCCTTGATTTTGATTTTGACGTACAATTTATTACGGCTGAAGAAGAAATAAAGGTTGAAACCATCGAAAAAGAAGATGCTGCTGAAGACCTATTACCAAGAGCTCCTATCGTAACAATTATGGGGCATGTTGATCATGGTAAAACTTCATTGCTTGACTACATCCGCCGCACGAAAGTAGCTTCGGGTGAAGCAGGGGGTATTACGCAGCACATTGGAGCCTATGATGTAGAAATCAACGAAGGCCCAAATAAAGGTAAGAAAATTGCATTCCTTGATACGCCAGGTCACGAAGCCTTTACTGCAATGCGTGCAAGGGGAGCTAAAGTAACTGATATCGTAATCGTTGTTGTTGCTGCCGATGATAGTGTGATGCCTCAAACACGTGAAGCAATCAACCACGCTAAAAATGCAGGTGTCCCAATCGTATTTGCGATTAATAAAATTGATAAAGCCGGTGCAAATCCAGAGAAAATTCGTGAGGATTTATCGAAAGAAAATATTTTAGTTGAAAGTTGGGGTGGTAAATACCAAGAACAAGAAATTTCGGCCAAGAAAGGTATAGGTATCAACGAATTACTTGATAAAGTATTACTTGAAGCTGAATTGCTCGACTTAAAAGCCAATCCAAATCGAACTTCTGTTGGTTCGGTTGTTGAAGCATCACTTGATAAAGGTCGTGGATATGTAACATCTGTTCTCGTGCAAAATGGTACTTTGAATGTAGGTGACGTTATCTTAGCTGGTCAGTACTTCGGTCGTGTAAAAGCGATGGTAGATGCAACTGGAAAGAGAATAAAAACAGCTGGCCCATCAACTCCTGTACAAGTACTTGGTTTACCAGGAGCTCCACAAGCGGGTGATAGATTTAACGTAATGGACTCAGAGCGTGAAGCACGTGATATTGCCAACAAACGTGAGCAAATCAATCGTGAGCAAAGTATTCGTGCTAAAAAACATATAACTCTTGAAGAGATTGGACGTAGAAAAGCGATTGGAGCATTCCACCAATTGAATGTTATTGTAAAAGGTGATGTTGATGGTTCGGTAGAAGCTCTTTCTGACTCATTATTGAAACTTTCTACAGAAGAAGTTCAGGTTGCGATTATTCATAAAGGAGTAGGTCAAATTTCTGAATCTGATGTGTTGTTGGCCTCAACTGCTGATGCAATTGTAATTGGTTTCCAAGTTAGACCATCAACTAATGCACGTAAGATTGCGGATAATGAAGAAATTGAAATTAGATTATATTCAATTATTTATGATGCCATCAACGAGATTCGTGATGCAATGGAAGGATTGTTAGCTCCTAAAGTTGAAGAAACTGTAGTTGGAACAATTGAAGTGCGTGAAGTTTTCAAGATTTCAAAAGTGGGTACAATCGCTGGTTGTTATGTAACAGATGGTAATTTTAAACGTAACAATAAAGTCAGATTGATTCGTGAAGGGATTGTAGTACATGAAGGTGAAATACAACAATTGAAACGTTTCAAAGATGATGTAAACGAAGTAAAATATGGCTTTGAATGTGGTATGAGTTTAAAGGGCTTCAATGATATCGAAGTTGGAGATACACTCGAAAGTTTTGAAGTGAAAGAGGTTAAACGCAAGCTATAATATAGCTATCAATCATACAAAAAATGCTTCTCAATTTTGAGAGGCATTTTTTGTATATAATAATAAATAGTAAACTGAAGTACATTTTGCAATTAGTAGTTAGGTTTCTTCCAAAGTAATTTACAAATCAGTTTTATGAGATTTTTCATGATTTTTTCGTACTCTTTATTCAGTTTATTGTCTGCAATCATCTCTTCATAAATTAATTCTAAATCTAAATTCCTGATTTTTTTGAAAATGGTCTTTTAGGAAGTATTTATTATTTTTAAATTAGGGCTTGCTTAAAAAGTCTTTCTTTAAAACATTGGTTTTGAGAATTATTTTTTGTGTTTTTTACCTTATTGATAATGAGTAAGTTATATTCTGAAAAACATTCTTTTTGATATAAGTGCAAGAAATTAATCAAGTCAAATTCAATAAAAATTAATATTAAGTGCAAGTAAAACAAAGGAAATGTTTAAAAAACCTTGCATTTATTTACAGAAAAGTTATTGTAATTTGTTGATAGTCAATCACTTGTACTTTTTTAATAAACCCTAAATTAAACTTAATTGTTGCGGTGAAAAAGATAAATTAGTAAGTTGAGGATAAATTTTAATTTTATCGAAACTTTATTTTGTTTTGTGATTTTTTGAAGCCTACTTAATCCGAAATTTGTAATCAACAATATTTTTATTTCAAAAAAAGGCGATACGGTGATGTATCGCCTTTTCAAATCTATTTTCAGTTAATCTTATTTTGCATAAGCTACGCTTCTCATTTCTCGAATAACCGTTACTTTGATTTGACCTGGGTATTGCATTTCTTTTTCTATTTTCTGTGAAATATCAAAAGAAAGTTTGCTTGCAATCTCATCGGTAACATTTTCTGAATCAACGATAACACGCAATTCTCGACCTGCTTGAATGGCATAACATTTTTCTACGCCATTATAACTAAGTGCCAAAGCTTCCAAATCACGCAGACGTTGCACGTAAGATTCCATCATTTCACGTCTTGCTCCTGGGCGAGAACCAGAAATAGAGTCACAGATTTGAATAATTGGCGAAATCATTGATGTCATTTCGATTTCGTCGTGGTGAGCACCAATGGCATTTATAACTTCTGGATGTTCTTTGTATTTCTTTGCCAATTCCATACCTAAAAGTGCGTGAGGCAATTCTTGCTCTTCGTGCCATACTTTACCGATGTCATGGAGTAATCCTGCACGTTTGGCTAACTTAGCATTTAAGCCTAACTCTGATGCCATTGTGGCACACATTTTGGCTACTTCACGAGAGTGTTGGAGTAGGTTTTGTCCGTACGATGAACGGAAACGCATTCTTCCAATCATTCTAATGAGTTCTGGGTGTAAACCGTGTACACCCAAATCAATAACTGTACGCTCACCAATCTCATTAATTTCGTTTTCAATATCTTTCTTGGTTTTGGCCACGACTTCTTCTATTCGAGCAGGGTGGATACGACCATCTTGTACCAAACGGTGCAATGACAAACGAGCAATTTCACGGCGAACTGGGTCGAAGCTTGATATTACGATTGCTTCTGGAGTATCATCAACTATTACTTCAACACCTGTTGCTGCTTCTAAAGCACGGATATTTCGTCCTTCACGGCCAATAACTTTACCTTTAATTTCATCACCTTCTATATTGAATACCGAAACGCAGTTTTCGATAGCTTGTTCTGCGGCTGTACGTTGAATCGTTTCAATAATAATTTTCTTCGATTCTTTTGTAGCTGTCAATTTGGCTTCTTCGATTGTTTGCTTTATGAAGCCTGATGCACGAGTTTCAGCTTCACCTTTGATAGCATCAATCAATTGTTGCTTGGCTTGATCAGCTGTAAGGTTTGCAATTTTTTCTAAAGCTTCAACCTGTTGTGCCAACATAAATTCGGCTTCTTCCTGACGTTTAGCCGCCAAATTCATCTGTTTTTTAGCGACTTCGGTTTGTTCGTTAAGTTTAGCTTGAAGCGTTTCGAGTTCTTTTTCTCTGCGTATATTTTGTTGTTCTAATTGAGCGGCTTGTTGCTTTGATTGTAAAGCTGTTTGCTCCATTTGTTTTACACGTTGCTCATTTTGCAAAATAATGTTTTTGCGTTTGTTTGAATCATCTTCAAAATCGGTTTTTAGTTTCAAAAAATGTTCCTTTGCTTCCAGCATTTTATCTTTTTTGATATTTTCGGCGGATTGTTGAGCATTTTTTAATACTTCGTTAGCTCTTATTTCGGCATCAGCATCTTTACTTTGAAATGTTTTTTTGAGTAATGCTCGACCCACAAAGAACCCAATTGCCAAAGCAACTAAGTCGGTGAGGAACATCATTAAAATATTTGACATCTGATAATTTTGTTAAAAATTTATAAATAATTAGGGAATAATAAGTTCATAATTTTAAATTGACGTGCTCTTTTTACTTTAATGTCTCAAAAAGACACTTTTAAATTGCAAGAAGTTATAAAACAAATGAACAAATTAGACATTCAAGCTTGAATAGCTTTTAGCCTAGCCGACGTGTTAAAAAAGAAGAAATTTATGAAATGCAAAAGAATAATAAATAAAGCAACAGCCGATGAGTATTCGATTGATGTTTCTTTATTTTAATTTACTTTCAACCAAGAGCGAGGCGTTGGTCAATATCATCAAGCCTTTGTTTGAGCGATTGTTGCAAAAGTTTATATTTATCTTGGTTTTTTTGAGATTCGACCATACCCTCGATGGCCACAGTCAAATAAAAATCCATAGAATCCATTTCTCCGCCACTATGGCTTTTACTAAACGTATCAAGTCGTCTGTTGATTACAATGGCTGCTTTTCTAAAATATGGTTCCATTTCAGGATGAACCTTGAGTGTGATAACACGATTAGATACTTTCAACCCAATTTCTATTTTTTCAGCTTCTGCCATTTTGTAACCAATCTTAATAATTGTCAATTTAAAAAAATGATTCTAAATTAGTATAAATCAATAGATTTTTAGTCTAATTTGTTTATAATGGAATCATTTTTAATTTCTATTTTACGACCACATTTGATTATTCTTCGTTTAACAAAGCAATACACGCATCAATCTCTTGTATCAGTTCAGTGATTGTTTTCTTTATTTCTAAGTTGTCTGCTGACTTTTTAACTTTATTCGCTACAATTTTAACACTTTCTTTTTGAATTTCTTTACTTTTTCCAAGAAATTCTTGTTTTTTTAGTCTTATATTTAAAATTGCTATTTCTTTTTTATAATCGGAGATACTTTTCTCCAATATATTGACTTGCGATTTTAATGACAAAATTTCTTCAAAAGCTTCTGATTTTTCAGAAAATAAATTATTAAGGAGTTTATTAAAGCGAGCAAATGCCAAAGCATTTTCTTCCTTCATTATCACTTCCATATATTTTTGCTCAATATTTTTTATCATTATCTCTGATTATTTGCTTAATGATTTTTTGGCAGCTTGCTTAAAATCAGCAATTAAATCTCTTATATCTTCCAGTCCAACCGAGCAACGGATAAGCCCTTCAGTAATTCCGAGCTTTAATTTATCTTCTATCGATAGTTTAGCGTGTGTTGTGGTATTTGGATTAGTAATGATAGTGCGTGAATCACCCAAATTTGATGAATTTGAAGCGATTTTTACCATTTGAGTAAATTTTTTTACTCGCTTAAAACCACCTTCAATCTCAAACGTTACCATTGCTCCTCCTGCTTTCATTTGCTTTTTTGCCAATTCGTACTGCGGGTGGGTTGTTAAGTGCGGGTATTTAACGTTTATGATACCTTCCATTTTTTCTAAGGCTTTGGCTAATTTTGCTGCATTTTCACAGTGGCGGGCCATTCGAATTTCGAGTGTTTCAAGGCTTTTTGATAAAACCCAAGCATTGAATGGTGACATCGATGGGCCAGTATGACGGCAAAAGAAGCGAATCGGAGCGATGAGCTCTTTTGTACCTGTAATTATACCACCCAAAACACGACCTTGACCATCCATAAATTTGGTGGCTGAGTGTACAATTAAATTTGCACCAAAATCAGTTGGAGTATGAATAATTGGCGTAGCGAAACAATTATCTACATAATAGATTAAGCTATGTTTTTTTGCTAAGCGTCCAACCATAGCCATATCGACTAATTCAAGACCTGGGTTTGATGGAGTTTCTAAATAAACCATCTTGGTATTAGGTAAAATGGCCGCTTCCCACTCACTTTCTGGAGCAGTTGCGTCAAGATAAGTATGAGTGATTCCCCATTTTACCAAAATTTGGGTCAAAATTTGGTGAGCTGAACCAAATAATGCACGAGAAGCTACAATGTGGTCGCCCGATTTTAGGTGTGCTGCAAAGCCTGCAAATACTGCTGCCATTCCAGTTGCGGTGGCAATTCCTTCTTCGCAATTTTCGAGCATACAAACTTTATCTACAAACTCTTGTACTGAAGGATTTGAGAATCGGGTATAAATATTACCTTCGAGTGTTTCATCGAAAAGTGCTTTTCCTTGTTCAGCATCTTCAAAACAAAAACTACTTGTTAGAAACAACGGTGTTGAGTGTTCTCTATATTGTGAGCGTTTGGTTTGTATGCGTATGGCTTTGGTTTGTTTTTCCATGAGTTGTTCAATCAAATTTCTTTGGTGTTAGGTTCAGACCTACCGCCAGCCCTTTTTCCTATTCATCAAATTTTCCAACTTTGTAATTTTTTAGCCAATCTTTTTTAACTCCACCGATTGTTTCAAAAAATGGAACGAAGTATTTTTTCATATCAGCTTCAAAATCGCCAGTTGGTATAAATGGTTCTGCAAAAATAACTGATTTTCTAGGGTAATCAAAGCCTGACATGATAATTGGCACTTTTGCTTGGTGTGCCATATAATAAAATCCTGTTCGTAGTTTGCTTACATTTTTGCGGGTGCCTTCAGGAGCGATTGCTACCAAGAGGTTTTCGTGCTTATTGAAAGTTTCGGCTACTTGCTGAACAAAATTTGTACTTTTGTTGCGTTGAACAGGTGTCCCGCCTAAACCTCGAAAAATCCAACCGAATGGTGGCTTAAAAAGCTCTGCTTTACCTAAATATTTTATATCTAGATTATTTGTTGGACGTGTGCAAATCCCAACTAAAAAATCTGATGTTCGGGCGTGAGGTGCAACCACAAAGAGACCTTTTTTTAGGTGATAAGGTGTATTCAGGACTTTCCAACCTAATAGGCGAAAGCATATTTTGAATATCCAGTTTAGCATAGCATTTGGAGTTACGAATGACGAATTTAGAGTTAGGAAAAACGAATTTAAAATTTAAAATTTAGATTTACGAATTTTTAAATATATTCAACATTTTTATCGTGATTTATTGGTCATTCGTTTTTCGAATAAATGGTCACTCGATTTATTGGTTATTCGTTACTCGAATAATTCATTATTAATTATGGTAAATTTTGAATGATGGTAAAGGGTTTTGGACTAAAGCAAATTACAAAAATAATGAGAGATAACCAACCAAGTATTTTTCGTTTGAGTGTGAGAGGTGTTAGATCGGAGGTTGTTGGGTGGTAAACTCCTAAGAAACGACCAAGCATAAAGCCAAAAGCTAGAAAACCTGAATAACCTTCAATAGTTGGAAAAAAATATGAAATAAGTAATTGTAATGAAATAATTGATAAGGCAATGAGCCAGTTGGTCATTAGATTGTCGGTAATTCTTGAAAAACAAAAATAATTAAATAAGATGAATGCTGCAAATTTACCTATTAAAATGAAGAACATTTGGGTGTCTTGAGTAGTAAATTCGTAGGCATTAAAATATCCCAAGCCTGCATAAAAAATAAAACAAGAAAACAGCATTGGAGAAACTATATTAAAAGCACGGTCGCCGATGAGGCCGTAAAGAATATGTCCGCCATCAAGTTGACCTATTGGGAAAAGGTTGAGTGCTGTGAAAAACAATGATAAATATCCTGCAAAAATAATAGGGTAATTGGTGTAAAGATAAGGATGCGGAAGTTCTCCATTAGAAACATTTTGCTCAAAGAAATTGAAAAGCAAGCTGTCACCTAGTTTGATTGAAATATAGTCTGGACTTGTTTCGAGAAATTTGCCATATTCGTTTCCGTATTGCTTAAATATTGGGAAAAGTTCAAAAATATAATCGAGTGGTGGTAGGTGTGTGAAACCATACCAAAGTACAAATAATGCAGCTACAAAACCTGCCAATGGCCCTGCAATACCAATGTCAAAATATTTTATTCGAGACTTGAGAGGTTCCTTGATACGAATAAATGCACCGAGTGTTCCAAAAGTAGAACTTAAACTACCTAACCACAAAGGGATATAATAGGGCAGGGTTACGTCAGTTTTATGTCTCTTTGCTGTAAAGTAATGACCAAACTCATGAATTGTAAGTACGCCTAAAAAAGGTACAGAATATTTGAATCCTTCAAAAAACTCGGACCAACCAAGCGTGTTCTCTCCAAAAAAGAATGCTCTCCCATAAATCCATTCGGCACCTGATAACGTTGCAGAGATAAAAGTAATAATAAATAAAAATATTTGTAATAAGTAAGTACGTTGCTGATTCATCGGAACGGGTTGTTGTATGCCACAAAGTAACAACTTAAAATATGTTTTTACAATATTCTACCACAGAAGTAGTTGATTCAACTAAAATTGTTTGCATTCCAATAGCCTTGGCTGATTCAATATTTTGCAGGTTATCGTCAAAAAAGACGACTTCCTTAGGTTCTAAATTAATTGAACGCAATACTTCATAATAAATTTCGGTATCAGGTTTCCACATTCCCATTTCGTAGGAAAGAAAGAGTCTATCAAACAAAATGTCTAAGCTATTGATTCCATGAGTTTTTTTTAGATAATTATTCGATGCTGTAATATGTATATTATTAGTATTGCTCAGTAAAAAAACAGGGTATTTCTGACGAATTTTATGTATTAAATCAATTCTGTCAGTAGGAATATCAAGCAAAATTGCATTCCATGCTGTGTCAACTTCATGGTCAGAGAGTGGGAAGCCGAGCGTTTGGCGAATTACTTCTCTAAATTCTTCATCGGTAAACTGTCCACTTTCATATCGTCTAAAAATTTGGTCTTCAGTAATTCTTTTTTCGATGTAAGCAATAGGTTTTGATGTAAATTTGGCAAATGTCTGATAAATTCTCTGAAACTCAATATTAATAATGACGTTTCCGAAGTCGAATATTACGGCCTTGAATTTCATATAAAATTAGATTGGGGCTATTAATGTTTATATTGAGTGTCGGATGCTTAAAAGAAACGACATACCGAGAAAATTATTTTATACGAACAAAAATAGCAGACATTTTTTGACTGCTATTTTGAAATGAAAATATATGTTTAGAGTTTTTAGGAATTGACACTTTTCAATATGTATTGTTCTAATGTAAGATTATACAAAAATTTAGTAATTAGAAGATCGGATTTTTCAAGTGATTACTTATTAGACCTTCAATCTTAGGGAGGTGTTTGGGATTTGAATGTAGTAAATGAATTTGTAATTTTAACCATTTTAAAGATGTCTGAGTTTTATAGTCCAATTTCATTAGGGTTTCCTGTCTAAGACCCTAATGGAAAGGATTAGAAATAAAAAAAGGCGAATCGTGCGACGACCGCAAAATTCGCACCAATTTTTATACGAAGCTTTTTCCTTTTTCAATCGCCCGTTCAAGACCACTTGCATCGCTTCCCCCTGCCGTTGCGAAGTAAGGTTGACCACCTCCTCCACCTTTCATTTCTTTGGCTAGTTCTTTTACGATATTTCCTGCATGAAGATTTTTCTCTTTCATCACTTCTTCATCAATTATTACTGCAATTTGTGGTTTCCCACCAAACTCTGCACCAATTACACCATAGAAACGCTCCAACTTATTTTTCAAATCAAAACATAATTGCTTTAAAGCCTCAGCCGACGGAACGCTTACTTTTGCTGCAATTACGTTTACACCATTGATATTTAAGACAGTTTTTGTCAATTCGTTCTTTAAGTCTTGGAGTTTTTCGTTTTCCAAAACATCCACTTTTTTCTGCAAAGTTGCTTTTTCTGCCAATAGATTTTCAACTGCTTTTATCAAATCATTGTTTCTAAGAACTTCTTTTAGTTGCGTATTAATTGATAATTGTTCATTGATTACTGAAATCGCTTTTGCACCTGTCAATGCTTCAACACGACGAACACCAGCTGCAACCGAACCTTCTGATATGAATTTGAATAAACCAATTTTACCTGTCGAAGCAGCATGTGTACCACCGCAAAGCTCAACTGAGAATTTAGGGTCGAAAATCACAACTCTTACAAAATCGCCGTATTTTTCACCGAAAGTTGCGGTTGCACCCAAAGCAATTGCTTCGGCAATTGGAATATTTACTTTGGTTTCGAGCTGAATATTTTCACGGATTTTCTCATTGACAATGTCTTCAATTTGTCCTAATTCTTCATCAGTAACTTTGGCAAAGTGCGAAAAGTCAAAACGAGTAATATTATCATCTTGAAATGAGCCTTTTTGCACGATGTGCGTACCTAAAACCTTACGCATGGCTGCCAGCATTAAGTGTGTAACTGTATGATTAGTTCTGATTTTCTCCCGTCGTTCTTCATTGATATTTGCCACAACTGTTCCAGCATTATGTAAGATTTCATCGATATCTTTATCAGCCGAAATATGAATGAAAAGGTCGTTTTCTTTCTTCGTATCTCTGATATTCACCGAATGGTTGCCAATCATAATATGACCTGTGTCGCCTACTTGTCCTCCCATTTCGGCATAAAATGGCGTGCAGTCAAGTACAATATGGTATTCTTCTCCAGTTTTGGTTTTTACTTTGCGGTATTTGATGATTTGTGCTTCTGCCGAAACTTCATCATAACCAACAAATCGGAATGCCGCACCATCTAAATCAGCACCTTCACTCAATTCAACCCAATCGGTTGCTTCTTTGGCAGAATCTTTTCTTGACCTTGTTTTTTGCTCTAATAATGCTTTTTCAAAACCTTCTTCATCGATTTTTAAACCTTTCTCTTTTGCTAAAAGGGCAGTTAAATCAACTGGAAAACCAAAAGTGTCAGATAATTCAAAAACAACGTCTCCGCTGATAATTCCACCGTCTGGATTGAGTGCTTCAAATCGTTTAATACCTGTTTCTAATGTACGCAAGAAAGATTTTTCTTCTTCTTCAACTACCCGACTCACGAAATCTTGTTGAGCCTTTAATTCAGGAAAGACATCCACAAATTGGTCGGCCAAAACAGGCACAAGTTTACTCATAAAAGGCTCATTGAATCCTAGATATGAATAGCCATAACGCACAGCACGACGCAAAATACGACGTACAACATATCCCGCTTTCGCATTGGATGGCAGCTGTCCATCTGCAATTGTAAAAGCAACAGCACGCAGGTGATCAGCAATTACACGCATTGCCACATCAACGTAACTATCTGATGAAAGTGTACCGTTTTCACCATATTTTAAACCCGACATTTGTTCGATTACTTGAATAGTATTTTGGAATACATCGGTGTCATAATTTGATTTTTTGCCTTGAATCGCCATACAAAGACGTTCAAACCCCATACCAGTATCCACGTGTTTTGCAGGAAGTGAAATCAAAGACTTATCAGCTTTTCGCTCAAACTGCATAAATACATTGTTCCAAATCTCAACTACTTGTGGATGGTCATTATTTACTAATTCTTTTCCACCTATCAAATCAATTTCGGCTTGGTCACGCAAATCTATATGAATTTCCGAGCAAGGTCCGCATGGGCCAGTATCGCCCATTTCCCAAAAATTATCTTTTTTATTACCGAGAATAATACGATTTTCATCGCCGATAAGTCCTTTCCAAATATCAAATGCTTCTTGGTCGAATGGAACACCGTCTTCTGTGCTACCTTCAAAAACCGACACATAGATTCGGTCTTTTGGCAATTTATAGACTTCGGTTAATAACTCCCACGACCATTCTAAAGCTTCTTTCTTGAAATAGTCACCAAAAGACCAGTTTCCGAGCATTTCAAACATGGTATGGTGATAGGTATCAAAGCCAACATCTTCCAAGTCGTTATGTTTACCACTTACACGAAGACATTTTTGTGTATCTGCAATTCTTTTTGAGGGTGGTGTGCCATTTCCCAAGAAAAAGTCTTTGAATTGAGCCATACCTGAGTTATTAAACATCAAAGTTGGGTCGTTTTTGGCCACAAGCGGTGCAGATGGAACAATTAAATGTCCTTTACTTTTGAAGAAATCTAAAAAAGCTTTACGTATTTCGTGCGAAGTCATTTTGATGGTTATTTGTTACTGGTAAATTTTTTATAGGTTACTTGGAAATTGGTTAATTATCAGATAGGATTTTGACCAATAACTAATATTTTGATAAGTATTCATTAAAATTGAGGTGCAAAAATAGCTTAAAAATTGGATTTTTTTAAGACTTATTAAATAAAAAGGTTTTTTTTGTGTAGGACAGGTTTATAATATGCGTGCTCTGAGGAGGGTTTTGAAATAAATAAATGTAACGTAAAATTATGTAATAACTTTACCTAATATGCTATGAAATATGTCTTATAATTTCAGGTAAAATCTCTGCTAAAGCATCTTTTGGAAGTTCATGCCCCATGCCTTCAATCATTAAAAGTTTTGAATTTGGTATAAGCGGAGCATATAGTTCCGCATGTTTAGGATTGACAAGTGGGTCGTCAGTGCCATGTATGACTAAAGTTGGCACTTTGATTTGGCTGAGTTTTGTAAGTCGTGAGCCCGAAGCCACAATTGCACAAAACTGTTGATACCTTGCTCTTGGATTTTGCCCTTTTCGTCGTTCGATACTTTCTGTGAAAACTTCTCTAAAATAGGCTTCATTAAATTCAAATCTTTTTCCTCTTAATAATCGATAAGTTGCTACATAACTACCAACGCTGACCTTATGTTCAGAATATTTGTTTTTGAAATAAAATCTTTTTATTAGTATAGGTATTATTCGAAATAAAAGTTTATGGCTAAATTTACTAGCAATTGTTGGGTTCAGCGTGAAACCCGAAGACATTATTGATGTTAAACTCAAAACTTTTTTAGGAAAACCAATGGCAATGTGTTGAGCAATCATGCCACCCATTGAAACTCCGATAATATGTGCTTGTTTGATTTGTAGAAAATCAAGTAATTCAACGCTATCTTTTGCCATATCTTCGAGCGAGTAGGGGCGACTTCTGTGCCAAGTGTCATTCATCCACGTCGATAGTCCAATATCTCGGTTATCGAAGCGTATCACATAAAAACCAGCCTCAACCAAAGGATTGATGATGTTTTCGCCATAAATTACACATTGAGCATCAAGTCCCATTATAAGCAAAATCGCAGGATTTTTCCTTACTCCGTATGTTTCGTAGTAAATTTCAATACCGTTTACTGGGGCTTTGCCCGATTGTGTAAAAATCATAATTAAATAAACTTTTTCCAATTCATCAAAAATACTCAAAAAGAATTTCTTTGAGAAATAAAAAATCTAGTAAGAAATGTAATTTTCAACTAATTCTTTAGTTATATTTATATCTAAATCTAAATCTATTTAATCACATGAAAAAGCTACTATTTTATATATTGCCATTTTTATCGGTTGCTTTATTTGGTCAGCAAAAAGTTTATCGTCCAGAAAAATTTGAACAGGATATTATGAATGTCAAACGTATAAGAGATGTTTATAAACCTTATTCCGTTGTTCAATTAAAAGATGGCAAAGAAGAGGCGAAGGATTTTGAGATTGAAACTAAGAAAGTTATTTATGATTTTAATCAATTTGCACGAAGTAAAAATGTAAAATTTGAAGACTTTGCCTTTCGACCTTACCGCTTTATTCCAATTCAAATATTGGTACAGCCCGATGGAAGCATAGATTATTTTATTTATGGATTTCAATTTGGACTTTATGGAGGAGGAATGAGAATGGCGAATGATAGCCTTAATGCAGAAGAACAAAAGATATTTGTGAGTATTGCCGATGAATTTTGTAAGAATCACAAATTACCTGCAAACGAATATAATAAAAAATACAGCGTCAATTTTAATATTTCGCTCGGAAAAGAACCTCGAAAACTAAGCAAAAAAGGCATTTCTACCTTAGAGTTGGCTCAAAATTGCGACCAACCCGATACCGTTAAAAACTTGATTTTAAACAAACTACATCTTGAAACATTTCCAATTATAATCTATAGATTCAAGAATTTGGAAAAGTTAGATTTGTCTGGTAATTATATTCAGCAAATACCGCAAGAAATATGGAGTTTGAAAAAATTAAAATTTTTGAGCTTGAGTGAAAATAGGATTGACTATTCAAGTTTTAAATTCAAAAGAAATAAGCATCTTAAAGACTTAAATCTTCAATATACTGAAATGGCAAAAATGCCAAAATCATTGAAAAAGAATAGACGTTTAGAAATCTTATTTGTTGGTAACAACCCAATAAAATTTGTAAAGAATGATTTTAAGCGAATGACAAATCTGAAAGCCCTTAATTTATACAATGTCCGAACTTCAATACTTCCAAAATCAATCGGAAAGTTAAAAAACTTAGAAGAACTCGACCTTTATCACAACAATTTACAGTTTTTACCTAAAGAAGTTTGTAAATTACCTAAACTAAAAACGTTGGCGGTTGCCAATAATCAACTTTGGAATTTACCCGAAGAAATCAGTAAAATGCCCAATCTTCAAACGCTTTATGCACATCATAATCGTTTGAATACTTTGCCTAATTTACCTAATCTTAAACTTTTGGATATTGGTTATAATCTCTTCAAAGTTTTCCCAAAGCAAGTTTATCAATTGAAAGATTTAGAAGAATTTGATATTACTCATAATGATATTATTGAAATTCCTGAAGGTTTAATAGCTCTCAATAAACTCCAAAAAATCTATATCCGAGGTAATGAGTTTAATAAAACTGAAATTCCAAATGTAAAATTAACCAAGCTCACTGAAAGTTTAGAAAAACGTCAAGTGTTGGTTAGATAGATATAAAATATAGTTTTTTGGTAAAAAAAGTTTAGTTTTGGGCATTGAAACATTATTTTGCTAATCTCCGATGACTAAACTTTATTATAGCACTTCAGAAGTTGCCGAAATGTTGGATGTGAATATCTCAAGAATTAGATTTTACGAAAAAAAATTTAATCTCAGATTTAAACGAAATGGGCAAGATCGCCAAATTACGGAGAAAGATATTGAGATTTTGAGAAATATTATCGTAAACGCCGATAAGGGTGGATTAACGTTGAAGGGCGTAAAACGCAAAATCAGTAATAAAAGCGACGAAAACAAAACCAAAAATGCCCTAAAAGCTAGATTATTAACTATTAGGGCATTTTTAGTTGAAACTCTAAAAGAGGTTTGAATTAGAAGAATGTACCTACCGAAATCACAAAACTCTTTTGGTTATTCGTAATATTTGCTGATGCATAATTGGCTGTATTTGCTAATTCATAAGGTGTAAACGCAGTTTTAAATGTATTGAACACACCCGCTAAATCTACAAAAAATTTGGCCGAACGATAACCAACACCACCACTAAAAATCATTTGTGAACGATTGAGATTGTCTATTTTTTGTTTATACGGGTCAGGCATATATTTTGCACCGAGCCGCAATCTAATATTATCAATACGATATTCAGCACCTGCTTTTAAGTTTACGGCATCTTTATATGTGTTTTTTATTCTATTGTCTTCTTTTGTAACTTTATCAAAGCCCGTTATATAACCATTGTTATCATAACTTGCATATTTAATACTCATTCCTGTATATGCCACGTATTCTGCATCAGCTGTAATGAATCCTTTTTTTTCGGGAAGAAAGAATGTAGCACCACCACTTGCTTTGAGTGGAGTTGTAATTTTATATGAAAATTCATTCTCACGGGTTCTTACCTCCGAATAGTCAGGTTTAAAGAATGTAGTTTTAATAGAAATACTCGAATTAAAAACCTCATTTACAGTGATCCAAGATGGAGAGGTTATATTTGCACCTAAGCTTATGTTATCAGAGACCCTGAAAATTCCACCAACACCTAAATGAATTCCACTACCATTTGAGGTCAAATCTTCTCTATAATCAAAGCCATTAAAGACTTTCCCTTTCGGAAACTGCTCTGAATAATTATTTAAGTTCTCGTAGTTGAGTCTCACAAAACCCAAGTTAAAGCCTATATAAGTTTTATCATCATAGTTTACACCATAAGCCAAATTCCACTGACTTTGATTGCCTGTACTTGAATTATTTCCAGTTTGATTGACTGGCAAACTTGTCTCTGCTGTTGTGTATTTAGTATCGTTTTTACTATCAGGATCAATCATATAAGTCCAATAATACATTCCTTCTGGATAATAGGCAGTTGCAGTATTTTTATCAAATTCATCATCGAGTGTTTTGGCACTTACATTTAAAGAGTTTGCTTTTTCAGTGAAATAGTTACCCATCGAACTTCTATTATTTTGCCCAGCATAGTTAAAATTAGTTAATAAATTCACTTGTTTTGAATAGGTTACTGCAAAACTTGAACGTTTTTTACGCGTTCCGCTTCCGCCACTATTCATTACAAGTCCTAATTGACCAATATTTGCATTGGAAGTATTGGCCTTGCTTGTAGAACCTGCATAAAGCGAGGAAGCATTGATTGAATTGAAAATAGGAGTGATGCTCAACTCCGAACGATTATAAAATCCCAAACCAGCAGGGTTTGACGAAGCATTTCCTGCATCTGCTCCCAATGCTGTATAACTTCCACCCATACCTTGCATTCGAGCTGAACCAATTACTTTAGATTGTGAATATCTAAAAGCATCTTCTCCATAAAAGTGACCTCCTAGAGTTAGTTGTGCTTGTGCTTCTATTCCTCCCAAAATCAAAGCAGAGGCTATAAAAATTCGTGTAAGTTTCATTGTAGTAATACTGAAGTTTGAAGAAAAAAAAACCAGATTTTTAATCTTTAGTACAATTACTTCATAGAAAAGGTAATGTTTATTTAGGTTAGTTTTAATAGAAAACCTCGCCAAACGCTATGATTCAGCGAGGTTCTCGAATGGATTCTTGAAATATCTCAATAATGAGTCTGAACAAACCTAAATCAATTATCTTGGCCCACGGCTACTTCCACTGCTAGCACCACTTCCGCTACTACTTGAGCCAATGCTACTACCAACTGAAGAGCTTGAGCTACTGCTTCCGCTATTGCTCCAGCTAGATGATTGTGATGATGAGCCTCTTGAATAGCTTGAGTTCGAAGAGTTGCCACTTCCACTTGACCAACCACTTTCGGATGAACGACTTGTTCCCGAAGGACGTGAATAATTGTATCCACCAGATGAATTGCTATTTGTGCTACTATTACCCGAATTTGAATATGTACCACCTTCTGTGCTACCATTTCTACGAGGACGAGCGTAGTAAGTATCATTTGAGGTACTTGAACTATTGGTGCTTCCACCAAAGCTGCGTGAGTTACCTCTATTATATTCATTACTTGCCGAACTTCCATTCCATGATGAGTTACTGTTGCCTCTTCTTGAAGCAGCATCCGTACTACCAGTACGACCGTTTGATGAGCCATAACGACCGCCAACAGTGTTTCCATCGTTGTTTACAGATGAATTTGTAAATCCTCGATTATATGTGCTTGAACCACTTCCGCCATCACGAGGGCCATAAGTACGTACACGACTATTGTCTTTATTTACACCATTCATGCCCGAAGTTATATTTCCGTAATAGTTATTTACAAAAATATTATTTCCAAATCCTCTATCATAGAATGCGTAAGAGTTAAATCCGTAAGGATTGTACCATGAATTGCCGAAGCCACCCCAAGAATTAAATCCTCCCCAGAATGGGTCAAAGCGATTGAATCCGTAACTGCCCCAAGAGTTAAAGCCACCTAAAAACGGGTCGTTGAAACGATTGAATCCACCGCCAAATCCACCACCCCAAAAAGGGTCATATAGACGATTGAATCCTCCAAAACCAAGGCTCATACCGAATCCATTTCCAAATCCACTACCATAACCTCCGAAGCCATTTCCATAATTAAAACGATTGAATGGACTTGCCCAGCCAACAGGCTGACTCCAAGCATAGTCGTTCCAACCTGATTGATAGCCCTTGGCAAATCCAGAATTGTAGCCAGTACCGCCATTGTTAGTACGATTTACATTACGAGAATTTAAATAATTCTCATTATAGTATTCGTCAGTCCCAGTAGCATTTTCTTGGTCTTGAATCTGTGGCTCTTCTGGTTGATAACGTTGATTTTCGACGTATTCAGGTGTTTGTCGTGGTGAATAGGCTATTTGTGGAGCATCTTTCGATGAGCCATAAATATCGTCATATTCACCCTGGGTAGTGAGTTGCTTAGTTGAAGTACATCCCCATGCACTTAAAAGAACTGCTACCGATAGATATTTTATTGATTTGAAAGTGTTCATTTTACTGTTATTTAAGTATGGGCTTTAAACATTTCTATGTATATGATGCGACAGTGTAGGAAATGGTTGTATTTTATTTAAAATATTTTTTCATTTCCTAGAAATTTAACTTATTAAAACAATTGTTATTTAAACAAACAAATATTGAATAGTAACATTATTTTACAAACTTAATATAAAAACCTATCTTTGCAATCGGTTTGGACATTAATATCTTATTATAATTTTACTTAAACCGAGTATGAATTGGGTTTTTCTTATACTTAAACGAAAAAATCTTATCAAAAATTCAATTTTATTAAAATAACTTATTGAAAATATAAAGGTGGTATTGAATATGTTTTTCAATTTGTTCAAACTCATTTATAATTTTTAATTCTACATTCTTTATTGAAAAAACATGATTAAAGGACTTCCAAAACGTAGTGAAAACTACTCGGAGTGGTACAACGAACTGGTAAAACGGGCAGATTTAGCCGAAAATTCTGCTGTACGAGGTTGTATGGTAATCAAGCCTTATGGGTATTCTATATGGGAAAAAATGCAACGTGCATTGGATGATATGTTTAAAGAAACAGGACATACCAATGCTTACTTTCCGCTTTTTGTGCCAAAAAGTTTATTTGAAGCGGAAGAAAAAAATGCAGAAGGTTTTGCCAAAGAGTGTGCAGTGGTCACGCACTATCGTTTGAAATCAGATCCAAATAATCCTGGAAAACTAATAGTTGACTCCGAAGCTAAATTAGAAGAAGAACTAATCGTTCGTCCAACAAGTGAAGCCATTATTTGGAATACATATAAAAATTGGGTTCAGTCACATCGTGATTTGCCAATTTTGATAAATCAATGGGCAAACGTTGTTCGCTGGGAAATGCGTACACGTATGTTTTTGCGTACGGCTGAGTTTTTATGGCAAGAAGGCCATACAGCTCATGCTACCGAAAAAGAAGCAATGAACGAAACAAAACAAATGTTGGATGTTTATGCCACTTTTGTTGAAGAATGGATGTCAGTGCCAGTAATTAAAGGTTTTAAATCTGCAAATGAACGTTTTGCTGGTGCGGAAGAAACATTGTGTATCGAAGCGATGATGCAAGATGGAAAAGCTTTACAAGCAGGAACATCGCACTTTTTGGGTCAGAATTTTGCAAAAGCGTTTGATGTGAAATTTCAAAATAAAGAAGGTAAACTCGAACACGTTTGGGGAACTTCTTGGGGCGTAAGTACGCGTTTGATGGGAGCATTGATTATGGCTCATTCTGATGATTTAGGCTTAGTACTTCCACCCAAATTAGCTCCATATCAAGTTGTTATTGTTCCGATTCCAAATAAAGAATTAGAGCCAGATGCATTCAAGATTGCATTAAAGCCTATAATTGATGAGTTGAAATCTTATGGTGTTTCTGTCAAATATGATGATAACGAAAATTATAAGCCAGGCTGGAAGTTTGCCGAATATGAACTAAAAGGAGTTCCAATTAGAATGGCAATTGGTATGAGAGATTTACAGGCTGGGCAGATTGAAGTTGCTCGCCGTGATACACTCACCAAAGAAACTCGCCCATTGGAAGGTGTTGCAAGTTATGTTAGAGATTTACTGGACGAAATTCAATCGGCTATTTATCAGAAAGCGTTTAAATTCCGTCAGGAAAATATGTTTAAAATTGATACTTGGGCAGAATTTGAAGAGCAAATTGAAAAAGGTGGGTTTTTACTTTGTCACTGGGATGGAACTTCGGAAACGGAAGAGAAAATCAAGGATTTGACGAAGGCAACTATCCGTTGTATTCCTTTGGATGGAGTAGAAGAAGAAGGGAAATGTATTCTTACAGGAAATTATTCAAATAAGCGTGTGGTTTTTGCTAGAGCATACTAAAAAAGTTCTGACGGGGTCGCCCCTGTAGTTCTGAATGATGAGTTCTAAGTTTTGCTCAAATTTAGCATTCAATTAAGAACTATAAAAGCTGAGTGTTTACATCTCATAATTCATAATTTATACTTATATTTATCTAAAATAATGGTAAAATCAGGCGATAATGTAGCGGTACATTATAAAGGAACGCTAACCGATGGTACGGTGTTCGATAGTTCGGAAGGGCGTGAGCCTTTAGAGTTTCAAGTTGGTAGTGGAATGGTTATTGCGGGATTCGATTCTGGCGTAACTGGGATGGCTATTGGTGAGAAAAAAACGGTACATATTCCAGTTGACGAGGCATATGGCCCTGCAAGTGAAGAAATGATTTTTACCTTTAATCGTTTGGATATTCCAGATGATATTCCACTCGAAGTTGGTGGAACCTTGAATATGCATAATGGCCAGCAATCAGTGCCTGTAATTGTGCGTGAAGTTTCGGCTACAAATGTAATACTTGATGGAAATCATCCATTGGCAGGACAAGATTTGATTTTTGAAATCGAAATGGTTTCAATTAGTTAATTGCACAGATTAGTTTTGACGAAATCTCGCATAAACACGATTACTGAGCAAAATACAAATGGCTATCTAAAAAAAATCATTCGAAAATATAAACATGAAAGTTTTTGGCTGAACATAAATAGTTTAAGTCTATAAACATCCTTCTCCTCGCAGGCGAGGGAGATTTATAGACTTTCTCATTTAAAAAAGAAAGGAACGCCGATTATATTGAGATAAGAAATCTATCACTCGGTGCTTTTGATGAATATTATTTGTCTATTTTTTCATTATAAATACAGCTTCTTTTGTTTTAAGAAAAATTTTTTTCAAAAATAGGTTAATTTAGTCTTCCATACTTGCTTCTTTAAGTACGATGGTTTTCTTTTTCATTGAACCAGCTTCTAAAACTTCTAAATCCTTGCGATTCTTGGCAATATCAATGGCCATGTAAATGGCGTTCAACATTGAAGATTCGTCTGCAATGTTTTTTCCTGCAATATCGTAAGCTGTTCCATGATCCGGTGAAGTACGCACTTTTGGTAAGCCTGCAGTAAAGTTTACACCATTTTCAAAGGCAATCATTTTAAATGGCATTAAGCCTTGGTCGTGATACATTGCCAAAATCGCATCATAATTTTTCCAAGCTCCCGTTCCGAAGAATCCATCGGCAGGAAATGGTCCAAAAACCAAATTTCCTTTTTTCTTATATTCAACCAAAGCGGGTTGAATAATATCTTTTTCTTCCATCCCCAATAAACCATTTTCACCGGCATGTGGATTAAGCCCCAATACTGCAATTTTTGGTTTTTGTTTACCAAAATCACGAATCAAAGATGATTTTATTTGATCTAACTTGCTAATTATCAGTTCTTTATTAATATGTTTCTTTACTTGTTCTAGAGGAACATGGGCGGTAGCTACACCAATTTTTAACTCTTCACTGACCATAAACATCAATTCTTTATTTACGCCAAAGGCATGAGCCAAAAACTCAGTGTGTCCTGGGAATTTGAAATCATCATTTTGTATGTTGTGTTTATTGATTGGAGCAGTCACTAAAGCATCTATTTTGCCTGATTTTAAATCTTCAACAGCTCTTTTTAATGATTCAAATGCTAATTTACCTGCTTCGGGGCTAATTACACCAGGCTGAATATCCAAAGCTTGGTCGCTCATACAATTGATTACATTTACTTGCTTATGATTTACTTGTTCGATTTTATGAATTGTAAAAAACTGCCAGTCTTTGAAGTCAAGCATTTGACGATAGCGATTGATTACTTTACCAGAGCCATAGATAACTGGTGTGCAAATTTTGTTTAGTCGATTGCCGCCAACTGCTTTTAGGATTACTTCAGGGCCAATACCATTGAAGTCTCCGATGCTTATGCCAATAATTGGTTTTTGAATTTCGCTCACTTTTCGATTGGATTTAAATGATTTTAGGATAAACGAGATTATTTTAAGTAAAAAATATTCCAAAAAGATGTGTATCCCGATGCTGAACTGTAATTTTGCTGCAAGTTACTGACAATCATATTATAAAAAAAGTACTGTGAATACAAACAATGCCACGAATAAGGGTTTGGTACTAATTGCCGACGAAATGCACTTAAGTTTAATACCAATGCTCGAAAAATTGGGTTACGAGCCTGTTTATCAACCTAAAATTGCGAGAAATGAAATCATAGAAAAGTTAAATAATTATGTTGGACTGATTTTGAGAAGCAAGACTTTCGTAGATGCTGAATTATTGCAGAATGCTCACCATTTAAGATTTATTGGTAGGGCAGGAGCTGGACTTGATTTGATTGATATTGATTATGTTGAGAGTAAAGGAATTGCACTTTTTGCAGCAAACGAAGGAAATAGAGTTGCGGTAGCCGAACACGTTCTTGGCATGACTTTGTGCTTGATGAATAATATTGTTATTGCCGACAGTGAAGTAAGAATTGGAGTTTGGCAACGAGAAAGAAATAGAGGTTTTCAGCTATTGGGAAAAACAGTTGGCATTATTGGCTATGGTAATAACGGCTCAGAAACAGCCAAAAGATTTAAAGCCTTTGGTTGTAAAGTGCTGGCTTATGATAAATTCAAAACTGGTTTCACTGACGAATTTGTAGAGGAATCTACAATGGAAAATATTTTTGAAAACGCCGAAGTTTTGAGTTTACATATTCCATTGACTAATGAGAGTAATCAATTGGTGAATTCCTCTTATTTGTCAAAGTTTAGGTTTAATATATTTTTTATCAATGCTTCTCGTGGCGAAATTGTTTCGCTTGAAGCAGTGGCTGATGCTATCGAAAAAGGCAAAATAATTGGAGCAGGCTTAGATGTTTTAGAAAATGAAAAACTTCAAAAACTTACAACCGAACAAAAAGCAATATTTGATAGAATTACTGCTTCAAAAAAGGTGATTTTTACACCACATATTGCGGGGTGGACGTTTGATTCTTATGTGAAAATTAATGAAGTATTGGTCGAAAAAATTTCGACAATATTAGAATGATTCCGGCTCAAATTTCAACAAACAATGTCAGAATTTGTGTTTTTGAGTAAAAATCAATCATAAATTGTTAATATTAATATTTTATTACCTTTGATGTTTTACAACTAATCAACCCATGAAATTGACAATTAGACGTTTTTCAACTCTATTTTTTTTGCTAGTTTGTTTCCAATCTATAGCTCAAACCTTCTCTGTCAGCGAAAACAAGCGTTATTTGCTAAAAGAGAATAAGCCATTTATATGGGTAGGCGATACCGCATGGGAGCTTTTTCATGCCCTCGACCGTGATTCGACTACATTTTATTTAAGCAAGCGAGCAACACAAGGTTTTACAATCATTCAAGCAGTTGCTTTGGCCGAATTAGATGGTTTGAATAGTCCGAATGCTTACGGAGATAAACCTTTGGTGAATAATGATCCAACCCAACCCAATGAAGCATATTTCAAACATGTTGATTTTGTAATAGATAAGGCCGCTGAATTTGGTCTAAATATCGGCTTATTACCAACTTGGGGTGATAAAATTTTTAAAGACCGTTGGGGAAACGGACCCGAAATATTTAATACTGAAAATGCTAAAATCTATGGAAATTGGATTGCAAATAGGTATAAAAACCGAAAAAATATCATTTGGATTTTAGGTGGTGACCGTAATCCAAGAGAAGGTTCTCAAGATTTGGCGATTTGGCGAGCTATGGCAAGTGGAATTGTTGAGGCGTTTGGAGGGAATGAAAAGGTTTTAATTACTTTTCATCCACAGCCAAATAAAAATGGGGCAAGTGAGTGGTTTCATGATGACAGTTGGTTCGATTTCAATATGTATCAAACTGGTCACTGCCGAGATAATGATGTTTTTAATCTAATCAAACGCTCTTATGAACGCCAAAATATAAAGCCTGTTATCGATGGTGAACCAGTTTATGAAGACCACCCAGTTTGTTTCAACGCCAATGATTTAGGCACTACCAATGCTTATGATGTTAGAAAAGCACTTTATTTAGATGTTTTTGCAGGTGCATTTGGCTTTACTTATGGCTGTCATGATGTTTGGCAAATGTTTCGCCAAAATGTTCTTCCAGTCAATAGCCCACATTTATATTGGAAAGCCGCCCTTGAATTACCCGCAGCAAATCAAGTGAAATATTTGAGAAGATTGATTGAATCACGACCAATTTTGGATAGGATTCCTGACCAGTCATTGATACTTGAAAATGTCAATTCAGCATATGAGCGTATTCAAGCTACTCGTGGTAATGATTACATTTTTGCTTATTCAGTCTCCGGAAAATCTTTTACTGTTAATTTAGGGAAAATCTCTGGCAGTCAGCTAATTGGCTACTGGTTTAATCCTAAAAATGGTCAAATTAAAGAACTTGGAAGTTTTGAAAATAATGGTACAAAACAGTTTAATCCACCAACTTCGGGGTATGGTCAAGATTGGGTTTTGGTATTAGATGATGCTTCTAAGAAATATCCCAAACCTTGACATGTTTTTGGCCATTCATAATTAAAATTTAAATTTTTATTATGAATGGCTGTTTTAAGAATAAAGAGATTCCTAACGGCGTTTTTTTCTATCTTCTTCTTCTTCTTCTTCTTCCTCCTCTTCTTCCACTTCTTCTTCCACTTCTTCTTCCTCTTCCTCTTCCTCTTCCTCTTCCTCCTCTTCTTCTTCTTCTTCTTCTACACCATCACCATAACTAAAACTATAATTTTCTTCTATTGCATTTTCTACGCAAAGTGTTTCTAGGTCAACAATAAAATCATCAGGATTTTCGGTCAATATCTCGAAATTATTAATGTAAGTATATTCAATTCCGTCTTCTTCTTTCGTTTCATAATCGAAGTAAAAATCTTCTTCGTTTTCAACGTATTCCAAACAGAGTTCTTCTAATTTTGTAGCAAAATCTTCACAATCTTCAGTTTCTATCCAAAAATCTGTCACGTATATCATTCCATCAACCACAAAACTTGACTCTTCAGATTCATCCCATACACCTTCACTAAAATCAAGATTTTCAACAGACTTTATTATCCATGAATCATGTCCATTATAGTCTTTATTGATTACATAGTCATAAGGAATATAACAATAACCTTTATCGCCCCAATCTTTTCCCCATGAATTTCTTATAATGAAAACTTTATCGGGTTCAGAATAGCCAACACAGAGCATGGCATGCCAACCATGCGTTTCACGAACATTGTCTGAAGCTTTTGGCATAGGTACCCGACCTTTATTTTTTGTGGCACTATCAAATGACTCAAATGTATTGATGCAAAAAGAAATTGGATAACCTTCAGCAAGTGTATGTTTCCAGATTTCGAGGTCTGTTTCGATATATTCAGCATCAACAATTTTGAAGTTTGAGCCATGGTCGTAAGCAGTCTGGTCGGGTTCATCAAGAATCATAGTATCATCATTTGGCCATAATTCTTCTGAGCATGCACCGTATTCTTTTAAGCCTTCTATGGCATTATACATAACAGAGCCACAATCTTTATCAGCGGCTTCACCTAGCCAACGTGCATTGTAATAAATATATAATCGACTAATATCTGCAGAATCCCCGTTATTTCGCTTGGCTAAATATTCGTAAGCACCCGCAAAAGCATTTGCAACACAGCTATTTCCTACTTGCATTTCTACTTCAGTTAGGTGTTCTCTTAAATCAACTTTTGGTGGGATTGATTTGAGCTTTCCGGCCTCTTTTTTCTTTACATTCGCAGGAATAGCTCCTGCCAAATAACCTCCGATTCGGTTTGCCATGATTGAGTTGTAAGTTTATAAATGATTAGGCATTAAATTTTTTCAAAAATATATAATTACCTATTAAGAAGTTTATTAAAGCCTAAAAAAATTATAAACTGTTTCAATCAAAAAGTAATCTGATATTTTAAATGTAGCATTCATGTAATTAAAGTAAATAGGGGCAGAATTTTCTGCCCCTATTTTTACTTTAATTTTGTTGTAGTTTTACCAAAGCCTAATATAGTAATCTTCTTTGTCTCGCATTTGCTTTTCGTCTTCATCGGTTTTATCAAAATAACCGCAAAGGTGTAATACACCATGAACAATTACACGCTTAAATTCTTGTTCGAAGGTTGTATTGAAATCTTGGGTATTATCTATTATGCGTTCTATACTCACAAAAATATCTCCCTCAATCAGCTGATCTTCTTCCGAATTATCAAAAGTGATGATATCAGTAAGTGTGTCATGCTCGAGATATTCAACATTTATTGTATGTAAATATTCATCATTACAAAAAATATAGTTGATTTCTAATAACTCAAAACCTTCGGATTCGATGACTGACTTTAACCATCGCTTAGTTTTTATTGGGTTTAAAACCTTAAAATCGATTGCTTCTGCGTGAAAATTTATCATTTTGCTTTGTTTCTACTATTATCTAAAGTCATCAATAATGCAGGAAGCAAAATCAGATTGGCAATCATACCCATCAACAATGTAATAGAAATAAGGCTACCTAAATAAACAGTACCCTTGAAATTTGAAACTGCAAATATTCCGAAGCCAAAAAACAAAATAATAGCGGTGTAAAACATACTAATCCCTGTGTACATGATGGTTTCATTGATTGCTTCAGAAACTGTTTTGTTATGATGCTTTAGTTCGTCTTTATATTTTGTGAGGAAATAAATTGTTCCATCCGAAGAAATACCAAAGGCGATACTAAATACTAAAATCGTAGTTGGTTTAAGTGGAATACCAAAATAACCCATTACGCCTGCTGTAATGATAAGTGGCAAAATACTTGGAATTGTTGAAATAAGTATCATTCGTGCATCAAAAAACTGAGTAGCCATTACGATACAAATCAATCCAATTGCCCAAAGGGTACTTTCAATTAAATTTTGGAGTAAATAATCATTCCCTTTCATAAAAACTACGCCATTACCTGTGATTTTGGCATTGATTTGTTCTTCTTTTGGTAGCCATTGCTTAGCTTCTCGGTCATAATTGAAGATTGTATCAATTTTTGGCTGTAAGGTTTCAACTAATTCTCTGATTCTTACTGTACCATTATCGCCACATTGAAAACTCACACGTGTAAATTGTTTGGTACTGTCGATAAATGGAGTTGCCAAATTTTCTTTTCCTTTGACTGTGCCAACATATTCTGATAATTTTTGCAATTCAAAGGTTCCAGGTAATTGAAAATATTTAGGGTCACCACCACGATAACCTTGATAAACTAACTTTATGGCTTCAACCAAAGATATAGGATTTGTAAAATCATCATACTTAGCAAATTCTCTTTGCATTACTTTGATTTTATTCAAAACCTGTGGGTTCAAAACGCCATTTTCTTTTTTTGTATCAATTACCACCTCAAAAGGAACAATTCCATGAAAATGCTTTTCAATAAATTTTAAATCTGCATAAATGGGGTCGTTTTGCGGAAGGTCATCGACGATATAGCCTACAGCTTTTAGGCGGCTCATACCAAAGGTAAAAACTACTACCAAAATTGCGATAAACCAATACAAACTAGTTCGTTTGGTGTGTACGATTTTGTTTACATAACGCAAAAATGCCGTAAGGTTTTTATTGTCAAGGTGTCTTACATTTTTAGCACTTGGCGGAGCTGAATAACTGAAAAATATTGGAATCAATATTAATGAAATAGCCCAAGTTGACATAACAGCGATGGCCGCAACCAAGCCAAATTCTAATAAAAGAGGGCTGCCTGTAAAGTAAAACACAAAGAAACCAATAAAAGTAGTTACGTTTGCTAAGAATGTAGTTTTACCTATTTTTTCTATAGAAACCGCCAAAGCACGCATTTTATCGTTATGCTTTAAGAATTCTTCTTGATATTTGTTTACCAAGAAGATGGTATTTGGAATACCAATTACGATAATTAATGGTGGGATTAGTCCAGTCAAAATGGTGATTTTGTAACCAAAAAGTACAATGTATCCAACCGACCAAATTACCGAAATAATAACGAGTAATGAAGTATAAAGAACCGTTCGAATCGAACGAAAAAAGATGTAAAGAATTCCGATTGTTACTAAAAAAGCTAAACCAAGAAAACGTATTAATTCGGTCGAAACTTTTGAAATAAAGTTTGTACGAATAAACGGCATTCCTGAAAAATGAACTTTGATATTACTTTTTACACCAAATTCGCGTGCTACAGACTCAATTTCTCTTGAAATAGAAATACGACCTTTGCTATTAAGTCTAGATTGGTCAAATGTAACTGCCATCAAATGTGCATGCCCTTCTTTGCTATAAATAACACCTCTATAAAAAGGCAATTTGTTGATTTTTTCTTTAATCGAATCAACTTCTGCTTGTGTTGTTGGACGCTTGGGTACAAGAGGAGGGAAGTTGAATTTTTTTTCAACACTATCTTTTTCGATTCCAAATAAATTTGTATTTGATAATACATTTTTGATGCCTTCAATACTTTTTATTTTTTTACTCAAATCATACCATTGATTGAATGTTTCGAGTTCGTAAATTTTATCAGTTTCTATGGCAATCACCATAACATTACCATCTTCACCAAAACGTTGTTTGAAATCTTCGTATATTTTGAAATTTTCGTCGCTTTTAGGAAGAATCCTTGCCAATTCATAAGACATTGTAATTTTGGATGCCATAAAACCCATAAAAAGGGTCGTGACGAACACCATAAATAACCAAGTCTTACGATTTTTTAAAATAAGTTTTGAAAGATTATACCAGAACATAAATAAGGTTTTTCAGTAGTCAGAAATTTTCAAGGATTCTTTATATGGAGGCTACGAATTACAAAATTACGTTTTTTTTAAGTATTGTCTAAGTAATTTATGTGGAATTCTATTCAGCAAGAAAACCTAAGAGGTAAAATGTTTTTCTAAAAGTAAATTAGCTCCTTGAATCGGCAAAATCATTTCCGAAAGTACTTGGTCTGAGATTGATTTGAAGTTTTCTTTTACATTTTTATCACTAAAAAATTTCAATTCGAGGTATTGTTTGATGTAGTCATGCATCCAATTTAAGCTTTGTTCTTGGCGATTCTTTTTCCAAAAATCATTTTCTTTCATTTGATTTTCAAAATCAATAATTACTTGCCAAATTTCAAATAATCCTTTTTTTTCTAAGGCAGAGCAAGTAAGCACAGGCGGATACCAATTATTTAAAGAAGGTGGAAAAAGATGTAAAGCATTTACATACTCCATTCGTGCATTTTTTGCATTTTGATTATTATTTCCATCGGCTTTTGTGATAGCAATGGCATCGGCCATTTCCATGATTCCACGTTTAATTCCCTGCAATTCATCGCCTGCACCTGAAAGCATCAAGAGTAAAAAAAAATCAACCATGCCTTTTATAAGAGTTTCTGATTGACCAACTCCAACTGTTTCAATAATTATGACCTCAAAACCTGCTGCTTCGCACAAAAGCATGGTTTCTCGTGTTTTGTTGGCAACACCTCCAAGAGTATTTCCAGAGGGGGAGGGACGAATATAAGCAGAATCGTCGTGTGCTAATTCTTCCATACGAGTTTTATCGCCCATAATACTACCTTTGGTACGCTGACTAGATGGATCAATCGCCAAGACTGCAATTTTTTTGTTGATTGTTGTAAGATACTTCCCAAAAGCCTCTATAAATGTGCTTTTGCCAACTCCTGGTGCACCTGTTATTCCTATTCTAATTCCTTTTCCAGTATAAGGTAAGATTTTTTCTAGGACTTTTTGGGCAATTATTCGATCATTTTCTAACTGACTTTCAATTAATGTAATAGCTCTACTTAAAATAATTCTATTTCCAGATATTATTCCAGCAATATATTCCTCAGCAGTCAGACGTTTTTGCATAAATAATATTTATTTTGAGATGATTTTATTACATTTGAAAAACAAATATATTAAACAAAAAACAATTCCGACAGCTTTTATTCAATCCAAATTCTCAATAAAATTTAGTATTAAAGAATGAAAATTGTACTTATTGGTGCTTCAACGGGAATTGGCCGTTCGTTAGCCGAATTATATGCTTCACTCGGACATGAGATGGTCATTTCTGGCCGAAGAACTGTATTATTACAAGAAATTAAATATAAATTTCCGAGGGCAAAAATTCATGTTTTAGAAATGGATGTTGCTCAAACTGATGAGTCTCGTCTAAAAATGGAAGAAGCCGAACAATTGCTTAATGGAATTGATTTGGTTATTATTAATGCTGGGGTAGGTTTTCAAAAAGCCACTTATGAACAAGAAATGAATACGATTGACATAAATGTTCGTGGATTTACGGCATTGGCTCAATGGTCATATAAATATTTTGCTAAAAAAGGAAATGGGCATTTAGTTGGCGTTTCATCTTTGGCTTCGCAAACAGGCAGTGCGTATTCACCTGAGTATCATGCTTCAAAGGCATTCATGGCAAATTATATGTCAGGATTACGAATGCGTTCATCTAAATTTAACCCCAATGTTTATGTGACCGATATTCGTCCAGGTTTTGTAGATACACCCATGACTAAGCAAAATAAAGGAATGTTTTGGGTCGCAACTCCAGAAAAAGCTGCTCAACAGATTGCAGTTGCCATCGCCGCTAGAAAGAAAGTTGTTTATGTCACTAAACGTTATCAATTAATAGCATGGTTGTTAAACTTATTGCCCGAATGGTTAATAGTCAAATTCTTTTGATGCTAAAATGCACACATTGTACTCTTTAAATTTATTTGAAAACAAGTTTGTTCAAGAAATCGATTAATATCTGATTTCTTTCTTAAGAAAATTGCCCTAAAAAATGAAAACTAAGATTTACATATTTATTTTTTCGGGTCTATATTTATTGTCATGTCAGAAAATTGAAACAGCCCCTTTATGCCGTTTGAATAAATTTATTACTGAGTATCCAGCAACTAATCTTATTCATCACGATTTAATTTCGATTAAAAATAATCGAATAGAAAAAGTTTACAGCTATGACCTTAAAAATGGTGTAGATACAACTGCTCGACAAAGAATTATTTATGTAATTGATGCATTGGGCAAATTATCTCAAATTCGTGATGAATCCAATTTAACGAGGATTATTTTATTCAACTTTATATATAATTCAAAAGGAAATGTCGATAAAGTGATTCAGCTAACAAACAATCTTCAAACTAATGAGATTTTATTGGAATATGACGAAAAAAATAGACCTACGGGGGCAATAAGTTTAAATCTTGTAGGTTTAAATCGTTCGATTGAGTACGATGCAAAAGGAAATCCATATAGAATTACCCGAGCTGACTTTGGTAGCCCGGCAACGGTTAACGAACATACTTTTGATGATAAACGCAATTTTTTTGAAGGAATTCCTGATATAGGTTTATATTGGTTGCTGCGTCCGCTATATAATTTTATTCCGTTTGGAAGTAACAATATTATCGGAACAAAGTTTTATACCATTCAAAGTTTAGAGTTTAAAGAAGTACCAGATATTCGTACAATCAGAGAAACTACCTATAACGAGCAAGGTTTTCCTGTAGGAATGAATATAGTTTTAGAAAATCAAGGGAGAGCCGTTTCAAGTAAATCGAGATTTGAATATAACTGTGAATAAATTATTGATGTGTTTGTAGAAAGGCTTCTGCGACAATCATATCTTCTGGAGTAGTAATTTTTATATTTTCGTAAGCTCCATCAATGAGTGTTATTCTTTCACCTGAAAACTCTAAAACGCTTGCACAGTCCGTGAAAAAGGCTTGTTCATCAACTTCAAAAGCTTTTTTTATGAGATTTATTTGAAAAGTCTGAGGTGTTTGTACGAGTTTTAATCTAGTTCTGTCGAGAGCAGTATTTTCACCTTTTTCGTTAAATTGTCTTACAGAATCTTTTACCCAAACACTCGCCACTGCTGTACCTTTTTCGGCTGCAACTTTGTAGGAATTTTGAATTATTTCGAGATTAACAAGAGGTCTAACTCCGTCATGAACAGCTACTAATCCATCGGTTTTGATGGTACTTAATCCATTCCTGACCGATTGAAATCGTGAAGCACCACCAACAGTTATTTTAATAGAATTTTTAAACTTTTGAATTATTTCGTTTGAAGACGTAATCTCATTCCAATATTCGATGTCGTTTTTTGGTAAAACAACAATTATTTGTATATTAGGTATTTGTAGAAATTTTTCTACGGTGTGAATTAAAATCGGCTTCTCATTTAGAGGGAGAAACTGTTTAGGAATCTCACTTTTCATTCGACTACCACTGCCACCTGCAACAATTATTGCATAAATTTCCCTAGCCCTTAAAGGAGAGTATTGTTTTTTTTTATTCATAATTCTCGATTAAACACTGTTTTAAGAGCTAGGGGTAATTTTTAGATAATCAACATTACATCGCCATAAGAAAAGAATTTGTACTTTTCTTTGATAGCTTCATGGTATGCTTGCATAACTAATTCATGTCCTCCAAAGGCACAGGCTGTCATCAACAAAATTGATTCTGGAAGGTGCAAGTTAGTAAGAAGGGCATTCGTGATTTTAAACTCGAAAGGTGGGAAGATAAATTTATCTGTCCAACCATTATTTACGGGTTTTAAATGATTGCTTGCCGAAACCGAAGATTCGATTGCTTTCATTGCAGTTGTACCAATTGCACAGATTTTACCTTCTTTATTGATTGAATTGTTAACGATTTCGCATGTAGTTTCTGGAATAAAGAAATTTTCAGAATCAGTTTTATGTTTTGTTAAATCTTCAACATCAACTTGGCGAAAAGTTCCGATACCAATATGAAGAGTAATAGGGCAGAAAGTAGAGCCTTTCAATTCCATGCGACGTTGAACATTACGAGTAAAGTGCATTCCTGCAGTTGGAGCTGCTACTGCTCCTTCGTTTTCAGCAAAAATGGTCTGATAACGCTCTCTATCTTCTTCTGTAACTGGTCGTTTAATGATATCAATCGGAAGAGGTGTTTCACCTAATTCGTGTACAGTTTTCATCATTTCTTCGTGTGAGCCATCAAACAAAAATCGGATGGTACGCCCACGAGAAGTTGTATTATCAATAACCTCTGCAACTAAATCACTATCGCCAAAGTATAATTTATTGCCTACACGAATCTTACGAGCAGGGTCAACCAAAACATCCCACAAACGCATTTCACGGTTTAATTCACGAAGTAAAAAAACTTCAATTTTTGCACCAGTTTTTTCTTTTGAACCATATAGCCTTGCAGGAAATACTTTGGTATTATTTACCACCATGGTATCGTTTTCACCAAAATAATCAACAATATCAGTAAACATTTTGTGTTCAATTTTTTTGGTTTTTCGATTCACCACAATCATACGACTACTATCTCGTTGGTCATAAGGGTGCATGGCAATAAGGCTATGCGGAAGGTCAAGTTTAAATTCTGAAAGTTTCATTGTGATTTTATTCCCAACTCTGATTTTTACAGAGATATTGTTAGATTTCGTTCATGTATTGGGGTAATTGTTATTTGACATGAAGAAATTTAGGCGAAGAAAAATTGCTTAACCTAAGTGTTAATGTTTACAAAGGTACGAAATCGAAGTAGGGGCTGTCAAGTCTTTTAATATAAATGTTTTATGATAATTATCAAAATATTAAATAAAAAAAAAGAGACACTATTTTTAAGTGCCTCTAAGTGGTATTAATTTTATTATTAAATACTTATTTTACCTTTTAAAAACAATTTACCTTTCCCTGCCATTAAAACACGGTTGTCAGAAAGTTTACATTTCAAATATCCTTTTCGACTTGATATTTGTTCAGCTATTAATTCAGTTTTATTGAATACTTTAGCCCAATACGGTACTAATTTAGTGTGTGCAGAACCTGTTACTGGGTCTTCATCAATCCCGGAGCCTGGCCCGAAGAATCGAGAAACGAAATCAGCTTTCTTTGCTTTTGCTTTTGCCGTTACGATTATACCTCTTGCTTTAATATGCTTTAATGCAACAAAATTTGGTTTTAAATCTTCAATTTCTTTCTGTGAACCATAAACTAACATATAGTCATCCGATGCTCGGTAAATTTCTTTAGGTTTTTTACCGATACTCTCAATTAGGCCTTCGGGTGCTTCTGAATGAAATGTTTCTTGCAATGGAAAATCGAGTTCAAGCCATTTTTCTTCTTTTCTTACCTTCAGAATTCCGCTTTTCGACCCAAATAAAATAGTTTCATTCGGGTATTTCAAAACATTAAAAATAACAAAAGAAGTGGCCAAAGTTGCGTGCCCGCAGAGATTCACCTCAATGGTTGGTGTAAACCATCGAATATCAAAGCCTGTTTCATTCGGCACAAAAAAAGCAGTTTCAGAAAGATTATTTTCAAAGGCAATCTTTTGCATTAACTCATCAGATAACCAAGTTTTTAGTGGCACAACAGCCGCAGGGTTTCCTCCGAAAAGTTTATCGGTAAAGGCATCTACTTGATAAATAGGTAATTGCATAGGTAGAATTTACAATTAATTCGAATAAAAATTTATGAATAGCTAAAATCAAATATTTTTTATTAGTTTGTAGGACAATATTAATCGACAAATTGAAATATTGTAATTTATTGATTTGTCGCTTATGCGAACCATCTATTGTCTCGAATTCCATCTCTTTTATCTCAATGCTTATATGCAAATCTAACTGCTGAAAAAATTATTTTTTCTTGACAATTAGGTTTTGTTTGGTCAGAAAAAGCATCAAGAAAATAACACTTAAGAGGTAAATGATATTTCTAGAATCAATTAAACCTCGACCAAGGGCTTCGTAATGGTAGCCCAAACTTAAAAAACTGATAAAAAACTGTGTAGTTCCACTAAAAACATTAGCTAGTTGCTGAATACCAGCATATAAAATATAGCACAAAACTGCACCGATTACGAAGGCAACTATTTGATTATCAGTCATCGAGGATGACCATAAACCAATGCTCGCAAATGTTGCTCCAAGTAAAAGCAAGCCGAGGTAAGAACCAATAATGGCTGCTGAATCAATATTACCTTGCGGGCTACCTAACTGATAGACTGAATAATAATAGAGCAATGTCGGGAGCAGGGCAATCAAAATTAGAAGAAATGATGCAAGAAATTTTCCAATAACAATCTGCCATTCATTCAATGGTTTAGTAAATAGTAATTCAATGGTGCCGCTTTTATATTCTTCTGATAGCGATCGCATCGTAATAGCTGGAATTAGAAAAATAAAAATAAATGGTGAAAGCTGAAAGAAATTATTGAGGTCAGCATAGCCATAATCTAGCACATTAGAGTCGAAAAACCATGTAAATAGTCCAACAAATACTAAAAACACCCCAATAACAATGTAGGCTACAAATGAATTAAGAAAGCTATTGAGTTCTTTTTTGAATATTGTAAGCATATTTTTATTACTTTTTAAATGTTGAATTTAATTTTCTAACATTCTTAAAAATCGAGTTCAGTTTTAGTGTTTTTAATAATTGCGGATACAATTAACGAAAAAATAAAGCCACAAATTACATAGACAATCATAGAAAATAGGAATGTGAGTCCTGGTGTAGCATAACTACTAGCAATTTCCATTGCTTGGTCGATTTGTTCTGATGATAATCCTTGCTGTTCTAATTGTTCAATTTGTAATTCTCGCATTTGTTGTAAAATCGTCGTATCGATAAAGGTAATATAGACGTAATTAAACATTGATGCAATAATAGCACATACCGCACTCATTAGAGCTCCTAAACCTAATCCCTCGCTAAAACTGATAAAGTTATTATTAATCAATTTGAATTCTCTTAAAGACATTACAATCCCAAAAAGTAAAAATGCGAATGGTATCCATGATAATGCAGGAGTTTTGAATAAACCAGAAATATATAATGCTACGGTATATATAATAATCATAATTGCACCTAAGATGCCCCATTTTAGGGCAATACGAGCTGTTGATGGTTTTTCCATTTTAGTTTAGAGTTAGGTAATTGATAAGTAAATTTAACAAAAAATCTATAATACTGTAAATGTATGGCGACGTAATATTACTGAAACGATTGTTATTCCTACTATGCAAAGTTGTTTTTTTATGATTTCATCTAATAAAACATAGCCGGCTGATGGAATTTCTTGTGCTTGTTTTAATAATAACTGGTATTCTTGAAGACCAAAATCTTTGATGTGTACTTCTTTTATTTTTTCAATACCTTTGATGTTTTCTTGTACCCAAAACATGATAGCATGGTTGTTTCCGAAAGGTTTATCGACAAACTGTACAAAAATAAAAAATACCAAACCTGTAATTATAGCGGCCACTAAATTTGTCATAAAACCTATTGAAAAACCTTCAGTAAAGCTCAAAACTCCTAAATTATTGGCACGATAAACCCAAGTAGCCACAATTACAAAAATAATATTGATGCCAAAAGCCGGCAATTTATACCGTCCAAATGGACTTTTTTCTAAGCCATAATATTGAATGAGTGCTACAGCAATACATATTACTGCCGCAATAGACCCATAAATTAATGCATATCTGAGAATTTTATTTTGTAGCATTTTTGTTATTTGTTCATGAAAATTTTTCCTTTATTGATTACAACTTTTACTTTTCCTTTAAGCTTTTTATCAATAAATGGCGAATTCTTTGATTTTGACTGAATATTTTTCGACTCATAAATCCAATTTTGACTTGGATCGAAAATGCTTAAATTTGCTTGATTGCCTTCTTTAATCGAAACGTTTTTTAAACGCAATAACTTACGAGGATTGGTAGTTAATTTTTCGATAATTTTTTCAATAGAAAGGTTACTAAATGTATTTACTACTGAAAAAGCAGTTTCGAGTCCGATAACCCCAAAGTCGGCCATATCGAATTCAAGATTTTTTGATTCTTCATCTTGTGGATTGTGGTCAGAAACAATCACATCAATTGTTCCGTCTTCGAGGCCATTTTGTAAAGCGGCAATATCTTCCTGACTTCTAAAAGGAGGGTTTACTTTAAGATTTGTATCAAAATCTCTTAAATCTTTATCGGTAAATGCCAATTGGTGGGCTGCTATATCACAACTTACAGGAAGCCCTTTGGCTTTTGCTTGACGAATTAATTCAACACCATTTTTTGTTGATATAGTTGAAAAATGTAAACAACTATTATTATTTGGATTGAAATTTTCGCCCAAATAATATTCCAATAATTTCAAATCTCTCATCAACATTAATTCCTCTGCTGTTGATGAAATTCCTTTCATACCAAGTAAGGTACTTTCAATGCCTTCATGCATTTGTCCAAAAATTGTCATCGAAGGTTCTTCAGGGCGATTCATTAACAAAGCATCAATAGGTGCGAGATACTGTAATGTTTTTAATAAAATATCTGCATTCCACAGCGTGTGGTCACCATCTGTAAATGCCACCGCACCTGCTTGGTGCAAATCGAGCATTTCGGTAAAATCTTTTCCTTCACAATTCTTTGAAATTGCTCCAGTCGGATAAATATTGATAAGCTGCGATAAGGCAAAGTTTTTAATGTATGAAATCGCCTCTTTGGTCTGAACAACCGGCTTTGTATTTGGTAAAGTCACGATTTCGGTAAAACCGCCAGTCATAGCAGCAGCCGAAAGCGTATTCAAATCTTCTTTTGATTCATAACCAGGGTCTTTTGGCGAAACTCTCATATCAATCCATCCCGCTGATACATAGTGATTTTCACCGCTAATAGTTTGGTCAGCACTATTTTCTATGCTATCGGCAATTTGCTGAATGATACCATTTTCTATCAGAATATCTTTCGTTTGACCATTAAATTCAGACAAACTATCGACGATTCTTACTGATTTTAATAAAATTTTCATTTTCTTATTAGACTAAATACGATTACTCGAATGCCTGATTATTAAGTTCAAATTTATAATCTTGATTCAAAAATCAAAAAAAATGCCCTAATGAGGGCATTTAATTCTGTATTATATGATTTTATAGTTCATAGCTTAGATAATATTCTGATATGCTACTGAATCCATCAATGCTTCTACTTCTGTGAGGTCTGCAACTTCAATTTTTACCATCCAACCTTCGCCATAAGGGTCATTATTTACTAATTCAGGATTGTTGCTAAGTGCTGGATTTACCTCAAGTATTTTTCCTGCTACTGGTAAAAACAAGTCTGAAACCGTTTTTACAGCCTCAACTGTACCGAAAATTTCGTTTGCAGCAAAAGTCTGTCCAATAGTTTCGATTTCTATAAATACGATGTCACCCAATTCGCTTTGAGCAAAATCAGTTACTCCGATTACCGCAATATTTCCTTCGGTAATTCTCAACCATTCGTGTTCGCTTGTATAGCGTAAGTCAGCGGGAAAATTCATTATTGATGAAAGTTTTAAATTATGGCTGCAAGTTACAGCAAATGTTGGAAAACTGAAAAAATGTCACTTAAAAAGTTTTTGGAGTTTTTAGCCTTGACACCTTTGCTAAATATCGCATCGAGCAAATTTGTCAAGGCAATTTAACTTTATTCTGAAAGACTAAACCTTACATTCAGGCCACCCGTCGTCGTTGTACGTGGGAATGAAAAATTGGTTACAAACGGTCGGTTTACCAAGTGGTCGATATAGAAATTCATTAAGATTCGTTTATTTATTTGGTAGGAAATACGTGGCCCAAGCTGGAAATTATAGTTGCCTTGTGTTGGTTGTGGGTCGCCGTCAAGTCTTCTCTGAATTCCCTTAATGTCTCTTAGTGTAAGATTAAATTGTAAGTTTAAGTCATTTTTGAGTGTAATGATAGCTCCGTCTCTACCTCTAAATGGTAATTTTACGCCATTTTTCTTGAAACCAAAATTAAACACAAAATCGTCACTCGAATACTCGGCAATTTGTGAATTTGATAAATTAAGCGAAGCTCTACGTTCTTTATTGTATTCAAATTTACCTGAAATTTTGCTTTTGGTTACAAACTGAATACCAATAAATGGAGCAAATTTTTCATCAATTGTAATCGTACTCATCACAAATACAGGAATAAATTGCCCTAATGAATTTAGTGCATCAGTTGAAGGCAGTGGGTAGCCTTTTTGTGACAAATTAATAGCAATATTTGTTTTATTATACTCCAAGGAGGACGTAAAATTACCAACATTGAAGTTTGAAGTATAACTATGATTAATTGTTATCGAACTAAAAATACGTTTGAAAGGTTCTAAGTTTGCTAAACCGCTATAATCAATTCTCCAGTTTGGAAGTGGTAAATTAATTTTTCTATTGTTTGGATTGAAAGGATTAAAACCGATTCTTGCACGCTCGGCTTTGCCACTATAAGCAGCAAAAAAGGCTGGAATTAGAATGTCTTGTGAGTTTTTGTTGTAATACTCGTCTCCAGATGCTAATTGATTTTCAATAATTTGATTACGGTATTTAATCATATTATCAAAAACTTTATACTGATAATTACTTCCGCTATCGGTACTCATGCGTTGAAATGCTGTTCTGAATCCCCAAAACGACATGCCATAATTTCCATTTCTTACAGGACTTTTGGCACTATAACTGCCATTTGCATCAGCAGTATAATATTCTTGATAAGTATCGCCTCTACTCATGTTTCCACTAATCTGTATTCTTAAATCTTTGTTTGGCTCAATGGTAGTTCGGTAACTAAATTTCTTTTGTCGAGTTTGAGTAAAAGGTTGTGTTTGCTCAGTTGTTAGAGATAACCACCCTTTATCTCCAGCTTTTACTTGGAAAAATTGGTCTTGTTGCCCCATCACAAAACCTAAACCTGGGGCTGATTCATTTTCAGTTGCAAGTCCAAAGAAACGAGGGGTTGGCATAAAACCTGGTAAAATTGATGTTTCGGCAATTGAATAATCATAGTCAATTCCACGAACACTCATTAATAGTCGAGTAAAGGTTTTGGCAAGATTACTAGTCGACACTTCGATGTTTTCATCATCACCAGGGTTTCGAGTAAAACGTTTTTTTACAGGGTTCGGACTATTGGCAAATCGTAAATATTTTGCTTTGTTATAAAGTTTTACAAAGTCAATTTTTCCACGTACGCCTTTATCTCGACCATTACGAATTGTATTACCGAACGGAATATTGAATTCGTCAAGGATATTCAAGGAAACAGCTTGATAATTAAATTGATTGTTATACTTAGCATCGGCGGTCATCCAATCGAGTAAGAAAAATTTGTCGAGTGGTAAACGATAAGTAAAACGCATTTCTTGACTGAAATTTTTAGCACGTCCGAGTCGCTTTAAATTCGTAAGAAGTGAATCTATTTTTTTCTGTGTGTTTAAATCTCCTTGCGGTTCGTCAATCAAAGCATTCATTGAAGCTGAATAGTTCAGTAATATACTTTTGGTCAAATTCCATTGCAAATCGTACATTCTGTTCATCAGGAAATATTTCTCAAACATCGGAATAATTCCGTTTGTCGTCAAATCTGAATTTCTTAACTGAGTTTTGGCGTAACTTCTGTCAAAGTCAGTTCTGAATGCCATCACCGTAGGCAAAGGCGAAAAATTAAGGTCTTTCAACCAATACAAGAATGGACGGTCAAGCGATTTTTTGTTTTTGAAAGGCTCCCAATTAATTTGTTTTGGCTGAAATTGGTAGGTAAAGCCACCTTTATATTGATTGAGTGCATATTCATCAATCAATATATTGCTCCGACTTACGTTGTTTTGTGCATAGGTAAAAGTAAAGTTTTCTATGTCATAAAAATGTGATATTGCACCTTCTTTTGTCTTTATTTTGCGGACATTCGAGAAGTTAAAACCTCGACGTGTATTGTCATCTACAACAAGTCTGCGGTATTTTTCTCGTTGAGTTTGGTCGGTAATATTTGCCAAAGCAATCTCCAAAGGCATATCTGGGTCGAGTGGATTGAAGTGGGGTTTTACGGTTTGTTTATCGAAATTGATAAAGAAAGGTATTTTTAAACCCCATTTTTCTGGCATTAATTTATCTAGTTCGATATTTGAAGCGATTCCAATACCGGTTCCATTATCTCTAGCTCTTTCAGATATTTTATCTTGTACTCCACCAAAGCCAAATCCTTTATAATTGCCATTAACAGTGACAGTTGCCAAATCGGCCAATTTGATATTTGCTGCGAGCAAAGCGGCGTCTCCAGAAGTTTGGTCGAATCCAAAAGCACGTAGTTCGTTCATCCAAACCAAAAAAGTATTTGCCGATTCGTCTATTGATTTTGGATTTCTAACTCCCAACATAATAGTTAAAACTGTACTTAAATCTGGATTTCCTAAAACTGAAATCTTAAATTTATTATCTTCAGTTGGTTTAGAGTATAGTACAGATAGGTTCTTTGCTACTCGATTTCTTTCTCCTTTTAAAGTTACAAGTTCTTGTAAAGCAACATCAATTGCATTCTCATCTGGCCAAATATCAGTCTCATTAATTGCTCCTTTTCGAGTCATTTTAAGCTGAGGAATCTCAATTTCGTAGTAGTTTTCAGTTAAATCAGTCCCAATCCTTATGAACGCTCCTCCAACTTCATTTTCTGCATCATTATCGTTTTCTGCATGAATAAATAAACGTAAACGTTTATAATTAAGCATATCAACACGGGTATTTTTGAAAACAGCTCTCGAATCGCCATCACGGAGATTGGATACTCCAAGTGAGATTGATTGTTCATTGAATTTGATGTTGAATTGTTGTTGAGTTACGTCTTGGTCCCGAATAAAACCTGGTGGCACAACGTATGGAGTTTTTCCATCTTTTACATTACAGTTTTGTCCATAATCTGAGCATCCGTTTTCTTCGATGCTTACCACACCGACCTTAAATTTAGCATCATATGGCTCTGGAACTTCTGTAAGACCAGCATTACTTAAATTTTTATCATAAGTACGGTAACTATTCGATTCAAGTTGAAGCGATGCAAAACGCAATACAACTGGTTCTTCAAAATCAGTCAAAACAGTACGCATAAAACGTATTGATTTGAAACCGTTAATATCTCCAAACTTACGAGTAAATTGTTTGACGGGAACTCTGAAAAGATACCAAGTTGCTTCTGTACCAGGGACGGTTACTTTATCGACAATAAAACCTTGACCAACATCCATTTTGGTAGGTCGGAGGTCAATCTCATATTCGTAGAAATTTTCTACGTCATTTACCGTGTTATCGGCATTAATGTCTTCTTTATCAGGTGTTACTGAATTTGCAGGTGTGGCAACGTTGTTAGATTGTGTATTACTTTGCGGTGAATTGTTTTCTACCCCCAAATAATTTTTGAAACGTTGCAGAAGGTTTTTATTTTGAGCATCATAATCCTCATCTATAAAGAACTTGAAATCATCACCTGAAGGGTCTTTAGCAATTTCTTCATAAACTTTTGTGCTTACTTTTCCTTTTATTTCCTCTAAATAACGTTTAATATGTGGAAAGTTAGTTTCTTCTGAATTTGAAAGTCCATCTAAACCAACATCTTGTTTTTCTCTTGAACCAGTTTGATTGTCAAAAGCATCTGTTATATATTGAATACTCGGAGCTTTTCCCCAACGAGTAGTAACTGGCTGTGAAGATGATCCGCCACTTGGCAAAAGCCCATTTTCAAAGTTATTTCTACTATCAGGAATGAAATCCTCCGAAACATCGCCCAAATGAAAGAGGAGTTTGCCACCTTTGGTATTTCGTTTATTACCATTTGGTGAACCATCGCGAACGATATCAACGAATGGATTAAGCATCCAGAAAGTTAGGTATTCAGTATTAGCATTTTCAAAATCATTATCTGCTGTGATTCCACGCATGACCGAACCAAAGTTGTTTTTTGGATTTGGTAAAAAACCAGTTTCTTTATCTAGGTTTGTGTTATAGTTATAAAGCCCCCTTTCTGAAGGAAAATAACTAATATCAAGAATATTAAGCGGAATTGACGAGTTGAAAGCAGGCAATGAACGTCCAGTAAAAATCTGATTTGGTGTAAAGGCTTTTTCGTAGAGGTTATTATTGGCATCAGCGGTTACATTGTCAGGAAGAACCCCTGCTCCAAAACCACCACTAAAATAAGTAGTTTGGTCGACTGTATATACTGAAATCTTGCCCCGACGATAATTGTAATCATAATTCATTGCACTCCCTTGAAACGATTCGGGAGTTGAGCCTGGTCTCCAACGAGTTGGTTGGCGAGTAAGATCATTGATATTTCGTGTCGATTCAAAATCATCAATCATGGCGTTTCCACCAATTCTTTTATCATTTACTGCCGGAATCAATTTGGCATATTCAGCAGTTAACTGAATGGAAGACATTTCTTTGGTCTGAATCAATGGAAGAGCATCGAGCATTCGAGTCAAGAAACGAGAGTCTTTTCTTAAGTTTATATCAACACCAAGTATTGTATTATTGACAGGTTCTTGACCAATTGCAACTCTTGTCAAGAAACCTGGAGTACTTTCTCGCAGCGTCATGGCCGTTGCTCCGATATGAATATCTTTGTTGAGGTTGTAGTCAAGTCTTGTACCGAGCATAATTCTACGTTGAGTATTGAATAAATCGGGCTTTTCCCACTCAATACGAATCTGACGAGCAGAATTTAAAATACTCTGATTAGTGATTTTTATTTTACCAAGCTGTGGCTCAATCGTATAATCAGCACCTTCTTGCAACTGTACACCACCTGCAAAAATTCTAACTGATTGCCCGGAAGCTCCTAAAGGAAGTGAAATTTCTGAAGCACTACTCGCTTGTAAACTTCCTCTAATAAAAAACTTGTTTTTAGTTGTAACTTGCTGTGCATCAGTCATTGTAGTTCGATACAACTCATTAAAAACGTATTTTTCTTTCAAGATTTGTTCATCAATATCAAATTTAGTTTCGAGGGTTTTTCCGAATGGCTCAAGAACAGGAAAAATTATTCTACCCATTTTTGTATCAATCGTAATATCTTCCACAAAGTCAAAATTACCGTCGCCATCTGGAAGTTGTGGGTCGTTGTTTGGGTTCAACCGGTCTAGGTTCATTATTCTTATAAGCGGAACGTTCTGTAACTTACGCCCTTCTTGTAAGTTTGGTGTATCCATACCAGTACGGTCATCCTTATAAATGATTCGTAATTGAAATCCTTGTTTACCAACCCCAGGTGTACCTAGTGAATAAATATTTTTCATCATCAAATTCCACATTGGGCTATTCGTGCGATTACGAATCGTTGATGATTTGATGAGTTTTAACATGATTACCTCATCTTCACGGCGAGAAGAATAATCTTCAGTTAATTCTCCGACTTTGTAGGTACGTCCGTTATAAGTATATTCATAGGCAACGGCCAAAATTTCGTCATTACGTAGAGGAGTAACCAATGAAATGTAACCGAGTTCTTGGTTGTATTTAAACTCTCTTTCTGTTAAGCGTTTTGAACCTCTCAAAACTTCATAATCCATTCCTTTCTTTAAACCAAGTTTTGCTAGAGATCCTGTACTATCATCAACTCTTCTAAAATTTGGATTATTGTTTAAGTTATCGAAAAGAGGTGTTGCTTTGTTATCAACCACATTATATTTACCTGTAGCATTCGGAAGTTCTCCTAAATCGGTAAATGCAGTTAGGTTTCGCATCGACTCAATATTGTTCGTCCGGTTGGTAACATAAACTTCCAAACGAGTAATTCTAACACCTGAAAGCACTAAAGGGAGATTTTGAAGCGATTTTTCATAATTATCTCTAAAAAATTGAGCTAAAAAGAAGTGTCGGTTTTCGTCATAATTATCACAACGCACCTCAAAAGTTCGACTTTGTTGACCTCCATTTAATACAATAGATTCGGTTCTTGAACGCTGTTGAGCAACAACAGCAGTTACATCTAATTTTCCAAATCTGAATGCAGCTTTTACACCCATTAGGTTCTGAACGCCAGGAATCAACTGACTTTTTACGGGCATACTGATGTTTCCACCTTCAACTTTTTGGAGTATATCTTCGGGCTTATTTTTAAAATTTAATTTTAATTGATTTTCAAAATTAAAGGCGGCTTTGGTATCAAGATTGGTTAAAACCCCTAATTTGTCACCAATTTTGCCGTTAAAATTGATATTTATTTGTTCATTAAAGTTGAAAAGCGTTTGTTTTCTTTGAATAAGCGGCAAGAAAGGATTATCAATAAACTGTTTAATAAGTTGGAAATCGAGTGTTACGAATCCATTGGGTTTGAGGTCAGGTAGACTCCCTCCGAAAATTCGATCAACAATTGGATTTTTTTCTAATAAAGGTTTAAGTCCACGACCACTGACGGCACTTTTCCCATCTTGAAGATTTTCATAATCTCTTAAAATGCTTCGGCGAACACTGGCTTTTTGTATGCTCGAATATTCATTAAATGTAATAGCTTGAGGAATTTTATAGTCAATTCTTTTTCCAGCTTTTTCACTAATTGAGATTTCTTTTGCGTTTGGCGAAAGTTTGAAATCTGTAATAATATTTTTGGAATCCTTTAAATAAAAAGGAGATTGAGGAACTTTAGCAGCATATCGATTCAAATAACGGTCTTGCCAACGATAACTCGGTCGGCTTCCAGATCGCAAAATGACCGTATCCTTCTCTAGTATAGCAAGTGAGTCAATCTTTGTTTTCTCAAAAGTAGCTGTACTTTTCTTACGATTTTGAGCGTATAAGTAGTTGTTACTTATTAATTCTAAAACGCAAAAAAGTAATAGTAAAGTAACACGATTTAGTTTTAACAGCTGTCTGAACATACAGTTTTTTAGGAAATTTCAAAAGGAGTATCAAGAACTAAACGACTAAAACCTTGCCAATATTCTATGAAGACTTAATTTTTAGCTTGTTTTTTAGTTTTTAGCAAAATATTAACGTTGAATAAGTTTTTTTGAATTATTAATAATCCGTTATTTTATTCAATAGTATTAGCGAAGAGCGAGTTTTATTAGCTGCTCAACCGTAACATCATTGCCTTCACGCTTCAGAATTAGGTCAATACTCTTCTCAGCTGTAGCCCTAGGTATTCCAAGCATTACCAAAGCTGCAAGCGATTCGTTTCGAACTTTTGCATTTTCGGTGTTGAAGATATTTGGTGTTACTCCACTTATTAGGTTGTCTTTTTTCAATTTATCTTTCAGCTCAATTATAGCTCTCTGTGCGGTTTTAAGGCCAATACCTTTAATACTTTGTATCGTTTTTACATCTTCACTAACTAAAGCTTGCTTAATTTCCGGAGAAGATAGAGAGGAAAGCATAACCAATGCAGTACTTGGCCCAATGCCCGAAACGCTGGTAAGGTCTTCAAATAAAACTTTTTCTTCAGCATCGTGGAAGCCAAATAGAGTATGAGAATCTTCTCTGATAATCAGCAAGGTATGCAGTTTACAACGTTCTCCTGTATTGTGTAGAGCGGCATATGTTTGTAAAGAAATTTTTACTTGGTATCCAACACCGCTCACATCTATAATAACGTAAGATGGGTCTTTATAGGCAAGTTTTCCGTCGAGATATGCAATCATGTTTTTCGAATTTATTCGGGCGTATGCGATACGTCCCTATGGCTATTATTTTATAATATTCAATCTCAATCCTCCGCTAACTTGCGGATTGATGAAAAAAGGTGATGGTAATGCTTCCACATAAAGTCCTGCATCAACAAAAAATGCCAATGGCTGATTAGGTATTTTTAGCTCAAAACCAGCTGTTCCGCTTGGTCCAAGTGATATTTTTTTTGTATGGTCAGTTTTTTGTCCCTTAAGAATATCTGCATAGTGACTTCGATTGTTGATTTGAGCCCCAAAACCGTAATAAACATGAGCCCAATCTTTTCTAAAAATTTCTAGTTGCCACAAATAGTGTCCTTGAATCATTAAGCCGGCTGTTTTGTATTCTCCAGCATTGTATCTTCTTTGTCGATTATAAATAAAACCATAAGTACCAATATTTACATCAAAAGCTTTATCTCCATTTTGGAAATATTTTCTGAGGTTAAAACCTAGAGGTTCTCCAACTCTGAAGCCAGCCGCCCAATTATAATCATATTGTGCGAAAGTTTCGGAGTTTATACTAAAAAATAAGGTAGTTATGCAAGCACAAAGTAGTTTTTTCATTGTTTTTTTTGATTCACTGATTGCAAGAATTTGTCAAAAATATAAAATACTGTTTATCAAACGAAATTTTATTAACTATATTCAATAAAAAAGCGTCTGAATTTGCATTCGACGCTCTTCATTTTATTGTATTAATGTATATTTATAAAACTAAATCTGTATTTACCAAAATATAATTTAGTTCATTAATATCATCGGCATTTAGTTTCAATGTCCCTTTTACAGTCACTCTGTCGTCGGTATTGAAGCGTTTAGTTGATTTTTTAAATTTGATTTGCACAACCGATTCTGGTCCAGCACCGCCACAAAAGAAACATGAGCTATATGGATTAGCCGAAAGCACATAAACATTGGCATCAACGTCAACTGGAATCATATAGCCTGTCAACATGATTTCCTTATCTTTTAAGTTGGCCACTTTTTGGCCAAAAGTAGGATAGAGTATAAACATTGATTCTTCGGCACTCCATTTTTTCTTAAAAGTTACGTCACGAAGTGTTTCCCAAGTGATTTTGGTAGGCTCATCAGCATAAGTAAAAGATAATAATGATAAGGCGAAAATGCCAAGTATGATTCTTGTGGTTAAATTTTTCATTTTATTGATTTTGAAAGTGTAAAGTTCTTGAAATAAAAAAGTTATTCGGTCGCCAATGTTTTTGAAATATTGATTCTGTAAATACCTAATGATGGAATGGCAGCAGCCAAAATTCCGACTAATAAGGCACCAATAAATAAATATATTTCGCCAGTTTGTAAACTAAATTGACTCAAATTGAAATGGAATTTCTTGCTTAAAGCATTTGAAATCAAATAGATACCAATTCTACTTAAGACAATTCCCGCAATAAAACCAAGCAAAGATAAAATAATACCTTCTAATAACAACATCAAAAATAAACGAGTTCGGCTTGCACCCATTGAAAGCATCAAGGCCATTTCGTATTTTCGTTCTTTTAATGAATTATAAAGTGATACAAATACACTAATTCCTGAGATAAGCATTATTACTGCTGCCAAAAATTGTAAACCTTCAATACCAATTCCCAATAATTCAAACAATCGATTAACCTCTATAGCGGGGACCGCCGCTTGCAATTTTGAATTTTGGTTGATGTTACGTGGCATCGTCATCATACCCATTGGAGAGCGGAATTTGATGATTGCACTGGTTATTTCGCGTTTAATAGTACTATCAGCTGCTTCATTTTCATGGTTTTCATCTTTATGTTCGTGAACATCCCAAACGCTATTCAAACTTGTCAAAATCAAATTGTCAACGACAGAATTGTTGTAATCTAAAATTCCGACTACTTTATAATTGCTTTCTTTGTGTTTTTCACCTTCCGAATCCAGTCCGTGGGAACTGCCAAAAGTATCACCAACTTTTAAATTGGCATTTTTGGCCGTAGAGGCTCCTAAAACCACTTCCAAATTACCTTTGAACATTTTTCCAGAAGCTATTTGGGTCTTAAAATGCTCAAAATACTTTTTGTTTGTACCAACTATTCTATATCCTTGATAATTATCGCCCATTGAAAGTGGAATCATTTCTTTTACCAAAGGGTTTTGAGCAATTGCCAGTACATCATCTAAAAAAATATTTCCAGTTGGATTGTCAATTTGATAAACTGACGATAATATCAATTGAAGCGGACTGCCTTTTGCTCCAACTACCAAATCAATGCCGCTGATATTTTTGGCGAATTTATCCTGTAATTGTTTTCCTAAAAGCATCAACAAAGAAATCATGGCGATGCCAAGGGTCATTAATAAAATACACAAAAAACTATTGAGTTTTTTGTCAAGTATATTTTTCCAACTTATTTTAAAAAGCATATTTTTGATTGACGATTTAAGAATATCGATTATCAAATTGTCTTCTCCGAACAAATTTCAAACGGCAGATTAAAAGCTAAATCTGCCAAATTAGTTATTTATTAGGTGAATGATGAAATTTGCGATTACACAAATTTGTAAATCATTATTAGTAAATCGTAATTTGTTAAAGTGTTATAATATTTTTAAAATTATCTTTCAATCTTTGGTCATGTGTTACTATTACTAAGGCAGCACCGATATTTTTCGATTGATTTTCAAGTAATTCTATTACTCTTTTACAGTTTTCGTCATCTAAATTAGAAGTTGGTTCATCGGCCAAAATTACATCTGGATTATTCATTAATGCTCGTGCGATACTCACACGTTGTTGTTCGCCGCCACTCAATATTGTGGTATTTTTATCAAGAAGGTCACTAATTCCTAAATTCTGAGCTAGGCTTTGAGCTTTTGTTTTCGATTGCTTTTTGTCGGCAAGGTAATTTGCTAATAATAAATTATCCAATACATTCAACGAATTTACAAAGTGTGGTTTCTGATAAATGATTCCGAGATGATTGGCCCGCATTTGGCTTGCATCTTTGGCCGTCAGCATTGCCAATTCCTTTTCCTGTATTTTTATTGAACCAGAATTTGGGGTAAGAAGCAACGCAAGTAAATGAAGAAGCGTTGTTTTGCCAGTTCCTGAATTTCCTAAGATAAGTAAAGTCTCACCTTTTTCGCAACTAAATGAAGGAAAATTGAACGTCTTTTTAATATCGTATGAAAAACTAAGTTCGGAGCAAACAAGCATTGTATAGGTTTTTTTGATTCATTAATTCAAATATACTACATAACAGTTATTTAGTACAAGATTTTTTTCGTTTCATCATTAAAAATTAATCTTTCAATATAAATTTGAGTTTCGCAAATAGTAATTATATTTAATTGAAATTGTGAACTAATTTTGTTAAAAAACAATTCTCTATAAAGTTAGTAGATTATTTGTTTAATTTTTAAACTAAATCAAATTATGTCACTTAGATTAGGCGATATCGCACCAGACTTTACTGCTGAAACTACGCAGGGAACAATTAATTTTCATGAATGGCTTGGTGATTCTTGGGGAATGTTATTTTCACATCCAGCTGATTTTACACCGGTTTGTACAACAGAATTAGGAAAAACAGCACTTTTAAAAGACGATTTTGCCAAAAGAGGCGTGAAAGTAATAGCTGTTTCGGTTGACGATTTAGCTTCACATAGCAAATGGGTGCCAGATATTGAAGAAGTTAATGATGTAAAAGTAAACTTCCCAATAATCGCTGATGCCGATCGAAACGTGGCAACTTTGTATGACATGATTCACCCAAATGCTTCTGAAAAAGCAACTGTTCGTTCAGTATTCATTATTGGGCCAGATAAAAAAGTCAAATTAACTCTAACTTATCCTGCATCAACTGGTCGTAATTTTACTGAATTGCTCCGCGTAATTGATTCGCTTCAATTAACAGCAAATTATCAAGTGGCTACTCCTGCTGATTGGAAAGCAGGCGAAGATACCATTGTTGTTCCAGCCGTTTCGACAGAAGATGCAATTATGAAATTCCCTAAAGGAGTGAGAGTTGTTAAACCTTATTTACGTTACACTCCGCAGCCCAATAAGTAAACATCTGAATTTTAAGTAAAAGTGGCATACTTTGAAACTATGCCACTTTTTTTGTCAAATAATTATTAAATTATCAAGTTTCATTCACTAAACAAGCATTTAGTTTTAATCACAATGCATTTTATTTACTTTTACATATTATTTGCAATATTATCTACGTAGTTAGATTTATAATTGCTTTTGAGTTTAATGAAAAAGAAAATGAAATTGAGTCTTTGGAAAAGATTTCTGAATCAGATTTTTTCCTTACGTGGACTCTATGTTTTGATTGTTATTGTCTTAATCACTTTATATCCAGTATATGTAAGTGATAGTCAACGGTGGACTTATATTGAGAGTTTTGGAATTAAACTACCTTTAAGATACACTATTCACGGAATTGATGTTTCTCACCACAACAATAAAATTGACTGGCATAGGGTAAAAAATAGCATCGAAGATAAAGTAGATATAAGTTTTTGTTTCATAAAGGCTACTGAAGGAGAAGATTTAAAAGACCAAGATTTTGGGAACAACTGGCGAGAAGCAAAGAAAACTGGATTAATCAGAGGGGCGTATCATTTTTATGTTCCGAGAGCAAATCCAGTTGAGCAAGCTCAAAATTTCATTGAATCAGTAGAATTAGAAGAAGGTGATTTTGTGCCTGTGTTAGATTTTGAGATTCAAGGTACAAGTAAGCGGGTACGTACCAATCTTCTTGAAAATGTTAAAACCTTCATCAATATAATAGAAAACCATTATGGAGTAAAACCTATTATTTATACCAATGGTCATATCTACAGAGAATATATTAAAGGAAATTTTGATAAGTATCCATTGTGGATTTCTAATTATGAAAGTCAAAAATTAGAAGGCTTTAATAAAGCTCGACTTATGATGTGGCAACATAGTGCAACTGGAAAAGTCGATGGGATTCAAGGTGATGTCGATTTCAACGTTTTTGTTGCTTCCAAAAGTCATTTAGATGATATTTGTATCAAGTCTGAGAATTAGATGGATGGTAATTGGTCAACCAGTTTCAGTAAACTTCGATACCAATAACTAATTGCCTAATAATCAATTAACCAATTTCTAAGTAACCCAGTTCATAAGTAACTATCAAAGAAAATATGCTTAACTCAATCAATTTTACTCAAACTCCTGCTTTCAAAAAACTTAAAGCTCATCACCGAACTATTAGCAAAAAACACTTAAAAGATTTATTTGTCGAAGATAAAAGTCGATTTAAGAAATTCTCAATTAGGTTTAATGATATTTTGCTTGATTATTCAAAAAACAATATTAATCGACGTACAATCGGTTATTTAACTGATTTGGCTAAAGAATGCGATTTGTCTAGTGCGATTGAACAAATGTTTAATGGTGAAAAAATCAATCAAACTGAAAATCGTTCAGTGCTTCACGTTGCTCTGCGAAATCGCTCAAACACACCTATTTTTGTTGAAGGCAAAGACGTAATGCCCGAAGTGAATGATGTTTTAGAAAAAATGAAAACCTTTTCGGGAAAAGTTATTTCAGGTGCATGGAAAGGGTATAGCAATAAATCAATCACTGATATTGTAAATATTGGAATTGGCGGCTCTGATTTAGGCCCAGTAATGGTCACGGAAGCATTGAAGGCATATAAGAAAAAGAATATCAATATTCACTTTGTATCAAATGTTGACGGAACTCACATTGTTGAAACTTTGAACAAAGTGAACCCTGAGACAACCTTATTTATGATTGCCTCAAAGACTTTCACAACGCAAGAAACAATGACGAATGCCCTTTCGGCTCGCGATTGGTTTTTGCAAAGTGCTGTGAATGAGGAGTTTGTGAAAAAGCATTTTGTTGCGATTTCTACAAGTCAAAATTTAGTGGAGAAATTTGGTATCGACCCTGCCAATATGTTTGGTTTTTGGGATTGGGTAGGGGGACGTTATTCACTTTGGTCGGCAATTGGTTTATCAATTGCGTGTACGATTGGCTACGAGAATTTTGAGAAATTGTTGCTTGGAGCCCATGAAATGGATAACCATTTTCGTACTACACCTTTCGAAAAAAATATTCCAGTTGTGCTAGCACTTTTAGGTATATGGTATAATAATTTCTATGGTGCAGAATCTCAGGCAATTTTACCTTATGACCAATATTTACATCGTTTTGCAGCCTATTTTCAACAAGGTGATATGGAATCGAACGGTAAGTACATCGACCGAAGCGGAAACAAAGTTGAATATCAAACTGGACCAATAATTTGGGGAGAACCTGGTACAAATGGTCAACATGCGTTCTATCAATTAATTCATCAAGGGACGAAATTGATTCCTGCTGATTTCATCGCACCAGCAATTTCTCACAATCCGTTGGGAGAGCATCATAAGATGTTATTATCAAATTTCTTTGCACAAACTGAAGCTTTAATGAATGGTAAAACTAGGGCAGAAGTTAATGCGGAATTAACTGGAAAATCTGAGGAAGAAATAAATAAAATTGCACCATTCAAAGTTTTTGAAGGAAATCGACCAACCAATTCGATTTTGGTAAAGAAAGTTACTCCAAAAGTACTTGGAAGTTTAATTGCCATGTACGAGCACAAAATCTATGTGCAAGGTATCATTTGGAATGTATTTAGTTTCGATCAGTGGGGCGTAGAATTGGGAAAACAATTGGCTAATAAAATTTATCCAGAATTGACAGATAATAATGCAATTGAAAGTCACGATAGTTCAACAAATGCTCTGATAAATCAATATAAAAACTGGAGAAAGTAAATTTTTAAATATTTTGATTTTAATAAAAGGCTGCATTAATAAGTAGTCTTTTGTTTGACCAATTCTATTGATTAAGCAGTATTTTATATTACAAATATCCTATTAATTGATTTAAAATTGTTTTTTGAATAACTTAAGATTTTTCCAATCTTCGTGTGAAAATTTAATAATTTCCATTTAAATATTATTTTTTTCATCAAAGTATTATGAATTTTCTATGTTTTCATATTTTTTTGAAAAAATAAAAAGTACGGAATTTTTTAAAAAATAATGTCGTTTACATTTGGAAATTACAATTAGGTACAATATCTTTGAAACAATAAGCTAAAAATGCTTTCCTAATAAATTACAATAAGTGCCTGAACGAAAGTTCAAACTCAAACCCAAAAAAGTAAAGGTAACCAGCTATTGAGAGAGGTGTTTTTCATTAAGCCGTTTTACACCTCCTTCTCAATAGCCCCCAAGTGGAACACAAGATAATGGACTTACGTGCTTTTTTACATTCCCAGTTATTGATTTTTCTTTTCATTTGTTTGGAAAGAACAGACGTTCTTGCTTTTAATCACAAAAAAGTTTATCCTCATGTTCCTTACGAAATCAAATTTGCTGATGTAACTTTCCAACTCACCGATGTTACGAGGTATTTGGTTGAAACAGAACTAAAAAATATTCAGAACAATAAGGGCAATCTTCACCAACAACTCGATAAATTTAATTTATTTTTACCCATAGCAGAACCAATTCTCAAAGAAAAGTCAGTACCTGATGACTTCAAGTTCTTGATGATATACAATAAATATCAGTCCAGCATTGAAACTTCAATTTCTATCGAAAATGATGTTTATTGGTGTTTAGATAGAGAAAAAGCCGATGATGTGGATTTAATTGTCAACGACCAATTTGATGAAAGAAAACATTTTATTTCTGCAACTAAAGGTGCGGTTATTTGTTTCAAACGAAATCAGGTTTTATATAGGAATTGGGCTTCCACATTATTTTCACATATTGCAGATAAAAAAATTTTAAATTTGCTTGAGGTAAATAAAAAATGGGCTGAAAATCCTTATATTTTATTAGATAGTCCCGCTTATTCTGCAATTTTACAATTTTTAGCCTACAAAATTGCCATTGAAAGAGAGTTTCCATCTTATAAACCTAGTATTCAAAAAATAGTTTATGAGTATCCATACAGCAAAGGTAAAACACTCAATAAAATCGCACTTGACTTAAAAGTTGAACCTGAAACATTATTTGAATATAATAGGTGGTTGAATTCTCCAAATGTACCAGAATCTGAATGTAAAGTATTGGTAATTGTGCCCACTGAGAGATATAGTGAAATTAGAACTTTTGCCGAATTATCCAGAAAAATTGGACTACCTGCAAAGGATTTAGGTTTTCCAATACTTAAAAAATCCGAAAAATTTGCAAAAGTAAAGAGTAAGGGTGGAGCTTTTTATGTGATAAATGATAGGGAAGGTTTAAAAGCAGATATGTGCGATTCACCTGTAACAATGGCTTACAAGGCAGGAATTTCGATTGAACGTTTTGTTGAATTCAATGATATGAAGGAAACTGATTTGTTAACAATCGGTCAGGTATATTACATTCAACAAAAATTAGGCAAAGCAAGTGTGCCATTTCATGTGGTGAGAGAAGGGGAGACACTTTGGGATATTTCTCAAATGTATGGCGTGCGACTTTCGAATTTGCTTGATTTTAATCGTTTCGACTCCGTTCAACGTTTACTAAGAGGAAGAGTTATTTGGTTACAAGCAACTCGACCTAAAAATAAGCCAATTGAATACATAGAAATGCCTGAAGAATTGGCCGAAGTTGAGAATATGATGGTTGCAGTGCGAACTAAAAATGTTGAAAAAATATATCTTAAACAAGATACAATTAAAACTTCAGAGGTAAAATCTTTACCTAAAGATAGTGATTTATCAGCCTTACAACCGAGTCAAGAAATTGACAAGGAACAGCCGAAATTGGTTAATCTAAATGATTTAGCAACCACCAAAAAAGAATTACCAAACGAAGTTAATTTAACAACATTGCCACTGAACCAGGAAATTAGTAAAGGAAATCAGCAATCGATTGAATTAAAAGATAAAGAAGTAGTTTCAGTGAAAACTGAGTTGCCAAAGGAGATTGAATTAAATTCTTCACCTTTGGTGCAAGCCATTAAGGAAGAACAGTCTAATATTGTAAGTGTGCCTAAAAGTGTTGATAGTCAACTAGTTAGTGAAAAAGATGTAAAGGATGAACCACAAATTATAACTATAAATAGTAAAAATTCAACTAGAAACAGGCTATATCCTGAGGAAGTAGGAGAGGGAGAAGAAAATAATTTTTTTTTAGAACATACCGTAAAAAAAGGAGAAACTCTTTTCAGAATATCAGTTTATTTTGATGTTGCAGTAGCAGAATTATGGGCTTGGAATAATTTAACAAGTACGATTGTTAAAGAAGGTATGGTTCTGAAAATTAAGAGATAATGATGCATTAGATTCAGTCAATATTTCTCAATAAATTCTCCCTTTGGTAGTTAATATCTTCGTTTATAACTATATACATTAATTATCTCTTCACCCTTCTTTAATTTTTCTGCCAAATAACAATTGCCTATCATACTTCATTAATAAATTGAGGATAAAAATTATTTATTAGCTTTATAATCCTAAGTTGAGAATCCAAATCTAAATAATGTGGCTACAATTTATGAATAAAAATAGTCGTTGTTGTTAAGCTGAATTTGGGAGAAAAACTTGAACGAAATAATAACTTATACTTTCAAATTGCTCAAAAACTGTCACTTCAATTACAGTCAAGGGTAGCTATTTTTTTCAATGATCAAAATAATCTCGAAAAAACGAAATTAGATTTAAATAATTTACTTTACAATAGAGTGTGGTGTTTTTATGTTTTTTTAAGATTCTTTTTTATTAATTTTTTTTACGGCTAGTTTTTAAACATTGATTGTATTTTGCATCGGAACTTTTTTGTAGTTAAGAGCAAATCTAGCTACAAAAGCCATTGCACACCATCTACCATAATCGTAGGGCATACCCATCGTAAAGTTTTGAATAAATGTAGCCAGAAAAAAGTAGGCCAGCATTAAAGTAAAGTCACAGGTTGGATTGAAAATTTCTTTCCAAATCCATCTTAAAATGACCAATTGGAGTACTAAAAATACCAAAAAACCAATTATGCCTAAGTCATGAAACATTTCAATAAAAGGTGAATCGACATAATACTCTTGATAACCATGTCCGAAAACTATAAGGAACCAGTTACCATTTTCTATGTTTTTACTTAAATTTGTAAATACCTTTGTTATGTTTACTACTCTCGTCGAGGCTGAGTCATCTACAGCGGCTTTTACTTTTGCAACTGAATCTGAATCAGTGAAGAAACTTGTAAGGATTTTTCCAAGTCTATCACCAATAATATCAATCGCTACCATAAAATAACCCTTATAATGGGCATTATTCCACAACGAGAATCCAATAAAAACCAAGACTAAAAAAATAATGAATCCTCGCCAGCCTATTAACCATTTCAATCCTTTATAAATATTATTTGGTTTAATATTAGTAATAAAATATAGAAAAAAGAATATGCCTGTGATTAAAACCATTGCCATCGCTTGACATAATCCTACAACAACCATCAAAATCAGGACAGAAGCCAAGATTGCAGCTCGCCATAAAATTCTAGCTTCGCTTCTAAATAAAATAACTCCAGCGACAATCCCTATATAAGCACTTTTTGCATAGATATGTGGATTTCCCATCGATGACATTCCACCTTCATCACCAAAACTAATGGCAGCACGCATACCAAACATGTAGGCTGGGTTTCGAACAATATAATAAAGCAAACTGATACCTCCTAAAGTGCAGAATGCCAAGGTGAAATATAGAAATGTAGATTTGAGGCTATTGATTGATATTCCTGCAAAAATAAACATTGCGGTCAAAAATACAAGTTGATTACCAACCTCAATTGGGGTATTGGTAAACCAGCCTCTATTAGGTGCATAGGCTGCTAAATAGGATAATGCTATTATTCCATAGAAAATACACATTAAATAACCTAAAGTATTTGCTTGGTAAAGTTTTTTTGGATTTAGTGGGAATGCTATCAATAAACTTAAAATTGCTATACCCGCTGTAAATGCTGTACTGCCTTGAGCCAACTTTAGTCCATCTCGTAAAAAATAGACGAGTGGTAAACCTCCAAAGAAAAAACTAAGTCCTATACTTTGGCGATATTTATTGAATTTATTGAATAGCCAATCTAGGTAAATAAACATTTTAATACTTTTTTTATGCAAATATACCTGTCTGTTTTGGTAATTGCAGTTTATTGTTTAAATTTTAATGATTTGAGCCTTAAAATTTCTTAAATTTGAATCCATTTACAACATATTGAGATTTAATTCTCTTTATTATTAAAAAATCTTTTACTCGAAAACGCCGTTATTGAATGAAAATGCTCATAATACACCAGTTCTTCTGGGCCCATTATAAAGCAAAAATATATACTGAACTTCAAAAAGTTGTTGATAAACATCCAGAAGATGAACTTTTAGTACTTCAAACTGCATTGAATGAATTTACGAGAGCAAAAATAGGAAGTATTGATTACAGTATTCATCAGTATAATGTAAAAGTATTATTTGAAGACTTTTATGAAAATACTACTTTTTGGCAACGTGTAAAAGCCTCAATTTATTGGGTTAATAAATTTAAGCCTAATGTAATAAACTTGCCGGGCTATTATGAGCCTGCTATGAATGTTGTACTTTTTTATTGTCGATTAAAAGGCATTAAAGTCATTATTTCAGCTGACTCTACTGAAGGCGATAATCCAAATGTAGGATGGCGTGAAGCCTTAAAACGATTTGTAGTTTCAAAAGCCCATGGATTTTTTTGCTATGGATCAAAATCTGCCGAATATATTTTAAAACTAGGAATGAAGCCTGAGCAAATTTTGGTCGCAAATAATTCGGTTGATAACGATAGAGTAGACAATGTACATGCTGAAGCTCTAAAAACAAGAGAAACCGTCAAATATTCTTATAAACTTAGGAAATATAATTTTATTTATGTTGGAAGACTTATCGATGTTAAAAACTTAGATAATTTGTTGACAGCATATAAATCTTTGGCTGATTCAGATTGGGGATTAATTGTTTTGGGCGATGGGAGTGAAGAAGCCAATTTAAAAAAGTTTAAAAGCGATAATAATCTTGATGGAATTTGTTTCATTGAAGGTCAACCATGGTACGATGTGCCAAAGATTTTGGCTCTTGCTGATGTTTTTGTTTTACCGAGTTATTCTGAACCATGGGGTTTAGTTGTTAATGAGGCAATGGCATGTGGGCTTCCGGTGATTGTTTCTAATAAGTGTGGCTCTGCTTATGATGCTGTAAAAGAAGGTATAAATGGATATACATTTAACCCTTATAACATAGAAGAACTTACTTTAGTTTTTAAGAAATTCGTTGATAGTCCTGAGAGTATTATACCTTTCGGCCAGAAATCAAAAGAAATTATCAAGCGTTTTTCACCTGAAAATGTAGCACAAGAAATGTATGATGGTTTTAAAAAAGTAGTGTATGAAAATAAGTAGAGAAAATAATTTTGACCTAATACGTCTCATTGCTGCTTTTCAGGTATTGATTTGGCATGGTTCTGTGCATTTTGACTTATCCGAAAGGCTTTATGATATTTTGGTGGTAATTTATCATTTTCCTGGAGTTCCAATTTTCTTTACTATTAGTGGTTTTTTAATAAGTTTTTCATTGGAACGGAATAACTTTAATTTAAAACAATATTTTAAGAATAGAAGTCTGAGGATTTTTCCTGCTTTATGGGTTTGTACAATTCTAACAACACTATTACTCATTACTTTTGATAAAGTGGGTAGTTTAAAAGACTTTATTGCTTGGTTTTTCGCTCAAATTACTTTTTTTCAATTTTACGCCAGTCAATCTCTCAAATCGTGGGGAACAGGTCATCCTAATGGTAGTTTGTGGAGTATAGCAGTTGAATTGCAGTTTTATTTCGTCTTACCATTAATTTTATATATTATCAATATTTCTAAAAATAAATTGTTTATCAATTTAATACTACTCATAGTTTTTCTACTCTCGATTTTTATCAAGTATTTTATCCATAATAATGCGTTTATATTGCATAATGAATTATACGTTAAGTTGCTTAATAATACAGTTTTGATATATCTTCACTTTTTCTTGACAGGTATTGCAGTTTATAAGAATTTTGAATGGTTATTGCCATATTTAAAAGATAAAGCAATTATTTGGCTCTTAATTTATGCGGTTTACGTTTTGATATTTAAGTTTTGGCTCAAAGTATATGATAACAATTACGAAATAAGTTTTTGGGGGATTATGGCTAACACAATATTGTCATTACTTACAATTTCTTTTGCTTTTTCGTTTACTGATTTAAGCAAAAATCTGCTGCATGAAAATGACATTTCTTATGGAATTTATATTTATCACATGCCAATAATAAATACACTTGTGAGTTTAGGATACAAAGGAAGTATTTGGAATTTACTGATTTTAACTATTTTAACTACATTTTTAGCTTTTTTCTCTTGGAAACTGATTGAACAGAGAATTATGAAATTAAAAATTTGATTTAGATTTAATTTGCAAAAATATTATCGAAAGTGCTTAATGTTACTTTAAAATGATTTTTGTTTCAGTGTATTTGCCTTCTGGAACAGGATTAATAACCGATTCTAAATAACCATTCGGCAACTTTCCACCAGGAATCCATAATTCATTTGCTCCAGTTTCATTGCCAGATGGTAACCTAAGTTTGAGTTTTTTAGGACTTCGTATATCTATTCTGATAATCTCAGTATTTTCCCACATTCCAGCTGGAATTCCTAATTCGGTTTCTATGTATATAAGCTGTCCATCAGCTTTTTGTATCAAATCATCCATTTCCTTTTTACACATCACAAAGAGTCCATCTTGACGACCAAGCATTGCTCTACCATATTTATCTAAAACTTGCTTTTGTGTAAGGAATGAAGCACCACGTCTAAAATTTCGTAGATGTCTATGGCGATACCTCCATTTTAAATAATTTGACGGATTTGGTCTATTCCCCTTTGGAATACTAACAATTTCTTTTTTTGAATGTCCTTTTTTAAAGGCCTTTACCGATAAATTCGTTGTATCCTTTTGGAAATAATGATTTTCCGGAAGATTAAAATCTTTGGAAACGAAGACTGTTTTGTTATTAGCATTGGCTGATGAGTAAGTATTTACTACCAAAAGTGATATAAGCAGTAATCTCAATTTAGAGCTTAAAAACATAGTTTTTTATAGGCTAGTGTAATCAAATATTATAAAAAAAATGTTTGTCAACTAATGATTTTTACCTATTTAATGCTGTAATATTCATTTTTTTGAATTCTCTTTCATTAAATAATTTCCAAAAAAAGAATTTTTCTTTGCAAAATATTGTAAGAAAATTTCTTGAGGAATGTCTGCCTTATTAATATTGGGACTTGCGGCTATAGTAGGAACTTTCTCCCATTTAAGAGTGGTCAGACTGCTAAAAACTCCTAATATTATTGTAAATGTCATATACATCCTCAAAAACTTAGTTGAAACTTGAGATTTTAGCATTTCTGAATAGGTAAATATTAACAGAATAAATATTAAAATTTTGATTGTACTAATAAGTCGCATCGCCAAGTCATTATTGAAACCGATTCGGTAAATTGGTGAAAGAATAAAAAATGCTAAACAAAAGCCAAGTAGCACTAATTTATCGTTGTACCAGTTTTTAGATGAAAAAAGCTTAAACATAAAATATATGTAAATACCCACTTCAAAAATACAATATCCGACCAAAGCTAGAATTGATATGAATGGTTTTTGGTAGAGGTATCCAGAAATATCAGCAAATGTCCAAATAAAGCCTGAAAAACGGTTGTCTTGAAAATGTGCTAAAAAATAACTGGACATAATAAAGGCAATTATTCCTCCACCTGCTAAATTAGCTATACTAAAAAAGTTTAAAAATCTTCTGTACAATACCAAAAAACCGGCAATAATTCCTACGCTAAAAGCTCCTAAAAATGACCACATTAGCAGCAACGAAACGAAGAATAATAAAAAGCGATTGTCTTTTCTAACAAAGCTTTCGTAATAAACAAAAAAGACTCCAATTGTTGTAACTATATGATGCTGAGGTGAATAATGAATATTTATCAAGTTAAATGAAATACCTGATGGCCATATAAAATATTGAATCATAGGTAATGAAACTAGATTTTTTAGCAGGTAATGAGCATAAAGATATGGTTTGAAAAGTGTAGCACCCAATAAAAATAAAATGAAAACAAAAAATATATTAAGATTCTTTGGACTTAGAAAATATAACCAACTAAAAGAAATAAAAATACCTATTGCTCCCCACGCATATAACAATACATTGCTTGCTCCAAAACCTACGAATTTACAAATGATTGCAGTTGGCAAATAATAGGCCATATAATATCCTAAAATTGCCGGTTCATTCAATATTCCGTACCGAGTTTCATTTTCATATACAACCGGAAATGGCTTTTCGATGAGTTCTTTTATAATTGTGTTGTGTTTATAATAATCATAAGATTGTCCTAAACCAAAATTCCCTAAACTGAAAATAACACCCAAAATCAATGTAAAACATATTAAGTAAAGTATAGCACTGAATTCAATCTGCTTAACTCTCAATGCTGAAAAATCTTCATTACTTATATTGGTATTTTTAATAAAACTATAAAACGAAACAATCGACACTACAAATCCAAGTGTTGCCCATAATGGATTAAGCCATGTAAGGATAAATATAAGATTCGGTAGTAGTAAGTAAGATACCGTAAGTATTTTTAGATTTTTAATGGTCATTTTTATGAGAAATCTAGTACTTTTGATTTTAACTCAATGATTATAATTTATTTTGACTTTTTAAATCAAAGTTCAAATAAGCTAATTTACAAATCTATACTTGAATAAAACCCAAATTGCTTCTACACCGTCTTTCCAATTTATCTTTTTTCCTTCACTAATTGAGCGAGGGTAATAGCTAATTGGAACTTCAGGTATTTTATAGCCGAGTTTTGCAATTTTTGCTGTAACTTCTGGACAAAATTCAAAACCACTGCAGTTGAGTTTTATTGATTTTAAAAGCTTCGCATCAAAAACTTTGTAGCATGTCGGCTCATCAGTTAGGGTCTGAAAATATAAAATATTAGTTATCCAAGTGACAACCTGTCCACCCAAAAAGAAAGAAAAATAGGAATGCTTATTTTGTTTATTCAAAAATCTCGAACCGTATACTACTTTTTCTTTTCCACTTTCAATGACTGGAATCAACTTATAATAATCTTGCGGGTCATATTCTAAGTCAGCATCTTGTATGAGGATAATGTCTCCTTTTGAGTGTGCAATCGCGGTTTTAATTGCTCCACCTTTTCCTTGATTTTTTTCGTGAAAGATTACTTTTATTGTATCACTTTTCAAGGTATTTAGTAATTCCCGCGTGCCATCAGTTGAGCCATCATCTACTACAATAATTTCTTTTGGAATATTTACTTCTCCAATCTTATTTAATATATTTTGTATATTATGAACTTCGTTATAAGCTGGTATTAATACAGAAAGGAGCATATTTTTATAGGGATAATTCAATAATTAAATATTTATAATCGTTGTGTTTCAGACCTTATTTACTTGTTTTTCTGTGCCAAAGTTTGATGAAAAGCACAGAGTCTGTCTCTAGAGTAAATTTTTTGTTCAGCTCGCTACGTAATTTATCAAGTGCGATTTTATTTTCGGGCGTATTTATTTTGGTGCTATCATCAATGACTGTATTGCGGAATCCAAAAAATACTAATTTCATGCTTGTATCTTGAAGCGATTTTTCATAAACATCAGTGTGTTTTTTAATGTAATCGCTGGTTTGCATTTCTGTATTGATAAATGGTACATTCGGATAGCGATGTGAATGAAAATAGAAAAGTGTACCAAAGTCTATTAGTAAGGCCTTGTCTTTTGCTTTTAAATTTCGATTTACCGTGCTTGCATAAGTTTTTTCAATTGCAAAATCATCAACTTGAAACAAACGCTGTAAAACCTCTCGACGGGTTATAAAAGTAATGAACAAAACTAAGATTGATAATATTCCAATAGCTAAATAGACCTGATTAAGTTTTTGCTCATATATTTTACTGTAGTGAAAATAAACCATGGCGATTATCACCGAAAAAAAAGGAGCAGCTGGGTAAAAGTAATGCGATGCTTGACTTTTCATTAGGGAAGTCAAAGATAGCAATCCGAAAAATAACGAAATCATAAAGGTTGTGTTGCCCCAATATTTTGATTTGTCTTTTATATTAAGAGCCAATATAACACTTAATATCGTCAGAAATAAAAACCAAAATGTCTTGATTATCAGCTTTTTAAGAAATAAAGTATGAGCAGGATACGAACCGAATGGATATATATATGACCAATAAATGTGTTGCTCCAAGCGATTGAGTTGATAAAAATATAATAGTGATAAAAGCAAAGGAACAGCAAAACCTAATAAAATCAATATCCCTTTTTGAGTAATTTGCCAAAAACTACTTTTTTGGATAAAAAAACATTCATAAAATAGATAAAGCCCAGCACCAGCAACATAAAACATTGCTATACTTTTGAATGTCATCGCAATTCCCAATAAAACTCCACCAACAAACCAATCAGAATTTTTATTTTTAGATAAAAAGTAAAGTGACCAAATGGCAAGAATCGCGATTGGTGCTTCTGGTTCAAGGAAGTTAATCTCCATAAAAAAGCAACTAAGTAGCGATAAAAGTGAAGTTATAAAAGCCGTTTTGGTGCTTTTGGTAAGTTTATTTACAACGATATAACTAGAAATTCCAATTCCAATAAATTCGATTGTAATTAGAAGTGTTACTTGAAAGTGAGTAAAATCTCCACCTAAAATATTGATTCCTTTTTGTACAAAAATATACCAAAGCCAAGACTTTGAAGGGATAAAATCATACATCTGATAACCGTCATTGAGCGAACGGCCAATAACCAAATATTCTAAGGCGTCATATCCGAAACCAGAATTATAAGAAAAAAGACCAAAAATAGGCGTTAGGAACAAAAAAACGCCAAAATGGAGTGCGGATTGCCGACCGAACGTATTTTTGTTTGTTGTTTTGATAGACTGAAATTTTTATTAGACTTTGCAATAGCCTATGTTGTAAAAAAAGGTTTCTGCCTTATTTGCAAATGATTTTTATGCAAAAATAGCAAAAATCATTTGTATTTTAAAGATTCTATTTTCGACTACTTATTCTGTGGACTAAAAAGTTCTTGTTTTAAGACTTGATACAAATAATCGGCTGCTAATTCGTTTCCGTCTTTATTCCAATGTAAATCTGTCTGGAAGTAATAAGCCTTAAAAGGGTCTTTATGCTTCATAATTACATCTTTAAATGAATAAATCTTTATATTATTAGCTTTACAAAAATCAACAATTACTTTTTCATGACTCATTGTACCTAAATTTTGGTACTCTATAATCGACTTATTTGAAGGAATAAAAAATGCATAAAACTTTCCACCTGATTTTTCAACATTTTTAGATAATGCTTTTAAATAAACATAAGTTGGGAAGAATTGGTCATTTTCAACTTTTGATATTTCTATTGTTTTTGTTATACCTTGAGCCGAGGTAGGATTTACCAATTGATTCTTAGGTGTAGCCCTCTGAATTGTTGCTTGCTGATTTTGATTTTCTTGCTTTACTTTTTGATTCCACATAATTCCAACCTGAGTTCTAATCATGTTGAACAAATGAGAATGTGATGCAAACCAATTATATATTTTACTATTGGCCAATTTGTTCTTTTGAATGGCATTTGAATTTGCAGATTTATTAATTGCTTTTGACACAATAGAATCTTTTTTGATAGTATAATATCGGTTTTCTGAGTTATCAACGAAATCATTTTCATAGTAAAAATATAATACAACTTTCGGAGATAATTCTGGTCCACGAACCTGAAAAAACCTAAGTGCATAGTCAGTCCCAGAGCCTGACGCCCCGGCATTCAAGACTGCTACTGAATCTTTATTTATTTTTTTTTCTAAAAGTTTGCAAAAAGTTTCGTCATCATTTACACCCCAACCGTAAGTAAATGAATCGCCGATTGCTAAGATTTTAAATGGATATTTCTTGTAATCATTCAATTGGCGGTTATCACGCATACCAATTTCATTATTTTGGTATTCGTAATAATAATCATGTGGATGACTCTTGAATCCTTTTTGATTAGGTACAGGAATCATTCCACCTAATTTGGAGTCATAGTAAAACTGTACAGGAGAGATAATTTGTGGGAAAAATATACGAATAATAATTTCGCCAATGATTAAGCCAATCAAAAGGCTTATAAACATAGCAGCAATATTTTTAAGAGCGTTTTTAATGAAATTCATTTATTCAAAAAAGGAGTTAAAACGTTTTTTATGGTTTTTCTTTGTTGTATAAAATCCCAACTAATCAACAACTATGCAAAATTAGCCAATTTTTACTTGGGGTTCTCGTCAAACAGTGATAATTTTAAGCATGAATTGGATAAAACCTCTTACGATAGTCGAATTTGTCTTCATTGGCATATTTTTGTTGGTCTATGCCACCTATTTTATACGCTTATATTTGGTTGCACGTCGACTAGGTACTACTGCTCGTTCGGTTATTATTAAGTTTATTATCAGAGGTATTTATTTGGGTCTATGTATCTTAGGATTATTAGGGCCAAGTTTTGGTGTAAACGAAATTGAGTCTCAGGCAACTGGAAAAGATATTTTCTTTATATTTGATTTATCTCGTTCAATGGATGCCGTTGATATTGAGCCGTCAAGGTTAGAAAAAACTAAGTTTGAACTTATTAAAAATATTGACCAACTCAAATCTGACAAAATTGGACTAATTGCATTTTCGTCAGAGGCATTTACCCATACGCCACTTACATTTGACGGTGATGCCATTAGATTATTCATACAAAAGCTCAATACTGGTTTATTCGTAAATAATGGCACTGATTTGAATACCGCTTTAAGTTTAATTTTGAAAAAATTTCAATCAAATTCAACGCTTAATAGTCGAAAAACTAAAGTTATTGTACTTATTTCTGACGGTGAAGATTTTGGGAAAATCGAACAAAATATCATTTTTGCACTCAAGCAAAATAAGATTAATTTACTAACTCTCGGTGTGGGAACACCGCAAGGAGGGAAAATCAGAGAAGGTAATGGATATAAGAAAGACAAGAATGGGCAAGAGGTAGTTTCAAAATTAAATGCACCTTATTTAGTCAACTTGACCAAAAGGTTAAATGGTAAATATTTTCAGCTTACAAATCAAGTAAATGGTGTTTCTGACCTTTTGAAAGAGGTTGACCGAGTTGAAAGTAATTGGATAGATACCCGAAAAATGACAGTTGCTAACAATAAATATCATTATTTCGTAATTTTGGCTTTAATTTTAATGATAATTGATATTTTATTTACAGTCCGTACAATTAAAATTTGACAATGAACATTTGGTTTTTTTATATAATCTTGCTTTTCCTAAATCTGCGTTCGCTTTCGAATGTTTCGCAAAGAAACGCTCTTAAAATTGAAGCAGGAACAGCCTTTTATAAGAAAAACTATGCATTAGCAGTCCAAAAATATGAAGAATTAGCCATTATTTCATATAATTTAGAACCCGAAGCACGCTTAAATTTAGCACACTCATATTTTTGTGTAAAGAACACTTCAAAAGCGTTGGATGAATATAAGAAATTGGTCAGACTCAATAATGTAGTAATTTCGACTAATGCAATGATTCAGGTGGGTGTAATTGAAACAAAAAAAGGTGATAGTACTGGTGCATTAGAGTTATTTAAGATTGCTTTGCAAAATGATAATGAAAATAAAGTTGCAAGGTATAATTATGAATTATTGAGAAAGAAATTGCCTCAATCTCCTCCTAAGAATAATCAAAGTCAGTCGTCTGAAAACAAAACCAATAATGGCGGAGAAACTGCGAAAACCGAAGAAAAACGTGATGAATTGGATTCAACTACGCCCGAAAAAATGAGTAAAGAAAAAGCTTTACAAATTTTGGAAGCTATGAAAACTACTGAGTTACAATATGTTCAACAGCGTAAGCAACAATCAAATAAAAAAGAGGAATTAGAAAAAGATTGGTGATAAATTTTTTTTATTCAAAAAATAAAATTTTCAATATTATGACTCAAATATCAGATAGCGGTGTTTTAAGGTCCGCAGTAAAAGAAACAAATTTTAATTTTGAACGACAAACCGCCTTTTATCGTGGAAAAGTCCGTGATGTATATGATTTTGACGATAAAGTCGTGATGGTAGCATCAGATAGAATTTCAGCATTTGATGTAGTTTTACCACGCCCGATTCCATTCAAAGGACAAGTTTTGAATCAAATAGCTGCAAAATTTCTTGCTGCTACAAAAGATATTGTCCCAAACTGGCTTTTGGCCGCTCCTGATCCAAATGTTTCTATTGGAATTCGATGCGATACTTTCCCTGTTGAAATGGTTGTTAGAGGATATTTGGTTGGTCATGCTTGGCGTACTTACAAAAGTGGTTTGCGTACACTTTGTGGCGTGACTTTGCCCGAAGGTTTGAAAGAAAACGATAAATTTCCAATACCAATCATTACTCCTACAACCAAAGCTCATGAAGGACACGATGAAGATATTTCTCGTGAGGAAATAATGGCAAAAGGCTTAGTTTCAGAAAAAAAATACGTTCAGCTCGAAAAATATGCTTTAGCTTTATTTCAAAGAGGTACAGAAATGGCCGCCGAAAGTGGTTTGATTTTAGTTGATACAAAATACGAATTTGGAGAAAATGATGGTGTAATTTATTTGATTGATGAAGTGCATACGCCTGATTCTTCAAGATATTTTTTCATCGAAGGTTATGAAGAAAACTTAGCAGCAAACCTTCCACAAAAACAATTGTCTAAAGAATTTGTACGTGAATGGCTTATTGCTAATGATTTTCAAGGAAAGCATGGCCAATCAATACCAGAAATGACTGATGAGAAAGTTCTAGAGATTTCAAACCGCTACATTGAATTATATGAAAATGTTTCAGGTGAAAAATTCGTAGCTCAATCGGGAGAAAATATAATTGGTAGAATTGAAGCTAATATTAAAGCATACTTTGGGATTTAATTATAAGTCATTATTTAATGGAATAATTTGTTATTCATAAATATGAAATATCCAAGAAGATTATCATCTGGAGCAAATAATACCGTAATCGTCTTATCGGACACGGAAGTTGCTAAATTATTCACTAATGATACTCGCTCAGATATTGGTTCGGAGTCTGAAAAAATGAAATTTTCCAATTCGGTCAATGATTTGGTGACAAAATTCATTCGATTAGATTTTCAGGAAGATTTACAAGTCGAAATGTTGGTCATGGAACGTATCAAACCCATTGATTATCGGGCTTTCGAAGTTGAAATACGTGAACTTTGGTTCGATGTTTTTGAGTCTGAATTAATTGAACTTCATAAAGCTGGTTTTGTTCATCGTGATATCAAGCGTCCTTCTAATATAAGTGGATTGGCTTTTGATAATATTTTGTTGACTGAAACCGGGTTACGTTTAATTGATGTTGGAATTTCGGCTTTGAAAAGCCAAGTTGGAGAAAAGATTTTTGATAAATATGTAGAAATTGAGTTGCTTGAAATAGCTTTGTTTAAAGAATATTTCTTGAATAGGTAACAAAAAAGTCCTCTTTTTATTAAAAAGGGGACTTTTTTGTTGTTTATTTAAAAATATCACGCCCCTGAATAAGCTGGTGAGATCATCGAAATAGCTTTTGCTTCTAAAAGGGTTTCTCCCATCAAAAATTCATCAACTTTTCTTGCACATTCACGTCCTTCTGAAATTGCCCAAACAACCAAAGATTGGCCACGACGCATATCACCAGCCGCAAATACTTTAGGGTTTGTTGTTTGATAATTTGGTGCTTTTACATTCTTACGTTCATCAACTTCAACTTCGAGTTGCTCTAATAAATCTTGTTGAGGATTCAAGAAACCCGCCGCAATCAAAGCTAATTCGCAAGGAATCTCACGCTCATTCATTTCAACACGACTTCCATTGAAGGTTGCGGCTTCAGAAATCAAGATTCCTTTCAAATTGCCATTTTCGTCACCAATAAATTCTTTTACATTAATGCTAAACATACGCTCACATCCTTCTTCGTGTGAAGTAGACGTACGTTTTGTCATTGGCCAGTTTGGCCAAGGAGTAGTTTCCGCACGTACTTGATAGAATGGTTGTTTTTTATCATCAATGCTTGGCTCAGGCATAACTTCCACTTGCGTGATAGTTTTTGCTTTATGGCGATTTGATGTGCCTACGCAGTCAGAACCAGTATCTCCACCACCAATTACTACGACGTTTTTGTCGGTTGCAAACAATTCCCCATTTTGATAAGCTTCACCTTTGTGGTCATAAGAAACATTAATACCAGAAACACGTTTATTTTGTTGGCTCAAAAACTCCATTGCAGGATAAATACCTTTCAATTCTTTGCCTTTGATGTCAATCATTCGAGGCACAGTCGAACCACCAGAAAGAACAATTGCATCAAAATCCCTCAATATATCACTTGATTTAACATTCACACCAACATTTGCGTTCGTTATAAAAGTAATTCCCTCATCTTTCATTACCTCAACCCGACGACTTACAACCGATTTATCCAATTTAAAGTCAGGAATTCCATAACGTACCAAACCCCCGATTTCGTCGGCACGCTCGAAAACCGTGACTAGGTGACCAGCTTTATTTAATTGAACCGCTGCCGCCATCCCTGCTGGGCCTGAGCCCACAACTGCCACTTGTTTTCCAGTACGTTTTTTGGGATTATTTGGTTTTACCCAACCATTAGCAAAAGCACGTTCAATGATTGATTTTTCTATATATTCAATCGCCACAGGTGGCTTATTTATTCCCAAAACACATGCAGATTCGCAAGGAGCAGGGCAGATTCTTCCAGTAAATTCAGGGAAATTATTGGTAGAACTTAAAATCTGATAAGCATATTCCCAGTTTTGTTCATAAACTGCATCATTAAATTCTGGAATGATGTTGCCAAGTGGACAACCATTATGACAAAACGGTACACCACAGTCCATGCAACGAGCCGCCTGTTTACGAGAATTCTCATCTTCGGCGGGCATTTCAACTTCATTATAATCCAAACGACGCTCTTCAACAGCACGCTTATTGGCCAATTCTCTTTGAAATTCTAAGAAACCAGTAGGTTTTCCCATTGTTTTATAGTGATTTTGTTATATAGTCGATATTTGATTGGCGATGGCTTTCGCCAATCAAATAATGCTAAATGCTTTGTTTTAAAATATAATTAAGACTCTTTTGGCTGTCTTGACTACGCCATTACTTTCTCAGCTTCTGCTTTTTTCTTTCTTTCCAACAAAACTCGTTTGTAATCAGTTGGGAATACTTTTACAAAGTTTAAGATTTCATTATTGAAATTAGCCAGTATTCTTTCTGCTACCTCACTTTTTGTTTCCTTTAAGTGTTTTTCAATAAAAGCTTTTAACATTTCGGTATCTTCGGCATCTACGGTTTCTAAACCGACCATTTCTTTGTTACATTTTGCATCAAAAACTTTGTTTGGGTCATAAACAAATGCAAGACCTCCACTCATACCTGCGGCAAAGTTTCGTCCAGTTTCGCCCAAGATAATTGCTAAACCACCTGTCATATATTCTAAACCGTGGTCACCAATACCTTCAACAACGACTTTAGCACCCGAATTCCTTACACAGAAACGCTCACCTGCCATACCATTGATATAAGCTTCACCCGAAGTTGCACCATAAAATGCCACGTTTCCTATAATCATATTCTTTTCGGCTTTGAATGTCGCTTTTCTGTCAGGATAAACGACTAATTCAGCACCACATAGACCTTTACCGAAGTAATCATTTGAATCTCCTTCAAGTTCTAGTTTTAAGCCTTTTGTCGAGAATGCACCAAATGATTGTCCAGCCGTTCCTCGGTATTTATAATGAATCGTTCCGTATGGTAAACCCGCCCCTGCATAAACTTTCGAGATTTCGTTAGAAGTCATTGCTCCAATTGAACGGTTTAAGTTATTTACCGTGTATTCTGCTTGAACATCTTCTTTGTTTAAAATTGCTGGTTGAGCATCTTTCATCATCTGCCAGTCAAGCACATGTGAAATGCCGTGGTCTTGTTCCTCTTGTTTATACTGAGCAACGTCCAATGTAGTTGGTTCTTTGAAAAGGACACTCGAAAGGTCTATTTTTTTATATTTCCAATGTGTAATGTCTGTGCGTTTCTCAAGCATTTGCGATTGTCCAACCATTTCATTAATGGAACGGAAACCTAATTCTGCCATGATTTCACGTAATTCCATTGCTAAATAAGTAAACATATTTACAACATGTTCAGGTTTTCCGCTAAACATTGCACGCAATTCTTTGTTTTGAGTCGCAACTCCTACTGGACATGTATTTAAGTGACATTTACGCATCATAATACAGCCAACTGCTACTAATGCAGCAGTAGCAACCCCAAATTCTTCCGCACCGAGAAAAGCTGCAATAGCGAGGTCTTTACCTGTTCTCATCTGACCATCAGCTTGTAAAACTATTCTACCACGTAGTTTGTTTTTTACCAATGTTTGGTGTGCTTCGGCCAAACCCAATTCCCAAGGTAAACCCGCATGACGCACCGAAGAAAGGGGAGAAGCTCCTGTTCCACCGTCGTGTCCTGCAATTAGAACTACATCGGCGTGAGCTTTAGTAACACCTGCGGCAATCGTACCAACCCCTGCCTCTGAAACTAATTTTACTGAAATTCGGGCGTCACGATTTGAGTTTTTTAAGTCATAAATCAATTGAGCCAAATCTTCAATTGAATAAATATCGTGGTGTGGTGGTGGAGAAATCAAGCCAACACCTGGGGTACTATGACGCACACGACCAATCCAATCATCTACCTTATGGCCTGGAAGTTGTCCACCCTCACCGGGTTTTGCCCCTTGTGCCATTTTTATTTGAAGTTCTTTAGCATTGGTCAAATAATGACTTGTTACGCCAAAACGTCCAGAAGCTACTTGTTTGATTGAAGAATTTAGGTTATCACCATTTTTATCTAATTCGTAACGAATTTCGTCTTCTCCACCTTCACCCGAATTTGAGCGTCCGCCAATCCGGTTCATAGCAATTGCCAAAGTCGTATGTGCTTCCCAAGAAATCGAACCAAATGACATCGCACCAGTTGCAAAACGCTTGAAAATGCTTTCAATTGGCTCAACTTCTTCCAAAGGAATTGAAGTTCCTTTTTTGAATTGGAGCAATCCACGTAGCGTTAAAGCATCTTTGCTTTGGTCGTTGATAAGTTTTGAATATTGTTTGAAGATTTGATAACCTTTATTTAAATCTTTTTCGCCAACTCGTCCTGATTGTTGTAATAAATGAATCGACTGAGGATTAAACATGTGTCGTTCACCACGTTGTTTCCATTGATAAACACCACCAACCTCAAGTCTTTTGATTGATTCTTGCGGAATTTCGGGGAATGCTACACGGTGACGAACGAATGCTTCTTTGGCTATTTCGTCCAAACCCATACCGCTGATTCGGGAGATTGTTCCTGTAAAATATTTATCAATTACTTGTTTGTTTAGGCCGATACACTCAAATATTTGAGCTCCTTGATAAGATTGTAATGTCGAGATTCCCATTTTCGAGAAAATCTTTAATAATTCTTTATCTACCGCCTTTATATAGTTTTTGTTTAATTTATAGTCATCATGCTCACCTTCGATTAATCCTTTTTTATTCATCCAAGAAAGTGTCTCGAATGCCATATAAGGGCAAATTCCCGATGCACCATAACCAATTAATGTGGCAAAATGGTGCGTTTCCCAAATATCACCAGCTTCAACTAAAATACCTGCTTTTCCACGAATTCCTTTTCTGATGAGGTGGTGATGAATTGCAGCAGTTGCCAATAAAGAAGGAATCGGAGCATGGTCAGTATCAATTGCACGGTCAGAAAGAATCAAAATCTCGAAACCATCTTCGATGGCATCTTCGGCATAACGGCAAATTCTTTCCAAACCAAAAGCTAATGATTTACCAATATCCTCGCTTGTTGAATTGAAGTAAGTATTAATAGTTTTTGCTTGAAAACCTTTGTAATCTACAAAACGAAGTTTATCAAACTCTTCAATTGTCAATACTGGTTGGTCTAGTTGCACCAAACGGCAATGAGCTGGTGATTCGGTAAGAATATTTTCATTAGAACCCACAAACGAAATCAATGACATGATTGAACGTTCACGTATTGAGTCAATCGGTGGATTGGTAACTTGTGCAAATAACTGCTTGAAATAATATGATAAATGTTGACTTTGGTCTGAGAGAATGGCTAAAGGTGTATCAACACCCATTGAACCAATGGCTTCCATGCCAGATTGTGCCATTGGTGCCAAAATCATACGTAAATCTTCTGAGGTATATCCAAACGTAATTTGACGTTTCAATAAAGTTTCTTCACTGTAATGTTGATATGGACGAATCGACTTTGGAAGAACCTCAGTTTTGATTTTGTATTCATCCAACCATTCTTTGTAAGGTTGACGAGAACATATATCGGCTTTTACTTCCTCATCAGGAATGATACGACCTTGCTCCATATCAACCACAAACATTTTACCAGGTTGTAATCTGCCTTTTGAAACTACTTTCGTTTGGTCAATATCCAAAACCCCAGCTTCTGATGCCATAATAACTGTATCATCATCTAAAACCCAATATCGAGACGGACGAAGACCATTTCTATCAAGCGTTGCACCTACCATTTTTCCATCGGTAAATGAAATCGAGGCTGGGCCATCCCAAGGCTCCATTATGGCGGCGTGATATTCGTAAAATGCTTTTCTTTGATCATCCATAGCATCATTACCGTCCCAAGCTTCTGGAACAAGCATCATCATTACATGTGGTAATGAGCGACCCGACAAATAAAGTAATTCGATTACGTTATCAAGTTGAGCTGAATCTGAATTTCCTAAATCACAGATTGGTAAAACCAAGTCCATTTCTTCTTTTGTGAAGAATTTAGAAATGAAAGATTTTTCTCCAGCACGTATCCAGTTGACATTTCCTTTAACGGTGTTGATTTCACCATTGTGAGCAATAAATCGGAATGGCTGAGCCAATTTCCAAGAAGGGAATGTATTGGTTGAAAAACGAGAGTGAATAACTGCAAAAGCAGAAGTAACAGACTCATTATGCAAATCTGGAAAATAATATTTCAATTGCTCGGTAGTCAATTGTCCTTTATAGGAAATAGTTCTACACGAAAGCGATGAGAAATAAAAATGTTCTTTAGCTCCAACAACTGCTTCACGGATAATGCGAGAAGCGTATTGGCGTAGAATATATAGTTTACGCTCAAAATCAATTTCTTCGGTTATATCAACGGGACGTTTGATAAACACCTGTTCAACGTTTGGCTCAACTGATGCCGAACCCTCTCCTAAAATATCACCTTTAGTTTCAACAACACGATATCCGAGTAGTTCTAAGCCTAGTTTTTCAATCTTACGGTTTAAAATATCACGACATTCTTCTCGCTCGGTTTTATCCATCGGAAAGAAAATCATACCAACACCATATTCACCAACAGCAGGCAGATGAAACTTAAGTTTATTACATTCATCCAAGAAAAACTCGTGAGGAATTTGGAGTAAAATTCCCGCACCATCTCCAGTGTTAGGGTCGCAGCCACATGCACCACGATGGTCCATACGTTCGAGCATTTTAATCGCATCGGCTACAATTCCGTGCGACTTGCGTCCTTTTAAATGAGCTCTAAAGCCAATTCCACAAGCATCATGTTCAAATTCTGAGCGATAAAGGCCTTGTTGTTGCTCTGTAACTTGTTCAGTTTCAGTCATCGTACTAGTATAATATTGATTGGAAATTTTACCAACACGGAATAAGATTCCGAGTGTGATTTTGTTGTATTATATATATAAACTATCAACCTATATAATCTTTTGTAACGTATACGTGTCAGGTAGGTTTATAATAAATATATTGCAATATAATACCAAATATATTTGGCATAATAACATTTTAACCAAATTTTCTATCACCAATAAAAAATACTTGTTTTAACAACAAATATTATGAGAAAAATACAACGGATACTGAAATTAATAAGGTATAAATAAGTATAATTAACTATCTAATTATTTTTCTAAATAGAGGCGATTTTTGCAATTAATTGATTATAAAGTTGTTAGGTAAGCAGAGTAATTTTGTACATTTTTAATATTTAAAAATTTTACTTGAAAAAGAATTAATATAAATATTAGAGGAAATTTAGGCTAATTTGTTACTAAATTACTGATAATCAATATATTATGTTTATTTTTGTTGTTCACCATCAAAGCAAGTTATGATTATTCAAAAAAGTAAATTATTTACAACGCTTATTTTACTCTTTTCTTTTCAATTATTATCTGCAGCATCATTCGATAAATATTTCCCTAAACTAATTAAGTTTGAAGGTATTGGCTACGGAATTCATCAGCCAATTTGGGGAAACAAATCATTTTCAAAAAACGAGGCTTATCAAATTTATAAAATACATTACTGGGATAAATACAATGCATCATTGTTTAAAAGTCAAGGAGTAGCAGAAGTGCTTATTGACCAGATAATCAATGCAGGCGTTGGCAAAGAATGCGTAAATATCAAGGCATTTGAAGCTATTATTGGTGTAAAACAAGACGGATATTTATCTATTAGCGATATTAAAAAGGCTAATAGTTTTGTTATTCCTGAGCAAATTATTAACCCATTTGTCAATTACCGATTGCACTATTACAATAGTCGACCAAACGCTAAAAAATACAGAGGCTGGATAAGTCGTGCAAAGAGTTTTTATCATAAAACTAAAGAAGGAAATTTATTGGCCGATTATCTAATTTTGCCAAATATTTTGATTAAATTAGATAATCCTTTGGTAACAAATAATGAAGCCGAGGAGGTGATAGTAACCAATTAAGAAATAATAAGAGTTTGGAAATACTATTAGTCAAAGAATTGTCGTTTTATTGACTGATAGTATTTTTGTTTTTAAGCAGTTTTTTTGCTAAGTTAAAATCCAATTTGCTACATTAATGCTTCCGTGAAATAATTATTTTATTATACTGCTGATTATACACTTTTTATTGATAACTGCTTTTTTTAGTCCCAATTCAATTATCGTTCCTTTTGATTATTATCATTATTTAAACTGTCTGGAAAAGTACATTACGATGAATCTTAGAAAAATCACAATTACCTTACTGGTAATCTGTTTATTGTCATCTATTTGTGTTATTTATGTTAATCAAGCGGCTTCTTTTAGCATTTATGCCCCTAAATTACTAAAATTTGAGGGAAATGGTTATGGGATTCATAAACCTATTTGGGGCAACAAAATCTTCACAAAAGATGAAGCTCTCACTATTCACCATCATCATTATTGGAATCGTTTTTTTGGAAATCATTTCAAAAGTCAAGAGGTTGCTGAAGTATTTATTGATCACCTAATTAATGCTGGTGAAGGACGTGATTATATTAATATTAAGGCTTTTGAGCAAATCATTGGTGTTCCTCAAAATGGGGTTTTGACAATGACTGATGTTAAAGTGGCCAATAATTTTGAATATCCTGAAAATATTGTAAATCCATATGTAGAATACCGTTTACGTTATTATCGTTCACGAAAAGATGCGAAAGTGAATAAAGGATGGTTTAAAAGAGCCAAATCATTTTACATGAAAGAATCTGAAAGAGAAGAGGAAGATAATATTGTTGAAGATTATATAGTTTTGCCTAAAAAACAACAGTATAATATTGTTGAAGATATTAAATAATGGTCAAATCATTCACAATAAATTCTTCTATAAAAAAGCATTTAAAGAGAATTTTCCTCATTTCAGCGATGAGAAGAGGAAAATGCCCTTTAAAAGGGCAAAAAAAAGACAGCTAAGAAGCTGCCTATTTATTTTTAACCTAAACTAATTGAATAAATAGTTTGGTTGATGAATACTATTTCTAAAAATAAACATTTTATTCGACAAATCCAACACCTACAGTGCTATTACCGCTCTCGTCGATTAAAATAAACGAACCATTAGCTGGATTCTCTTCATATTTATCTGCAAAAATTGGACTTGCTGTTTTCAATGAAATCCAACCTATTTCGTTTAATTTCAAACCACCATCCACAGGTGCTTCATTGCTCAAAGACATGTTTTTGATGTCGATAACCGAACTGATATTTGTAATCTTGGCTTTTACTCGATTTATACCATGTTGAAGTAAATAAGTTTTGCCAACAGTCAGCATTTGGCTATCTAACCAACAAATTTTTGCAATAATTTCTTTGCGTGACTCTGGTTGTTCGCCCACTTTTACGAGCATATTGCCTCTACTTACGTCAATATTATCCTCGAGTGTGATCACAATTGAATCTTTTGCATTTCCCGATTCTAATTGAGTGCCAAATTTTTCAATTGTTTTAATTTTACTGATTTGCCCACTAGGAAGTGCCTCAACTAAATCTCCGATTAAGAATGTTCCGCTAGCAATTTTTCCTGCATAACCTCTATAATCGTGGTATTCTTCGGTTTTTGGTCTAACAACATGCTGAACTGGGAAACGTGCTTGAATCGTGCTGAGTTCTAAATTCTGAGTGCTGAAATTTTCTAAAGTTTCCAGCAAAGTTGCTCCTTCGTACCAAGGTGTTTCTTCTGATTTACGCACCAAGTTTTCACCGTAAAGTGAAGAAATTGGAATAAATTGAAGCGTCTGTTCTTTAAAACTAACTTGTTCGGCAATTTCCAAAAGTTCAGTTTTGATGGCCTCAAATTTTTCTTGGTTGTAGGCTACCAAGTCCATTTTATTAACTGCCACGATTATATTTTTTATGCGAAGCATAGAAGAGATATAAAAATGACGTTTTGTTTGCTCGACTACCCCATTACGTGCATCTATCAAAATAATAGAAACTGATGTATTTGATGCACCTGTAACCATGTTTCGAGTGTATTCAAAGTGGCCAGGTGTATCGGCAATAATGTATTTACGATGAGGTGTGCTAAAATAAATATGAGCGACATCAATCGTAATACCTTGCTCACGCTCAGCAATTAAGCCATCAGTCAAAAGTGATAAATCGAGAAAATCAAGACCTTTACGTTTGGAGGCGGTCTCTAAAGCCTCTATTTTATCTTTTGTAATTGAGTTTGTTTCATAAAGCAAGCGTCCGATGAGTGTGCTTTTTCCATCATCTACCGAGCCTGCTGTTGCAATCCTTAATATATCCATTTTTTATAAGTTCTGAGAGTAAAGTTCTGAGTTAAATAACTGAGTAATTAAACTCAGAATTTATGAATCAGAACTATCAAAAATATCCCGCTTGTTTACGTTTTTCCATGGCTGCTTCTGAACGTTTGTCGTCGATTCTTGCTCCACGTTCAGATATTTGTGCCGAAAGAATTTCTCCGATAACATCTTCTAAATTATCAGCAGTTGAAGCAACGGCTGCAGTACAAGTCATGTCGCCAACTGTTCGGAAACGTACTTGCGTTTTGTAGGGAACTTCATCTTCTGATTTATTGATAAATTCAGAATCTGCCCAAATCATTCCATCGCGTTCAAATACTTCACGTTCGTGGGTAAAATATATTGTAGGGATTCTTAATTCTTCTTCTTTAATATAATTCCAAACGTCCAGTTCTGTCCAGTTTGAAATTGGGAAAACCCTTACATTTTCACCTAATTCGATTTTACCATTTAACATATCGAATAATTCTGGACGTTGTTTTTTTGCATTCCATTGACCGAAATCGTCACGAACCGAAAATATCCGTTCTTTTGCACGTGCTTTTTCTTCGTCACGTCTTGCTCCACCGATACAGGCATCGAACTTAAATTCTTCAATAGCATCTAAAAGAGTTACTGTTTGCAGAGCATTGCGACTCGCATATTTACCAGTTTCTTCTTTTACTTTACCTTGTTTGATTGAATCTGCTACGTATCGCACATGAAGTTCCAAACCAAGTTTATTAACCAACCAATCTCGGTATTCAATCGTTTCTGGGAAATTATGACCAGTATCGACATGAAGAAGGGCAAAAGGGATTTTTCCCGGGTAAAATGCTTTTTGAGCGAGTCTCACTACGGTAATTGAATCTTTTCCACCCGAAAACAATATGGCTGGTTTTTCAAATTGAGAGGCAACTTCACGCAAAATATAGATAGCTTCATCTTCCAATTCTCTTGGAAACGAACTATCATTCGCTTGATAAACCGTTGTTTTTTCTGAAAATGTACTCATTTATTGTATTTTTGTGTCAAAGTCTATATTAATTGAAAATGTAAAATTGCACATAAACTCTGATAATTGAAAGTTAGGCATGCAGTCCACACTCTTTCTTTGATTCTTCCCACCACCAACGGCCAGTTCTAGGATGTTCGTTAAGGCCAATCGCTCTTGTACAAGGTTGACAACCTATACTTATATATCCTTTTCTGTGAAGTGGATTATCTGGTACTTTATTTTCTGAAATGTATTTCAAAACATCCCCGTATGTCCAATGAATCAATGGGTTGAATTTCCAAACTTTGTTTCCTTCGTTCCATTCCCAAATCTTCATATCGTTACGGTTTTCTGATTGTTCAGCACGTAAACCCGTAATCCACACTTCTGCTTCTGCCAATGCTCTTTTCAAAGGCTCAATTTTCCGAATAAAGCAACATTCTTTGCGGTTTTCCACCGATTCATAAAAACTGTTTGCTCCTTTTTGCGTAACGAGTTGTTGAACTTTCTCTGTATTTGGGAAATACATTTCGATATTTTTATTGTATCGTGAGCGAGTTCTATCAATTAATTCGTAAGTTTCTTGAAAAAGTCGACCAGTATCTAGAGAGAAAATCTTTATGTCAAGGTTGTTTTTGAAAATGGCATCAGTTATCACTTGGTCTTCTTGACCGAGTGAAGTTGAGAAAACTACTTTGGAGGGATACTTTTCTGCTAAAAAGATAAGACTTTCAGCCAATGAATATTTTTCTAAAATATCTATCATATGGTCAATTAAAATAAAACCTTTGCTAAATTCCAAATATTTAATAGTACAACCAAAACACCGACTGAAATCATGATAGTTTTTGGTTCAAACAATCTCACTAAAAATGCACCCAATGGAGCGGCAAAAATACCACCTATGATTAGACCAGCAATTGCTTGCCAAGCTTGAATATCAATAAATAGCATGAAAACACCAGTGCTAAAAAATGACACAAAAAACTCAGCAGTGTTTACTGTTCCAATTGATTCTTTTGGTGCATTTCCTTTACTAATGAGGTTTGACGTAACCAAAGGCCCCCATCCACCACCACCAACAGAGTCAAGAAATCCGCCAAAAAGTCCGAGTAAACCTAAGTTTTTGTTTTGCGGTTCGGTTGGACGAGTTTTAAATGCTTTTGAAATAATTACACCACCCAATATAATCATATAAATTGAAATATAGGGTTTTATCATTTTTCCATCAAAAACATCTGAAATTAGATAAGCACCAATCATTGCTCCAATTACACCCGTCAAAACGATTCGGAAAAATAATTTTTTGTCGATATTTCCAAAATAAATATGGGATAAGCCCGAAACGCCAGTTGTGAAAACTTCGGCAGTATGTACACTGGCAGTTGCATAAGCGGGTGGTACTCCAAGGCCTAAGAGCATTGATGTACATGATGCACCATAAGCCATACCAAGTGCACCGTCTACCAATTGTGCTAAAAAACCGATGGCAATATAGTAGAATAATATGGTATCAAAGGCAAAAGAAAACCCACTTAATCCAGTCGAAATTCTGTAAATTAAAATACTGAGTAGTGAAATCTTCATAAAAATCATTGCGTATGCAATGAATTTTATTTGTACATTCTCACTTAACGCAATTGCAATTCTTTTCATAAATTATTTAAAATTAAGCAACTTCTAAAGTTGATTTGATTGCCTCTCGAATAAGAATTGCTTGTTTTACAAACTCTTCTGAAACAGAAATATAATCAACTGCGAAATGTTTACTTGGCTCATTTTTATTGATTTGTAAGATTTGCTCTTTGATATTTCCACCAAATTCTTCCAAAAAATGCTTATCAAATTCTGTAATAATGCCATTTTGAGTACTGCAACTTACGTTTTTATCAAGTAATAATGCTTTTGCGGTATTTACTTGCGATTGATATGCGTAATATATGGCATCTGCAAAACGATTTTCGTTGAATGCTTCTTTAGCCCACTCAATTTTTTCTTCTGATTCATAGAAAAGTGTAGCAACTAAATCAATAATTACACTTGCACATTCACCCACTCCAATTTCTGTTTGGAAAATTTCATCACGTCCCCAGTCAACAAAATCTGTATCAATTAGAGCTGACAAATCTGCTAATGGTTTTAATAAACTGTAGAAGTATTTTTCACCTTGACGGTCATAATAATCATTAAAATATTCACCTTCTAAACCGTTTGTTTCGTAATCATTTAATACAACTCTAAGCAATTGAGGTCCTCTTTTGCTTGGAACCTTAATTACTTTATCAGCAATTCTTCCGCCACCGTTTCCAGTTGTACCACCACCCAATAAAACTTGAAGTGCTGGTAAAACTTTCCTAGCTGATTTTAAAGAACTGCCATGAAAACCAATGTGAGCCATGCTATGCTGTCCACAAGCATTCATACAGCCAGAAATCTTGATTTGCATATTGTTTTCCTCAATCAATTCAGGGAATTCTTCTTTCATAACTTTCTCTAATTCGAGAGAAATGCTTGTACTATCAGAAATAGCTAAGTTGCAGGTATCTGTACCAGGACAGGCTGTAATATTTACAACACTATTTGCACCAGGTGCGGCTAAATTATAATCTGATAAAATTTCAAAAACTGCAACAAGATTTTCAGCTTTTACAAAACGTAGCAATAAACCTTGATTGACAGTTACACGAACATCATCAGCTACTAAACCTTCAAGTTTTTCGACTAAGCTGCGAGAAACTGTGCTTGAAATATTACCTAACGGAACTCTAACAAAAACACCGTAGTACCCGCCTTGTTTTTGAGCAAAAGTATTGGTTTTGAACCAGTTTTGGAACTCAATGCTATCTTTTGTGCTAATTTCAGATTGAATTCCTATTTCAGATTCTGATTTTTCAGTACTGATTTTATAAGTATTCACTTTTAACGAAAGTTTTTCTTCTTCAACCAATTGGATGAAAGCTTCGAAACCTATTTTTGCAATCAAAAATTTTAAACGTGCTTTATGACGTGAATTTCTTTCACCATGACGGTCGAAAACTCTTAAAACAGCTTCAATCAGCGGAATAATTGCATTCTCTTCAACGAATTCATAAGCCAAATGAGCTAACTGTGGTTGAGCTCCTAAGCCGCCGCCAAGCATGATTTTGAATCCGCGTTTGCCATCCACAATTTTTGGTATAAAACCTAAATCGTGCATGTAACTAAGTGCTGTATCATTATCGGTATTTGAAAACGACATTTTGAATTTACGTCCCATTTCTTGGCAAACCGGATTTCGTAAGAAATATTCAAAAGTAGCGTGTACGTAGGGAGTTACATCAAAAGGCTCATTTGGGTCGATACCTGCAGTAGGCGAGCCTGTTATGTTTCTTACTGTATTGCCACATGCTTCACGTAATGTTATATTATCTTCTTCAAGTTTTGACCAAAGTTCTGGAGTTTTATCTAGGCTCACAAAGTGAATCTGTACGTCTTGACGAGTAGTAAAATGTAAGTTTCCAGTTGAATATTCATCAGATACATCTGCAATTTTTTTCCATTGATTGAGTGTCATTTTACCATAAGGTAACTTGATTCTAATCATTTGTACGCCTTGTTGACGTTGACCATAAACGCCACGAGCGAGTCTTAAACTACGGAATTTTTCTTCGTGGATTTTACCCTCACGAAACATTTTGATTTTACGCTCTAAATCTATAATGTCTTTTTCGACTAAAGGATTCTCTAACTCAGTTCGAAAGCTTTGCATATTCTTAATAAGTATTTTATTGCACAAATATATATTAAGTCTATTATAATTATAGACTATATGGGTAATTATTTTTTCAAAATATTAGATAAGTGCAATTATATCAAAAATTCGTTTAATTAATTATTGTAGAGCAAGTTTCTAAGTCGCATGTTTGATGTTTTTGAGAGTAAGCAAGATTAAAACTTGCTCTATAATTTCAAATTAAATTTCATAAGATTTTCCTTCTTCGGCTAAAATGGTGTTTTCAAAAACTGTTTTAGCCTCTAAAAGATGCGTTTCAAGGGTTTTGTATCGAGAAGAATAATGTCCAATTATTAAATGTTGGGCATTAGATTGTTTGGCAATCATAGCCGCTTGGCGTGCCGTAGAATGGTTTGTTTGCTCAGCACGTTTGAGTTCGGAGTCAGTGAAAGTAGCTTCGTGATAAATTGCATCAATGTTATATAATTGGCTGATTTTTAGTTCGTTATAAGCAGTATCTGAGCAATAGGCAAATGATTTTGAAACACAACCTGCTATCGTATAATCTTCGTTTTTGTAAGTAATTCCACTTAATTCGTCATAAATATCGAGTCCATCTTTTAGCATTTTTAGATACGGAATCGGAAAATTTTCAAACAATTTTTCTGCAACGATTTTTCTCTTGGAGGCTTTTGAACGAAACAAAAAACCACAACATGGTATTCGATGATGTAAGGGAATAGTTTCGACCGTTACTAAATTGGTTTCGAGTATATTATAAGCGTTTTCAGTATCGGTTTCTACAAAATTGATTTTGAAATGTAGGCGTGTTTCAGAATGTTTGAATTGAGAGGTTAGAATTTCATTGAGTCCACGAGGAGCAAAAATCGTTAATTCCTCCTTGCGTTGGTTCATGCTCCAACTTGAAAGCAAGCCAATTAACCCAAAGTAATGGTCGCCGTGCAAGTGGCTAATAAAAATATGGCGTATTCTTGAAGATTTGACTTTTTGTTCGAGTAAACGATATTGCGTACCTTCACCACAATCAATCAAAAATGATTCATTTTCGATTGATAATAAAAAAGCTGATGGATACCTATTTATAACAGGAGTAGCCGAGCCAGTACCTAAGACTAAAAAATCAAAATTCATAAATTATGATAGGTTACTGGAAATTGGAGATTTGGAATGAATGAAGATTTCTAGTAATTGCACGGGTGGCTCCGTAATTTCCCAATTTCCAGTAAATAAAATCAAAATTTCCCTTCAGTAAAGCCATTTTCTTCACCTAAATCGAAATCGTCATCTTTTTCGTCACGGAAATCGTTTTCTAAATCGTTCATAAATACAGCGTCGATTCCTTCGTCAGTAGTTGGAAGTAGAACAATTTCATGGATTTTTTCACCATCAATCAAATCAAGGATATCGTCGTCTTTTGTACAAACAATAAAAAGACCTTGTTCGGTACGACAAACTTTAGTTGCTTTTCGTAGAAGAGAAAGCCCAGATTCGTCGATTTCTAAAACTTTAGAGAAATCAAGAATCATATTCGTCAACCCTTCACGGTATAAAACAATAATTTGTTTTTCAATTTCTGGTGTAATTGATTTATCGAATTTACTCTCATTTAATTGAATAAGGGCATAATGTTCGGTTTTCTCAATTGAATAATTCATAAGTGATAATAACTTTTAATTTTTGCAAATTTAATTTAAAAATTTATTTATTACTGTTGAACGAAATAAAATTTCATTTAATTAAGGCAAAATAATAATATTTTAGGAAACAAATTTATCGAGAATTACATCAACTATTTTGTTTAAGAAACGAATTTTCTTTGCAATTGTTTTTCCAATTGTGGGTTTATTGGGAACTTCAATACCAAAAGTCGGTTTAATTTTGGAAAGTTTTTTCTGTGAATATTTGTTTAATTTTTCAAAATATTCTTTAGGAAATTGTCTATCTCGGTAATTGATTGAATAAAGTTTTGATGTTGATTTTAATTGCGTAATATTTCTTTCTGGTTGATTCCAATAACCAATATTAATACCTGATTCCTTTAAAATATATACTCCTTCGTATATCGCAGGCACATGTTCAAGCCAAAGTTGGTCGGTGTTTAAACCTTTACACAAATCTTTAAAACCCTTTGTTCTTGTATTTTTGCCCCACCATTTTAGAAATTTAAATGTTTCATCTGATTTCTTAAAGCCAATAAATCCAGCATGATAAATGCCCGAATTTAGAATTAGCTTTTCGTTAGGATGTTTATTGGCAAAAAGTAATTGGGGTGTTAGAACTATATTTGAATGGTTGAGTAAATCACAAACAAATGCTAAGGACTGAAATATGACTGATGTACAGTCTATGAAAATCAATTTCTCGGTTTTTTCTAAGAAATATTCTGCAAAAAATGGCTTGCAATTTGGAATAATTTCCTCGTAAGTATATCGTGAACACATTTTATCAAAACCATTAATATTGAGTGAATTAATGCTTGTAAAAGGGTAGGGGGATTGAACGTATGCCGGTATTTTATCTTCGAAATCAACTAAACCAATTTGAAAATTATAATCAGGATTATGTGTTTTCAGCGAATCGCCCAAAACTATGGCATTCGCTATTTGACTGATTGAACAAACTGTATATATGATTGGAGATGCCAATTTAATATTTATTAATAGTGATAAGAAGGTCAGGTTTTTAACCTGTTAAAATAATAAAACTGCCTATTTATAAAACAACCATGAAAATACTTATAAAACACTTTTTAGGGCGTTTTCAATATTATCTGTACACTTTTGCAATGTCCATTCTGTACGGACGTATTCGGCTGCGAAAATACCCATTTCTTTTCTTAATTCTGAATTTTCACTTAGTCTATCCAAATATTTTGCGAGATTCACAGGGTTTCTATCGCTCAAAAAACCATTTTTATTTGGAATAATTGTCTCTTTTACTCCTCCTTCCTGTAGTGTAATAACCGGTGTGCCACAGGCATTGGCTTCGAGAGGGGCAAATCCAAATGGTTCGAGTTGCGAAGTATAAATCATGCAGAGTGCGTTTGAAAGTAAATCTACGAGTTTAGTATCTGAAACCATTGTTTTAATTTCAAAACTTACACCTATTTGTTTGGCGAGTGTTTGCATTTCTTCGGCATAAATTTGATTTACCATGTTAGCCACCCAAACGAGTTTAATTCCTTTGTTTTTCATTTGAGCCATTGCTTTGATGGCTAAATGAGGGTTTTTGTTGACGTAGAAATTTCCTAATCCAATTACATAATCTGATTTTTCAATTGTATTAGCCTTGAAAATATCTGTATCAATGCCCAAATAACAAACTTCGGCTGGTGAGCCGTATGCTTTTAAACAACTTTCTGCCGAATATATAGAATTGACCAAAACCTTATCGAATGCTTCATAATTGTGTCGTTCTTCACGCATTTGCAATCGATTTCGGCGTTCAACCCATAAATCTTCTAAAAATGGTAGCCAATAGCTTCGGCGTAAAACCTTTCCTGCTGCACCAGGTAGAGCCTCCCAAACAAGTCGTGGAAGTGATTCATAAAAAAATCTGAATGGCTCTCCTAAATATAAAACTTTCGGAATCTTAACAAATTGACCGATAAAAGGAACAGCATAAAAGAAACAACTATTGGCAAAAAGTACGTCGAAACCACCAGCATTGATTTCATCGGCACATCGCTTACAATGGATTTCCATTTCAAGCATATTTTGGTCTTTTTCAAAAAAAAAGGACTTAATTTTATCTTTTAATGAAGTTTCTTTTGTCCGATTATAAGTGATTTTATGAATTTTTATATCAGCAGGAATTTGCATAAAACCATCTGCATCGGGCGAATTACTCCAAATTTCAATTTGATGTCCTCTTTGATGAAGCCCATTCAAATGATAGTTCAATGCTCTGCTACCACCACCACTCGGAAGGTTATGCCAAATTGCAATTTTCATAGTTTTTCAATAAAAGAGGCTAATTTTTCAAGAGGCATTTTAGCAAATTTACGTACTCGAACCAACCGTTGTACTTTCTTTGGTTTTATATAATCGCACTTAAAGTTTTTCCAATAAAGTTCGTTATTGGCTAAAAGTTTGTTGCGATAAAGTTCAAAAAGTGGAACAATATCGACGCGTTCTTCAAAGTTGATTCTGTTTTGGTATTTAGAAACTTCGTTAGGTTTAGCAATTAAATAGCCACTATAATGGAAAAACTGCAATGGAATTTTACCATTTATCACCCAACGATTTTCGATAAATGAACAAATTCTTTCATGCAGATTCCAATAAGCAACATTATTGCCTAAGTGTTTATCAATGAATACTTTATCGAAATAAACTGGAAAGAATTCTGCCCAATGTTGGTCAACAAAAAGTCCATTACAAAGGTCGATAATACATTCATTTTTGAGTTTATCACACCACCAATTTATCATTCTTTGTGCTTCGGTCGAGCGTTTGATTGCCACAAAACCAAAGTTAAAAATACCTGTATTGATAATATCTTCTTCACTTTGCCATTTATCATCATTGTAAGGTGTGGTCAAGTGTGGAGTAACGACGATATTATTTTCCACTAATTTATTCGTCAAATGTAATAATTGATTGAAAACAATTATATCTGGGTCGAAATAAATAATATTTGTAATATCAGGACGATTCTTTAAAAAATAATCAAAGTAAAATGGTTTTACAGCCGTATTTAATTCGGTTATATTATATCGCTGACACATTTCTTCAAAATCAGAAATATTTATTTTATCAACCTCTAAAAGTTGAAATTTTGGCAATTTTGATTGGTCAATTTCCTTTGTTTCAAGTTTATCGACTAAACCAATAACAAAATGCATGTCAGGGTTTTGTTCTTTCAATGAATCTCCCAGAGTAATTGCCTGAGCAAGATAATTAACTGAACAAAGTGTGAAAACAAGAGTCATGGAAGAAATTACGACGGTTTGAGCCGTACGATTAGGATTTACTAAATTTAAACGGTCAAATATTTGATAAAGACCTTAATAGTTCTTCAATTTTGATTACCGAATTTTCAAAACTATACATTTTCAATACTTTTTCTTTGGCATTATGACCTAATTGTTGTGATAAAACTTGATTTCTATACAAATCTATTATTTTTACTGCCATTTCGTTTGTATTTAAGTATGGTACAAGTACTCCTGCATCAGCCTCAATAAATTCCGAACAGCCTCCTGTTTTTTCAAAACCAACAATTGTTCGTTTCATAAGAGCCGCTTCGAGCATTACTAATGGAAAAGGATCTTCACGAGAAGGTAAAGTGAAAATATCTAAAACATTAATCAATTCGATTGCATCTGGCGTTTGTTCAATAAAAGTGATATGTTTTTTTATGCCTAATTTTTCGATATCATAGCAAATTTGTTCGTAATATTCGCCTTCTTTTTTTATACCAATCCATACAAAATGAAACTTGCTTTTGGGCGATAAGTCTAAAATTCTGCTTGCAACTAATGCAAATATATCAATTCCTTTCCTCCATTCGGCATTGCCGCAGCCACCAATTAAAAAAGTATTTTTGGGTAAATTATACTTTTGCTTAATCGTTTCATTATCACTTGAATGGCTTCTTGAAATTACTTTTTCATTTTCCACAAACGAATGAATTACTTCAGTTTTCTCATTAGGAAAATGATATTTTTCGGTTATATTTCCGGCAACAGCTTTTGAGCAAGCAATAAGTTTTGTAGTATTATTGAATAAAAACTCTCGGTCTTGTTTGTTTGAATATAGCTGAATCGAAAATTCGAGTTCGTGAATATGCGTAATCAAAGGAGCTTTGAGGAAATTTAAAAGTTCAGGAATTACCCAAGCCGTTGCGATGGTATTGGCGTATATTAAATCAAAATTTTCGGCAAGTAGTGATGATTGAAATTGTGCTTTTTGTGTATCTTTTTTTGGAATCAACTTTGAGATTGCTTTTTTGTAAAAAGCCTCGCTCACGTCCAAATTGGGATATATAGTCACTGAACAAATTTCTTCAAAATCATGCTTTAAAATTCCATCGCTTAGCAGAAGTAAATGCATAGATACATCTTTTTTACTTAAATATTGCATAATATTCAGTAAAAAAAGTTGAGCCCCAGCTCGATTTGCATCATGGCTTATAAAGAGGATTTTCATATCTACTATAATACTTTTTTCTCAATCAGCATGATTAAAATATGAATAATTTTTATATGAATTTCTTGAATTCGGTCGGCATACCCAAAGTGTTGAACTCTGATTTCTAAATCGGCCAATCCAGCAAGATTGCCACCATCTTTTCCAGATAAAATAACTACTTTCATACCTTTTTTATGGGCAGCTTTAGTCGCATTGATAATATTTTTTGAGTTTCCACTTGTGCTGATTCCTAAAAGAATATCTCCTGCATTTCCTAAGCCTTCGATAAATCTTGAATAAATATAGTCGAAACCATAATCATTTCCAACACAAGATATATGGCTTGGATCAGAAATTGCAATGGCTGCCAATGATTCACGGTTTTCACGGTAGCGACCTGAAAGTTCTTCTGAAAAGTGCATAGCGTCACAGTGTGAGCCTCCATTACCACATGAGATTATTTTTTTACCATTTTTAATGGCTTCAGACATTAAATTTGCAACTTTTTCAATATTTTTTAAATTTTCTTCTGAACCTATAAAATCATTTAACACTTTTTGGGCTTCTTGAAGTTCGGCAAGTATTTCGATGTAATTTTTCATTTTTTTTAATCAAAAATCGAGTCCCAATTCCTAATTTGATTTTGAATATCAAAGGTCAGTGCTCTATTTTTTAGTTTTTCTTTATCAATAATCAATGTTTTATTTTGAACTTGAATCATTGCCTCTGCTAAATCTTTTGGATTAAAACTATCGACACTTTTTCCCATACCTTCTTGCACAAATTCTGAAATACCTCCTGAATTATACCCAACAATTGGCTTTTCGAGATAAGCAGCCTCTATCATTACTAATGGAAATGGATCTTCTTTAGCAGTTAGCACGAAACCATTAGCAATATTAAGATAATCGTAATATTCATCAGATTTTTCACCAACTTCGATAAAATTTAGGTTTTCGAGCTTAGTCCTTTGACGGAGATAATGTAGGACACCTGTTTGTTTTACACTTCCGAGCCAAGCTATATACGTATTTGGAGGTAAAAACTGAAATAAATCACAAACAGTATCATAACCTTTACGTAGATTCATCGAACCAGACATTATCCAAATAAAAGCATCATTAGGTATGTTGAGTTTTTTACGGATAGTTTCAGCAGGTATCTTTAACGTAATTGTCTGAGCATCAATAAATGAATGTAATAGGAATGTATTTTTATAACCCATTTCTTGCACTCGTTTTTCGACAATTGAGGAGCAACAAATAATTCTGTCGGCATTATCAAACTGAAACTTAAAATCATTGTAATGGATTTCGTCATAAATACTTACCAATTCATGTACGTGCAAATCATAAGGAACTTTAAATTTTGCCGCTAATCGGGCAAATTGCGGCATTGTGAGGGTATTTAGATACCAACGGTCTGCCTTAATTTGCTTCTGAATATTGATTAATTTCTTTTCTTCTGGTGTAATTTTGAAAAATTTATGATAGATACCTTCATAGATTTTATATAGAAATCCATCCTTAGCAGTATTCATAAAGGTTTGGTCAGCCGTTGAGCATTTGGCGAAAAGATCACCGTTTTTGCGAGAGTAAATAGCAGTTTTTATTTTTCCTGAAAGATGTTTGAGCAAATACCATAACAGCATTTCCGAACCTGTTCGTCCGCCTGTAGGAGTGATAAAAAGAACTGATTTTTTACTCATTTATTAGTTTTGTTATTTGTTACGGGTTTGTTGGGAGATTGCTTTCTGATTATTTAATATATTAGTTAATTAGAAACCGGTTTTTGTTGACTAAGAACAAGCAACGAACTAAATAAATTAACTAAGCTTATAAAACGTTGGTTTTTTTAATAAAATATTCCAAAAATATTTAGAGAATACCCCAATCATTTTGGCAAATTTCTTTTGATTTTCAAGTTCTAAGAATGGATTTTTTAATTTTATTAAATTTGAAACTATTTTCATCAAGAAAAAAGTAGGAATCCAAATCCAATAGTGAAGCATTAATAGAAAATAATACAAAGCTCCAAATTGTTTACGAATCCAAACTAAATTTGAAAGCTGAATTTGATGGTCAAAACGATTGAAATAAGTATATTTTTTAGCTTCTTCATAGCGTTCGGGCTTGCTTCCCCATTCTTCATGGATGATATTACAATCTTTAAAAACCAATAATTTCCCGAGTTTTCCGAGCCTATATCCCCATTCTGTATCTTCGCCATATAAGAAAAATTCTTCATCAAGTCCGCCTGTTTTTTCAAAACCTTCTCTTTTGACCATCAAAAATGCCGCCGCAATATAATCTACTTGTTCAGGGTCTTCATATTGAGTTTGACTAATAAGGTAATTTAAGAAATTACGAAACTTTGGTGGAACAATCCAAAAATCACGACGAAAGGTGAATGTATGATAAAATTTCCGAGGACTTAAATCTGGAAAAACTTGATAAGCTCCACCCGCAATCGAATCAGGACGAGCTTCGAGTTTTTCAACACATAAGTCAATTACTGGCTCGTATAATTTGGTGTCTGAATTTAAAAGTAGGAGATATTTGCCTTTTGCAATACGCATTCCAGCATTATTGGCACGAGCAAAACCTGCGTTATAATTCATTGATAACCAGATAGTTTCTGGAAAGAATGATTTTGTGTAAGCTTCATCATCACCTTTTGAGGAATTATCAACCACAATTACCTCATAGCTTACTTGTGTAGTAAATTGATTGATTGTTTTGATACACTCAACAATCAATTCTGGCGTTCGATAATTGACAATTATGATAGAAACAGTTACCAAAGGAAACTTAGATTTAAGTGTTACTCAAAGATTTTTGTTGATGATACTCACAATCAGTTCGACATCTTCCAATGCCAAATCATAATAAAGTGGCAAAGATAATGCTCTTTGGGCAATGTTTTCTGAAATTGGGCAAGGATTATAAAAATCTAAGTATGGTAATTTGTTAAGCGATGGGTAAAAATATCTTCTTGGAGTAATATCTTTCTTTTTTAGGGCTTCGGTAACTTGCAAAAGTTTGGCTTCGGTTGCAAAAAGTACTGGATAATAGGCATAATTATAATCAAATCCTTCAATATTATTTGTTGGGCGACTTAATTTTCCCCAATTTAATAATGCATCATATTTTTCTGAAATTATTTTACGATTATTGATAATGTCAGCTACTTTTGGTAAATTACAGAGCCCCATCGCCGCATGAAACTCAGAGTTTTTACCGTTGATACCCATCGTGTAGTAGTCATCATTTTTATGACCAAAACTACGATAAAGTTCAAGTTTTTTATTCAAATTATTATCATTAGAAACAATACAACCACCTTCAATACTATGAAAAACTTTAGTCGCATGAAAACTACAGGTTGTGATGTCACCAAAAGAAAGAACTGATTTGCCTTTATAATTAGCTCCAAATCCGTGAGCTCCATCATAGATAACTTTGAGGTTATATTTTTTAGCAATTGATTCAATTTTTTCAATATTACATGGGCGACCGTAAACGTGTGTAGCCATGATTGCCGATGTCTTTTCTGTAATGGCAGCTTCAATCAAATCGGCATTGATGTTGTAGGTTTGAACTTCAATATCAACAAAAACTGGCTGAAGGTTTTCCCATAAAATAGAGGTAGTTGTGGCACAGTAAGAAAAAGGTGTAGTAATAATTTCTCCCGTAAGATTTAGTGCTTTGAGTGCAATTTGAATGGCAATCGTGCCATTTCCTACAAAAAGTAAGTTTTCAATATTTAAATATTCTTTTAATTGCCCTTCTAGTTTTCTAACTAAGGGGCCATTATTGGTAAGCCACGTGTTTTCCCAAATACCTTTAATAATTTCTTGGTATTCTTCAATTGGAGGTAAAAAAGATTTTGTTACGTTTATGGCCACTTTTTCAATTATCAGAAAACAATTATCAATTATTAATTAGTCAATCGGTCGAAGCCTGCTATCAATTTTTATATTAAACCATCAACCTTCCATGTTTTTACTGGAATATTGATTGGTCGTACTGCTCCTGGCCATTTGCCGTACCAGTTTGTTCCTTCTCGCCAGTCGGCTACATCGAAACTTATGGCATCTTCCATGAAATAAATAGGGTCGGCTGTATCTTTTACAATCATTGCCGAAATATAATAAGAACCATCATTTAAGAAGTTTGCTGGAATTTCAAGCATACCCTTAATCAATCCTTTCGAGAAAGTTTTGGCTTGGCTACCAACATTAAATACACATTCACCTGTCATATTATATAAAAATATGCTCAAGTTTAAATGTGCTGATTCGAGCATATTCCAAAACTCAATATTTATCTTCAGTGGCGTTCGAACATCAATATTTTTACTGCCATTTACAAATTCAGGTATAACCTCAATATTTTTAATTCTAACTTGGTCGTTGCCTGGAGCGTTATCAGGTGTTTCCCAGTTTTGTTGAAGTTGGAATTTTGAGATACTTGTCATGTAATCGTGAAGGACTTCACCAACCTCACCATATTTTATTAAACTTCCTTTTTGTAAAAATGCTGCTTTATTACAAAGACCTTGAATGGCGGTTGAGTTATGACTCACAAACAAAATCGTACGTCCACTACTTGAAACATCTTTCATTTTGCCTAGGCATTTTTTCTGAAATTCAGAATCACCAACAGCCAAAACTTCATCAACGATTAAGATTTCAGGTTCAAGGTGAGCAGCAATTGCAAATCCCAATCGCACGTACATTCCTGATGAGTAGCGTTTTACAGGAGTATCCAAAAATTTTTCTATTCCTGCAAAACTTACAATTTCGTCAAATTGGCGTTTAATTTCTTGTTGTTTCATTCCCAAAATCGCCCCATTGAGAAAAATGTTTTCTCGTCCAGTTAGGTCGGGGTGAAAACCTGTTCCAACTTCGAGTAGGCTTGCCATTCGACCATTCACATTTACTTGTCCGCTGGTTGGTTCGGTAATTCTACTTAAAATTTTCAGTAAAGTCGATTTTCCGGCACCATTTGAACCAACGATTCCGATACGGTCGCCTTGCTCAATATCGAAACTTACATTTTGTAAAGCCCAAAAAACTTCTTTAGTTTCTTCCTCGTCTTTTGAAGTAAAAAGTTCACCTAAAAATCCAGAAACACTTTCCTTCAGATTTTGGTATTTTTTCTTTTTATGACTTAGTATATATTTTTTTGAAATATTTTCAATCGAAATTGCTTTCATTATTTTGCAAAAAGCTGCTAGCGTTTAACTAATAGCATAAAAATGTAAAGGAAACAGCTAATAGCTTAATGCTAATCGCTAATTTATAGATGGTCAACGAATGAGTTTTCGTTTTTACGAAAAAACCATATCGAAAACAATACTGATATTGTTACAAAGATGAGCATTGGTATAAAACTTGTCCAATTAAATTCGGCGAAATCTCCTAATAAACACCAACGCATACCATCAATTGCACCAGCTACAGGGTTTAAATTATATATTGGATACCACCATTCGTTTTTAACTCGTTCGCTTGAGTAGGCAACTGGTGAAATAAAATATCCGAATTGAACTACAAATGGGATAATTTGAGCAATATCTCTATATTTAACATTTAAGACTGAAGCAAAAAGCCCCGAACCAAAAGCTGCTAAATAAGCCAAAATTAAAAAGATTGGTGCAAGGAAAATCTGCCAACCTGGTACAAAATTGTAGTATATACAAAAAACAATGAACATTACAAAAGCAATCATCGCATCGAGTAAACCTACTAGAAGCGAACTAAAAGGTATGATTATTCTTGGGAAATAAACTTTTGAAACCAAGTTTCCGTTTCCAACAATACTATTACTGATTTGAGAAAGCGATTGCGAAAAAAACAACCAAATGATCACTCCTGGAATAACAACTAACATATACGGTATGCTTGAATCCTGTTCTAGTTTTGCAATTTTTCCAAAAGCAAAAACCATTACCATTGCTGTCATTAATGGTCTGATAACCCCCCATGCTACACCCAAAACAGTTTGTTTGTAACGAACCATTACATCTCTTTTACCGAGAATCAAGAATAATTCTCTTTGTCGCCAAACTTCTCTCCAATAATTCAAAGCAGATTTGCCTGCTTTGATAACTACTTCGTTTCTTTCCATTTATTAATAACCTTCGAAATAGAAGGAAAAAACTTATTTTATAAATTCTAACCGACTAAATCAACTCATCAATTCTTGATAAGATTTTCGCATGATAATAAAAATTAAACACAAAAAGAAACCTACGAAAGCCCCTGTTTGAGTATTTCCCCCTACAGTATAAGTGCGTTGTAAGAGAGGGAGTCGCACAGGCTGTAATACAGTAAAAAGTGGGGTCACGTTGATTAACTGCATTTTTAATTGTTCAACGGCGGCCAACTGCTGATAATATTGATTTGAAACATAATTATTACTTCGATTCAATTGCATAGTTCTCATTGGTGCAGTTGGGTCAATTGCGTTTTGATTTTGGAACTGGGTATTGGCCAATTGGCGGTCTGTTGAACTTAGTTTTACTTCTAATTCATACAAACGACGCATCTGTATATTGTAAATTTCTCTTGTTTTTTGAGTTCGAACTTCTATGTAAAACTCTTTAAGAGTTTTTAAAAGAGTTTCTAACCAAACTTGAGTCAAATATTCACTGTTCGTAGTGGCTGAAAGTACCATTATTGAGCCCATTTTATCAAGTGGTTGAAGTGTCGTTTGGGCTTCAAGTTTTTCATAAATTGTAGACAATAAAATGTTTTCATCTTTAGTGAAATTATTGACTGGTTTTGACTGAAAACGGTATTTAATTGATTTGAAATCAGGTTCGTGTAGTAAGTCACCGCCCCATTCTTTTTTTGCAATATCACTACTGTCTTTATAAAAATTTATAAAAAGAGTTTTCTTGCCACCAATCAAAACTTCTTGCATTAAAGCTTTTTCATAAAGTGTTTTTGAAGAAATAAAAAGACCAAGGTTTCCGCCACTAAATAAATCATTTGAAGCTGCACCCATGCCCATGCCGAAAGCTCCTGCAAGGCCACCAAATCCACCCATGGCCATTTGTTGACCTCCACCAGTTTCTAAATTAAATTGAATTTCGCCAGTGTAATCAGTATCTTTTAATTCCTTAACATCTAGTAGAATACTAATGAGCGTGCCAAGAGAAATACTAATTAGAAGTAATCTCCATTCGTTGCTAATTAGTTTAAATACACCAATAACCTTCTTGATTAAATCTTTGGTGTTTATTTGCTCTTCTTGTATGGTTTGATAATCTGCCATTTTGCTTTTTTAGAATTTTAAATTACTAAGACTTTCAATTATTTACTTAACTGAAAAATAGCTAATACACTTAAAAATGCTGTCATAGTACCTGCAATTGTTGCAAATAAACCTTGTACTTGAGCAATTTGTTGTTGAGCTGTAACTGTTTTTTGTGGAATAATTATCTCTGAACCTGGAGCGACCGTTGGATAAATATTTACAAATAAAACTCTACGAGTTCTATCCACCGAACCATTAGCATATAAAATATATGATTTACTTTTCAATGATCTTTTTGTAAATCCACCAGCATTCGATATATAATCAATAAAGCTTTTTTCATTTAGATACTTTATTGTAGTCGGATAAAGTACTTCGCCTTGTACACGTACTGTTTCAAGTCTTTTCGGTATTCTAATAATGTCCCCATCTTGTAAAATCATATCTTCATCTGAGCCCGGATTTTGCATGATTTTTGTTAGATTAATTCCAATTGAAGAAACTGTTGTAGCATTTATATCTTCTACTTCAACCGCCTGATTATCCCTAACACTATTTGATATCTCAGTAATCGCTTTTCTTCGTTGTGCAAGCTCTATTTCGCTTAACTGAATTTGTCTAACCAAAGTTGCTCCTTCTAAATATGCCTGTGGACTTAAACCTCCAGACCGCTCAATTAAATCCGAAATTTTTTCGGTTTTACTTTTTATGCCATATGTTGCAGGGAAAATAACTTCACCTTGAATTTCGGCAAAAGTTTGCTCAATATAATTAGGTGAACGACGAATAAAAATTTCGTCGAAAGGATATAGAACAAATTTATTCCCTGTTAAATCAACTTTAAGGTCTGAATTGATACTAAATGTGTAAGTATCAGAAATTTGAGCGTTTGTAGCAGTTGGGTCAACATTTCTTTTGCGACGCACAACTTCAACTCTTGACAATGATGCCGACTCAGACAAACCACCAATTTTTACTAATACATCCTCAATAGTCATGTTTCTCACAAACGGAATTTCTATACCATCAACACCTGCTGCATTATTTACTGCACCTTGAATTCTTACATAAGCAGGTTCGGTTAAGTCGAATATCGATGGAATTGTTATGACATCTTCACGTTTTAAAACTACATCAGCTGTTTTGCCAGTAATAATATCGTCATAATTAACAGCAATATTTTCAACAATCATATTTTCCCGGGTTCTGATTATTGATATTCTACCTATCAATGCCTCACCTTTAAGACCTTCAGCAGATTTGATAAGTTGTGTAAGAGTTGGACTAGTTTCTAACGAATATTCACCCGGACGAAAAATTGCACCGTTTATTGCAACCATGTTTTCGAAACGTTCTAGAACACGTTCAATTACCACCGAGTCGCCAGATTGCATTTTAAATGTTGCAAAATTAGCTTCCATCACATCCAAAAGTTTTCTTTCACGAGCTGTATTACGATATACTTTCAAGCGATGACTATAAGCATAAGGTGAAAATCCGCCTGCATATTCAATCACTTTACTTAGCTTTTCGTCTTCTAAAAGCTCAAATAAACCTTCTCTTTTTGTATTTCCTTTTACTGCAACTCTTGAAGAGTAAGGTAAAACTTGAATAATATCTTGATCTTGTAAAATGATATTATTTTTTGTAAAACCATTCATTAGCAACTCATAAATATCAAATGTTGAAACGATTCTGTTGTTACGGATTATATTAATTTTTCTGTATGTTCCAACTTCATTTGGGCCTCCACAAGCATACAAGGCATTTTGTACCGAAGATAATGAAGAAAGTGTATAGGTTCCAGGAGCGATTACCTCGCCAGTAACAGTAACTTTGATACTTCTTATGTTTCCGAGTGTTACGTTCATAAAAGTATTAGCAGGAAAACCAGAAAAAGAGTTTAATCCGATATAAATTTTTGATAAACTGCTTTTTATTTTTTCTCTTGCTTGTTCTATTGTAGAACCTGCTAAGTATACGAGACCTACTTTTTCTAAATTGATATATCCATCAGCCGAAACAATTGGTTTATATAATGTCTGCGAATATCCATATACATCAATCAATAATTGGTCATTTGGACCTAAAATGTAATTGCTTGGTGTAGCAATATTGCTTGCAGGTGTTGGGTCAAACTTTACTGTATTAAACAGATTATAACCAAATATTCTTCTTCTTAAAGTTGCTTTTGCTGCATCTTGATTGGCTTCCTCTTCACGGATAATTCGTAATGAATCTTCCTTGTTGATTGCTCTTTGGTCATTGGGTGCTCCTTGCACATTTCTTACAGCATTCGGATCATTGTTATTTAAAACCCTATTTTTTGCGGGAAGTGGCATATTGGCTGCTCCTTGATTTGCGTTGCCATTATTGACAGGAACACCAGCTGGAATATTTGTTGGAAGATTGGCTGGAATCGCTGTTGGTCCAGTGGGGGTAGCAACTGGATTTTGTCCAAATGTTTTGCTGAAAATCAGTATAAAAAGCGTAAATTTGAAAAAAAATTGTGAAAAACTAATCTTGTTCAATTTCATATCATTAACGTTATTTGTCAAATTCCTTTCTCTTTTGTTCTTTTGTCTAATAGAAAATTTATGCAAAGTAACACAAGATTTTTTATTTTGTTGTTGTTTCATATTAAGTATGTATTAAAAAGAACTTTGAAATGCAAAGTAAATAATAAAACCTCAAATTACAAAATATTCAAAAAAAATGGCTGAGATTAAAGAAGCAACTTATAACGAAGACAGTATTCGCTCACTTGACTGGAAAGAACATATCCGTTTACGCCCCGGAATGTATATTGGAAAATTGGGCGATGGCTCAGCAGCAGATGATGGAATTTATGTTTTGCTTAAAGAAGTTATGGATAATTGCATTGATGAATATGCAATGGGCTATGGAAAATCAGTTGAAATAAAGCTAGATGAAGGTAAAGTAGAGGTGCGTGATTATGGCCGTGGAATTCCACTAGGAAAAGTTGTAGATGTAGTTTCAAAAATAAATACTGGTGCAAAATATGATAGTAAGGCTTTTCAGAAAGCAGTCGGTTTGAATGGGGTAGGAACTAAGGCTGTCAATGCTCTTTCTTCGTATTTCAAAGTACAAGCTTTCCGTGAAGGAAAAGCAAAATGGGCAGAATTTAGTAAAGGCGAACTTACAAAAGAATCCGAAATTTTAGACTCTGACCAAAAGAACGGGACACATGTAATATTTGAACCTGATAACACGGTATTCAAAAATTATCATTATATTCCGCAATATGTTGAAGCAATGATTTGGAATTATTGCTACTTAAATGCTGGAATGACTATTGTGTTTAATAAACAAAAGTATATTTCGCACAATGGACTTTTAGATTTATTGAGAAGAAAAACTGATGAAGATTTATTGCGTTACCCAATTATTCACTTGAAAGGTGAAGATATTGAAGTAGCATTATCGCACGGTAACCAATATGGTGAAGAATATTATTCGTTTGTAAACGGACAAAATACAACACAAGGTGGAACTCACCTTTCTGGTTTTAAAGAAGCTTTGGTTCGTACAATTAGAGAACATTTCGGCAAAGATTATGCTCCAGAAGATATTCGTCAGTCTGTAATCGCAGCAATTTCGATTCGTGTACAAGAACCTGTGTTTGAGTCTCAAACTAAAACAAAATTGGGTTCGGCTACCATTTCACCTGAGCCAAACTCTACGACAGTTAGAACCTTTATCAGTGATTTTTTGAAAGAAAAATTGGATAATTTTTTACACATGAATTTGCCTGTTAAGGAGGCGATTAAGAAAAGAATTGAGCAGTCGGAACGTGAACGTAAAGAATTGGCAGGTGTAAGAAAGTTGGCCAACGAAAGAGCCAAAAAGGCAAATTTGCATAATAAAAAGTTGAGAGATTGCCGTTTTCACTTAGATGATGAGAAAAACGAAAAGCGTTTTGATAGCGTGATGTTTATCACCGAAGGAGATTCTGCGAGCGGTTCAATTACCAAAGCTCGTAATCCTGAGCTTCAAGCGGTATTTAGTTTGCGTGGAAAACCTTTAAATAGTTTTGGGCTTACAAAAAAGATTGTTTATGAAAACGAAGAGTTTAATCTGCTTCAACACGCACTTAATATCGAAAACGGTTTAGAAGATTTACGTTACAATAAAATCATCGTGGCAACCGATGCCGACGTTGATGGTATGCACATTCGTTTGTTGTTGCTCACTTTTTTCTTGCAATTTTTCCCAGATTTGGTGCGTGAAGGACACTTATATATTCTCGAAACGCCTTTATTTAGGGTTAGAAACAAAAAAGAAACGATTTATTGTTATTCGGACGAAGAAAGACAAAGAGCCATAACGAAACTTTCTCCAAAACCAGAAATTACTCGTTTTAAAGGTCTAGGTGAGATTTCTCCGAACGAATTTGAAAATTTTATTGGAGAAGATATTCGCCTAGAACCAGTGATTTTGGAAAAAGAATCTTCGATTCCAAAGATTTTAAGTTATTATATGGGGAAAAATACACCTGAGCGTCAGAAATTCATCATTGATAATCTAAGAGTTGATAAAGATGTAATTGATGAGGTATTGGCTGAGATTTTAGATATAAAAGCATAGCATTTCGACCACGCTCAATGACCGTGTTTCAGTTTTGTTCCGCGGAATGCTGTGGATTTAGTAAATTTTAATTTAAGTTAAAATTTACAATTACTATAATTTTATTGTTTAAAAATCAATAAAATGCTTTTAATGTTTATAATAATTAAAAATTGCAAAATTTCAAAGGCCTCAATAATTTCATCATAGCAATTTGTGTCAGCGATAATAAAAAAGCAGATATAAATTCAAAAAACAAAGATATTAATGGTGTTTATTATTGGATAAAAGACCCAATAGTAAGTTTATCCATTTGCAATCAAAAAACATTTTAAAAATTACAAGAAATTTATTTATAACCAAACCAACCTCTTATAAAAGTGACTCTCGACGACGTAAGAAAAGATATTGATACCATTGACGACCAATTGCTCGTGCTACTCAATCAACGAATGAAGCTCGTACATAAAGTAGGAGAAATCAAGCGTTCGACAAAAGCAATTATTTATCGACCAGAGCGAGAAAAGCAAATTCTCGACCGAATGAATGCTCAAAACGATGGCCCGCTTAATAAAGAAGCTATCGAAGCCATTTATTTGGAGATTTTTGCGGCTGCTCGTAACATAGAATTGCCTGAAAGAGTCGCTTATCTTGGTCCAGAAGGAAGTTTTACTCATCAAGCTGCTGAAAGCCGTTTCGGTGCAATGTCAGAATACATGACTTTGCCTACCATCAAGTCGGTTTTTGAAGCTGTTGATACAGGCCGTGCAAAATTTGGTGTGATTCCAATAGAAAATAACCAAGAAGGTATTGTTTACGAAACAGTAGATTTGCTTAACGCCATGAATGTGAATATTGCGGCAGAATTAAAAATTCCTGTGCATTTTTCATTAGCAACCGAAGCCGAAAATCCTTCAAAAATCAAGCGTATTTATTCAAAAGATATCGCATTTCGTCAATGTAGAGGTTTTTTGAACAAATATTTTGAACAAACGCACCCCGAAGAAATTCAAGTGGAATCAACTTCCAAAGCGGCCAAACTGGCTGCAGAAGACCCAGAAAGTGCCGCTATTTGTTCGGAGATTGCAGCAAAATTATTTGGTTTGCCAACACTTTTCAATAATATCGAAGATAATAGTCAGAACCGTACTCGCTTCTTTATTTTGGCCAAGGATTTTATAAATGCCAAAAGCGAAAACGATAAAACTACCATTATTGCTCGTCTTCCAGATACCGATAAACCAGGTATTTTAGCTAATTTCTTGCAGGATTTTAAAAAAGTGGGTATTAATTTAACTAAAATCGAGAGTCGACCTTATAAAGGAGATGAAGATTTTAATTTTTGGTTTTTTATCGAATTAGAAGGTTTCTTTCAAGACGAAAACGTAGAGAAGGTTTTTAAGAAATATAAAAACTCAATCAAGTGGTTGGGAAGTTATGTCAGAAACGCTTAAAAGAGTTCTGAATTATGAGTTCTGAGTGAATGACCTTTCGCAACGGTTTCAAGTTTGTTAACTTCTTGAAGTCATGTATGAAAAAAACTCAGAACTCATAATTCTTCACTTAGAACTAGTAACTTATGTAATTGTAATGGGAATAGGGGCAAATTCTAAACTTTTAGGTTTTATTTCTTTCTAAAAATTGCAAAGAGTGCAATAATTACCCAAACGATATTGACCGCAACCGAAGGGTAGGCGTGATGTGCGTAAGTATTGATAATAAAGCAGATACCGCCCAGTAAATTTGCCCAAATATATTTACTATCTTTTGAGTCAAGCTTACCTTGAATATTAAAATAATACGAACCTACAATTAGTACTGAACCAATCCAACCAATTATTTCTATCAATAAATCCATTTATTTTAATTTTTTCTAAATTAACTCTCAAAGGCTAAAATCTCCTTTGCTTTTGTTTTATCAGACAGAATTTGTGCCTTTAATTCATCTAAACTATCGAATTTCTGTTCTGGTCTGATATAATCTACGATTTCGACTGTCATAGTTTCACCGTAAATATTATCATCAAAATCAAAAATATTAACTTCCTGCGTGCGTCCAACGCCATCGACTGTCGGGCGAGTCCCTATATTCATCATTCCATCGTGCCACTGATTACGGAAGAAAGTTTTCACTGCATAAACACCATTAACAGGAATCAACTTATAAAATTGAGCAACCTGCACATTAGCCGTTGGAAAACCGATTGTTCGCCCAAGCTGACGACCTTTAACTATAATTCCCGTAAAACTGTATTTTCTCCCTAGTAATTCATTTGCAGAACTAACTTCTCCGTTTAGTAATGACTGTCGTATTTTAGTTGAACTAATCGTTAAATGCTCAATTTCTTGACGAGGAATTTCTTCGATTTCTAGGCCAAAAATATCAGAATTTTGATTTAAGTAGTCAAAACTACCTTCACGGTTGCGTCCAAATCGGTGATCATAGCCAATTATCAATTTTTTGGTACCTATTTTGTCAATTAGAATATTACTTACATATTCTTCCGAACTCAATTCTGAAAATTCACGAGTAAACGGCAATATCAATAAATGGTCAACTCCTTGATTTTGCGAATCATCACCAGCAAGAAGTTCTATTTTTTCATCAATCGTAGAAAGAAGTTTTAGATCTTGACTATCTTTTGATACAACGACTCTTGGATGTGGCCAAAATGTAAGCACTACCGATTCTCCACCTGTTTTCTGGGCGGTTTCTTTTAAAATTTGAAGGATTTTCTGATGACCCAAATGTACTCCATCAAACGTTCCGATTGTAACAACGGCGTTTTTTAGTGGCTTGAAGTCTGCTAAATTATAATATACTTTCACTGCTGATTATTCAAATTTTCAAGTTTACTAAGTCTTTCGGGTATAGTTTCTAAAAACTGCTCAATCGTCAAAGATTCTTCAATTTTAAATTCTCCAATACGTGTTCTACGCAATGAACTCATATATGCCCCCGAATTCAATAATTTACCAAAGTCTCTTACTAAACTTCTTATGTAAGTGCCTTTTGAACAAATAATTCTGAAAGAAATTTCAGGAAAATTGCTTGTATCAATCTCAAATTTCTTTACTTCTACTTGCCGAGATTTTATGATAACTTCTTCTCCTTTTCGAGCCGATTCATAAGCTCTTTTGCCATTAATTCTGATAGCCGAATGTGCGGGAGGGATTTGCTCAATCATGCCAGAAAGTTGAATAACTACCTGATTGATAGCTTCTTGCGTAATATGATTGGTTGGATATTCAGCATCAAATTCGGTTTCTAAATCTACCGAAGGAGTGGTTTTTCCTAATTCTAAAGTACCAGTATATTCTTTTTCTTGTGCTTGAAATGTGTCAATTTGTTTAGTCATTTTTCCAGTACAAAGAATCAGCAAACCTGTTGCCAATGGGTCTAATGTACCTGCATGACCTACTTTTTTGTATTTTCCTGCCCAACGAACCTTATTTACAACATCAAAAGATGTCCATTTCAAAGGTTTGTCAATCAGTATTACTTCATTTCGTTCGTCCATCTAAACCAAAATTTATTAAAAAATTATGAGAAATTATTGTCGTTAGTCGTTTTTTGACTGTGGACTAAATAACTCTTAAATCATAACCAGCTGCCAAAAGTCCTAATATAATCAATCCGATTACTATACGGTAATAGCCAAAAACTTTGAAACCATATTTTTGTAAATATCCAATAAAAAATTTTATGGCAGCCATTGCTACAATAAATGCAACTATATTTCCGATGGCTAAAAACAGTAATTGGTCAGTTGAGAATGTTAAAGAACCAGCTTTGAAGCCTTTCAGAAGTTTGTATGCCGAAGCTGCAAACATTGTAGGAACAGCTAAGAAAAATGAAAATTCTGCGGCATCTTTGCGGGGAAGACCTTGAAACATCCCACCAATAATACTTGCTGCTGAACGAGAAACACCAGGTATCATGGCAATACACTGAAAAAGACCAATTTTTACAGCATCAAGGTAAGTTACATCTTCTTTAGTCGTTTTATTTTCAAAATATTTATCAATAAAGATTAAGATGATTCCGCCCAAAACCAGCATTACGGCCACAACGGCTACACTTTCGAGTAATTGGTCAATAAAATCATTTAAAATAAAACCGATAATTGCAGCAGGAATAAAAGCAGCCAATAGTTTTTTATAAAATTCAAAAGTTTGAAAGAAGCGTTTCCAATATAAAACTACAACTGAGAGAATTGCTCCAAATTGAATATTTACTTCAAAAATTTTGGTGAAGGGGTCTTTACTAATTCCCATCAATGACGAGCCAATAATCATGTGTCCAGTAGAGCTTATCGGTAAATACTCAGTGATTCCTTCGATGATAGCAAGAATAATTGCGTAAATAAAATTCATGGATTAACGAAATTTAAAGAGGTTAAATAAAAAAGAAAACTGATAGCAAGAAGTTACTACACAGAAGTCGATAGACCAATGTAAGGTAACTATTTGCCTATCAGTTTTTTGTAATTAATATCTTCGAAGACAATTTATTTTTTCTTGAAAATAGTGTAAAACTGAAAAATGAAACCAATAAATGCGATGGCAGGTCCGAGTGTTATTCCCAAAAATCCAAAGCCAAATTCTTCTTTATCAAGTGTCATTATAAAGAAACCAGCAAAAATTAGGACAATTCCTGCAATCATCAATATAAAGTTACTTTTGCTAAAAGGTAAAGATTCTTGATTGCCTGTTTGTTCGGTCGGAGTGTTGTTTGTTGTATTATTCATTAAAATTTTATGTTAATATTTTCAATATAAATCTTCTAAATCTGTTCTTAAATATCGGTATATTGATTGGAATGTACTCAACACTCCAATTAAAACACCAATTAAAATAACTAAACCACACAAGATTGATAGTTTTGTTAGGTCCTGTAAAATATCCAAGTTTTCTATTTCTCGAATGGCAATTTGTTCCACAATCAAAAGTAAACAAGAAGCTGTTAATCCCGATGAAAATCCTTGTAAAATCCCCCTAATTATAAAGGGTTTCTGAATAAACCAATCTGTTGCTCCAACCAATTGCATGCTTCTGATAATAAATCTCTGAGAATAAAGTGCTAACCTTATAGTATTATTAATTAATAAAACAATCGCTATCAATAGTAAAACAACTATTGAAGCAATAATTAAGTAGGCTTTATTTGCATTTTTGTTTATACTATCGACAAAATCTTTAGCATAATCGGCTTCAAAAATTCCAGGCACATTTTCTAAATCAGATTGTATTTTTACCAATTCTTCTTCTTTAAAGTATTCTTCTTTAATTTTTAGGCTGAAAGCATCACGGTATGGATTTTCGCCCAAAATTGAATGAAAATCTTCATTTATATCTTTTAAAACTTTTTCAGCGGTACTTTCTTTGGAAATGAATTTTATTTGCGGAACATTGTCAATGTACGATACGTAACTTTTTTGAGCAATTAAATTTCTGACCGAATCTTTTTGAATCTGAGTAAGTGATTTATCTAAATATACTTGAACTTCAATATTTTGTTTGATATATAAAACCAGTTGTTTTGAAGTTAGGGCTATCCATCCACTGAATGCCACCAAAAATAAAGCTGAAGTTAAGCTTAAAATGATGAGCATACTCGGATAACTACCTAATTTTCTGTTTTTTTTCTGCATTTTAGTTTAGCCCAATAATAAATCACCTGCAAATATACAGGATGTTGTATAAAATATGCAGATTTTAATGATTTTTAACAGAAGATTAGCGAATTTTAAACTTTTTCGTTTTTCCAACGAGCAATTCTTTCAGGCATATTTTGTTCAATAATATTTTTTACAACTTCCGTTATTTCTTCAACCGTCGCGTCGGGTGAGAAATAAATTGGTTCTTTAAACTTTACTTTTATCTCAGTATTACGTTTTTTGTAGTTAAGTCCTGATTTATTGAATGCACGTCTAAACCCATCTATTACCACAGGCACAACAATCGGGTTATTATCTTTGATAATATGAGCTGTTCCTTTGCGGATGGGAGCGTAGGGGCTTGTTGTACCTTGAGGAAAACTCACTACCCAGCCAAACTTTAAGCCTAATGCTACATTATCACCTGCAGATGTATCAAGTGTGCGTTTTACATTTTCACCCTTGGCTCTCCATGAGCGTTCGACCAAAATAGCTCCCGCTAAACTAAATATTTTTGGAATTATGCCTTCTTTCATGGTTTCGCTGGCCGCAACATAGAAAGTTCTTGCACGAGGAGCTAATAAAGCAATTGGCAATACGCGGTTACGGAAACCCCATTTTACAGAACAAAAAATATGATAAAAAGCAATCACATCTGCAAAATAGGTTTGATGATTCGAAATAAAATAGACATTTTGATTAGGTAGTTTTTCTAAATACTCTGCACCTTCAACCTTCAATTTATTAGCAACAGCTAAACGCCAATATGACGGAACTCCTGCAATTAAAATAATGAAACGTTTTAGAATCATCCAATTTCCGAATGGGTCACGCTCAAAAATACCAAATAAGTCTATGTATGATACATATCTGAAGAAAGGATTTGAATCATTGTTGGGAATAGGGAGAAAATTTTTAATTATTCTAATCATTCTCAAAACTAAGGTCTATTTTTATAGGTTTAGGTGTTTATAATTGAAAGATACTAATTATTTGACATTTATCAAAAATCAAAGCTGAAAAAGATTCGCTTGTGTTGGCTTTCAAAAGAAAAGAGGCTGTCTCAAAAGTAATTTTGGGGCAGCTTTTATTTTATGCTACTTTTTGAAAAAATTCAAGGTAATTTTTCGAGATTTTAAGAATTGTTGAATTATTTGAGGATTTAGTGG
>JAIXOL010000042.1 GCA_027486845.1 Cytophagaceae bacterium
CTTTATTAGTGAGGTTTGAATTTTCGGTGAAAAATTGGGTTTCGTTACATTTTATCGCATTCTCAGTCATTTTCTTACGTAAAATCAATAAAAAAATAAAAGTTTAAACAGCTTCATTATAAATAGTGCAAAAAATAAAAAAGTATAACTAATTATTTCACTTACAGTTTCAAAATCATTTTTACGCATTTTCGTACTTTTAAATATAGAAAAATGAAAAATACATTAAAATATTTAATCCTTGTTTTTTCCCATTAACTATTCAAGCACAAAAGACTTTCTTGGTAACAATACAATTCCCCAAGAATATAAATACTGAAAACATAAGAATTAGTTACGAAAATGGTAAAGAAAGAATAGGTTTTCCAACAAAGTTCATTGAGAACAAAATTATTGTGTCGGGGACTTATTATTCAAAACATCTAATAGTTTTACGAAAAATTTACGTATCTATTTGTAATTTTTCTTAGCTAACCAAGTAAGTATGACTAAATAAAAAACAGTTTCCACTATCAAAATTAAAAACACTTTTTATGAAAAAAGCTATTATTAACACTCAGGCAATACTTTGCCTATTATTGCTTGCGTGCGGGGCTACGTTTGCTCAAAATCCAGTTCGAATAAACATCAAAGGTACGGCCATTGATTCGAGCAATGCCGTAATGCCCTTCGCCACTGTTATGCTACTGACCCCAAAGGACTCTACGCTCGTTAATTTTGGTAGAACGGACGAAAAAGGGGGTTTTGAGTTCAAAAACGTAAAAAACCTTAATTATTTATTAAAAATTTCGTCGGTAGGATATTTGCCTTTTCAGGAAGAGATAAAACCAAGCGATAAAGCTATCAATGAATTGGGGAATCTGAAACTCAAACCAATTGCCAAAGAATTGATGGAAGTTGTAATCAGAACCGCACGTGCTCCGCTGAGTATTAAAGGCGATACGATAGAATATAATGCCGCCTCCTTTAAAGTACCACCAGGCTCTACTGTGGAAGATTTACTCCGAAAACTCCCAGGTGTTCAGATTGACCAAGAAGGAAATATCAAGGCTCAAGGCCAAGATGTAAAAAAAGTAACCGTTGATGGAAAGCAGTTTTTTGGAAGTGACCCTAAATTAGCAACAAAAAATCTTCCTGCTGAAGCAATTACTAAGATTCAGGTTTATAATGACAAAACTGAACAATCGAAAATAACGGGTATTGATGATGGAAAAAAAGAAAAAACTATGAATCTGGAGCTAAAGGAAAGTTTCAAAAAAGGTGGTTTTGGTAAAGCAACGGTTGGTGCCGGAACTGACCAAAGAGCGGAGTTTAAGGGAAACTACAATAAATTTGACACTAAACAGCAATTTGCCTTTATTGGTAATATGAATAATACGAATCAAGGTGGAATTTCGTGGGATGATTATCAAGATTTTAAGGGCAGTAGTGCCTTCAACTGGGGCGATGATTCTGACTTTGGTTTCAGCAGCGGGCGAAGATTTGTCTATTTTGGTGACGAAGACGAAGGTGTGAGTATTTCGCCAGGTGGTGGTGGCAATCGTAATCGTGGCTTTTCGTCGAATGGTTCGGCTGGCCTTAACTACAACTACGACACTAAAAAAACTAAGTTTACCTCAAGCTACTATTACAACCAAGTCCGTAGCCTAATGGATTCTTATGCGTTTCGTAGAACTTTCTTACAAAACAACGAATCTTTTGATACGAAAGATACAAGCAACAGAACGAGTTTTAGTGGAAATCACCGTGTGAATCTAAGATTCCAGAAGGAAATCGACTCGCTCAATACCTTGATTATTATCAGCAATAGCCGCTTTACGGATGCAAACGATACTTATGGAAGTAACCAATATTTTTACAGAAATAATCTATTCAGAAGCGGTACCGAAATTGATAATAATGGCGGTAAAAACTCTTACGGAACTGTAAACTCGGCTATTTTTCGCCATAAATTCAAGAAAAAAGGCAGAAGCTTTGCCATAAGTGCTGGCTACAACATGAATCAAGGTGATGCCAATGCACGACAAGTTTCGTTGAATAACTTCTTGAATGCAACAACCGTCAATGATGCAATAAGGAATATTCGTCAACTCAATACTACCAATAGCACAACAAATTTGTATAAAGGAAGCTTATTATTTGTTGAACCGTTGAGTAAGAAACTTTTCTTAGAAACATTCTATAATACAAGTTTGCAGAGCAGTACGGTAAATCGGGATGTGGACAGTATTTATATTAAAAATGAAAAAGAAGCTTACAGCATCGTGAACGAATTGAGCCGAAATTATTTGAATGAAATCACGTACAATCGCGTTGGAACGAGCCTACGATATTCATCAAAAGGTTTGAATCTTTCGGGAGGTTTAGCATGGCAACATTATAACCTAACGGGTGAATTTATCAATAATAAACTAACGCAACAAAAAGGAATAGTAAGCAGAAATTTTTCGGCATTTGCACCGAATGTTTCGCTTAATTATGATTTAAAAAACAATCGCTATTTATACGCAGAATATAATGTAGGTGTGCAAGAACCAAACATTCGAGACTTACAACCAATTGTAGATAATAGTAATCCACGTTATATTTCGGAGGGAAATCCTGACCTTTTGCCGCAAGTAACCAAAACTGTTAGTGGTGGTTTCAATAAATTTGACCCAGCAACATTTATTAATTTATACATCAATTTCAACTTTGATTCGTACACCAATCAAGTTGTTTATAATCAAACAGTTGATGATAATTTCATTACTCGCACAAAGCCTGTTAATATCTCTGGAGGTTGGTCGGCTGGGCCTTATTTGGGTTTTGGTTTTCCTTTGAAAAAAACAAAAGCAACCATGAATGTCAATAGTAGTGCTTTTTATAGCAAAAACTTATCGTATATCAACGGCATTTTGAATAATACCAACAACGACAATTATAATATCGGTGTCAGACTCGACCTCACTCCACTTGATTGGTTTACGTTTTATGCAAATGCTAATTTTGGCATCAGTAATACCAAATATTCGATTAATTCTGAGCAAAATCAGCAAGTATTTAACAATAATTTTGGTGGCGACATGAATATTAAATTTCCGAAAGGAATTTATTTCAATACTAAATTTAATTATAGAGTTTATAAAAACGAGCGTTTTGGTTTCGACCAAAAGATTCCTTTGATGAATATGTCGGTCTATAAAGTTGTAGGCAAAGCCCAAAAAGCAGAGATTCGTTTTACGGCCTATGATGTTTTCAAACGTAACCTCGGCATCACGCAATCGGCTAATCAAAACTTTGTTTCACAAGAGCGTGTTCAGACGCTTTCAAGATATTTTATGTTGAGTTTTACGTATAATATGAGAGGTGTAAAAGCCCAAATTCGTAAACGTAATTCGTGGGATTGATTCAATTATCATAATTGGCACATTGTTTTTCAAGGGCAATGTGCCACCTAAATTCAAGACAGATGAAAAAATACAATATTCTATATGCAAGCATTTTGTTGTTTGTAGCTTCGCTTACCTTTGCTCAAAAAGATGAGGGCATTATCAATTTCGAGCGAGTGGTGCATTACCCTAAAATCATTGCACGGTTGCCTTACTTGAGTCAAGAAGAAAAAGACCGTGTAAAACTCACTTGGGGTAGTGATGATGATTGGAAAGAAAAAATGAAACTTGTTTTTAGTCCAACTAAAAGCTTATATACTTACCTCAACGACCAAGGAGAAAGCGAAGACGGCACTTGGGCGTGGCGAAATGACGAATTGGTTATTACCAGAGATTTTGAAAAAGAAAAGAAAACTGAAGTAATAGAAATGCTCGGCAAAACCTATATTGTGGACGATTCGCTGCACACACCAAAATGGAAAGTGATGAATCAGATTAAGGATGTGGCAGGCTATATTTGCATGAAAGCAGTGACTGAAGATACTGTAAAGAAACAGAAAATTACCGCATGGTTTGCAGGAGATATTCCTGTTTCAGCTGGTCCAGAACGTTATTTTGGCCTTCCTGGTGTAATTTTAGAGTTAGATATTAACGAGGGAGATGTGGTAATTACAGCAACAAAAGTTGAGTTCAAAAAATTGGATAAAGAATTGATTATGCCAAAAACGAAAGGTAAAAAGATTAAAGATGCAGATTACGATGCTTTGCTTCGTAATCACCTAAAAGATAGCATCAAATCGCAACGAAATCCTTATTGGGCAATTAGATATTGAAACAAAGATTTGATAAAAAAAATCACAAACCTCGTTTTTGACTTGGTTTGTGATTCATACTGATGGTTGAAATATCAACCTACTATTATTTAGTCACAGAATTAAAAGTATTTTGGGTACATTGGGTACTGCTACGGTACTTTTCGACAAAAACAAGGTACTTTGTCTCAAAGCTATTCGAATAAAACTCATCAATAACTATGATAAATAATATCAATTCATTAGTTTTTATTATTAAAGTTGCGGCAACATTTTTAATATTGGATTATAATATATTTTGCTAAAAAGTACAGACTTAAGATTTATCAATTGCCTGAACGGCTTATTTTTTTAGACTTTTGAAAGTCATCAAATAAAACAAGCCCCCTTTTCAGTACAGATTCCTCTTATGTAAGCAACTAAAGTATTTTGCATCAAAACATTTGGTGAATAGTCTAGCTCTTTTAATTTACTATTACGAGTAATATTTGTGTACAAAATTATCATTGTTTCGAATACGCTATCAGCTTTCAACTCACTTCTAAAAAAGCCTTCTTCTATTCCTTCGGAAACTATACTTTTCGTTTTAATCATGCTTTTTAAAAAAAACTTTTCAACGAGTAAATCCTGTAATTTTGGATAGTAGTAATTTAAATCATGATAAAATATATGACTGGTGCCAAAGTCAAGTTTAAATCCTTCGTAAAAAAACAATAGAATACTTTCCACTGGATTTGAATACGCTTTCTCTAAAAAAATAAACCTTTCTGACAATTCGGAATAATGCAAAAATAAACACTGCATTAGGAGGTCTTCTTTATCAGCAAAATATTTATAAAACGTTTTGGTGGAAATCCCTAAAGGCTCAATTAGCTTTTGAATAGTCATTTGCTTAATACCATGTTCCAAAAACTGCTGCAACGAAACTTCAATTATTATATCTTTTTGGGTCATTATCTTAAAAAAACTCTACAAATATAGCTATTTTTTTTAAATGGAAAATATTTTTCAATAAATATTTTCCATTTAAAGCATTGAATTTCCTATTAAATCCATTTCTCACACAGAATAATTTAAAATACTCTTTAATTAGTTATAAATACTTAAGTACAGACACGAAACAAATCGACAAAAATGTTTTAATCAATTTTCTGATAATCAATCTTTTATCGCTCTTTTATAGTTGTAGCGAACCGTCTCGAATTCCATTTCTCGTTTCTTACTTCTCAGTACTTAATATCATTTTTTAGACTTTTGAAAGTCATTAAAAGAAATGAGCCCCTTTTCAGTACAGATTCCTCTTATATAAGCATCTAAAGTGTTTTGCATCAAAACATTTGGTAAATAGTTTAGCTCTTTTAATTTACTATTACGAGTAATATTTGTGTACAAGAGAGTAAATGTTTCAAATACAACATCTCCTTTCAACTCACTTAAAAAATAACCTCCTTCTATTCCTTCAGCAATTAAATTTTTGATTTTAATCATGCCTATTAAAAAAAACTTTTCAATAATTAAATCCTGTAACTGTGGATAATAGTAATTTAAATCATGATAAAATGTTTGACTTGTACCAAAATCAAGTTTAAAAACCTCATTATAAAACATTAGAACACCATCTACTGGATTAGACATCGCTAATTCTAAATTAGGAAATTTTTCATACAATTCGGTGTAATGCTTAAATAAACACTGCTTTAAGAGATCTTCTTTATCAGCAAAATATTTATAAACTGTTTTGGTGGAAAGTCCTAAAGGCTCAATGAGCTTTTGAACAGTCATTTGCTTAATTCCATGTTCCAAAAACTGCTGCAACGAAACTTCAATTATTCTCTCTTTTTGGGTCATTCTCTTAAATCCTTTACAAATAAAACTATTTTATTTCACAATGGAAAATACTCTTTAACAAATATTTTCCATTGAGAATATTGTACTTTCTGAAAAATACATTTTTTAAACAGAATAATTTAAAATACGCTACAAATAGTTATTTATGCTTATTTTTTCTTTATATTGTTCAATATATACTTAGAATATTTTTATAATAAAATAAGGATTACGCTATTAATTTTTTTAGGATTTATTATTGGGGGCGTTAATTTTTACTTGAAATTCAACTTTCACAAAAATTTCCCTAAAAAAGTGCCACACCTATCTATCACTGATATCAAGGTGTGGCACAGCATTTTAATGCTTTTTTATTTTAACTTTAACACAATCGCACCCAAGGGTGGAAGTGTTAGTTCGATAGAGTTTTCTTTTCCGTGAGAAGCAATTGCTTGGGTGTTTACTTCACCGTTTAATGCTCCGCTTCCCCAATATTCTTGCTTATCGCTATTAAAAACTTCTACATAAGTTCCTGCGGTTGGTATTCCGATTCGGTAGTTTGGGTGTGGAACAGGTGTAAAGTTTAGCACTACAAGCAAGTTTTCTTTTTCGTTGAAACCTTTACGTGCGTACACAATCACGGCGTTTTCACGGTCGCTAGTATCAATCCATTCAAAACCATCGGGACTAAATTGTTTATCAAACAACGCACCTTCTGAGCGATAAAGTTTATTTAAGCCCTTCACGCACGCTGCCATGCCATTGTTTGGTTGGTTTTCAAGCAAATGCCAGTCGAGACTTTTCTCAAAGTTCCATTCAGCAAATTGAGCAAATTCACAACCCATAAAGAGCAACTTTGTACCTGGATGAGTAAACATATAAGTGAACATCAAACGCAAATTGGCAAATTTACGCCATTCATCACCTGGCATTTTTTCGATTAATGAGCCTTTTCCATAAACAACCTCATCATGCGAAAATGGCAACATAAAGTTTTCAGAAAAAGCATAAACTAAACTAAAAGTAATATCGTTTTGGTGCCATTTGCGGTACATTGGGTCTTTAGCAAAATAGCGAAGAGTATCGTTCATCCAGCCCATCATCCACTTCATACCAAAGCCAAGTCCACCTGTATAAACTGGACGAGAAACGCCTGGGAATGCTGTAGATTCTTCGGCAATCGTCTGAGTATCAGGAAATGAGCGATATATTTCTTCGTTCAACTCTTTAAACAGTGAAATCACCTCAAGGTTTTCACGGCCACCAAAAGCGTTTGGCACCCACTCGCCTGCATTACGAGAATAATCACGGTAAAGCATCGAAGCAACGGCATCTACACGCAAGCCATCCGCATGAAAACGGTCGAGCCAAAATATAGCATTACTTATCAAAAACGAGCGTACTTCGTAGCGACCATAATTAAAGATATAACTTTTCCAATCTGGGTGATAGCCTTCGCGAGGGTCTTCGTGTTCGTAAAGGGCGGTTCCATCAAATTTGAATAATCCATGAGCATCGCCAGGATAATGTGAAGGTACCCAGTCGAGTATCACACCAATACCATTCATGTGGAGTTGATCAATCAAATACATAAACTCTTGTGGCGTACCAAAACGGCTACTTGCAGCAAAATATCCAGTGATTTGATAACCCCAAGATGGCTCGTACGGATGCTCCATGATTGGCATAAACTCTACGTGTGTAAAGCCCATTTCTTTTATATAAGGCACAAGTGTATCGGCAACTTCGCCGTAGCTCAAACACCTTTCTGGATTCGATGGGTCACGTTTCCACGAACCAAAGTGCAACTCATAAATCGAAGTCGGAGCATTGAGATTATTGGCCGCACGGCGGGTTTTCATCCAATTTTGGTCTTTCCACTCATACCAAGTATCCCAAACTACTGAAGCAGTTTTTGGCGGATGTTCCCAACGTAATGCATAAGGGTCGCCTTTTTCGATATCAGCACCCGTATTCGAGGCAATAAAATATTTATAAACTGCTCCGTTTCCTACATTCGGAATCCAACCTTCCCAAATCCCCGAACCGTCCCACCGAAGATTGAGCGAATGTTCGGCACGATTCCAGCCATTAAACTCACCAATAACAGAAACGTATTTGGCATTTGGAGCCCAAACGGCAAATAAAGTTCCTGTAACCCCATGATTTTGAACTACATGAGAGCCGAGTTTTTCATATAATCTAAAATGTTTTCCCGAACGAAAAAGAGAAATATCAAAATCTGTAAGTAAGCTGAAAGCCTCAACAGAGCGACGTTCCGTATTATTAATAGTTGGAGTTAGTGCAGCTTCTTGGGATTCAGTTTTTGAAATATCTTGTTCTGTACTTGTTGTTTTTTCTTTTTTTGTAGAAACTGCTTTCTTTGCCATGAGATTGGATATTAAACAAGATTAAGTATTTGTTTGTAAAAATAGTTTTTAAAAATTGAAAAGCAAAAAATGGTTTATATTTGAGGAAGTAATGATGTATAATGATACCAAATAAAATTGAAAATATCCCACTTTGCCAAGCAATTAGTGAATTTTTAGAAATGCTGGAAAATAAAGGGTGTATAATCGTTGATAAAAAATCAGTGATTATCATTTTCATGAACTATCTTTCAAAGTTAGTTGTAAAAAAATGGAAAGTATTTCTAATAATCATGCTTAAATAATAAATAAAAATGGCTCTTTTCTTTGTAAATGTCATTGGAGTTTAATTGAAATAGTTTGAAAATTGGCTACCTTCTAAAAATCAATCCTTAATATGTCAGCTCCACTCGCCGAAAGATTACGCCCCAAGAAATTAGATGAATATATCGGGCAAGAACATATTTTAGGCAAAAACAAGCCTCTTCGTACCGCGATTGAAGCCAATCTTGTGCCTTCGATGATTTTGTGGGGGCCACCTGGCACTGGCAAAACTACGCTCGCTTTGCTCATTGCCGAAGCTACCAAACGCCAGTTTCAGCAACTCAATGCCGTGAGTTCGGGTATAAAAGAATTGCGTGAAGTTATCAGCAAGGCTTCGGGTCTCTTCCCTCCTATTGTATTTATCGACGAAATTCATCGTTATAATAAATCTCAACAAGATTCATTGCTGACGGCCGTAGAAAAAGGTCATATCACCCTCATTGGAGCAACGACCGAAAATCCATCTTTTGAACTAAATAGTGCAGTACTTTCTCGGTGTCAGGTTTATATTCTAGAGGCTTTCGGTGAAAAAGAACTAAAAGAATTGACCGATAGGGCTTTGCGAGAAGATATAATTTTGAGAGAAAAAAACATCAAATTAGAGTCGTATGAGGCACTTATGCGGGTTTCGGGAGGTGATGGACGGAAATTGCTAAATCTTTTGGAATTAATCACATTTTCATATCCACCTAATACTGAAATTATTATAAATGATGATTTGGTTGAAGAAGTTGCTCAACGCAATATTGCTCGTTACGACAAATCTGGAGAACAGCATTATGATATTATTTCGGCATTTATCAAATCATTGCGTGGCTCTGACCCTAACGCCGCACTTTATTGGATGGCTCGCATGATAGTTGCAGGCGAAGACCCCGAATTTATTGCTCGAAGAATGTTGATTTTGGCCTCGGAAGATATTGGCAATGCTAATCCAACGGCCGTAATTATGGCCAATAATTGTATGCAGGCCGTGAAAGTAATTGGCTATCCAGAATGCCGAATTATCCTTTCGCAAACGGCTATTTATTTGGCTACTTCTCCCAAATCAAATGCGTCTTATTTGGCGATTGATGCGGCCATCGCCTTGGCCGAAAAAACTTCTCATTTGTCAGTTCCGTTGGCTCTCCGAAATGCTCCAACAAAGTTGATGAAACAGATTGGTTATGGCAAAAACTACCAGTATTCACACAATTCCGAAGGAAATTTTGCAAAACAGAACTTTTTGCCCGATGAACTAAAAGGCACAAAACTATACGAACCAAGCAATAATGCCCGTGAAAATGAAATCAGAAAGCAACTGCAAACTTGGTGGGCTGAGTGGTATAGGTATTAGGTAGTCATCGGTCAATAGTCGGCAAGTCCGCTTATGATAATAATTTTATGGACAGATATTTAGCGGTTTGCAAATTTGTCGATTAATATTATCCTATTTCTTAATTAAAAACTGAACTTTTTCTTACTACCATTTCTGTAGAAATCTTAATAGTTTGAAATTGCTCAATATTTTGAGACTTTCTTTCTATCGAATCTAATAATAATTCGGCTGCAGTTTGACCTATTTCAAAGGCAGGTTGAACAATCGTACTTAAAGATGGTGCTAATAAGTGAGCGACTTTTAGATTCGTAAAGCCAATGAAAGAAAGTTGCTCAGGAATCAAAATGCCTTGCTCTTTAATAGCAGAAAAACAGTCTAAAGCTAATCTATCACTTGTAGTAAAAATAGCATCGGGCTTTTGATTTTCAATTAAATCTTCGACTAGTTTTTTAACTTCCTCTGAACCAAAACCGCAATATTTCACCAATGATTCATCATAGAAAATACTATATTTTTCGAGTGCAGCTTTATAGCCTGCCAAACGCTCTTTAGTTATTGATAGCAATGAAGGGCTTGTGATATGAGCAATCCGTCGGCGACCCGATACAATCAAATGCTCGGTTGCTTTAAATGCCCCATCAAAATTATCAGCAACCACTTTATGGGCTTCAATTTTATCAGAAACTCTATCAAATAATACTAAAGGAAGCTTTTTTTGTTGAATTTCTTGAAGGTGTATGACATCGTTTGTTTGGCCAGAAAGAGAAATCAGTAATCCATCAACTTTTCGAGCAATGATATGCTGAATGTTTGTTACTTCACGCTGATACGACTCATGACTTTGAAAAATAACTACGTGATAGCCTCGTTTATTGGCCACATCTTCGATACCATTGATGGCTTGCGAGAAAAAATGATTGGCAATTTCGGGCACAATTACACCAATAGCTCGACTCTTGTTTTCTTTCAAACTAAGTGCAATCGGATTAGGCGAATAATTAACTTTTTCGGCATATTCCATCACCAATCGCTTCGTTTCGGTGTTGATTTCATAACTGCCTCGCAAAGCCCTCGATACAGTCGAAGTAGAAAGGTTTAATGCTTTTGCAATATCTTTTATCGTAACTGTTTCCAATCTCCTTATCTTATTAAAGTACAATTTCACCATCTCCTCTTCCTACACAATATACACATAAAAATAAGCGATTTAAACCAAATATCAAAGTATAATTGATTCAGAATAATTCAAAACTGGATTTTGGCAACGTTCCCGATAACGATTGCATAAAGATAGTCGGAAAAATACTTGCTCATAAAATATTCTTATTGCATCTTAGAAAAGTCAAATATAAACAACATTAGATACTAAAAAAGACTTTTCAAGGAATTTTACATATTTTAGTCATTAATACACAAAAAAATAAAAACGATAAATGTTTAGCTTAAAAGGAAAAATCGCACTCGTAACGGGCTGCAGTAAAGGCATTGGAAAAGCTATAGCTATCGGTTTGGCCGAAGCAGGTGCCGACATCATTGGGGTTTCGGCAAGTATCGAGCTAAATGGTAGTGAAGTAGAGAAAGAAGTAATAGCACTTGGTCGAACCTTCAAAGCCTATCAAGCTGATTTCAGCGACCGTGATAGCCTCAAGATATTTATTGAAAAAGTGAAAAATGATTTTCCTATAATTGACATTCTGATTAATAACGCCGGCACAATCATGCGTATGCCAGCCGCCGAGCATCCTGACGAGTATTGGGATAGAGTAATGGCCATTAATATTGATTCACAGTTTATTTTGGCTCGTGAAATCGGGCGTGATATGATTGCCCGTGGTTCAGGAAAAATCATTTTCACTGCATCATTACTAACTTTTCAAGGTGGAATCAACGTACCAAGCTACGCAGCCAGTAAAGGAGCAATAGGTAGTTTAGTAAAAGCATTGGCCAACGAATGGGCAGGAAAAGGCGTAAACGTCAATGCAATTGCTCCAGGCTACATTGCCACTGACAATACAGAAGCACTCAGAAACGACCCCGAACGCAGTTCTTCCATTTTGGCTAGAATTCCAGCAGGCCGTTGGGGTGAAACACAAGATTTCAAAGGCCCAGCAGTATTTTTGGCCTCATCAGCATCAGATTATGTACATGGAACAATCTTGACCGTTGATGGCGGTTGGATGGGGAGATAAAGCCCAGTGGCGTCGAACTTCCCTAGTCCTTAAAAGTGTGCTAAATGCCACTTAACAATAATATTAAATAGTTTATCAATAAAAAGTCCCACTTTAGGGCTTAGAAGTTTATGCAAACAAGATACGAAAGTAGTCCAAAAGAAACAGCAGGAATGAATACTGCCGAATTACGTAATAATTTTTTGATGGAAACATTGTTTTCCTCTAATCAAATCCATCTAACTTATTCTCACTACGACCGCATGATTTTGGGCGGAATAATGCCAACAACTGAAACCTTAACACTTGGTACTTACGAAGATTTAAAGTCAGAATATTTTCTTGAAAGAAGAGAACTGGGTATCATCAATGTAGCAGGCGATGGAAAAATAACAGTTGATGGTCAAGAATATCTTGTAAAGAAATTAGATTGTTTGTACATAGGTCGTGGTGCAAAAAATATAACATTTAGTAGCATCAATGCCGAAAACTCGGCTAAATTCTTTATTCTTTCTTGCCCAGCTCATAAAGAATATCCAACTCAGTTAATGACAAAAGAGGCTTCTACACCTGCCCAAATGGGAGCAGTAGAAACGGCCAATCAGCGTACAATATATAAATACATTCATCTTGATGGAATCAAAAGCTGTCAATTGGTGATGGGGCTTACTGTTTTACAAAACGGAAGTGTTTGGAATACGATGCCGTCGCATACACATGACCGCCGGATGGAAGTTTACTGCTACTTCGATGTACAAGAAGGACAAGGCGTGCTGCACTTAATGGGCCAACCACAAGAAACTCGTCATTTATGGGTGAGCAATCATCAAGCTATTATTTCTCCTCCGTGGTCGATTCACTCAGGATGCGGCACTACCAACTATTCGTTCATCTGGGGTATGGCTGGCGAAAATCAGTCATTTGCTGATATGGATTTTGTAGCGATTAATGAATTAAGATAAGTTATATTTTATTTAACATACAATTACTTATTATTGATTTTGATAGGTTTTAGGCGAAGATTTCAAGCAAAATCTATCTTTAGGTCAATCGTTGAGATTTTATTTCTTTATTTTTTAAAATCACCTTAAAAACCTTTTGTTACTTTACAATGAAAAAAATATTTATTCTACTGCTCTTAATGACCGTACAGGTGGTTATGGCACAAGCCCAAAAAATTTCGGGTAAGGTGACTGACTCCAAAACAGGTGAAGGTTTGCCGAGCGTTTCAGTTATGCTCAAAGGTACTAAAACAGGTACTACTTCGAACGCAAAAGGAGAATTCACATTGTCAACTGACAAAAAGAATGGTTCTCTAATTATAACATTAATAGGTTATACGGTTAAAGAAGTTTCGATTGGCAACCAAACCAACATCGAAATCCAACTTGATGAAGATACTCAAACGCTCAATGAAGTAGAGGTTGTAGCTATCGGCTACGGTGATGGTATTAGCCGTCGTGACCTCACGAGTTCGGTTTCATCGGTTGGTTCAAAACAACTTAAAGATATTCCGATTACGAATGCGGCTGAGGCTCTTACGGGGCGTTTAGCAGGTGTGCGTGTAACTACCTCCGAAGGTGCTCCGGGTGCTGACATTCAGATTCGTGTACGTGGTGGTGGTTCAATCACACAAGATAACTCTCCAATATATGTAGTTGATGGTATTCAAGTTGAAAATGCTCTTTCGTTTATTTCTCCGCAAGATATTGAAACAATTGACGTACTAAAAGATGCTTCTTCGACTGCTATTTATGGTGCAAGAGGAGCCAATGGTGTTGTGATTATCACAACAAAATCAGGTAAAGGTGGCAAAACAACTGTCAGTTATAATGGCTCGGTGGGTGTGCGTGAAATTTTCAAAAAACTCAATGTAATGAGTCCGTATGACTTCGTACGTTGGCAATATGAAAGAGGCCGTGGTGATGCTAATGCCGAAACAAGTTTTGCAAATCAGTATGGTGCTTGGGAAAACATCAATCAATACAAAACCGTAACACCAATCGACTGGCAAGAAGAAGTATTTGGACGTCAAGCTAAATACCAAAACCACAATTTGATTGTAAACGGCGGAAATGCCAATACAAGTTACAATCTTAGTTTAACTGCCAATAAAGAAGATGGCGTATTGCTCGAATCAGGTTTTGACCGTTATTTGGCTACTTTCAAAATGGATCACAAAGCTACCGATAAACTTAAACTTGGCTTCAATGTTCGTTATACTGATCAAGTTATTAGTGGTGCGGGAACATCAGGTAGTGGCACAAAATCGACCAACCGATTGCGTCACTCGGTGCAGTATCGTCCGTTATTGGTTGGAGTTAATCCAGAAGTAGATGATTTTGATGAAAACCTTTACATTTCGTCAGGAAACTTAGTAAATCCTATCTTAATGACCCAAGCCGAATATCGTAAGGCTTATACAAAAGCAATCAACCTTAGTGGTTATTTCAGCTATAATGTCTTAAAAAATTTGGTTTTCAAATCGACCGTTGGTATTGATAACAATGATGCAAAAACAAATCAGTTTTATAGCAAAATCACTGGAACTGCCCGCAACTTTGCCTCACTTCCAGTTGCTTCGATTTTCCAACAAAATGCAATTACTATCAACAACTCTAATACACTTCAGTTTACGAAGAAATTCAATAAAGTTCATGATTTCAGTGCATTGGTTGGACAAGAGATTTATCAGTACGTTTCTAAAAGCACTACTATTGAAACTCGATACTTCCCTGCAGAGATTGCTGCTGAGCAAGCATTGGCAAACATGGGTCTTGGTTCACCGCCAACAGGTGCTACACAAGCTCGTCCAACTTCAAATGAAACTCCTCCAAACCGTTTATTCTCGTTATTTGGTCGTGTTACTTATGGATACTCTGATAAATATTTAGCTACGGTTTCGTTGCGTTCTGACCGTTCGTCAAAATTCAATTATGCCAATGGTGCATTAGTTTTCCCTTCGGGAACTTTGGCTTGGCGTTTTTCTGAAGAAAACTTCTTGAAAGGAAATAAGTTTATAACTGATGGAAAGTTAAGAATAGGTTATGGCGTGGCAGGAAATAACCGTATAGGAGATTTGCTTTATCAACAACTCTACGGCGTAACGGGTGAATATGCTCTCAACCACAACGTTTTGCCAGGATACGCTCCAGTAGCATTATCTAATCCTGATTTGAAATGGGAATCGAATATTTCCCAAAATATTGGTTTAGATTTGTCGTTCTTAAATAATCGTTTCCAATTGACGCTCGACGCTTACCAAAATAAAGGTCAAGACCTGCTTTTGGCGGTGGCTATCCCTCCTACTTCGGGATATTCTTCTCAAATCAGAAACTTGGGTTCAACCACCAACAAAGGTGTAGAATTGCAATTAAATGCTTATATCATCAAGAAAAAAGACTTGACTTGGAATGCTAACTTCAATATCTCAAATAATAAAAATACAGTTACAAGTCTCGGAACAGTTTCACAACTTACTCGTAACTCAGGATGGCAAGGCTCTGACGGTACTGATGACTACTTAGTAAAAGTGGGTCAACCAGTAGGCTTGATGTACGGTTTCGTCACTGATGGCTATTACAAAATCGAGGATTTTACTTATAATCCAAACTCGACAACTCCAACTGGATTTTATACATTAAAATCAGGTATTGCTGTAAACTCTGTCTACGGAACGCCACAGCCTGGTATGTTGAAATGGAAAGATTTAGATGGTGATGGACTCGTAACGGCAGACAAAGACCGCACAGTAATTGGCAATGCGAACCCTAAATTTATGGGCGGCTTGAACAACCAAGTTGCTTACAAAGACTTCGATTTGAGTGTTTTTGTAAACTGGGTTGTAGGAAATGACATCTATAATGCCAATAAAATTGAAATGACTGACGGTGCCTTTCCAAGTTTGAATTTACTTAAATTTATGGAAAACCGTTGGACAAACATCAATGATAAAGGTGTAGTAATAACCGACCCAATAGAATTAGCAGCTATTAATGCAAATGCTAATATTTGGTCGCCTGTGCGTGTACAACGCTATTGGTTACACTCATGGGCAGTAGAAGATGGTTCGTTTTTGAGAATCAACAATATTACTTTAGGATATTCTTTACCTAAAAATATCTTACAAAAACTAAGTTTATCTAGATTTAGAATTTATGGCACGGTCAACAATTTAGCGACATTCACGAAGTATTCGGGCTACGACCCAGAGGTAAATACTCGTCGCTCTGACCCACTCACACAAGGAGTTGATTTTGCAGGATATCCTCGTGCAAAAACATGGGTAGCAGGTATCAATCTAACTTTCTAAAAGCCTCAAGAAGTATTTCAAAATAGATTTAAGAAAATGAAAAATATATTCAAAAAACTAACCATTCTCATCTTATCGCTTTCGCTGACCGGCGTGGCAATAAGCGGCTGTAAAGACTTCTTGGAAGTACAGCCAAAATCTCAGATTAGCATTTCAGATGCCTTCTCAAATTTAGCAAATGCCACTAACTCAGTAATTGGTGTTTATGACGAACTCATGGGCGATAATGGCTACGGAATCCGTATTAACATGTATTATCCTTATGATTCTGACGAAATAATTGTTTCAGGAAACATCGATAATGGTCGTCGTGGAATTGGTCGTTATCAATTATTATTGACAAACGCCGAACTTCGTAACCCATTTTTGCAGCTTTATCGTGGTATCGAAAAGGCTAATCTTTGTATTGAGCAGATTCCGCTTATGGCTGCTTACACCAATGGAAGTGATGCTGATAAAAAAGAATTGCGTCGTTTGCACGGCGAAGCCTTGACACTCAGAGCTCAATTTTTATTTGAACTAATCAGAAACTGGGGTGATGTGCCTGCTCCTTTTACGCCCGCTTATAAACAAACGGATTTGTTTATTCCGCAAACAAACCGTGACGAAACTTATGCGAAAATAATCGAAGACCTAAAAGTAGCCACTGACCTCGTACCTTGGAGAACCGAAGCGGGTGCAAGAAATGAACGAATCACAAAAGGTGCAGTAAAGGCTTTGCGTGCAAAACTAGCCATGTTTAGAGGTGGTTATGCTCTCAGAAATAGTGGAAAAATGGAGCGTAACGCCGATTATTTAACATTTATAAAAATAGCTCGTGACGAATGTGCAGATTTATTGGCCAAAAGAGGCGAACACACACTCAACCCAAGTTATGAAGATATTTGGCGAAAACTAACTTCATTTGTTTATGACCCGCAGGGCGAAATTATTTTTGAAGTAGGTGCTGGTGGCTCTAATTCAAACTCTGATAGCCGTATGGGCAACTATAATGGTCCATCGGTAAATGCTGCTTCTCGCTTCGGAACTGGTGGTGGTGGTTTATTAGCATTGCCAAACTATTTTTATGCTTTTGACTCAACCGATACTCGCCGTGATGTAACAGTTACAAACTATGCGATTGCAGCTACTAACATCAAATCGCCAAGAAGATTAGGTGAATTAACTGATGGAAAATTCAGAAAAGATTGGCGTGTGCCTTTGTTGCCAGGAACGGCTCTCAACCCAGGTTACAATTGGCCAATGATTCGTTTTTCGGATGTTTTATTAATGTTTGCTGAGGCTGAAAATGAAATTAATGGTAGCCCATCAGCAGCGGCAATTTTAGCTTTTGAAGAGGTTCGTAAAAGAGCATTTACCAATAAAAGCAACCCTGCAATTGGTAAAACACCGACAACAAAAGATGCTTTCTTTAATGCAATCGTAAATGAGCGTTTCTTAGAATTTGGTAGCGAAGGAATCCGTAAGTTTGACTTAATTCGTTGGAATCTTTTGGCAACTAAAATTGCAGAAACTCGTGTAAAAATCGCAGATATGAAGGCAAGAAAAGGAGCTTTTGCAAATGTTCCACAATATCTTTTCTGGAGAAATAATGGGGAAGAAATACAATTCTTAAATTCATTCTATAAAGCCAATACCACAACAACCGCACCAACAGGCTGGACAAGACTTGATTGGGCTCAACATCTAACAGGAAATTTGATTGATGGTGTGGCACTCGACCAAGGTATTGCAAGATTCTTTGTAACAGGTAAAAGTGAACTTTTCCCTTATGATCAAGCAACGGTTGATGCTTATCAAGGAAAATTGAAGCAAAACGCTGGGTATTGATTTTAATGTAAAATGAAGACGGAGTCCCCCCAGCGATTTAGAATTAAGAATGAGGAAACTTATTCTTAATTCTTTTTCATTCAATCAGAAAAATACCTAATTTATTTGGTTTACTCAAAAAATGCCTAAACTAACTCCAATGCCTTTAAAATTATTTATTTTAACCGCCTTTTTGGCAAGTTTGGCATTTAGTTGTCAAGCAAAAGAAGTAATTCAAACTGTTACGCCAAAAAATACTCCTGCGGTTGTAATTACAAAAGATTCAGTAGCCGAACGAATGTTGATTTACCAACGCAACAATGGTGGTTGGCCACAGCCTGGTGGCAATGCTATTGATTATTCAAAAACTCTTTCAGAAACATTAAAAGTCACTCTAAAATCAGAAAAAAATAAACTCGATGCTTGCATCGACGATAAAGCTACAACTACCGAAATAAAAACCTTATTTTCAACGTATAAGAAAACTAATAACTCAGAATACTTAAAAGCAGCCGAAAACGGCGTTAAGTATTTACTCACTGCTCAAAATTCCGCTGGTGGCTGGGGACAATTCTTTCCTGACACTAGCAGTTACCGCAAACACATCACTTATAACGATAACGCTATGATTGATGTAATGTGGGTAATGAAATACGCTTCAGAGGGCACAAATGATTTTGAAACGATTGATAAAACGCTCGTTCCACAAGCAAAATTGGCCGTTGAAAAGAGTATTAACTGTATTTTGAAAACACAATACGTACAAAATGGAAAACTCACCGCATGGTGTGCTCAACATGACCGAGTAACGCTCAAACCCACCAAAGCTCGTGCATTTGAATTAGCCTCAATCAGCGGTAATGAAAGTGTAGGGATTTGTACTTTTCTAATAAGCTTGAATAACCCTTCAGCCGAAATAAAAAAGTCGGTCAACGCGGCTGCCGCTTGGTTAGAATCAGTGAAAATTGTAGGAATTAAAGTACAAGACATTGCTGACCCAAATCAGCCATCAGGCAAAGATAAAGTTGTGGTTTCCGACCCAAATTCTATAATATGGGCAAGGTTCTACGACCTCGAAACCAATAAGCCCTTCTTCACAGGGAGAGATAGTATCGCCAAACCAACTTTGGCCGAAATAGAAAACGAGCGTCGCATTGGTTATGCTTATTATGGTACTTGGCCAACCAAATTCCTTTCAACTGATTATCCTACATGGCTTGCAAAATGGGGAAAGTAATTCAATTATCAGTGAATAATTATTATCAAAACCTTTACACAAATCACTGATAATCAACTTATTACTAAATATACTTTCATGAACAAGTTAATCCTAATTTTATTCTTTCTCCTAACTAACACCGTTTTTGCTCAAAAAATAACAGTTGCCCAAGATGGTTCCGGAAAATATAAAACGATTCAAGAAGCTATTAATAGTCTTGATACAGTTTCGACCAATCTACGCACCATTTTCATCAAAAATGGTGTTTATCGTGAGAAATTAATAATAACAAAGTCATTTTTGAAACTACAAGGCGAATCAGAGGATGGTGTAATTATCGTGATTACACTCCCACGTGATGTTTGGCGTTGTGAAAATCCAGACGATTTTGGTGCGGCGACCATCAACGTAAAAGCCCATGATTTGATATTCGAAAAACTTTCTGTAATAAATGATTATGGTTTCAATACCAAGAAAGACATGACCATAGTCTGCAATAACGAAGCTGGCAACAGCCAAACTACATTACCGAGAGAAGAAGGTGAAAAAAACGGCAAGAAAATCGTAAGAAAAGACGGACATCAGTTTGCTTTTCGTTCATTTCTTAATGCTACTCGTCTGAGCTTTATCAACTGCACCTTTAGAGCTGGTGGCGGCGACACCGTAAGTCCATGGGACGTTGAAGGTGGTTTGTATTATTTCAAAAATTGCACAATGGAAGGTCACGTAGACTTTTACTGTCCAAGAGGCTGGGCTTATGCCGAAAACTGCAAATTTGTTTGTCACAACATGAATGCCGCTATATGGCACGATGGCTCAAATTACGAATCTTCAAAAACCGTCCTAAAAAACTGTACTTTTGAGGGCGATGAAGGGTATAAACTAGGTCGTTTTCACCGTGAAGCACAATTTTATTTGATTGACTGCAAGTTTGATGAAAACATGGCCGATGCCGAAATTTATCAATCATCAACTACACAGCTCAAATGGGGCAAAAGAGTATATTATTACAATTGTCATCGCAAAGGAAATGACTATATTTGGTATGCAAATAACCTTAAAATCGACCCGAACGCAATTACCATTAATTGGACTTTTGATGGAAAATGGAATCCTTTAAAATAAATAAAATTCAGATTTTACGCATGAAAAATAAAACCCTATACCGTTTATTGCTATTTACTGCCCTATTTTGGGCAAACTCGGCATTTAGTCCGACCGAAGAAAAACCCCGTATTTTCTTAATTGGCGACTCGACTTGTGCCAACAAAAATCCTTATGATGCACCCGAAACTGGCTGGGGACAAGTGTTGCCCGAACTATTTACTACTGCTGTAGAAATTCAAAATCATGCAGTAAATGGACGCAGTACAAGAAGTTTCCGTAATCAAGGACTTTGGAGAAAAGTGCATGACCAACTACACAAAGGCGACTACGTTTTCATTCAATTTGGGCATAACGACCAAAAAGAATCAGACACTACTCGCTTTGCAGCCGCACAAACTGATTACCGAAAAAACTTGATTAGATATATCGAAGAAACACAAGCCAAAGGAGCAACACCTGTATTGTTCACTCCAGTGATGCGTAGAAAATTTGATGAGAGTGGTAAGTTCGTTGACCAACATGGCGAATATCCAATAGTAGTGCGTGAAATAGCCAAACAATACAACATTATGTTGATTGATATGCACACCTCAAGCCAAAAAATAATTGAGCAACATGGCGTTGAAGGTTCGAAGAAAATTTTCATGAATGTTGCGGCTGGTATTTATCCAAAATTCCCTAAAGGTATTGAGGATAATACGCATTTTACGACTTATGGAGCAAGATTGATGGCAAATTTGGTGGCAGATGGCCTTGTGATCACAGGAAATCCACTAAGAAATTTCTTGAAAAAGACCGAGTTTAACGATAAATATGCCTATGAATTACCGCTTACTTATCGTCCGGTTTTCCGAAAAGATACTTTCAATATTGTACGATATGGAGCAAAAGCCGATGGTCTGACAGTGAATACAAAAGCTATTAATCAAGCAATTGAACTTTGTAATACCGCTGGTGGCGGAACGGTTATCATACAAAAAGGACTTTGGGTAACTGGCCCAATTGTATTGAAAAACAATGTAAACCTTCACCTCGAAAAAGGTGCTTTGTTACAATTCAGCAAAAACTACGATGATTATCCAATCGTATTAACCACATGGGAAGGACAAGATTCTTATCGTTGTCAAGCACCGATTTGGGGAGTTGATTTAGAAAATATTGCTATTACGGGAGAAGGCGTACTTGATGGTGGTGGCGATGTCTGGAGAGCTATCAAAAAAGAAAAACAAACGGCTGGCCAATGGGCAAATTTGATAAAATCGGGCGGTGTTACAGATGAAAAACAAAACAACTGGTATCCATCAGAAAAATCATTGAAAGGAAATATGATTCCGAATGCGGGTAGAATATTGAATGGTGTAAAACCTACGCCTGAAGAATTGGCTTCGTACAAAGACTTTCTTCGTCCGAATATGTTGAGTCTGACTCGTTGCAAAAACATCATTATTGAAGGCGTAACTTTCCAAAACTCACCCGCTTGGACAATGCACCCGCTTCTTTGCGAACATATTTCCGTAAAAAATGTAACGGTCAAAAACTATTGGTATGCCCAAAATAGTGATGCGATTGATTTAGAATCATGCCGAAATGGCATTTTAGAAGGCTGTACTTTCGATACTGGCGATGATGGAATTACGATAAAATCGGGTCGTGACGAACAAGGCCGAAAACGTGGCATTCCAACCGAAAACTTTATCATCAAAAATTGCATCGTTTATCATGCACATGGTGGTTTTGTGATTGGCTCAGAAATGTCGGGCGGTGTAAGAAATATGTTCATATCGGACTGTACTTTCATGGGTTCGGATGTAGGTTTACGTTTCAAAACTGCTCGTGGACGTGGCGGAGTTGTTGAAAATATCTATGTAAATAACATTAATATGACCGAAATTCCAGGCGAAGCGATACTTTTTGACATGTATTATGCAGCAAAAGACCCTGTTCGTGCGGACGGAAAAGAAAACGAATTACCAACTATCAAAGCTGAGCCTTTAAACGAAGGCACGCCACAATTCAAGGATTTTTATATAAAAAATATTGTTTGTAAAGGGACCGAAACAGCGATTTTGATAAGAGGTTTACCCGAAATGGCCATCAAAAATATCAACATAGAAAACGCTATAATTGAGTCAAACAAAGGTTTGGTGTGTGTCGAAGCAGAAAATATTTCTTTGAAAAACGTTACGCTATTGACCAACGATAAAACTGTTATGCAAGTACAAAACAGCAAAAACGTTATCTTGAATAATATCCAATATGGTGCTAACAAAGATGTATTACTGAAGGTAATGGGCGATAAATCTGATGGCGTTAAATTGCTAAACACAGATTCGAAAAAAGCAAAGAAAGATATTGAACTCGGCCTTGGTGTGAAGAGCAAAGTTGTGAGCAAAAAATAATACAAACTTTGTAGGAACGTCCAAATTAGACGTTCCTACAAGTAAAACCATCAAAATTAAATTCTTTAATCACTACTTTCTTTATAAAAAACAATAGCTGCTTTCTTGGCAACCATTTGTTTTTTTGTTCATTTTTACTCGGTCAAAATTTCCAAGTTTTTAATTCTTGTCGGAAACCAAATTCTCATTTCTCCTTGGCCACGATTCGAGCGAGCGTAGTACGGTATCAAAACCAACGGTTGAATTTGTGTTGAAATTGACGAACTATTTTCAATTTTAAAAGCATTCGCCGAGCCTCTGAGAGTCATAACTCCATTTAATAAATTTGTCTGAAATTCTGAGGAAAAATTCTGATTTTCAGGCACTACCAAGTTAGAGGTAAGTCCGTTATTATCGACAAATTCGGCACAATAAACAATTGGTCCACGCTCTATGGCTATTTTACCGATATTGTCTTTTACTTTTTCGTTGGCCACAACTTGTTTCACTTTCATCGGAAATCTCATCATTACTTTATCGCCTTTTTTCCAAGCACGGTTTATGATAGCGTAGCCATTTTCAATAGTATATTCAAGAATCTGCCCATTTACTTCGATTGAAGGTTTATCAGATATTTTATCTTTATAACGATACAAATCAGTCGGAAAAGCCTCATCTCTCGCCCAACCTGGAATTCTGACATTAAGTGAAAATTTCAAACCATTTTTATTGGTTGGGTCAACCGAAATTACGACCAGCCCCTGCCACGGATATTCAGTATTTTGCGAAATCGTTACGCTTTCTTTTGGCAAAACCTCCAAAGTAGTAGAATTCGACATAAACAAATTCACATATACTTGATTGTCCTTTTGAGCATACACATAACTCGGAATTGAAGGCATAAAACGGCAAATATTTGTCGGGCAACACGAACACCCAAACCAAGGAGACCGCTTGTTCTCTCCGCTCAATTTGCCTTTTTGCATCGTATATTCCATCGGATTTTCGTAGTTGAATGTTTTTCCATCAAGTCCAATACCACTGATGAGTCCATTATAAAGTGTACGCTCCAAAATATCAATATATTTTGAGTCGCCGTACATCATAAACATTCGGTGATTCCAGTAAACACTCGAAATAGCCGCACAAGTTTCGCAATAAGCCGCATGATTCGATAATTCATAATCAGGGCCAAAACCTTCCCAATTTCCTGCTTGTCCTAATCCCCCTGTAATATAAGTTTTCTTCGAGAAAGCATTGTCCCAAATTTTGTTGAGCGAAGTCAGATATTCCAAATTATTGGTCATTGAAGCAACATCGGCCATTCCAGCATACAAATATCCAGCACGAACCGAGTGTCCGAGTGCTTCCGTTTGTTGCGTTACAGGAACATTATCTTGCCAGTAAGCCCCTGTCTGCCAGACAGTTGCATCTTTTTCACCTGTTTTCTTTTCATATTTTCGTTGTCCTCGACAATCAATAAAAAACTTCGATAAATCAAGATATTGCTGATTACCCGTTACTCGATAAAGTTTTCCCAGTCCAATCTCAATTACTTGATGTCCAGGGGCAACAGCTTTTTTGTTTGGTCCAAAAACAGTCAGAAGATGATCAGCATTTTTAATGGCAATATCTAACATATTTCGCTTTTTTGTGGCCAAATAATGTGCAGTAGCTGCTTCGTAAAAATGCCCCATATTATAAAGTTCATGACTCAATTCATGCTCTTTTTCGTAGCGAGTTTTTCCAATCCACGGGTGAGTTGTATCGCCCATTGTGCGAGTGGTATAAAGATAGCCATCAGGTTCTTGGGCTTTGCCGATAAGCGTAATGAGCGAATCAAGATAAATATCAAGTTTAGCATCGTACTTTACGTGCAGCGAGTATGCCGCCCCTTCAATGATTTTATATACATCGGAATCATCAAAAGGATAAGTTGTGCAGAGTTTACCAGTATGGGTAACCGCCTGCTCAAAGTTTTTGATACGACCAGTTTCTTTTGATTTCTGAAAAGACCACGGAATCGTGACGGTTCGGTTGATTTCAAGTTTTGGTAACCAAAAATTATCGCTGAGTTTTACTTGCGTAAATGGTACTCCACGATAAGGATAATCTTTTTGGACTTGTGCTGTCAAGACAAGAGAGATGTGACAAAAGACAAGAGACAGAAAACGTTTCATGCGATGTAGGGGTTGAAGATTTTTTGCTAAAAATAAGAAATATTTTCTCGTAATTTACTCAAAAAACCTTCTAAAAATATGAAACCGAAAATTACACTCGAATACTGCCCAAAATGCCATTGGCTATTACGTTCAGCATGGATGGCACAAGAATTATTGACAACATTTGAAGCTGAACTCGGCGAAGTAAGCCTTCGACCAAGTGAAATTGCAGGAAGTTTTAAAATTTTGCTCAACGAAGAAATAATTTTTGACCGTAAGCTTGCAGGCCATTTTCCCGAAATAAAAGTATTGAAACAGTTGGTGCGAGATTTGGTCGCTCCTGAAAAATCATTGGGGCATAGTGATAGAAAAAAGATAGGAGATTAGATGTTTTGTCATATATAATCGAATCTCCTATCTCGAATCCAGTATTTACCTCATCGCCTTTATCCATTCTTTGATGAGTTCTACACCTTCTCTATGTGTAGTTTTTCGCCCCACTTCAGGCATCATGATTCCTGGGTCGGTCGATTCCATCCGATAAACAATGATTGACTCATCGGGCTTTCCTCTCACGATATCATAATTTCTATTGCCCGAACCTCGCCCAGCCGCTACCGGAGTTTTCAAGATTCCGTAAGCAATTGGTTCGGTTTCATGGATGCTCAAATTCAAACCTGATGTTTGGGCTGGACCTCCTTTTCGGTGGCAATGAGCACAATTAATATCCAACCAAATTCTGGCTCGCTCATCAAGGCTTCCACTTTCAGGCTTGTTCCAAACTGCAGCTTTTGGTACAGTTTCAATGGCTGGTAGGTTTGTTAAAACTCCTAATTTTTGCCAGTTAATCAATTGATTATCAGTACTTTTTATTGAAGACTGCTCACCGCCCACTGAAGACTGAAAAACGCCATTGAGTTGCCTTGCCGAAGGCCCAATCGGTGTCATTTTTTCATTTCGATTATGACACCCTTTGCATTGATTGATATTCGGTATGCCATACTCATGCTTTTTCTTTTTGCCGTTGGCATCAATATAACTCACTTCTTTTGTATCGCCCGCTACTTCCAAATAGGCCTCGGTTTGTTCATCATTCCAAACATATTCTAAAGCCTTCCAGCCATCTTCTTCGTGAATTAGCAGTCGAGTCTCAATTAGTTTTCTTCCCAATTCGGGTTTTCGGAAATCATTCGGATAATAAAAAGTTTTAATGATAGTTGAACCAACAGGAAAATCAAAAACTTCGGTAGCATTATACGCAACTGTCTGATTATCAGGTAGTTTTACAAAGCGTAGCTTTTCGGCATAATCAGTAAATAAAGGTGTATTTAATGAATAAGGCAGTACACCCCTTGTCGGTATTTGCTCTGAACCATTCCCTTCAAAAAACTGATAATCAGATAATTTCTCTTTTGGCATACTTGCCTCATTATCAGACTTTTGATAAAAGGCCGATAAAGCAAAAATGCTAATGGAAATGAATAATAAAAATACTTTTTTCATCTATTTACAAACAACTTTACTCTTATCGCGTGAAATATTCTTAAAATTATGCTCGATGTCCATGTTAGCAAACGATTCATTTTTGTTGTTTTTGATACAAATCACGGGGTTTGGATTTTTATCATCTACGATTCCATCCCATAAAATATGCGGTACATTTTTGCCAAAACGTAGCTTAAATTGATAAATTTGTCCGAATCTACCTTTATGAGTTGCTTTTACTTTTTGACGCTCAAAATTATTGTCACGAATCGTAATCGCCTCCGAGTATGGATAATATTCTTTGTCTTTAATTTTATTTTCGGTTGTGAAATAACTAATAACCCCCACACCCATTGATTTATTGTTAATTATCTGATTATCAAATATATCCACATGATTGGCAGCTAATATCAATACGCCTGTTCCATCTGGAACTTTAGCGACAATATTGCCTTTTGGGGCAAAGTTCGGGAAGTTATTATGATGTATATTGTTCTTATAAACCTTCGTGTTTCCTCCTTTTTTCAAAATCAAATCGGGTAAATCAAATACCAAAATACCGCCTGTATTTTCTGTAGATTCATTTTCATAGACTTCGGCATTGATTGAATTTTCAATCTCAATCCCCGCTACATTATGATAGGCTCTTGATTTTCTGACGATTATATCTTTCGATTGCCCCACATATATGCCCGCATCTGATGCCCCGATAGCTTCACAACCCTCAATTAGCACTTTCTCGCATTGAACAGGGTAAAGTCCGTACGAACCATTTGAGGCTTTTGGTTCGCCAAGCCATTCGGTTTTTATATTGCGGAAAGTAATACCTGTTACGTTCATTGTTTTCACAGCATCGCCTTTGCTATCTTGCACCGTTAAATCTTCAATGATAATGTTTTCGGCATTTGAAACCCTGATTCCTTCTGCCCCGTCGGTTTGTCCTCTGAAAGATAGAATCGTTTTGTCTTTACCTTTTCCTCTAATTGTAATGTTCTTTTTACCTTCGAGCGAAAGACTTGCCGTAAATGTAAATGAGCCTTCATCAAGCAGAATAGTAGAGCCATTTTCGGCCATGATGAATTGGGTTTGTATTTTTTTCTGAATGTCTTTTTGGGCAAAAATATAGCCCCCCGACCCCCAAAGGTGGAATAAAAAGACCATGGTTAAGCTTATTTTTTTCATATTACAAAGAGGTTGAAAAGTTTTGAAAATCAAAATAGCACTATTTTCTTGAAATAAGTATTTGATAAATGTCAAATTGCTATTTATTTACAATACAAAAACTTTATTAATATTTATTCATTAAACATACCTTTCATTCTCTTCATCCTCAAAAAATACAAAATTTCGCTTTTTTAACTATATTATGTTCAAATTCATTATATTTGTCTTTAAAATACATTGCTTTCTTACTTATAACGATGCCCGACAACAATAATACTTTTCGCAAAAAGCAACCTCCCAAAAGCCCAAATGTTCCCCGAAATACTTCGAGTAGCAAAAGTGGTGGCACTCAAACTTCGCTTAATTTTAATGTCAGTAAAGAAAGCTATCAACTAGCATTGGGCATTTTTTTAATGCTTTTTTCCTTAATTCTATTACTTTCGTTCGTTTCATATCTCTTTACAGGCGATGCCGACCAAGATGTAGTACAACGTACATTTTGGACTTCTATCAAGCAAGGCGACAAAAAGGCAGCTAATCTTATTGGCTTGCTAGGAGCAAAACTCTCTCATTTTTTTATCTTTGAATGGTTTGGACTTGCGGCTTTTGGATGGATTCCTGTAACGACTTGGGCAGGATATTGGTTAGTAAGCAAAAAAGATTTACTACCATACAGTTTCAATCGTTTCACGTTTTCAAGTATTTTTTATATCATTTGGACAAGCATATTTTTAGGATATTTCATCACGGTTTTCGATGCTTCAGGCAGTACAATTTGCGGCGGTCTGGGCTATTCTGTCAATCAATTTTTCCAACAGGCAATGGGCTGGGGAGGTATTTTTATTATTATCTTGCTTTTAGCCGGTTGGCTGATTTTCTTTCATGGTTATACCGAAATCGACGATTGGTTTTTTGCCAAATATTTCAAGCGTGACACTCATGAAGACTTAGCCACCGAACGCATCCGCAAAGCAATACAAGTTGAAGAAGATGATTTTTTTGAAGAAGAAAAAGACAATTCTTTCAGACATACGCCAGTTACTGAGCCAATTGTACAGAAAGAAGAAGCAAAAATTGATTTCTTAAAAATCAGCCGAGAAGATATTGACGTACCAAAACCTTTTGAAGAAAAAAACCTTTCGCTTGAAATTGATGAGAAACCAAAAAGTGCATTGCCAAATGAGCCATTCAAGGGTAATCCAACTCTTATTATCGAAACGAATCAAGAAGAAGTTGATACTTTTGAAGATGATTTAGATACCGATGATGTCAACGAAAAAGTACTGAAAGACTTTGGCTTGTTCGACCCAACACTTGATTTGGGCAATTATCAATATCCGCCAATTTCACTTTTAAGCGAGTACGGCAATACTGGCACGAAAGTAACTGAAGAAGAACTCGAAGCCAATAAAAATAATATCGTAGAAACGATGCGAAACTTCCAAATCGGAATTGCGAGCATCAAAGCTACGATTGGACCAACCGTTACGCTCTATGAAATCGTACCCGAGGCAGGTATTCGTATCTCAAAAATCAAGAATTTAGAAGATGATATTGCCTTAAATTTGGCGGCATTGGGTATTCGTATTATTGCTCCAATGCCAGGAAAAGGCACGATTGGCATAGAAGTGCCGAACAAAAATCGTGAAATGGTGACGATGAAATCGGTCATTGCGAGCGATAAATTCCAAAAATCAAACTTTGATTTGCCGATTATTCTTGGAAAAACAATTTCAAACGAAATCTTTGTGACCGACTTAGCCAAAATGCCTCACTTGCTTATGGCGGGTGCGACTGGGCAAGGAAAGTCAGTTGGCTTGAATGTTATTTTAGCTTCGTTACTATATAAAAAACACCCAGCCCAAATCAAATTTGTGCTAGTTGACCCTAAAAAAGTGGAACTTACGCTTTATAACAAAATCGAGCGACACTTCTTGGCGATGCTTCCAAATGCAGAAGAAGCCATAATTACCGATACAAAAAAAGTTGTTTATACGCTCAACTCGCTATGTATCGAAATGGATAACCGCTACAATTTACTTAAAGATGCAGGTGTGCGAAACTTGAAAGAATACAACGCAAAGTTTATTCAACGCAGACTAAACCCCGAAAAAGGACACCGTTATTTACCATACATTGTATTAGTAATTGACGAGTTAGCCGACTTAATGATGACAGCAGGCAAAGAAGTAGAGCAACCAATTGCCCGTTTGGCTCAGTTGGCTCGTGCTATTGGTATTCACTTAATTGTTGCAACCCAACGCCCGTCGGTCAATGTAATAACAGGTTTGATTAAGGCCAATTTCCCGGCTCGTTTGTCGTTTAAAGTTACTTCAAAAATCGACTCACGTACAATTTTGGATACTGGAGGCTCGGAGCAATTGGTAGGTAACGGTGACATGTTGCTTTCAATGGGTTCGGATATGATACGTTTACAATGTCCATTCGTAGATACGCCCGAAGTTGAAGACATTTGTGAGTTTATTGGTTCACAAAGAGCGTATGAGTCTGCCTATTTATTGCCAGAATTCTACGGTGATGAAGAAGGCGAAACAGCAGAGTTTGATGCTTCCGAGCTCGACTCAATGTTTGATGATGCCGCTCGATTATTGGTTTCTCATCAACAAGGAAGTACATCGCTCATTCAACGAAAAATGAAATTAGGCTATAACCGTGCAGGCCGTATCATCGACCAACTCGAAGGTGCAGGCATCGTTGGGCCATTTGAAGGCAGCAAAGCACGTGAAGTTTTGGTAAAAGACATCGAGCATTTGGAAGAAATATTGAGAAAATTGCGATAGGAATGCGAATCAATTAAGATAATAAAGATTTTTGCAGAGACCGTCGCTCGCTAATTTTTGTATCAATCAATGCGGTAAAAACGTGTTTTGAGTGAACAAAAAAGTTTTTGTCAACTCAGACTGATTCAATAAGGATAAAAAAGACTGTAATTTTATCTAGATTTTCATATCATTCTAACGTCCAATTGAATTAATTTTGGGTATACATTGTTTTAGCAAGTATATAATACCTAAATCCATGTAAATAAAAACACATCTAAAGAAAATTAACTATTATAAAGATGAAAAAAATACTTATTTTAACTACGATTTTATTGGTTGTTAGTAGTTTGGTGATGGCTCAAAAAGACAAAAAAGCAACAGCTATTTTGGACGAAATGAGCAAAAAATACCAAACAATGAAGTCGTTTAGTGCGGCGTTTACTTACGGAATTGAGGGAACAAACGCAAAATTGACCGAATCATATAAAGGTGATGTAACAGTAAAAGGAGCAAAATTCCGCTTAAAAATGCTTGGCCAAGAGGTTTTTACAAACGGTAAAGAACTTTACAGCTACACCAAAGAAACAAACGAATGTCAAGTTTCGGAGTTTAATCCTACCGAAATGGATGCACTTTCGCCAACAAAAATTTATAGTATTTACAAAAAAGGTTATAAATATGTTTTCTTGGAAGAAGTAAAAGAAGGCAGCCAATTGTACGAAGTAATCGAACTTTCTCCAGAAGATAAAGGAAGTAAAGTTGCGAAAGTACAAATCAAGGTTGATAAAAAAGACAAATCAGTAAAATCTTGGAAAGTTTGGGATAAAAATGGCAAACGTACAGTTTTCCGTGTTGATAAGTTCATGCCAAACTCCCCTGCTGACGATAAAATCTTTACGTTCGATAAAAACAAATACCCAGGTGTAGAAGTTGTTGATTTGCGATAATCTCATACCCAATAAGAGCCCTGTTTTAATCCAAAACAGGGCTCTTTTGTTTTTCAAAATTTTCCAATCCTTGTAGATAAATATTTATATCTATGCTTTTACTAACTCTCGCTTGGTTACTTTACGGAGCAATTCACAGCTTCATGGCAAGCAATTTTTTTAAAAATTTTGCCGAAAAAATATTGGGCAAATACTTCCGTTTCTATCGTCTCATTTACAATATTTTGGCGTTTGCTTTGCTCATTCCTATTTTTTCGGTGCAATTTTCAATCTATAAAGAAGCTCTTTGGCAAGTATCTATTTATCAATCCATTATCGGAAAGTTTATTGCTATTTTTGGCGTCCTTCTGATCTCAAGAGCTTTACAAGGCTATGATTTGCGAGAATTTAGCGGTACTGATTTCAATAAAAGCCAAGAAAAAAACGAATTCAAAAGTGATGGATTATTAAAATACATGCGTCACCCGATTTATTTTGGAATTTTGATTTTTGTTTGGGGAATGTTTGTTACGGACGCCTCCACGAGAAGTCTGACCAGTGCCGTTGCAGTAACGATTTATTTGTTTGTGGGTATATATTTTGAAGAGAAAAAGCTAATTGAAGTTTTTGGAGAAAAATATAAAAAGTACCAACATGATGTACCAATGTTGATACCTTTTCTAAAGTTTTGACTTTATTCTGAGAAACCGCTTAATTCTTCTCAAATTTTGGTGATTTACTGTCGAATTTAAAGTATTTTCCAACTACTGATGCGGCATTTCCAAAACCGCAATCGTAAGCTTCATTTAAATAAATTATGGATGCCCCACCCTCAAAAAAAGATATTTTAAGTAAGCATTTACCAAATTCATTATTTTCATAAATAGCTTCGTTTCTTACTAATTTTAACGTTTTTTTTTCAATGATTGCCTGACTATAACTCGGTGGGCCTTTTACGGCCTGAATCTCCAAGATAATTTTATCTTTTGCTATCTGCTGCACATACATATTGCCTGTGCCACCATCTTTGCCAAAACTATATGCATACGATCCGTTTGCCGATTTTAATTCTGGCTTTTCAATTTCGTTCGAAGCCGTTTTTGTGACATTGAATTTCATTTCTTTTCCATTCGGACTCGACCAAATACCACTTATTTCATCACCCTTTTTTGTTCCAGAATACAAACCCGTGATTTCGGTTTTTTCACCAAATTCATGCAGCGAAAACTCATCGCCTTCGAGCGAACCGATAACCTTGATAGGTTGCCCGACTCTTTTATACAATAATGTTCCATAAACTAAATTTGCATCGAAGGTCAAAGTAAGGCTAATCGGAAACTTATTAATAAAGCCTTCGTAAGTCTTTTGAGAAAGCTTTGTTTGGGCGAAACTAAAACCTTCTATTAATAAAAATACGACCAATAAAAAGATTCTCTTCATGCTATTTCTTATAAATTTAGGAAAATTGTTACATTTAACAACTGCAATGCGTTCTAAAAATTAGCAAAATCACAATATTCAATCAAATCATATCCAAAGATAAAGATTTTCGCTTTTCTTTGTAAAAAAATATTCTTCTATAACCAAACTTTAACACTAATACGGCATGAAACTTAAATTAAGTCTCTCGTTATTCATTTTATTATTGCTTTCGGTGGCGACTTTCGCTCAGAAAAAACAAACTCTCTTTAATGGTAAAGACCTAACAGGTTGGAAAATTTATGGTACCGAAAAATGGTTCGTTGAAGATGGTCTTTTGGTATGCGAAAGCGGTCCCGACAAAGAATACGGCTATTTGGGAACTGAACAAAAATTTAAAAATTTTGAGCTTACATTGGAATTTAAGCAAGAAGCCAATGGCAATAGTGGTGTGTTTTTTCATTCATCAATCGAAGGCACAAAAATTGCAGGCTGGCAAGCCGAGGTTGCACCTCCTGGTAGCTCAACAGGTGGAATCTATGAGTCTTATGGACGTGGTTGGTTGATAAAACCTGAACCAGAAAAAGACAAAGCCTTGAAAATGGGAGATTGGAATAAAATGACAGTAAAAGTTGTAGGCAATGTTGTGACTACATATTTAAACGGAACGCAAATGATAACACTAGATGATGTAAAAATTGGTGAAAAAGATGGCTGTATTGCTCTACAAATCCATAGTGGTGGTGGAATCAAAGTAAAATGGCGTAAAATTAAAATCAAGCAATTATAATTATTTGAGTACATAGTGTATCAGTGTTCCACCTTACAATAGCTGTAGACTATTTAAACCGTGAACTACATATACAATCCTAAACCTAGAAACTATCTATGAATCAAGAAAAAACTACTTTTCAGCATCTTTTTAGCTTGCCCGTAATTGTAGCAGCATTAGGCTATTTTGTTGACATTTATGACCTCCAACTCTTCGGAATCGTGCGAGTTCAGAGCCTTGAAAGTCTTGGGCTTACGACCAAAGAAGAAATTTCATCAATCGGCACAACTATCATTAATTTTCAGATGATTGGCTTACTTATTGGCGGAATTTTTTGGGGAGTTTTAGGAGATAAAAAAGGCCGACTTTCGGTACTTTTCGGTTCAATTATTACTTATTCATTGGCAAATATTTGCTGTGGAATGATTCCACACATTGAGTTTATGGATAAAATAGAAGCCTACAAATGGCTACGTTTTATTGCAGGAATAGGCCTTGCTGGTGAATTGGGTGCAGGAATTACGCTCGTTTCTGAAATTTTGCCCAAACAATTACGTGCTATTGGAACATCGCTCGTGGCAGGCATTGGTCTGCTTGGTGCGGTAGTTGCCACTTTTACAGTAAAACTTTCAGGCGATTGGACAATTGCTTATTTTATAGGTGGAGGCTTGGGCGTAGCATTGTTGCTGCTTCGGGTTGGTGTAATTGAGTCAGGTATTTTTAAAGATGTAGTTGGCAAAAAACATATTGAAAGAGGTAATTTCTTGGCATTTTTTACAAATTGGGAGCGTTTTTTCACGTATATGAAGTGTATCGGAATCGGAATTCCGCTTTGGTTTTGTATCGGAATTTTGGTTTATTTAAGCAATGAATTTGGCGAAGCCTTAGGAATTACCGAAAAAATCGACCCAGGTTTATCAATCATGTGGGCGTACGTAGGTATTTCAGTAGGCGATTTTCTGAGTGGTTTTTTTAGTCATGCTCTGCGTTCTCGTAAAAAAGCTATTGGCTTTATGATGTCATTTGCTTTGATATGTATGCTTATTTTATTATTTTCGGGAATAATTAAAAGTGCATCTTTGTTTTATACATTGTGCTGTCTATTAGGTTTTGGCAATGGATTTTGGGCAATGTTTGTAACTGTTGCTGCCGAGCAATTTGGTACAAATCTACGGGCAACAGCCGCCACAACTATTCCAAATATGGTACGAGGTTCGGTTGTTTTAATGACAATATCGTATAAGTTTTTCAAGCCTACACAAGGTATAATAATGGCTGGTGCAATTGTAGGTTTAATCTGCTTTGCGATTGGTTTTTATTCAACACTCACTATCAAAGAAACCCATAATAAAGATTTAGATTTCTTGGAGGAGTAAAACTGAAATAACTATATAACAAAAGAGCGATGGTCAATCATCGCTCTTTTTTTTCTACAAATCTTCAAACCTCTCCAGCATTAAAATTGCCGCTTGCGGAAGAATCACATATTTTTCGCCTTCATATTGAACTTCAATGGCGTGGCGTTGCAGATAAATTGCCAAATCTCCTTCTTGAGCTTGAAGTGGCATATATTTTACTTTTTCTTCCGTTTCTTTCCACGGTTCATCTTCTGTTTGGGTTGGCAAAGGATAACCTGGCCCTACTTTAATGATGTATCCGCTCTGAATTTCTTCTTTTTCGGTAACGGTTGGAGGTAAATACAACCCCGAATTTGTTTTGTCCGATGGATTTTTAGGCTTTACTAAAATCTTATCGCCTACTACAATTAATCTTTTCAATTTATTATCTGATGTTACGCCGAGCATAATCTAATGAGTGAATGAATGAATGCCGCAATGGACATTGAATGTCGAATAAATAACCTCAATACAAATCTATACCTTATAAATAAAGAACTTCACTTTAACGCATCTCAAATCTCTTTTCATTTGTCTAATATCTCTTGTCTAAAATCTAGCTCAAAATCTGATAAACCACAAAAGCCGATACATACGCTAATACTGACATATAAACCAACTGAATGATTGGCCATTTCCAACCTTTGGTTTCTCGATAAACTACCGCCAGTGTACTCATGCACATCATCGCAAAAACATAAAATATCAATAATGAAAACGAAGTTGCCACCGAAAATGTTGGCTTTTCAGTTTCAGCATTTATTTCATTTCTGAGACGTTCTTTGATGGTTGTTTCATTTTCGGCGTCTGCTCCGATACTATAAATTGTCGAGACTGTTCCGACAAAAACCTCACGTGCCGCAAACGATGTAATGAGTGCAATTCCAATTTTCCAATCATAACCCAATGGTCTGATGGCTGGCTCTATGAATTTTCCAAAATGCCCTGCATAAGAATTTTCAAGACGAACCGACGCAATTTTTGAGTCAAGTTGACCTTTTTCGAGCGTTGGATTTTGTGCAATAATTGCCTTTTCTGCCCTTTCTATTTTATCTCCTGGTCCATAAGAAGCTAACACCCACAAAACAATTGAAATAGCCACAATCACTTTTCCTGCTTCAAACACAAAGGTTTTTACTTTCTCCAAAATCGTAAAGCCTACTTGTTTCCATCGTGGTTTTTTGTAGGTTGGAAGTTCCATGATAAAGTAACTTCTTTCACTTGATTTTAGCATAAATTTCATTATCCAACCTGACAATAATGCCGAAAAGAATCCTAATAAATAAAGCCCCATCAAGGCTACACCTTGCATATTGAAGAAACCCAATGCCTTGGTATTTGGCACAACAAGGGCAATCAAAATCGTATAAATGGGCAAACGTGCCGAGCAACTCATCAACGGCGTAACCATAATGGTGATTAACCGGTCTTTCCATGAGCCAATTGTGCGAGCCGACATAATGGCTGGCACTGCACAAGCCATGCTTGAAATTAGCGGTACGACTGATTTTCCACTCATGCCAAATTTCCGAATGAGTTTATCCATCAAAACTACTACACGAGCCATATAGCCCGATTCCTCAAGAATTGAGATAAAAGCAAACAAAAAAGCAATTTGTGGAATAAAAATCAGTACACCACCAATACCTGCAATCAAACCATCGGTAAGCAAGCTAACTATTTGATTATCAGGAAGATTTGATTTCAAAAAATCATTTACCATGGCAACTCCTTGGTCAATTAAGTCCATTGGAGCTTCGGCAATTGTGAAAACTGACTGAAAAATCATGAACAAAATACCCAAGAAAATAACGTATCCCCAGATTTTATGGAGTAAAATATGGTCAATTTTCTCGCTAATAGTTTCCTTTTTTATACCCTCTTCAATAACTACTTCTGACAATGTACTACTAATATCACGATAGCGTTCGATGGTTTCGGTTGATTGAAATTTATCGGCGTTGAAATTATGTTTTTTAACAATTTCTTCTAATTCTTTTTGTTGATTTTCGCCCAAAAACATCAATTTTTGAGCTTGTGCAGCGTATTGAAGTGCTAAGTATTTATTTTCAACACCAAATTTTGTTTTTACTTCTTCAAAAACGGTTTCCGTTTTTTTATCAAAACTTGGTGGATTAATATGCGTTTTTTTATGTTGAAGCTGATTAAAAATAGTGTGTTTCAAACCTTCAATTCCTATGCCTTCTCGGGCATTAAGCTCAACAACTGGAATACCAAGAATCTTTGAAAGTTTGCCTGAATTGATGGAAATTCCCGATTCTTCGGCCACATCGAGCATATTAAGTGCCAAAATTGAAGGCACACCCAAATCACTAATTTGCTCAAAAAGCAGCATGTTTCGTTTTAAATTTGATGCGTCGGCTACAACGACGGCCAAATCAGGATAATCAGGATTTTGTGGATTGGCCAACACTTCGAGTACCACTTGCTCATCAAGTGAATTCGGATAAATGCTATACGTGCCAGGAAGGTCAAGAATCTCAACGTCCATACTTCCGCTTAAGCGACAAAACCCTACTTTTTTATCAACTGTTACTCCAGGGAAATTTCCTATTTTTTGACGCAACCCAGTGAGTTGATTAAAAAGTGAGGATTTGCCTGAGTTTGGATTGCCAAGAAGTGCAACAACTTGTTTATTTTTCACAAATGAATGATATTTTGCTATCGGCTTTCGGAGGTTAGCCTTCGGCTTCTTTTAATTTTAATTAGTATTCACGAAAATAAAAAACACCGATTGCTAAAAACCGACTATCGAAGTTTATTTAATTACAATTGTTGCAGCCTCTCTCTTACGCAACGAAAGATGATAACCCGCTACCGTAATGCCTACTGGACACCCCAAGGGAGCAATAAAGTCAAGCATTACCTCTGTATCGGGTAAACAACCCATTTCAAGCAATTTTAATGACATAGCATCATCTTTAAAATTATTGATAATCCCCTTCTCTCCTATCTTTAAATCGGCAACAGTTTTTTCGGCTTGCACTTTATATTTTATTTAGACTGATTTCAAATAAACGTAAAATTACCTTATTTGGTTCTAAAATAAAAATGATTTTCGTCAGTTATTATATCAATTTAAAAACATAAAAATTATAGAAAAAGAATCAATATCATAAAAATTCTAATTTTTTGAGTAGTATATTTGTACATCCGAACGATTCTAGAGAACCGCTCCACTTTAAAAATGCAAGAACTAAAAGCACTTATCGAAAAAGAAATCAGACTGGAATGGCGACAACGCTACGCCCTCAACAGTATGATTCTCTATATCGTAAGTACGGTTTTTGTATGCTATATGAGTTTTGCTCTGAAAACCAAAGGCATGGAACCTATCACTTGGAACACCCTACTTTGGATAATTTTGCTTTTTACGGCCGTTAATTCAATCACGAAAAGTTTTACGCAAGAGCGAGCAGGCCGACAACTTTATTATTATACTTTGGCAAGTCCACAAGGAATTATTATTTCGAAAATCATTTACAACATAGTTTTGTTATTAGCTCTTTCGCTAATCGGCTTGTTTATTTATATTGTTTTTTTGGGAAATCCAGTACAGAATTTATTGATGTACCTGACGGCAGTAGTACTCGGAGCAATTGGTTTTTCTTCGACCTTGACTATGGTAGCGGGAATTGCTTCAAAAGCTGAAAATACTTCTACTTTGATGGCAGTTTTGAGTTTTCCAATTATACTTCCAATGCTTTCGATGCTAATTAGGCTCTCCAAAAATGCAATGGATGGCTTAGAATGGAACACTAGTTACGACGAAATTTTGATTTTACTGGCAATTGATGCCATTGTTATAACAATTAGTTATTTACTCTTTCCTTTTTTGTGGAGGAGTTAGCCCCCTAACCCCCAGAGGGGGAATAGAAAAAAAACTCTCCTTTGGGGCGGGGGGCTTTTATTTTATGAAAAAAACTTGGTGGAAAATTTTGTGTGTAGTTATACTTCTCTACACAATTATTCAGGGACTTGGTGGAATTGTGCCACGCCAGCCTATATTAAATGAAACAATTCGCAATGTGTATTTCCACGTCCCGTTGTGGTTTGGAATGATGACATTAATGACCGCTTCTATGTGGTTTGCGATAAAGTATTTACGCAATGGAAACATCTCAGATGATGAATATTCAGTCGAATTTGCCAATGTTGCTATCTTTTTCGGCATTTTGGGCTTTATGACTGGTTCGCTTTGGGGACAATTTACTTGGGGTGATTGGCTTCCGAAAGACCCAAAAATCATTGCTGTTGAAGTTGGACTTTTGATATACTCTTCTTATTTCATTCTAAGAAGTTCGTTTGAAGATGAACAGCGAAGAGCTAGATTATCAGCCATTTATAACATTTTTGCTTTCGCGACATTCATTCCATTGGTTTGGATTTTACCAAGACTCACTGATTCCCTTCACCCAGGAAACGGCGGAAATCCAGCTTTCGGAAAATACGACATGGACAGTGCAATGCGAATGGTTTTTTACCCTGCTATAATCGGTTGGACGCTTTTGGGCGTTTGGATTACGAGTTTACGCATTCGCCTGCGAGTTATCGAACGATTGAGTTCAAACTAAATTTTACTTTATCCGTTAAATTTCAATAATAATGAAAAAAATTATATCGTTTTTAGTAGTAATTCTTACGTCATTCAATTTGTTTGCTCAAGAAGAAGTACAAATGGCCGACCAAATGCGTGCCGATGGCAAAATTTGGGTAGTTGTTGCCGTAATCGCCATCGTATTTGTCGGAATTATTGCCTATTTAGTTTTGTTAGATAGAAAGATAAGTAAGATTGAGAAAAGTCTATAGTCGGCAGTCAATGGTCGATAGTATAAACAAGATTTGCAACATTATTTTCAACAAAAACTATTGTCTGTGGTCAATTGATTGTAGACTTTCAAAAATATGAAAAAATCACATATAATAGCACTAGGCGTCATTGCCGTTGCGATTGCAATCATCATTTCAACGGTTGGTGATGCCAGCACTTATGTAGGTTTCAATGAAGCCGAGCAAGTTGCCAAAGAAGGTAGCACGAAATCAATGCACGTAGTGGGGACTTTAAAAAAAGACGCTTCTGGCAACTATTTAGGAATGGTTTACGAACCTTCGGTTGACCCAAATCATTTTGAATTTACGATGATAGATTCACTAAATTATGAATCGAAAGTAGTTTATAATCAGCCTAAACCAGCCGATTTGGATAAATCTGAAAAATTGGTAGTTGTTGGTAAAATGGATTTAGCAAATAAATGTTTCAAAGCAGAACAAATTTTATTGAAATGCCCATCGAAATACAATAATAATGAGCTAAAAGCAGAAGAACCTGCAAAAGCGGTTTCGATGAAGTAATGTTTAAGGAAGTAAAAATGACTATTCTATTCGACGGTGTTTGTAATTTTTGTAATGCTTCTATCAATTTCATCATCGACAGAGATAGTAAAGGCATATTCAAATTTGCGGCCTTACAGTCGGAAGTTGGTCAAGAATTACTCAAAAAATTTAGATTAAAAACCAACGATTCGGAAAGTCGCACTTTTGATAGTATTGTAGCAATAAAAGGCGATAAAGTTTATCAAAAATCAGATGCAGCTCTCGAAATTGCTCGTAGAATGGATGGAATTTGGAAGATTTTTTATGTTTTCAAAATCATTCCAGCCTTTTTAAGAAATCCTGTTTATGATTTGGTTGCAAAAAATCGCTACCGAATTTTTGGCAGAACTGATGCTTGCCGAATTCCAACACCAAAGTTGAAAGCAAGGTTTTTATAAGATATTTCAACAAAAAATCCAGCTAGGTTCGCTGGATTTTTTGTTATTCATAAACTTCTTTACGGTGAGCGATTTTAGCAACAGTTATGGTAATAATATTATCTTGAATCACACAAACCTATTGTGTAATCCCCAACCCTGATTCTTTAAAGTGGTTAAACTTTAAGTTAGGTACTTTAAAATTAGTAAGTCTTTTGTAGCCGTGTGGTCTTGGATTATCTCCCAGATTCTGTACTTTTTCAAAAACTTATCCTGTACATCGGCTGGCAACTTTCTAATTTCTCTTTCAGCACTTGCCGTAAATATTATTTGATATTTCATCTACCTACACGTTGTGCTAAAATTTCTTTCTTGATTTCCTCAAAAGGCTTTGTTGGCTCGTCTTGTCTCTCAAATACGGTTAGTGTATCTATTAAATCTTCAAACAAATCTTGCATTTGTTGATTTCTTAAATCGAATTGTACAGCAACTTTTTGTCCTTTTGCATCTGTCAAAAAGCTAATATTTCTTTTTAATGTTGCGACAGTCATATTTTTATCATTTTATTCTAAACAGATATAAAACTTAATTTTTATATTTTCTCATTTCTTCATCTATTCAACAATTCTCAACTTCGCAAAACTCAATAAAAGCGTTTTCTCACCTTGTCCTTGAGCATCAAATTTGATAGTTGCTTTACGGTCATTTCCATTTACATCCATTTTCGTGACAGTTCCATAGCCAAATTTTGGATGTTCTACTTTATCGCCTTGCTTTAGTACAGAAGTATCACTTGCCACAAAATCGCCCGTTGGAATATGATTTACTGGTGTAGCTTTTGCAACAGGTTTTAGATTAGAAATAATGCTTTCTTTCTTAGAAAAAGGTAAAACTGGTTTAGTTGAACTCGGAGCTGGGCGATCGTTTCGAGTTTCACTATTTCCGTAGGAAATCACCCTACTTTTTGAAATTTGCAGGTATTTTGGGTCAATTTCTTCTAAAAAACGACTTGGTTCGCAGTAATTCAGACGTCCATAATTATAGCGACTTTCGGCATAACTCAGCGTTAATTTCTTTTCAGCACGAGTGATAGCCACGTAAAACAAACGGCGTTCTTCTTCTAAATCAGTACGTTTTGAGAGCATCATTTGCGATGGAAAAAGATTTTCTTCCAAACCAACAATATAAACATACTTAAACTCCAAACCTTTTGCTCCATGAATCGTCATGAGGGTCACGCGATCGTGGTCGCCATCTTCATCCTCTTGGTCGGCGGTGGTCATAAGCGTAACCGTCTGCAAAAAAGCACTTAGCGTAATTTCTTCATTCTCAGGATTATCAACAAATTGCTTAATCGAGTTTAGTAATTCTTGAATGTTTTCGTAACGAGCCAATCCTTCGACGGTTTTATCATCATACAATTCTTTCAAAAGTCCCGAAGTTTTGGCAATGTATGAAGCTACTGCATGAGCATCTTTACCTTCTTCAATTAGCAAGCCATAACTTTTAATCAGCGTCGCAAAATCATCAATCGTTTGAGCGGCACGTCCAGCAATATATTGGCCAATATTGCTCACAACTTCCCAAACCGACTTATTATTTTCAGCCGCAGTTACCACAATTTTTGCAACGGTTGTGTCGCCAATACCTCTTTTGGGTAAATTAATGATACGTTTGAAAGCCTCGGTATCGCTCTGATTTATAGTAAAACGCAAATACGCCAACAAATCTTTGATTTCCTTACGTTGGTAAAACGACAATCCACCAACGATTCTGTATTTAATATTGAGTTTTCTTAAAGCCTCTTCAAAAGCCCTTGATTGAGCATTTGTGCGGTAAAGAATAGCAAAGTCAGTATTTTTTAAACTATTATTATTCTTTTCTTCAAAAATATTGGTAGCAATTAATCGACCTTCTTCATTATCTGAAGCTGCTTTTATGACATCAATCTTACTTCCTTCTTCGTTTTCAGAGAAAACATTTTTCTCCAATTGTTCTTTATTTCGTGCAATGACCGAATTGGCAGCATTAACAATATTTTGGGTCGAACGATAATTTTGTTCGAGTTTTACGGTTTTCAAATCAGGATAATCTGACTTAAAATTTAATATATTTTGAATATTTGCCCCACGGAACGCATAAATACTTTGTGCATCATCGCCCACTATACAGATATTCTGATGCACCGACGAAAGTTTTCGAGTAATCAAGTACTGCGATACGTTTGTATCTTGAAACTCATCAACCATTACATGCTTAAACTTATGCTGATATTTGTTCAAAACATCCAAATGATCACGAAAAAGTACATTTGTATTATACAACAAATCATCAAAATCCATAGCATTTGCTTGAAAACAACGCAAGACAAACATTTTGTAAAGACGACCAATTTCGGGCATTCGGGCGGCTTTATCATCTTCCATATAAATTGGATTTGTAGCATAAGCCTCCCAAGAAACCAAAGCATTTTTGGCACTCGAAATCCTATTTAGCACGTAATTAACTTTGTAAGTTTTATCATCCAAAGCCAATTCTTTGATAATCGACCGCATCAACGATTTTGAATCATCAGTATCATAAATCGTAAAATCGGACGTGTAACCAAGTCTTTTTCCTTCAAAACGTAAGATTTTGGCAAAAACTGAGTGAAAAGTTCCCATCCAAAGATTTTTGGCATCGCTCCCAATCACTGACTCAACACGTTGACGCATTTCTCCGGCTGCTTTATTGGTAAACGTCAACGACAAAATATTAAAGGGATCAACTCCTTGCTCAATCAGCCACGCAATTCGATAGGTAAGCACACGAGTTTTACCCGAACCGGCACCCGCAATAATCATCAATGGGCCTTCGGGGTGCGTTACTGCGTCACGTTGTGGTTGATTAAGTTTCTCTAAATAATTATCTTTTGCCATTCGTTTCTCTTTTTGGACTGCAAATTTAGCAGTATATTCTCAAAAAGCATCATAAATGAAAAATTGAGATTTGGATATAAAGTTATACTACCCCCTAAAAACCTCTAATACAATTTTTAATCTTTGTTATTTTCTTAATTTTGGAGGAAATTACTTAACACAATACTCATAATATATCCAAACTTGCTCTAAACTTATTAAGGAAAAAATAAACTCAAGCCCACTTTTTGAGATTTGAGAAATTACTGATTTATAAAAATTCTTGAAACCAAGAATATATAAAGTGAAATATAATCTAATTTTTAATCGAGAACTCCACTTTATCAACAAAACTTTAAATCAATCAACAAAATGAAGTTTAAGAATTTTTTTGAAATTTGAATGTTGCATGATAGTACAGGATAGTACGCAAAAAGATATCTTATTAATTGCATAATAAATAGAATAAATATCCTTATTTTTGTTTTTTAATACATATTCTTAAGTAAAATGAATTAAAGGTTTAGGTAATTTAAAAGTATTGTTTTTATTATGGATATTGACTCTAAATAAACCATAAGACTAGTTATCAACCTTCAAACGCATTTTTGCTTAAATCAAAATACTATTTTAAGTGTTGGAATATAAATCATTCATTAAAAAAATCCATCATTGGGTCGTTTAACAAGATAAGGCGACTTTTAAAGAATAAATCGTTATTAGACTTTATTATGTTGTTTTATTTGTAAATATTGACATTCCATAGGTTTTTAGTCTTTTTACTTTACGATTTCTGTTCTTTCAATTATTTTTCATAGAGTGGTTTATCTCAATAGCCATTATCCACAAGTTAAGCATTATTAGGTGCTTGAAGTACAATAAAGAAAGTATCTGTTGAATAATTTTCAGAAACTTTGGTCTTTATGTTCAACACAAGAAAATGTAATTCTTTGCTATGAGAGTATTAATTATGTGAATTTAAAACCGCCTATGATGATTTTAGTAAATTAGACCAATGTTTGTTTTTTTAAACGAAACCAAATCTATCAAACTGTAGCAGTTTTTAGTTAAATTTTTTTTCATTTAACCCTGATTAATCTATTGTATGAACTTTTACTTCTATACTCGTTTGCTAAGGCTAATGGCCATGCGGGCATTGGGGGTTGTTCTGTTTTTTAGCTTGTTTACCACCTACGGAAACAGCCCATACAACGTCCTAATTGAACCCCTACCTTCAAACAATTACATGCTTTTTCACTCTATTGCCGACCGAACCGTGAAAGGCACAGTAACTGACGAAAATGGCGAGGTCTTGCCAGGTGTTACGATTATTTTAAAAGGACTTCAACGTGGGACTACCACTAATAATGCCGGACAATACCAAGTCAGTGTACCAGATAATATCAATGAGCTTATTTTTAGCTATGTAGGTTATCTTTCAAAAGAAGTAACGATTGGTAACAAAACGGCTATAAACGTAGTATTACAAACTGACGAAAAATCGTTGGAAGAGGTCGTGGTAGTTGGGTATGGCACTCAAACTAAACGTGAACAAACAGCGGCTATTAGCACCATTGGAGGCGATGAAATCTTAAAAGCCCCTGTTGCAGATGCTACCAACGCCCTCATAGGTCGAGTATCGGGTTTGTTTGCTCAGCAACTTAGTGGACGTCCTGGATTGAGTTCTGCAAACATTACTATCCGAGGTAGGGCTTCTACCAATTCGGCAGCCCTGATTATTGTCGATGGAGTTGAACGTCAGACTTTTGGTGATATTGACCCAAATGAGATTGAATCGATTTCAGTACTAAAAGATGCCTCTTCTACTGCTCTATTTGGAATAAAAGGGGCTAACGGGGTTATTATCGTAACTACAAAATCGGGCAAAAGTGGCAAGTCGAAAGTCTCGTATTCGGGAAACGGGGGTCTAGTGAATTTTACCCAAGTTCCTGAATTTCTTGATGCTTATCCTAGTGCCATGCTTCACAACGAGGGCGAAGAAAACCTTCTTAAATATGGCCTTGTACCAGCTAGTTTTCAGAAAGTATTTACGGCTGAGGATTTGCAGATATACAAAGATGGTACTGGCGACCGCCTACTTTATCCTAACACCAACTGGTTCAAGGCCGTTACCAAGCCCAACTGGTCCAGAACCCAGCACAACCTTAACTTTAGTGGTGGCTCCAAAGCCATTAAGTATTTTGTATCGATGGGATATTTGTTTGAAGATGGCGGTTTTAAGGATTTCAAAACCCCATCAGGCTACAAGACCAACCCTTCTTACACCCGTTATAACTTTCGATCAAACCTGGATTTTAACCTAACACCAAGCACCATACTCAGCTTGCGACTAGGCGGACGATTAGAGGGTCGATATTCCTTTCAAGCCAATGGTGGTCAAGGTGATTTGCGTCAGCGTTTCGATACTGGACCGGAGTATTTGCTAACCCGTATGTATGCCATTCCTGCTTGGATTATTCCATTTTATCCTGAATATACAAACCCCAAAAACCCTCAGGATCAATTATTAGACAACACCCTAAACCAGATTGAAGATTTTGGGCGGGCTGGTGTCAACACGTTTAATCCATATGCTGTTATCAAACGAAATGGCTATGTCGATTACCGGAATAATGCTATCGAAAGTGTGTTTGTGTTGGATCAAAAACTGGACTTTATTACCAAAGGACTAAGCTTTAAAACCACATTTGGTTATGATGCCTACATTGCTGGAGTTCGAGCACAAGGTGGAGCCTATGCAGCCTACAATGTAAACCGGACAACCAAAACCCTCGAGCTCGCTCGTGGCTCGTTTGAAGACCCACTTGGTGGGGTAACGGCTCAAAACTACGGCTATGTAAAAACCAACCTGCAACTATCCCTAAACTACGCCCGTTCGTTTGGCAAGCACAACGTATCGAGTGTGGCTGTGGCACAGCGAGAATTACGTGGGTCTGATGGTGTGGCAGCTCCGTTTGCTAACGAAGGATTGGTTTTGCGAGCAACCTATAATTATAACAGCCGTTATTTTATTGAACTTAATGGAGCCTATAATGGCTCCGAAAACTACCCTAAATCTGAGCGATATGGCTTATTCCCAGCCATTTCAGCAGGATGGACTATTAGCGAAGAGAAGTTTCTAAAAGGAGCTAAATGGATAGATTATCTTAAAATTCGAGGGTCTTATGGCTTAATTGGTTTTGGAAATGTGACTAGTACCCGGTTTTTGTATTTAGATGAATACTCTAACGGGGGTGGTACGCCTGGAACTAGCTCTAATTCCGTAATAAACAATCGGGTTTTGTTCGGCACGGCCAGTACCAATGTATCAAATCCAGTAGTATGGCATAGCCGCTCGGGCAACCCCGATGTAACCTGGGAAAAGTCAATCAAACGTAATTTTGGTATAGAGGCCGCTTTTTTGCGTAACAGGTTGTCGGTAACTGCGGATATTTTCGACGAGAAACGTTACGATATTTTATTAGCCCGTAATAACTCTTCACTTGCGATATTTGGCGAGTCTTTGCCACAGAGCAACTATGGTGAGAACTATAACGGTGGTTTTGAAATTGAAGCCAGTTTCAAAGATGCTAAAGGAAATTTTCGATACGGCATTAGTGGGCAATTTACTCATGCCAAGAACCGCATTGTCCGAACCGATGAGCCAATCAACCTCCCAGAAAATCAGAAAGTTACTGGTCAGGCTATCGGGCAGTTTCGAGGCTATCAAGTACTTGGTTTTTATCAAAGCTTGGAAGAGATTGCCGCAAGCCCGGCAAGTCTAATCAACGGTAGAGTGATTCCTGGCGATTTTAAATTTGCTGATATAAACGGTGATGGTATCCTTGACGATCAAGACCGCACACCTATTGGCTATGCCGACATACCTCAGAATGTGTTTGGGATTGAGCCGAATTTTGGCTACAAAGGCTTTACAGTGTCGGCTCTTTTTCAAGGTGTCACAAAAGTAAACTCAAACGTATTTTTTGCTGGTGGGAATTATTACTCTGAGATGCTGAATCGCTGGACACCTGAAAATGCACAGAACGCCACATGGCCATCTATTCGGCCGCGTGGAACAGCCTCACCCAGTTACTCCACCAACGATTACCTGCTACAGGATGCAAGTTATCTGAAGCTCCGTAATGTCGAGATAAGCTATGCTGTGCCTGCTGCCTTTGCCAAACGACTGAATATGGAAACTATTCGCGTGTTTCTGACCGGACAGAATCTGTTTACTTGGACAAAATTCGTAGGCCTCGACCCCGAAAATAATCAGACTAGTGCAGTGCAAGGTTCTTTCTTTTCGGGGCCCAACAACGCCATGCCTATTACTCGAATATTTAACTTAGGTGCAAATATCCAATTCTAAACCATTATGAAATTCATTTACTATACACTCCTTATTGGTTTCCTTTTGCTAGATGTTTCCTGTGACAAAGACTTTCTGCAAAGAGACCCTGGTGTTGCCATCACAGAAACCAACGTTTTTACTGACCCTGTTTTAGCCACCCGATTTGCAGATAATACCTATAACTTTTTATTAGATGAATATGGCCGACTAAGTTCATTACAGAGCCACAAAGGCACTACTGGCCAGTTTTCCGATGAGGCAATTTTTGGCGAAACCAGCTTAGGACATGGTATCCTGACTATGAATCAAGGAAAGTTTTTAGATGACTTCTCTACCGACGTTAGGGTCACTTATACTCGGATGTATCAAGGTATTCGGAACGCCAACGTAATGCTGGCCAACGTGGATAACGTAAAATGGACAGCCGCCGAAAATGGCCCTCTCATCAAAGCTCAACAGCTGTTTCTACGAGCTTTTTTTTACTTTGAACTCGTGAAACGTTATGGTGGGGTTATTCTGCTGGACAAACCCTTAGCTCAGACTGATAACTTCGATTTACCCCGAAATACATACGATGAAACTGTAGCTTTTATACTGAAAGATTTGGCTGATGCTGAGGCCATTCTAATAAAAGAAACTTGGGGGACTTTTTATAATCCTTCAACCGACTGGAACGCAGGAAACGGTGGACGAGCTACTGTTGGGTCGGTTAGGGCATTGCGTTCTCGCTTATTGCTTATGGACGCCAGCCCCCTTAATAACCCAACTGGCGACGCTACCAAATGGCAACGAGCCGCAGATGCTGCTAAATCTATTATTACATCGGGTAGATACTCATTGCATCCAGCCTACGGAACCTTGCTTAACCAGCCCACTTCACCTGAATACATTCAGATTAAAGTGCGGGCACCTCGTTCAGGTAATGGTGGATTCCTAGGCGATTTTATCATTCCGCCTTCTTTTGGGGGGGCACAGAGTCAGTTGAATCCCACCCAAAATCATGTTGACCTTTACGAAATGAATAACGGAAAACCTATCACCGACCCCACCTCTGGCTATAGACCGCAAGAACCCTACATAGGTCGAGACCCTCGGTTTTATGCCAACATTATTTATAATGATCAAACTTGGCAGGGTCGAAAAGTGGCAGTGTGGGTTAATAACGCCACAACACCTGCATCGTTCGGTGCTGATTTTCAACCTGCTTCCACTACATCTACCCGTACTAGATATTATACCAAAAAACTATGGCCAGAGTCGGTTCGTGGCGGAACAGGAGGAGCATCTGCCATTCTAAACTATATCTTTTTCCGGTATGGAGAGGTGTTGCTCAACCACGCCGAGGCACTTAATGAAGCCCAAGGACCAGTAACAGATGTGTATGCGTCGATTAACCAAATAAGAAAGCGAGCCGGTATGCCTGACCTACCTACTGGATTGACCAAAGCCCAAATGAGGGATCGAATTCACAATGAACGAGCCGTAGAATTGGCATTTGAAGAGCATAGGTGGTGGGACATTCTGCGATGGAAAAAGGGTACTGAGATAATTCCAAAAACCATCACAGGTATTGATGTGGAGCGGATTACGGCAACAACCTTTAAATATACAGTGATTCCGTTGCCGGCTGTATATCAGCGAGTTTTTCAAGACCATATGCACCGCTATCCTATTCCTCGCAATGAAATTTTCAAAAGTAACGGTATCTTGAAACAAAATCCAGGCTGGTGACCAGCCGCGTTCCCTCACTTGTTAAAAGTGAGGGTTAACTTACCAGACAATATGAAACGATTTATACAATTTCTTTTTGGGCTATGGCTCATCGGCACTACTGAGGCTTTTGCTCAGACAAAAATCTCCCCGACGACTAATGTTTCAGGGGTAATAACAGACCTTAATAATATTCCTTTAGTAGGTGTTTTAATAGCTGTACAAGAGACTCGCACACAAGTTTCGACAGATACTCAAGGGCGTTTTGTTATTAAAGCATCACCAGGCGATGTGCTGGTAATTAGTAAAAATGGATATCTAGCACAGACTAAAATAGTAAGTGATATTACTGACTTCAAGACATCACTTAACCCTGCACTTACTGATGCAGGGGACGATGATTTGGTTCCTATTCCGTTCGGGATTCGTAAGAAACGGGAGCTTAATATGGCTATTTCTACATACAGTACAAAGAATTTACCCCAAATCCCAGTAGCTTCAGCTAATGCTACGTTTGCTGGGCGTATTCCAGGTTTGTATGTGCAACAAACAGGTACAGCACCTGGCTTAGATGGAGCCTTTTTCCAGACTCGAGGTTTGTCAACATTCGGCCCAAATAGCTTACGTACGCTTGTCGATGGTGTAACTCGCCCACTTAACGATGTTGATATCAACGAGATTGAGAGTATTACTGTACTGAAAGACGCGGCATCACTAGCATGGTATGGGCTTCGCTTTGGTAGTGGGGTCATGCTGATTACCACCAAAAAAGGAAGTGCAACCCGAAATAATATTCATTTAGATGTGCAAACAGGGGTTCAGTCGCCGGAAAAAATGATTAAGCCATTAAACTCCTACGATTTTGCCAAGCTTTATGATGAAGCGTTAATGAACGATGGATCACAGCCCATTTATAATGAGGCAACACTGAGTGCTTACCAAAATGGTTCCGATGCGTTTCGTTTCCCTAGTAATAACTATATAGAATCATTTTTAAAACCGCAGTCGCCTTCGCAAAGATATGTATTATCGACCGATGGGGGAAGTAACAATGTTCGATATTTTGCATTGTTGGGTTATTTTACGCAGGATGGCTTGTTCAAAAATGCCAAAACTGATGACTATAATGCCAATATAGGTTATAATCGCTTCAACTTTCGTGGAAATGTAGACTTTGATGTAAATAAGAACCTAACTATTGGTCTTAATGTGTCTGGTCGGTCGGAAGGGCAGCGTCAACCAGGTAATTTAGAGGTAGGTACATTATTGAGTTCTCTATATAACACCCCGCCTAATGCCTTCCCAATTCAAAATCAAGACGGTTCATACGGAGGCACTGCCTTGTTCCAGAATAACCCAATGGGACTTTTGCGTGACCGCGGTTACACAAGCTTCGTAACGCGAGTTTTGATGGCGACCATCGACCTCCGCGAGAAACTAGACTTTTGGGTACCGGGGCTTTCTGCCAACATCAACTATAGTTATGATGTACAAGGGACTTATTCTTCTGGATTGAACCGCGATTTTCAGGTGGTCGATGCCTCTGGAGCCACTCCACTGATTTATCGAAATCAAACTCCCTTGGCCTACAGGTCAGCAGGTTTTGGAGCCACTGCACAACGCAACGAAGGCTGGGCTGGATTTGACTATGATCGTAGATTTGGCAAGCATCAAATCAACGCATCAGCACGAGCACAACGTAATGTAGCTTACTCACCTTCGCAACTTGATTTTAGAGGACAAGGGCTTGCCACAAGACTTGATTATGGCTATAATGATCGCTATTATCTAGGTTTCGTAGGAGGGTATTCTGGCTCTGAAAACTTTCCTCCTAATAAAAGATACGGCTTTTTTCCTGCCGTTTCGGGTGGTTGGGTAGTTTCCGACGAAGCTTTTATCAAACCCAACAAATTCCTCAGTTATCTGAAACTCCGAGCCTCCTACGGTAAGGTAGGTAGCAGCGACATTGGTGGCAGTCGCTTCCCGTTTGAACAGTTTTTTGCACGTAACACAGGCGGGGGTGGTTACACCTTTGGCACTGGCTTTTCAGCTACAACATCAGCAAACGAAGTATCCATTTCTAATCCCAATATTACTTGGGAAACTCTTACTTCGTTGAATATAGGCACTGATTTTCATCTATTTAATCATGCCCTTACTGGCTCAGTAGATTACTTTGTGAATAATCGTTCAGGCATTCTTACACCATCAGCTATCCCCAGTATTCTGGGTAGAACACTGGTTGTTAATGAAGGTGAGGTGACAAGCAAAGGTTTTGATTTTGCTCTGAACTATGAAAAGAAAATCGGCCAAGTATCACTCTCTCTCTATGGAAACGCTACGATAGCCGATGACAGAATAATATCCGAGAATGGTCAGGCTGGTTTACCAGATTACCAAAGTACCGTAGGTCGTGTTGTTGGCAGTCGTTTGGTATTTGTTTCAGATGGAATTTTCCAAAATCAAGCTCAGATTGATAATAGTCCACGTCAAGTTTTATCTGGGAGGGTGATACCAGGTGACATAAAATATAAGGATATTGGTGGTATTAATGGCATACCCGACGGGGTTATTGATAACCTAGATCGAGTGCGGGTCGATGACAGAGACAGGCCTAAGGCGTTCTTTGGATTCGGTTCGGTGATACGATATGGTATATTTGATCTATCGGCACATTTTCAAGGAGTCGGAGGACGAGTAATTGATACTCAAGGCATTGTGAATTCTGGGCCATCTAATTTTAACCAAGAGAGCCTAAACCGCTGGACACCAGCCACCGCCAATACTGCCGTTTACCCACGTTTGGGTATTTCTGACCGAGCTAATAACACTTCGGCATCTGATTTCTGGTTGACTTCTGGAGATTATGTTCGACTTAAAAATCTGGAATTAGGTGCTACCTTACCTAAAGGTTTCATTTCGAAATATGCCTTGAAAAACACCCGTTTATACGTCGGGGGGTTCAACCTTTTCGTATTCGACAAACTAAAACTTGACATCGATCCTGAAATACCTGGAGCCGGTAGAGGAAGTGCATATCCATATGTAAAAACCATTTATGCGGGCTTACGGGCATCATTCTAAGTTCTTAAATCATGAAAAAGACAATTTTATTTCTTCTATTAATCAGCTTGATAGCTTGCAAAGATGACTACCTATCTTTTAATTTTACCGATGGTAATATCAGAGATGAGGCAGACATCTGGAAATCAGATCGTAATGCACGAGGCTTTCTTAGCAACGTATATTTTGGTATTTTCAATCGGTATAATCTTGATGGAAATGGTTCTATGCTTTCCCATGCTAGTGATGAGGCCCTTAATTCGAACCTCAGTTCAAACATTAATGTTTTTAACAATGATACTTGGGGATCGCTACGCACAAATGACGATCAATATGCTAATCTTTATGACTATTTGCGACGTGCCAATATATTTTTAGAAAAATCTCCCGGTAGTGCTATCTCACCTGCCAGCGATATTCGCATTTTGCGAGGAGAGGCTTTCTTTTTAAGAGCCATGTTTCATTTTGAACTAATGCGACGATATGGGCCAATTGTGCTCGCAACTCGGTCTTACACAATTTCTGATGATCTCGATTTACCTCGTAACTCAATCGAGGAAGTTGTGGCTCATATCGTAAGAGATTGTGATTCAGCATCAGTAATGGCTAGAGCGGGTGGTTTGGTAGATCAATCAGCTGGGGATAAAGGTAGTGTAAGTCAAACGGCAGCACTGGCACTGAAAGCAAGAACATTGCTTTATGCTGCTAGTCCACTAAATAACCCGACAGGCGATGTCACCAAATGGCAACGAGCGGCCGATGCTGCAAGAGCCATCATAGCACTCAATAAACATTCCCTTTTGACCCAGGCTAACCTTCCTAATCTTTGGAACTACGGTACTCTAGCCTACAACTCTGAGGTGATTTTTGCGAGTCAAACCGACAATAATAACACGCTTGAACTGAATAATGCTCCTATCAGTTTCGATGGTGCCCGTGGCCGTACCAATCCAACCCAGGAATTGGTTGATGCGTTTAATATGCGAACTAGTGGCAAACCAATTACTGACCCAACCTCGGGCTATGATCCGAATAATCCCTACAATAACCGCGATCCCCGCTTGGATTTGTTTATAATTCGGAATAATTCAACATTTAAAGGAAGGGCTGTTGAAACATTTGAAGGAGGTAGAGATAACCTTCCGACGAACTTAAATAGTACCAAAACAGGATATTATATGCAAAAGTTCACTATCCAAACAGCCTTTTGGGGGGTTGGTGCAGCAATCAATGTGCGTCGTCCATGGGTGATTTTTCGCTATGCAGAGGTTTTGCTCAATTATGCTGAGGCATTGAATGAAGCACAGGGTCCTGTAGCAGATGTATATAGTTCTGTGAATCAAATAAGAGCTCGAGTAGGGATGCCTGCTTTGCCTGCAGGTCTGAGCAAAGATCAGATGCGGGAGCGAATCCAGCGAGAAAGACAAGTGGAGTTATGCTTTGAGGATCATCGTTTTTATGATGTTCGTCGATGGAAGCTGGGAGAGCAATTGTTTAATCGGACGGTATCTGGAATGAAAATCACAAAAACAGGTACCGCATTTACATACACTCGATTCTCGGTAGAAAACCGCATTTTTAACGAAAAAATGTACCGTTTCCCGATTCCGCAAGCTGAGCTTAACCGAGCACCAAAAAACTTAAAGCAGAATGCGGGTTGGTGAAAGTAAAGAATTTTTATTCGAAATATAACCTATGAGGTTCCCAGATTACAAAGACTCATTAGACTTCCCTTAGAAATCACCAGGTAACGTTTTTAGGAATGAAAAACCACTTCTTTATTGGAGTGGTTTTTCAATTTTTGAGAAGCAGTTACTTAAAAAAGTTTACATTCTCCAAGTTAATAAAGCAATTTTATTATCAAATAACTTTCGAACTCACGTTATTTTAAGAAAATGACTTTAAATATGGATGAAATTGATGAACCAAATCTAAAAAGCTATAAAAATTTTATAAAGTAATTCAAAAACATTAAACAAGTATCTTCTAAATAAGAAAATAGCAAAGATTTAGAAAATAAGTTTAAACGCAATTTAGAAGAATATTTAAAATTATAACCTCAAAAAATCGCAAAAAAGTGTGGAATGCCAAGTACGCTATACTTTCTTTATATTTATTAAAATAATTTATTATTAGTAGAAAAATAAAAAAATATATTTTTATTTGCAATTATACCACGAAAATCCGTATTTCGTTTTCATAAAAATTCAAAAAAACCTCCGAAGTTCCATGAAGAAATTTTTTGGCGTAATTGGTCTCCTTGTTTTATCGTTTTGTAGTATTGCACAAAACAAATACGCAATCATTCCGAAACCTACACAACTCGTCCAAATGGCTGGCACATTTTTGGTAAATGCCCAAACTAAGATTTTGATTCCAAGAAACAATCCAAATTTACGTCCATTAGCTGAAATGCTCGCCGAGCGTTTTCTGATTACTTCGGGCATGACTCTCAACATCGAAGAATTTGACCTTAAAGACTTTGCTCCAGCCAATACAAAAGCCATTATTTTTATGCCACTCAGCTCAAAATCGGGCGACCAAACATTGGGCGAAGAAGATTATACCCTAAAAGTAGAAGCAAATAGCGTGGCACTTTCAGCCTCAACGGCAAAAGGCGAATTTTATGCCTTACAAAGCCTTTTGCAATTACTTCCCACCGAAATTTACAGCAGTTCTGAGGCAAATGACGTAAAATGGAGCATTCCAAATTGCACGATTTATGACCATCCACAGTTTGGGTATCGTGGTTTGATGCTCGATGTAAGTCGTCATTTTTTCCCAGTTTCATTTATCAAAAAATATATTGATTTGTTGGCTTTGCATAAAATGAATACTTTACATTGGCACTTAACCGACGACCAAGGTTGGAGAATTGAAATAAAAAAATACCCGAAATTGACAGAAATTGGCTCAAAACGCAAAGAATCAATGGAAGGGCATTTCACCGACCAACGTTTTGACGGAAAACCTTACGGTGGATTTTATACCCAAGAACAAATCTTGGAAGTAGTAAAATACGCCCAAAAGAAATTCGTAAACGTGATTCCCGAAATTGAAATGCCAGGTCATGCAATGGCAGCTTTAGCGGCTTATCCAGAATTAGGATGCTCGAAAGGCCCTTACGAAGTAGGGGTAAAATGGGGTGTTTATGATGACGTTTTTTGTCCGACTGAACAAACTTTTTCTTTCTTAGAAGATGTTCTGACGGAAGTAATCGCGTTATTTCCAAGTAATTATGTACATATCGGTGGCGATGAATGTCCGAAAGTTTCGTGGAAAAACAGTCCTTTTTGTCAGGAATTGATAAAAAAAGAAGGCTTGAAAGACGAACACGAATTGCAAAGTTATTTCATCAAAAGAATTGACAAATTCTTGACCTCAAAAGGTAAAAAAATGATTGGTTGGGACGAAATTTTGGAAGGTGGAATTTCGCCAAATGCCACAATTATGTCGTGGCGAGGAATTGAGGGTGGAATCGAAGCAGTGAAACAAAACCACGATGCGATTATGACACCGGGAAGCTACTGCTATTTAGATGCTTATCAGTCAGACCCATCGTCAGAGCCAGTGGCGATTGGCGGATTTTTACCGCTTGAAAAGGTATATTCATACAATCCGATTCCTGCGGGAATCACGGCCGAGCAAGCCAAACATATTTTGGGCGTACAAGGAAATGTCTGGACTGAATATATCGCCACTCCACGTCATGCAGAATATATGATTTTTCCAAGAGCATCGGCATTGGCCGAAGTGGCTTGGGCAGCAAATAATAACAAAGATTACAAAGATTTCACGAATCGCCTAAAAACGCACTTTGAGCGTCTTAGATTTTTGGCCGTTAATTATTCAAATGCGTACTATGATGTATCGGCGAGTTCGTCGGTAAATACCAAAAGTCAAGTGGCTGTAAAACTCAAAACAGCTGATAATGAAGCAGTTATCAGATATACGATTGATGGCACAGAGCCAATGTCAAGTTCGTTGGTTTATCAGCCAACGGGCGTAATCGTGACCAAAGATGCAACGGTTAGAGCAACGACATTTACAGCTAACGGACAGAAATTGGGTAAAGATATGAACAAATTTTATTACATCAATAAATCGACTGGACGAAAATACACCTTAGCAAGCCAGCCAAAAAAATATCTTGGTGGCGAAACTTACGGCCTAACCAATGGTGTAAAAGGCGAAGCAGGAAACTTAGATACTTGGGTTGGTTTTGAAGGCAAAAACCTCGATGTAACAATTGATTTAGGAAAAGCATTGAACTTACAAACGGTTTCGTTTGCTTTCTTACGTTCGAGAGGTTCATGGATTATGCTTCCTCGTGAGGTAGAAGTTTTTGTTTCTGAAGATGGCAAGAAGTTTACAAGTGCCAAGAAAATGCAATTGGGTAACTTAGAAGGAGAAGAAAAAGTTGTACAACAATTAAATATAGGAATTGATGGTAAAAAAGGACGTTTTATAAAAGTTGTTGCTGAAAATTACGGCAAACTCCCCGAAAATCACCCAGGCAAAGGCAGCCCTGCTTGGTTATTTGTTGATGAAATTGGGATTAATTGATGCAACAAAAACAAATTCTTCATATTTTTGTAGAAATATTGAAGGTTTCGTAGTTCAACGGATAGAATAAGCGTTTCCTAAACGTTTGATTCGGGTTCGATTCCCGACGAGACCACGTTTTCAGCATTTAATTTTAAAAATTTTTGATGCAGACAAATTCGATTCCCAGCGAGGCCGAAAACGGAGATAATCACTTGTAAATCAAGTAATTATCTCCGTTTTTATTAAAAACAATATCAACCTCCTCTTCAACTCAAAATGTCATATTGCACAGCCATAAAATCAATGTCGGGCGAAAGACAAGCCTTACATAAAGCCTACCACGACTACCAATACGGTTTTCCAATTCATGATGACAACGAACTTTTCTGCAGACTTATATTTGAAATCAATCAAGCTGGACTTAGTTGGGAAACTATTTTGAGAAAAGAAACTACTTTTAGAGCAGCTTACGACAATTTCGATATTCAAAAAGTGGCTGCCTATGCCGAAGCAGACCGTGAGAGACTTTTAGCAGATGCGGGTATTATCCGAAACCGACTCAAGGTCAATGCCGCTATCGAAAATGCAAAAACTATTCTGAATCTACAAAAAGAACATGGTTCGTTTGGGAATTGGTTGGATTCGCATCACCCAAAATCAAAAAATGAATGGATAAAGATTTTCAAGAAAACTTTCAAATTTACAGGCGGTGAAATTGTCAACGAATTTTTGATGAGTATTGGTTATTTGCCCGATGCCCACGACGAAAACTGCGAAGTAAATGCTAAAGTTTTGAAATCTCAGCCTAAATGGTTGAACTCACAGATGTAAAATTTATTCTTTAACTTCTTAAAAAGCAACCAACACTTTTTTATTGACTTTATAAATGCCCATAAACACTTTTTTACTGCTGTGGTCATATATTTCGGTAAAGTATCCAAGGCCATTACAACCTTACAAACTTTTTCGATGCGTTCGAGCATAAGCATTGATTCTTAACGAAATTCTTCATTACTATCCTGCAGTTTTTTCCGTACATCCAATTGAGTATCTGCCAAGCGGCAATTCCTCCAATAGCAAATGCAACAAAAAAAGCAATAATTCCATATTTTTCAATGATGAATTAGTGAATGAATAAATGAGTGAAAGAAATTAAGACTAATTTTGCAAATATGTTTCTTTTTTATCATTCCGATGAAATCTATTTTTGTCGTTCATAGATTCCTTTGAAACGACACTTTTAATAAGCTACAAATGTCAATTTCTAAGAATCTGACTGAATACTGTAAAAAAAGTAACCTAATAATTATTGTCGGACCAACGGCGGTAGGTAAAACCGATTTGTGTGTAAAACTCGCTAAGGAGTTTGATACAGAAATCCTCTCGTGCGATTCTCGACAATTTTATAAGGAATTAAGCATCGGTACGGCCAAACCTACCACCCAAGAAATGTTAGGCGTGGCACATCATTTTGTTGATTCTCACGGTATCAATGAATATTACAGTGCAGGAGATTTCGAACGAGATGCCATCAAATTACTCGAAAATGACATTTTTAAGCGGAAAAATATAGCAATAATGACTGGCGGCTCTGGACTTTTCGTAAAATCCATAACCGACGGACTCGACGAAATGCCCGAAGCACCACTCGCATTAAGAGAAGAGTTGATGCAAAGATTGGAAAAAGGCGAACTCGAAATAATGGCAGAAGAACTCCGAAAACTCGACCCCGCATATAGCGAAACAGCTGATTTACAAAATTCTCAAAGAGTAGTTCGGGCTTTAGAAGTTTGTTTGAGTACTGGCCGACCATTTTCTTCATTTCATAAAAAAAATAATATCGAAAGAAGTTTCAATATTATCAAAATTGGTATCGAACGCCCACGTGAACAGCTTTACGAACGGATAAATCTCCGCATGGATTTGATGTTAAAAAATGGTTTGATAGAAGAAGTGAAGGGTTTGATAGATTACCGAAATCATAATGCTTTGCAGACTGTTGGCTATAAAGAAGTGTTTGAATTCCTCGATGGAAACTACAATTTTGCCACAATGGTAGAGCTTTTGAAGCGAAATTCACGTCGGTATGCCAAACGCCAAATGACTTGGTTTAAGAATCAAGACGCTTTTGAATGGTTTTATGGCACTGATTTTGAAGAAATAAAGACACACATTCTCTCGAAATTACAATGAAATTCGTCATTTTAATGACTTTTTGCTGGTTTACTTTACAAAATACATTCGGTCAGAGCTTTGAAGAAATGAAGCATTTGTCCGATGATAATACTGTATACAAACAATACCGACAGTTTTATTACAAGTACTATTTCCTTAATGAAAGAGACACTTTACTAGTAAATCTATACACGAAACCCGAACACATTGCTCCTTTTGAATTGAGTTGGAAACTCGAACCTAAATCAAAACAAACTTTCGAGCAAGATTATACGACCATTCATTATTTGGCCATGACCGTAAAAGCGGGTGATTATTTCGGGCAAGCCTCGCTTTTACAATACGATTATTTAAGCAAAGAACGCCGAGGAATAAAACATGAACAAACTGGCTTGATAGAAGTTTGTAGCGATATTTCGATAATGCCACCCAAAGAAGGACATTTTCTAATTTCGGAGCTAAATCCACGTCTTGAAGTTCGTGAGCCGCTCGTAAAAGATAACACCTGGTATAGCACCCACACAACAAGCGATATTGGTGGTAGTAATAAGTGGAAAACTTGGCAAGGTGCGATTGAGGTTAACAGCAACTACCGAATCAAAGATATTCAGACCATCAAAACTAATATTGGCTTTCTGAAATGCTTCATTATCGATGCTAACGCACAAAGTTCAGTAGGCCAAACTCACCTTGTGGCTTACTTTAATGAAGAATATGGCTTCATAAAACTCATCTTCACAAATGTTGATGGTAGTTATTTAGTGATGGATATTAATTCGGTGAAAAAGTTTTGAAAAAATATTTTTTAAGGTCGGCGAGCTACAAAATCTTGCCGACCTTAAGCCTTACTTCCAATAATCATACTGAATATAGGTAGCCGTATCAACCGCAGCGGCTTCACCATGAAGTTTTGAAACTACGTACAACGACATATCAATCCCTGCCGAAACACCAGCCGACAAAATAATTCTACCATTATCAACCCAACGTTTTTCTGGGAAAATTTGGGTATTTGGTGCAGCCTCTTGCATTTGTTCAACGGCCTTAAAGTGAGTTGTAGCCGAAAGACCATCGAGTAAACCTGCTTTTGCTAAGATTAATGAGCCTGTACAAACCGATAGCAATAATTCTACTTTATCATTCATTTCTCGCACCCAATCAAGCAATTTTTGATTATTTACTTCACGACGAGTACCAAGAGGTGTACCATCGGGACGAAATCCGCCACCGCCTGGAATTAATAAAATATCGGGTATAGGACAGTTTTCAAAAGTATATGTTGCTTCAATGATTAAGTTATTTCGAGCGGCAATTTTTGGTTTTTCGGCAACGGTGAAAACTTCAAAAAGTCCTTCCCCACCGTTTTGTCTTCCTGTAACTCCAAAAATCTCAAACGGACCTGCGAAGTCCAAAACTTCTACATCATCGAAAATAAAAATGGCTACTGTACGCATATTTCTGAATAGATAATTAAAAATGAATAATGTTTTTATTCTTTTAATGATTAAGGGCGTCGAACAATTGAGTTGTCATTTCTTCAACTGTTTGCATTCCATCTAACCAATTGATTTTGATACCTTTACGCTCCATACTTCTGAAAAAAGTCATTTGCCGTTTGGCATATTGGTGAATTGCTATTTCGAGGCGTTTGGTCATTTCATCATAAGATAAATCACCAACTAAATATTCGGTAATAAACTTATATTCAAGGCCATAGAAAATTAATTTTTCGGCCGAAATTCCACTTTCGAGCAAAGATTTTACCTCTTCAATCAGCCCGTTTTCTAGTCGGTCGTGTAAGCGTTTGGTGATTCTTTCTCGGCGAATTTCTACTGAAATGGAAATACCAAAATTCTGAGTTCTGAATAGTCCGCCGTACGGTTCTGAACGGTCCGCCGTGCGGTTCTGAACAGTCCGCCGTGCGGTTTTGAACAGTTCGCCGTACGGTTCTGAACGGTCAACAGTGCGGTTCTGCTTCTCGAATCTCGAATCTTGTATCTCGAATGCGGAACGCCGCCCGCCCACTTCTCGAGTCTTAAATTCTCCAATTTCTATCGCACGAATCAATCTTTTTCGTGTCGAAATATCAGCATTTTGATTTACTAGGGCATATTTTTTTTGAAAAATCTTCTCTAATTCCTCATCAGTTTTCAGAGATAATTCATTTCTAAAGTCCTGACTGATAGGCACTTGTGTATCTTCATAGTTTCGCAAAACTGCTTCAATATACATTCCAGTTCCGCCACACAAAATCGGGATTTTATTGTGAGAAATAATATCTTGATAAGCTTTCTGAAAATCTCTTTGAAAGAACGCCACATTGTAGCTATCTCCCGCTTCCACAATATCGATTAGATGTACACCTTCAATGCCCGCTAACCAATCTTGATTTTGCTTAAAAAACGGCAAATATTCTTTATAATCTTTGCCCGTTCCGATGTTCATTCCTCGATAAACTTGTCGGCTATCGGCACTGATGATTTCGCCATTAATTTTTGATGCTATATTGACCGCCAACTTCGTTTTTCCCGAAGCTGTTGGGCCCAAAATCACAATTAAAGGTTGATTATTCTGTTTGTGTATCATCTTTCAATTTCATCAAAAACTTCCAATTTCCTGAATTGAAAACCTTGTTTTTTGTATTTTCATCGGCCAATTTTCTCGTAAAAGTCTCATTATCAATCCCAAAAGTCAGCGGAGGTGTTAATTCAATTCGCTCAAAACCAATTTTTTCGTAATTTGTTCCGTCTGACCAATCAGCGTCGGCGTAAGTCATAATATCGTCAGGGGCGTGTTCGTCTATAAACATTTTTAAGAGTTTATTCAGCCCACCAACGACCGTAAAACCTTTATAATTAGCAAATCGAATCAATTCATAAGAGCGATATTCTTGTCCTTCCCTAATGATTTTTTTGGCATTACTAAACGAAGCTACTGCTACCAAAAACGCCTCTTTATTTATATTATCTTGCAAAACTTTTTCATTTTGAATCACCCTAAAATAGCGGCTGGGCAGAAACAAACCATACTTTAATTTGGCATTGACTTTGCTCTGTAAATGATTATTTGTCAGAAACTTATCCATCATTGGTTTATCGATTCGTTGTACTTGGGTTAGTCGGGCAGGAATTGTTTCGCTCTTTCCAAACAAAGACATTAATCTCGACTCCACAATGCCTCGTTTGGATTGCCAAATGTCTTCCCAAAGATGAATAACTCTTATATCTTTTTGGGTAAATAATTGACTAATTTTCTGAAAAAAAGTCGAATCATCAACCGCATTTTCTGAAAAAACACAATGTAAGACTAAGTTTTTTTCTGGAAAGAACAAATACCAAAAAGGCGTGTCAGGAAATCCAACAGGGTTTTCGTCAATCACAAAATCAGTGTTTTGAGCTATAAAATTCTTTATATCAATGATGAATTTTTGCAATGGAAAATTGTTTTTAATGGTAAATATTCAATAATTTCGTAATAAAATACGTTATATAAAATGTATCGAAACAATCATGAACCAAACACTATAATTTATTGAGATTCAAACCTTTATATTCGTTTACTTGTTTAGTTTTTGGCTTAAATTTATCATAATTTATGAAACTGCTTCGTTTTTTTACACTCAATTCTTGGATTATTTTTCTGCCTCTTGCAAGTAATGCCCAAGTATCTCGTGCGTATATGCTCGATGAAGCCGACACTTATTTCAAATCTGGACGTTATTGGGATGCCTTCTTCAAATACCGTGAATGTGCAATTTTACCAGAATTTGAGGCCTCAAGCCAAATCAGCGAACAAATAAAAAATAGTTCGCATGCACTATATCTAACCAAAAAATTTAAGGATTATTTTGCTCTGCAAAGATACGCACCTGCCAAAGAAAACCTATTGGAATTGGTAAGTATGAATCCTAACGACCCAAATCGTGGACAGATTGCTCATATTACATTGGCTCAAGGAACTGAATTACAGCGTTTGGCAATGCGTCAGCGTACACCAGCTGCTACGGCCGATATGCTCAAAAAAGCAATGTCTTATTATTATCAAGCCGCCAAAGAAGGTTTAATGGAAGAGTCGATTTTAGCCATTAAACAATGTGAATATTCGATCAAAGAAACAAAAGTTCCGATGGAAGAAACATCATCGCCGCTTCCAACAATGATTGATAAAGATACAAAACAACCAAATATTCCAACCCAAACCACACCAACCGTAAAACATCCAAGAAAACCAGTTGAGGTTATTATAAATCCTAATCCTAAAGGGAATTAATATTGGTTATTGATTACTGGGAAACTGGTTTTGAAAATTAAACGGCTGTCAATCCAAAATTGACAGCCGTTTAATTTTTTTGCTGAACCAAATAACCAATCACATGTAACAAGTACCTAATAACTATTCCACTACCAAAACCACCGTAGGATTCATTGGGTAGCGACCGAATTTATCTCCATAAATCGCCAAACCACCTGCTAAACTTTCATCTACTTCGAGTCTTATGGTTAATTCACCCATTGTACGAGCCAATTCTAAAGCTTTTTGCGGAATATTTACTCCCAAACGATAACCATACGAACCTGCTTCATACAATTTTTTGTCTTGTGGCTGATTGTGCCACGACAAAATACCACGGTGGTCAGCTGGGTCATTGCTGAGGTCGTATCTTCCTGCAAAAATACCATTGATTTTTACCGAAACTGCACTTGGGTAGCGTGAAGTATCGGTCATCGGATAAGCATTTTTATTTTGACTCGGCTCGGCTTTTGCCCCCAGCATGTAGTCAGTATTCTTTATTTGAGAATTTTCTTTGTCTTTGGCAAAAAGCTGTTTTGACGAAACCTCCGCCACAAACGATGCACTTTCAAACTTTGTATCGGTTGGAATCTTGATTTTATACTCAAAGTACCCACTTCCTGCACCATTTACTTTTAGTCCGTCGAGAATATTCCATTGCTTTTTACTCCAACGAGCATCGCTAAAGTTTTTTGGTTCAATGCTTATCAATTTTACTTTTTTGCCACTCAAAAGTGTCATTTCGCTCGGAGTTTTACCTTCAACAATAAATGTTGTAAAATTGCGATGTACAACATTTCCTGCGTTATCTTCCAAAATCAAGGCCGCAATCACTACTGATTTTTCATCGGGCATAGTTAATTTAATTGGTTCGAGTTCTTTTTGTAGCCATGCTTGATAAGGAACAGTTTTGGTCATATTTCCCCAAGTTTTTTTCTGACCCAGTGCATCATAACCATACATTTGCACTTTCAGATTTAGGTTATTCCCTAAATTTTTATCAGTCATAACTGAAAGATATAGCGGTAAATTAATCTCCTCTTTTGGTTTTACGCTTCGACTGATTTCATTGCCCGCTGAAATATAAATATCCGAATGAAAATCTTTGATTGCCATGCCATCAACCAATTCACCAATGCCCGTTTCTTTCTCTGAGCGGTCGAATCTGAAATAGCCATTCCACTCATTAATTACATCGTGATGCTCGGTATAAAGCCAACCCGCAATTTTTGGGTATTTTCTGAAAGTATTAATCATTCGGTGATAATCCCAACTCCAATCTACATCACCCGTACTGCCTTCATAGCCCCAAACATTGCCACATTCCGAATTGATATTTGGTACATCGGTTTGAGTGTAGCCCTTCTCATAATGAAACTGACTACCAACAAACGTTTTTTCGTCGATTTCCTTCAAATGTTTTTCCCAACCCGAACCTGGCAAATATTCGTGCCACGAGTTAATATCAGTTTCGGTATGACCCGCTCCACAACAAATTGAGTTATCCTCAACTAATCGAGTAGCATCAAGCGATTTTGCTAAACGATACACCGACGCTACCCATTTTTGGGTTTCGGGCAGATATACGCTTTGTTTTTTGCCATTAAATTCTTGTTTTGTTTTCAAACCCCAAGTTTCGTTAAAGACAATCCAAGAGAAAATCGCAGGGTGATTATAATCACGTTTTATCATTTCGTGAAGCGTATATTCTGATTCTTTTTGAGCATTTTTATCGGGTTCTCCCCAGAAATTCGGTAAATCGGACATCACCAAAATACCCAATTTATCAGCCCAATAAAGTTTACGAGGCACATCAACTTTGATGTGCGTCCGAATGCCATTTAAGCCAATATTTCGAGCCAAAAGAATTTCGTTTTTCATAAATTCATCGGTCGGAAAAGTATAAAAACCCGTTGGATGATACGATTGGTCGAGAGCCAATTGCATATAAATTGGCTTATTATTAAGAGCAATGTATTTATAATTAGTATTTGGCAGATTGACTGTCGAAATCTTACGCATTCCGAAATAAGATTTAACTTCATCATCTGCCAGTTTTACATTTGTTTCGTACAAATACGGATCTTCAAGAGTCCATAATCTTGGCGATGAAATTGGCACTGTAAATGAATGTTGTGTTTTACCTTTCGGAAAAGTTTCACGAATCGAAATTTTCTGATTTCCGTTAATCGTCAATTCTAAATCAAGGTCTTTTGTTGCTGGGCTTCCCAAGTAAGCCGTTACTTTAACTTGGTTTTTGTCAATATCTGGCGTAAAATGCACTGCATCTAAGAAATTTTGTCCACGAGCTTCTACATAAATCGTTTGCCAAAGTCCACGAGCATTGCCGTAGCCTTGCTTACCATAAAGCGTAAAATCACGGCGTTTGTCATCGACTTTTATCACTAAGTTTTGCTCAGTTCCGTGCTTTAAGTTGGTCAATTCAAACGAAAAAGGCGTATATCCCCCTTCGTGGCTGCCAAGTTCTTTGCCATCAAGCCAAACGGTAGTTTTCCAGTCCGATGCTCCGATAGTTACAAAAACTCGTTTGCCTTTCCATTCGGGTTTTATCGTTATTTTTCTAGCATACCACGCGATATCTGCTTCATCTTTTACGCCTGAAAGTGGCGAACCCCATGGAAAGGGAACGGAGATTGTTTGCGTAAATTTCTTTGTGCCTTTATGCCACTGTGCCTTTTCACCATCATCTTTTTTATCAAATTCAAAAGCCCAATTTCCGTTCAAATTAAGCCATTCTGAGCGTTCAAAATCTGGTCGAGGGTGTTCGGGAAGTGGAATATTCTGTTGAGAGAAAGTCTGCTTAACAACAAGTAGGCAAAGTAGCATTAGCACCAGCCTTTTGGGAGGTATCATCATAAGTTTTGTAGTTTTGAATAGTTTGGTTGGTTTATGATTAAAAAACGAATTTTTCGTTTCAAACCTTAACTCAAAAATAGTGTTTTTATATCATTTATTAATATTTTTTAAAATCTATTTTTAAGAAATATACTGCCAAAAATTCAGTACAAAGTCTTTTAAACTATCATTTGGGCATTTGTGAAGCTTTGTCCATAATTTTTAAACCAGTTTTTTGCATCTCAATTGATACTTCTCAAAGACCTTCGGTATGAAGAATATAACAAAACAACTTTTGCTGTAAAATATAGAAAAACTGCATGATAAACATATTCCAAAATTATGGCCAATAGAACAAAATCAGACACTCCTTTTGGTGTGGCTTATTTTTTACTATTTTTGGAAATTATTTAAGATAACAAAACTCAATATGCTTTTAGAAATAGGCGATACTTACCGCCAAAGTTTTAGTTTTTCGCAGGAAGATGTAATAAAATTTGCCGAAGTCACTGGCGATAAAAACCCTTTGCACCTCGATGCTGAATTTGCGGCTACCACGCGTTTCAAGCGTCCGATAATTCATGGGCATTTGAGTAGTAGCGTATTTACTCGCATCTTGGGAATGGAATTTCCGGGTGAAGGTTCGATTTATATGAAACAAGAAACTGAGTATATGTTTCCGATGTTTGTCAATACCGAATACGAAGTCATTTTTACAGTAATGAGCGTTGACCGTGAAAAACACGTTGCAGAAATCACAGGTGAGGTTTACATCAAAGGCACTTCTCGTCGAACAATCAGAGGTTTGGCAACACTTATGCACTTGACCAAAATTTAAAATAATCAAATAGAATCGGTTCGGTCAGTTGCATACTTACTCACCCGATTCTATTGCATTTTTTGGAGTAAAAACAATAAAAACTTCCCTTCAGCCGTTATAATTTAAATAGTTTAAAAAAAATACTTACAAAAACATTCTTAATATACGATGATTGTATCTTGACTTGTCCTTTCCCCATAATTATTTCAAAAGACAATGAACAAGTACTTTAAAACCATGAATCGTTTGCTTCTAGTTGGTTTATTTTTTCCACTTATAAGCTTCTCTCAAACCCATCGTGCTTACGCCGACGAACTTTTCAAAAAAGGAGATTATTATCATGCTTTCTTTCTGTATCGTAACCTTTATGGTACAAATTTAAGCGAAAATCAGTTTGCCCAGCGATGTAATACTGCTATTTCGCTCACCAAGCAGTTTCTTGATTTACGTGCTTCCAAGCAATATTATGATGCAAAAACTAAGCTGCGTGAACTACTCGAAATAAATCCTGATGATTTTCACGCACCGATTTTGCCACAATTATCAATAGAAGAAGCAACTTATTGGCAGAAATTGGCTTTTAAGCAAAATTCGGCAAAGGAAGTAAACCTGATGCTTGAAAAAGCAATTTCGCTTTATGAACAAGGAAAAACCGATGGATGGAATCAAAACGAAATAAATGATGCGATTAAACTCTGTGAAGCGTCTAAAATAGGTAATGGAATCAGTGAAAGAGTTGCTGTCGCACAGAAAGTTGAGATTGTTCCACCGATTGCTGAAACCCCAGTGGCTGAGGTAAAGCCAATGATTCCGCCGGCACCAACGCCAGTGGTTCAAGTAGAGCATGTAGAGAAAAAACAAATACCAAAACAAAGCAGGATAGTAAAGGCTCGCAGCAAGGGAGTGCTTCCGAAAAGAGAAGTAGCTACAATAAAATAGTGTTTTACAGATTTTGAATAAAAAGAGATGTATTATTCACAAAAATGATACATCTCTTTTTATTTAAGAGTATGCTTTCTATATTTAATCCTTTGCCAAGACTTTTTAAGCCAATCGCTAAGGAAATTCTTTCTAGATTTCAATAAACAATCTTTTTATATATATTGCGAGTACATTCTAACAAAAACTACTATGAAAAAACTTTCCACTTTTTTACTTTGTATATGGGTTTTGCAAGTAAATGCCCAAAACGTAGAAATATGGCTTACCAAAACCGATAAATCTGTTTTATTTCAAAAACAATCAAATACCCTTAATTTTGATAAAATCAGCAATACTTCACCTAGCATTTATGTAGATGATGCCAAAAAATTCCAACAAATAGATGGTTTTGGTTATACACTTACAGGTGGAAGTACGCAACTTTTGAACCAAATGAATGCTGCCGAAAGAGCAAAAATCTTAAAAGAATTGTTTGCCACAGACGACAATAATATCGGAGTAAGTTATTTACGTATAAGCGTAGGAGCATCTGACCTTGACAGTCATGTTTTTTCTTACGATGACCTTCCTGCAGGAGAAACTGACCTAAAACTAAGTAAATTTAGTTTGGCAGAAGACAAAAAACACTTAATCCCAGTCTTAAAAGAGATTCTGGCAATCAATCCAAAAATCAAGATTTTGGGTTCCCCGTGGTCGCCGCCAGCCTGGATGAAAACCAATAATAATTCTAAAGGGGGAAGCTTAAAATCTGAATTTTATGGCGTTTATGCTCAATATTTGGTAAAATACATAAAGGAAATGAAAAGAGAAGGTATCCTGATTGATGCCTTAACGATTCAGAACGAGCCACTTCATCATGGAAATAATCCAAGTTTACTGATGCTTCAAGACTCACAAGCATCTTTTGTAAAAAACAATCTCGGCCCAGCATTCAAACAGGCAAAAATTTCAACAAAAATCATTATTTACGACCATAACGCCGACCGTCCCGATTATCCAATCAGTATTTTGAATGATACAGAAGCTCGAAAGTACATCGATGGCTCGGCTTTTCATTTATATGGTGGCAATGTAGAAAATATTAGGAGTGTCCACGAAGCCCATCCCGATAAAAACCTTTATTTTACTGAGCAATGGATTGGTGCACCAGGCAATTTTGCAGGCGATTTTTCGTGGCATATCAAAAACTTAATCATCGGTGCTTCTCGCAACTGGTGCAAAACAGTTTTAGAGTGGAATTTGGCATCCGACCCAAAGCAAAGCCTACATACTGATGGAGGATGTACTGAATGTTTGGGAGCCATCACGATTGGACAAAACATCACTCGAAATCCAGCTTATTATATCATTGCTCATGCTTCGAAGTTTGTTCGCCCAAATTCGGTAAAAATTGCCTCAAATATTATAATGTCGCTGCCGAATGTAGCCTTTAAAACTCCATCGGGCAAAACTGTTCTGATTGTACAAAATGAGGGCGTTAAAACTCAGGAATTCAATATTCGTTATCATAACAAACAAGTAACTACCACGCTTGATGCCGGCTCGGTGTCTACTTATGTTTGGTAAAAAGAATTATTTGTTTTTAAATTGTTTTGGTTAAATTTGATTAGAAAAATGACAGAATTAGAACGAATTATTTTAGAATTAGATTTAAAAGGATACAAAGAATTACTCGACTTCTATAATTGGCGATGCGAGATTGAAGGTGAAAGTGAAGAAATCAGAGAAGCGATTGATATGCTTTTAGATTTGATTTTGGAGATTAAGTATAAATTAGAAAATGAATAATTTTATGAGCATTAAAGCAAAACAAACAGAACTTTATCAAGAATTCAGAAAGTTTAAAGATTTTACAGAGGCTGAAAAGGTAGCATTCAAAGCAAAAATTACCCAAGATGCCGCTCAACGTACTGATGCAGAAAAAGAAGAGTATCGACACGCCATAAAAGCGAATGTGTTAGATATTAAAGAGAAAATTATTGAAATTAAGGAAAAACTGAACAAAAAGTCGGTGGCTTCAACCTAACACTATTCGCTATCCAATAATAATTATGCTAATATTTTTATACCTCTTTTTTGCTTCTATGAGTACAATCCCAAGTATCAATTTACAGAAAAACATTTGGACTAAACTTCCAGAAAACCATTTCAAAAACGCCACCGACGGCAAAACTTCGAGCCAAACAACCGAAGTAAAACTAAAAGCCGACGACCAATATTTAAGTATTGAATTTAGTTGCTTACAAAACCCTTTTATAGCACAAAATTCATACATAAAACATAATAGCGAGATGTATAATCAAGAGGTTTTCGAGGTTTTTATTGCCGAAGGATCGGACACGCCCACTCGTTATTTAGAATTAGAGATTAATCCAAACAATGCACTTTTTGCAGGCTGGATTGAAAACCCGACCAAGGAAGCTCCTGAAAATTGTGATTTTGTGAGCCACGAAGATGCAAAAATCATTCATTCGGTAAGCAAAACAGGAAATAGTTGGTCAGGAAAAATGCAAATTCCTTGGACTTTGTTAGGTGGTAAGAAAAACACTTATCGAGTCAATTTTTATAGAATTATCTCGCTAAAATCGCATATAAACTCTGACTGGTCAGGTACACCCGCTACGTGTGCATATTTATGCTGGAATCCAACAATGAGTGGTAAAGTTCCTCGTTTTCATCGGCCTGAAGCTTTTGGAGTTTTGGAAGTCGAAAAATAACAGTATCTAATTAACTATTTCAAAAAAGTTATTACATTTTTTTGAAATTTTTCAAAAAGATGATTCAAACAATAAGAAAAATAGGAAATTCGAGTGGAATACGTATCACTAAAACAATGTAGGTAAGTTGTGGTATTACTGACGAAGTAGAAATAGAAGTCTTGGGTGATTCCATCATGCTACGCTCAACCAAAAAAACCTCGCCAAGGTTGGGATGAAGCCTTCAAACAAGCTATTACTTATGGTGATAAACCAAAAGATGATTTATTTGAAGGCATGAAAAACAAATTTGACGATACTATAAAATACTCGAAGAAATGTTTAAATATTAAAGGTTTTACCAGTGCTTAAATGGCAAAGTCGATAAGTTAGAATTATAATATTTCTTTTCGACAGTTACCTCTTCAGCTACCCAATCCGGTAAATCAAAAGTTTCATATTCGCTCGAAAGTTCAATTTCAGCCACAATTAGACCTTCGTTTTCACCCAAAAACACATCAACTTCCCACATTTTTTCGGCAAAAACTACTTTATATCTGTACTTAGTCAAATCCGAAACTGCAAACATATCTAGCAGTTGAATAGCTTCTTCTTTTGGTATTTCGTACTCAAATTCAACACGAGTCGCACCTTCTGTTTTACCCTTAATTGTCAGGAAACCCTTTGTGTCAGTCGCTCTAACTCTGATTGTTTTGTTGGGGTCGGTTAGCATATAACCTTGTCTATAAAACTCTCTTTTGGGTTTTTCGGCAGCAGCCCATTTTGTATGATTTACCAAAAACTTTCTCTCAATTTCCAATCCCATTTTATTGTTTTTTCCTAAATTATAATCCTATCAATTTAAAATTGATTCTTATATCGTCATCACACGGGAGAACCCATTATAAATCGTCCTTCTACTTTTCCACAAAGATATACATTCAACATTATTTCTACTAAAAGTCTTGTTTTATTACTCAAAAGTCCTTAATTTTTGCTCCAAATTATCCCTTTCATTAAGATTTAACATTGGCTTAATATTCCTAACGTTTTTTTAACCTTACATTTGTATCAGTAAATAACCCCACAAATAAAATTACTACTTATGAGTCTTGCTCACCGTGTTTTAGTAGTTGACGACGAAGCCGATATTGTAGAATTATTGGTCTATAATCTCGAAAAAGAAGGCTATAAGGTATCATCTGCTCCCGATGGTAAAAAAGCAATCGAAATTGCTAAAGAATTCCTTCCGGATTTAGTGATTCTTGATATTATGATGCCTTTCTTCGATGGCATTGAGGTTGGTCGTATGATTCGTGCCATGCCCGAACTAAAAAACACCTTTATTCTTTATCTAACGGCTCGTTCAGAAGAATATTCGGAAGTTGCAGCATTTGAACTCGGTGCAGATGACTATATCAATAAACCCATCAAGCCTCGTGCTTTGATGAGTCGAATCAATGCTTTTTTCAGACGTGAATCTCAGAAAACAGATATTGGAGATACCCTTGAAATTGCAGGATTAAGTATCAATCGATTGAATTATACCGTTACCAAAGCAGACGGCAGTGTTATAGTTTTACCAAAAAAAGAATTTGAATTAATATCTTTTCTTGCTCAATATCCCAACAAAGTATTTAGTCGTGACGAAATTTTGCAAAAAATTTGGGGTGCCGATGTATATGTAGTTGAGCGTACGATTGATGTGCATATCCGTAAAGTTCGTGAAAAAGTGGGCGAAACCTTCATTAAAACCCTTAAAGGAGTAGGCTATATGTTTACTGATGAGGTGTAATTTCGATGATAAATTGCAAATTATCAATTACATTTGCGGTAAAAAATCTACTAAAGAATGTCTTTTAGCCCTCGAATCATTGCTTTTTTTTTGGCTATCTTTATTACGCTTATTTCGATTGCGTTTCTAAGTTTTGTGCCTGAAGTCACAGTCGCTATGCTTTTCGTAGTAGGTGTGGCGTGTTTTTTTGCTACTTTCTTTTTGGTTTTTTATACGATTGACATTTTGGTATTTCGGGAGGTTGAACAAATCTCCAAGACTATTCAACAACTCAAAATTCGTGATTTTGATATATCGAGAAAAAGCCTTTTGAAAAGCGTCAATCCAATCAAAAAACTTAATACTGAGATTTCGACTTATGTGGCTAAAAAACAAACCGAAATCGAAGAATTAAAAAAAATGGAACTGTTCCGTCGAGAATTTTTGGCCGATGTCTCACACGAACTTAAAACACCCATTTTTGCCGCTCAAGGCTTTATTCATACACTCATTGATGGAGCAAAAGACGACCCAAAAACCCTCGATCGTTTCTTGAATCGTGCCGCTAAAAGTATTGATGGACTCGATGCACTAGTTCGAGATTTAGTAACACTCTCACAAGTAGAAAAAGGCGATTTGAAAATGCACTTTGAGCTAATCGACCTAAAAAATATTACACAGGAAATCTTCGAGCAACTAGAACACAAAGCTGAAAGCCGTGGCGTGATGCTCAAAATAAAGCCTAAAACGCTCGAAAAAGCACTCGTTAAAGCTGACAAGCAGCGAATCACGCAGGTTTTGACCAATTTAGTTGATAATGCGATTAAGTACGGTAAAGATAATGGCAAAATCATTGTCGAGATAGAAGAAGATAAAAAGCACTTTCATATATCCGTCGAAGACGATGGGCCGGGAATTCAGCCTGAGCACCTTTCTCGCATCTTTGAGCGTTTCTACCGAGTTGATAAAAGTCGCTCACGTGATACTGGCGGAACTGGCCTTGGTTTAGCAATTGTTAAGCACATTTTAAATGCTCATCATTCTAAAATTACGGTCACGAGCAAGATTGACAAAGGCACTACTTTCAAATTCAAACTTGCCAAAATCATCGAAAATACAACTGAAAAATTTATCGAAAATCAATAATATTCCATAAAAACCTACATAGCTGACAAAACCTTACGGGTTTTAAGCGTAACTTTGTACAAAAAAGCAGTTAAACAATGGAATACGACTTCGATTTAAGTGTTTTCGACGAAAAAGAAACGCCAAAAATTAAAAATACAATAAAGAAAATTGACTTCAAAGACATCATTATCTTTGAAAACGATGATTATATTTTAATTAATAAACCACCTTATATATCAAGTCTTGACGAACGAACGCAGGACAAACGCCTAGGCAGCACTCCGCAAAGTATTTTACGTCTGGCAAAAGAATATTCTGGCGATGCCCAACTCTGCCATCGTCTTGATAAGGAAACTTCTGGCGTACTGGCAATTGCCAAAAACCCAGCTGCTTATCGTAGCCTTGCTATGCAATTTGAAGCCCGTGAAGTAGCCAAGCGTTACCACGCCATTACAAATGGTGTGCATGATTTTGTGGGCATATCAGTTTATTTACCAATCGCCCAGCTTCGTGACGGCACTGGCGTTAGAATCGACCGAGAAAAAGGTAAAATAGCTGAAACAATTTTTAATACTTTGAAGGCTTACCGAAATTATACAATCTTAGAATGTATGCCCATTACAGGGCGTATGCACCAAATTAGGGTTCATCTGCAATGCTTAAAAGCACCTATCGTCAGCGACCCTATGTATGGGGGTGATGATATTTTCTTGTCGCAAATAAAAAGTAAGAAATTCAATTTAAAAAACGGAACGGAAGAAATTCCACTCATAAGAAGAGTTGCATTACATGCACATTCGATAACTTTTAGGATGATGAATGGAGAGGCACTCACAACAGAAGCTCCATATCCAAAAGATTTTGGTGTAGTTGTGAAGCAGTTGGATAAGTTTGGGTGAAAAAATAACGTCGGCAAGTATTTCCACTATGGAATTAAGCCTTGCCGACGTTATTCGATTAAAATAATATTTATCTCGTAATCTCCAAAATTTCAACTTCAACAACACCTGCTGGTGCTTGAATTTCAGCTGTTTCACCGAGTTTTTTACCAAACAAGCCTTTTCCAAATGGAGAATTGATTGAGATTTTACCCAATTTCAAATCAGCTTCTTCTTCGGCTACCAATGTATAGGTCATTGTACCGCCATTTTTCTTATTTTTTATTTTTACTTTCGATAATAATGAAACCTTCGATGTGTCAATTGTTGACTCATCTAAAATACGTGCATTAGCTACAATCTCTTCGAGTTTAGAGATTTCCATTTCCATCAAACCTTGTGCATCTTTGGCAGCATCGTATTCAGCATTTTCCGACAAATCTCCTTTATCACGAGCCTCGGCAATTTGGGCAGCAATCGACGAGCGACCTTTAAATTTTAGTTCGTGAAGTTTATTTTTTAGGTTATTAAAACCTTCTTCTGTGTAATATTGAATTTTTGACATAACATTATTAAATTTAAAAACCCCTAGTATTTAGGGGTGAGACAAAAAAAACGGCGAAAATTTCGACCGTTTCAGAGTAAAATTAATTATTTATTCCTGAAACTATAATATTTTCGAGTGAAACAAGACTTTATTTGTTCGTTTTATTTTCATTTGCTTATTTTGATAAACAAAGGTACAAAGTTTTTTTAAAAATCAAGTGATTTTTAAAGCCACAATATTTATAACAAAAATCTGATGAAAATAGTTTTTATGGGTACGCCCGATTTTGCGGTAGAGAGTTTAAAAGCATTGGTTGATAGTGGTAGTTGTGAGGTTGTTGCTGTAATCACAGCTCCAGATAAACCTTCGGGGAGAGGCTTAGTAATGAATGAAACACCCGTGAAGAAATACGCAATTTCGAAGGGCATTCCGGTCTTACAACCTGAGAAACTGAAAAATCATCAGTTTTTAGAAGAACTTCGCAGCTATAAAGCTGATTTACAGATAGTTGTAGCATTCAGAATGCTACCAGAAGTGGTTTGGAATATGCCTCGCCTCGGTACTTTTAATTTACATGGTTCGCTTTTACCACAATATCGAGGGGCAGCTCCCATTAATTGGGCGGTAATTAATGGTGAAACCGAAACCGGTGTAACGACGTTTTTCCTTCAACAAGAAATCGATACAGGAAATGTAATTTTTGCCGAAAAAACACCAATTCTAATTGATGATAACGCAGGGACAATTCATGATAAGCTGATGATGATTGGAGCAAGTTTAGTCGTGAAAACCGTAGAATCAATCAAATCAGGGAATTACCCACAGATTCCGCAAGATATGAGTCTTGAACTAAAATCAGCACCAAAAATCTTTAAAGAAACTTGTCAAATCAATTGGAATTTAACGGCCGAAAACATCCACAATTTCGTTCGAGGGCTTTCGCCCTACCCTGCCTCTTGGACTATTTTAAATGATAAAACCTGCAAAATTTATAAAACCGAAATCGGAGAAATTGCGAATGATTCAGCTGAGATAGGAAGTTTCAAAACCGATGGAAAAACTTACCTCGACTTTAGAAGTGCTAATAATTGGATAAAAATCAAAGAACTTCAACTTGAAGGCAAAAAACGCATGGGAATTGAGGAGTTTTTGAGAGGCTTTAGGGCGTAAGTAGGAGATTTTATTTAAGTATCGAAAAATTAGTTTTTAGTCCATCTTTCTTAAAAAATTTCTATTTATTTTCATGTAAAAACACCCAAGCTAACATTTTCTTACCGAACTTTGTTGCTTAGGATTTGCAAATAAACTTTCATCATTTCCAAATTACCTAATCTACAAATTTTTAAATTAATTATATGCTAATCAGTCGCCCACGTAGAAATAGAAAAAGTGCTGCAATCAGAGATTTGGTACAAGAAACCACCCTTTCAGTCAATGATTTTATCTTTCCGATGTTTGTGATGGAAGGTTCGGGTATCAAAAGTGAGATAAAATCAATGCCAAACATTTATCGCTTTTCGATTGATACTTTGCTGGAGGAAATAAAAGAAATATCTGACTTAGGAATTAAATCTATATGCCTTTTTCCGAATTATCCTGAAGCCAAAAAAGATAAATACGCTACCGAGAGCCATAATTCGGAAACGCTTTATTTGAAAGCATTGAGCGAAATTAAAAACAAATTTCCACACATTGCTCTCATGACCGACGTGGCAATGGACCCATACAGCAGCGATGGACATGATGGTTTAGTGGAAAATGGGGAAATTTTGAACGACGAAACCCTTGATATTTTGGGCAAAATGGCTCTCGCACAGGCTCGTGCAGGAGCAGATATTATTGGGCCGTCAGATATGATGGATGGCCGAATTGGTTATATCAGGGAAATGCTTGATGATGAAGGCTTTACGAATGTAAGCATCATGTCGTATTCGGTAAAATATGCGAGTGCGTTTTATGGTCCATTCCGTGATGCCCTTGATTCTGCTCCAAAATTTGGCGACAAGAAAACCTATCAGATGAATCCAGCCAATGTGCGTGAAGCCCTCATCGAAGGACAGCTTGATGTGGCCGAAGGTGCAGATTTTTTAATGGTAAAACCTGCGTTTTCGTACCTTGATGTTATCAAAACAATGGCTGATAACTTTGATTTGCCAATTGCTGCCTATAATGTTTCGGGCGAATATGCCATGATTAAAGCCGCTGCTCAAAATGGCTGGCTCGACGGCGACAAAGCCATGCTCGAAATGCTCTTGAGCATCAAACGGGCAGGAGCAAAAATCATCTTGAGTTATTTTGCGAAAGAGTTTGCTATCTTTAAAAACCACTAAAAATTAGCTGTTTCGGCAATATTTTATTAAGTTTGAACATAAAATGATTTGAAATATGGTCTTATCAAACGAAATACAATCAGTTCCAAAAACCTTAGCAGAGTTCCTAAATTGGGAGCCAAACGATGGTTATAAATATGAGTGGAATGACGGAGAATTAATAAAATTTACAGGTACGAACAAAAAACAAGTTTATATTTATGACGTTCTTCTTGACCTACTTTATGAGAAAGGTTACAAAAAGGTAGGTGCATTAATTTCAGAATATGATACTATGCTTTCTGGTATTCAAATGAGAAGACCAGATATTGCCTATTTAACCAAAGAGCAAATTCAATTAGGTAGAAAAGGAAAAGATGTAATTCCCGAGTTTGTTATGGAAATCATCTCAGAAACTGACCAATTTTATAAAATCGAAGACAAGATTACAGAGTATTTCAAGGCAGGGGTTAAAATTATCTGGAATATTGTTCCTGAGCATAAATTGGTTTACATCTACACTTCTCGCAAAACTGTAAGAATTTGTAGCGATAATGATATTTGCTCAGCCGACCCAGTTTTACCCGATTTTACGATTGCAGTAAATGATATTTTTACTGAAGAATAAAGTTTCATTAATTTTTTACAGAATTAACACATTTAGCTCAAAATTTTTGGCAAAATCCGAAGATTTTGAGCTAAATTTTATACCAAAATTTTTTAATGTCACAAACAATATTAATACTCAACGCCCTCGTAGTAAACGAAGGGAAAATTACACCCGCTGATGTTTTTATCAAAGATGGGTTCATTGAACAAATCGGAAATAATCTTTCTCATCTAAAAACCAAAAAGGTGATTGATGCCACAGGCAAATATCTTTTGCCAGGCGTGATAGACGACCAAGTGCATTTTCGTGAACCTGGCCTTACACACAAGGCAACGATTGCTACCGAAGCTCGTGCTGCCGTAGCGGGTGGAACAACGAGTTTCATGGAAATGCCTAACACAGTGCCAAATGCACTTACACAAGCACTTTTGGAAGATAAATATCAAATAGCTGCTCAAACATCAGTTGCTAATTACTCATTTTTCATGGGAGCATCAAATGACAATTATGATGAAGCCATGAAAACAGACATCAAAAATGTTTGTGGATTGAAGATTTTTATGGGTAGTTCAACTGGAAACATGTTGGTTGATGATAAGAGTGTTTTGACAAAAATATTCTCCAATTTTCCATCATTAATTGCCACTCACTGCGAAGATGAAGCTACAATTAAAGCAAATTTAGCAAAATACAAAGAACAATACGGTGAAAACTTGCCGCATGACGTTCATGCAATTATACGTAATGAAGAAGCTTGTTATAAATCTTCTTCAATGGCCGTAGAATTAGCAAAAAAGCACGGCACAAGATTACACATTTTACATATTTCTACGGCTGACGAGATTTCTCTTTTCAGTAATGCCTTATATACAAAAGAGAAACCTAAAAATATTACATCGGAGGTTTGTGTTCATCATCTTTGGTTTGATGCTGATGATTATAAAACTTTGGGAAATCAAATAAAATGTAACCCAGCCATTAAGCACGGACACCGTGAAAAATTACTTCAAGCATTGCTTGATGACCATTTTGATGTAGTTGCAACCGACCATGCACCGCATACATGGGAAGAAAAACAGCAATCTTACTGGCAAGCTCCTGCTGGACTTCCATTGGTGCAGCATTCGCTCAATGCAATGTTGGAGTTTCATAAGCAAGGAAAAATTTCACTCGAAAAAATTGCTCAAAAAATGGCTCACTCGGTAGCAGACTGTTTTGAAATCGACCGCCGAGGGTATATCCGTGAAGGCTATTGGGCTGATCTAGTTTTGGTTGATTTGAGTGAAAAAACGCTCGTCACAAAAGACAGTCTTTATGCCAAATGTGGTTGGTCTCCTTTTGAAGGAACAGAATTTAGTTCAAAGATTACCCACACGATTGTTTCGGGAAATGTAGCCTTCAATAATGGTAAATTTGATGAAATTAACAAAGGTCAGCGATTGACATTCGATAGATAATTCATGCTTGTTTTTAGCTTGGAAGAATCTCTCTACATTGCGTATGTAGTAGAATTTTAATTGACAACTACCTCACGAAATAATTTAAATTTAAATAAAATTAGTACCATTTATTTTCGAATATTTTTCTAACTTTAAGCATGAACAGACGAAATTTTATCGCAACCACCCTAACTGGTACTATTTTAGCAAAATCTGATTATCTTTTTGCCAAACCAATTTCCAGCCCTTCAATCAGTGTTTTTTCAAAGACACTTCATTGGATTGAAGATTACCAAATTTTGGCCAATACTATCGCCGAAATGGGCTTTGATGGTATTGATCTAACGGTACGTCCCGACGGTCATGTACTACCCGAAAAAGTCGAAACTGATTTGCCAAAAATTATTCAAGCAGCAAAAAAAGCAAACATCAAAATTTCGATGATGACCACCAGCATCTTGCAAGCTGATGCCCTGTCGGAAAGAGTGTTGAAAACTGCTAGTGGCTTGGGCGTTGAACATTATCGCATGGGTTGGTATCACCTCGACATGCAAAAAGACATTATGCAGCAAGTAGATACTTTTGGCCAACAAATGAAAGGTTTAGATGCCTTTAATAAGAAATATAAAATTTCGGGCGAATACCAAAATCATGGTGGACAAAACCTTGGAGCGGCCGTTTGGGATTTGTTTCCGATTTTTAAAAGCATCAATTCTCCGCTAACTGGTTGCCAATACGACGTCAACCATGCTACTGCCGAAAGTGGACCTAACTGGGAAACAGGATTTAGACTTATTGCACCTTACATAAAATCATTAGCCATCAAAGACTTCAAATACATTTTGCAAGATGGTAAACTCAAAAAAGTTGGTTGTCCGCTAGGAGAAGGTATTGTTGATTGGAAAAAATTCTTGGCCTTAGTAAAACAATATAACATCAACGTACCGATTACTATGCACTTTGAATATGATTTAGGCGGAGCTGAAAACGGCCTAAGAACTATTAAAATGGACAAAAAAGAGATTTTTTCAGCTATGAAAAAAGATTTAGCATTGCTAAAAACATGGCTGGCCTAACACAACCGCGACGGCAGTTCGATTTTTAAATTGTGCTTTCTCGAATTTTAGAAAGGTTATAAACCTGTTCTACAACCTTATATTATCAAAATGATTAAAATTGATTACAACCTTCAACCCACCGATTTAAACTCAAAACTAAAAAAATTTTGGGAGCTTTCAGGACAAAAAATCCAATCTATTGAACAGAATTATGATGTTTCAAAAGGTTCGCCAGTTTTTACCAATAACGGCGAATACACCACTCGTGGTTGGACAGAATGGACACAAGGATTCCAATATGGCTCCGCGATTTTGCAATTCGATGCAACTGGAGAGCAAGAATTCCTTGAAATTGGACGAAAGAACACGCTCAAGGTGATGGCTCCGCACGTAAGCCACATTGGCGTTCATGATCATGGCTTTAATAATGTAAGCACTTACGGCAATTTGCTACGCTTGATGCGTGAAGGTAAAATAGCTTTTAACGAATGGGAGAAAAACTTCTACGAATTGGCTCTTAAAATTTCGGGGGCAGTGCAAGCGAGCAGATGGACTTCGTTGACTTCGACTCCGCTCAGTCAACAAAATGAAACGTCGGTGGCTGAGCGTAGTCGAAGCCAGCGAAGTGCCGGCTATATTCACTCATTCAATGGAGCTCATTCGCTTTTTGTTGATACTATCCGTTCGTGTCGTGCTTTAGTGTTGAGCCATCGTTTAGGCCACGTTTTTCAAGGCGAAGGTGATGTGAAAATCAATATGCTTGATAGAGCATTACAGCATATCAAAGCCACCGCCGATTATTCAGTTTTTTATGGCGAAGGACGAGATTCTTATGATATTTGGGGCCGAACAGCTCACGAAAGTGTTTTCAACGTAAAAGATGGAAATTTCCGTTGTCCAAACTCGCAACAAGGCTACACAGGTTTCTCAACTTGGACTCGTGGCTTGGCTTGGGCGATGTGTGGTTTTCCTGAAGAATTGGAATTTTTAGAAACCCTCGAAGATACCGAACTCGAAGCCTACGGTGGCCGAGCAAGCATAGAAAAATATATGCTGAAAGCTGCTCAAGCTACTTGCGATTTTTATATCGAACATACACCAATCGACGGTATTCCCTACTGGGATACTGGAGCTCCGAACTTGCATAAATTAGGTGATTATCTTAACGAAAAAGCCAATCCTTACAATGATTTTGAGCCAGTTGATGCTTCGGCAGCGGCTATCGGTTCACAGGGCTTACTGCGTTTAGGCAGATATTTAATGAGAAAAGGCGACACCGAAACTGGCCGAAAATATTGGCAAGCAGGACTAACAGTGTTAAATTCACTTTTAGAAGAGCCTTATTTGAGTACAAACGAAAATCATCAAGGCTTACTACTGCATTCGATTTATCACCAACCAAACGGCTGGGATTATGTTCCCGAAGGTAGCAAAATTGCCAACGGAGAATCGAGTATGTGGGGCGATTATCATTTTAGAGAAGTAGCTCTTTATGTGCAAAAACTCATCAATCAAGAGCCTTATTATGCTTTTTATAATTGTTTAGAAAAATGATATACATAACCACGGAGTTTCACAAAGTTCACCACAGAGTAGCACAGAGCTTATACTTCGTGAAACTTTGTGTCAAAACTCAGTGTAACTTCGTGGTTAAAATAAAATAAAAGATGGCAGAAAAATTTAAACCAAAATATACCAGAGTAGCCCAACTCAAAACCGCTATAGATTTAAAAAATTATCTTTCGACAAGTAATGTAGCACTTGAATTTGATGATGAATTAATCACGGGTGAAGCATCGCCTTTCAGAAAAAATATCACCCTAAAATCAGGCAAAAAAATTGGTAATGCACTCTCAATTTTACCAATGGAAGGCTGGGACGGCACAGCCGATGGCCGGCCAAGTGATTTAACAAAACACCGTTGGGAAAACTTTGCCATCAGCGGAGCAAAACTCTTATGGGGCTGCGAGGCGGTGGCGGTTTCGCATGAAGGACGAGCAAATCCTCGTCAATTGGTTATGAATGAAGCTAATTTTTCAGAATACGAAAATCTTTACAAACTTGTTATTGATAAACACACTGAAAAATTTGGCTCGGCCGATGATTTATTGGTCGGACTTCAACTCACACATTCTGGGCGTTTTTGTAAACCTAACGATAATACCAAGTTTGAGTCCAAAATTTTATATAATCATCCAAAACTCGACAAGAAATTCCATCTAAGTGAAAACCATCCTTTGATGACCGATGATGAGATTGATACTTTGGTGGAAAACTTCGTAAAAGCAGCAGTTTTGGCTCAAAAAGCAGGTTTTCATTTTGTTGATATTAAGCATTGTCATGGTTATTTAGGACATGAATTTTTGAGTGCCTACGACCGTGAAGGGAAATATGGTGGAAGTTTCGAGAATCGCACTCGTTTTTTAAGAAATATTGTTGAAGGCATTAAAAAAGCTGCCCCAGGTTTAGAAATGGGAATCCGCCTAAGTGCTATTGATTTTGTGCCGTTCAAAAAAAGTGCAACTGGCGAGGGTGAACCAGATTTAACGCCAAATCAAGCATATAAATATGCTTTTGGCTGTGATGATTCAGGAATAAATATTGATTTGGAAGAACCAAAAGCATTTTTAGAATTGGCTCAAAGCTTGGGCATTCAGTTGATTTGTGTAACGCTTTCGAGTCCATATTATAACCCTCATGTTACACGCCCTGCCCTCTTTCCACCATCAGATGGCTATCAGCCACCCGAAGAACCTTTGGAAGGTGTAGCACGTATGATTGATGTTGCCGAAGGACTGAAAAGAGCATTTCCTGAAATGATTATTGTGGGTTCGGGATATTCTTATTTACAAGAATGGCTACCAAACGTGGCTCATAATGTATTGAGAAATGGCAAAGCCGACTTCATAGGCTTCGGTCGCATGGTGCTTTCGTACCCAACTATGCCCGATGATATGCTAAATGACCGCCCAACCCAACGAAAATTATTGTGCCGTACTTTCTCCGATTGCACAACCGCCCCACGTAATGGTTTGTACTCTGGGTGTTTTCCTCTCGACCCAATTTATAAAAACCATCCACACGCCGAACTACTCAAAACCATTAAAGACGGAATATGAAAAAAGTAGCGTTCGTAACAGGTGGAAGCCGTGGAATAGGCTTAGGAATTGCCCAACATTTAGCCCAAAATGGCTTCAATTTGGCAATTAATGGCATGAGAAATGAAGAGTTTGTCAATGAAACCCTAACAGCTTTAAGGCTTTTAGGAGCAGAAGTTATCTATTGTCAAGGCGATATTGCTTCGAAGGAAGCACGCAATCAAATGCTTGATAAAATCAAAACTCATTTCGGGAGATTAGATGTTTTGGTAAATAATGCTGGTGTTGCACCGAAAGAACGAAATGATATTTTGGCAGCTACCGAAGAAAGTTTCGATTATGTGGTTTCAACAAACTTGAAAGGAACTTACTTTTTAACCCAAGCCGCCGCCAATTGGATGATTGAGCAGAAAAGCAGTATTACCGGTTTTACAGGAAGTATCATTACAATTTCCTCTATTTCGGCCACGGTTGCGTCGGTCAATCGAGGGGAATATTGTGTATCGAAAGCAGGTTTGGGTATGATGACTCAGCTTTTTGCGACAAGACTCGGTGAGTTTAATATCCCTGTTTACGAGGTAAGGCCAGGCGTAATAAAAACCGACATGACCGAAGGTGTAACAGCTAAATACGATAAGCTCATTGCTGAGGGTCTCACGGTTCAAAACCGTTGGGGATTTCCAGAAGATATTGGCAAAGCCGTTGCGGCAATCGCTAAAGGAGATTTCCCCTACTCTACAGGTCAGGTTTTTATGATTGATGGAGGTTTGACGATAAGTAGATTATAAAATCCCAAAGGGATTAAACTGTAGCGACTGACCTCTCAAACAACTATGAGTTAAAAGAATAGAGTAAATAATTAGAGATGAAATTAAAAACTCTAAAAGGATTAAACAACCAATTATAGGATAGATATTATGAAAAACAGCATCTTTTTTTTCTGTTTTCTGCAAATAACGCTATTTTCTTATGCAAAAAAGGGGGAAAAAGTTGTTGTTTTTACTCAACCGAAAGATTCGCTTTCTGTTGCAAAAGGTCAGATATTATTTACTCAAAATTGTACTAGTTGTCACCAAATCAAAACAGATGGTATTGGACCTAAATTATCTGGCATTACAAGTATCATGTCTCCTGCTTGGGTAAAGAAATTTATCAAAAATTCACAAGATGTAATCTCAGCAGGTGATGAAAGAGCCATACAAGTTTTTCTAAAGTATAAAAAGGCAATCATGCCATCTTATAGCTATTTAAATGAAACCGAACTTGATGCTATTATTGATTATTTGGCTACTACAAAACCCATCAAAAGTAACCTAAAAAAAGATTATGGAGAAGGTCTCAAAAATCCGATTCCTGAACCAATCGAGGTTTCAAATCTTGTTATTGATGTAAAACATTTTTCGCAATTTCCTGTATCGAGCGAAAATGGAAAATATCCACTTACTCGTATCACAAAATTTGCACCTCAGCCAGCTACAGGTCAGATTTTTGTAAATGATTTGCGAGGAAAATTGTATAAAATGGAGGGCAATACTCCAATTATTTATATGGATTTCGCCCAATTAATGCCTAATTTTATTCATCAACCAGGTTTAGCGTCGGGCTTGGGAAGTTTTGCATTTCATCCTGATTTTCTCAACAATGGCTTGCTTTACACCACGCATAGTGAAAAAACAGGTTCAGCAAAGGCTGATTTTGCTTATGCTGATTCTATAAAAGTTTCACTTCAATGGGTACTTACTGAATGGAAAATCGATAATCCTACTTCAGGAATTTTCTCTGGAAAACCTCGTGAAATGATGCGAGTAAATGTTGTTTCTGTGATTCATGGTGTACAGGAAATTGCATTTAACCCAATGGCAAAAAAAGGCGATGCCGATTATGGACTTTTATATATTGGAATAGGCGATGGCGGAGCAGCAGAAAATGGTTATGCGTTTTTGACCAACAAAGAAGAGCAAATTTGGGGTAAAATCTTACGCATCGACCCATTGGGCAGAAATAGTAAAAATGGCAAATATGGTATTCCTGTTAGCAATCCCTACGAAAAATCAGCAAATAAAAAGGCTTTAAAAGAAATATTTGCCAGCGGTTTCCGAAACCCGCACCGAATCATGTGGACAAGCAAAGGCGATATGCTAACCGTAAATATCGGCCACGTCAATATCGAATCTTTATACAAAATCGAAGCAGGATTGAACTATGGATGGCCGATTAGAGAAGGAAAATTTGTGATTCATACAGACGGCGATATGAATAAAGTTTATCCCCTTCCCGCAAATGACAAAATTTATAACATAACTTACCCCATAGCTACTTTCGACCACGATGAAGCAAAAGCCATTACAGGTGGCTACGAATATACCGGAAATTTAGTACCAGCACTAAAAGGCAAATATTTATTCGGGGATATTCCTTCGGGAAGATTGTTTTATTTAGATGTAGCAGACCTTAAACAAGAGCAAACTGCAAAAATAAAAGAATGGCAACTCACGCTCAATGGCAAGCCTGAAACCCTAAGGAATTTGTGTGGAAATGACAGAATTGACTTGCACTTTGGCATTGATACACAAGGTGAAATGTATGTCATGACCAAAGCCGATGGAAGAATTTATCAAATTATTGGAGCCAAAGAATAGCACAAATTATCAACTTATACAAAAGCATAAAGTTTTTGTATCTATCAATTTATTTTTAAGTCAAACATAATAAACACAAATCATTTTAATTAGGCCCTTTTTTACATACGCTAGGTTAAATCAAGCCTTTTTGGCTTCAGAATTGAACTAAAACTTCTCGGCAAGCATTACTGGAATTTCTTTCATCGTCATGGCCTAAAACGAGTTGTTTAAGTTGAACGTGGTTAATATTTAAGGAAGCGTATATTTTAATTCAAGTTGGTTATAATCTTAAGAACAAGTTAGATAACTATTTTACCATAATCTCTATTCAACCTCAAACTATTCAGCAAAAAAATGAAAAAATTTACTCGCCGAGATATTCTCAAGGCAACAGTCCCGAGTTCGCTTGCCATGATGGCTATTCCGACCATCATCCCATCCACTGCTTTTGGTGCAAACGACCGAATGCGAGTGGCAGTTATTGGTATCAATGGCCGTGGAAAAGACCATATTAAAGGATTTATGTCACTAGATAATGTGGAAGTTGCCACCCTCTGCGATGTAGATAACGTTGTGCTGAAAGCTGGTGCAAAGGCTTTTGAAGAAAAATACAACAAAAAAGTAAACATTGAAGAAGATTTACGTAAGGTTTATGAAGATAAAAGCATTGATGCCGTGAGCATTGCAACGCCCAATCATTGGCACGCTTTGGCGGCAATTTGGGCTTGTCAAGCAGGAAAAGACGTGTATGTGGAAAAACCAGCATGCCATAATTTATTTGAAGGCAGAAAACTGGTTGAAGCTGCCACCAAATACAATCGAATCGTACAAAACGGTGTACAGTTGCGTAGTTCGGTAGCCATTCAAGAAGCTATCAAACATTTGCGTGAAGGACTTATAGGAAAAGTTTATATGGCACGAGGAACAGTCTATAAGTGGCGTCCAGATATTGGCGATTTAGGAAAATCACCAATACCTGAAGGCCTTAATTGGGATTTATGGCAAGGCCCAGCCCAAGCGAGAGAATTTAGCAAAAATTACGTGCATTATAACTGGCACTGGTTTTGGGAATATGGCAATGGAGATGTGGGTAATCAAGGTATCCACGAAACAGACCTTTGTATGTGGGGTTTAGATGTAGGTTTGCCTGAAACAATTACAGCAGCAGGTGGAAAATACCTTTGGAATGACTGCAAAGAAACGCCAGAAGTTTTAAGTACGACCTACAATTACCCAAAACAAGGCAAGGTGATTCAAATGGAAGTGCGTCCTTGGATGACAAACAAAGAAGATGGCGTCGAAGTAGGCAATATTTTTTATGGAGACAAAGGCTACATGGTCATAAATGGCTATAATGATTATAAAACTTATTTAGGTAAGAATCGTGAACCTGGTCCTGCCCGAAATGCTGGTGGCGACCACTACAAAAACTTTATTGATGCCGTGCGAGCAAAAGATAAATCTCTGCTCAATGGTCCTGTAGAAACGGCTCATTTGGCGGCAAGTATTGCCCATTTGGGTAATATTTCTTATCGTTTGGGCAGAACTTTGCACTTCGACCCAACTAAAGAAAGCTTTGTAGGTGATAAAGAAGCAAATGCTATGCTTACTCGTAAGTATCGTGCACCTTTTGTTGTGCCAGATAAGGTTTAAAATGGCCTGAATTTTCATAAAAAAGCCCTACAATATTCAATTTGTAGGGCTTTTTTAGATTCAATCTTTTACCGCACTGACTAACAGCTTGCAAACCTGTCTTACAATTATATTGTATAATTCTTCACGGTATCAATGAAACATTTTACTTTGTCGGGGTCAGTGTCGGGATATACACCGTGACCGAGATTAGCAATGTATTTCTGTCCACCGAAGTTTTTAATCATCTTTTTGGTATGTTTTTCAATATCTTTGAATGAACCATAAAGCACACATGGGTCGAGATTTCCTTGCAAAGTTTTGTGAGGAATCATGCGGCGAGATTCACTAATATCCATGTTCCAATCTAAACCGATTACCTCACATTTCAAGTTCGACATTTCCTTTCTTGCAAAAAATGCACCTTTGGCAAATACAGTTACTGGCACTTCGTTGATGGCATCACAAATTTGAGCAATGTAAGGCAATGAAAACTTACGGTACTGGTCGGGTGAAAGTATTCCTGCCCAAGAATCAAAAATTTGCACCAAATCAGCACCATGTTTGGCTTGAGCTTTTAGGTAAGCGATTGTGGTATCCGTAATTTTTTGAAGCAATAAATGAGCTAATTCTGGCTCAGAATAAAGCATTTTCTTAGCGATTGAAAAGGTTTTTGAGCCTTTTCCTTCAACCATATAACAAAAAATAGTAAAAGGAGCTCCGGCAAAACCCAATAATGGCACTCGTCCGTTTAGTTCTTTTTTTACAATATCAATAGCTTTTAATACATAAGCCAATTCTTTTTCAGGATTGCTTATTCGCAAAGCGTCAATATCTTTTTTATTTTGAATAACTTTCGGAAAAATCGGACCTTTGGTTTCTACCATTTCGTAAGGTAAACCCATTGCTTCTGGAACAACCAAAATATCCGAAAAAATAATTGCGGCGTCAGTTCCCAAAATATCTACTGGCTGAATCGTTACTTCAGCAGCCAATTCGGGAGTTGTAGCCAATTTTATAAAACTTCCTGCTTTTTCTCTTACAGCACGGTACTCAGGCAAGATACGTCCAGCTTGACGCATCATCCAGACAGGTACTCGCTCAACACGTTCGCCCTTGGCGGCACGTAATATTAAATCATTTTGTAACTTCATTCTACAAAGATACAATTCAGCCTATTTTATTGCTATTTTTAGTTACGGAATTTTACAGGAAACCGTTTTTGAACGATTGAAAAGATTTATAAAATATCTAAGAAGGGTCACAAAAAAAGAGACTACTTACGTGAAGTAGCCTCAAGCGTTTTACTTTTAGTTGTTTTGGGGTAACCGGGAATTACTTTTAGGTAATTCTTACAGCAAACTGAATGTATTTATTTAAAATTTCGTGCTGATATTATTAAGACAGCTTTTTAAAGCAAAGTAACAAAATGTTTAAGAAATATTTTTCTCAGCAAAAAATCCCCAAATTTTGGCTTTTTGGATTCATACTCAAAAGGCACGAAGTTACAAAGTTTCAGATGCGACCGTCGCTCGGCACAAAGTACTGATAATGAGTCAATTAAATGTCTAAATTTTCGCAAATCATTTTTGGTTAAGTATAAAATAAGCAGTCGAGTATATTTAATCGATAAATTTGTTTTTCATAAAAAAACTGATAGACAGCATTTTATGTTAGTGTGGACTGTAAACTATTGACCGTGGACTACTTAGTTGATATTCATCAAAAACTTTTTACCACATCAGAAATAATCTCAACACAATCCCACATCTGAGATTCGGTCATAACCAATGGCGGAGCGAGTCGAATCTTATTTCCATGCGTTGGTTTTGCCAAAAGTCCATTATCTTTAAATTTCATGCAAATATCCCAAGCTAAGTCAGAATCTTCGTGTGAATCCACCACGATTGCGTTCAGCAATCCACGTCCACGCACTTGTGTTACGATATTTGTTTCATTGACCAATTTCTGCATTTCCACTCGGAAGATTTTCCCCAAATAATCGGCATTCTCAGCTAGTTTTTCGTCTTTCACCACCTCCAATGCTTCCATCGCAACAGCACAAGCGAGCGGATTTCCACCATAGGTTGAACCATGTTCGCCAGGTTTAATGGTCAACATAATTTCATCATCTGCCAAAACTGCCGAAACTGGCAAGACCCCACCAGAAAGGGCTTTTCCAAGAATAACAATATCGGGTCGCACACCAACATGATTGATAGCCAACAACTTACCAGTTCGAGCGATACCCGTCTGAATCTCGTCAGCAATAAAAAGCACATTGCCTGCTTTACACAAACGATAGGCTTCTTTAAGATAATTATCATCAGGCACAACTACGCCCGCTTCGCCTTGAATCGGCTCAAAAATAAATCCTGCTATATAAGGATCTTTCATGAGTGCTTCTTCAAGTGCTTCGATATTATTATACGGAACTGTCTCGAAACCTGTCATGTATGGTCCAAACTCATTACGTGCTGTTGGGTCGGTTGATGCCGAAATTACAGATAAGGTTCGACCATGAAAATTTCCTCCTGCAAAGATTATTTTAGCTTTGCTCTCTGGAATTCCTTTTACTTGATAACCCCATTTACGGCAAAGTTTTAAAGCAGTTTCTACGGCTTCCACACCCGTATTCATCGGTAAAACCCGGTCATAACCGAAATAATTGGTAATATATTCTTCATAACGCCCCAATATGGAGCTATAAAATGCTCTCGAAGTAAGCGTTAGTTTCTGTGATTGCTCAATGAGTGCATTGATAATTCGTGGATGACAATGCCCTTGATTAACAGCCGAATAAGCTGAAAGAAAATCAAAATAACGTTTTCCTTCAACATCCCAAACATAAACGCCTTCTCCACGGTCAAGAACGGCAGATATTGGATGGTAATTATGGGCTCCGTAGCGTTCTTCGAGTTCGATTAGTTGTTCGCTGAGTGAAATATCTATAAGCATAATTTTATTTGGTTTTTCAAAAACAATAATCAAATATGTTAGATTGACTTAATATAATTTCATAATGAAACATATTTACTTTATTTTTACATATTAAGATAACATTTACTCAATTTATACACGATATAATTTATTTTGACTTATGATAAATGAAAATTTACTGGATGATTATGATAAAAAAATTTTGATTCAGCTTGAAAAAGATGGGAGAAAGCCCTATTCTGAGATAGCCAAAAACCTCAATATATCGAATACAATGGTACATCAGCGAGTTACTCGTATGAAGAAAATTGGGATTTTAAAGGGAGCAGGAATTATTTTGGATGAACGAAAACTCGGCTATGAATGGAGTGCCTTTACAGGTTTGGTGTTGAAAGAAGATTCTGACTCAAAAACAATCATAGAAGAGTTACGCAAAATCCCTGAAGTGACTGAGTGCTACTATATTACGGGACAATATACACTTTATATAAGAATTGTGGCAAAATCGAACGAACACATGAGAAGTGTGCTATATGATAAAATTGACCATATTTCTGGAATTTTAAAAACCGAGTCAATGATTGATTTTGGTGCAGCATTCAAACGAAATGTGAGTGTGGAATTATAGCTATTGGCAATCGACTGTTGGCAATCGGCTTTTATTGTTATTTACTCATTTAAACAAACGATTGCCAAAAGCTGATTATTGATTGCCTTTTACCAAATAATATTCGTCTTAGTCTATCAAAACAGTGGGTTGTAATATTAAAATCCAAATATTATTTTTGTGAAAATATTATACAATGATTCACCAATTAATAGAAGTGAGTTAATTTTGGATAATAAAAACTTTTTTGTGTGGACTGTTAACTATTGACTGTTGACTGGCTACTCTCAACAAACGACGCCATACCAATGCCTAAAATTTATTTAGATAATGCCGCCACAACTCGCCTTGATGAAGAAGTTTTGCAGGCCATGTTACCCTTGATGACCGAAAATTTTGGTAATCCTTCATCCATTCACTCGCATGGGCGACAAGTACGTTCGGCTATTGAAAAGGCTCGTAAGACAGTAGCAAGCCTTATCAATGCTTCTCCTTCTGAGATTTTCTTTACATCTGGCGGCACAGAAGCGGATAATACAGCCATTACGTGTAGCATTGATACTTATGGCTTAAAACATGCCATTACTTCGCCAACGGAGCATCATGCGGTTTTGCACACGCTTGAATATTTAGCAAAACAAGGTAAGATTGAATTAAGCTACGTAAATCTTGATGAAAAAGGACACGCTGATTTAGAACATTTGGAAGAATTGTTAAGTACAAAACCACGTAGCTTAGTTTCTTTGATGCATGGAAATAATGAAATTGGAAATTTGATAGATTTAGAAAAAGTAGGCGAAGTCTGTAAAAAATACAATGCTATTTTCCATTCGGATACCGTGCAAACAATGGGGCATTATAAACATGATGTGCAAAATACAAAAATAGATTTTTTGGTGGGTGCTGCACATAAATTTCACGGGCCAAAAGGCGTAGGTTTTTTGTATATCAATGCCGATAGCAAAATTCATCCGTTTATTCACGGTGGTTCACAGGAGCGTAATATGCGTGGAGGAACAGAAAACGTTTACGGAATAGTAGGTTTGGCAAAAGCTCTTGAAATAGCTTACAAAGAAATGGAAGAACACAAAGCCCACATCGAGAGCTTAAAAAGCAGAATGATTGAGAAATTAAAGGTGGCGATTCCTAATGTACGTTTCAATGGTGATTCGAATAATCTGGAGCGTAGCCTTTACACAGTTTTGAACGTAAGTTTACCGCCAAACGAAGACAACGATATGCTGCTTTTTAACCTTGATATTGCTCAAATCTCATGTTCAGGTGGAAGTGCCTGTACGAGTGGCTCAGATGTTGGTTCACACGTTTTAGGAGCATTAAATATTGAGCCCGAGCGTGGAAATGTACGTTTCTCGTTTGGAAAATATAATACTATTGAAGAAATCGATAAAGTAGTAGAAGTGGTGGCTGGTCTTTATGGGTCGCAGGTTTAACTCGCTTCACTATAGCTTTTGGTCAGACCTTCAGTATAGATCATAAAAAAGTCCCGCTTCTTTCGAGGCGGGACTTTTTTTTAACTATTTGATAATCAATTAGTTGAAGATATAACGTATACCTACTTGTAAGTAATACGTTGAGCCAAAACCAAGATTCGTTCTAAAAGTTTCTTTGATTAAAGCATTTCTATCAACTCCTAATCTGTATGTTGGTTTAACAGTTCCACCAGCTACTAAAGCCGCAGCATTTGTTGGAACTAAGATATTAGAGTTATTGATTGTTTTCTGAATTCCCCACTCATTATTCAATAAGTTACCAAGGTTAAATACGTCAACGCTCAATTGTAAAGTATTGCGTTTCCCTTTTACATTAGTAAATATATCTTGTAAGAATTTAACATCAAATTGGTTTCTCCAAGGAATAACCGCACCGTTTCTTTCAGCGTACTGTCCTTTTCTTGAACTCAAATATTTATCTTGGTCAACATAAGCAAAGAAAGCTTCGCTTTGCTGAGCCGGAGTATATCTTACTGCTGTTGCTCCTGAGCCTACTGTAAGCTCGACAAAAGTAATTTCGCTTGCATCTTTAGGTACATAAATCAAGTCAGCATTTGCACCATCACGGTTAATGTCAGCACTGTATGTATAAGAGAATCTACCAGCAGCCGAACCTTCGTAAACTACCGAAATGCTTGTAGCAAGGTGCTTGATATACTCTTTTCTAAATGATACTGCACTGATAATACGATTTGGCACAACATAATTAGCGTAGCTCAACGTTGGGTTATTTGAACCATTTACAGTTGCAGTTCCTTGCCATGCCGAAGCAGGTTGGTCACCACCACCGTCAAAAAGATTTTGAGCATCATTTCTAACATAAGCAATCATTGCAGATAAGCCATTAGCAAACTGTTTTTCTAATTTAGCATTAAATGAGAAATAATAACCTTTATTAGAGTTTCCTAATTGCGTTACGTTATAGGCGGATGTACCTGTTGCACTGTATTGACCAGCCGATGTAAGCGGATTAATATACTTTGTAGTATTAGTTGCAGCGTAAAGCAAACGATTATCGTTATATCCAGCTACATTTAAAGCCGCAGGGTCTTTCAAGTTGATATTTCTGAAATATGAAGTATTCAAATCTTTGTTATAGATTGCTTCTACCGAAGCAACGATTCCGAATGGAAGTTGCATATCTACCGCTAAACTACTTTTCCAAGTTTGTGGCATCTTAAATGATGGAGAGATAACCGTAGTTCCACCCGTTGGGATACTTGCACCCGCTTGTGGAACAGTAGCTGGATAATACGGTTCTAATTTGAATGGTCCAGCGTTAGTTGCTACACTTGCACCTTGGTAAGTTTGTGTGATTTGTAACATACCTGCATCACCTACTTGCGATACAATCCATACAAATGGTACTCTACCGGTAAAGATACCACTACCACCTCTTACTTGAATTGTTCTATCGCCTTTTACATCATAGTTAAAACCAAATCTTGGAGAGAACAATAATTTTGACTCAGGAAATTGCCCTGTATTAACTTTTTGTCCACCTTCAAAGCTAAGTTTAGCAATTAATGGATGGTCAACTTGGCTATTCGGGAAAGTTGCATAATCCAAACGTAAGCCACCAGTAAGTTTTAATTTCCTAGTTAGGTTCAATTCGTCTTGGAAATAAGCAGAATATTGAGCAAACTTAAAAGATGGGAATACTTGTTCAAAATTTGGAGCAAGTGAGTGAGTTAAACCGTAGTGCGATGGTAATTTACCATCCACAAAATCGGCCCAAGAATTAAATACATAAAAACCAGTTGCAAATCTTTGGAAACCATTTTTTGTTTCGTTAAAATCTGCTTGAACACCCGCTGTGATGTTATGTTTTCCCAAAGTTACACTAAGGTTATCAACAAATGAAAGCGTTTTTACATCTCTTAAATTACCCGAAGAGAATAATTCTGTTCCAAAAGAAGTGAGAGGATTACCATCTTTCAAAATATCAACAAAAGGGAAGTTTCCACCTTTTGTTGTTCTTGGATCATTCTGACGAGTTTGTGTCACTCTCAAAGTATTTGAAACTTTACCAAAAAACGAGTTTAACTCAGCCGAGAACGAATAGAAATTTGCTGCTTGGAAATAACCAGAATTTTCGAATTGAAGAGCTTGTGAACTCTGACGGTTCTGAGGGTAAATATTTACAAATGGGGAGGTAGATGTACTAGGAGAAATTCTTGAAGATTCACTTTCTAAGAAACTATAACGAACATTCAATTTGTGGTTTTGTGATATGTTCCAGTCAAGTCTTGCTAAAAATTTATTACTAAAACTTTTAGAAGAATATCCTTGGTATGGGCCAGTTACGTAACCATATTTCTCGGCTAAGTAAGAGCTGATTGTATTTAATTCAGTTTCAGTAGGGCGAGAAACTTGCGGATTCGCTTGAGAGAAAGGCAAAGCCGCTGTAGCTGCAATCTGAGATGGCCCAGGAGTTGTTTGTCTTTCTACCTCAGCATTCACAAAATAGAACAATTTGTTTTTGATGATTGGACCACCAAGTCTAAAACCATACTGATTGTAGGTAAGGTCTTGTTTTGTGAAAGTTTGGTCTCCAATTTTATTTCCTTGCATTTTTTCGTTACGGAAATATGTATAAGCCGAACCAGAAATTTCATTATTACCCGAACGGGTTACTGCATTGATAGCACTACCGATAAATCCTGATTGACGAACATCATAAGGGGTAACGTTTACCGAGATTTGCTCTAAGGCATCCAAAGATATTGGAGTAGCATTTCCACCTGGGAGGTTGCCTCCGATACCAAAGTTGTTATTAAAGTCCGCACCATCGACTGTAATATTATTTTGGCGATAATTACCACCACCAATCGAAGTACCATTAGCCTGTGGAGTAAGACGAGTAAGGTCGTTTATATTACGACTTATAGAAGGAAGTGAGGAAATTTGGTCACGACTGATGTTAGTCACTGCACCTAATCTATTTTCACTTAATAATTTGCCTACGCTCGAAACAATCTTAACTTCATCAAGCTGAGTACCTTCTTCTGCTAATCTTAAATCAACAATTGAAGTAGCATTCAAACTTGTAATCACACCTTCTTTATCTGCTTGCTTATAACCGATAAATGACACTGACAATTTATAAGGTCCACCCACACGAACAGCAGGAAAGGTATAGCGTCCCGAAGTGTTGGTTATAGTTCCATATTTAGTACCTGATGGTACGTGAACTGCAACAACCGTTGCACCTGGCAAACCTTCGCCTTTAGCGTCTGCAACCAAACCGCTAATAGAAGAGGTTGTAACTTGTGCAAAGCTTTGAAAAGCAAAAAGCATTACTGCAAGAAAGCTAAATACTTTCTGCATTGAAGTAAATTTTCGCATCATGTTTTTTTTGGAGTTAGAAATGTTTGAAGTAAAAATCATTTTTGGTTTTTAAATTTCCTACACAAAGGTCTTAAAAATTTTCTCTAAAAAAAACAAGCACCCACCCTTTTTATTTTGGTAAGTACTTGAAAAACAAGTTTTTATAAAATTGTTAATGAAAAATATTGGTATAATTCAATTTAGATTAGTTAAGAAATTGTTATGCGTGCCTAATATTTTAAACGTTTAGAAATTATATGTCAATAATTTACAATTTCTGTATTTCTATGAAGAATGATGTGGTTATTTTTGCGTAATTCTTTTATTATCATTTGCTGTGGTATTGATTATAAGTCTATCAAATTCAAAAAGTATCTTGTGTACTTTAGTTCACCCGTTTTTATTAGGGCTTTGATATTTGTTAATTCTTGCAAATCTCTTGTTACGGTTGCTGCCGATGCACCTGTAATTGATTTATAATTAGCTGCACTTAATCCCCCTCTAAATCCTTCTATCCCTTCTTCAAAAATCCTTAATAGCACCTTTGACTGCCTTTCATTTATTTCATTATATTTGATGAAAAACCTTGATTTTTGTACTAAAAAACTTACCATTTTGATGGTATATTGCTGTGATTCGAGTAGTATTTTGGCAAAAAACAAAAGCCATTTATTCACATCTTTACTATGATTACACGATTGTAGTGCATCATAATAAGCTTTTTTATTTGAATCAATTACTTTTGCAAGAGAATTAAAAGAAGGTGTTTTTATTTTTTGAGAAATCGCTTTTTCGACCAAGGCCCGACCTATTCGTCCATTACCGTCTTCAAAAGGATGAATTATTTCAAAATATAGATGAGCAATCCCCGCAAAAATTAAGCTAGGCATTCCGTTTGGATTATCTATTTGGAAATTATACCATGCTATCAATCTTTCCATTTCATTACGAACTTGTGTCGAAGGTGGTGCTTCATAAAACACCTTAGGGGCAGAAAAATTGCCTGAAATAATCTGCATTGGTTCTGCGTGTTGGCGGTAATCACCAATAACCTCAATATCTCTTCTTCCATTCATGAGCATTTTATGCCACAAAAAGAAAGTTTCATCGCTCAAAGGATTATCATAATGCTGATAAATATTTACCATCATTTCGGCTATCCCAGCTTCATTTGGTTGTACTTTTCGGTAATCACTTTTAAGTCCTAAATGTTTTCTGATAGAACTTTGCACAGATTCTCGTTTTAGAATTTCTCCTTCGATGCTCGAGGTTGACAAGGCTTCTTGCGTGAGAATATCTATCTTTAGGTTTTCTAAGCTTTCTGATTCCAAATGACTAACAACTCCATAAATTATACCTATATTCTTATGAAATTCGTTCTCAAATTCAACTAATTTTGTAGAATCATACGTAAAATCATACCAGTTTTTATATTGCCAAATCCATTTCATGAGCGATAAGAATAAGTTTTATAGCTCAAATAAACAAAAAAAATGAGTTATAAACAATTGTTTTATAACTCATTAAAGGATAATTTTTTACGAATATTTTTAAGAACCCATAATGTTATGACCCATTTTATCTCGTTTGGTTTCTAAATATCCGATATTATGTGGATTGGCTTCTATCTCAATCGGAATCGAATCAATGATTTCTAAACCATAACCAATTAGGCCTGCTCGTTTTTTAGGATTATTTGAAATCAGTTTCATTTTTTTAATTCCTAAGTTTCTCAAAATTTGAGCTCCAACGCCATAATCACGCTCATCCATTTTGAAACCTAATTCGAGATTTGCTTCTACAGTATCACGCCCCATTTCCTGCAATTTATAGGCTTTCAGTTTATTCAATAAGCCAATTCCACGCCCTTCTTGATTCATATACAAAATTACACCTTTACCTGCATTTTCGACCAATTCCATAGCGGCATGAAGTTGAGGGCCACAATCACATCGACAAGAACCAAAAATATCGCCAGTTACACAAGAAGAATGTACACGTACCATAATTGGCTCATCTTCTTCCCAAGTTCCTTTGATGAGTGCCAAATGCAGTTGATCATTATCCAATTGGCGGAAAGCAACCATATCAAAATTGCCCCATTCGGTTGGCATATTTACGCCAATTTCTCTTTTTATGAGCGACTCTTTTGCCAAACGATATTCAATCAAGTCTTTGATACTCACCAGTTTAAGGTTAAACTTCTTGGCAATTTCAAATAATTGTGGTAAACGAGCCATTGTTCCATCTTCGTTCAAAATCTCAATCAAGACACCCGCAGGTTGCAAACCAGCCAAAACTGCCAAATCAATGGCTGCTTCAGTATGCCCAGAACGGCGGATTACGCCTCCTTCGGCAGCACGCAAAGGGAAAATATGCCCTGGACGCCCCAAATCATCTGGTTTTGTAGTTGAATTTACGAGTGCTTGAATCGTTTTTGCACGGTCACTTGCCGAAATTCCTGTGGTGCACCCATTGCCCAATAAATCGACCGATACTGTGAAAGCGGTTTCATGTTGGGCGGTGTTTTTACCCACCATCATATCAAGTTCTAATTCTTCACAACGTTGACGAGTAAGTGGCGTACACATCAAGCCTCTACCCTCTTTCACCATGAAATTGACCATTTCAGGCGTAGTTTTTTCGGCTGCACATATAAAGTCACCTTCATTCTCACGGTCTTCGTCATCAACCACGATGATTATTTCTCCATTACGAATCGCTTCGATTGCGTCTTCTATGCGGTCTAAATTCATTTTAATTCTATCTTGTATTTTATAAGTTTTTAACACAAAAAATTATAAAAACGTTTATAAACAGTCGTGCCACATTGCGGAAATGTGGCACGACAAAAAACTAATATATATTTACTTCTTATCAAACTCACGGTGGGCAACTTCATCAAAAAGTCTTTCTCTTGGTAAACTCTTGAAATATTCGTAAGTAATTTTCAAACCTTCCGCACGATTTATTTTTGGTTCCCAACCTAATATTTCTCTGGCTTTAGTTATATCTGGTTGGCGTTGCTTAGGGTCATCTTTCGGTAATGGTCTATGAACAATTTTCTGATCTGTTCCTGTCAATTTAATGATTTCCTCAGCAAATTCATTCATCGTAATTTCTGATGGGTTTCCAATATTTACTGGATAAGCATAATCAGATAATAATAAACGATAAATACCTTCTACCAAATCATCAACGTAACAAAACGAACGAGTTTGAGTGCCATCACCAAAGATTGTTAGGTCTTCACCACGCAAGGCTTGACCGATGAATGCAGGCAATACACGTCCGTCGTTTAGTCGCATTCTTGGGCCGTAGGTATTAAAGATACGCACGATGCGTGTTTCCACACCGTGGTAAGTATGGTAAGCCATTGTCATGGCTTCTTGAAAACGCTTGGCTTCGTCATATACACCACGAGGTCCAACTGGATTTACGTGTCCCCAATACTCTTCCGTTTGTGGGTGAACCAATGGGTCGCCGTAAACTTCTGATGTTGAGGCAATGATTACTCTTGCTTTTTTTACACGAGCCAAACCAAGGCAGTTATGAATTCCGAGTGAACCAACTTTCAAGGTTTGAATCGGAATCTTCAAATAGTCAATTGGACTTGCTGGTGAAGCAAAGTGTAAAATATAGTCAAGTTCACCCGGAACGTGAATAAATTTACTCACATCATGGTGATAAAACTCAAAATTTGGATGTTTGAACAAATGCTCAATATTGCGTAAATCTCCTGTGATGAGGTTATCCATTGCAATTACATAATGCCCTTCTTTGATAAATCTATCGCAAAGGTGCGAACCCAAAAAACCCGCACCACCTGTTATTAATACTCTTTTCATATACCCCCAACCCCCTAAAGGGGAGATTTTGTTTTATGTTTTATGAAATTTTATCTAACGCTTGTCACCTTCATCCTTTTTAGGGATTAGGGCTGCCACCGTTGCGAGTGTTTTTTATTTCACTGTTTCTCTACCAACTGAGAAGTAGGTGTAACCCAATTCACGCATATCTTTTAATTCATAAAGATTACGACCATCAAAGATAACTTTGTTTTTCAATGCAGCTTCCATTTTATCGAAATCTGGCGTACGGAATTCTGGCCATTCGGTCATAATCATCAAAGCATCTGCCCCTTCGATGGCTTCGTAAGGCGTTTTGGCATATTTTACTTTTTTGCCAACTACACCACGTACGTTCTCCATTGCTTCTGGGTCATAAACTACCACTTTTGCACCTGCTTTACGCAATTCTTTGATATTGTATAAAGCTGGAGCTTCACGAATATCGTCAGTGTGAGGTTTGAATGCTAGTCCCCAAAGAGCAATCGTTTTACCTTTCAAATCACCATCAAAATGAGCTTTGATGTGCGGCATCATTTTGGTTTTTTGTTTTTCGTTTACTTTCATTACTGATTTCAAAATTTTGAAATCATAATCAAATTCAGTAGCAGTCTTTTCTAAAGCTTGAACATCTTTAGGAAAACAACTTCCACCGTAGCCAATTCCTGCAAATAAGAAACGCTTGCCAATACGACTATCAGTACCGATACCTTTACGAATTGCATCAACATCAGCACCCGCTTTTTCGCAAAGATTGGCGATTTCGTTCATAAACGTAATCTTCATTGCCAGAAACGCATTCGCTGCATATTTAGTCATTTCGGCCGAACGCTCATCCATAAAGATAATCGGATTACCTTGACGCACTAACGGTGCATATAATTTCTCCATTAGTTTTTTCGCTGTTTCAGAAGTTGTACCGATAACTACACGGTCAGGCTTCATGAAGTCTTCGACGGCAACACCTTCACGCAAAAACTCAGGATTTGACACCACATCAAACTCAACTTTTGCACCTTTTGCCACACGCTCTTGTACTTTTTGAGCTGTTCCGACTGGTACTGTGCTTTTATCAATAATCACAACGTAGTTTTCGAGTAATGGGCCAAGGTCATTGGCTACTCCCAAAATATATTTCAAATCGGCCGAGCCGTCTTCACCCGGAGGAGTCGGCAATGCCAAGAAAATTACTTGTGCATCTTTTATACCTTCAGCTAAATTGGTTGTAAATTTCAAACGACCTTCTTTAGTATTACGATCGAAAATCACATCTAAACCAGGCTCATAGATGGTTAATTTCCCTTTGCGAAGTTTTTCAACTTTACGCTCATCAATATCTACACAAGTAACTTGGTTACCTGTTTCAGCAAAACAAGTTCCTGTTACGAGTCCTACATATCCTGTTCCTACTACTGCTATTTTCATATTTTCAAATCAACCTCTAGCCCCTACAGAGGAGTTGTTTTTAAAACTTGTTTCATCTGACTGAGGCATTTTTCAGATTATAGTTTTGTATTATTTGGTATTTAGTTTAACCGCACAAATGTATAACTTTTTTTAGAAACAAAAGTTTTATTTAAACAAAAAAATTAAAATAATTTTTCAAAAAAAAGGACTTAATGGATACTTTACTTCTTTAAGTCCACATTTTAGGTATCTAAATTTTATTTTCAAAATTTAGCAAAATCACAATATATAGTAAAAAATAAAGATTCAATAGCTAGATTATCATTGGTTTTAAAAAAAACCAACAACAATAATTTCGATAATTTATCGCTTTTTATGGAATTTTCATTCGTATATACTTGCATAGACAAATGATTCTTTCGTAAATTCACCAATTAAATTTAATTGTCAACCCTAAACAGAACATCTTACATTGAATAGAAGAGATGCCATGCAAAGAGTAGCCTACCTGATGGGAGGTGCTTTGTCTGCCCCAACAATGATTGCGATGCTCGAAGGCTGCAAGTCTAATACTGCAACCGAAGCCGCAAACTCTTTTGCTTTATCAACCGACTATAAAGGCTTGGTTGCCGAAATTGCCGAAATCATTATTCCGAAAACAACAACTCCAGGTGCTAAAGAGGCAGGTGTTGGCCCGTTTGTAGAAATGATGTTGAAGGATTGCTACAAACCTTCGCAACAAGAACACTTTGTGAAAGGTCTTGATGCACTCGAAGAAGAATCAAAAAAAGCCAACGGTGGCAAAAAATTCTTGGAAAGCACATCGGCTCAACAGACTGCTCTTTTGAAGAAATTCGAAATGATGTCGAACGAAGAAGCAAAGAAAATCGAAACTGCAAAAAAAGTACTCGATGCCGAAACAGGTCTTGCAAAAGAAAACAAAGGCAAAGTAGAAACACCTCCAACACCATTTTTCAAGTTAATGAAAGAATTGACTCTTTTGGGTTACTTTACTTCGGAAATAGGCTGTAAACAAGCATTGGCTTATGTTGAAGTACCGGGTAAATACGAAGGTTGTGTAAAAATGACTCCTGGGCAAAAAGCGTGGGCATTGTAGTGGGGCTTTAGGCAGTAAACAACAGGCTTTATGCTATTATAAAAAATATTCATTTTATGCCTAAAGCATATCGCTTAAAGCATACAGCAATCAATAATCAAAATGAACATTCAAGGTAAAGAAAAAGAAAAAATGACTTACGACGCCATCGTTGTTGGTTCAGGAATATCAGGCGGCTGGGCTGCCAAAGAATTATGTGAAAAAGGCTTAAAAGTGTTGATGATTGAGCGTGGACGTGACATTAAGCACGTAGAAGGATATGATACTGCGATGAAAAATCCTTGGGATTTTCCTCACCGTGGCAACATGGACAGCATGGCAAGAGAGCAATATTGGGCGAGCGTTCGTACGGGCTATACTGGCCGTGAAGAACACCGACATATGTTTGAAAATGACAAAGAAAATCCATATTTAGAGAAAAAAGACCGTGGTTTCGACTGGATTCGTGGTTATCATGTGGGTGGTCGTTCATTGATGTGGGGTCGTCAAAGCTATCGCTGGAACGAGCGTGATTTCATGGCAAACCTTGAAGACGGACATGGCGTTGATTGGCCGATTCGCTACAAAGATTTAGCTCCTTGGTATAGCTACGTTGAGAATTTCATCGGTGTAAGTGGTACTAAAGATGGTTTGGATGTATTGCCAGATGGTGATTTTCAACCCGGAATGGAAATGAACTGCGTTGAGAAAGAATTTAAAGCAAGAACGGCAAAGAAATTTGGTGGTCGTGCCGTAACAATCGGACGAACGGCTCACTTGACCGCTCCGACTAAAATACAAACTGATTTAGGTCGAGCTTCTTGCCAATTCCGTAATGCTTGTATGCGTGGTTGCCCTTACGGTGGTTATTTTAGCACACAATCGGGTACTTTACCAGCTGCCAATAAAACTGGCAATTTGACGCTTACAACCGACAAAATTGTTCACCAAGTAATTTTTGATGACGAAAAAGGCAAAGCTGTTGGTGTAAAAGCCATTGACCAAAATACAAAAGAAGAATACGAATATTTTGCAAAAATTATATTCTTGAATGCATCTGCCATTAATTCAACTTGGATTATGATGCAGTCGAAATCGAAAACCCACGCAAACGGTTTAGGCAATGATTCTGATCAATTGGGCAGAAATATCATGGATCATCATTTGGCGGTAGGTGCTTCGGGAACTTTTGAGGGTATGGAAGATATGTACTACTATGGTCGTCGTGCCAATGGTATTTATGTGCCTCGTTTTGCAAACTGGGGTAGCGATAAAAAACGTGATTTCGTGCGTGGATTTGGCTATCAAGGTGGTGCAAGCCGTGCAAGTTGGAGCCGTGGCGGCCAAATGGACGGTTTCGGAGCGGACTTTAAAGAAGAAATGACTCAATTAGGACCTTGGTCGTTTAATATTGGTGGCTTTGGAGAAACATTGCCAGATGCTAACAACCGCTTTACGCTTTCTGACCAAAAAGACAAGTGGGGCTTACCTGTTGTTCAGTTTGATGCAGGTTGGGGTGAAAATGCCTTGAAAATGCGTGTAGCGATGATGAACGAAGCCGCCGAAATGCTTGATGCTGCCGGAATGAAAAACATCAATACCTACGATGACCGTAGTAAAAACCCAGGTATCGGTATTCACGAAATGGGAACAGCCCGGATGGGACGTGACGCTAAAACTTCGGTTTTGAATGGCAATAACCAAGTTTGGGGAGCAAGTAATGTATTTGTAACTGACGGTGCAGCTATGACTTCGGCCTCTTGCGTAAACCCATCTCTTACGTATATGGCTCTTACGGCTCGTGCAGCAGATTTCGCTGTGAGTGAGTTGAAGAAAATGAATTTATAGTTTTAAGTCTTCAATCGATGGATGACGATAATATGAAAACAGCGAATCTACAATTGTGGATTCGCTGTTTTCATATGGCTAAAATATTTTTACAAAAAATGTTGGTAAAAATATTGTACGACAAAAATAATACAACGAAATCTTAGTTTAATACTAAACAATACAAAAAGTACGACAAAACTTTCGTATATTAGAGAGTTAGCAAACATTTTGCTAAACATACTTTTCACATTCAACACATATTAATCTATCGCCTTTTTTGTTCCACTTATGACCATATTCGTGTTCACACTTGCAAAACGATTTGCTAACACCTGATTTACGCAAGCGTGGCTTCTGTGGTTTATTGATCATTTGTTCTTTATTTGACATTTGTATTTAATTTAAACATTAGTAATTCTATTTCCCCACCTGCGTAAAGCAGTCGGACGTTAGCAGAAAGCTGAGAAAACCGAAATATCATCAAAAAAGAGAATTAGTATAGAATAATCCTTAATTAGTCTTAAAGGATTAGTAGCATTTAGTCTCAACTTTGCATCATAATTTTTTAAACAACTAAAATAAAAATAATGAGCAAAGTAATTTTAATCACTGGAGCATCTTCTGGAATGGGCAAAGAAACCGCCTTGAAATTAATTAAAGAAGGACACAAAGTCTATCCTGTTGCTAGAAGAATAGAAAACATGAAAGATCTTGAACAAATCGGAGCATTTCCAATTCAAATGGATGTTACCAATGAAACCGATATTCAAAACGTAATAGATATAATTATTCAAAAAGAAGGTAAAATTGATGTGCTTTGGAATAATGCAGGATATGCTTTATACGGGTCTGTTGAGGAAACGCCAATAGCAGAAGCGAGAAGGCAGTTTGAAGTAAATCTATTTGGGCTCGCAAGCCTTACTCAAAAGGTAATTCCTCATATGCGAAAATCAAAGAAAGGTTTAATCATCAATACCTCATCGGTTGGTGGTAGAATTTATACTCCACTCGGTGCTTGGTATCATGCAACAAAACATGCTCTGGAGGGTTGGAGCGATTGTTTACGCTTGGAATTAAAACCATTTAATATTGATGTAGTCATTTTACAACCCGGGGCAATTGCTACTGAATTAGCCGAAGTAGGAAAAAATCCCCTTATTGCTATATCTGGCAACGGTCCGTATAAAAAGCTTACAAACGATATAGTACAACTAACCGAAAAATTTTACAGCAGAAGTGATCATTCTTTAGTAATAGCAGACGCTATTTCTAAAATCATTCTTGCTAAAAAGCCAAAAACAAGATACAAAGTAGGTAAGTTGTCAAGTACTTCAATTTTCTTACGTAATAACATGGGCGATAGGATTTTCGATAAAATTGTAATGAGCCAGTTAAAATGAAAATTTTAATAGCCGGTAGCACTGGTATGATAGGTAAATTGATTTTAGAGCATTGTCTAAACTCAATTGAGGTATACGAAGTAAGAAGTTTGGTTCGCAAACCTTCGATTACAAAACATGTGAAGCTAAAAGAAATTGTAATTGAAAATTTTGAAAATTACTCAAAACATATCGATTTGTTCAAAGAAATTGATGTTGCATTTTTTTGTATTGGCGTTTATACAGGTCAAGTGCCAGATGCAATATTTAAATTAATCACCGTAAATTATGCCGCTGAATTTGCTAATGCTTTAAAACGTGAAAGCCCAAAAGCCACTTTATGCCTGTTGAGTGGAATGGGTGCAGATAGAACAGAAAAAAGCAGAACCCCTTTTGCAAAATATAAAGGAATGGCTGAAAATCAAATTTCAGCACTGAATTTGAAATTTTACACTTTTAGACCTGGTTATATTTATCCCGTTGAACCAAGAAAAGAACCAAATATAGGGTATCAATTTTTTAGATTCATATATCCTTTTACCAAATATCTAGGAAAAGGTGCAAGTATAAAATCAACGGAATTAGCTGCAGCAATTTTCAAAGTGGGGCTAAATGGTGCTGAAACTGAAATTTTGGAGAATCGAGAGATCTTCAAGTATTTATAAAAAAACCAAGATGGAAAATAGTATAAGATTAGAAAGCATAAGTCAATTAAATGACTTGTTTCAACAAGATGCTCTAAAGCATCCTTTGATTTCGGTAGTTGATTTTTCCAAACTGGAGAAACATGAAATGGTGGAAGAAGTAAAGTTGACTTGCGGATTTTATTCCCTCATGTTCAAAAACCATTGTGCCAATAGATTGCGATATGGTAAAGAATACTATGATTTTCAGGAAGGAACTTTAATATGTATTGCACCTAACCAAATTATAACAATTGAAAATGATGATAGCTCAACAGAGGATATAGTGGGTTGGGGTTTGTTTTTTCATCCTGATTTAATTCGAGGTTCTTCGTTGGGTAATAAAATGAATCAATATACGTTTTTTTCTTATGAAGTAAATGAAGCATTGCATCTGTCGGATAAAGAAAAACAAACCCTACTGGATTGTGTGAATAAATTAGAAAATGAATTAACTGAAAATATTGATAAACACAGTCAAACCCTTATCACATCAAATATTGAATTACTATTAAATTATTGTGCTCGATATTATGACAGACAATTTATTACAAGAAAAAAGGCAAATACCGATTTGCTTGTTAGATTTGAAAATAGTTTAACTAGCTATTTTACTTCTTCCGAACTACAAAACAAAGGTTTGCCAAGTGTTAAATATTTTGCAGAGCAGCTATTTCTATCACCCAATTATTTAAGTGATTTATTGAAAAAAGAAACTGGAAAAAATGCACAAGACCACATTCATTATTACCTTATTGAAGAAGCCAAAAATAATTTATTGAACACGAATGACTCTGTAAATGAGATTGCTTATAAACTTGGTTTCGAATATCCTCAATATTTCAGTAAATTATTCAAATCAAAAACTGGAATGACGGCAGTAGAATATCGCAACATGAATTAAAAAGCCTTCTGCTAACAGGGGTTTTGCAAAAGTGGGGCATTTGTACTAAATTTGAGCATTGGAATTCTAATCACCATTTGTGCTAATTTGAACATTTGTGCTTCGATTTCCCCACCTTCGCAAAGCCCCAAAACGTTGGTGGCAATTTTACCAGACACACTATGAATATTGACGACTTAGACTTTCACGACTCACAAATTTTAAGTGTGACAGAAAACACACAAGACCATTATCTTGACTTTCTGTTAGACTTTCCAACCAATTGGCAAGACAATACTTTTGAAAAAAGAATTTAAGATTTACAGAAGTTATTTTCTACAACATTGACGAAATACCATTTTTTGGACAACCTACTATTTTGGACAGGTAACTAAAAGTTGGGGACAGAAAGAAATCATATGGAAGCTACAAGGTGGAAAATTGAAATTCAAACTAATGCAGGAAACAGAATAATTGAATATGGTGAGTGCGTCTTTATCGACAAACAACCCAATAACGACAAAAAAACATCATAATGACAGACAAAACAATTAAGTACATAGCAATAATTACAATGGTAGCAGGACTTTTTGGAATGCTCTTTTGTTATCGTTTTCTTTGGTCAGCCAGAATGGAAGACCTTGTTGGAGCAGGATTTCCATTTGTTGCAGGTTCTATACTATTTGGAGCAGGACTTTTGACTCTTGCTCAAATGAACAAAAATAAATAGCGACAACAAAACTGCCACCAACATAGGGTTTTGTGCAAGTTGGGCTTGACGGAATTCGCCATCAGCATTTGTATTTCTATTTAACTTCAGTTCCAGCTTGACAGAACGCTATTGGGCAAAAGAATAAATCTTCAACTTAAACCTATAAATTTGGCTGACGTTTACAAGCAGACGGAATACTATTCCCCAACCTGCACAAAGCCTTGAACGTTATGTGCAACTTTATGGAACAGACGATTAAGCAAATAATGACACCGACTGACGTTCTCAATATCTTTATTGAGCAACACAGACTATGCAGTCCTCTTGACCCAGAAGCTGACCCTAATGCTGAACTTACTTTTACTTCGACTATTGACGACTGGAGAGATGCAAACGACCTATTACCTTGGCGACCTCTTTCTGAATTTCTCAATAAAGAATTTCAAATAAAAGCTACTGAAGACGAGTGGAAATCAGTTTTGACACCATCTTCAGTACGGACTTTAGAAGACGTCTGTAAGCTAGTATCTAAGCATTCTTTAAGACAAGACATTCAACCCATTAAATTACTCGGACAAGAATGTTTAAGTTCAGCAGTTTTCAGGATACTTATAAAATATTTATCCCAAAGAAAAGTTGACGTTTCAGAAATTAGACCATCGACTCCTCTGACACCTTACTTCGAAAAGTATTTTTCTGAAATGGTTGAGCAAACAACAATCATTTCAAATGGGAAAAAAGTGTTTGTACAATTTGACACAAAACTCAAAAAGACTGGCTTTCTTAACTACATAAACATATTCGACAAAGACCGATACACGTTCTTAACGGGTGACATTAAAACTTTTCGGGACTTGACACTAAAAATCATTGAGGTAAACAGACAACAAGAATAAAAGCTGCACATAACACGGGTTTTGCGTCAGGCGGGCTGACGTGCAAACTTGGAACTTTGTGCTTCTAATAAACTTTAGTAATGAATTGAAACTTTGTGCTTCGAAACCCGCCCGAACGCAAAGCCCGAAAACGTTAGTGGCAAGCAAAAAACAGACACTGTGAAATTGAAAAGAATAACAGATATTGGAGGAACAGGAAAACTTGACTTTGGACAAAAAGAAGTTTTGTTTTGCAGTTGGAATAATGGAGCAAATCCCGATTTTTACACTTTCGACAAGTCAAAAATTGTTAAAAAAGTTGATGCAGAATATTTTGCAAACGCTGTTGTTGGAGAAAATTATAAAAAAATAGAACAAGTTCTTCCAAGTAAAGTACATAATTATTGCATAACAAAAAGTAAAAACGGAGAAACTTATTTTTGCACTGAACAAGAAGGCATAATCTATGGTTTTGACGTTTTTGGAAATTCCATTTTACAATGGAACGTAGAAATTGGAGAAGGACATTCAATCAATTATATAGAATTTCAAGAACCCCATTTTTTATGGCTTGCTTTTCCGACAGGACAAACAGTTACACAAGTAAACTTAACAAATAAACAAGAAGCATATAAAATTGGAGAATATAGTTGGGAAGACGACCATGATTTATTAAGTTATCCTGAAAGTATTTTTATCAAGAATAATATTTTATTCATTCCAAATATGGGTAACAAAAAACTTTATACAGTTGACTTACAGACAAAAAACATAGAATTAATTTCAATATTTGAAGAGAAAATATGGCAATATGCAGAAACTGAAATTGGAACGTTCTTAATAACAGACACAGGTATTTATGAAATTGAAAACAAAGAATAAAAATTGCCAGCCACTAACATGGGTTTGGCAAAAGTGGGGCTTTTGTGCTAAATTGAGCATTTGTACTTTCTATGAACATTTTGCTATATTTGAACTTTAGTACTCTTTAATCCCCACCTTCGCCAAGCCCAAAAACGTTATAAGCAAGCCTAAAAGACGACAGTGCAACCATAAACAGACGACTAAAAACTGAACATTAATACAAGGACAAACCATTTTGACAGGTGACCAACATACAGACCATATTTCAAGTGGACAACGAGTAAGCCGACACACAAGCCGACCCGATGTTTTTTATTTTTTTTCCCTCCGCATTTTTTTAAAAACAATTTTAGCCAACCGCACGGTCAAGCACATTTGGTTTTTTCCAACGCACAAGCCAAAACAAAAAAACCAAAAGAGCTTGCCCCTACCCACCCACGACAAAATAGCGGACATTTACACTATTGGACAATGTAATTTTACTATCTTTGACCTTTTAAAAATTCATTAGGCACAAATGAACAGAATTAAAGAAGTTTTGAAAGAGAAAGGTATCTCACAAACTTGGCTTGCTAAGCAGTTGGACAAAAGTTACAACACGATTAATGAATATGCCCGAAACGTGAGACAACCTAGCATTGAGGATTTGTACCGAATTGCAAAAATTCTGGACGTTAACGCCAAAGATTTATTGAAAGAAGAATAATGAGTAAAGAGAATCAAATAGAAGAAAATCTAATCGAGCAACTGAAAGGGCTAAAATACATTTACCGCCCTGACATAGTTGATAGAAAAACGCTTGAGCAAAACTTCAAAACAAAATTTGAATCACTCAACCGTGTTCGTTTGTCTGACAACGAATTTTTAAGACTTAGAGAGGAAATTATTCAACCTGATGTATACAAAGCTTCTAAACTTTTGCGTGAAAGACAATACTTTCAGCGTGAGGATGGAACGCCTTTGCATTACACTTTGGTAAACAACAAAGACTGGTGCAAAAATGATTTTGAAGTTATTAGTCAATTACGAATCAATACCGAAAACAGTCATCAGCGTTACGATATTATTTTGCTGATTAACGGCTTGCCTGTGGTGCAAATCGAGTTAAAGAAATTCGATATATCACCAAGAAAAGCAATGCAGCAAATTGTAGATTATAAAAACGAAGCGGGCAATGGTTATGGAAATTCTTTGTTATGCTATATGCAATTGTTTATAGTAAGCAACAAGACGAACACTTATTATTTTGCCAACAACAAGAACCAACATTTCGCTTTTAATGCAGACGAACAATTCTTACCGATTTATCAATTAGCAGACGAGAGCAATAAGAAAATAACTCACCTTGACTTATTCGCTGAAAAATTCCTGACCAAATGCACCTTGGGCAGTATGATTAGCAAGTATATGGTTTTGGTAGAAAGTGAGCAGAAGATGCTCATTATGCGACCGTATCAGATTTATGCAGTGAAAGCGATTATTGATTGCATCCAACAAAACCGTGGCAACGGCTACATTTGGCATACTACGGGAAGCGGTAAAACTTTGACTTCTTTCAAAGCATCAACTTTACTAAAAGACAATACCGATATAGAAAAATGTTTGTTTGTGGTTGACCGCAAAGACCTTGACCGACAAACCCGTGAAGAGTTCAATAAATTCCAAGAAGGAAGTGTGGAAGAAAACACCAATACCGAAACATTGGTAAGGCGTTTACTTTCTACCGATTATTCCGACAAAGTTATTGTCACAACCATTCAAAAATTAGGATTGGCTTTGGATGGCACAAACAAAAAGAACTACAAAGAACGATTAGAGCCACTTCGCAACAAACGAATGGTTTTCATTTTTGATGAGTGCCACCGTTCGCAGTTTGGAAATAATCATAAAGCCATCAAAGAGTTTTTTCCAAGTGCCCAACTATTTGGTTTTACAGGAACACCCATCTTTGATGAAAACGCAACGTATCAAATAAGAGAAGGTGAAGAAGCATCTTACAAAACCACGCAAGACATATTTGAAAAACAATTACACGCTTACACTATTACACACGCCATTGACGATAAAAATGTATTACGTTTTCATATAGATTTTTTCAAAGGTAAAGGCACACAGAATCCAAAGCCAGGCGAAGCTATTGCCCAACAGGCAGTTGTGGAAGCCATTTTGGACAAACACGATGCTGCCACGAATACAAGACGTTTCAATGCTGTTTTGGCAACTGCTTCCATTAATAATGCAATTGAATATTACAATCTTTTCAAAGAAATTCAAAAAAAGAAACAAACTGAAAATCCTGATTATGCTCCTTTAAATATTGCTTGTGTTTTTTCACCACCAGCCGAAGGCAACAGCGATATTCAGCAGATTCAAGAAGATTTAACGCAAGAGAAAGAAGATAACAAACAAAATCCAGAAGAAAAGAAAGCGGCACTCAAAACCATTATTGCCGATTACAACAAACAATTTGGTACAAGCCACGAAATCTATCTATTCGACTTGTACTACCAAGATATACAAAGACGCATCAAAGACCAGAAATATAGCAACAAAGACTACCCACACAAAAATAAAATTGACATTACCATTGTCGTGGATATGTTGCTCACAGGTTTTGATAGCAAATACCTGAACACTTTGTATGTGGACAAAAATCTGAAATACCACGGATTGATTCAGGCATTTTCCAGAACTAACCGTGTCCTGAACGATACTAAACCTTACGGCAATATTCTAGATTTTCGTTCGCAACAAGATGCCGTTAACCAAGCCATTGCTTTGTTTTCGGGCGAAGACAATGGTAAAGCAAAAGAAATTTGGTTGGTTGACCCTGCACCAGTGGTGATTGATAAATACAAACAAGCGGTAGAAGCTTTGGGTGTATTTATGCAAGAGCATAATTTGGTAAGCGAACCGCAAGAAGTGTACAACCTGAAAGGTGATGCGGCACGAATTGCTTTTATAAAAAACTTTAAAGAAGTGCAAAGGCTCAAAACACAACTTGACCAATACACCGACATAACAGAAGAACAAAAAACAAAAATTGAAGCCATTCTGCCAACGGAAACTTTACAAGAGTTCAGAAGTTCCTACATAGAAACTGCCAAACAACTACGAGAGATTCAGCAAAAAGATGGTGACCAAGCACTGCCAGAAATACAACAACTGGATTTTGAATTTGTGTTGTTTGCTTCTGCCGTAATTGATTACGATTACATCATGAGTCTGATTGCCGACAGTACGCAAAAGAAACCTGCCAAGCAAAAAATGACCAAAACACAGGTGATTAGTTTGCTAAGTTCTAATGCCAACCTGATGGACGAGCAAGAAGACTTAACCGAATACATCAATGGTTTGGATTGGAATAGCGGACAAGATGTTGAAACGCTTCGTAATGGTTACGACTCGTTTAAAGACGACAAATACAACAAAGAACTGGCTGCAATTGCCCATCAACACGGTTTGCAAACGGCTGACTTGAAAAACTTTGTAGAAAAAATAATGAGCCGTATGATTTTTGACGGTGAAGAACTTACCGACTTGCTTGAGCCTTTAGAATTGAGCTGGAAAGAACGCAGAGTGAAAGAATTGGCATTGATGACAGACTTAGTACCGCAATTAAAAAAATTAGCCCAAGGGCGAGAAATATCAGGATTAGCAGCTTATGAGTAAAGATAAATTGATACCCGCAATAAGGTTTCCTGAGTTTTCTGAAAATTGGGAAATCAATTTATTGTCTGATATGTGTGATGTCTATAGAGGTGGCACATTTTCAAAAGCTGAAATGGATGAAAATGGTTCTCATCCGTGTATTCATTATGGTGAGTTATTCACAAAATACAATGAAGTAATTACTAACATACATTCAAAAACAAATAAAAGTGAAGGATTCAAAAGTGAGGTTGGAGATGTTTTAATGCCTAGTTCTGATGTAACACCTGATGGCTTAGCAAAAGCGTCCGCAATAATGCTTGATAATGTTGTTTTGGGTGGAGATATGAATATTCTTAGACCAAAGAAATCCTTTAATTCAATTTTTATAAGCTATTTACTTAATCATTCCAAGAAGGAAATTATCAAGCTAGTTTCTGGAACAACCGTAAAACATATTTATCCAAGTCAAATCATTACTTGTCAATTACCAATAGTCAATAACAAGCCAGAACAACAAAAAATCGCCATTTGTCTTTCGTCATTAGATGAAGTGATAGCCGCCAACAGCCAAAAGTTGGATTTACTAAAAGACCACAAAAAAGGCTTGATGCAAAACCTTTTTCCGCAAGAGGGCGAAAAAATACCAAAGTATCGGTTTAAGGAGTTTGAGAAAGATGGTGAGTGGAAGGAAAACATTCTTTTTAATCTTGCTCTTGATGGTTTTTCCAATGGTGTTTTTAACGACCCCAAAAAGGTTGGAAGTGGCTACAAATTAATAAATGTAATCAATATGTATTCTGAATCACCAATCTCTGAAAACAACTTAACTCTATTGGAACTGAATGACTCAGAATTCGAGAAAAATAAAGTTAAATATGGTGATATTTTTTTTACACGCTCCTCATTAGTTCCTGAAGGAATCGCAAAATCAAACATCTACTTAGGTTCATCAGATGATATTACTTATGATGGTCATCTAATTAGAATGCGACCAAATAAAGAATTAATCTATCCTGTTTATCTGCACTATTTATTGAAAACAGAGAATGTTAGAAGCCAAATGATTGCAAAAGGGAAAACCGCAACAATGACTACAATCGGTCAGTCAGATGTTGCAAGTGTTAAAACCTCTTATTCAAAGAATCCCAAAGAACAACAAAAAATCGCATCCTGTCTATCATCCTTAGATGCACTCATCACTGCACAGGCGGAGAAAATAGAGCAATTGAAGTTGCATAAAAAGGGTTTAATGCAGGGCTTGTTTCCGAAAATTAATGATTAGAAGATGAGTAAAGAAATAACCATAAATAAAGAAGAATACGGTAGTATTCTAAAACAAGCGTTAGAGCAAATTCGCACCGCCCGCATTGTTATAGCCAAACAGTTAAACAGTGCTACTCAATCTGTTTATTGGAACTTGGGGAAGTTACTTTTTGAGAAGCAAATTTCGGAAGGCTACGGCAGTGGCGTTGTAAAACAACTTTCTGTAGATTTAAAAAATGAATTTCCCGATATGGGTCTTTCGCCCCGCAATTTGTGGGATATGAAACGTTTTTATGAGCGTTATCATTCAGCAGATGAAAAACTGCGACAGGCTGTCGCAGTTTTGTCGTGGGGGCACAATTTGTTATTAATCAACAAAGTTCAGGAGATTGAAGCCGTATTGTTTTATGCCACAGAAGCTGTAACCAAAGGCTGGAGCAGAGATATATTGCTCAACGCCATAAAAATGGACAGTTACACCTACGCCCAAAAACAAATCAAATCCCACAATTTTAATGAAACGCTTCCCCCTATTGATGCCGATTATGCTAACGAGGCGTTTAAAGACAATTACAATCTTGGTTTCTTAGGTATTACAGAACACGTAAAAGAATTGGAATTAGAAAAACGATTGGTAGAAAAAATAAAATCGTTTGTGTTGGAACTTGGCAAAGGTTTTTCGTTTATAGGCAATCAACACCGATTAGAATACAACAACAAAGAGTATTTTGTAGATATGCTTTTCTTTCATCGTGGCTTGCGTTCTTTGGTAGCTATCGAATTAAAAATCGGAAGTTTCAAAGCCGAATATGTTGGCAAAATGAATTTGTATTTATCGCTACTAGATAAATTAGAAAAAGGCGAAAACGAAAACCAATCTATAGGCATTATTCTATGTGCTGATAAAGACCATTTAGATGTAGAGATTGCCCTTCAAGATATCAATAAACCGATAGGTGTAGCTGAGTACCAACTGTTATTGCCCAAAGATGAATTGCAAGAATTGTTGGTGAATGAAATAAAAGCCAGTGAAGAAGAAAATCACGGTAATCCCGAAATCAAATAAATCACAGTCAATGACAAATAAAGACCAACAACAACTGGGTAAAACCCTTTGGAATATTGCAGACGATTTAAGAGGTGCAATGAATGCGGATGATTTCCGTGATTATATGCTTTCGTTTCTCTTCCTAAGGTATTTATCATATAACTACGAAGAAGCGGCAAAGAAAGAATTGGGCAAGGACTACCCCAACCTACCTGAAACGGATAAGAAAACCCCACTTTCAGTATGGTATGCATTTAATAAAGATGAAGTAGTGGACTTTGAACAACAGATGCGAAGGAAAGTGCATTATGTAATCGAACCAGCCCACTTGTGGAGTAATATCAGCGAAATGGCTCGGACTCAAAACCCAGAGCTTTTGGTAACGCTTGAATCAGGTTTTAGATACATAGAGAATGAATCTTTTGAAAGTGCCTTTCAAGGATTGTTTTCAGAAATCAATTTGAATTCTGAAAAACTTGGCAAAACATCAGCGGAACGAAACAAGAAACTTTGCACCATCATTCAAAAAATTGCAGAAGGAATTGCTGAATTCTCTGCCGACTCAGATACGCTTGGCGATGCTTATGAATATTTGATAGGCGAATTTGCAGCGGGTTCAGGCAAAAAAGCAGGCGAGTTTTACACACCGCAACAAATTTCCACCATACTTTCTGAAATCGTCACCTTAGACAGTCAAGAACCAAAAACTGGCAAGAAAAAGAAGTTGGACAAGGTACTCGATATGGCTTGTGGTTCAGGTTCATTGTTGCTCAATGTGAGAAAGCGAATCAAAGACAGTGGCGGAAGTGTGGGCAAAATATACGGACAAGAAAAAAACATAACTACTTACAACCTTGCCCGAATGAATATGCTTTTGCACGGTATGAAAGATACCGAATTTGAGATATTTCACGGAGACACGTTGGAAAATAGTTGGTCATTGCTTAACGAAATGAACCCAAGCAAAAAAACAAAATTTGATGCTATTGTAGCCAATCCGCCTTTTAGTTTGCGTTGGGAACCAAACGATACATTGGCAGAAGATTTTCGTTTTAAAAGTTATGGTTTAGCCCCAAAATCAGCAGCTGACTTCGCTTTTCTTTTGCACGGTTTTCACTTCTTAGGCAAAGAAGGAACAATGGCTATTATTTTACCACACGGAGTTTTATTCCGTGGTGGTGCAGAAGAACGAATCAGAACCAAACTTTTAAAAGATAACCACATTGACACGGTCATTGGTTTGCCTTCCAATTTATTCTACTCAACGGGTATTCCAGTTTCCATTTTGGTTTTGAAGAAATGTAAAAAACACGATGATGTTTTGTTTATCAATGCCAGTGAACATTATGAAAGAGGTAAAAGACAAAACACACTAAGAGAAGGAGAAAACGAAGAGCCAAACGATATTCGAAAAATTATTGAGACATACCAATTCCGACCAAAACATATTGAAAAATATGCTCGCAGGGTATCAATGGACGAAATTGAAAAGAATGGTTACAACCTTAATATTTCTAGGTATGTGAGTACATCAATGGACGAAGTGAAAATTGACTTGGAAGCCGTAAATACTAAACTGATAACATTAAATGACAGAATAAAAGAAAACACTGACAAGCACAATGAATATTTAAAAGAGTTAGGATTAAAACCGATTTAAAGTGCCAACGCTAAAAGCAAGCACATTTGCAATTCGCACAAGCCAAACCATAAAAACTACCGTTGAAACTCCATCAGAAAAGATTGACCTCACGCAAGCAGCATGGAATTTAAAAGTGGAAGATTGGCAACCACAAAACAAATATGGTACAACGGGAGTAGCAGGATCAGAAACCTCAAAAGCCTTGATAAACTTAAATTTGAACGCCTTAAAAGCTTGGCCAGATATTGAAGAATTAAAAAATGTTTCGGGCGTGGGTACTTACACCTATACACTCAACCTACCAAACAATTGGAATAGTGCAAACAATGGAGCAACAATTAGCCTCGGGCAAGTTGTAGATGCTTTTACGCTTAAAGTCAATGACAAAATAGTACCGATAGACCAAATAAGTGCCAAAGTAGATCTAGGTAACACCTTGAAAGCTGGTGAAAATAAAATTGAAATTCGGGTATCTACTACATTAAACAACCGACTGTTTACACTCAGCAAAGCAGTTACTGACCGAGGCATCATGCAAGAATATGGATTAATTGGGCCTGTGATTTTTCAACCTTATAGCAAAGCAGTTGTTTGGGCAAAATAATATGACATCTTCAAAAAAACAAAGCCGTTCTTGGATTTTCTCCAACGAACGGCTTTTAATATAATGGTTTTTTTATATACTATTTCTGAACCGTCCAGCCCAATTGCTCATCTTCGTCTTCAAACTCTAATTCGGCATCTTTTTCCCAAATTTCCATTTCGCAAGGTTTGCAATTAAACTTCAATTTGTATTCATTTTCACCATGTTTCAGGGTTAATGGCTCTACCAATTTCTCGCCCATTGTTTCACGTTGAAATCTCGCACACTTACCAAGCTCATATTTTACACAATATTTGGTAGTCATTACTCGTGCTTTGCCGGGGTCCCATTGTAGTTCAAATGCTTTTTCGATTTCTGTAACACCGTGACGTTTGTAAAAAGCTCTCGCCAATTTATTTGAAACATTATACATAAAATCAAGTTTCTGTACAGGGTATGGATGGTCGGTTTTTGTAATTTGATAAGTTTCTCGGCAGTATTCTTTCACACGAATATCTACAAGCTGCTCTAAAACCTCCCTTCTGATTTCGTTTACTTTCGAGATTGGTAAAAACCAATTTTCCGAAAATTCTACCTCAATATCATCAACAATAAAAGGCGTATTTCCTGTTTTAGCCAAATTTTTCTTGATATTTGGTATTACCGATTCGGCCGAATTTGCCAGCACTTTTTCGGATTGCATATTTACTATATTATGATGTCCGTCTTCGTCAATGGCTTTTAGCTCAAAGCCATCGGCAGTTTCAGTAAAATATAGTTTCACACCAATTTTTCTGACCGCACTGTTTTCCTTTTCAACCATTTTGTTGAACTCAGCATCAGAATTCCGGTAGATAAGTGTACCAACTGGCAACGGCTTAAAGGTATTTGGAATAACAATATTATTGAAAATGATATTGATTTGGGCTCCATCAGCTTCGCCATTTGCGTTGATAAAAAAAAGCCCATCACCATTGTTTAGCTTTTCGTAATTTTCAATAATATAGCCATTGGCTTTAATTTCAATTACTTTTCCGATGTACTGCCCCTGCGATTTTGGACTTTCCCAATTACCGATTTTCTCTTTACGTTTGTTTACAAAATAATCGGTATAGCCACGATTAAAACTTCTGTCCATTTCTGGCTCAAAATTATAGAATGTTCTACCCGACGACGCTTTTTGGAATTTTTCGGTATTAGCATCTAAAAATGTGTCTAATTTCTTTCTCAAAAACGAAGTATTGTTTTTCACATAAACAATATCTTTCAAACGCCCTTCGATTTTGAATGAACAAACCCCAGCCTCAATCAAATTGGGAAGCTGGTCGCTTAAATCTAAATCTTTAATCGAAAGCAAATGGCTGTTAGCAATGAGCGTTTTGCCTGTTCCATCAGTTAAATTATATGGAAGTCGGCAGTTTTGAGCACACGAACCACGATTGGCACTGCGTTCGCCTCCCGCAATACTCATGTAGCAATTTCCGCTAAACGACACGCATAAGGCACCCGAAACAAAGAATTCGAGTTCAATATCAGTGGCTTCGTGGATTTCACGCACTTGGTCGAGATTGAGTTCTCTGGCCAAAACGGCACGTTTCATGCCGGCATCGGCCAAAAACTTTACGTGTTTTGGGTCACGATTATTGGCTTGCGTACTGGCGTGAATCACGATTGGCGGCAAATCCATTTCCATGATAGCCATATCTTGAACAATGAGGGCATCAACGCCAATATCGTATAATTCATGAATCAGTTTTTTGCATTGATTCAGTTCATCATCGTACAAAATTGTATTGATAACGACAAAAACTTGTGCCTTGAATAAGTGGGCATAACGCACCATTTCGGCAATGTCTTCAATCGAATTGGTGGCGTTGGTTCTTGCTCCAAATTGTGGAGCACCAATATATACAGCATCCGCACCCGCATTGATTGCGGCCATACCTTGAATCAAGTTTTTAGCTGGTGACAGAATTTCAATTTTCTTTCTCATACGATATTCCGTACTTATTTTTTATTTGATTCCAAACGAAGCACAAAACTACGAAATACTTCACAAAAAATTGGGTTAATTGTGAATTTACAGAATTTTAAAGGTAGTTTGAAAATATAATTTTTACCTATATTTGTCAATCCCTAAAACAAACAATGAGCATGATGAAAGAAAATCATTACTCAAAAATGACTCTGCACGAACTCATTGCACAAGCAAAAACAGTCAAAACCATGATATCTATTTTTGCTGGAATACTTTTAGTATTGGTATTTGCGGCAATATTTTTAAGTTTCAGACAAGGCTTTTATGCAGTATCCATTTTATTTATTCCCGTAGCCTTATTTCCTATTTTTTTTGGAATGCTCAATAATTTAAATAACATTCAAAAGGAAATAAAGTCCAGAGAAAGCTAATTTATCAGAACAATTCTGTCGCCCCCTTAAATAGTCTTTTTTATACAATTTCAAATCAGAATCTTTGTCTTATTTTTGTATAATTAATTTTCGAGATAAAAATGGAGAAGAAAACGTACCAAAATATAGATCAATATATTGCTGATTTTAGCGAAGAAGTTGGCGAAATTCTGAACCAAATTCGTAGTTGTATCAAAGAAGCTGTACCCGAAGCACAGGAAGTAATCAGCTATAATATGCCTGCTTTTAAACAAGGTAAAGTGCTAGTTTATTTTGCAGCCTTCAAAAATCACATTGGTTTTTATGCTTTGCCATCGGGAAATGTGGCTTTCAAAGAATCATTATCAACATATAAAGTCGGAAAAGGCTCTATCCAATTTCCGCTGAACCAACCTATGCCTTTTGAGCTTATTAAACTTATGGTGGCTTTTAGGTTGGAAGAAGTTGAAAATGGAGCGAAGAAATAATTTTGCCTCATTTTACATCTTTTTTTAGTTTTCTGAATAGCTTTGTTTTTCAAACACTATTCAATCGAAAATGAAAAAAGTATTAATTCTCAGCCTGATTCTTCTTAGTTTTTTATCTTTCAAACCTAAAGAAATCACTTGGGTAGCTATCGGCGACTCAATTACGTATCTCAACGACCACCCCGAGCAAACTGGCAATCGAGTAAAAAAAGGTTATATGACGATGGTTACGGACAAGCTTCCGTATATAAAAGTTATCAATCAAGGGCATAATGGCTGGACTTCTGGCGGAATTGCCGATAAAATCAATGAACTTGGCTTGGTTTCGGCTGATGTATATTCGGTGTTTCTCGGAACAAACGATTGGTGGCGAGGCCGTCCGCTCGGAAAACTTGAAGATTATCAAAACAATACCGGTAATAATACGGTTTATGGCTCATTCAAAATTATCGTAGATAAACTAAAAAGTCTGAATCCGAATGCCAAAATTATTTTGATTACACCTCTCCAACGTGGCGATTTTGTGTATATCACAAACGCCAAAAACAATGCTTATGGCTCGTATAAACCTAAAAATGAGCAAAACTTGGCACAATTTGCCGAAACAATCGTAAATATCGCAAAAATCGAAGATATTCCTGTTATTGACCTTTTCAATAAAAGTGGTATTGAACAAAAAAATATGGTCAACTTCAAGCGATTGAAAGACCCAAAAACTGGCGAGTACAAAAATTTTAAATATCCATCTTTCATCGATATACCTTTCAATCCCGAAACCGACGAATACCCCTACCCTATTGAGTCAATCAATATGACTTACGATGGACTGCATCCTGCTGATAAAGGTAATGCTGTAATTGCAAAAATGCTTGTGAAGGTGATGAAGAAGTTTTAAGTAGAACAAAAAATGCTGCCTTCGACCTCGCTTAGACAGCATTTTTTGTTTCATAGTGGGTTTCGGCTTCGCTCAACCACACTTCCTATTTCAGTGCCTAGGCAAAGTCAAAAGCCGAAATCATTTTTTAATCTTCTCCCATATTTCTTCCAACGCAGCATTTTTCTTTCCCGAATGGTCTTTCGATTCTTTAGAGATATAATCAATACGCTCTTTGGTCATTGGGTGAGAATTAAGGTAAGCAGGCATTTTATCTACGCCATATTTCTTTTCTTCTTCGTGCAGACGTTCCATGAGGTTTATCATACCTTTGGGGTCAAGTTTATTGTGATACATAATTTCAAGGCCTTCCAAATCGGCCTCTTTTTCCATATCTCTTGTAAAGCCCAATTCATAAATATTACTGGCTTGGCTTACTAAAATATTACCGATGGCATTCATATCTCCGATAACCACCGATACCACCATCGATCCAGCCAAACCTCTTGCCAAACCTTTGAGCGAATGACGTTCTTTTACGTGCGTCACTTCGTGTGAAAGTAAAGCTGCCAATTCTTCAGGTGTTTTCATTTTCGCCAAAATTGCATCAAAAACCACTATATTTCCACCTGGAAGGGCAAACGCATTGACTTGCTTATCTTTTACAACCGTAAAATTCAAGGGATATTCGGTCTGAAAGTCCATTTTTTTTGCAAATGCTTGCAACTCTTTAGTGCGTGCTTCATCGACCTCCATTCCGCTTAAAAAACTATCGTAGAATTGTTTTCCGAGTTTAACTTCTGCCTCAATCGGTATTTGTGAAGCGGCATACTCAGCAATTTTGGGTAGTAACAGAAAATAAAAACCTGCGGTAATGGACACAAAAATAGCAATCGTAATCAACACACCTCGAAAACCCGCACCAGCGAGCTCATTGGCAAATACCCAAAAGCCTTCACGGCGATTAGGTAAATGATTTTCCAAAGCCGAAAAAAGTGGAGAATCAATCGAAAATTCAAGATACTGGTGCGGAAACTCGCCGTATTTTAGCATAGTTTTACCTTTACCAGTAAACGAACTATAATCAATCTGCAAAATAGTCCAAACAACCTGACCATTTTCGTAACTAATTGTCAACGAATTACCCAAAATACTCACTTGAGCATCGTAAGGTTGGCTAGTTTTACCATCATAATATATTGCTTCCATTCAGTGAGCAGTTATCAATAAACAGTTATCAAAAATTAACGTAGAAACAGTAATTTCCCTTTAGAGCAGTCCGATGTCTCGGCGGAGGGGCTACGCCAAATCAACATCTAACCAATCGCCAATGTCTTCGCCGAACGCATCACGGTAATTGCTCTCGGTTTGTGAGAGAGAATCGGGGTCAAATGAGCCATCAATTTCCAAACGAGGCATAATAAAATGCAAGGTTCGAATTTCGACAAAAGGCGTGGCAATTCCCAGCGTAAACAAAATCATAAGCATATTTGTGATACTCAATTGTAAAAGGTCAATAAAGGACATGTTTAGTTTCACACCATGCCATTGCTCATTTTGCCACAAAAATGTATTATCAGCATAAAATTGAAATATTTCACGCTGACGCATCAAGGCAATTGAACCAATGATTGCTATGAAAAATAAATAAGCAAAAATACCAAAGAAAATAAAACTAATGGAGGGATTGAGACTTTGAATTCCAATTCTACTAAATTCACTTCCTGAAACTACGCCAAACATTATAACCAAAACTACGCCAAAAATAATAGCAACAAACATAAAAATGATATATTTGAGTTTAATCAAAAACAAATCGGCACCTTTTCCAACAAAATCAAATTCAACATTTCCAAAGCGAATATTCTTGGTTACATACCTACGTAAATCAACTTCAACCCAAGACCAATAAATACCTAGCGTAAATACTGAAACAAGAATACCAATAAAGAATTTAGCAAATAGCTCGCCCAATTCACCACGATAGCCAAAGAAAATTCCTCGCCAAGAACTCCTAGAAAGACGGTACTTTGCCGTTCCATGAATTGCTAAAGGATAGACGATAATCAAACCACCATAAAGTAGTAAAGTACCTAATACAATCTGTTCGTTGGCTTTTGCAAACCAGAAACTACTATAAATAACAAGAATAATGACTAGCATTTTCAGATAGCCAATAAACATTTCTTTGCCCGTACCATGAAATTTAAAACGACTTCCCGCAAACTCGGTCTGTTCGTATAGATAATCAAGTTTAGCTGCTTTTGCCCACGGATAATAAAAATTAAAGGTAATAACCTGTAAAATGGCATTAATAAGGCGAATTACAAAATATTTTGCACCTTCGCCATAAAACGATAAACTCCAAGGAGCATGATAAATCGGTTTTGTTGCAACCGGCTCCAAGTTAGGCGGTTCAATCGGTGGTTCTACTTCTTGAATACTTTCTTCATTTGGAATTTCTGAAGCACTTGAATGCTCAGCTTCTGAGTTATTTGCGATAGGATGTAAGGCTTGCGAGTCGTCAGCAGCATCCAAAGGAGTTTCGTCAGGTAAGTTTTCGGTCATAAAATAATGAATTGATGTGAATATGAATTTTAAATAGTTTAGCACCTATTTCTTGCCAAAACTTTTTTGATTCGGCATGAAATCCTTAATATTTATCCTCAAAACCTTACGCCAATCCCTCTTTCAGCAAATCGTGCAAATGCACAAAACCTAATAAGCGTTTATCTTCCACCACTACCAACTGCGTAATGCTTTTTTCTTGCATAATTGCCAAGGCACTGGCGGCATATTCTTCGGAAGAAACCACCTTTGGATTAGCATTCATAATATCTTTTGCTTGCAAAGTAGAAAAATCTTTTTGGTCACGCAACATCCTTCTTAAATCTCCATCTGTCACGATTCCCAAAAGCTCGTCATTTTCACCCACAACAGCCGTAGCACCGAGTCTTTTTGAAGTCATTTCTAAAATAACTGTCCGAATATCAGCATCCTCAGAAACCTTTGGTATTTCATTATGCGGAAAAATGTCTCGTACCTTCAAGTATAATTTTTTTCCCAAACTGCCCCCAGGATGATATTTTGCAAAATCTCGACTCGTAAAATCACGGGCTTCAAGCAGGCACATAGCCAAAGCATCACCCAAAGCTAAGGCAACAGTTGTAGAGGTAGTTGGAGCCAAATTTAGCGGACAAGCTTCACGCTCAACATGGGCGTTCAGCACAAAGTCAGCGTTTTTGGCCAAATACGAGTCCACATTGCTCACCATTGCTATTAATTGATTGCGATATCGTTTCAACAAAGGCACTAAAACCTTGATTTCAGGCGTATCACCACTTTTCGAAATACAAAGTACCATATCTTCAGCCCTAATCATGCCTAAATCACCATGAATAGCATCGGCAGCATGCATAAATATTGCTGGAGTACCAGTCGAATTTAGGGTTGCAACTATTTTTTGGCCAATAATTGCACTTTTCCCAATTCCAGTAATAATTAGTCTACCTTTAGAGTAAAGAACGGCATCTACACAAGCTTCAAAGTCTTCGTTAATATAACTTTTCAAAGAAAGAATTGCCTCTGCCTCATCTTGCAAAACTTTTTTAGCAACGCTTTGTATTTTTTTTTCTAACTTCGTATCCACTTTATTAATCCTTAGTTTACAGACAAAAGTACTGGAAGTTTGGTTAGTGAGCAAAACAAAGTCAATGAAAAGATATTTGTTTAGTAAATATAAATGATTAAATCAAGTACAAAACAGAAAACCTTATTACGCCAAATTCGTGCAAAAATAATTCAGACAGAAGTTTGAAAAATTTATTAACTTAGCGTAATTACTTACCTATTATAATTTTCCGTACAGCAACATTGCATATATGGTAGACGCAGCGATACAACAGACCTTAAAAGAAAAACTCAAAGAAATCTTTGGCTTTGATGCCTTTAGAGGCGAACAAGAGGCCATTATCAATAATATTGTAAGTGGTCATAATACCTTCGTGATTATGCCAACGGGGGCAGGAAAATCTCTTTGCTACCAATTACCAGCGATGGTTTTGGAAGGCACAGCTATTGTGATTTCTCCACTAATTGCTTTGATGAAAAACCAAGTTGACCAAATGACAGCATTTGGTATTAACGCTCAGTTTTTGAACTCGACTCTCAATAAATCAGAAATGACTCGTGTAAAAAACGATGTATTGAGAGGCGAATGCCGATTGCTTTACATTGCCCCTGAATCTTTGACAAAGGAAGATAATCTTACTTTCCTAAAAAAAGCCAAACTTTCATTTATCGCAGTTGACGAAGCACATTGTATTTCAGAGTGGGGACATGATTTTCGACCAGAATACCGAAGAATTAGAGGAATTATTGACGATATTGACAATAAACTTCCGATTATTGCTCTCACAGCAACTGCAACTCCGAAGGTTCAGCAAGATGTGCAGAAAAACCTCAACATGGAGGAGTCTCATATCTTTAAGTCTTCCTTCAACCGTAAGAATCTTTACTACGAAATCAGACCAAAGATTGATTCGAAAAAACAACTCATCAAGTATATTGCCCATAATAAAGGGAAATCGGGTATTATCTATTGTTTGAGTCGGAAAAAAGTTGAAGAAATTGCGGGGTTACTTGCTGTAAACGGAGTAAAAGCATTGCCATACCATGCTGGTTTGGATGCTGATACCCGTATGAAAAATCAAGATTCATTCTTGAATGAAGAGTGTGATGTAATCGTAGCAACTATTGCCTTTGGAATGGGAATCGACAAGCCAGATGTTAGGTTTGTGATTCACTATGATGCACCAAAATCGCTCGAAGGATATTATCAAGAAACAGGACGTGCAGGACGTGACGGTTTGGAAGGAAACTGCTTGATGTTTTATGCCTACGACGATATTCTGAAACTCGAAAAATTCAATAAAGATAAAACAGTTACCGAACGAGACAATGCTCGTGCATTACTCCACGAAATGGTATCTTACTCCAACTTAGGAGTTTGTCGCCGTCGTCAGTTATTGAGCTATTTTGGTGAATATTCTGATAAAGATTGTGGTTTTTGCGATAACTGTATCAAACCTACCAAAAAAATCAAGATTGAAGATGAAGCCGTTTTAGGTTTGAAAGCTGTGCTTCAATCGGGCGAAAGATTTGATATTCAGCACATTGCCGACATTCTGACCGCCAATACTTCAAACGCGTACATTCGAAGCCACGAACACGACAAATTGGAGGTTTATGGCAAAGGAAAAGGAATGTTTGTAACCCAGGACGAAGAAGACGAAGATGACGAAGAAGAGGAAGAGTTAGACTTGGATGTTTCGGATGATGATGACGAGGAGGAAGCAAAACCTATAGCAGTAAAATCCCAAAAACCAGTTAAAAAAGTCGAAAAACCAGCTCATAAATCGGATAATAAAAAAACATCCAACGATTATTGGGTATCAGTGCTTCGCCAAATGATGGTATTGGGCTTTCTCGAAAAAGATATTGAAAATGCCTATGGAGTAGCAAAATTAACCGAAAAAGGGCAGAAATTTATCAAAGATTCTCATCCCATTACAATTTCGGAAGACCATAACTACGAAAATACCGAAAGCAGCGACGACGACGATATTTCGGCCAATAATTCGTCTGGAGGTGGAGCATTTGACTCAGCTCTGTTTGAATTATTGAAGGCACTACGTAAGAAAATAGCCAAAGAAAAGAACGTGCCACCCTACGTAGTATTCCAAGACCCTTCACTTGAAGAAATGGCCACTACATATCCGACAACCTCGCAGGATTTAGCACAAATCAATGGTGTTGGACTTGGAAAGGTACAAAAATTCGGTAAGCCGTTCCTCGACTTGATAATGAAGTATGTTGATGACAACGACATCGAAACTACTCAAGATTTAGTTGTAAAATCGGCCGTAAATAAATCGAAGATTAAAATTTATATCATTCAGCAAATCGACCGTAAGATTAACCTCGACGAAATCGTGGAGGCAAAAGACCTTACAATGACCGAATTGATAGAAGAAATCGAACATATTTGTTATTCAGGAACTCGTCTAAACCTTGATTATTACATCAATCAAGTAATTGACGAAGACCGACAAGATGAAATTTATGATTATTTTATGGCTGCCGAAACCGATAATATCGGGGCGGCACTCAAAGAGTTTGAAAGCCAAGATGCAACCGAAGAAGAACTTCGATTGATGCGTATCAAATTCTTGTCAGAAATGGCGAATTAATTTCTTAGGAAATATTAAAATAATAATGGCATAAAGTAGTTTTTTGTATTTTTAGATAATACTAAGACACTACTTTATGCCTTTTTTATATAAATTTAATGAAAACTATATTTTTATTTTCAAAAAAAACTATAAATTGTAGTTAATTAATAAAATAAATATACTTTTGTAAAAATTTATCATTCAAATCACAAAGTTATCATGAACATTTTTGTTGGAAGTCTGCCTTTTAAAATCCAAGAAAGCGAATTAAAGCAATATTTTGAAGAGTATGGCGAAGTAAGTTCTGTTAAAATCATCACTGACAAGTTTACTGGAA
>JAIXOL010000019.1 GCA_027486845.1 Cytophagaceae bacterium
AATTACCTATTTGGACTTGTGATTTATCAAAAAAACAAAATCCAAATCAATGTATAATACAATTTTAACTATATTCACTTTTTCTAATCGCAGGGCAACCTATTTTAGGCAATGACAAATAGATTTTAATCAAAAAACACAAAACGGCTTCCCGAAAGAGAAGCCGTTTTGTGTTTCTAAAACGGCACTTACAGATTTTTAATATAATAATAGTAAATTAATATTACGATAATATGTAAATACTATTTTTGCTACTTAAACCAAATTATAATGAAGAAAATAATACTTTTAGCGTCTGTAATTACGGCTACCTTATTGAGTTGTAATAAAGATGAAGTTCCAGCTTTGGAATTTACAGTAAACGAAGACATTAGCTCTTATACCGAAATTGCGTCTCTCAATTTAGGAGGTGCTGGTGCAGCTGAAATCAGCACTTATGATGCCACAACTAAGCGTTTGTTCGCCGTAAATAATGGTGCAACAGCCAATAAGATTGATGTAATTGATTTCGCCAATCCAGCCAGCATTTCGGTTATTCACTCAATCAGCATGACTCCTTATGGCGGTTATGTAAATAGTGTTGCAGCATATAATGGAAAGGTTGCGGCAGCCATCGAATCGCTTGATAAACAAGCAATTGGTAAAATTGTGGTCTTTAATGCTGCCACTTACGCCGAAGAAAAAGTAATTAATGTTGGTGCTTTACCTGATATGGTTACTTATAGTCCAGATGGCAAATATATACTTTCGGCCAACGAAGGTGAGCCCAATGCAACCTATACAAACGACCCTGAAGGCTCGGTTTCTATTATTGATGTAACAAATAATTATGCAGTAAAAACCGTAAATTTTTCAGCTTTTACAAGTCAATTAGCCGATTTAACAAGTAAAGGTTTCAGAGTTTTTGGGCCAAATAAAGATTTTCTAAAAGATATTGAGCCAGAATATATTACAGTTTCAGATGACTCTAAAACTGCTTGGGTGACGCTTCAAGAAAATAATGCCATTGCCGAGATCAATATTTTGACTGGAACAATTACAAAAATTTCTCCACTAGGTTTCAAAGATTATTCGGTAGCAGGAAATGCAATCGACATCAGCGATAGAGATAATGCCGTTGGAACTTTCAATTCATGGAAAGCTTTTGGTGTTTACATGCCTGATGCTATTGCTTACACAAATTATAATGGTACGCCGTATTTATTCACAGCCAATGAAGGTGATGCTCGTGAATATACAGCATTTGCTGAAGTGAAACGTGTAGGAACTTTAAATTTAGACCCAACTGCTTTTCCAACTGCAACAGCATTGAAAGGTGATACACAAATGGGGCGATTGAACGTAACAAGCACACTCGGAGATAAAGATGGTGATGGCGATTATGATGCACTTTACAGTTTTGGTGCAAGGTCATTTTCGGTATGGAATGCAACTTCTGGACAGCTTGTTTTTGATAGCAAAAACGAACTAGATATCAAAGCCAAAGAGCTTGGAGTTTATGACGATACACGTAGCGATGATAAATCAATTGAGCCAGAGTCAATTACTATTGGCCGAGTTGGTTCAAAACTTGTGGCTTATGTTGGTCTTGAAAGAGTAGATGCAGTTGCTATTTATGATATTACCAATCCAACTGCTCCAGTTTTCATAAAAATGATTAAAACTGGCGATGCTCCAGAAGGAGTATTGTTTATTTCGGCATCAAAAAGCCCAATTCAACAAAGTTTGATAGTTGTTAGCAGCGAAGGCGATGGCTTAGTGAAAGTTTATAAGGCAACAAAATTGTAAAATATGATAGATTTCAAATAGGCTGATTGCTTTATTAGAGTTTAAAAATCAAATCATTGCAACACCCCTTTTAATTTAGAAGGGGTGTTTTTTGTTAATTTATTAGTAAGATATATTTGGTAGATTTTTAGAAAGGATAGTCGTTTATCGAAGTTAGAAAATCTTCCAAAGTAAGAATTTCTGTATTCTTAATTCTACTAACTGCCAAAAGGTTTTTATCATGAGTAATTAAATAATGTAATTTACTATCTACGCTTAAATTCAACAAAAAATTGCCTTTTTTATCTGTGTTCGAAGCAATATCTGATTTCAAGGAAATTCTTTTACTTCTACTCTTCAAAAAAGATATAAATTCAGTAATAACCGCTTCTGTTATTCCTTTATCTATGAAATATTTTAAGGTGGCAAGCTTTTCTATCTCTATAATTAATTCATCACAATAATGAATTTTTACTGAACTTGAATTTTGTAGTTTTAATAACTCAACAAATTGCTCTCGGGTACTTCCACCTAATAGCACACTTCCAAATATATTGCAATCTATCACTATCCGTTTTTTCATATCTCTTTTCTCATTTTTAATATTGACTCATTAAGCTCTTGAATTGTATATTTCACACTTGGCAAAGCCTCCAAAAATTTAATAAAGCTATCTTCTTTTGGTGGCTTTATCTTATTACTCTGCTCAAGTGTTGTGTCTCGTTTGGCTTTTACAATTACGAAATCTAAACTTTTCAAGTACTTAATCAACATTGCTGATTGCTTACTTTCGTCTATTTTTAATATGTACTCGGTCATTTTAATTAATACGTTTTAAACAGGTTCTTAAGTAATATAAACTATAAAATTTCCGATTCAAATAAAAGCCTTTTGTATATTTCTTCATCTTCATTGGTACTTCTTTATGCCGGTTACGATGATAAACCTTATTATTATCTGCAATAAAATAATCAGGAAACCCCTCAAGAATCCATTTTTCAGTTACATAATTATCTTTTGTAATAAAAAACATGGTAGTACTATAATAACAAGCTAAAAATCAACTAAATAAAAAAAATAGTGCCATTCGATTTTTTCAGCTACGATTTTAAGAAAGTTTTTACAGTTTTACAAATAATAATCCGATTTCTTCATTAAATGTTGTAGAACTATAAACCTTTGATTATCAGTACCAGATTTTAATTTGCAAATTTTTTTATATCAAAACTTGACTTTTATAGTTTTTTCGCTTTTTTGGTAGCTTATTAAAAATCTAAAAAACAACAAAAAATTGTACGCTGAATTATTTATAGCTGATTATAAGTATTTTATAGTTCTACGTACCTCGTCCAATACTATGTTTAAAGCGAGCACAAAATTTTAGTCATTCGGAATGACTTTAATCATTTTGTAGAGAAGGAATTTTCGGTCAGCCGAAACTAATGATATTCTAGTACTTGCAGATTGTGCGATTATCATTCTATCAAAAATATTATTATGATTTTCTACAAATTGAATCTCATAAAATCTTTGGCAATGCTGAGGAGTAATATTTAAGATTTGAATCCGTAGTTCCAATATCGTCTCATCCCATAAGTTCGCTAATGTTTAAAAAGGTATGATTACTTCAGCATGTTTTTTAAGCATAGGTCTTAATTTTATCAAACTAAAAAACTTGCTCTTTAAGATATACCCTTTAGTGTAACCAATAATTTGTAATTTGTTTTCCTTTAGGTGTCCTTGCTTTGTAACTCGATACAATTTCTTATCTGCACCAAAAAAATATTCGGGATGGCCTTCAATATCCCATATACGTTCGGGTTCTGAAAAAGATTCGAAAAGATAATCGTTTGTCATAAAATAATTAGTCTTTTATTTGCAAAGTAAGTTTTTGTTTACGATAATTGCAAATAATTAAGTATAATTAAGAATTTGCAAAATAAACTTAATTAAGCTCAATTAGTCAAAATTAATTATAAAATACTTATAATTAATTATTTATTAGACTTTTCAGACCTCAGTCTTTTCGTCCAATACATAGTTGGAAAACTCTCTCGAAAACACAATTTTATGAAATACATAATTCTCTCATTTCTAATTTTGGCTTCAAGTGAAATTTTTGGTCAGTTTAAAATTATGCAAACTGATTCATCGGCAGTCGAAGTCCTTCCCGAATTTCCAGATGGTATTAAAGGATATTATAAATACATAAACAAAAACTTTCACTACCCGAAATCCGCTTTGAAAGCAACATACATGGGGCAAACTATTGTTAAATTCATAGTTGAAAAAGATGGTACTGTAAAAGTTGACAGTTTGAATAACAGTAAAATGTTTTTTCAACGAAAAAACGTAAAAGAAGAGTTAAAAAACACAGCTATTAAAGAAATAGAAATCGAAATTATCAGAGTTTTTGAATCTATGCCCAAATGGAAACCAGGAATACAAAATGGTAAAAATGTTAGAGTATTTTTTACAACACCATACAACATGTACTTTGAATAATTCAAGTTCATAGGCTCGGTCAACAGAAAATTAGCGAAGTTTTCAAACGTTAATTCTCGAAAACTTCCACATTTTTTGGTTCTTTTTTCTCCATCGTTACTTTCGACACGAAATTGGCGTGGTATTCAAAGTTTTTTTTTCGATGTTATGACGTAGTTTTTACTACAATTTTTTATATCTTTGGGTCGCTTATTTTTCGGGCGACAGTTTATCGGCGTTGAGGTGCAAAGTTCTTTGGTCTCCAACTCGGGCAAGCAAGTAAAAGTTTGATAATCAACTAATTAACTCAACATTCGCTCCAAAATCATCTTGCTTGCGAGCCGTTGGAAAAGTTTCTTTCTATACCTTTTAATAAATAAACAAAGTAATTCTTTCCTTATTGAAGCCTTTATAATTACTTGCGACAAATTCAACCATCTAAAACCTTTATAGACATGACTATTGAACAAAGACAAAAGAACTTAATAGAAGAAATTGAATACATATCCAAAAAGTATAAAGGTTTTACATTTGACGATAAATCAGACGGTCAGCCGTTTACTAAGAGATTAATGGAAATATTTAGAAAGCATGTAATCAATTACTTAGACAAATATTTTTTAATAACAATTCATGGATTGAATGAAGTTGAAATTGAATCAATAAAAGAAAAATGTATGATAAGAACCCAAGAATTGATTAATGAAAGATTGGGTTAAAATCATCTCCAAATTCATTTTTTAATTTTTCAAATTGGTCTTTACAATACAATTCAAGTTTTGGTCTTGCCGCTTCTATTTTTAAAATTCTCGTTGAAAGTCTATGGATTCTTTTTTGAGTTTCTAAAATGTAATTATCAACTTGTTTCATATTGAAAAAACCTTCATATGTTAAATCGTGTAAAGTAGCATCGTTAAAATTAACATCATCTGATTCAAAAGTATCTATTAAATCGGTTGAATTTGGTATAATGTGTTCTGTTTCCATTTGTATATATTTTAACATAAATAATGAAAAAAATAATTTTCCTACTTTTTTGCACATCGCTTTTAAAAATTCATGCTCAAATTTTTACACAAAGTTCTACAAATGGAGCTATAACAATTACACCAAATGGTTTAAGGGGTAATGGAAATAGTAGTAATAATACATTAAATGTTTCTTTGGGAATGAACTCTTTGTTTTCAAATTCAACGGGAAATGAAAATACAGCAATTGGTGGAAATGCTTTAGCATCTTCTGTAAATGGTTTTGAAAATACTGCTATTGGTAGTAAATCTATGCAATTTCTTACAGGAACTGCACATTATAATACAGCGATTGGAGCAGGTTCAATGGCAGAAAATCCACTTTCAGTAGATGGAAACACAGGTGTTGGAAGATGGGCTTTGAATAAAATTCAAACAGGTTGTTGCAATACGGCTGTTGGCGAAGGTGCTTTATCTTCCGATGTCAGTGGGGCTTCAAATGTTGCAATAGGTTCACAGGCTTTAAATAATCTAATTAACACCAATGGAAACACTGCTGTTGGAGTTAGTTCACTTTACCAAAATTTAGGGGCTTCAAACACAGCTTTGGGAAATAATTCACTTTCTTCAAATACAACAGGAACTTTAAACATTGCAATTGGTGCGAATTCAAATGTTTCATCAAACAATTTAACAAACGCAATTGTAATTGGCTCAAATGCTGTTGTAAACGCTTCAAATAAAATTCGATTAGGTAATTCAAATATTACAGTTATTGAAGGTCAAGTTGCTTACAGTTACCCATCGGATGGAAGATTTAAAAATAATATTATTGAAGATGTCAAGGGTTTAGAGTTTATTACAAAACTTAGACCTGTTTCATATCATTTTGATACAGAGGGGTTTGAAAGGTTTACAAATAACGGTGTTTCAAATAATATTGATTATTCTGTTTCAAAAAGTATAAAACATAATGGATTTATTGCACAAGAAGTTGAAAAAGTTATAAATGAAATTGGGTTTGATTTTGATGGGATTTCTGTTCCAAAAGATAAAAATCAAACTTATAGCCTTTCATATTCTCAATCAGGGTTTGTTCATAAAAAAAGATGGGGATTCAAAAAACTGATATATTTGTTTTACGAATCAAAGATCAATTTATGAATCCCCCAAAAACAAACTTACAAACTACTATTCTGAAGTG
>JAIXOL010000079.1 GCA_027486845.1 Cytophagaceae bacterium
TGTAATTTATTAGAAAAGCAAGAGGGTAATAAATCCAGCCTCAGAGAAAAATTAAGTAAAAATTGGAAGTTAATACCAGCAATTTTTAAGTAAGTTTATTTTTATGAACAAACCCTGATACCTCTATTTAAAATTAGTTCGAGGTCTTGTACGATTCTGCTTGGTATGAAATCTTGTTTAAAAACTTTATGTAAACTCGGATTTTTTTCAAGATTTATTTCAATAAAGTTTCCTTTAAAATAGGCATTACCCAAATTTCGCACACTCCAACTTTTGCCAATTTGTCGAGCACCTCTGATTATCAGTGGTTTACGTTGTGTTTTATCAGCCCAATTGTTCAATGATTCTTCAATTATTCGCTTCATTTATTTTATATATTTAAAATAACAAGGCAAATTAATATTAAATGATTTAAAATAACAAGAAATATATTAAACTTATAATTAGATATACTACCTTTCAAAACTTCCTTAAACAAACATTTATTCGTCGTTTATATTTTACCAAAAATAGTTTGCGGAAATTCAGACATTTAATTGACTCATTATCAGCGCTTTTCGACGGTCGCCTCTGAACCTTTGTAACTCTGTGCCTTTTCAGTATAAAACCTATAAAGTTTATGTCAAGGGCTCTTTTTTATTCAACATATTATAAATATATGTAACTATCAACACAAAAAGACCCGCTGAAACACTCAAAAGAACATTATAATATTTTGGAGCAGAAAGTGATAACCTGATAATTACAGTAGCAAGTGCAAAAGATGAATATCTGAATAAATGTATGTATAAATTGCTGTATCTTAGAGAGATAATTAAGATTAAGATATCTGTAAAAATAAGAATAGTGTAATAAAGATTAAAGGTATTATGATAATGACTTGTTAAGAAAAAGTCAATAAAATCATAAATACAAATAGACAAAAAAATCATTAATAATACATTAGCAACTGATTTTTTTAGCATAATAAAACGTAATTGTTCATTTAGACTATTTGTAATTCTGACGTGCCTTTGTGCATTGTAGAATAAGCCAATTATCAGAAAAATAACAACTGAACCAATTGCGTCTGTAATTAGTGGTAAGAGGTCTGCGAGGATAGAGGTACTCCATTTTACATCAAAAGGAAGATGTCCCATTTCTTTAAAAGCATCTCTTAAAAGAATTAGGGAAATAATCTCAAACTGTTTCCCGACAGAGTCAGCAACAGAATGCGTAATAATAAAGACCAAGCCCAAGATTTCACTTATCAGAAGTATACTAAACGCTAACTCAATGGCAAAAAACTTTCCAACATTTAGGTCAATGATATGAAAATGTGAGAGTAAGGTAATTATTATGCCAATCAAGAAGAATGAAACTACTAAACTGCTGATTATTTTTGAAGCTTGAATTGAATGCCAATTTTCTTCCAATTTATCATAAAATGCAATCCATTTCTTTAAAAAATTGTTCACGTTTAGTTAGTTTTTAGAATAAAATCATTACGGTTCTTAATACCTAACTATTTGATTATCAATTATGTTTACGACTCTTTCTAAAATCGGTTATCGATTCCATAAAATGAGGTTTTTACAAAAGCATTTGCTTTATATTTATTTAGTCGGCTTTTAAGCCAACCTTGAAACGGCATTTTTATCAAAACTGCCTCAAATAAACACTCGGCGACATTCTCATGCGTCGCTTAAATTGTCGATTAAAGTTGGAAACATTATTGAAACCACTCGAAAAACAAATTTCCAACACACTTTTTTCATTGTTTTGCAACATTCGACAAGCATGACCGACGCGTACATCATTCAAGAAATCGGAGAAAGTTTTTCGGGTGCGAAGTTTGAAAAATCTACAAAAAGCGTTTGGAGTCATGTTTGCAATTTCGGCTACCTCTTCCAATGTAATTTCTCGCTCAAAGTTTTTCATCAAAAACTCGAAAGTTGCATTTATTCGCTGATTATCAACTTCTTTCTGTGGCGATTGATATGTTATACTTGATAAAAAAACTTTATTGGGCGAAATATCAATTTCATTCAAAATCTGCAAAAAAGTCAGTAGTCTATTAAAACCTTGCTTATTTGCGATTGATTTTATCAAATCCGTAAGGGCATTTGCTTCATTATTTCTAATTCTAATCCCTCTCGATGCCTCCGTCAAGAGTGCTTTTAAATGCTGAGTTTCGGGAATGTCAAAGAAATTTTCTCCCAATAAATCTCCCCTAAAATATACTGAGACAGAATAAGCTCTTTGACTTTCAACATAATATTCGGCATCGTTTCGAAAAACGTGCGGCAAATTACTCCCAAGAAAATAGATATCTAAAGGCTGAAAACGCTCTATATTATCGCCTACAAACTGCGTTCCTATACTCTCCAAAATAAGCGTAATTTGCCATTCAGGATGAAAATGCAGTGTATCATAAAAATATGGCAAATCATCGACCTGCACTCTGAAAGACTCAGTTTCAGTTTTTGGTATTCGGAATAATAAAGGTTTCAAAACATTTTATGAGTGATTGAATGACACAATGATTGAATAAAAAAACACAAACTAAATACTAATTTACCTCAATATTATATAAAAACCTTATTTTTAGAATAATTTAGTACTACTATCTGCAAAACTAAGATAAGTTTTCTAAAATTAGATAGATTACTTTTGTAAAAGAAAATATTAACTCATTCTATCACTCATTCTATCATTAATATATGAAACCATCGTGGATTGGCGTTTATCCTGCCGTAACAACTCCTTTTTTCCAAGACGAAAGCCTTGATTTAGAGATGTTTAACTTCAATATCGAGAAACAAATTGAAGCTGGAGTGCATGGCATAATTATTTGTGGCTCATTGGGCGAAAACGGAACGCTTACTAATGATGAAAAACTAACTTTGCTCGATTCGGCTAAGAAAACTATCGCTGGACGTGTGCCATTAGTGATTTGTATTGCAGAATGTATCACTCGTGAGGCGGTAGCTATCGCAAAAACCTACGAACAAGCTGGTGCCGACGGTTTTATGATATTGCCTCCAATGCGTTATTCGGCCGATGAGCGAGAAATTCTTCACTATTTGCACCGTGTAGCTGATTCGACCGACTTACCTGTTTTGGCCTATAACAATCCATTGGCTTATAAAAATTTTATTTCGATTCCGATGTTTCATGATTTGGCGGCAAACCCACATTTCGAGGCTATGAAAGAATCGACTGGCGATGTTCGTTATATGACCGATATTATCAATGAATTTGGTGGACGCTTCAAAATAATGTCTGGTGTTGATGATTTAGCTTATGAAAGCCTCGTAATGGGTGCTGATGGCTGGGTTGCAGGCTTGGTTGATGCGTTCCCTCGTGAAACAGTTGTGATTTATGAATTAGTAAAACAAGGTCGTTATGAAGAAGCTCGTCAGATTTATCGTTGGCACTTCCCTTTAATGCACTTAGACGTTTCGACAAAGTTTATTCAAAATATCAAACTGGCTCAAGTAGCAACTGGACTTGGCACTGAGTGGGTACGTGAACCACGTTTGCCATTAGCAGGCGAAGAAAGAGAAAAAATCTTGAAAATCATCAATGATTCATTAGCAACTAGACCAGTTTTGCCGCAGATATAATCATGAATAAATCATTCTTTTGCATAGATGCCCACACCTGTGGGAATCCGGTTCGTTTGGTAGCTGGTGGTGGGCCAAATTTAGATGGTAAAAATATGTCCGAAAAACGTCAGCATTTTTTGCGTGAGTATGACTGGATTCGTAAGGGTTTGATGTTTGAACCTCGTGGACACGACATGATGTCGGGCAGTATTTTGTACCCACCACATGACCCCGAAAATGATGTTGCGGTGCTATTTATCGAAACTTCTGGTTGCCTTCCCATGTGCGGGCATGGAACAATCGGAACGATTACGATTGCTATCGAACATGGACTTATTCAACCAAAAAAGCCAGGTTTTGTGCGAATGGAAGCACCTGCGGGCTTGGTTATGATTGAATACAAGCAAGAAGGGAACAAAGTAAAATCAGTAAAATTAACAAATGTTGCTTCATTTTTAGCGGCTGAAAATATAGAAGTTGAATGCCCAGATTTGGGTATGCTCAAAGTTGATGTTGCTTACGGCGGAAATTTTTATGCCATTGTCGATGTGCAGGAAAACTTTTCAGGTTTAGAAAATTACCGAGCCGACCAACTAATCACTTGGGCAAAAGTTTTGCGTGAAAGAATTAATGAGAAACATACTTTTATTCATCCAGAAAATCCAACTATCAATGGTCTTAGCCACATTGAATGGACAGGAAAAGTGATTGACCCATCATCAACGGCTCGAAATGCCGTTTTTTATGGAGATAAAGCCATCGACCGCTCGCCTTGTGGCACTGGAACCTCAGCACGAATGGCTCAATGGGCGGCTAAAGGAAAACTTAAATCTGGTGATGAATTTATTCATGAAAGTATCATCGGCAGTAAGTTTATAGGAAGAATTGAAGGCACGACTAAAGTCGGGCAATTTGATGCAATTTATCCAAGTATTGAAGGTTGGGCAAGAATTTATGGTAACAATACTATCACAATCGACGACCAAGACGACCCTTATGCGTTTGGATTTCAAGTGATTTAGCCCGTCAGTTGGCTATATATTAAAATAATAAATTAGAAAATGGAAGAAATAATGGAGAGTAAAAAGAACTCTACACCAAGAAATTCCAATGGGTCGGTTGGCGAAATAACCATTATCGGCAGTGGAGTAATTGGCTTATTTTCAGCATATTACCTCAGTAAACAGGGATATGAAGTTACGATTATAGAACGCTCAAATGGCGATGATGGTTGCTCAATGGGAAATGCTGGTATGATTGTACCAAGTCATTTTATACCATTGGCAGTGCCCGGCATGATTGAAAAAGGAATTAAATGGATGTTTAATTCTGAAAGTCCATTTTACGTAAAACCTCGCTTAAACCTTGATTTACTTTCTTGGGGATTGAAGTTTTATAAAGCTGCCAATAAAAAACAAGTTGATCGAGCAATGCCCGCCCTTCGAGATATTAGTTTGTTAGGCAAGGCCTTGTATCAAGATTTAGCAAAAACGCCTGATTTAGATTTTGCTTTTGAGGAAAAAGGTTTAATGATGCTCTGCAAAACCGAACACAGTTTTGAGGAAGAAATCGAAGTAGCCCACCAAGCCAACGAACTTGGATTGAAAACAAAAATCCTTTCTACCAATGAATTACACGAATTAGAGCCAGAAATAAAACCCGATGTAGCGGGAGCCATTTTCTATGAAGGTGATGCTCATTTATATCCAAACCAATTGGTAAAAAATTTAAAAAAACACCTCGAAAACAAAGGCGTAAAATTCCTCTACAATACCGAAGTAACAGGCTTTGAGTTTGAAAAAAGTCAAATAAAACGTATTGAAGTTAAACAATCGATAGATGAAGCAATTCAACATTCAACATTTAACATTCAACATTTAGTTATTGCCACTGGCTCATGGTCACCACTTTTGTCTGAAATGTTAAATATTGGTCTACCAATGCAAGCAGGAAAAGGTTATAGCGTAACCTACGAGCAGAACGAAGGTAAAAAACTCAATATACCATCAATTTTGTTGGAAGCGAGAGTTGCTATTACACCCATGTCTGACAATTTGATACGTTTTGGTGGGACGATGGAAATTGGTGGTTTGAACGATAAAATTAACATGAATCGTGTGCGTGGAATCATCAAAGCAGTACCGAATTATTTCCCTGATTATCAGATAGATATACCACACAAAGAACAAGTTTGGTATGGTTTACGTCCGTGTTCGCCCGATGGCTTGCCATATATTGGTCGCACAAATAAATACAAAAATCTTGTGATTGCATCGGGCCACGCCATGATGGGATTGAGTCTTGCCCCTGCCACTGGTAAATTGGTTCAGGAAATTATAGATAATCAAAAAAATAGTATTGAAATCGACCTTTATAAACCTGAGCGATACGATTAAAATTGTTGGTCTTGTTTCATATTGTTGCAAATTGTTTTCTTAGTTTTACACTTAAACAATTTGCAACAATCAAAAATTATCAACAAATGAGTTTACAATGCCAAAAGCATCTTTTTTCTATTGAAGAAGACGTTACCTATCTCAATGGTGCAGCCTACTCTCCCACGCTCAAAAGTTCAGTCGAAAGAGGAATCGAAGGAATTCAATTAAAGGCTTCACATACACACCTCATCAAAGGTAGCGACCATTTTTCTTTACCCCAAAAAGTACAAAAACTTTTCGCTCAGCTCATCAACGAGCCTGATTATGAGCGAATTGCGGTAATATCTTCAGTATCTTACGGAATGGCTGTGGTGGCAAATAATATTCATCGAATACCTAATCTTTCAGCTAAAAAACACATTATACAGATTCAAGATGAGTTTCCGAATAACGTTTATGCGTTTGACCGAGTTTGTCAAAAACATGATTTAGAATATAAAACAATTGTTAAACCCGATACCCTCGAAAATCGAGGTAAACTTTGGAATCAGTCAATTTTGGAAGGCATCAACAACGAAACCACAATGGTCATTGTGCCACATATCCATTGGATTTACGGTGTAAAGTTTGATTTGGAAGCTATCTCGAAACGCTGTAAAGAAGTGGGTGCATTATTGGTTATCGATGGTACACAATCGGTCGGAATACTTGATTTTGATAGTCAGAAAATTCAGCCCGATGCTTTAATTTGTGCAGGATATAAATGGCTTTTGGGGCCTTATAGCATTGGTCTAGCGTATTTTGGAGAGTTTTTTGATGACGGAGTACCCATCGAAGAATCATGGATGCATCGAGCCGAAAGCGATAATTTTGCCCAACTTATACGCTACGAGCGAGCATATAGACCAAAAGCACAACGATATAATATGGGCGAACATACACAGTTTATTCAAGTACCAATGCTTGAAGATTCACTTTCGCAGATATTAAATTGGGGTGTAAACAATATGCAAAATTACTGTGCCAAAATTATCGAAAAACCCTTGGTGGCTCTCCAAGAATTAGGATGTTGGGTTGAAGATTCCGCAAATCGAGCTAATCATTTGCTTGGTATTTCTTTACCACAATCTTTTACGGGCGGCGTTACACATAATCAAGTATTTACCGAAAAACTCTCGGCCAATAAAATCTTTGTTTCCAATCGTGGCGTTGCCATTCGTGTTTCTCAGAATGTTTATAATACCGAAGCTGATTTGTGGAAATTGGTTGAAATCTTGAAAGCCGATTAATGTTTTATTACAATTTGCATAGATGAAAAGTATTTTGGTCATTCATTTCTATCTAAATCAGAATCAATGAAAAATATTAAAGTCTTTTCTTTTTTTCATAAATAAGTATAAATATCAATTTTAATGATGATAAAACTCCAAGATTGAAAACTAAATAAAGAAAAACGGTTAAATAACAAATCCATCTTGATGATTTTTAATAATTACCGGAAAGAAAAAACAAAAAAAGTGTTTGATAGCATAGTAAAAGGGTAATTATTGGGTAAAAATGACTTCGATATTTTTGTTTAGTTCCTAAAAAAATTGGAAAAAGTTATTAATACTTTTTCCAATTTTTTTATTTAAATAATTTAATTTTACAAACTACCCCTATCAAACTATAAATCAAACGTTAGAATTGAAATTTTTCATAAGAAGCACAAGTTCGTTTTTTTTAAAAAGATTGAACTTTTTCATTATTCTACTTCTATCTCAAACAGCATATGCCCAAATAAAAATGTGGCAAAATATTGATAATGAACCTACTGCATTTGGTATTAAACAAATAAATCCTCAGAAATATAAAGTCTTAAAACTTGATGTTGCATCGATTAAATCATTCCTAAATAAAACTCCTCTTGAATTTACAGTCGCTGCTAAGAGTGCCACCACAGTTTTAGAATTACCAATGCCCGATGGTACTTTTGAAGAATTTGTGATTGTAGAATCGCCAATGATGGAAGCAGAACTTGCTCAGAAATTCCCTGAGATAAAAACTTATTCAGGATATAGTCTTAAAAATCCGGCAACAACGGCTCGATTGGATTTTACTCAGAGAGGTTTTCATGGCATGATTCTATCGCCCAACGGAACATTTTTTATTGACCCTTATAGTACAGCCACCATCGAATATTATATTTCGTACGATAAAAAAGACTTTACAAGTAAAAAAAGTTTTATCTGCGAAATTGAACAAATCAAACAACCTAATATTGACACACCAAATACCACAACTCCAAATAAAGAAGTCAATATTCCAACAGGAATAAAGGCTTCAATCGGAGATGGTGTACTAAGAAACTATCGTTTGGCATTGGCAGCTACTGGTGAATACACTGCCTTTCATGGAGGAACTATAGCTTTAGCCTTAGCTGCTCAAGTAACCACGATGAATCGTGTAAATGGCGTTTTTTTAAGAGATTTTGCCATTAAAATGAACATTATTGCAAATAACAATTTGGTGATTTACACCAATGCTACAACTGACCCTTACACCAATAATAATGGCAGTACAATGCTTACTGAAAATAACAACAATCTAAATTCAGTAATTGGCAGCACAAACTATGATATAGGACACGTATTCAGCACTGGTGGTGGTGGAGTTGCTTACTTAAGAAGTCCTTGTGGGTCATTAAAAGGAGGTGGTGTCACTGGTTCAGGTTCGCCCGTTGGAGATGCTTTTGATATTGATTACGTAGCCCATGAAATAGGTCATCAATTTGGTGGAAATCATACACAAAATAATAATTGTCAGCGAAATACTAATACTGCATTTGAACCTGGGAGTGGTTATAGCATTATGGGTTATGCAGGTATTTGTGCACCAAATGTGCAAAATAATAGCGATGCACATTTTCATGGTGGAAATTTAAGTGAGATGCATACTTTTATTACTGGTTCTGGAAATACATGTTCAACCAAGCCTACTTATTCAAACGCAAAGCCAAGTATTACTTCAAACACTTTAAGCCAAACAATACCCAAAGGTACACCATTTATGCTTACTGGCGTAGCAACCGATGCTGACGGTAATGCTTCACTTACCTATTGTTGGGATCAAATGGATACTCAAGTAGCTACTCAACCTCCAGTTGGTACTGCTACAGGTGGACCAAGTTTTAGAGGATTTTCTCCGACAATCAGTGGAACTCGATATTTTCCAAGACTTAGCGATTTAGTTGCCAATGTTTCTCCAACGTGGGAAGTTTTGCCAACTGTGGCACGTACACTCAATTTTAGATTAGTTGTTAGAGATAACGCTACAGGTGGAGGAACAAATGACCGAGTAGATATTGCCTTAACCATTGCAGGAACAGCAGGGCCATTTACTGTAAACTCACCAAATAGTACTGGTATTAGCTACGCAGCTTTCAGCACACAAACCGTTACTTGGGCAGTTGCGAGTACTAATATAGCACCGGTAAGCTGTTCGAATGTCGATATATTACTATCAACCGATGGCGGCTTGACTTACTCAACAACGCTCGCATCAAATGTATCAAACAGTGGTTCAGCCGTTGTTACTATTCCAAATATAAGTTCTACTACTGCTCGTATCATGGTTAAAGGTACAGACAGAGCTTTTTTTGACATTTCAAACAATAATTTTACAATTACATCCTGTACCGCTCTAGGTGCTCCGAATGCAGTTTCCGTCAATAACACAAATATTTGCTCAGGTTCATCAGTTTTATTGAATGCAACATGTACAACAGGAACTGTCACTTGGTATAATGCGGCAACTGGAGGAGCGAGTCTCGGAACTGGTACTGGACTTAGTCAAACACCGACATCCACAATAACTTTTTATGCTTCTTGTGAAAATGCAA
>JAIXOL010000043.1 GCA_027486845.1 Cytophagaceae bacterium
CAAAACTATTCGCACTTGAGGTGACAGTTGTGCCTGCTATCGAGGTAGTATAATTGATATTATATGTTCCACCAATATTACATGAAGTACTAAAACTGATACCTACGCTGCCATCGTTACAGCTTGGTGCTGCACATGATACAGGCGATGTTACCGTGATACTTTGACTATTACATGCCGTTGATGATGGTGTGATTGTCAATACTGCATTTGTTCCTACTGGAATGTTGATTACCGTATTGCCTGATACTGTACCTACGCTGCTCGTTACCGTGCCATTGGTTGCACTGAAACTTACGGTATAAGTGCCTGTTCCTGTACATAAGGCATTACCTACACTTAGGTTTGGCACTTGTGTACATGCCGCTGGTACTGGACAACTAGGTGCAGTGACTACCAAGGATGTTACTTTACCACAACTTGTTGTTGCTGTTAAAGTCGCATTTCCCGATGATACTGTTACGGTATTGCCACTTATGCTTCCATTATTGGTCGTTACCGTTGCATTGCTGCTGAAAGTCACTGTATATCCTGAGCCTGTACCACTACAGGTGATGTTTTGTACTGTCAATACTGGTTTTGAACATAATATATCAACACTTACAGTAGCTGAAGAACAAACAGTTGGGTTTGCTTTATCACAGATTGTATAAGTAAATGTATCAGTTCCACTTGCACTTGGGTTCGGTGTGTACTTGATGGTTCCATCTGTATTAACCGTAACCGTTCCTTTTGTTGGTGCACCCACTCCCGATGTCGGTACCGTTGGCAATGTTACTTTCGTTAGGTCGGCTGGTGTTCCATCTGAGTTTTTATCATTCGCCAAAACTGAAATATTTGTCAGAACACCTGATACAATAGCTACATTATTATCAGCATAAGCAATTGGTGAAGCATCGACATAATCAGGAATACCATCACCATCAGTATCTGGTAAGATTGGATTACCCGAATCACCAAAGTTATTTGAAATACCATCCACTGGACTTATGATTCCATCCCCATCTGGGTCAAGAGTGCTGTCAATCTTGCCATCATTATTGGCATCTAATGTCGATGGGTTTGGAATGCCGCTCTCTTTCAAGTCACTTATTCCATCCCTATCGCTATCCAAATCTATGTAGTTTGGTGTACCATCGCCATCTGTATCTACCGGCACTAGGTCACCGCTATCGCCTCTACTTGATGGTACGGCATCGGCTCCTCCTAAGATACCATCCCCATCTGGGTCGGTTCCATCTACCAATCCATTTCCATCGGCATCCACTAATAATGGATTGCCTGATTCTACAAAATCATTGATACCATCATTATCGCTGTCCAAATCATAAGGGTTTGGTTGCGTATCGCCATCAGTATCAGGTATCGCTAAGCCTGTACCTGCACTCGATGGAATACCGTTTGCACTTGGTGTGCCGTCTGCTATACCATCTCTGTTGGCATCTACACCGCCTGCTTCAATTACATCATTGATTCCATCATTGTCAGAATCTAAGTCTAATCGGTTTGGTATGCCATCGCCATCTGTATCTACACTAAATTGTGCATCTTCAATTGTATCTAAGATACCATCATTATCATCATCCAAATCTGTTGTATCTGGTAAATTATCTTGATCGGTATCTATATTGACAGTTATGGAAGTGGTGCTATTGTCATTGCCAGAAAGATTTCCTACCGTTTGAGGACCATTAAAACCCATAGTTCCAGTAATGGTAAGCGGTCCTCCTGGGTTCATAGCTGTATAACCTAAAACAATCTGACTACACTGACCTGCTGCAATCGTAGTAGTATTTTCAAACCTAATTGTTGACCCATTATTTGATAAAACTTGCCAACCCACATTACTGATAGACACCAATGTAGTACCTACCAATAAACTTGGAAGAGAAATAAGAGGTCTCAACTTATTTAAAGGAAAATTCTTCGTTCCTCCATCATTATTACAAATATCTATGGTAGCCCGACCACTTGATGAACCTACATATAAACTAGCGGGTTGATTTAAAATATTTATACTTACATCTTGAGCGTTTCCTCTGCCAAGGTAGAAGAAACTCAAGAGGAAGATGATTTTATTAAATATCTTCATATTTTTATGATTAAATCAATTTCAGTTTGCAGTAATTTTTGTCTCTACAATATTATTATCAACTTTCTCCTCACCTGCTGAGCCATAAATAATAGTTACTGTAATATTCTGACTTGTATTTTGAGGAATACCCGTTTTTCGTGTAGCCCTAAAGCCTACAACCTTCGACCCACCAATTGGTATCGCTATACCAGATTTTGCGGTTACTGTAATAAAATTGGCTGTTTCAGTAAAAATCCAATCGCTATTACTATTATTTACGGTAGAAAATACATTGGAAATGCCAGAAGTAACAGCGTATGTAATATCGAATGCAGATGTTTTTGCTACTCTAAATGCAATTGGTTGGCCTATTATATTTGAAATACTATTTATTTCAAAAACATTAACAACAAAGTCTTTTTGAGTTCCTGCTGTCAAAAACTCTAAACTTGCGATTTCTGTTGTTGGTGATAAATCGGGCAATAAAGTATCGCCCCATATATTTGGTATAGCATCAACAGGTGTCAAAATACCATCATTGTCTGGATCACAGTTGGTCGAACAATCAACTAAGCCGTCGTCATTTGCATCCAAACTATTCGCCAAACCACCTTCGATTAAGTCTAATAATCCATCGTTATCACTATCTAAATCGTATGGGTTTGCTCCACCTTGAGCATCGGTATTCGGCGGCGACAAGCCTGAACCTGCACTAGCTGGAATTCCACTTATGCTTATGATTCCGTCAGCATTACCATTTCCGTCAGCGTCAGTTCCTCCTGCTTCAACTACATCATTCATACCATCATTATCGCTGTCCAAATCCAATCGATTAGGAATACCATCACCATCGCAGTCTGAATTAACTGTCAATAAACCTAATACGCCCGAGCAACTTGTAGCATTTTCAACTGTATCTGAGATACCGTCATTGTCATCATCCAAATCTGTTGTATCTGGTATATTATCATGGTCAGTATCATCACAAAGTATAACATTAGCCGTAACTGCACTTGAGGCAAGGCTATAACAAGAACTTGTTTCACTTTTTGAATATAAATAATAAATACCCGCCACTGCCGCAGTTGGTGTTGAAACCAAGGTGCTTGCGGTAGGGTTATTAGAGGCTGTATGCCACTCATACGTTACGCCCGAAATAGCCAATGGTTGAAGAGTTGTCAAATTTACTGTTATTGCAGGACAAACATTCGACTTATTGTTGGCGATTGGTACTGGTGCCATTGGCGACACAGGGTCGGTTAATAATGCTGATACAGCATTGCTACTAGAAGGACAGTTGGTTGGGTGAAATACTTTAATATTGGTATAATTCCCTAAACTCAATCCAATGATAGTAATACAGCCATTTGCATCTACATTCTGATTAGTTAGATCGGAGACTGGCGTACCATTTTTATCGTAAATAACTGTCCAGTCTGTACTATTAACTGACAAACCACAAATCTTAATGTTTCCATTAGAGCCACCACAAGTGCTTGGGTTGCTGATTACTACATTAGCCAAGGTTGAGCAACATGAAGAATTTATTACTACTATCATGCTTTCTGTGCTATAGCAACCCTCTATATTATCTCGATATGAAACATAATATGTGCCTACCGTCGCCGCTGTAATTGTATTTCCTGTAAATCTGTTAGCATCTGATACAGGCGAAGCACTATGAAAAGTAAGAGTCATTCCCGAAGGAATACCCGTAGTTTCCACAAAACTATTCAAATCCACAGTAGTAACAGGACAGGTATTTGTGGCTATACGTATTGGTGCTGCTTCACTATAACAATTGCCTAAATTATAGACGCCATAATAAAGCCCCGGAATTGCTACTGTTGGGGAAGCTACCAAAGTACTTGCTGAAATTGGCAAAGCATTATGCCACTCAAATATGGCACCACTTGGTGGTGATACACTGGGCTGGTGAGTAGTTAAGTTTACAGTTTGTGCAAATGTTACATTAACGAAGCCTAACAATGCAAACATCCAACCCAATATCCAGTCTTTTATATTTAGATAATTTTTCATTTCAAAAAAATTAGTTTTGGGACAATTTATTTTAATGTTGGTGCTGCAATCTTGAGCGTACAATTATCCAATATCCATACATCGATTAAAACTTTTTTCTTAGTTAAACTTAAATCTGCTGTACAAGTATTAGAACCTACTGATAAAGTAAGTGTGCTTAAAGTAGTACCATCATATTTAATTGGGATATTGAATGTTTGAACTCCTGAAGTAGTTGTAGCTACGTAAGTAATTCCATTGGCTAAACTCATACCTGACCCACTCAAAGTAACTGGAAAATTACCTGCGGTTGTAACATTTGAAGAAACTATAAGTGTTACTTGATTATGTACGCCTTGTACCGGTGCTTGAATGATTTGAGTTTTAGCACAATCTAATGTTCCTGCCGATGTCGGTACCGTAACTACAATTGTAGAGGTCGCTGTGCTGCAGTTTGTTGGGTTGGTAACTTCACATATTTTATAAGTAAGGCTATAATTTCCCGCAGCTGTATTTGGTGCAACTGTAACGGTACCATTTGTATTTAATGCCAATCCTGTTGGCACCGCAAGGCCTGATAGCGTAACATCTCCTGGAGCTGTTCCAATTATAATTGGAACTCCACCCAATCGATCATTTAAAGTTAAAGAGGTTGTAACTCCTCCTGTTAAACCATTTACTTCTGTTGTAGCATCAGCTACTGCTAAAATAACAGGCACTCCTAAAGATGTAGAAGTAACGCATTCTGGATTATTATAAACAATACCTGCATAAGTAGTAACTGCACCACCTGTGGAAAGCAGTCTACCCGATAAAAACAAGCCATCTCCTGAGGAACAAGCACCGCCATGGGAAAGAAATGTTCCTTTTAAATCAGAGCCAGCTCCTATGCTAACTGCACCAGTGGCAACTCCAGCTCCGCCAATCCAAAAAACATTACAACGACGAGCTCCATTAGCTAAAATTATTTTTGATTGAGCCGCTACACCAAATGCCCCCGCAAATTTAAAAACAAATATAGCATTTGGATTATTTTGAGCGTCTAGGGTGATAGTTCCTCCTAAAGAACCTGCACCATTTACAAAATAAACTCCAGCATTAATTGTTTCTCCAACGCCAAAAGCTGCAGCATGGTTAGTTACCGTATTTGGTAGAGCCATAAGTGCTATGTAAGCGTTATCTATATCTGTTTTTGCTTGTGCTGTAGCAGCATTCGCTGTTTCAAAAGTGCCTATAACAATAGATGACTCATAACCAGATGAAGCACCAATGTCTGTTCCAATTTTTCCATTAATTCCGCTTGTACTTGTATTTGATGCAGCACCGTCGCTTGTAAAAAGGGCATAGTTTGAAAGAACGCCCAAAACATCAACAGACGAGGCTGGACTACAGCCTGATTCACAAAATATTGGAATGTTACAAATCCCAGGAGGTGGACTAACAACCGCTCCCACTCCAGTAGTTATCGCTCCTTCGATGCTCAGCATTCTTCCTTCAAGAATAGCATCTGCCCCAATCCCTAAAGCACCTATTCTTGCAAAGAAAGTCCCTTTTAAATTAGCATTAGCCGCAATTGAAATAGCTCCATCAGCCATAAAAAAAACATTACAGGATTGCGTTCCTCCAGTTAAGGTGATTGTTGTACCTGCTCCTGCGGTCAAGGCCCCACCAAATTTTATTATAAAGAAAGCATTGGGATTACCTCCTCCATTGAGCGTAAGGGCTCCTCCTATAGATCCGGCAGCAGGTATAGAATAAACGCCGGGTGTTAGCGTTTCGCCACCACCAAATGCTGGAGCATGAGTCGCAGGAAAGTCCACAAACTTGTCGTTAAGATGAATATAAAATCTAAATAAATCGAATCTGGCCTGTGCAGTTGTCGCATTGGCATTGTAGGTATTGCCAATAAAAGCAGGTGGCGAACCAAATCCGCTAATTATTCCAATATTTGTCCCTACATCGCCAGTAAAGGATGCTCCAGCTCCATTTGCAACCCCTCCTGCTCCTGTATAAGCCCCAAAGGACGTAAGAATTCCTAAATTAGCTGTGCCATTGGGAGTCTGACTTATGACAATATTTGATAAAAATAATAGTACAATTGTTATCGAAGAAAATAGTATTTTTTTCATATTAAAATGCTGAATTTTAAAATATTTCCGATTATAATCTTTAATTAATGTTAAGCACTGCAATTATAAATTCATAATAAGCCAAATTATCTTTGGCAATTGAAAACAGACTTTGATATATACACAGATTTCTATGATTCAAACAAGTTCAATAGACCTATCTAATTTGTTAGATAAAACTATCAGCCATGACGATGTAACTTGTTTTTTGAATCAAACAGGTAATTGTTGGTAGGGCATTTTGGTGAGTAACAAAGGCATTAATTCGACAGAATGACTAAAATTGGTAGTTTATCGATTCTTGATTAATGCCAGCGAACTATTATATTAATATTACTAAATGGATAAGTTGTAATTAGGATTTAGCAAAGTAATCTTCTAAAATTCAATCATTTAAATCATATTAAACGTCGTTTAAAAATGTTTGGCAACTTTAAAGCAGCTAACCAAGGAAATAGAGGTGAAACTCGTTATAATTCAGTTGACAGATGTAACCTTTACATTGGTCAAATGAACACATATTAGTCCATTTGAACCTGTATGAGGCTTTTTCGACAATACATTACAACACATCCCGTAGCCATATTGTAGACATTCATATTTGCAACATGGACTAAAAATATAGCAGAGGTCATTATAACGGAAATAAATATACGAGGACTCAATGAATCCATTATTAATGACTTCTATTTCAAAGGCAGTTTTGGTATTTTTTGTACTTGGTTTGTTTCATATGTTCATTACCTTTGATAGTTAAAAATCAAAAAATGTTCAAAACTGATAGTTTTAATGAAATGGCTCTAATGTTACTTTATTTTAAAATTAAGAGTTTGATCATAAATGTTTAAGAATATGTTTTCACCGAATAATTATGAACAAAATATATCTTAAAGGCTTTATGCCATCAATGAACTTATCGTTCTTCGGTATCAATCTACAAACAAATATAACTCTAAACGAGTGATAAAAATATCAAAAAGAGGATGAACGACAATTATTACTGTAAACGACAATAGTATGTAAGAGCAGAAGATGAAAAAATAAATATGCCAAAATTGGGAGAGAGTGCGTTAATGGTTAAAAAACTAAACAGGTAAAATTTTCTTCTTTAAAATATGAAAATAAAGTAAATTAATTAGAATATAGTAATTACTGAGGTAAAATTAGGAATCGCTACGGTTTGAAGACTATTTTAATAAACAATCTAATTTAGCCCTATATGTCCTGCCAATTGGCACAATACTAAGGTTTACAGTTATCTCTCGGCTGGTTAAATCAATTCGGCGTATATATGTTTTATTTATTATGTATCCCTTATGCACCCTTATAAATCTTTCATCTAATTCTTCAAGGCAGTCCTTGAGTATCTTTTTATAAATATATTTCATACCCGAATAAGTATTAATAATACCATAGTTTCCTTCTGCTTCAATCCAAACAATATCATCAAACAATATTTCTTTAACTTGATATTGATTCTCTCGGATGCTCACAAAGGGTTTATCATCAATAATTTTCACACTATATTTACTCAATAATAAAGCTAATGTTGATAGTAATGTGAATTTTTGAAATGGCTTAGTAAGGTAGGTCGTCTTAGGTATTGTTTGAGACAATTCATAGAATCGGTCGTCCATTTGATGTGCCATAAATATGATTGGTACACCCAAATATTTTTCAGTATCCAAAAAATCAAAAACAATAACATTCTGAATTCTTATTTCACTTATCAATATATCAGGTTTAAATCTCTCAATCATTACTTTTGCTTTATTCATGGTATTTGCAATACCAACTAATTCATAGTTAGACTCGGAGATTATTGATTCTACAAAGATAGACCAAGTTGGATCATCTTCAATGATCAAAACTTTTATAGGCAAGAGCTGATGAAACATATTATTTTGGGAGCATCAAAAATGTGTAAATAAACATTTTTGATTAAAGGTATGCATAAAAGTTCGTCTAAATTTTTTTCTTTTTAAAGTTAGACCGCTATTTATTTTTTATATTATCGAATTATTTTAGCAAGAAATATGCGTTCCATCAGGGTCTTCAGCACAATAACCCGCTTATCAAAATTGAAAATCATCGACCTTAAAGCAGTCGATTTGTAATCAACCTTTGGGAAGAACAGGTTTGCATTTACCTTAAATAAGGCCCAGAGACACAAAGGTTTAGAGGCGACCATCGCTCGGAACAAAGTACTCGTAATGAGCCAATTAAACATCCGAATTTTGCAAAACGTTTAATAATTTTGGTTAAGTTTACTAGATAAATAAAATTTCGTGGGTTGGTTTCAGTTTGGCTCTGATTACCCACCAAACTTCCGCTGCTCAAGATTAAAAATCTTCTACCAGCGAGGACAGTAAGGAACCCCCAACCCAGCGAAACGTATCCTCTTCGTCAGTATTCAAAATGCCAGATTTAAAGAACTTTTGGTTTACAAACCAACCATAAAACCCATTAATTTATAATTAGTCGCATAGTTCCATTATCGTTATAATTGCTCCTACTCCTAAAGTTCAGCATCATAAAAACGGGCTATTCGTTTTTGCCCATATATTTCAGTGAAGTTGTTTTTGGACAAGACATTAAAAATTTTATATCAAAACAATGACGAATTTCGTACGTTTGTTTAATTTTACCAAACGGTATAGGTAAAATAACTCTTACGCTAAATTGAAGAATGTTTTTTTCTTAAATAAATATTAATGATAATCTGATTGCCTTAATATTTTAGAAGGTCTTTTGCCTCAATTCTCCCAATTAAATTAATGTATCGTGACAAAACACAATTTAAAAATGTTCGAATTCTTAAGAACGGAAATTAAAATAGCATTAATCCTAAAATAAGCAGTATGTTGAAGTTTTTGAACAAAAAATATCAAAAATATTTAAATATTGATCAACCCAAGTATGAAGGTTTAATCGTTGCCCGTCAAATATGGATGGTTAAAGCAGTATTTTGGTTGGGAGGTAGTGTACATTTATTTTATGTATTTAAATATTTTTTAACTGACCCTTATCGAATACCGCATAATGTGTTTGCCATATTATTTGGTTGTCTTCCTTCATATTATTTCCTTAAAAAAAACAACCTGACCTTTGCCTCTTTTTTTGCATATTATCCATTAATTTTTATACAAACGATTGGCCCTTATCAAGAAGCAAACACGAACTTAAATGGTGAACTTGCCTTGATAGCTTATGCCACCATTCCCGTTGTCTGCTATAAATCACCGCATAATATAATTGGTATTATCATAAATTACTTACTATTCGTTTTTATAAAAAATACAAAATATCCTCTTCATTCAATCACGCTTAATGAATTTATCAACGAGCTTTTAATGGTGACATGCATTTATGTAGCCATTTTTTTAGCCGCTTATTTTTTTGAAATAGATTATAGAGTACTGAAAGAAAATTTTAAAGAGTTGAACCTACGAAAACAAATCATTGAATCACAGGCGGAGGAACTAAAAATTGTAAACTCCAACAAAAATCGGCTTTTTAGTATCATTTCTCATGACCTGCGTAGCCCACTATCATCACTGAAAAATGTTATACAATTAGTTGAAGACGAGCATATCAGTGTGCAAGAATTCAAAGAATTATCCAATCATATCAAACAGAATGTTGATAATTTGAGTGGGATGTTAGAGAATCTATTGTTTTGGTCTCTTTCTCAGTTGGAAGAAATAAAACCAAATCTCCGCCCCTTTGATTTAGATTTAATTGTTGATGAAACATTATCCATCTTTAAAGAAAATGCTTTCCAAAAACAGATAGCTTTAACTAAACATTCAGCAAAAAACTTGCAAGCTTATGGTGACGAATATCAAATCAGAACTGTTTTAATAAATTTAGTAAATAATGCCCTTAAATTTACGCCCCAACATGGAAAAATAGTGATAGACAGCAATATCGCAGGTCAATTTATCACACTAAAAATCATCGATTCAGGGATAGGAATGAAACAAGATGAATTAATGCAAATTTTTAATAATCCAACCATAAAAAGCGGTACGGCTGGAGAAAAAGGTACTGGTTTTGGTTTATTTCTATGTAAAGAATTAATTGAAAAAAATGGCGGAAAGATTCAAATAGAAAGTGTCTTCGGCAAAGGAACAACTATTATTCTTTTTTTACCCCTAATGGTTAATTAAGTATTCTATTGAAAAAATCTATATTAACTTTACAATTCACAAAATGGATTTATTTTAAAATATTTATATTATTTGTAATAATGGAATACCAAAAACACTTTTTTACAGATGATGGAACAGTACCCAATAGTCATTTGCCAGTTATACTCTATCTTCAAGTAGCCAATAATTCTTCACTCTCGGATTGGTTTGAAAATAAATTAAAGGAAAATAATTGGGTTAATAATTGGCGAGATATTGTATTGCCATACGACCACTTTCATAGTAATACTCACGAAGTTTTGGCTTTAAGCAGTGGTACAGTTTCCTTAAAAATTGGAGGCAATAAGGGTAAAATATTCAATTTATCTGCTGGTGATGTACTCATAATTCCAGGTGGAGTTGGTCATTATTCAGTATCTAACCATACTAATTATCAATTTATTGGAGGTTATCCTGATGGTAATGATTGGGATTTGCGGACTGGATTACCCGAAGAAAGACCAGCTGTTTTAGCAAATTTAGCAAAAATAATTATTCCTAAAACTGACCCAATTTTCGGAGAAAATGGTCATTTAATTGATTTATGGAAATAAAGGGCAATAAAAATTGAATATAGATATCGTTTTTTTCTTTGTAAACTGCTTCCGCCAATTTATTGGTCAGCTTACTAGAACATATAAAACTTAGATATTTCAAATAATTTCTTCGTTCCCTTTGGGCCTTCGGTACGAGCCAATGTGGAGAGTGGACAGGGTTGAGTTTTTTGTCTCTTATCTTGTTGCCAGAGCTAGTTGTTAAATAAAAAAAAGCTTCTTATTTAATATCTCAAAACTCAATAATTTTATCTCGTCCAGTTGAAATACGTAGATTACAAATCCACTAATCTAAGCTCGAAAATTATTAATCTCAACCAGCGGGGAATCTTATCTTATAACACACCCAGATTATCTTATAACAAGGGTCGAACCGTCGAGGCGGCAAACCGTCGATTCGATCATTATCAAATAAAAAAAGGCCTCTTATCAAATATCTCATATCCCGAATCTCGTATCTAAATATCACTCCCTATCAAGTACAAGTTTTTTGCCAAAAACACCTTTCTCAGTTGATAGTCTTACTACTAACTTTTGGCTTGTCACTGTTGCAGGTATTTTAAATGTCCTTTCCATTAAGTCAGCCTTGGTTCCTTTGACTTTCATGATTTCTCTACCCATTTCTGTGGCAATAATCATCGTCAATTCTTCCGATTCTTCAATACCATTGAATAATACTTTAAAATCATCTTTGGTCGTATTTGGAAAAAGCAAAAGGTTTTGTTCTCCCATGCCGAACAAATCAGTATCCTTTTCTTCTTTTAAAGGAATTACTTTTTTTTTAGCTTCTTTATAATTACGCAGATAAACTTCTTCAGCAAGGGCGTCGTTGAGTGAATTAGAAAAATCCCCCCCTTTCATACCTGATGCTGATGAATTTGGGTCGCTCCCATTTTCAAAGATTTTTACTTCAGATGCTACCACAGTTTTTGGTAATGAAAAATAAAATAATAATGATTCATTGCCTTCCACTAAATCCGTCTTCGCTCCCAAGGTGCTAATTGCATGATAGTCCACCAAAGTATTCGCCGCTGGAGCAAACACTGCAGTATTGTCTTCCCATGTTCCACCATCTGAATTAAATATCCTTAGCTTTTCGTCTGTCACACTCGAAGGAAGTGAAAGAGTTATCTGTGAAGGCCCCAAAAGAAAGTTTTTCTTCGTAAAGTTTGCCTTTGCATACACTTCATATTTGTCTGATTCTGCATTGTATTTTACTGAAAGCTCTATGCCTTTTTGTGCATAAACGCCTTTACAAATAAACATTGCAACCATCATAGCTGCTATTTTTATCTTTTTCATTGTCTTAAATATTAAAATTTGTAGTTTAGAATTGAGACATGAGATGCATTAACTATTTTACTGATAATCAAGCATTTAACACTGCGGCGAACCGTCGCACCGTCGCACCGGCGAATCGTCGAACCGTCGCACCGTCGCACCGGCGAATCGTCGAACCGTCGCAACGGCGAACTGTCGCACCTTCGAACCGTCGCACCGGCGAACTGTCGCACCTTCGAACCGTCGCACCGGCGAACTGTCGCACCATCTCGAATCCAGTATCTTGTGTCTCATTAATTACAAATACATCCTTATTTTATTCTTGTCACTGTTACAGGTAAACAAATTGGTTGACAAACACATACCGTTATTGGCAATGGATTTGATAAATCGTAGCATGCACCCGTAATTGAATTTACACTGCTTCCTACTGTCAAATTTGTAATTGTTCCTGTATAACTCACTGCATATACATTGTATGACTGACTACCTGA
>JAIXOL010000056.1 GCA_027486845.1 Cytophagaceae bacterium
AAGAAATAAACAATAAAAGACAGTAGATATTTACGATTTTCATTTAATAGGCCAAGTAAAAATATCTGTGAAAATACATTACTAACGATTATAATGCAAATTTTATAGGCTATGATTTTAATTCATTTAACTTTTGACCAACTCATTCAACCGACAAATTGCTTGGTGATTGAATTGATTTATTTAGGTTGAAGTTTCGAATCAGTTACTAGTTGAGCTAATTATTCAATGGATGAGTTGGCTTATGAAGCCTTATATTTTATCTTATTGGCAGCTGTTTATTTTATTTATCTTGAAATATCAAAGCATAAACAGACTTTCTACGCAAGAATAAATAATATAAGCTCTAATGAAAAAAATCTAAGCCTTTTGAACAAAATATTTGCCATATAAAAAATATAATAGTCTGATTATCAATATATTATACAATTAATATTTGCCAATTATTTTCGACTGAGTACTTAATATGCTCATATTAAAAATCTGTGAAAGTACATTATAACGGTTATAATGTAAATTTTGTAGGAAGTTTTTTTGTAACAACATACTTTTGACCGCATAATTCGATAGTAAAATTATAAGCGGCTCGGTCTGAGATTGAAAGTGATTTTTTTATGTTGAAGGTCTCTATTAGTAACTAGTTCAGCTAATGATTTTAATGAATCAGTTATTTTATTCATCAAGATTTTTTATCGTTTTCTCGCTTGTTTTTGAAAGTTATAGCCTGCTCTTGTGTGCAAGTTCAAGAAACGGCACAGCGGCAAATAACAAACAAGAGAATCTCTAAAGAACAATTTAGATAGTTTTCAAAAGATATTTTGCAAAATAAAAAAGCTAAAGTTGAGTCCAGAAACAACTTTAAAAAACGGGGCGTATTCTGAAAAGCCTATGAGTAGGATAATTAAATATTTAAAAAATGAAAAAAATAATTTTAATTGTATTAACTCTATTCGTCATAGTAGCTTGTAATAATTCATCTGACAAAAAAAGCACAGACTCAACTATTACTTCCAATCAAATTGAATCTAAAATTGATTCCAATGAAATAGTTAAACCATTAAACTTGGTTCAAACTATTAAAATAGGCGATCAGGAATGGATGACGGAGGATCTAAAAATAACTTCCTACAATAATGGAGATCCAATTTATGAGGCAAAACAAGAAAAACAGTGGAAAGATTTTGGTGATAAAAAGATAGGTTGTTATCGTAAACTTAGCAACGGAACTTTTGTCTATAATGGTTTCGCTACAAAGGATCAAAGAGGCATATTACCTTCTGGTTTTATTTTACCAACGTATAATCAGTTTAATCAACTGATGAAATTCTTAGGTGGGGGTAACACTCAATCGGGCAAAGCCATAAAATCATTGGCAACTTATTCTATTTATCTTGAAGAAGCGGTGGGAGATGAAGAAGCTGGAGGTGGTCTCGAAGAGGTTGAAATAAAAACAAATGGAAAGTCTGGATTCAAAGCAAAAAAAGGTGGCTATGTATATGATCACGGAGCTTTAGATAATGAAGGGAATTGTTCTTTTTGGTGGACATCATCGATTGAAGGGGAAGGAACAAAAGCATTCGATATTGGTTATTGCTCACAAGATTTAGGCGGTGGATTTGGCAGTTTTTCAACAAGCTATGGCTTTGCAGTACGTGCCATAAAAAAATAAAATCAACTCATAAAACTAGCTTCAAGAAATTGGCGGTTATGTGTTAAAACAAGGCTTTTTACTTCAAAATCGCCAACTTCTTTTAGCAGCAAACCGTTATGGGCAAATTTATAAAACACAAGGGAAAAATAAGTGAATCGCTGCCAAGTTGATTTCAAACTTCTTGGCAGCTACTTCTGAAAAAATAACAAAAAAGTGGGGTTCAGAAACCACAAAAAAACATGGCGGAATCGAAATGCCATAAGATTAGAAAGAAATGATAAATCAAAAAAAAATACTGACATTTTTTGCAGTAATCATAGTTACTGCCTCTCTTCTCATTAGTTGCGGAAAAATAAAATCAAGCAATACTGTAGGTGATTGGTATCATGAAACAAGTAGAAATATGGGAGGTTATAATATTTCCGCACAAACAAAACTAACTATTATAAGAATCGAAGCAGGTGTTTATGAATATAACTTGGCTACTACAATGATTGACCAAATGTATGGTGGAAATCCAAAGACGCAGTATTCATCTGGCAAATTTGAAGAAAACATCAAAGATAATAAATGGGTGTTTAGTGGGGGTACTTTTGGTAATCGTGGTGGCTACATTGTAGTTCCAGAAGACCATTGGGACGACTATAAGCCTAACACATTAACAGTTAACTTTGAAAGTGGTCGAGGAAATGCAATGACCTTTACGAAAAATTGAGTAGGAATGTTTGGATAACTCTACATTCATTTCCTTTGATAAACCCCAAAATAACCCAAGTCAGGTATTGAAATGTTTGTACAAAAATTTAGCATTCAATTTGTTTGATCAATAAATCACTTAATAATGGATTTTAACAAGAAAAAAAAACAGTTTGTATTTGTAATAATTACATTTTTACTCTTTACAAATGCAGTATTCGGACAGGCGAAAAAACCAACTTTAATGATTTTACCCAGTGATAACTGGTGTGAACAAAGATATTTTATGACCGAGTTTGATAACCAAGGTACCAAACAAAAAGTACCTAATTACAAACAAGCCTTTCAAGAAGATACTGAAATAGAACAAGTTATGACCAAAATTGGTTCGTTGATGATTGACAGAGGTTTTCCGCTTAAAGATGCAGAACAAGAGCTAAAAGCCATTGAACAAAGAACCGCAGAGGACAATATGACTACAAGTACAACCTCGGGTGCTGGCATATCTGAGAGTCCTTTGGATAAATTAAAAAATAGAGCTAAATCCGATGTTGTTATTCAAATATGGTGGAAAGTTTCAAAAACAGAACAAGGGAAAGTAATTTCTTTTGTTTTAGAAGCCTTTGATGCTTATACGAATAAAAGAATAGCCGCTTCCACAGGAAATGGAACACCAAATAATACCGACATTGTACCTGTGCTTTTACAAAATGCGATTTTAGCTAACATTGACACTTTTGCTTCACAGTTGCAAGGTCATTTTGATGATATGTTTTCTAATGGTAGAGAAATTCGATTGACTATCAAAAAATGGAATAGTTGGGATAAGAATTTAGAAACCGAAATTGATGGTGAAGAAATAACTGACCACATTACAAAATGGATGGATACTAACACGGTTCAAGGTCGGTTTAATAAGTCAGATGCTTCGGAGAATGTCATTCGTTTTGAGCAGGTACGAATTCCGTTATATGATGATAAAAACAAAGCATTGGATGCAAGAGATTTTGGGAAAAAATTACAAAAGTTTCTAAAAGTAGCACCATTTAATTTTGAAGTAAAACTAATGACTCGTGGACTGGGAGAAGCAATCCTTGTTTTGGGTGAAAAATAAATAATTATGAAAAAAATTATCGCAATATTATTTTTAACTGTTGTCGCAATTAGGAGTAATGCACAAGTCAAGTTAGATGATTTCGGAAGAATTATATTAAACACTTATTTGCCAGATAACTTATCATTGCCATCAGAGGCCAAAAACTTGCTGGTAACTAAGCTCAATCAAATTACAAGTAATAATGGGATAGGTGGTAGCCAAGCAAATCCTCGATTTATTATTACCGCAAATGTAAATGTGGGTACTAAAGATATTATTGCAGGACCTCCACAAATGATTGCTCAAAATATTGATATTACGTTTTTTATAGGTGATGCTGAAACTAATACAATTTTCTCAAATACAACATTAAGTTTGAAAGGAGTTGGCACAAATGAGAACAAAGCTTTTATTGATGCCTTAAAAACGATTAATCCTAAAAACAAAGAAGTGATAGCTTTTTTAGAAGAGGGTAAAATCAAAATTATCAATTATTATAGCACAAACTGCGATTTCATAATTAAAGATGCTCAAACATTGGTAAAGCAGGAAAAGTATGATGAAGCAATTTACCAATTATCACTTGTACCCGATGTTTGTCAAGATTGCTATTTTAAATGTTTAGAGACACTTACTCAAATTTACCAGCAGAAAATAGATGCAGATTGCAAAGTGAAATTTAATGAAGCTAAAGTAACATGGTCAGCAGCACAAACACCCAAAGGTGCTGAAAAGGCAGGAGATATTCTAAGCACAATACACCCAATAGCTACTTGCCAACCTGAAATCTCTACTTTCATTAAAAAAATTGATGCCAAACTAAAAGCAGATGAGAAAGCCAGATGGCAGTTTAAAATGAAGCAGTATGCCGATAAAATTGCTGCCCAAAAAGAACAAGTGAGAATCGCAGAGGAAAAAGGAAAGCGAGATGATAATTATAGAGAAAAGCAATCATCTCGAAATTTCGAATTGGATAAAATTAGAGTAAACTCATACAGGGTGATAGCAGTAGAACAAGCCCGAAACCAACCCAAAACTATAATTTATAATAAAATTTATTGGAGATAATTATGGACTATTTTAAAGGAACAAAAACCCAAATTTCACCTTGCATTGCAGCTAAAGTAAAGTTTGCATTAAATCTCACGAAGAAAAAACCTGCCAATATTAAAACATGTAGCTATGACTATTGGTGTAACGTAATCGAAACATTTTCTTTCCAATATAATCTTTTAACTAATATTACTGAAGAAGCAAAAAATCAATTTAAACACTTAATTAAATAAAATATGAAACAACTAATTCTAATCGTGTCGCTTGCACTGAGTATCAATGTCTATGCACAAGACGACAAAACTGTAACTCTGGTAGTTAGCGGCCAAGGAAAAACACAAGATGAAGCCAAGCAAAATGCATTAAGAAATGCTATTGAACAGGCCTTTGGTACTTTCATTTCTTCAAAGACTGAAATACTAAACGATAATTTAGTTAAAGATGAAATTGTATCAGTTGCAAATGGTAATATTCAGAAGTTTGAAGTTATTTCTGAAGTACAAATCCCAAGTGGTAATTATGCTACTTCGTTAAAAGCAACTGTTTCAGTTACAAAATTAACATCGTTTGTTGAGAGCAAAGGTGTTGTTGTAGAGTTTAAAGGAAGTCTCTTCGCTTTTAACGTTAACCAACAAATATTAAATGAGAAAAATGAGATTAAAGCCATAGAAGATTTATGTAAGGTTGTTACCAAACTTTCTGATACCTCATTTGAATATTCAATAAAAGTATCAGATCCTGTTGCAGTAAATGGTAGCAATGAGAAATGGCGTATTCCTATGTATATAAGTGTTTCTGCTAATGCTAATCTTTTAAGTTTAGCTAATTATATAAATCAAACATTAAAAGGCTTATCTCTTTCAATTGATGAAGCAATTAATTACACAAAATTAGGCAAGCTGGTTTATCCAATATCTTTTGCTGCAAATGAAGATAAAAATAGCTATGTTTTACTTAGGACTGAAAAAGGGGTTAAAAATTTAATTTCTCAATTGTATTACTTCAATCATTCAATCCAAAATTTTAAAATATCTAATGGATTATCGGAATGGAAAATTATCGATTACCCTAAAAATTTAAAATATATTTACGATTATGGGTTTCGAATATTTATGAAAGATTATTATGGTCCCTATCTTAACGCAAGCGTTTTTTATACAGATAATAGATGCCCTTTTATGGGAAAGGTTAAAGAACTTGAAGGTTCTAGAGAAGAAAACTGTAGTTTTTCCCCTGGTATGAATCCAATTTTAGATTATTCAAATTTGAAAAGGGTGAATATTGAAGAATTTCAAACAGAATTTACAATGATTCAAAGGCCTTCCGGAAGTTTGATGAATACGGCCGATTTTTTTTTAGATCAGTTTGCTTTTGTTACTAAATTCAAAGATATATAATGTACCCCAAAATTTAGACAGGCAAGATAATTGAATAATCACTCTGTCTAAACAAACAAAACAATGGGTAAAAACAAACGCAGGAATTTTAGTTCGGAGTTCAAAGCAAAGGT
>JAIXOL010000080.1 GCA_027486845.1 Cytophagaceae bacterium
ATGTATAATTTTGAAAATTCTGTTGAAAGAAACCCCTCAAGAACTGACAAAAGAATTTTTAATTATCAATTGAACGAGGAGATTTTTAAAAAGCTAAAAAAAGAATTTAAAGATAATTAACCCGGCGAAGTCTCTGACTTCATAGCGGTTATGATAGTTGTCTATTAAATATCGCTATTTATAATTTTGCCAAATTTCAATACATTTGTTTGAATAAATTATAGAAAAACCAAGTAAATGCTAACAATTATGCTCAAAGATACTATAAAATATCGAACAGGAACAATGACCAAACGCCCCGCAGAAATGTCGGCACAAGAGCTAAAAATTTGGCAAGAGCAGGGCGAAAAAGAAATAAGAGAATACCTTTTTTCTATTAATCAGCCTTTAATTTACTCAAAAAATGGGGTGATGATTGCCGAGAACAAAGATGGTTCTATTGAAGTTTTACAATGAATATTTATATCATAGCTTGGCTACGCCCTTCTCATCAATCAAAACATGAAAAAACTAATCCTTCTTTTACTGCTCAGCCTCAATCTTTTTGCTCAAAGCACGGAAGAAAAAATCAAGGCTTTAATTCCCGAACTTGATGCTAAGTTTCAAGATTTCAAGGTCAAAAGTCATTTGTCGAGTGTTGCGTATGCGGTTATGCTTGATGGCAAAATTATTTATCAAAGCAATAGTGGCATTGTCAATTACAAAACCAACAAAACCGCTGATAATCAGTCGATTTACCGTATTGCCTCAATGTCGAAAAGCTTTGCTTCGGTGGCAATTTTACAGCTACGTGATGCAGGAAAAATCAAACTCGACGACCCAGTTTGGAAATACATTCCAGAACTAAAAGGACAAAAATATTCACCCGATTCTCCCGAAATTACGGTGCGTCATTTGCTTTCGCACGCAGCGGGTTTCCCCGAAGATAATCCATGGGGCGACCGCCAATTGGGGATTTCGGAAGAAACGATGTTGAAGATGTTTAGGAAAGGAATTTCGTTCTCCAACGAGCCCGGCGTAGCCTACGAATACAGCAATATGGGCTTTGCGATGTTGGGGCAAATCATCAAAACCGTTTCGGGGCAAAGTTACCAAAGCTATGTCATCAACAAAATTTGGAAGCCTCTCGGCATGAAAAACACCTATTGGGATTACACGAAAGTGCCAGATAATCAACTCGTTAGGGGCTATCGTTGGTTACGTGAGCAATACATCGAGCAACCCATCGAACCCGACGGTGCATACGGAATCATGGGCGGAGTGCTGACTTCCATAGAAGATTTTGCCAAATACATGGCTCTGCACCAAGCGGCTTATCAGATTGGTTTGCCAAATTCAGCTATTTTGAAAAAGAGTTCGCTCAAAGAAATGCACTTTCCGTGGAATTTTAATAGCCTCAGCAATCGTGGCTACACAGGTGCGGGCGAGCCTTGTACAAATGTTGCGTTTTATGGGTATGGCTTGCGTATCGACAAAAACTGCAACCAAATCACGAGCGTCGGGCATTCGGGCGGACTCCCAGGTTTTGGCTCTGACTGGAAAATCCTGCCAAATTATGGTGTCGGAATTGTCACTTTTACGAATGGAACTTACGGCGGTGCAGCTTTGATGAATAACCAAATTTTACCTTTTATTGTCGAAAAAGCGAGATTACTTCCAAAGGCATTTCCAGTTTCACCAATTTTGAAACAACGCCAAAATGAACTTGTAAAACTACTTCCTTCGTGGGAAAATGCTGAAAAATCTGGTATTTTTGCCGAAAACTTCTTCTTAGATTATTTCCCCGATCTTTTAAAATCTGAAGCCGAAAGCATCTTTGAAAAAGCAGGAAAAATCATAAAAGTCAACGAAATCGTAGCCGAAAACGCCTTAAGAGGCAAGTTTTTGATAGAAGGAGAAAAAGGCAATATTGAAGTAAGTTTCACGATGTCTCCCGAAAACCCGCCTTTGATTCAGGCTTATACTATTCGGTTGAAGTAGGAAGCACAAAAAAGATGGCATTCATGTTATTTTCTATTTTGGTTTACTCAGAATCTGTATTTCTTGCGGGACTTTGAGGCATTGGTCTATGTTATAGAAGAGCTATTTTCGCTCCTTTTTCGCAAAGACCCTTTCCCCTCATAGTCCCCTACTTTTCTTTATATAAAACTGATTATACTCAAAAGGCACAGAGTTGCAAAGGTTCAAAGGCCATAGTCGCTTGATTCAAAGTGCTGATAATGAGACAATTAAAGTTTTGAGTTTTCGCAAACCATTTTTGGTTAAATATAGGTAAGAAAAAGACGCTAAAGAAATTAGCAATTTTTTGTTTCAATGATTTTACCTAAATTGATTACAAAATAATAATCTTCAGGGTCTTTCGAGCCTCGTGGTGCTTCATCAAAAAGTTCCAATTCTGTGCCTTTCCATTCCACCAATACCGACGGAACATTTGCTTCAAATCCATTTCTAAATTCAACGGCATCATAATCTCTGAATCTGACTCCTTCTTTGTCTTTTATCAATAGTTGTTCTTCCCAAAAAGGTATAAAATCTTGATATTCTTCAGTTTTTTCTCCACTCAAAATCTCATCAAAAGCATCTTTAAGAATGGCTATTTTTAGTATTTTCATCAGCTTATGGCTTGGGATAACAGTATTTCTAAATATATTAAATTTTGTTGTTGTGATTCACTCGCTCTAAAAAATCAGAGGTTTTTCAGAATAAAAACTGACAGATTACAAATCTGTTTTACAATTAAAGCACATTTTTTAATAAATGTGGGCGTTCTTTGGCTAGTTTCAGCATCATTTCTCCAAAAAGTGTATTTGCCCATGCAAACCATTTTCTTGTAAATTTGGTGGCATCATCTTTATCGAATGACTCGTGCATAAAGCCTGTTTTGGCGTGCGTGTTTTTCAAGAATTTGAGTTGTTGTAAAATCTCTTGATCATCGGTTGAGGTCATGGTTCGCATAATGATGCTCAAATGCCAAATCTGATTCACCAATGTATGCGGACTGCCAACACCTTCAGCCGCTTTTCCTTTGAAGTAATAAGGATTCGAGTCGCTCAATACAAATCGGCGAGTATTTTGATAAATCGGGTCGCTGGTTTTTACAGCTCCCAAATACGGCAAACTCATTAGATTCGGCACATTAGCGTCATCTTGTAGCAGGCAATTTCCAAAACCATCCACTTCCATTGCATAAATTTTGCCAAATTTTGGGTGTGTAATAATCGCATGTTTTTTGATAGCCGCTTCTACTTCATTCGCAAAATCTTTACATTCTTTGGCAAAACCTGTATTTTTATAAACTTTAGTAGCAATCTCGGCTATTTGTCGAAACGACACGACAGCAAACAAATTGGCAGGAATCAAAAACGGATAAACAGTAGCATCATCCGACGGGCGGAAAATACTGTGAATCAAGCCATTAGGTTTCGTTACATTTCCCAAACCATTGCCCGGAACTGTATCCGTCGACCAAGAGGTTGTGCGTCCGAAACGGTACTTTCCTACACTTTTATATCGTTGTTGTTCTCGACAAGTAGCAATAATACTTTGGGAAGATTTCAGCCACTTTTCATCAAAAACACTTGTATCGTTGGTCAATTTCCAATAATTGTATGCCAAACGCACCGTGTAGCAAAGCGAATCAAGTTCCCATTTGCGTTCATGGAGTTCGGGTTTCATATCGGTATGGTCGCTGAGCCATTCTGATTTTCCTGCACCATCATTAAACGCATTGGCATAAGGGTCAATCAAAATACATTCAGTTTGGCGATTAATTACGCCCGCAATAAGTTGTTGCAGAGCGGCATCTTCTTTCATCAAACTCAAATACGGCGTTACTTGTGCGGTGCTATCTCGCAACCACATGGCGTGAATATCGCCGGTAATCACAAACGTATCGGGGCGGTCGCCTTTTGCTTTAAAATGAACCGTTGTGTCAAGCGTGTTTGGGAAACAATTTTCAAACAACCACGCCAACTCAGGGTCTTTTATTTGAGTTTTCATGCGGCTAATGGTCGCCTCAATAGCCGAACTACTAAAGTTTCGTTTGTCGGCCGAAACTCTCACACTTGGAAACTCTTGTGCGAAACCTCTGGTTTGAATCAATAAACCCATGCCTGCCAATGTACTTTGCTGAATGAATTTACGACGGTTGATATTTTGCATTTTGTAATGTCGATGTTTTGTTCTCAAATTCCATAGCGAAGAATTTGCAAACACCTTGCTATGAATAAAAAATTGGATAATTAAATCACATTGATACTTTTCTCGGTTTTAGCAATCATTTGTCCGAAAGATTTGGCCATGATGCCATTTTCTTGCAAAATTCTTTCTAATTCTTCTTTTCCTGCTGGTTCTACGGCAATCAAAAGTCCACCGCTAGTTTGAGGATCTGCCAATAAAATTCTTTGTGTATCGTTGATGGCGGATACTTTTTCGCCATAACTTTCCCAGTTAGTATTACAGCCTTTGGGAGCACAAAACGGATACAAATAATCATTGGCTTCGGGCATTTTTGGTACTTTTTCATAGCTGATTTCGGCACTCAGGTTGCTACCTTCACACATTTCTACCAAATGCCCTAAAAGTCCGAAACCCGTTACGTCGGTCATGGCTTTTACGGCTGAAAGTTTCCCTAAATCTGCTCCTACTTTATTGAGCGTAGCCATTTGATTAACAGCCACTTGCAAATATTCTGGATTTGAAATACCCATTTTTTGAGCAGTTGCTAATAATCCAACGCCGAGTGGTTTTGTAAGATACAACAAACAGCCTTCTGTTGCAGTTGAATTTTGTTTTAAATGCTCAATTTTTACTTTTCCAGTGACGGCCAAACCAAAAAATGGTTCGGGACTGTCAATGCTATGTCCGCCTGCCAAAGGAATATTGGCAGCTGTGCAAGTGGCACGACTTCCATCTAATACTCTTTGAGCAATTTCGGCAGGAATTGTATCAATCGGCCAACCCAAAATAGCAATTGCCATTATTGGTTCACCGCCCATAGCATAAATATCGCTAAGTGCATTTGTAGAAGCAATTCGACCAAAATCAAAGGCATCATCAACGATTGGCATAAAAAAATCAGTCGTACTGATAATTGCTTCGCCGTTTCCTAAATCAAAAACTGCGGCATCGTCTTTGTCTTTATTTCCTACTAGAAGGTTCGGAAAAGCATTTTGAGGCGTAAGTGTATGTAAAATTTGGTCTAGAACTTTGGGCGAAATCTTGCATCCACAACCCGAACCGTGACTATATTGCGTAAGTTTTACTTCTGACATATCTGAATAATGATTTTTAAACCGTCGTAAAATTACATAATATTGTAGAATGGTTTTGATAAAAGCGGATTTTAAAATATCAGAGAAGTTTCTAATTAAGATAAAAACCACCATAAAAACGAAACCGCTTGTTTCGGAATTGAAATAAACAAAATATGACCCTTTTTCTAATACCAACTATTCTCGCACCCGATACGCAAGAAACAGTTTTACCACCCCAAATTAAAGCAGTCGTGAGCGAATTGAATGTTTTTTTTGTGGAAGAACTCCGCACCGCCCGACGATTTATCAGTAGCCTAAAACTCAATAAAGTAATTGACGATATTACATTTTACGAATTAAACAAAGATACGCCCCACGACCAAACACTTACCCAACTAAAAAAACTAAAAGTAGATGCAGGAATCATCAGCGAAGCAGGTTGCCCCGGTGTGGCTGACCCTGGAGCGGTTGCAGTAGCTTTTGCTCATCAACTGGGGCATAAAGTTGTGCCATTGGTAGGTCCAAGTTCAATTCTGATGGCATTGATGGCTTCGGGGTTTAATGGTCAAAGTTTTACGTTTAATGGCTACTTACCAATTGATAAGCAACTGAGAATCAAATCTTTAAAGGATTTAGAACAAATAGCCAAGAAAAAACAACAAACACAGATTTTTATGGAAACACCTTTCCGAAATAATCAACTCTTGGAAGATATTTTGCAAAATCTTAACACCGAAACGCTACTCTGTATTGCTTGCAACGTAACGGCCAAAGATGAGTTTATCAAAACGTTGCGAGTGAAAGACTGGCAAAAATCTAAACCCGATTTACACAAAAAGCCCACTATTTTTTTACTTTTGTAGAAAAACCTGCTTTATGCCATAAGCTATATACAATAAGCTTTAAGCAAACAGATTAAGATACTTTCAAAAAGCATACGGTATAAGGCATAAAGCCTATTGAACATACAATATGATAAACATACATTCCTTTACATTCTCGCCGATTGCTGAAAATACATATATTTTGTGGGATGAAACTCACGAAGCTGTCATTATTGACCCTGGTTGTTTGGCACAATACGAAAAAGAAGAATTGGCTGATTTTATTGCAGATAATCGCCTGGTAGTGAAGCAATTACTACAAACCCACTGCCACCTCGACCATGTTTTTGGAGCTGCTTATGTGAAACGTAAATTCAATGTACAGATGCTGATTCATAAAAACGAAATCCCGATTTTGGCCGATGTAGAAAACCGCTGCCAAATGTGGGGAATAAAAGGCTACGAACCAGTCAAGGCCGATGGTTTTATTGATGAAAATGATAAAATATTCTTCGGAAATTCGGAACTCGAAATCAGATTTGTACCAGGTCACGCTCCCGGACATTTGGCCTTTGTGAATCATGCTCAGAAATTTGTTATCGGAGGCGATGTGCTTTTCAGAGGAAGCGTTGGGCGAACTGATTTTCCTTTTTGTAGCCACGAAGCATTGATTCATAGCATCGCAACTCAATTTCTGACGCTCGATGATGATTATAAAGTTTATTCAGGTCATGGCGACCCAACAACGATTGGTTATGAACGCAAGACTAATCCTTTTTTGCAGTAAAATATCAATCATTAGATTACATTATTGACGCAATCTGACAAATTAGAAATTTGTTCTACAATTTTATGAAATTATTTACTATTCCAAATATAATGACGCTTGGCAATCTATTTTGTGGTTGCTTGGGAATTGTTTTTGTTTTTGAAGGAAACCTGCTTTGGGCTTCATATTTGATATTTATTGCAGGAATTCTTGATTTTTTGGATGGCTTTGTGGCACGTTTGCTCAACCAACATTCTGAAATTGGCAAGCAACTTGATTCTTTGGCCGATATGGTAACATTTGGCGTTTTACCATCATTTATAATTGCCAAATTGATTCAGATTTCAACAACGCATAATACTGTTTTATCAGATTTATTACCATCAAATCTTTTATCACAAACACATTTGCCTACTTTTGCCTATGTGGCATTTATTTTGGCACTCTTTTCATGCCTACGTTTGGCCAAATTCAATATTGATACCCGTCAGTCAGTTTCTTTCATTGGTGTACCTACGCCTGCCAATGCTTTTGTAGTGGCAGCATTTCCGTTGATTTTAGAGTTCAATCCCGAATACAACTTCTTAATTCTTAATTCCACATTCTTAATTGCTTATACGCTTATCATGAGTTATTTACTGGTTTCAGAAATACCATTATTTGCACTCAAATTCAAGAGTTTTTCTTGGGTTTCTAACCAAATTAAGTATATTTTTCTAATTCTTTCTGTAATTTTACTCGTGGTTCTGCAATTTGTGGCCATACCGTTAATCATATTTTTGTACATCATTTTGTCGGTTATTAATAACTTTCAACCGAAAAACACATAAATCATTATTTTAAATATAAAATCATGCAAAATCCATTTGAAGAAAACCAAACATCCGTTCGTCCGACATTTCTGACGGTTCTGTGTATCCTAACGCTCGTTTTTAATGCCTATAAATTTTATGGAGCGATTCCGAATATCTTTACGCCTGAAAAAATAATTGAGAGTAAAGAACAAGCCAATGAAATGGTAATGGATATGTTTTCAAAATACATGTCGGAAAAAGACCTTGAAAAAATTGAAGAATCACAAGAAGAAGCTAATAAACTGATTCAAAAAGATACATTAGTTACTTCGGGAGTGATGACTTTCATTTCAAGTATTCTTTTGATTTTGGGAGCAATTTGGATGTGGGGACTCCGTAAAAAAGGTTTTTGGGTTTATATTGCGGGCAATGTCATTGGCATTATTGCACCAATCGTTATCATGGGCGGAGCTATTGGCTGGGGCATCGGAATTATGGCTTTGATTAATGCCGCTATTTTCTCAGGGCTTTATGCGATGAATCTTAAATTTTTGTCATAAGAATTTGTTAAAACTTTGTTAATGTTTCCTAAAACCTGCTCAACTTTGGGCAGGTTTTTCTATTTTTAGATAGATTTACCTCAAGAATGTACAAATTGAACATCCCTACGATTGTTATCAACGAATGCACGATTCGCACCAAATATTATGAAAAAACTATTTTTAATTATCTTTTTATTCTCCCTATCGTGGAAAGTCGGATTTGCTCAAGGCGATTTTACTCGAATCTATCACCCAATCATCAATTCGGCTGAATTGGCAATTGTTGATACCAATTATTACGAAGCTCTTGATTATTATAAAGCAGCTTTTGATAATGTAAAAAAGCCTTTTGCCAAAGATTATTACAATGCTGCCATTTGTGCTGCAATGCTAGGAAAAATGAACACCGTATTTGATTATTTGGAGAAAATCGTAGAAAAAGGTTATCCATCTGATAGTTTGAAGAAAGATATTTTCTTTCATTACGTGGCCGATACCTGCAAAGCTTGGGGGAAATTTGAACAGCAAATGAGGCTTGTAAAACCCGATATTAATTGGGAAGTGAGAGATAGTTTGAATACATTTTACAATCTAATTACCAAAGTACCCTATACACCACTCACTGCTGAACTGAGGACTTTTTACAAAGAAAATACCAAAAAAATACAGGATTCAGTTTTTGTTCAAAATGGTAAAACAGGAAAAAAAGAAGTTTTCACCCAAGTCGTTTCTCCAGATAGTCTAACTTATTATTACCTAAAAATGCCTGAAAAACTAATTAAGCAATTAGATAGCCTACGAAAAATCAACGATTTAAAAGGTACTAATAATATGCTTTTAGCTTTTCAGAAAACACTTGATTTAATAGAAATATACGGTTTCCCTGATGAAACGATGGTAGGATTGACGGGATTTGATTCAGGATATTTAACACGGTATCGTAATCGAGTTTTTTTTCAACATAGCTTTAATACATCAATTTTAGATAGAAATTTGGCTATCAGCATTTTGGGCAGTTCATCCTTTACTTACGTCAAAGACTTCTCGCCGATTTTGATTCAAGCAATCAGAGATGGAAAACTCGCACCGCACCAAATCAGTAGAGTTGGAAATATTACTTTACAAACAAATAATTCAAATAGCAATAAAGCCCCTGATTTTTATTCAATGGGAAAAGTAAACGTTTTGCAGTACCGATTAGATGAAAACCTCAACTGTGAAAACAAACTTTTACAAGGTAAAAACGACAAAAAGTTTTGGAAAAAAGAACAATTTCCATTTTACAGTGAAGCCGAAATCAACGAAAAACGCCTCGATATTGGCTTAGAAACGCTGACTGATGCCTACAAAAAAGCTTTTTTTAAAGCCCATCCACGAGTTTTCATTATCAATGGCGGAACGTATCAAAGCGAACTTGCGTATGTTTCAAGCTGTGATATACTCGAAAAAATGCTAAAAGAGAGTATGTTAGTGAGATAGTTTAAAGTCTTCAATAGACAGTTCTCAATGGGCAATCCTCAATGAGCAGTCTAAAGATTCTTGACTGCAAACTGAGGACTACAAACTGTATACTAAAAATATAACTTTACCAAGAAACTCCTCAACAATTCAAAGTCGGCCAAATATTATGTTGTCAAAAATTCATCTTCTATTAATTATCAGTTAATTTTGTAGCTAATTTTAGCACAAGTCCCTAAACACAGAAGCTAAAATATTGTTAATTGATAATTAATAATTGATAATTGAAACCAAAAATGTCTGTAGAAACTTCCATCATTCGTGACACGCAAATCTTTGATTTAATCACGAAAGAAAACAATCGCCAATTACATGGCATCGAATTGATTGCTTCTGAAAACTTCGTGTCGCCACAGGTGATGGAAGCGGCAGGTAGTGTTTTGACAAATAAATACGCTGAAGGTCTTCCAGGAAAACGCTATTATGGTGGTTGTGAGGTAGTTGACCAAGTTGAGCAAATCGCTATCGACCGTCTAAAACAATTATTTAATCTTACTTGGGCAAACGTTCAGCCGCATTCGGGAGCCCAAGCAAACATGGCGGTTTTTGTGGCATGTTTGAAACCTGGCGATAAAATCCTAGGCTTTAATCTTGCACATGGTGGACATCTTTCGCACGGTTCGCCAGTAAATATTTCTGGAAAATATTTCCAACCTTTCTTCTACGGTGTTGAGCAAGAAACGGGTCTAATCGACTGGAATAAAGTGGAAGAAACAGCACACAAAGAGCGTCCGAAAATGATTATTTGTGGAGCATCGGCTTATTCTCGTGATTGGGACTATGCTCGTCTTCGTCAAATCGCTGATTCGATAGGTGCTATTTTATTGGCTGACATTTCTCATCCATCTGGTTTAATTGCCAAAGGTTTATTGAATGACCCATTCGACCATTGCCATATCGTAACGACAACTACCCACAAAACCCTTCGTGGAACTCGTGGTGGCGTAATTATGATGCGTAATGATTTCCCAAATCCATTCGGAATCACAACTCAAAAAGGCGAAATCAGAATGATGTCGTCATTACTTGATTCGGGTGTTTTCCCAGGAACGCAAGGTGGTCCATTGGAGCATATTATTGCTGCCAAAGCAATTTCTTTTGGTGAGGCATTAACCGAAGGTTTCTACAATTATCAAGTTCAGGTTCAGAAAAATGCCAAGGTAATGGCTCAAGAATTTATGAATCGTGGCTATAAAGTTATTTCTGGCGGAACAGATAATCACTTGATGCTGATTGATTTACGTCCGAAAAACTTAACTGGTAAAATTGCCGAAAACTCATTAATTCAGGCCGATATTACAGTAAACAAAAACATGGTTCCGTTTGATGATAAATCAGCCATGACTACTTCGGGTATGCGTGTAGGAACTTCAGCCATGACTACTCGTGGTTTGGTAGAAGCCGATATGGTAAGAATCGTAGATTTGATTGATGAAGTATTGATGAACCATGATAATGCATCAAAAATTGCGAATGTTCGAGGTGAAATCAATAATTGGATGAAAAGCTATCCGTTGTTTCAATATTAATTTTTTTAGAAAGAGAAAGGCTTGGTTCAAATGAATCAAGCCTTTTTTTATAAACCCTAACTAAACCGTATTTCAAATTATGTAGTACAGGTTTTCACCATGTAATTTATATTTTATTATTATCTTAAGAACGAAATCGAATTTGGTTCATTAATTATCCTATCAAATAATATTCAAAATCTTGTTTTATTGCTAAATATTCTACTTTGGCTTCCTTCAAAATTTTGAATTCGGCCAATCTCTTTCCGAATATTTTTTCCGTAAAAAACTCAACTACATAATCAGTTAACATTTCTATAAACGATTGTACGTTGGTATCTTCTTTGACGATTGCAATACTCTCAATATTTACTTTTATTGATTTCTCAAGTTCATTTACTAAACTCTTTTTTTTGATATTTTTATTCAAAGTTCGTTGTTGCTCAAAGGTATTGTGCGGAAAGCCCATAGCCATTGAACAGATACTAAAAGAATTGATTGCAAGTAGAAGTAATAACTTTTTCATGTTCTTGTGTTTTGTGTGTCTGAACTCATTATCTGATTGCTAATACAAAGATATATGTTTTATTTAGTATCATGCAATACATAGTACCTTTTATTTTTCAAATTTTCTTAAGAGTGGTCAAAATTGATTATAAATGGCTATTTAAATGGATTACATATATAAGATGCAAAAACGTAGTGCAAAGTTGCAGATTTAAATAAATATTTTTTTACTTATTAACATTCTTTAACAAATATATACAAATGTAGATAATTCTACAATATCTCCATTGAAATATAATTTTTAGGAGTGTTTTTTTATCTTTACAAAAAAATCAACCCTCCTTAATTAATATGTTTAAAATACATCTAAAAATATTGGTTTTGCTGATATTTTCCTGCGAAACCTTCGCACAATCAAGAAATACACTTTGGTATAAACAGGCCGCTCAATATTTTGAGGAAAGCCTAGTATTGGGAAATGGCAAACTTGGTGCAACTATATTTGGCGGCGTAGAATCTGACAAAATACACTTAAATGATGCCACACTTTGGTCGGGAGAGCCTGTTAATGCACTGATGAATCCTACGGGCGGCGAACCGCACGCTTATAAAAATATACCTGCCATCAGAGAAGCTCTCAAAAATGAAAATTATAAGTTGGCGGATAAACTTCAACACAAATTACAAGGCAAGTTTTCGGAGTCGTATGCACCGCTTGGAACAATGTTTATTAATCACGCAAATTCGGCTAACTACACTAATTATTATCGTGAATTGGATATTTCAAAGGCAATTTCAAAAGTAACTTACGAAATTAACGGTGTTAAATATACTCGTGAATATTTTGTTTCGCACCCCGACCAAATCATGGCGGTGAAACTTACAAGTAGCAAAAAAGGTGGACTGACATTCGATGTGAAATTTAATAGTTTATTGAAATATAAGATTTCCACATCTAAGCAAACGCTACAGATAAACGGCTACGCTCCTATTCATGCCGAACCAAATTATAGAAAAAGTGATAATCCTGTTATTTTCGATGAAACCAAAGGTACACGATTTACAACTTTGACTAAAATAAAGAACACAGACGGAACGATTACAAGCACCGATAGCACTTTGGGAGTAAAAGGAGCAACTGAAGCGATTATTTATGTTTCGATTGCTACAAGTTTTAATGGTTTCGATAAAAATCCCGCTATACAAGGACTTAATAATCAAGCGAATGCCTCCATAAATCTAACGAAAGCCTTTGGTAAAACTTTCGCACAAATCAAACAAGCTCATTTGCTTGACTATCAAAAGTTTTTTAATCGTGTAAATTTAGATTTAGGAAAAACCGCTGCTCCAAATCTGCCTACCGACGAAAGATTAAGAAGATACGCCAAAGGAGAGGAAGATAAAAACCTAGAGATTCTCTACTTTCAATACGGTAGATATTTACTCATTAGTAGCTCTCGCACGATGGGCGTGCCAGCCAACTTGCAAGGGATTTGGAATCCCTACATGCGTCCGCCGTGGAGTAGTAATTATACAACTAATATCAACGCCGAAGAGAATTATTGGCTTGCCGAAAACACTAATTTGAGCGAAATGCATGCTCCTTTGCTTAGTTTTATTAAAAATTTAGCCGTTACTGGCAAAATTACAGCTAAGACATTTTATGGTATAAATGGTTGGGCAGTTGCTCATAATTCGGATATTTGGGCAATGAGCAATCCAGTTGGTGATTTTGGACAAGGTGATCCAGGTTGGGCAAACTGGAATATGGGCGGTGCATGGCTCAGTACACATCTTTGGGAGCATTATATATTTACGAAAGACCAGAATTTCTTGAAAAATGAGGCTTATCCTCTCATGCAGGGTGCAGCACAATTTTGTTTAGAGTGGTTGGTTGAAGATAAAAACGAAGCGTCGCCCGATAGAAAGCTAATTACTTCACCATCAACCTCTCCCGAAAATATTTACATCACTCCTGATGGCTATAAAGGAGCAACCATGTATGGTGGAACAGCCGATTTAGCCATGATCCGTGAATGTTTTGAACAAACTATCAAAGCATCGAAAATATTAAATACTGATGCCGAATTCAGAGTAAAACTCGAAACTGCTTTGGCAAAACTTTACCCTTACCAAATCGGTAAAAAAGGAAATCTGCAAGAATGGTATTATGATTGGGAAGATGCCGAACCACAGCATCGCCACCAATCGCATTTATTTGGACTTTTCCCAGGAAACCATATTTCGCCTTTAAAAACACCTACTTTGGCCGATGCTTGTCGCAAAACGCTCGAAATAAAAGGCGATGAAACCACAGGTTGGAGCAAAGGATGGAGAATTAATCTTTGGGCAAGGCTTTGGGATGGTAATCATGCCTACAAGATGTATCGAGAACTCCTACATTATGTAGAACCCGATGGAGTAAAAACAAACTACGCTCGTGGTGGCGGAACATACCCAAATCTTTTTGACGCTCACCCACCTTTTCAAATTGATGGGAATTTTGGCGGAGCAGCAGCCGTTGCGGAAATGTTGTTGCAATCAGATGTGAATGAGATTCGATTACTCCCTGCCCTACCCGATGTTTGGGAAAGTGGCTCAGTAAAAGGTATTTGTGCAAGAGGTGGATTTGAAGTTTCAATGGAATGGAGCGGAAAAACACTCAAAAAACTTATAATTTCTTCAAAAAAAGGTGGAAAAACTACTTTGATTTCGGTTAATAAAACAAAAATGATTTCTTTAGCCGCTGGACAAAAAATGGTAATTGTTTGGTAGAATCAAAATACTTATTCCCGTAATCTTACAAAAAACTGGTACGATTACGGGAATAATAAAAAAATCTATAACTAGTTTATTCATCACCTTCTTTTGTAAATTTCCACTAAAATCATTTTGATAAAAACTTATCAAAATACAAAAAACTCACTTATATTTGATAAGCGATTATCCATCTAATTCAATCGCTTAAACCCTCAAACCATGAAAAAACTGCTACTGACGCTCTTCTTGTGCGTTTGTGGGACTACCAATGTCTTTTCACAAGCCAATCAAGCACTTATCGCCTCTACCAATTCATTTCTCAATACACTCAATTCTGAGGAAGTAAGGAAGACAGTATATGACTTTAACGACCCACTCCGTTTCAAATGGACTAATTTACCTGTAGGTTTAGTACCTCGCCCAGGTATTGCTTATGGCTCACTTTCTGACCAAAGTCGTATGGCATTTCATCGAGTACTTTCAGCCATGTTCAGTTCACAAGGGTATTTGAAAACTACCAGTATCATGGCTTTAGACGATATTTTGAATGCACTATATCAAACGATGTTTGATGAAAAAAAAATTGACCAAAAAACACTAACCCAAATGCAAAACTTCAAATGGGCTTATGGTAATTATTATATTTCGATTTGGGGAAAACCTGACACAAAAGCTGCTTGGGGGTTAAACTTTGGAGGACATCATATAGCATTAAGTCTTACTTCTGATGGTAAAAACATTTCTATGTCGCCCTACTTTATTGGTACTGACCCTTCGGAAGTAAAGTTTGGGAAATATGCAGGTTTAAGAGTTTTAAGCAAAGAAGAAGACTATGGTTTTCTGCTCATCAATACTTTTACCGATGCACAAAAATCGGTGGCTGTCCTCCAACAAGCTGTTCCAAAAGATATTATCACTTCTCCGCAGACCAATCAACGTATTACAAGTTATTACGGTATAGCTGCGAAGGAATTTAACGAAACTCAAAAAGCAATTTTCAAAATGTTGATTCAAGAATATACCCATAATTTTGAACACGAAAAAGCTCATCAACTATTTGATAAAATCATGAAATCGGGTATAGAGAAGGTGTATTTTGCTTGGGTTGGTAGCCTCGAAAATAACAAACCACATTATTACCTTATCAACGGCCCTGATTTTTTGATTGAATACGACAACGTAGGTTTTCAAAATGACGGCAATCATATTCACGCTATTTTGCGTGAAAAGGGCAATGATTTTGGAGAAGATATTTTAAAACAACATTACTTAGAATCAAAACATTAAATCAACTCAGGATGCGAAATTCAATTCTTTAAATTGTATGGCTTCTATTTAATGGTGACGTCTATTAATTTACTTCACAGATTTTTAAATTAGATAAAGAAATTTTTTGTAAAAATTAACCCCTAACTAACATTAATATGAATCGAATAGCTATTGTAATCTGCTTATTACTAATTCCTTTTGGTAATATGATTGCCAATGCTCAAGACTCTCGTAGTAAATTGATTGCACGAGGTACAGAACTTGAGCTAAAAAAGGCAACTTACAAAGCACCGCCGGGTGATGCACTTTCACACAATACATCTGGCTTTGCCAAAATTATGTGTTCGGCAGTTTTCATTACGGGACTAAAGCCAGACTTTGCAGCCGAAAATGTAGGGTATTTTACAAGCCCTTATGCCGAACGAGCCAAAGTAAGCAAACCAGTGATTGATTATGCTCAAAAAACTGTTTCGATAAGCCTTCCCAATGGTGTTACTCGTACTGCTATTTATACAGGCGACCAAGGTTGTGTAACTTTACCCGAAGGGCAAACTTCACTTAATTATAAGCCAATAAAAGTTCCACGCAACTTACCAAATGCTACGTCAACTCCTTGGCCAATGGGAGATGTATTGCCAAACATACCAATGCCTACCGAAATTAATATGGCAAAAGTTAACCAAGCCGTCAATGCAGCTTATGAAACTTCAGAAGCTCAAACAGCAGCTTTCGTAGTCACATACAAAGGAAGAATTATTGCTGAACGTTACGGCGAGGGTATTACTAAAGATACACCCCTAGAAAGTTGGTCAATGGGAAAAAGCCTTTCCGCAACACTTTTAGGTATTCTTATTCGTCAAGGCGTATATACTTTAGAGCAGCCTGCCCCTATTCCAGAATGGCAAGGCAAAGGTGATGCACGAGCAAAAATTAGAATAATGGATATTATGCACATGGCGAGTGGGCTGTACTGCAGAGCTCCACAAGACCCTGACTTTGACCCTGCTTTGGGTTATCCTGACCATTTGTATTTATATACCGATGCTGGCAATTCATTTGAATATGCAGCTAATTTGCCTCAGCAATGGCTCCCGAATACTGTTGGTCGTTACAGAAACTCCGATCCAGTTCTGACAAATTATCTTAATCGCTTAGGTATAGAGAAACTAAAAAGAAACTATCTTACTTTTCCACAGCAAGCCTTGTTTGATAAAATCGGGGTACGTACAATGATTATGGAAACTGACCCCTCTGGCAACTTCTTGACACAAGGCTACGAATTTGCTTCGGGGCGAGATTGGGCTCGGTTGGGTAATTTATATTTACAAGATGGGACTTGGAATGGTGAACGAATTTTACCCGAAGGCTTCACTAAGTTTGTTAGTACACTCGCCGAACCTTGGGTGGCTGATGGGAGGCCTATTTATGGCGGTTTATTTTGGATAAATGGTGATGGAGCTCGCCCTATTCCGAAAGACGCTTATATGATGCTAGGAGCAGGCGGACAATCGGTTACGATTATTCCTTCGCACGATTTAGTTGTAGTTCGCCTTGGACATTTTAAAGGCTCAAAAGCAGGTGATATTGCTTTAAACAAAGCATATTCTTTATTAATGGAAGCGATTCCTGAGAAAAAGAAGTAAGAAAGCAAATAAAATGACGAATTTGAAAAACCATCCATTTGATTAAAATGAAAAATTACATTATTTCCTGTTTAATATTCACTTTATGCCAAGCAAATGCTCAATTTTTCAAGCAAGACAAAGGTTTGGCACATACTTTTTCGATTGTGGCTCGAGACGAAAAAACGGGCGAAATTGCAGTCGGTGTTCAAAGTCATTGGTTTAGTGTTGGTACATCAGTTTCGTGGGCCGAAGCGGGAGTTGGGGCAGTAGCGACCCAATCATTTACAAACAAGTCATTCGGTATCAGAGGTTTAGCTTTGTTAAAAGAAGGAAAAACTGCCCAACAGGTCTTGGATATTCTGCTATCGGATGATTCTGGTAAAGAAGTTCGGCAAGTCGGAATTATAGATGCTCAAGGAAATGTTGCCAATTTTACTGGCAAAAATTGTGTGGATTTTGCTGGTGATTTGAAAGGGAAAAATTACGCTGTACAATCGAACATGATGCTCAACAATAAAGTCCCTACAGCAATGGCAAAGACATTTGAAGCGAAAACAGACTTACCTTTAGCCGAGCGAGTTTTGGAAGCCTTAAAAGCAGCTCAAATGGTAGGCGGTGATATTCGTGGCAAACAATCGGCAGCGATTTTAGTGGTGAAAGGAAAAGCTACAGGCAAACCATGGGATGAAAATCACTTAGTGGATTTACGGGTAGATGATAACCCCACTCCATTAATAGAAATGGAAAGATTATTAAAAACCCATCGAGCATACGAACACATGAACAACGGTGATTTGGCCATTGAAAACAGTAATATGACCTTGGCAATGCAGGAATACGAGACCGCTATGAAAATGTTTCCAAAAAACTTGGAAATGCAATATTGGACGGCTATTACTTTAGCCAACAGCGGTAATGTTCAAAAAGCATCCCTCATGCTTAAAGCCATCTATGCCAAAGAACCTAATTGGCGAAAAATGACCCCTCGATTGCCCAAATCTGGATTACTAACCGTCGGAGAAAAAGAGTTAATTCTGCTGTTAAAATAGCTTTACTTTTCGGGTAATTTTAACAAGCAAAAATACGTCTTTTAAGCACAGGTTGGAAGAATCGAAATATTTGACAACCAAGCAGAAAATGAAAATTGAACAAGTAAATAATGCCTTTTTTTAGCTAAAATTACTAAAAAAATGATTAACAAAATTTATTCTACAAATGCAGTAAAATGGTTTGGAATAAGAAGTTAAACCAAAATTTTGCTTACTTAAATATGAATATTTTTATACTCAATAAAATGATAAAAACATACCTATTAACTATCGCCGCTATCATGTTGGTAGGATGCGTCTATTCTCAAACAAATATTCATTCTAAAAAGAATACGAAGGTAACAAAGCCTATTAATGTCACTGAATTAACCATCTCTCAGGTTCATTCATCCTACAAAAATGGCACATTTACGAGTCAGCAATTGGTAACAGCTTATTTAGACCGTATTCATCAATTTGACAAACAAATCAATGCCATTTCAAACATCAACCCTAATGCTTTAGCTATTGCCAAAGCGTTGGATGAAGAATATAAAACAAATAAGGTATTACGTCCGCTTCACGGCATTCCAATTATTGTGAAAGACAACATCAATACCAAAGGACTCGCCACCACAGCGGGAGCATTAGCTTTGAAAGATTTTGTTCCAGATGCCGATGCCTTTGTCATTGAAAAATTGGTGAAAGCAGGTGCAATCATCATTGCCAAATCTAACATGGCCGAATGGGCATTTACCCCTTGGCATTCTTTCAGTTCGACGAATGGAGCGACACTTAATCCTTATAATATTGAGCATGTTCCTGCCGGTTCAAGCGGGGGAACTGGAGCATCTATTGCAGCCAATTTTGGCACAGTTGGGCTTGGTACTGATACAGGAAATTCTATCCGAGGACCTTCTTCTCATAATTCATTGGTGGGCTTTCGTACTACAATAGGCCTAATCAGTCGTGCTGACATTGTGCCTCTCAATTTCAGAAATGATGTCGTAGGTCCTATGTGTAGAAGCGTCGAAGATGCTACCAAGGTATTAGAAATCATGGTAGGCTATGACCAAAATGACCCCATCACCAAGTATGCAGAAGGAAAAATTCCACAAAACTATACACAGTTTCTTCAAAAAAATGGACTAAAAGGTGCAAGAATCGGCGTTTTACGTGAACTTTGTGAGAATCCCCCAAGTACCTTAGGATTAGCTACTGGCAGCACAGGAATGGCAGACTCGGAGGTCAAAGCATTATTTGAAAAATCTATCTTAGATATGAAAGCTATGGGAGCTATCATTATTGACACGCTTATTATTCCTGATTTCTCGAATCTTCGAAAAGACTTAATATGTTATGATTTCAGAGGTGATTTAGAGACTTATCTGACTAAATATGTCAAAAATGTCAGCATAAAAACGCTAGAAGATATCGTTAGGATAGGAAGTAAATCGAAGTCAGCCGAAGCCCGAGTAAAGGCGAATCTTACCATCCAAAACCCCAACTGTCCAGATGTTTATACTTCTCCTCGACGGATTGCGTTTCGTAAAGCAATTGAAGATAAGATGGATGAGTTGAAATTGGATGCCATTATTTATCCAACTTGGAATAATAAACCCGCCAAAATCAACACTTATAATGAAGAATTGAAAAGGGTAGAGTATTTCGGGGATAATAGCCAAATAATTGCCCCGCATACGGGTCAGCCAGCATTTACAGTTCCAATGGGTTTCACGACGGGTAACTTACCCGCCGGCCTTCAATTTCTGGGGAGGATGTATGCCGAGCCAACACTAATAAAATTGGTTTATGCTTACGAACAAGGAACAAAGCACCGAGTGCCACCAATCATCAAGAACTAAAACAAAATGATAAAAAAACTACTTTTGACCGTCGCTGCACTGATGTTAGTAGGATTTACTTATTCACAATCAATCCAACGTCCAAGCTTTCTAAGAAAAGATAGTATTTATTCAACTTTAGATAAAAATACACAAGTTTTTTATTACGATAAATCCTCTTCTTCTGAAGTAAAACCTTTGGTAGTTGAGTTACATTCTTGGAGCAATACGGCTGATTCTCAAAAAGAAATACTTGCCGAACAAGCTCATTCTAAAAATTGGAATTACATTTTACCAAATTTTAGAGGTGTAAACAATCATTTTAAAGCATGTTGTAGCGAATTTGTCATTAGTGACATCGACGAAGCCATTGATTGGGCTCTGAAGCACTTGAAAGTCGATAAAAAAAATATTTATATCATTGGCAACAGCGGTGGAGGTTATGCAACGATGGCGATGTATATGAAATCTCGTCACAATATTCGAGCATTTGCAGCGTGGTCTTCTATTTCTGACTTAGCAACTTGGCATGAAGAATCGGTTGAAAGAAAAAATAAGTATGCTGACGAAATCATCCAATGCACAAATGCAAATGGAGTATTCGACGACCAAAAAGCAAGAGAACGTTCACCTCTATTTTGGGAAACACCCATAAAAAAACGTAAAAATAGTGTTTTACAAATTTATGCGGGTATTCATGATGGTTATACGGGTTCAGTGCCAATTTCACAGTCTATCAAGTTTTATAACAAACTTTTAATTGATACAAAGGAACCAAACGATGTTAGATATGTGTCGTCCGATGATGCTTCAACAATGCTCAAAACGCAGAGTTTTCCAGTCAAAAAACCTGTACAAACCATTGATAATCGAGCAATTTTATACCAAAAATCTTCCAAAAAGATTACAATAACGATTTTTGAAGGTACACATGAAATTTTGAAAAATGTTGCCTTAAATTTGATTGATGATTGAAAGATAGAGAGACCCGATTAGCCAAAAAATTTGATTTTATTGTTTCTTATGTGTAGAAAGATTTATTATAATTCAAGTAGAAATAATGGCAAAAAAACACCTTCGGCATAAAACGTTTATCGTAAAATACGATATTGTAAACTAAGTGGAACAGAGTATTAGCGAAACTAACATGGTGGATACATTTTATCAAAATTATGCACAAATAGTATATTCACCAAAAGGAAGAGAAAATCTCATTCTACCTTAATTTTGCAGAACGAATCTAACAATATTTACAGGAATTACTAAAAACACTAAACAAAAGCTTATTCCAATAAATGCTTTGCCCAAACACATTCATGTACTCATTGGTTTTAAACCAACTATTGAAATCGTAAATTTAGTGTGAGAAATTAAAGCAAATTCGTCTAAATTTATTAATGATGTACATTTTTTAAGAGGTAAGTTTACTTAGTTAGATGTCTACGGTTGTTATACTTATGCACATTCGCAAATAGATGTTCTAACCAAATATGTGATGAATCAAAAAGAACATCGTAAAAAAAGCCCTTTAGAGAATAATATTTAAGTTTTTTTGGGAAAACTAGAGGCTTTTTTTGAGCTTTGGTAAAAAATATATCACAGCTTTTTTAATTACTTGATTTTGGGAACGTTCCCGACAACGTTTGCATAAAATTAGCCATAAATATTATTGGTTTATTACAAAAATCGCGGTAATTTTAGAAACTTTATACTTTAAAGAATTCAACTCAATAAAGCATGACCTCATTACGAATGGTAGGTTTCCTCCTACTTTTTTTATCAAATTTTGTTTTCGCTCAAAAAGACGTTTATTTATTCTCATACTTTACCGACAACGGTCAAGATGGTTTGCATTTTGCATATAGTATAGATGGCATGAAATGGGAAAGTCTCAACGAGGGGAAATCTTTTCTAAAACCCGAAATTGGAAAAGATAAATTGATGCGAGACCCTTGTATCATTCAATCACCTGATGGCATTTTTCAAATGGTGTGGACGAGCGGTTGGCATGACCAAATCATTGGCTATGCTTCTTCAAAAGATTTAATTAATTGGTCGGAACAAAAAGCCATTCCTGTAATGGAACACGAACCCACCGCCAAAAACTCCTGGGCTCCCGAGGTTTTTTATGACGATAAAAATAAAAACTACCTTATTTTTTGGGCAACAACCATTCCAGGAAGACACAGCGATGTAGCTGATTCAGAAAAAGAAAAAGGCTTAAATCACCGCATTTATTATACTCAAACTCCTGATTTTAAGACTTTTAGTTCAACAAAGATGTTCTTCAATCCAGATTTTAGTGCCATTGATGCTACGATTTTGAAAGATGGGAAAAGCTATTATATGTTTATCAAAAACGAAAATCCGAATCCTCCACAAAAGAATATTCGTATTATAAAATCAGACAAAGCTAGTTCGTTTGCTGTAGATAAGGTTTCCGAGCCAATAACCGGTAAATTTTGGGCAGAAGGGCCAACTTCAATTCGTATTGGAGAATATATATATGTTTATTTCGATAAATATCGTGACCATAAATACGGTGCGATTCGCTCAAAAGACATGAAAAATTGGGAGGATATTTCAGAACAAATTAGTTTTCCGAAAGGCTTGCGTCACGGAACGGTTTTTAAGGTCTCGAAGGTGATTTTTGAGGGGTTGATGAAAAAATAAATTAAATGAACCGAACAGATGGCTCTTGTTTTTTCTGATTCTCAATTACAACGAATTAAAATCTGTGTTTACAATATAATTCGAGCTTTCAGCTCTTAAAAACAATGAATGTATTAAGTTCAATATTGTAACGGTGGGTTTTAACCCGCCGAAAAACCTGCAAATTAATCAGAATATAAGCCCTAGCATCGATTCATATAAAAAACAAAGTAAAAAATGGTAAACACCTACCACCAAATCTACAAACAAGCTGTTTTTGGGGTAAAATATCATAAAGCTATGATTGATAAATCATGGCAAAAAGATTTGATTTAATGATAAACTATTCAACCAAATTTACATTGAAAAAGACACGCTATTCTCTCTTTATTATTTTTGTTTCACTGCAAATTTTCGCACAAAAACAAGTAATTGAAACAACTAAAATAAACATTGATTTCAGTAAAAATATTGGCGAAATGTACCCATTTTGGTCATTTTTTGGAGCAGACGAACCCAACTATGCTTATATGAAAGATGGCAAAAAGCTACTTTCTGAGCTATCGACCATGAGCCCCGTTCCTGTATATTTTAGAGCTCATAATTTATTGACTTCTGGTCACGATACGCTAAATTTGAAGTGGGGTTCGACCAATGTTTATACCGAAGACACCAATGGAAATCCCATTTACGATTGGACAATTATTGACAAAATTTTTGATACGTATCTGCAACGTGGCATCAAGCCTTTAGCTCAATTTAGCTTTATGCCCGAAGCACTTTCTACAAAACCGCAACCTTACGAACATCATTGGCAACCCGGAATGCCTTACGATAAAGTTTATACCGGCTGGACCTATCCTCCAAAAGACTATAAAAAATGGGCAGATTTGGTTTATGAATGGGTGAAACATTCGGTGGCAAGATATGGTAAAACCGAAGTAGAATCTTGGTATTGGGAACTTTGGAACGAACCCAATATTGGTTATTGGAGCGGAACAGTGGAAGAATATTGCAAACTCTATGACTACACAGCCGATGCCGCCAAACGGGCTTTACCAACCATCAAAATGGGCGGTCCCGAAACCACTGGCCCTAGTTGGGTAAAGGCGGGTGATTATTTAAAAACGTTCTTAAATCACTGTCTATCAGGCACTAACTATGTAACTGGTAAAGTTGGCTCGCCACTTGATTTTATTAGTTTCCACGCAAAAGGTTCACCAAAAATTGTGAATGGACATGTACAAATGAACATGGGCACGCAATTAAGAGATATTTCGGAAGGCTTCAAGATTGTAACTTCTTTTCCAAAATACAAGAATCTTCCAATCATTATTGGTGAGTCTGACCCCGAAGGTTGTGCTGCTTGTGGCATGAAAACCAATCCACAAAATGCCTATCGAAACGGCACGATGTATTCGAGTTATACTGCCGCTTCTTTTGCCCGAAAATACGCTTTGGCCGATTATTTTAAAGCAAATCTTTTGGGTGCTGTAAGTTGGTCTTTTGAGTTTGAAAATCAACCTTATTTCTATGGTTTTCGTGATTTAGCAACCAATGGTATCGACAAACCAGTACTGAATGTTTTCAGAATGTTTGGCATGATGTCAGGCAAACGTGTGGAAGTAAAAGGTAATCAAAATTATAATTTTACGATGGTTCGAGATTCAAGCGTGCGTGGCAAAAAGGCAGATATTGATGCCCTTGCTAGTAAAGATGCTCGTTCGGCGGCGGTCATGCTTTGGCACTATCACGACGATGATATAATGACAGAAAATGCCAACATTGAACTATATTTAAAAGGTTTTACGGCAAAACAAGTCAATTTTCATCATTATAGAATTGATAACGAAAACAGTAATTCGTATGAAGTTTGGAAGAAAATGGGTTCACCCGAAAATCCAACAAATGAGCAAATTACTATTTTGGAAAAGGCAGGGCAACTCACATTGTTGACTTCACCGAGTTATGTAAAAACTATTAATGGAGAATTAAAACTCAATGTTTCATTACCAAGACAAGGAGTTTCATTACTCAAATTTGATTGGTAAAAATCGCCATAAGTATCAAAAATCATGCAACATTCACTCATTCAATCATTCAATTCATTAGATATATGCATCGTTTAGGATTTAAAATGAAACTTCATGCTGGAAAAGCAGAAGAATACAAACGTCGCCACGACGAACTATGGCCCGAACTTGGTCAATTATTAAAAAATTCAACCGTCAGGGATTATTCAATTTTTTTGGATGAAGAAACTAACATTCTTTTCGGCACGCTAAAAGTCGAAGATTTAGAAAAATTTAACCAAATTCCGCAAAATCCAATCACGAAACGCTGGTGGGCATATATGGCCGATATTATGGATACAAATCCAGATAATTCGCCAGTTAGTTTTGACTTAAAAGATGTTTTCTATTTAGCTTAAAATAAAATATTGATGATTAAATTATTTCAAAAATTTCTCATTTTTGGAGCTTTTTGCTTAAAAAATCTGACTTTTGCTCAAGTTCAAGCTCCTGCTTCTACATTACACTCGGAGTCTTTGCACACAGCAAAACCCGATTATCCAACACCTTACGGAAGCCCGAAAATTGAGGAAATTACACAAGTACTGAACCGAATTCATAGTTATTTAGATGCCGTAACTCCAACAAGAGTTATTAATAAAACTACGAAAGAAGAAATAAAAGATTTCTCAAAAATTGATACAAACGCAATAGTTTTCCGAGGAGATTTTAGTTTAACAAGTTATGAATGGGGCGTAACTTATGCAGCTATGCTTGCAGCTAGCAAAGCTACTGGCGACCCTCGTTTTGCTCAATATACTACGCAACGCCTTAATTTTTTGGCTGAACTTACACCCATCGTCAAAGCTAAGTTTACGGTAAGTTCTAGCATGCCACTGCGTCAAGTTATTGCACCACACGCTTTAGATGATTGCGGAGCGATGTCCGTTTCAATGATTAAGGCAATGCGTGAAGGATTATTAAAAGATAATATTCGTCCATTGATTGACAATTACCTCAACTACATTTATACAAAAGAATACCGTTTGTCAGATGGAACGCTGGCACGAAATCGTCCATTAAAAAACACACTTTGGCTCGATGATATGTTTATGGGCGTGCCTGCACTCGCTCAAATGGGAAAACTCACAGGCGACAAAAAATATTATGACGAAGCCGTTAAGCAGATCATTCAGTACTCAAAGCGAATGTTTAATAAAAATTTGGGAATCTTTATGCACGGATGGGTAGAAAGCATGGAAACTCACCCAGAATTTCACTGGGGAAGAGCAAACGGCTGGGCAATTCTTACATTAACCGAAGTACTCGATATTTTACCAAAAGACTATAAAGGTCGTGCCGAAGTTTTAGCTTTATACAAAGCCCATGCCAAAGGCTTAGCATCTTACCAAACAGGCACGGGTTTTTGGCATCAATTACTTGATAAAAACGATACTTATTTAGAAACTTCCTCCACAGCTATTTATACTTACTGCATTGCTAAAGGTATCAATGAAGGATGGCTTGATGCTACAACTTATGGCCCGATGGCTCTACTCGGTTGGAACGCCGTGGCTACCAAAGTTACTGAAAAAGGACAAGTTGAAGGCGTATGCGTAGGCACAGGAATGAGTTTTGAGCCAGCATTTTATTATTATCGCCCAGTAAATGTCTATGCTGCACATGGCTATGGACCAGCCCTATTTGCGGGTGCAGAAATCATTAATTTAATTAAAAAACATAAATTTGCATTGAATGACAGTGCGATAATGTTGAGTAAGTAATTTCTCTATTAATAATTCCATCAAAAATGAACGCTAAAAAACTTTTATTATATCTATCAGTCCTTTTTTTGAACGCCAATTTAGGGATTAGTTCTTTTGCTCAAAAACCATATTCTGTCTGGATGGCGGAATCATTCATAAGCCGAAACAAAGATTCGATTGCTGTGAAAGAAGGCAAACCTGCCGCTTGGGACTATGAGCAAGGCTTAATGCATAAAGCCCTCGAAAAAGTATGGTACCGCACAGGAGATGGCAAATATTTTGAATATATCCGCCACGATTTAGACCGTTATGTACAGAAAGATGGAAGCATTCGTACTTATAAATACGATGACTTGAATCTGGATAATATTCCAACTGGCCGAGCTTTATTGATGCTTGCCCAGCAATCACAACCTGATAAGGAAAGATACCAAAAAGCAGCCGATTTACTTTGGAAACAAATCGAAAACCAACCAAAAACCAATGAAGGTGGCTATTGGCACAAAAAACGTTATCCGTTCCAAATGTGGCTTGATGGACTTTTTATGTGTGAGCCTTTCGCTGCCGAATACAGCAAGATTTTCAATAAACCAGATCATTTCAATGAAATCGCTAAACAATTTGCTTTAATTGAAAAATACGCAGTCGATGCTAAAACTGGTTTGGTCTATCATGGTTACGATGAGAGCAAAGAGCAAAAATGGGCGGATAAAAAAACTGGACTATCACCTCATTTTTGGAGTCGTGCAATTGGCTGGTACGCAATGGCTTTAGTCGATGTGCTTGATTATTTCCCAGAAAATCATCCTGAAAGAGCTAATCTTGTCAAATATCTGCAACATCTCGCTCCGGCTTTGGTCAAATACCAGGATGCAAAATCGGGTCTTTGGTATCAAATGACTTCGCAAGGTAATCGCAAAGGTAATTATTTTGAATCATCAAGTTCAGCCATGTTTGTTTACACACTTGCCAAAGGTGTACGTAAAGGTTATTTGCCTACTGCATTTCTTACAGCTGCTAAAAAAGGTTACGCAGGAATGCTGAAAGAATTTGTAGAAAAAGAAGCTGACGGTACAATAAGTTTTAATAAAACAGTAAGCGTTGGCGGTTTGGGTGGAACGCCTTACCGTGATGGTAGTTATGAATATTATTTAAGCGAACCAATTCGTAAGAATGATTTGAAAGGCGTTGGACCATTTATTTTTGCGAGCGTAGAAATGGAAATCTCGGCCGAAAATGCCTTGGGCAAAGGCAAAATCGTAGCCGTCGATAATTTTTTCAATAATGAATTCCGAAAAGATTTAAACGGAAATCAAGAATCTTTCCATTATACTTGGGACGACCGTATGCACTCAGGTTTTTGGGTTTGGGGACAAATTTACCAAGAATTAGGTGCAAAACTTAAAACGATTTCAGCCGCTCCAACAGCAGCAAACCTAAAAGGTGTAAATGTCTATATCATTGTTGACCCTGATACCAAAAAAGAAACCGCAAAGCCAAATTTTGTAGAAAAAACTGATATTAAAGTAATTAGCAATTGGGTGAAAGCAGGGGGCACATTAATAATGATGGCAAATGATTCCGCTAATTGCGAAATTCCGCATTTTAATGAACTGGCAAAAGTCTTTGGCGTGGAATTTACCAACAAAAGCCGAAACATGGTTCAAGGCACAAAATGGGAACAAGGTCGTGTAGAAATTCCTGCTGAAAATCCAGTTTTTAAGAATACCAAATTGGTTTATATCAAAGAATTAGTAACACTCAATGTTAAAACTCCAGCAAAAGCCATTGTTAGCGAAGGTGGCGATAATATCATCGCAATGGCAAAAGTGGGTAAAGGAAGTGTGTTCATTGTGGGTGACCCGTGGTTATATAACGAATACACCGATGGACGTAGAATTCCAATCATGTACGAAAACTTTAGTGCTGCTAAAGATTTGGCAAAATGGGCTTTAGGAACGAAATAGTACTATCAAGATTAAGATTTGATAACTTTTGGTAGTGTGACAAATGGTAAGTTGTCAAATCTTTTTTACTAAATAATGCTGTAAGCAATTATAAATAATGAAAAAATTACATAAAATAAACACCTTTATCAAAATAGTATTAAAAAAAGAAATATTATAGCAAAATAAACAAAAAAAAGGCAATAGTTTTGCTTGTTGATTGATTATGAGTTTAGTCAATATTCGCTCATTCTATCACTCGCTCATTCTATCATTATTACAAATATGAAGACGTTTTTAGACGAAGATTTTCTTTTACAAACCAAAACCGCTCGCACACTCTACCACGAGTATGCGAAAGATATGCCTATCATCGATTACCACAATCACCTGCCGCCTGACCAAATTTTAGGTGATAAAGTCTTTGAAAACATCACGCAAGTTTGGCTCTATGGCGACCACTACAAATGGAGAGGGATGCGTGCAAACGGTATCAATGAAAAATTCTGTACGGGCGACGCTAATGATTACGAAAAGTTTGAGAAATGGGCAGAAACCGTACCTTATACTTTAAGAAACCCTCTGTATCATTGGACGCACTTGGAGCTGCAACGATATTTTGGTATTCATGAAGTACTAAATCTTGAAAGTTCGAGAAGAATTTATGATGAATGTACCGCTAAAATCCAAACACCTGATTATTCGGTAAGAAATCTATTGGGTAAAATGAATGTTGAGGTTGTCTGTACAACCGACGACCCACTCGATACGCTCGAATATCACCAAGCCTATAACAAAGATGCTTCGGCAAAAACCAAAATGTTGCCGGCGTTTCGTCCTGATAAATTTATCTTGATTGAAAATCCTAATTTTGCTACTTACGTACAAAAACTCGGAGCAATCGTCAACATTGATATCAGCATATACGAAGATTTATTGAAAGCACTTCGAAGTCGTGCCGATTTCTTTGCAAGCAATGGCTGTCAACTATGCGACCACGGTTTGGAGCAAATATATGCCACTGATTTTACACCTGAGCAAGCCAATGCAGCTTTCCAAAAAGCAATTTCGGGCAAAACACTAAGCTCGGAAGAAGCTTTGATTTTCAAATCAGCCATTCTTCATGCTTTGGGAGTAATGTACCACGAATTGGGCTGGACACAACAATTCCACTTGGGAGCTTTACGCAATAATAATATCCGTGCATTGCGAGTTCTGGGGCCAGATACAGGTTGGGATTCAATTGGTGATTATTCGCAAGCAATTTCACTTTCTAAGTTTTTAGGCCGACTTGATGAACATGACCAATTAGCAAAAACCATCATTTATAACTTAAATCCAGCCGATAATGAAATAATCGCTACTATGATTGGCAATTTCAATGATGGTTCGATTGCAGGAAAAGTACAATTTGGCTCAGGTTGGTGGTTTCTCGACCAAAAAGATGGCATGGAAAAACAAATCAACACTCTTTCAAATATGGGCTTGTTAAGCCGTTTCATTGGAATGTTGACCGACTCGAGAAGTTTCTTGTCATTCCCACGTCATGAATATTTCCGTCGAATTTTGTGTAACATTCTTGGAAATGACATTGAAAATGGTGAAATTCCAAACGATATTAAATGGACTGGCCAAATCGTTCAAAATATTTGCTATAATAACGCCAAAGATTATTTTGGTTTTTAGTATAATGTTGGGGAGAAAGTGATTTTACAACGTTTGAATTGATATTCATTTGTTAAGGGCGGCGTTCCGCTTCACTCATTCACTCATTAATTTATTCAACCCTAAAAAAAACATGGAAAAAATCGGAAAGTATCGCTGGACCATTTGTGCATTGGTCTTTTTTGCAACAACAGTTAATTACCTTGACAGACAAGTAATTAGTTTATTAAAATCTGTTTTATCAACAGAACTAAAATGGGATGACGGCGACTACGCAAACATCGAAATTACCTTCAAAATATTTTATTCATTCGGTATGCTCATTGCGGGCAGTATCGTTGATAAACTCGGAACTAAAAAAGGCTACGCTTGGGCAACAGGACTATGGAGTTTGGCCGCAGTCGGACACGCATTGGCCAACTCGGCATTTGGGTTTATGATTGCTCGTGCAGGCTTAGGTCTGACTGAAGCAGGAAACTTTCCAGCAGCTATTAAATCTACGGCTGAATGGTTTCCTAAAAAAGAGCGTGCATTGGCAACTGGCATTTTCAATTCGGGAACAAACATTGGTGCAATCATAGCACCATTGACAGTTCCTGCAATTGCGGTAGTTTGGGGTTGGCAGTGGGCATTTATCATCACAGGTTTGATTGGTTTCATTTGGTTGGTTTTATGGCAAGTTTATTATACTTCTCCTAAAGATTCTAAGAAACTTACAAAGGCTGAGTATGATTATATTCACTCTGATAAAGAGGAAGAGGAAAATATCAAAAACGAAGAAAAAGTGCCTTGGATTAAGCTTTTGGGCTTCCGTCAAACTTGGGCTTTTGCTTTAGGTAAGTTTTTAACAGACCCCGTTTGGTGGTTTTATCTTTTCTGGTTGCCTGACTTCTTGCAAAGTGAATACAAACTTTCGTTAATTCAAATTTCAGTTCCAGTGGCGGTAGTTTATATCATTTCTACCGTTGGAAGTATAGGTGGTGGTTATTTGCCATTGGCTTTTATCAACCGAAATATGCCTGTTTTCAAAGCTCGCAAAACTTCAATGTTTATCTTTGCACTGTTTGTTTTACCTGTTATTTTCTCACAATTGGCTGGAAAAGTAAATATGTGGTTAGCAGTTTTAGTAATTGGTATTGCAGCGGCGGCACATCAAGCTTGGAGTGCAAATATTTTCACCACAGTTTCAGATATGTTCCCTAAAAAAGCAACGGGTTCGGTTGTAGGTATCGGCGGAATGGCTGGTGGTTTAGGTGGCATTTTGCTTACTTGGGCAGTTCAGAAAAATATGTTTGTTTACTACCGTAGCATCAATCAAATCGAGACGGCATATTATATCATGTTTGCGATTTGTGCGGGTGCGTATTTATTGGCATGGTTAATTATGCACCTTTTAGTGCCAAAAATGAATAAAGTTGATATTTAAACCTCTCAATAAAACGATGAAAAATATACTAATTTTAGCATTATCGCTCATAATCGGGCAAACGGTTTTGGCACAAAACACCAAAACTGACATTGAATCTCTTGAAAGAAAACGCTTTGCGGCTCAAGTATCAAAAGATTTTGATTTTCTTGAAAAAATCTTTGCCGATGACTTAGTTTATACTCATTCAAATGCAAAAGTTGATAACAAGGTTTCTTACATAGCTTCTATCAAAGAAGGTAAAAGTGTTTATAAAAGCATTGATTTACAAGAAATTAGTGTGAGAGAATATGGAAAAATTGCCGTAGTAAATGGCCGAGCCTTAATTGAATTGGGACCAGTTGATGGCAAACCCAATAACTTAAATTTACGATACACAGTAGTTTATTCAAATAATGGCAAAAAAGGTTGGCAAGTCAATACTTGGCAGTCAACGAAATTGTTATAAATTGATTTTTAAAGATAGTGCATATCAGAACAAGAAAAACAAGATTTTAACATTAAAAATCTTGTTTTTCTTGTTTTTTGTTCAATAAACTAAATTACTAAATTCATATTTTATATAAACTTTTCAAGCAAGAATCTTTCTTTAATACAATATTCTACCGAATTTTACGACACGAAAAAATAATAATAAAATAATGGAACATCCATTGATGGGCGTAGGTGTCGCTTTGATTACACCATTTGACCAAAACCACGAAATTGATTATAATGGTTTGCGTCGTTTGCTCGACACTACGAGCGAAGGAGGCGTAAATTACTTAGTTGTTCAAGGTACAACGGGCGAAACTTCAACTACAACTGCTCAAGAAAAGGTAGATTTATTGAAATTTGCGAAAGAAAATAATCCAAAGAACCTCCCAATTGTTTATGGTTTGGGTGGAAACAACACAAAAGTAGTTATCGAAACCATTAAAAATACTAATTTGAGTGGAGTTTCGGCTATATTATCAGTTTGTCCTTACTACAATAAGCCTTCACAAGCCGGTTTAATTGCTCACTTCACAGCTATTGCAGATGCTTCGCCAGTACCTGTTTTGTTATATAATGTTCCTGGGCGTACGGTTACTCAGATTCAGATACCGACGGTTTTAGAATTGGCCAAACACCCAAACATCATCGGTATCAAAGATGCAAGTAGCATCGAAAATGCGATTGAGCTAACTAAACGTTGTCCTAAAGATTTTTTATTGCTTTCGGGCGATGATAACCTCGTGACGACGTCAATCAGTATGGGCTTTAGTGGCGTTATTTCAGTGATAGCCAACGCCTTCCCGAAAGAGTTTGGAGAAATGACTTGGGCAGCTCTCAAAGGAGATTTTGACAAAGCCGCAAGCATTCAACAAAAATTCGTTGATTTTGACACATTATTATATGTAGAGTCAAACCCAGTTGGTATCAAGAAATGTTGCGAAATAAAAGGTATTTGTAGTTCGGAAGTTCGTTTACCATTAGTAAAAGCTTCTGATGAATTAGGAAAGAAACTCGAAAACGCTATGATTACCGAAGGCTTTTTGAAATAATACTCAATAAAATAAATTCATGAAAATCCACGAAGAATCTTCGTGGATTTTTTATATATTTCTAATTACTAAATACCTGAACATAAAGCTTTTCCAAATATTTTAAAAAAAATCAATAGTATTAGAGAATTTTGGCAAACATTATTCTGTTTTTGTGGTTTTTTAAGAAAATAGTTGCAATTGTAACTATTGTAACATTAAAATATTCTTTTTTACGTCTATATTTGTACCTTATATTTTTTAATTACTATCACAAACTAAACTTTATGAAGAAAAATCTACGATTGTTTCTCTTTTTTTGTGTTACCCTAACCTTTCAAGCGTTAGCACAAGAGAAAGCCATTACTGGAAAAGTAATCGGCGATGATGGTACAAGCTTACCAGGAGTAGCTGTAACCATCAAAGGTACTACAAAAGGCACAAATACAGATGCCGATGGCAACTTCCGAATCAGCGTTCAGAGCAATGCTCGTTTAGTATTTAGTTATGTTGGCTACACAACCCAAGAAGTAGCTGTTGGTAATCAGACTTCACTCAAAATTAGTCTTGAGACAAGCAGTGAAACCCTAAGCGAGGTAGTTGTCACTACTTTTGGTACAGCTAAAAAGACCTCATTTACAGGTTCGGCAGCCACGATTGGAGCAGATAAAATAGGTCCAAGACCAATTACTAACATTGGGCAAGCCCTTGCAGGCGTTTCGGCAGGAGTTCAGGCTACTGCGGGTAGCGGTCAGCCAGGTTCAGCTCCTGCTGTCAGAATCAGAGGTTTTGGTTCGATTTCCTCTTCAAACGACCCACTTTATGTTGTTGATGGCGTGCCATACAGTGCAAGTATCGCCAATTTAAACAATGATGATATTGAAACAATTACTGTCTTAAAGGATGCTGCTTCTACTGCACTTTATGGTGCAAGAGCCGCCAATGGAGTTGTAATGGTAACGACCAAAAAAGGTGCAAAAGGCAAAAATAACATCAGTGTAAAATTTACAAAAGGATTCAATAGCAGAGGCTTACCAGAATATGATAGAGTTGGAACAGTAGAATATTATCCATTGATGTGGGAAGCAAACCGTAATAGCTTTGCTTATAGAGCTGCCAACCCTATTGCAATTGCAACAGCCAGCACGAATGCAACTAACAATTTGGGTAGTATTGTAGGCTATAACGTTTACAATGTACCTTTCAATCAATTGGTGAGTAATGAAGGAAAGCTTAATCCGAATGCCACTAGCCTTTATACTCCTGATGATTTAAACTGGGAAAAGCCTTTGGTACGCCAAGGCGAGCGTGATGAAATCAATTTAAACTTTTCTGGTTCAGCCGAAAAATCTGACTATTTCTTGTCATTATCATACCTAAAAGATAAAGGTTTTTTGATTCGTTCTGATTATGACCGCTATACGGCTCGTTTGAATGTAAATAACCAAATAAAATCTTGGTTTAAAGTAGGTTCAAATTTATCAGCTACTATCATCAAATCAAACCAAGCAGATGCTAATGATAATACAGCGTTCGTAAACCCATTCTTTTTTTCAAGAGGTATGGCTCCAATCTACCCTGTTTATGCATATGACCCTGCCAACCCTGGTACATTCCTAACAAATGAAGATGGAAGCAAAAAATATGACTTTGGTAATTTGAGTGCTTTGGGTTTACCAAATAGGCCTCAAAATGGCGGTCGTCATTCTCTTGCTGAAACGGTTCTTAATCAAAACTTTTTCCGTAGAAATGTAATAAGTGGTCGTGGTTATGCGGAAATTTCATTCTTGAAAGATTTCAAATTTACAAACAACCTTGGTGTAGATATAACCAATGTAAATAATATAACTTACGGTAATCCAATCGTGGGTGATGGTGCTCCTGCAGGAAGAGCTAATCATATTTTTGAAAATATTACAAGTTATAACCTTTCGCAATTATTAAACTATAATAAATCGCTTGGTGGCCATAGTATTGGCGTATTGCTTGGTCACGAAAATTATAATGAAACTGATAACAGACTTAACGGTTCGAGGTCAGGTCAAATACTAGATGGAAACGTTGAACTCCTCAACTTTACCACAACCACTAACCTAGATTCTCGAAGAAGAGATAGAAGAGTAGAAGGTTATTTTTCAAGAATTAACTATGATTTTAATGAAAAATACTTTGCTTCGTTCTCCGCTCGTAGAGATGGTTCAAGTAAATTTTATAAAGATTCTCGTTGGGGTACATTCTACTCAGTTAGTGCCGCTTGGCGTTTAGATCAAGAAGCATTTATAAAAGAATTAACCTTTATAAGCAATTTGAAGCTTAGAAGTTCGTATGGACAAACAGGTAATGACGGAGATATAAGCCGTTATGCATGGCAGCCATTATATACTTTAGGTGATAATAATGCATCTGAATCAGGTATTTTGCAAGCAAGTTTAGGAAATAGAGAACTTGAATGGGAATCAAGCAATGCTTTTGATATAGCATTAGAATTTGGTTTATTAAAAAATCGTATAAATGGTACAATTGAGTATTTTGATAGACGCTCAAGTAATTTGATTTTTGATGTTCCTTTGCCACTTTCGGCAGGTATCATTACTCAAACTCGTAACATCGGTACAATGTTTAACAAAGGAGTTGAACTTGAATTAGATATTGCTCTTGTAAGAAGCAAAGACTTTTCGTGGAATATCAATTTAAATGCCACTAAATTGAAAAACCAAATTACAAAAATGCCTGATGCAAGTAAAGAGATTGTTAGTGGAACTAAAAAGTTAAAAGAAGGGCAATCAATTTTTGACTTTTGGTTGAGAGATTACAGAGGAATAAACCCTGAAACAGGTGTAGCAGAATACAGAGCAATCAATTTTGTACCTGCCAACTCACGCATTACAGAAACAGGCGATACGCTTACTAATGTAGTCAGTAATGCACGTTTCCATTATACCGGCTCGTCTATTCCTTTGGTAAGTGGTGCTATTACCAACACAATCAAGTATAAGGGTCTTTCTTTATCAGCTTTAGTTATTTATCAAATAGGTGGTAAAACATACGATGGTGCTTATGCAAGTTTGATGGGTGCTGGCTATAATAATGCCAAACATATAGATATAATGAATAGATGGCAGAAACCAGGTGATATCACAAATGTACCAAGAATGGATGCTGGTCGTACTGTCGATTTTGATGCAGCTTCTGACCGTTGGTTAATCGATGCAAGCTACATGAATGTACGTACTGTAACCTTAGCTTATGCTATACCGAGTAAAGCAGCAAAAAGAGTATTTTTAGAAAATGCACAGGTATATGCAAGTGCCGAAAACTTCATTATACTTTCTCGCAGAAAAGGTATGAATGTTCAGCAAAACTTTGATGGTGTAACCAGCAACGTTTTTAGTCCTGCGAAATCAATAGTATTAGGTGTTTCATTTTCACTTTAATTGAAATTAACAATGAAAAAAAGATTAATAATTTTATTCGCCATAGTTTTGAGCATGGTTTCGATTTCATGCGAAAAAACATACCTCGATACAGTTCCTACTGAAAGTGTTGATGCAGCCTCGGCTTATGCTACAACCAAAAATGCTGCTTCAGCAATTAATGGAATTTACCGTTCATTGATTTACCGTTACCTTGGTTCACAAGGACATTCGGGGCATCCTGCAATGATGATTATTCTTGATCACATGGGCGATGATATGATTTTGGGTACAACAGCCGCAAGCTGGCACGTAGGCGAAACAAGATGGACAAGCCATAGAGCAGACGTTGGTACAATGGCTCGTTTTCCATATGAATTATATTACAGAGTTATCGGAAATGCCAATGTTGGTATCGCCAATATTGATAAAGCTGTGGGCACACAAGCCGAAAGAGACCAAGTAAAAGGAGAAGCATTAGCTTTGAGGGCTTGGGCGTATTTTAATTTGGTGCAGCTATATGGTAAACGTTATGACGCTGCCACAAAACCAAATGCACAATTAGGTGTACCATTGGTACTTGCACCAACAACTGAAGGCCTTCCAAGAGCAACAGTAGAAGAAGTTTATACACAAATTAACAAAGACCTTTCAGATGCTGCCGCTTTATTGAAATCAGCAAGAAGCTTTAAATCTCATATCAACCTTGAAGTTGTGAAAGGATTCCTAGCAAGAGTTGCATTAACGCAACAAAGATGGGCCGATGCTGCAAAATTTGCAGCAGAAGCACGTAATACAGGCTCAAGTATTATGACAACAGCCCAATATCAAGAAGGATTTGCTGATATTACAAATCCTGAATGGATGTGGGGTTTTGACCACCTTGAAGACCAATCCGAGTTTTTTGGCGGTTATCATTCATACATTTCTTGTAATTATAACTCTACTGTAATCAGAACTTACCCTAAAGTAATCAATAATACACTTTATGATAAGATACCTGCAACTGATATTCGTTCTAAAATGTGGGTAAAAGCACCGACAGCAGCTAACTCAATTGTTCCTACGGGTGGTGTTAGAGTTCCGTTTTTGAATCAAAAATTTAGACTACCAGGCACTCCTTCAACCTCAGCAATGGGCGATGTACCTTACATGAGAGTTGCTGAAATGTACTTGATAGAAGCAGAAGCAAAAGCACGTTTAGGAAACAGTGCTGAAGCAGCAAAGGTATTATTTGATTTGATAAGCAAACGCGATACTGGTTATAAGCTTTCAACGGCGACAGGAACAGCTTTAGCTGATGAAATCATGTTTCATAGAAGAATTGAAATGTGGGGAGAAGGTGTAAGATTTACCGATTTGAAAAGACTAAATCAGCCTTTAAACAGAAATGGAACAAACCAAATTGCATCAATCGCTGTACTGTTTGATGTTCCTGCTGGTGATAAACAATGGGAGTTCTTACTTCCATTAAGAGAAATACAATCGAATCCAGCAATTGTACAGAATCCATTATAAGATTTTTGTACTAAGCATAAAAAGTCCGTAGGCAGGTGCTTACGGACTTTTTTATTAAATACTCGCGGGGAATGGGTCTTTAAACCTTCTTTTTTCTTCCATTTGCTTGATTTCTTCTTCTGTACAAAGACATTCTTCCAGTTCAAATCTAATCACACCTTCGTTCAAATCTTGCCCGATAATTACCAACTCATTTTGTCGGTCGCCGAAACGTTTATCCCATTTGCTTTCAATTTCTTTTTGATTTTCTACGAAAGAACCATAACGAGTTCGCTCGTTGAACGGCATACTTGCCCACCAAACCCCTGCCCCTTCTGCCCGAAGCGAACCACCCGCCTGACTCCAATTGAGAGCTTCGTCGGGGCGAGAAGCTATCCAAAATAATCCTTTTGAACGAATAATGCCAGCGTACCAATTTTCGGTCAGGTAATTCCAGAAGCGTTCGGGGTGAAATGGGCGTTTATCACGAAAAACAAAACTTCCAATGCCATATTCAAGCGTTTCAGGATTATGAGCCATTCCACTTTCACGATTCGCCAATTCCTGAATCCAACCTGCCGATTGCTCCGCTTTTTCGTAATCAAACAAACCTGTATTGATGATTTCGTTAGGATTTACCTTAGAAAACGACGATTCAATGATTTTGGCAACAGGGTTTAAAGACTTAATAATTGCTTTCAATTCGCCCAACTGAAAAGGCGTAATCAAATCGGTTTTGTTGAGAATAATTATATCGGCAAACTCAACTTGGTCGGTCAATAAATTTACGATTGTGCGGTAATCTTGCTCATCTTCGTTCATTTTTCGACTTTTCACGGTATCGGCCGAGCCAAAATCTCTTCCAAAATTAAAAGCATCTACTACCGTAACCATCGAATCAATGTACGACCATTTCGATAAATCAATGCCATTTTCTTCATCAACAAAACTAAATGTTTGAGCAACAGGCACGGGTTCTGAAATCCCAGTCGATTCAATCAACAAATAATCGAAGCGTTTTTCTTTGGCCAATTTTTCTACTTCAATCATCAAATCTTCTCGCAAAGTGCAGCAAATACAGCCATTGCTCATCTCTACGAGCTTTTCTTCGGTGCGAGAAAGCGTATTTTCTTTGGCCACCAGTTGGACATCAATATTTACCTCGCTCATATCATTCACAATGACGGCAACTTTCAAGCTTTCTTTATTATGTAAAACATGGTTGAGTAAAGTTGTTTTTCCTGCCCCAAGAAAGCCAGATAATACTGTAACGGGTAATTTTTTCATGATATTTTTTTATTTTTGCATCTTTGTTGCAAAAATAAATGCAATTAAGTTGCAAATGAAATAATAATGCAATAATATTGTATCACTTAAAGCAAAAGGTAGGTTTTAAGTATAGATGTTTTTACAAAAAATCCACAAGCTGATGGCCTGTGGACTTTTCAATGTATAGATTTAGTCTTACGGTAAACCACTGATTATCAGTAAAAAATATTCTAAAACAATAACCACTTTTATTTATTAGTCTTATGTATCTTAAAAATTTACTTAGCACAATTCTCCTGTTTAATCTGTTTTTTGTGGCAAACGCCCAAAATACTTTGGTCGGTACAATTACTGACGAAAGCAAAATACCTGTTGTTAATGCCAGCGTAAAACTCATTTCAGCAACCGAAACTAAAGGTACGCTGACCGATTTAAAAGGTGTTTTTGAATTCAAAGACCTATCAAACCAAAACTATCGACTCGTGGTAAGCTCAGTGGGCTACGAAAAGTATGAACAAAATATTGTCGTAAGCGACAGTAAACAAAATTTGGTTATTAAATTACAATCTAATACGACTGAACTTCAAAGCGTAGAAATAGTTGGCCGTGCCAAGAAAGATTATAACTCTGACTATAGTTTTTCAGCTACCAAAATTGCCATCAAAAACAAAGAGTTGCCACAAGCCCTCAGCACCGTTACCAAAGAATTGATTGCCGACCGTGGAGCTTTTCAGTTGTCTGATGCTGTGAAAATCGCCTCGGGCGTTTCGCCTTCGAGTTTTTATAACCAATTCAATATCAGAGGAATAAGTCAAAACGAGGAAGGACAAATTATCAACGGAATGCGTACCCGCCAGTTTTATTTTTTGCAACCTCTTACTACTAATGTGGAGCGTGTTGAGGTGCTGAAAGGCCCTGCTTCGGTTACTTTTAGCAGTGTTGACCCAGGTGGAAGTATCAACATGGTAACAAAAAAACCTTTGGCCGAAACTCGAAGAGAGGTGAGTCTGAGTGCAGGAAGTTTCAGCACAGTTCGTGGGGCTTTGGATTTTACTGGCCCGTTGAATGAATCAAAAACCTTGCTTTATCGCATCAACGGAGCTTACCAAGAGGCACAATCTTACCGTGATTTAGTGAAAAATAATTCGGTTTTGATTTCGCCATCTATTACCTATTTGCCGAGCGATAAAACTGCCATCAATACTGAGTTGATTTACTCAAATATGGTGGGCAACCTCGACCGTGGTCAGCCTATTTTTGGGGCAGTGGCAGGTAAAACAAATTTGAATAGTACGCCTATCAGCTTGAATTTAGGTGCGGCCAACGATTTTTTCAAGTCGAAAGAATTGATTCTTACGGCAAATCTTTCGCATAAGTTCAGCGAGAAAATCAGTTTTATTGCCTCGTACATGAAACAAACTTGGTCGGAAGATTTGCAGGAACACCGCACAACTAACGCCTTTGCGAGAGACATCACAGGTGCCGAAGTGACGAGTTTGGTAGGAATGCAAATGGTGCAACGCAAGCAATTGTGGAATACTGATAACCTGAACGCTTACTTTAATTTCAATTTTAATGCGGGCAAAACTTCGCATAAACTTTTGGTAGGCTATGACTTACAGAGCTGGAATAAACTCAAAGGTGGTGGACAAAACGCTGCTCGTGGATTTTTGTTGAAAGATGGCTCGGTGGCAGGAAGTTTTGTAGTGGCCAATGCTGCTAATTATCAGACCGTTTCGATTGGAGGTAAAACATTGCCAAGACCTAATGTTAATTATTTTGACCTCAATAATCCTACTTATACCGTCAGAAATTTGAATGATTACACCATGAATAGCCGTATAGCAGTGCCATCAGCATTGACTACTACCGACGCTATATACATTCAAGAGCAGCTTAAAATTGGTAAATTCTCGGCTTTGTTGAGTTTAAGAAATGAATGGTTTGAAGATATAACTAACTATAACGCACCAAACGAGGCATCATTCAAAAACACGGCTTTGATTCCGAGAATTGGCTTGACTTACGAAGTAAACAAGAATATTAATGTTTATGGTACTTACTTAGAAGGCTATCAGCCACAATCGAATACGGTTTCGCTCATGCCAAGCACTGGTGCTTATTTCTGGACTCCAACTTCAGCAGCTACATTCAAACCATTAATCAGCGATTTGAAAGAATTGGGTGTAAAAACTGAGCTTTTCGAAAAGCGATTTACTTTAAATGCCGCTGTGTACGAAATCAACCAAAAAAATATATTGATGAATGCCAATGACCCTACCAAGCCTGACTTATTGGTGCAACGTGGAGCTGACCGCAGTCGTGGTTTTGAGACAGATTTGGCGGGTTACATCTTACCTAACTGGCAAATCAATGCTTCATATAGCTTTATAGATGCTAAAATCTTAGCCGATGCCAACGAAACTTTGGTGGGTCAACGCAAAGAAAATGTGGCGAAACACAGTGGTAATATCTGGACTCGCTACAATTTTGGAGCTAACTCTAAGCTAAAAGATTTGGGAATTGGTGCAGGAATGAACGCCCAAGGTAGTAGAATTCCGTGGTTCAGTAGAGCTTTTGAAGTGCCAGCCTTTACTACTTTTGATGCGGCTATTTATTACACCCCAAGCAAAAGCAACGTACAAATGGCTCTCAACATGAACAATATTTTCGATAAAACTTATTGGATTGGAGCTCAAAATTATACCCGTTTGTTTCCAGGAGCACCGAGAAACTTTATGCTGACGGCGACTTATAAATTTTAACTCCATTTTTCGAACCTCATAGGTTTCAAAAACCTATGAGGTTTACTATGAAACTTATGCGAATCAACATACTAAAACTCATTTCAAAACAGGTTTGGAACAGTAAAATAAAGAATTCCAGTACGCTTTGGCTGATTGGGATTTTTAACGTTTTATTGCTTTTTGCTTTGTTTTCTGGGCACAAAAACCTTGTAAATCAACAAGGAACTGTGGAACATTACAGCCACGAAGTGCGTGAACGTTGGGAAAACCGACCTGATAAGCACCCGCACCGCATGGCACATTATGGCTATGTGGCATTCCGAAATCGTTTTCCACTGAGTTTCTTCGATTTTGGCATGGATAGCTACGTTGGAAATGCCGTTTTTTTGGAAGCCCACAAACAAAATACGGTCAACTTTTCAGAAGCCAGTTTATCGAATGGACTGCTGCGTTTTGGTGAAATTTCGGCAGGGATGATTTTACAACTTTTACTGCCCCTACTCATTTTCTTTTGGGGCTTTGATTTGGTGGCTCGTGAAAGAGAACATGGCACACTGCGAATTTTACTCACGCAGGGCGTAAGTTGGCAAGAACTCATTTTGGGCAAATCGCTCGGTTTGTTTGCTTTGGCTTTGAGTATTTTCGTTCCATCGGTCATTATTGGCTTCAACTTATTGATTTTCAATGAATTTACCTCCGAAAATCCGCAAAGTTATATCCGTTTTTTCTTTCTCATTATCAGTTATTTAGCTTACTTTTTTATACTTTCTGTTTTGGCTATTTTGATTTCAGCCAAGGCAAAATCTTCCAAGTCGGCTCTTACTTCGCTCATTGGATTTTGGTTGTTTTTTACCCTAATGTTGCCCAAAGTTTCGCAGGTGGTTGGACAAAATCTTTTTCCATCACCTACAAAAATTGAGTTCGATACCACAGTAGAACAAGAACTCATCAAGCAGGGCGATAGCCACAATCCTAATGACCCGCATTACAAAGCATTGAAAGACTCATTACTAACCGCTTATAAGGTAGATTCTACCCACAAACTACCTTTCAATTACAGCGGTTATGTGATGCGTGAAGGCGAAAAACTCAGTGCCGAGACCTACAAAAAACATCAAGCTGAATTGGTGGAAACTTACCAAAAACAACAAAATGTGGTACGTTTTACGGCATTTCTGAATCCTTACATGGCTATCAAAAACCTTTCGATGGCACTTTCGGGAACCGATTACTCGGCTTACAATGATTTTCAGAATCAAGCCGAAGATTTCAGATACAAATTGGCTCAAACCATGAACGAATTACAGATAAAATACATAGGCAATAAGATAAAAACTTCGGCCGACAAAAAAGCCATTATCAGCAAAAAACACTGGTCTGATTTTCCCGATTTTCATCATCAGTTTTTGAATTTAGTAATGGTTTTGAAAAATGAAATTATTTCTATTATCTCACTGATTTTATGGACTTTAGGCCTATTTTTCTTAGTTAATTATTCGATTAAAAACCTAAAAGCATTTTGATATGGAAGCACTATTGATAAAAAACTTTCTTCGTTCAAAAGGCTTGATGACGGGTCTTTTGATACTGTTTGCGGCGGGCTTGATTAGCCTCAATATTGGTAAACATTTTTTAGATAAAAACAAAGAAATCATTGAAAAAACTGCTCATTATCAGCAAGAAAGCATTACCAAAAATGTTGAATTTCACCCAAAAGAAATTGGTTTGTTGCTTTATTATGTGCGTTTTGGGTTGGTAAATGATATGCCCAATTTGGCAGGTTTGGCCATTGGCCAGCGAGACATCAATCCATCGCTACAAAGTGTAACAATTCGTAATTTGGAAGAACAAAAATACGCCACCGATTTGATGAATCCCATGTATCAGATGCTCGGAAACATGGATTTTAGTTTCGTGTTGATTTACTTTTTTCCGCTTATCATTATTGCGTTTTGTTTCAATCTGATTTCGGAAGAAAAAGAAGAAGGCACTTGGAGTTTAGTATTGAGTCAGTCGGGAAATCCGCTAAAAATGCTACGAACAAAGATATTAATTCGGTTCGTCAGTGTGCTCTTAGTTTTAGTGTTATTGCTCATCATCGCCAAATTCTACTTAGCCATTTCGTTTGATGCCGCATTTCTGGCATTTATTCTTACTTCTATTTTGTACATCACTTTTTGGTTTTCGTTGGCTTGGTTAGTAGCCAGTTTTCATAAAAATTCGAGTCAAAATGCCTTGATTTTATTGCTTTCTTGGGCAACGCTCACCATCGTAGTTCCTGCTGGAATCAATGCACTTACGGTCAATCTTTATCCTGTTCCCGAAGCATTCAGCACCGTACTGGAAAGTCGTGATGGCTACCACAATAAGTGGGATGAGCCGAAAGAGCCAACCGTGGCGAAATTTCATCAGCATTACCCGCAGTTTAGTCAATTTAAACACCCCGAAGGCAAAGATTATAGTTGGCTATGGTACTACGCCATGCAACAAATGGGCGACGATGAATCGGCGAAAGATGCGTTGGCATTCAAAGAGAAACTCAAAAAACGCAATGCTTTCAGCAGTACGGCGGGTATGTTTTTTCCGAGCATTCATGCACAATTAAGTCTCAATGCTTTAAGTCTTTCGGATATGGATAATTACCTGAATTTTATCGAAAAGCTGGAAAATTTTCATGAGCAAAAACGACTTTATTTTTATCCAAAAATCTTTACCGAAGCGACAGTTAACGACGAAAACTGGAAGAAATTTGGTTTAGAATTTTATCAAGAAAAACCGAGAATCAATTGGCTAAAAATACTTTTGCCGTTGTTGATAATCAGCATTTTGTGTGTTTTTTGGGCGAAATTAAAACTTGGTAAAGACATGATGGCACGCTGATGAAACGGATTCTGCGAAACGCTGATTTTCGCAGATTCAAAACAAAAACAATAGTCAATAAAAAATAGAATTAATAGTAAATCTAAAGATATGTTACAGGCAAAGAATTTAACTAAAACTTATGGAGAGCAAACGGCTCTCAACAGTCTGAATTTGACTATCAATGAGGGAGAAATATTTGCTCTTTTGGGGCAAAATGGTGCGGGTAAAACCACTACTATCAACTGCTTTTTGGGCTTTATCCAGCCTTCGGGTGGATCGGTAAGCATCAACGGCGTTTCGGTGGCAGAAAATGCTCTTGAAACTAAAAAACACCTCGCCTACATTCCCGAAACGGTTATGTTATACCCTAATCTCTCGGGTATTGAAAACTTAGAGTTTTTCTCATCTTTAGCAGGTTTTTCTTATGGAAAAGATGAATTAAGCTCGTTTTTGAGCAAAGCAGGTTTGCAAAATACGGCTCACAATCAGCGAGTTGGTGGCTATTCAAAAGGTATGCGACAAAAAGTAGGCATTGCAATTGCCATCGCTAAAAAAGCCAAAGCTCTTTTACTCGATGAACCAACTTCGGGACTTGACCCCAAGGCTTCCAACGAATTTTCGGAGATTTTACGTAAATTGGCTCAAAACGGAACGGCTGTGCTGATGGCTACCCACGATATTTTCAGAGCGAAAGAAGTAGCCAATCGCATCGGAATCATGAAAGAGGGAAACTTAGTTTCTGTGATAGATGCCAAAGAAATTTCGGCCAATGAGTTAGAAAAACTGTACTTACAAACAGTGTGAAACCATTAAAAAAATCATCGAAGCAAAGAATATACTACCCTGCTGCATAACAAACGTTTCAAAATAATGGGTGGTTTGATTGCCTTTTTAAATTTGGAAGCACTCTTGGTAAGTTCTGCTTATCGCCTGTTATGTAAGCGAAAAAGTACCTACCCTAAAATGGAGTCAGAAATAATACTTGAATGATGATAATAATGGTCAAATTTTCTTATTATTTCTTCACTCCTTTTTGTAAAAACTCTAATAAATCGGCCATTTCCTGAGTTGAAAGGGCATTTTCAAAGCCCTCCATCATCAAAGAAGTACCCAAAGAGCGAAACGACTTAATATCGCTTTTACTAACCATTACTTTTTCACCACCAACTTTATGAATCGTAACCGATTTATCGGTTTCGTTGGCCACGATTCCCATATGTATGACTCCGCTTTTGGTTTCGAGGCTATGATTCACATATTTAGGGTCAACGGCGGCGTTGGGGTCAATAATATCATGCATAACTGTGGCTTTGCTTTTTCTGCTAATTTCGGTCAGAACAGGTCCTACTTCATTGCCTATACTACCGTATTTATGGCAAGTAGCACAGGTAGCACTAAATACTTTCTCGCCATTTAGAGCATTGCCTTTTAGTGTTAGAGCGGGTTTCATTTTATCCATAGCGGCTTGCCGATTACTGACGCCCGAATCGCTGAAAAGTTTTTTGGCTCGGCGTTTGGTGTTTTCGTCATCCGTCCACCAAAGCAAAGTACGTCTTCTTTCAAGGTCAAAATTCATTTCCCCGATATTAATAATACCCTTTTCAAGTCCAGTTAATAATGCATCATGATTAGATTCAATATAGAGCAATAAATCACTCGAATAACGACGGGTTTGTGGACTCAGGTCTTTCCACATGGCTACCACTTTATTACCAATTTCTTTTTCTCTGTAATTTGAAAGCTGTCGCAGAGCGTTTTCTTGCAACTTGAGCGGTTGAATATTATTCAGACAATCGTACAAAATTGTCGATTTTTGCTGATATGGCACAAAATCAAGTAGAGATAAATATTGTATCCGAACCGAATCTAGCAATGAAGTATTCAGTACATTTTTTGCGGCCTCATTGCTATACTGCAAAAATTGGGGAGCGGGATTCAATTTTAGTTTTTGCCGTACTGATGCCAGTTGAGTCAATAAATCTAATTGTGCATTTTTTTCGAGAGATTCTAACTGATTTTCAATTGTTTTTCCCTCAATTTTACCCATATTTTGAGCTAACTGTTTCATCACAAATGCTCGGTCTTTATCTGAAAGATTGGATGATTGAAGACTTGATAACACTGAAACCACATCATCAACTGAACCCGATGTATTCAAAGCCAAAGAAGCAAGCAAAGCCGAATTAGGACGCTTTTCTTGTGCAATTTGCGAGAAAAATTGAGCTGTTTTACTTTGAGCCGCCAAAGTCACTGCCGCTACATTCCACTCATCAGTAGATAGTTGTGTCGATTGAGCCAAGGCATTGAGCAGTTTTACCTGATTTTTTTGATAGGTAGGATGATTTTCAGGCAGGGTGCTTAAACTCAAAGCTGCTTGCATACGCACACGGGGGTCTGAATCTTGCAGTAATTCTAAGACTTTTATCAAAATACTTTCATTTTCGGAAATATAATTTTCGGCAATTTTCAGAACGCTTTCTTTAAGCGAAGCCGTACCATTTTGCAAAGCCTCCACCACTTCATTGGCAGTCAACTTACCCGAATGACTCAGAATCCAAAGTGCGTGCAAGCGAGCCAATTGATTTTCTGAATTGAGCAGTTTTTTCAAACCCACTAAGGTTTCATTGCTCAATAAGTTTTCCATCAAGAGCCTATGAGCGGCATTTCGCACCCACTGATTCGGATTTTCGAGCGATTTCAATAAGCCTTCTGTATTCCTAAATTGCTCAAAATTAATTTTCTCATGCCCCTCGACCAAAGAAATCTTGTACACTCTTCCTTGGTTTTTGCCTGCATTGAGATCTAATGTTTTTTCGATTTCGTCAGGAATCCACTCAGGATGCTCAATCACCTTTCGATGAATATCAATAACATATAACGAACCATCAGGACCAACACTCATGTTTACTGGCCTGAAAGCCCTATCGGTACTCGCCAAAAAGTCTTTGTTTTCAAAAATCCTAGAAGCCGTAAATGATGTCCCATTAGGATTTATTTTATCAACGTGTATTAGGTTTAGCACCACATCAGCTACCCAAACGGTATTTTTATATTTTTCGCCAAAAGCACCACCACCATAGTACGTCACACCACAAGAGCCTGAAAAATAACCCGACTGCTCTGGGTGATTCACACGGTCTTCCTGCTCGCCAATCGGAAAAATACGGGCTAGACCGTTTTCGTCATGGTCTGATATATTTTGAAGGGTATTTTCAGGTAAAATGGGCTTGCCTTTGAGGTATCGGTCGGGGAAAACTGAATGTGAAATATGCGTGAGGTTATGGGTCTCAAAAATGCGTCCGTATTCATCCATTCCAAGTCCAAAGCCCCCCGAAGATTCTCCAAGGCGTTCCATTTTCCGAGTTTCGAGGTTAAATCTCAAATCTTGTCCACGTAAATTAATTACGGTGGTGGTATCGCCCCACCAGTAAGGTTTACCATCGTTTCCACCATTAGCGGCATAAATCCAGTTATCGATGCCGTAAGTAAGTCCATTATAGTTATGTTGCAAATTATCTTTCACAAAACCACCCATCAAAGTATCAATTTTATCAACACGAGAGTCTTGATTAGTATCGTACAATTGAAGCAGATAAGGTGGAGCCGCGACTAAAACGCCTTTTTTATAAGGCATGAAAGAATCGGCCAATCCTAAATCTTCAGCAAAAACAACGGTGCTATCGTATACACCATCGTTGTTTTTATCTTTCAAAACCAACAAACGGCTTTGTTTATCCTCCATCGGATACCCTGGCATTTCGAGTACCATAGCATCACCATTTTCATTAAATTCTAAATCTACAGGGTCTTTTATGAGTGGTTCGGAAGCGACCAATTCTAAGTTAAAACCTTTTTCGATTTCAAAGCCTTCGGGACTTTGATGTGGCTTATTACAAGAGTATAAACCAATACAAATAGACGACAAAATAATAAAGGTATTCTTCGACATTGTAGGAGAATTTAATGTTGAGGTTATCTTGATATAATACAAATATAGAATATTTAAATTTAATTTTTATTAGCAACAAAGATGAATTTCAAATGATTGATATATAGTTTTTAACTTTATTAGCAAGGTAGTTACATTTTTATAATCATGCAGAAAAAAATGCCTCGTTTAAAAATTTTATTATTTATATACGCAAAATTAACCGTACAAATACTAAATAAATATGGTCGAAATATCATTTCGGACTCAACAATTCTAAAAGAAACCATCAAAAAAGACCTCAATAAAAAAAATTGGTACGAAACCAAGATTATATACCTAATATTACTTTAAACATCAAATACGCCACTAGCCAAAATGTTTTCTATACCCAATTGTACAAAAACCCATCGTTTTTAACGAGGTTTCCCGTGGCATAAACAGTGAAATCAGTGCGGAAAGATTTGAATGGACAAGATTATCGCCTAAAAATAAATGATGCTTATCGACCTTATTCGGTTTTACTTGTCAAAAGTTTGAAATGCTGCCAGACACGTTTTCTGTGGACAGGCATCAAGCATAATCTGGACATTATATTTATATTGATAACCTCAAAACGAAAAAGGAACTCAAAATACCCACGCCATTTGATACTTTGGTGTAAGTAGCTCATCCTGAATTTATGAAACTGCCCGAAGAAGTAATCAAAAACCAAGAGCTATTGAAAACTGTCATGCAAAACACGGTTTCACTGTGGACACTATGGAATAGTGGCACTTTAAATATGTGAGTTATACAGTTTTTGAACTGTTTGATATTCCTTTTAGTAAATTGGAAATGTAAAAAAGATTTATGGACCAATCATCATTTATTTGAAGCAGTTTTGATTACCTCACGACCTCCGTTTGCTCAATGATATAGTTGAGGAGGTCGATGTCGGCTTCGTTTGTCTTGAAAATTCCTTTAATGGTACAGACACCGTAAGTGTTGAAATGCTGTCCTTTTTTCTTGAAATTTAGTTCAATCAATGATTCTAGGTTAAAAGCACCGCAGAAAAAACACGAAGTCATTGGATTAGCAGAAATTACATAAAGTCTCGATTTTACATCTATTGGAATGATATAGGCTTAGATAAAAACTGGTCGGCCATTAAGTACCGAAACATTTTTTTTCGAAAGTTGGTTAGATAAAATATTCACCTTCCTCAACATTCAATTTTCTACTAAACTTCTGAGCCTCTTCATACCAAAAAACTAAAAATGATGAAAGCTCGAATTGAACGTTTGAAACAATAGATTACTTCTTGCTCTCTTTTTCACTATGCACAAGCAAAGCATCACGCACTGAAATGTTTATTTCAAAACCCAAAATTAGAATCAAGGCTACTAAATAAATCCAAACCATAAGTGCGATAAGTGTTCCGATTGAACCGTATAGTTTATTATAAGAGTTGAAATTGGCCAAATAAAAAGAAAAAAGGTTGGTAGCTAAAATACCAAGTACAGATGCAATCAACGCCCCAAAATTAAAGAATCGAAGGCGTTTATGAACGGCAGGGGCAAAGTAATAAATGGCACAAATACCTATATAGAAAATGAGGAAAATACCGCCATAACGCACAATATGGAGCAAATAGAAGTTAAAATTTTCATCAAGAAGCCCTTTGTCGAACAAAAAATCAATCAAAAATGTACCAACAACCAAAATCAAAATGGCACAAATCAAGACCGCAATTAATAGAACCGTCAGAAACAAGGCAATCATTCGTGCTCTGAAATAAGTTCGTTTTTCACGTACTTGTAATGCCATATTAAAAGCTCCCATCAGCGACATCATACCGTTGGTTGCCGCAAATACTGTAAAGAAAAAACCAAAAGAAAGTATGTCGCTTCTCTTACGACTTACAATATCTTGAATCGTGTTAGACGTATTTTCGTAAATTCCTTTGGGCAGAACATTACCCAAAAACTCCATAATAAGCTGGTCGAGATGTTGTATTGGAATGTAGGGAATGAGCGTAAATAAAAAGATAACCCCAGGAAAAACAGCTAATAAAAAACTATATGAAACTGCCGCCGCTCGTTGGTCAATATCAAACACAATGACTTTTTGCCAAAGAATTTTCAGCACATGATACAGCGACACGGTGGTGTCCCAAAGATAAATGCTTTTAAGAAATTTAATGATACGTTTCAAGGAAAAAACAATTTGGTTATTGGCAAAGATGGCAATTTTTCGATAAAATTAGCAGAAAAAATACTTAAACGATTTTAGGATAAGGTTCTATTTTTTCTGTATTTCCATTTTAACACCACAAACTTGCTACCTATCAACTTATTATCACTTTTTGATGTGTGCATAATTAATGATTACAAAAATATAATTTATATTTATGCAAATTTAACTTTTGTATAAAAATGAAACACGCAACCACCACCCTCTTCCAACTATTCCAGTCTTTTGGCGTCTTTTCTTCCGCCGAAATTGAGCAAATCATACAATATTTTGAGTATAAAAGTTATACCAAAGGAACTATTATTGTAGATATTGGGCAAGTAAACGATAAAATGTATTTTGTCGAAAACGGTGTGCTTAGAGAATTTTCTTACCAAGATCAAGAACAAGACCTAGACGAAAACGAAGACCAAACTATTACGCAATGGTTAATGTCAGAAAATAATTTTGTGTATTTGGTTGAAAGTTTTTTGGATCAGAAACCTTCTACAATTGCTTTAGAAGTGATTGAAAAAGCTAAACTTTGGGTGATTTCAAAGCAGAATATGGATAAATTATACCTTGAATTTCCTCAGCTGAATCTCGTTGGGAGGTTGATGGTAGAACAATACCTAAAAAAATATGAGATTTATATTGGTATGCTACGCCAAAGCTCAAAAGCACGCTTAGACTGGTTTTATAATTTTCACCCAGAACTTGCCAATCGTGTGCCACTCAAATATATTGCTACTTATCTAAATATAACACCCTCAACGCTAAGTAGAGTTAGAAAAAGGCTGTTAAGTAAGAAATAAGTGTAGATACACAGATTGCTTTTGGACAAGTTTTTTCTTGCTCAAAAGCAATTTTTTATCTCAAAAACTCTTCTGACATTTGCAATAAGTAAGCCCCCGATGAAACTTGGCGGAATCGTGGGGGCTTATGTGTTTCATTTTTAATCATAAAACAGTGTAAAGTTATGAAA
>JAIXOL010000077.1 GCA_027486845.1 Cytophagaceae bacterium
AACAAAAATCTGTTGCCAATCAAGTTTCTTAATTTACATTTGCAAAACTGCTTTTCGACTTATCCACACATGGCTCTCTTTGCCTACATTTAGTGGCTCACTTTCGCTACATTATACAGGCAAAGCCCTACTTTATTTCGATACTGAGCAATCCGAAGACCAACTTTATCGCAACCTCAACTATATCTTGCAGCGTTGCGAATTAGATGCTCCGCCTGAATGGTTCAAAGCATATTGCCTCATCAACCTCAGTCGCCGAGAACGGATGCACGTAATCATGCAATCCGTCGATAAATTCCATCACCAATTCAATGGTGTCCATGCGGTCGTCATTGATGGAATAGGCGATTTAATCAGTAGCCTAAACGACGAACGAGAAAGTGTAAACCTCATCGAAGAGCTGCATCGAATGGCCGGAATTTATCAAACCTGCATCGCTTGCGTATTGCACCTCGTTCCAAGCGGAGTCAAACTCCGTGGACACCTCGGCTCAGAACTTCAACGTAAATCAGCGGGAATCCTTTGCATCGAGAAGGACGAAAACACCGATATAAGCTGCATCAAAGCCCTAAAAGTGCGTTCGGGCAGTCCGCTTGATGTGCCACTAATCCAATTTGCATGGGACAAAGAGAAAGGCTACCACGTACACATTGGCGAAAAACCAAAAGAACACAAGCAACAGAGGAAAATTGACGACTTAACAAATGCAGCCACCGAACTATTCAAAGACAAAGAAAAAATAAACTATTCTCAGCTAATGAATTTCTTAGCTGAAACAATGGGCGTAACCGACCGCATGGCAAAAAACTACATCCGTTTCATGCAAGAACACGGCATCATCGAACACACCCCAATCGGCAAAGACTACCAATTATGCCAAACCTAACAATAATACAAAATTAATCAAATAACACAACTGTGGCAGAGCAGAACGATAGTAGCAGAGCGACGATGGCCGAGTGATGGTAACTGAGCAACGGTGGCTGAGCGGAACGGACCGCCGATGCGGTCGAAGCCAGCTATCGGTGGAGGATGTAAAAAACTTTGGGAAATCAGGGAAACTTCCCTATACGTGATTTCCCAAATTTCCCAAACTAATTTTGCTCAATTCCACCCAATAAATCATTCTTAGTGCGAAGCAAATCAAAATCAGTTTTAGCAGCAATTTGATTGATGATTTCCTGTCCAATAGACATTAAATCTTTTTTAGTAGTAGCCGAAAACAGATTATCGGCATTTTGTTGGCCACCGACACCATTTTGAATAAGTACACTTAGAAGCAAAGCATTTTCGGGAGAAACCTCAAATGAAATATTTATTTTTTGATTGACCATACCTCAGAAAAAATAAGCGTGAGTCGCCACCCATACTTCGTATCTGAGGCTCTGGTAAGCCTGTACAACAAAGCAAAGTAACGCCCACGCATAGCATGGGCGTTTACACTTCACTTCCCGTTGTACATTAAAATTTACCAGATTTCAGATACAGGAACTTCAGCTAAACGCTAATCAATATGTTATAAAATCACTATTTTTTATCTATATAAATCAAATTTTATGGTGTAAAGTTATGAAATAACCTAATATCATTATTAATACATGCTTAAACAAAATCTATCTTTTAATGTCCTCAAAGAATACTGTATTGATTTATATTGCATTTTAAAATCATTCTATTAAAATATGTAAACAATCAAAGGGAAATCAGAGATGTGTACATTTTAGAATAATCAATTTATAATTCGACTATTCTATTAGCTGATTTTTCGTTTTCAGAACCATCTTGTCTTTTAGTTCTTGTTCTGTCAAAGGCAATATTTTGAAAAATTGGAGCATACTTAGTTTTCAGTTGCTGAAAGGCTTCAAGGCTTGCCTTGACAAGCCACCCAGAACCAACCTCACTCTTTGAATGATGTTTTACACTTCTCAAATTTCCATTTATCCAATAAGTAGATTCTACCATTAAATTGCCTTCAGAATCTATCCATCTGAAAAGACCATTTTCATCATATTCCCATCCCATTTCAAGAGCAATCATAGGATTGAATGCTAACCAATTCAAAATTTTATCAGGAGTTCGATGCTCAAACTCATGCCAATTGAAAAGTATAAATTCATTAGTATTATGATAAAATGGGTAGTCAAACAATTTTTTGTTATAAACTACTTCAAATGGGAAATAACGATTGAATTTTTGGTGTTTTTTCCTTGAAATAAAACAATTTCTATCTTCTCTCTCCCAGTTACCACCAAGACATCGAAAAGTTGTGTTTTCTGCCAATATAACGAAATCATCAAATTTATTTTGATAGCCATTTATTGCATCCTCTACTTTTTCATACCAATTACTTTCCAATCCATAGAAAAAAGATTTATCCTTTTTAAACCCTTCATAGATAATTCCATTGATAAAGTCAGGTTGTTTTTGTGGATTAAGCAGCCAAAAGTCAGGGTCAAATGAGTTACTAATTTGCTCAAATCGCTCGTAGTATTCTTGAATTCCTAAATCATAGAGTTCTTTGAGTAAAATATTAACCGCTAATCTTGAAATTACGAAACTCAAAATTAATCTCGAATTATCAAAAGAAGTATTTCTATCATATATAATGTTAAAACTTGTGTAATCAGCATCTACTTCTAACTCCTTAATTATTCTGAGTAGCTTACTTTTCCATACATTTTTATCAAGTTTTAATATGCTTTCTAATACACTCGTACAATACTTTAATTTATATTTGACTTCATCTAAACTGATTTCTTCATTCTTAAATATTTGTTCAAATTCATTAAACCCGTCTTGATTTATCAATAATTTATTTCGATATATTTTCCAGTTTTGTTCTTTAAGTATAAAACTTACAAAATCATCATCAAAGTCAGATAGTTCAAAGAGCATTTCCTTAGCTTTATTACTAACTTCAAAAAGTTTTGAGTTCGCTAAAATTTTAAGCTCATTTATGAAGTTTTTGATTATTATTTGATTAGTATCAAAAACACAGTATAGAATCTGAATAGTATTTAATTGACTTTTATAAGATGTTTCAAGACAATATTCTTGAAGCCTAACAACAAATCCCGTATCTTCATTTAATAGCCAATTAATATAGATAGAAATGGCTGTTTGAGAAAGTGTTAAGTTATTTTGGTTGGCGTAAAAGATTAGTAAATCTGCAATCCCATAGCTAAGAGAAATTTCTTTTTTACTGAGTAGTGGTAGATTTGGATTTACTTCAGCAGTTAATAGAAGCCTCTCTAAATAAAATTTTATCTCAAAACAAACCTCTTTATCATCAAAATCAGGTTTTATTACTTCTAAAATTTCTTCTATTTCAAATAAATCACTCGAATTACTTTCAATAGTTTTCAAAGCATAATCTGCAAAGGCTTCTTTTCTGATTTTCTCTCCATCAATTTCAATAAGCCATTTAAAAGCCTGTAGCCTTTTCGCTCCATCATAACTTTTAATCCAAGTATTTCCTTTATTACCCAAAATCTGATAGATTAATTCTCTACCAGTATCATCATAACCTTTGCTGATAGAAAATTCTACCATATCAAAAATGATTGTTTCACGAGCAATATTTTTTTCCTTTAAGGTATCAGATAAAGTCTTAATATTTGATTCGGTGAGATACGTTTGGAAAAAAGAAAAGATTGATTTCCAATTAAATCCGTAGCTATAAGTAAACTCTTGATTGTTAAAGTAGAACAACAAATCTTCAAAATTCTTGATTTTACTTTTTAAATCTTCAGTTGTAAAGGTTTGCCCATCGGTTAGTTTTAAATACTTTTCTTCCTTTGCCTTTTCTTCTATTTCTTGTAATTCAAAATTATCATCAAAGTCAATATTCAAGCTATACAATAAATTATAATAGCTTTGTCTAAGTTCATAAGTTGGATAGATTGATAAGTAATATCGGAGTTTACTTAAGAACTCATCAAATTCAGATATTGAAAATAGTTTTTCAGCTCTATTAATTAATTTTTGAAGTAAGTCAGTATCTGAATAATTGTGAATATAAATGTATAATTTACCCCATAAATCCAAAAGTATTGAGAAATCATGGGAAGTTGTCTGTTCAAGTGTTTTTTCAATAAAAATATTTAAAGTTGAGGTATAATCATACAAATTGTTTTCAATTTGCCACTTCATCTGAGTTATGCCATCAAATAAATTGAACATAAGTAACTCCTTCAAGGTAAAATCTGCAATATCCGTACCTGCATTTTCAGTTGTGTAGTTTATATGATTATTTACTGAATTTAGCCATTGCAACCTTTGGTATGCATTCTGAGGTTCGTAACGATTTATTTTCCTAATCCATTTAGTCCAATATTCAAGTTGATAATCTTTTCTATATCCAATACCTAAAGATTCATTGTATGCCTTTTTTAACCATAATTTTGACATATCAATGTCATTAAGTTCAGCCCAATATTCTGCTATTTTCAAACTTTGGCTAATTCTCTCGTCAAGTGATGACTCTTGATTAACTGACTTTTCACTGTATTCCAATAATTTTTTTTTAGTTTCAATATCACTAAAGCCTCCTCGGAATACTTGAATTACTATTTTGATTCTCAAATCAAAGCTTTTCCAAAACTTTGGATAAGTCTCAAATTCGGAGGATAAAAAGTGCCATAATTTTTCGGTATTTTTAGTGCCAGAACTACCTAATGTCTCTACCAATCGCAGCATTATATTTTCTCTTCTCCCGATAATATCACTCCAAGTTCTGTTTTTAATAATATCGTGTTCCTGATAGAAGTATCTCACAATAGGATATACCCTACGAATATCAAACGTTTCATTAACATCTAAATCAACTTTTAATTTTGCCAAATAGTATAGAATCCTTTCAAATTCAATTTTTAGTTACGACTCAGGTTCTGAGCCAAATTAGTTAAATTGAATAAAAAGGTTTACTATTGCCCATTGACAGATAAAGAACTCATATCTCAGCTACAAGGCTCCAATGCTTTTCAAGCCCAACAAATTAAATTGTTGGAAGAGAAAGTATTGTTGTTATTATCTCAAATTCAAAGTCAGTCTGTTAAGAAGGACTCACATAATTCGTCCTTACCGCCGTCAAGTGATATAGTTTCTAAACCTAAAAATCTACGTGTTTCCAGTGGACTCAAAAGTGGCGGTCAACTTGGACACAAAGGTACTACTTTGGAAATAAGTGCTACCCCGGACAAAATTATAGATTTGAAAAGTTCGTTTTGTTCTAATTGTGGTCAGAACTTACAAGATTCAATTTTTACTTTACAAGCGACACGACAAGTTGTTGAAATACCGCCTATAAAGCCTATTTATGAGGAATATAGGCAATACACTTGTCATTGTCCACACTGTCAAAACCAACAAATTGCTGATTTCCCAATAGGAGTAAATGCTCCTATTCAGTATGGCAGTAGCGTTGAATCATTAGTGAGTTACTTTTCAGTTTACCAATATATCCCCTTTAAACGCTTACAAAACGTGTTTTCACAAGTATTTTCTATGCCTCTTTCAGAAGGAAGTATTGGTAATATTTTAGAACGTTCTGCTCAAAAATGCACAGGTATTTATCAAATTATCAAACAACAAATCGCCAATAGTTCAGTAGTAGGTGCTGATGAAACAGGTGCCAAAGTAAATGGTGCTAAATGGTGGATTTGGGTTTGGCAAAATCTTTTAAATACCTTTATTGTCGCCTCAGACAATCGTGGCTCTCAAACAATAAATAGTGTTTGGAAGGATGGATTACCTAATGCTACTTTAATTTCTGACCGTTGGGCAGCACAATTAAAGTCAACCGTAAAGAACCATCAGTTATGTTTAGCACATTTACTGAGAGAACTTATTTTCTTGGAGGAGTCTGAACTACAACCTTTCGCTAAATCATTCAAAGAACTTATCGTCTCTATTTTTGATACTCGAAAAATAATTGTTAAGGCATATTTATCCGATTCTAATGAGGCAATTGCTTTTGAAAATAGACTAAACGAACTACTTCTGATTACTATTGACAGAGAATTATCTCCCAATACGGCTGTTTTTCAAGCGTCCATGATAAAGTACCGCAATTATCTATTGCCTTGCTTATACAATTTAGATATTCCTCCTGACAATAATGGCTCTGAAAGGGCTATTCGTAATGTCAAAGTTAAACAGAAGGTATCTGGACAATTCAAAACAGGTCAAAGTGCTTTTTGTATTATTCGTTCTGTCATTGATACGCTTCTCAAAAGGAAACTCGAGGTATTGCCATACCTTAATCAAATCATCAAATTACAACCTGTGTCGTAACAATTTTTATATTCATTTCCTCATTCTTGGTCAGAGCAAAAATTGTTGCGAAATCAAAAGGGATACCTATTTTCAAGTATAAGATAATTAACCAATAAATTAGATAGCTATCACTCCTTTCTTTTTCGAGTTCAGATTTTAATTGAATAATCTCAATACCTTCAATCAGTTCGCGTATCTGTTGTTTATTACCTGAAGTATTTAGAATTAGATAGGCTAACCTGATTTTATGATAAAATGATAGTTCTTTGCCTTTAACTATTTTTAAAAGCAGATTGAGAATGTCATTGGCAGATGCACTGTCATTTTCTTTCAAGAAATAAAAAGTAATCTCTTCCAGTGTATTAAAACTAAAATCGAAGTTCTTATTGAAGTTGAAGCACTTTATAAGCTGCTTGATTTTCTTACCTTCTTTTGCATTTATTAAGAATTCAAAAAGCCCTAAAATTAAATCACTTTTTAGTCGACTACTTTCTTTCTGATAATAATCGTTATGAGATTTCTTATTTTCATTTGCCAATGATAGATTTTTTATTTTAGCTATCACATCCTCTATCGAACTAAAGTAATGTGCGACCAAAACCCATTCTTTCAATAATTCATCTACTTTATTTCCATAACCCGCTCGCCGATTATTATCAATCAAAATACCATTTTCAGTTATTTCAATTGGTTGTGCCATTCTAAAGAGCAGCTTTGCATCTGATTCTTTACCATTTGAATGGATGAATCTTGCTAATTTCATCTTCAGTTTAAGTGTCTCTGTATCATCAGAAGGTAAAAAAATGAACTGTTTGATGGTATCATTTCCTATAATAGTAGAAGAAAAATCTAAAAACTTATCTTGATTAAAATTCCATTCTCTCCTTGAAAATTCAGCCGATAGAAATGCAAATCGTAGCAACAATTTTACATCTTGTTTCTCTGATGCTATAATTTGACCCATTTTTAAATCTTCAAAGACAAAATAATAAGGCCTCAGATTTTCAACCTGACTTTGAAAGTATTGGTGATTTGATAGTTCAATAAAGTCATCATATTGCCCTGCTTCAAAAAGGTGATAAAGTCTATCAAAATTTAATGCAAATACACTGGTTGATTTAGCATATTGAGCTAATTTCTGATGGTATTCTAATTCAAGATTGTCGTCAATTTTGTTGAAAGGAGTTATTATGGTTTTTTCTAATAAAAATTGTCTAAAACTATTATGAAAAATTGTCCAAGTATCGAAAGAGTTATCAAAAAACTGATGAAAGAAATAAAATAATTGTGTCTGAACACTCCTACGAATATTCCATTCTTTCAAGAACCTTTCATCAAAACCAAATCGGAGTCTGACAATTAACCCTAAAATGCTAATCAAATCATCATTATCTTCATAATTTTTCAAAACCCTTTCATAATACTCTACAATATCATTAATAGGTCTTAAATTTTCTAAGACAGCCTCTTTGTCTTGTGACTCTTTTACAATTTTCAAAATAAAATTCAGATATAGCGGATGTCCTTCTGAGATTTTGAATATTTTCTCTTTTGTTATTTCATCTACGTTTATAGATTTTGAAATGATACTATTGACAATATCGAATGATAAGGATTTGATTGAGATACTTCTTTTAGAGTCATTTTGAAGATTCCTAATAGAAATATCAAGGTCCGCTAATTGATATGTTTGGCTACCCAAAATGATAAAAACGCCTTCTGGGATTTCTGATGGAGGAGGGAGGTATTTTAATAAACTATCATTTATATTACCATATTCTCTTGGGATGTGGTCTAAACCATCAATAATAATGATGGTTTTTTCTCCTTTTGATTTATATTCCTGATGAAGTAGCGATAACTGCCTGATAAAAGTCGAATGTATTTGTTCGATACTTCCTCTATATGGATAAACCTTTTCATGATAAAAACCTAACTCAGCTATTTGGAAAACTAAATCAAAAAATAAGTTTTTTGCACTACCTCGCTCGGGATAATTCTCTATTTTATATTTGTTTGAGTAAGCATAATATTTGATTATCCTTTCGGTTCTTTTTTTTAACCATTCCGTGAGTAACGTTGATTTTCCTGTACCAGGTCTACCACTTAATAAAATATATCCTCCACTTTGATTTTCAATCATTTCATTTAACTCCTTGATAGTTTCAGAATTCGGAGTGTAAATGTCTAAATCTACCCAAAAATCATGATGAAAAATTGTATCTGCTTCGAGACTTAATACTTTTTTTAGTTCTCTTGCAGTAAACTTAATCTTGCTTTTTAGATTATAATACTCATCAAGTATAAATTTTGTGTATGAATTATAGTTCAGCTCAATTTGACTATAATTCATATCAGATGAGTAGTTTGGGCGAATTTCTGAAAACTCAAAGACTAAATTTTTTAGAAATTTCTTAAATTCGGATTCCAAAATTCCTAATTCTGATAATTCGTTACTAATAAACGAAGACCATTTTTTTGAGATAGGCTTCTCTTCTCTAATTTTTTGGTAGTATTCTGCCAAAAAATCTCTAAATGTGCCAATCTTAGTTCCTTTGAGCTTGAGAATATCATTCTCAGAAGGTTTTTGAGATGTAATTATATGTGCAAATACTCGTTTATCAGGATTATTTTTGCAAAGCTTTTTCCAACTTTCAATAAGGTCACCAATCAAATTCCTAAATACTTTGTAAGAGAAAGTGGGCATTTTGTCTTGGTTAGACCACTTCATTTGATAAGCATGTATTTCATCCAAAGTTGCATATTGAATATCATCTAATATACCAGCCTTAGGGTCGCCAATTTTAATCCAGTCGAGACTATTTTGGATTAAAAGATGATAAGTTTTATCTATAAAAAACTCAATTTGAGGTACTTTGCCCGAAAAATCAATTTTGTCCCCTTTTGATGGTGATAGATTTTGCATAAATTCAAATCATTATTCCTGTATATTCACTTAGTAATCTTTTTAATTTCATAGTGTCAGAGTTAAGTTTCTCTAATTCTTCAAATGTATTTTTATACATTTCTTTGTCAGAATCGGTAATAGGATTACCTAAATCCTTCATTTGGTTCTGTAAATCAAGAGTGTAAGCATTAAGTTTTCTGTGAGTATAACTATATATTTCACTGGTTTTATTTTCTATGGCATTGTTAAATGCTATTTTAATTTGTGGAAAAATTTTTTCTATCCGATTTTCTGTTTCATTGACTATCTTTTTTATGCGTGTAGTTCTTCTATTTTCTGCTGTAAAAATAAGATTCCCCAAAAGGCCTGACAACGCTGCCGCAACAAATCCTATTGGTGCAATTAATGCCCCAATTATGCCAGTGAAAACAGTTGTCCCAACAATTGAGGTGTAGTCAATACTTGGCATGTTGAATCGCTCTATCTCACTCAAGTCAATCATTTGCTGTTGAGTATAGTGATATATATATTCTCTTATTTGTTTCATGTTTGTTTCAATCCACTCATCAGCTATATTTTTCAGATTATTTATGTGGTGTTGATGAGCCAAATTGTAGGTTTCAAGTAGATTATTTATTCGGTATCTTAGAAAATCTTTAATCTTTGTTTCATTTGGAAGGTTATCAGCTAATGAAATTTTATGCAGGTCATTCTCTAAAGTTCTTAAAATCTCAGTTTTATCATTGTCTATCTGTAAATTCAACTGTTTGATATTGTCATTTTTTTGGATAGATAGAATTGTATATAAATTGGGAATCCTTTGTTGAACCTCGGTAATCATTCCCATAACTTCACTTCTTTTTTTGTCATCAAAGAGCTTACTTCTAAGAATTTCTTCAAAACTTCGTGTAGCGTTAAGAATGTCATCGCATAGTGCGTTAAGATTCATCAAACCATTTCTATTCGAGTTTAAAATAAAACTCCAAAGCTCGTTTTCGAGACTTTGTAATGAATCATAGTTGTCATTTTTCTTTGGTTGATTTTTGGTACTTATGTAGTATATTTTATCTGAAATTTGACTTTTAAGTTCAAATTTATTCAAATCTGATTGCACTCTCTTTTTTAGACTTTCAAGTATATTGCTATCAAGAGAATCTACTTTGTTAAATACAAGAAATATTTTGTCAGCAGAAGTTCCTAATTCAGAAAGCTGTTTTTTTATATCCTTTCTAAGGATAAAACCTCCGTTTTGTGCAGGAGAAGCATCTAATAAAAATAGAATAATATTTGAAGTGGAAGCAGTTTGCCATGCATAATCATAGATGAGCTCATTAGGCTCATCTAAACCAGGTATATCATATATGGCAAACCCCTTTTCAAGTTGTCGATTTGCCGATTGGATAATGACCAATTTTACTTCTTTGTAGTTATCCTCATTTTCATCTTGGGAGGCAAATTTTTGAATGATGTTGGCTTTAAGGGGATATTCTTCTTTTCTGTTGTCTAAATAATGAATAATAAGCTTCTCCTTTTTGTTCGAAATTATTTGTATTGGTACTCCCGTAGTTTGGAAAAAGCCAACTGGAGAAAGTTCTTTTTTTAGTAAGGCATTTATCAAGCTACTTTTTCCTACCCTTGAAGGCCCTGAAATTGCAATTCGATAGATAGACTCCTCTAACTTTTTATATAATTCTGGGCTACCGTATTCATTTGTTTCAAAATTAAATGGCTCCGTGATTTTTTCTAAATTGCTAATTCTCTCCAAGCAACTATTTTTGATTTCAAAGTAGGTTTCAGGTAAAATCAGTTTTTTAGTTGAAGATTTTGAATTAAAGACATACTCTCTTATTGTTTCAAGTTGCCCCCGCACTAATGTATTCGTTTTCGGGATTAGTAATGTCTTACTTTTCTGTGAAGTCCAACTTGATTCTTTATTCAACTCAGTAATAAGATTCTCGTCTATCCAAATATAGAAAAAAGCTTTATTCACTAAATCATTAATTACGAATAAAACTGGCAGGTTTGAGTTATACCATTGAATAATTTTATTGGTTGAAATAGAAAAATGGATATTCTTTTCAAATATTTTGATTGATTCAGTAGATTTCAATTGAACTCCAAAAAATTTACTTTCATTCCGAAAAGAATCATTTTTGAAATTAGATTGAGTGGTTATTTCAACCAAAGCATCAATACCATAGTCTTTACTTATCCACGAAGCAACATACCAAGGTTCTATGATTTCTTCAAAATTCCTTTTCGACCTATCTTCGTTGATGTGTGAAGAAACTCTCATTTTGAGTAAAGGATTAAAAATTGCATGAAATTCAAAGATATAAAAATTAGCTATTATTTGTTAATTTTATACTCATTTGAAATGGCTCTATTTAGGCTTATTGGCATAATGGATTAGATAATGAATGGATTAGATAATGTAAGACTAAACGAAGAAGTTTTTTACCAAGCTACAACCTTTCTGAAAATGCTCCTGTGCATAAAGTTACTGTAATTTAATCGCCACTTGAGCAAAGCCGAAAGGGATAGAGCAACATGTAGTGCCTACAAATCATAGCTCAATAAAGGTTTTTTGAATTAACTATACTCACAAATTCCTCAAAAAATCATTCTCAGAAATAACCTCAATCGCAGCACCTTTTTCAATTAGCTTAATCGCCTTTTCTTGCTTACTACTCATACCATCATCGCCCACAACTTTGTAGTCTTGCTGGCCAACCACCAAAAAATCAGTGTCTTTTGTTATAGCATTGCCAAGTATCCCACCTATATCAGCAATCGCTTGTTGTGCTTTGCTCCGTACCATTGATGAAAGCGTACCAGTAAAAACCACCGTTTTACCATAAAAAATGCTCTCTGGGTTATGTTTACTTGGGTCTCCCACAATCTGTTCGGCCACATTCTTATAAACCCGCTTTGTCTCCGAAGGCCTATACCCACCCTCAAATAATAGCCCAACAGAAGTCCTAAGTTTTTCAGGAAAATCATCTACCGAATAGACCTCAGCTTTATCAAAAGCCTTTAAGGCCAATTCAGCCGTAGCCCTGCTATCGGCTCCAGCTCTATGGTGTTTAAATAAAATACCATTAGCATTGCAAAGTGTCTTTAAGTCGTAGGCAGGCAAGCCCTGCCACACTTTTTTCGAGAAAATATAACTACAAGAATACTGCAACGATGGAAAAGGCAATTGATAAGCCTCCAACGTCCTACGCAGCACACTCATATCAAATCCCGCATTATGAGCAATCAAAAACTGATTTTCAATCAGTGGCTTTATCTCATCCCAAAGCACATTAAACTCTGGTTTATCCGCTACATCTTCGGGTCTAATGCCATGAATCAACACATTAAAGTAATCAAAGTCATCATACATCGGCTTTATCAACCACGACTTTGTTTCTACTATCTGTCTATTCTTCACAAACGTCAACCCAAGCTCACAGGGGCTATCTCTTTGGGCGGTTGCCGTTTCAAAATCAATCGTAATAAAGTCCATAATCTCAAATCCAATGATTAGTTTTTCAAATACGGCATTTCAGCCGACTTCACCTGCATTCGTTTAATATCCCGCTTACCCCACTGTTCAGCTACCGCTATGGCCGTTATCTTTACCGTTACCATCACACCAGTTATCATATTATCATTATACAAACACACAAAATACTCCCCACGTCTGGGGTTCAGCATCCTCGAAAAATCATTCACAACCTTACCTTTCTTAATAGAATTAATCGGCTGTCCTTTCATAAATAAACCCATATTCAACTCATCCGTAATAAAATAATCAATATCCTCACCCGACTGAATCGACGAAATATAAGAAGTACCACCCAACGCCAATGAGGCCAGCGGTCCATAACCAGGTATTTTCGATACAATCGGCCCCGCAAATCTCGAAAGCTGCTTTGCTGCTGCATCAAATGCTTTCTGCCCATCTTGGTCAACCCCAATATAATAACTCCAAGCAACTGTATTCGGCGGCAACGTAAAACTCACCGTCGTTTTATTTCCATTCAAATTGCCCTGTGAATGTACCTTAGCCACTTGGTCAGTCAAATTAACCACCGATGTATCAGCCCGTATCAAATACTTTTCTTGCTCAATCGTATAAGTAGTATCGTAGGTAGTCTTCCAATAAACCGAAGTATTAAAATTCTTCGTAGCCTCTGATGCAGGAATTCGCTGAATCTTTAACTGACAAATACGTCCAGTAATAGCCGAATTACTCAACCTAAACTTATAAATCCCCGTTCTCGTAATCGTCAAAACCTTATTCTCAATCTTTTTGGTCTTATAATCCATAAACTTTGAAGACGACGGCAACTCAATAATCTCAAATTCTTTCAATTCCTTACCCTTCACTTCCCGAAAATTCAAAATCATCTTATCACCTTCAGCAAAACCATAGTAAAAAACCTCCTCACCAAGTGCAGCAATCTTCAACGTAGTTTCAGCAACATCAATAGGTTCTTGTCCAAAAGCGTAATTACAATAAAACCCAAACCATAGTAGCAAAGTCGTGTATCTAAGCATAGCAAAATTAAATGTGGAACGAAGTTGTACTTCGTTCATTAAGCAGAAATAAACAGCAAGTTTGAATAAATTTCAAACTGTAAGACTATCACAAAACTCCCTCAACTGCAAGCAATTACTCAGAAATTTATCTTTCGGTATATTTAATGGCTTAATGAAACGGCAAGTAGCTTATACTCCTATAAATATACCCATCTTTGGTAAGTAGTCAATTTGCCAAATTCCACTGTTCTCTATTATTGTATATGGTAATATTTAATAGCTTGATTATAATAAGTTGATAAAATAATGTTTGTTTTAAAAAACAAAATAATTATTTTTGTTTAAAATACTAAACATTATGATTTTGCTACCCAGTCATCAAAAGATACTTAGTCAATTAGGTGAAGATATAAAATTGGCACGATTGAGACGAAAGTTGAGTACCGAACAAGTATGCGAACGTGCAGGAATTAGCCGCTCTACGCTTTGGCAAATTGAAAAAGGCACACCAAGTGTAGCGATAGGCTCATACCTACATGTGCTGTTTATATTTGGCTTAGAAAAAAACTTTTTAGCAATTGCCAACGATGATGTTTTAGGTAGAAAACTGCAAGATGCTGAAATTTTAGTAAAAAAACGTGCTTCAAAAACGAAAAAATGAGCCAAAGAGAACGAAATATTTTAGTCTATGCCGATTGGCTGAATAAAGCTCAACCAGCTTTGATGGGAAATTTGTCGGCGATTCAAATCAGAGGTAAAGAAGTATTTGCCTTTGAGTATAACAAAGACTGGTTAAAATCAAACTATATCCAGCTCGACCCCGATTTGCAATTTTTCTCAGGCCGACAGTTTCTAAATGACTCAAAATCTAATTTTGGTATTTTCATGGACTCTTCGCCCGACCGCTGGGGGCGTTTACTCATGAGAAGAAGAGAAGCAATGTTGGCCAGAAAAGAGCAACGAAAAGAAAACCTTTTGTTTGAAACTGATTATTTGTTAGGGGTTTATGACGAACACCGTATGGGAGCTTTACGCTTCAAAATCGAAGATACAGGTGTCTTTTTGAATGATAATCGTGCAATGGCTGCACCACCATTTACCTCATTGCGTGAACTCGAACAAGCAAGTTTGCGACTCGAACAAGAAGATAGCATCAACGACCCCGAATACCTCAAATGGCTAAATATGCTCATGGCTCCAGGGTCTTCACTCGGTGGAGCAAGACCAAAAGCCAGTGTAATTGACCCATCTCAACAATTATGGATAGCCAAATTTCCGAGCAAATTTGATGATAGAAATGTAGGTGCTTGGGAAATGGTTGTGCATAATTTAGCCAAACAAGCAGAAATAAATGTAGCGGATGCCTTTATTGAAAAATTTAGTGGCCGTCACCATACCTTTATCACCAGAAGATTTGATAGAATCCAGCATCAAAGAATTCACTTTGCATCTGCCATGACATTACTTGGTTATTCTGATGGTGCAGATTTTCAAGAAGGAGTGAGTTATTTACAATTGGCCGAATTTATCATGCAAAATGGTGTAAACATCGAAAAAGATTTAGAAGAACTCTGGCGACGAATCGTTTTTAGCATTTGTGTATCAAATACTGACGACCACCTCCGAAATCATGGTTTTTTACTCACATCCAAAGGTTGGGAATTATCACCTGCCTATGATATAAATCCAAACGAAAACGGGTCAGGTTTGAAACTCAATATCAGTGAAACAGACAACGCTTTAGAAATAGATTTGGCCATAGAAGTTACCCCCTATTTTCGTATCAAAAGCAATAAAGCAATGCAAATCGTGGAATCAGTAAAAAAAGCAGTTTCTAAATGGCGAACCATTGCAACTCAATACAAAATCAGCAAAAATGACCAAGAATTGATGAGCAGAGCTTTTGAAAATAGTTTATAAAACCATGCACTTTGACACAAAGTAACCAGTAAATGGTTCTCTCTTTTCTCCAACAACTTTCCCACGCACCAACCTATCCGCAGCCTACCAAATCTTACTATTCCATGCTATTGCATAGATAAGATTCCGTAGGCTGCTCCTTCCTATAAGGTCGCCATCATATAATTTCTCTCATCGTTGGTCATTGAGCGTAGTCGAAATGAGCCGAAGGGAATGAGAGAAATTATATCATGGCAAAAACACTTCATAAAGCTACCTCCTGTATAGTTGCATTTTCCTATAATTTTCCCACGCCTCAGCCTATCCGCAGCCTACCAAATCTTACCATTCCATTTTATTTCATAGATAAGATTCCGTAGGCTGCTCCTTCAATAAGGTAGCCATCACCTGCTTTTCTCCGCTGCCTGAGCGAAGTCCACAATGGAATTGCGAAGGCAAAGAAAAGCAGAACATGGCAGGCATAACATTCATAAAAACTTCCCTTGCTGCCTGCCAAATCCTAATGGTTTTCTAACAACCAAACTCGAAGCTCCCGTCAAACACTCTCAAAGAAAAATAAACCTCGAATTTACCTCACTGACACGCCCAATCCGAAAGCCGCCAACAAAAAGAGAACAGCAAAATTGCAGCCAGTAGCTTCTTGATAGACAAGGGTAAATAAACTCGTTTGTGCAACTTGGACTCACTTCGTTCGCCTACGTTTCCGCACTTCGCCCTTGTCTATCAAGCTACTGTCTGCATTCTATTTAGCGTTCTTTTTTGTTTTTGGCGGTTTTCGTTTTTGGGTTCGTCGTGCCAGCGAGGCAAATTTATCAGAGGTTTATCTCTCTTTGAGAGGTAACAGATTGACCTTCGGTCAGGGTCGCTTCGAGTTGAAAACCATTAGGCTTTAGCAGCCCACAAAAATTAAAAAAGGTGGCGATTTTTAGTTCTTTCTTTCCTCTTCCAATTACCAGCGAGATAGATAGAAAATAATATAAGTCATTAATTATCAATAATTTAAACTAAACAAAAATGAAGACTTTTTACCTCCGTTCGATTTGTAGCAATTGGTTTTATTGCATAGCTGAAAACGCCTGTATTATCATTTTTAAAGCTACTTTTTATCCTTCAATCAGTCTTTGTGCAGTTTGTCCAACTGAGATTCATGACGACCTCGTTGAGTGTTCAGAATCGGAATATTTAGAGGTAAGAAACGAGGTTCTAAAAAGGCTAAATATCAATATTCCAAAGCATCAAATTCAAGATTTTTCAATACCAGTTTACCCCGACTATTCAAGTTTATAACAAGCATTTTTTAATCATTTTCAATATTTTAAACACTTTTCAATTATGTCAAATCGTAAATCAAACACCGCAAAAACAACCCAAGCAACCAAATTGTATTTAGTGCCACAAGTGGACAAAGAAACAGGCGAAGAGATTTTTGTTCCAAAATACAAATACATTCCAGGTTCGCCCAAGCAGTACCGTTACAACTCCCAAAATGGTCAGTTTAATATCAACGGTGAGCGTATTTTATTAGATGGCAAAGGTTCGCCAATTACTCAATTTAGTTTTCAACCCATTGCGTGGAGAATATTTGAAGCCCCAATGTTTGGCCGAGACCGTGCCGATAAGTGGTGTGAAATATTTTTCATCGACGACAAAAATTGTGTTTCATGTATCATGTTCAACAATACCACATTGGAAGAACTCAATAAATTAGCCGAACAAATGTTTTACGATGATATTACTTTGGCTGATATAGTGCTAACCATGAAGCCCGAAAAAATCGAATCGAAAACCGAAAACAAATCTTGGTACATTGGACGTTTTTCATACGACTACGCAGAAAAAAATAAAGTTGCCGAACTCCAAGAATTTGCCAACGACTACCCAATTTTCAGACGTGATACAATCACAGAAAAAGCCATCTATTTGGCAAAATCCGAAAACTTCCACATTCCACCCAAAGCAGAGGTTTTAGAAGAAGCCAAACAAGCCGCCTAAAATCAATCATTTTTTTTCATTTTCTCATTCTATTTAATTCCCCTCTCCCGAACCCTGAGCGTAGTCGAAGGGGGAGAGGGGCAAGGAATGGGGCTAAACTTTCAAACTAATGAAACCAACACAAAAAACTATATCTTGGGAAATCGAACAAAAACCCATCTATTCAAATAATAGCCAGTTAAGAAACTACCAAGCAATTTTTAGAAACGATAACGGTCAACTCCTAAACGTAGCAAAAACAAGCTACACACCAACCCCCAACCAAAGATTTGTAGAAGTAGTTGAAAAAATGCAAGAAATTACAGGTTTTCCGCTGCAAACCTATGACGAATTCGAGGGAGGAAAAAAGGTTTTAGCATTTCTTGAATGTACCGAAGCAATCAAAGTTTACGGCTATGATTTTAAAGATTATATGATTATTGGCAACAGCCACGACAGCAGCACAGGCTTTTTTATGGGTAACAGTTCAAAAATGATTCGTTGCTCAAATCGTTTTTCAAAAATCTTTCGTCAGTTGCAAGTACATCACACAAAAAACCATGATGTGAAAATTGATGGTTTACTCCGATACTTTGAAACGTATATGCGTGAGCGTAAAGAATTATACATCAAAATGGCACGAATGCACACCGCCAAAATTGAAAGTTCAATCAAAAAGGCATTAGTTGAGCGATTGACAAGAATGAACGAGGAGGAAAAATTGGGTATTGCCGAACTCTCACCAAGAAAAAGAAATCTGATTGATAACATAAACGCATCAATCGAGAGAGAATGCCTTGATTTAGGCGATACCGCTTTTGGGCTATTACAAGGTATTACGCACCACACAACCCACGTAAGAAAAAATAAAGAAGAAGTTTTTGGGAACGTATTAGGCGGAGCCGCCCGAATCAACGAAGAAGCATTTAGATTCTGTGAACAATTAATTGCTGCCTGAGCGTAGCCGAAGGCATGTACAAATTTTCAACAAAAAAAGGGCTTGTATTCAGAACCGAATACAGCCCCTTAGAAATCTCAAAATTTTATCATTTTGATGCTTTCGACAGCAAAGCAAATAGATTTGTCATTCTGACAAAAGACGTAAATTTCAAAACATTTGAATTTATCTGATAATCTTTCAATTAAATAAAACATGAAGAATACAAATATTTTTAGCTCCCCTTTAGGGGATGGGGGTTACCGCCAATATCCAGCAATTTCAAACAGTGATTTAACCGAATTTAGGGATTTTATTTTTGGAATCAAAAGGTTTAAACCAGTCAATACTTTTGCTTTCGGTAGTGCCTTCCACGAGGTTTTATTAGAACCCAAAGTACCCCACATTTTCCCCGATTCAGTTGATAAAGACCAAATTTTACATTTATCAAACAAAGTTCGAGAAAATAAATTTTGCAAATGGGCATTGCAATTTTCAAGAAAAGAACAAGGTTTTTTATTTGATGATGTCCAAACAAATTTACCTTGCAAAGCTAAAATTGATATGGTTTTAAGCCAAAATCTAATTGTAGATTTCAAAACCACAAGCCAACGAAGCGAGGCAGCTTTTCTAAAATCTTGCTTAGAATACGAATACGACCGCCAAGCAGCATTCTATTTAGATGCTGCCACAAATCACAATCATTTTGGTAGTCAAAGGAAAAGCAATATGAAGTTTATTTTTGTAGGAGTTCAGAAAAAAGCACCTTATGATTTATATATTTTCGATACTTCAAAAGATGCAGCTTTTATCGAACAGGGTAGAAAAAAACACAAAGCCCTATTACGCAGATGGAAAGAAATGGGAGGCGTTCCCAATGCTTTTGTACCATCCACATGGAATGTAGAACTTTTAAATCAAGCCGCCTAATGTTTGAAATTTATTACAAAAAACTCCTTACATATCGTGAGGAGTTTTGGAAGCTAAATAGCCTAACGCTAAGAAACCGAAAACTTTCAACAATGGTACACGCAGCTAATATTTGCGGGATTGATTTAGTAGATTTTATTAGCGAATACGAAGGAGAAAAAGCAGAATTAGAATTTGCAAAAGCAAAAACCATTCTGCAAAAGCAAACTGAAAAGCAGACCGAGAAGCAGGCAGAAAAGCAAAAAGCAAGTTTTAAATGTCCTTTTTGCGAATACCATGCAGAAAGTTCAAAAAGCCTTTCAGGTCATTTGAAAAGACACAGCCCCAAGTACGATGTCTTCAATATGAAGACTCAAACAAGAGCAGTTTAAATAATAAATGAAAGCTTTATAAACCCCGATGCCTGAGCGAAGCCGAAGGCATCGGGGGCTTTTGCACAGCTTTCGCACCCACCCTCCAGCCCTTCAAAATTTCTTTCCAATGGTCAAATAAGCCAATTTTTTAAGAGTGATAATTTAAAAAATCAGCTTATTTGACCTGAAAATCGAAAAGAAATTTACCAACCGCACCCACCCATCTCCACTCGGCTCACACGCTTGATAAGGTATTTATCTACTTTTCATCAACTCAACCTTTGCTACATAGCTGGGCATCCACCTAACTACCTATCAGCAACAGCAAATTTACGAGACTGCCTAAGACAGCCGCAAGACCAAGCTCCGTTTGGATAAAAAATCTCCATCTCGTTGCTTAAATATCGAGATAGTATTTTTTATCCAAAGTCTTGCACCCAAGCCCTACGGGTGGCTTAGGCAGCTCGTGTAGCATGGGCGTTGCTGATAGGTTTCAGCCAAGGTTTCACTTTTATAATTTCAAATAACATGAAAAATTTACTCTGCATTTTCGCAATTGCCATCGTTTCAAGCAGCTTTGCCCAAGACACAACTAAAATCAGCTATCGAGGTAGAAACATTACTATGATAGCTTACCGCAATCCAACTCAAGATAAAAAGCTAAAAGAAGTACAACTCAAATGCGATTCACTACAAATGTCATCGACTTGTAACGTCGCTCAAATTTGGGAAATTGAAGATGGGCTAAATGCACGAAAGGGAATTATCTACAAAGCCCTACATAACGAAGAAACCAAAGAAGTACATCAGAATGCAAAGAAGTATTTCACAGTTTGTAGAGGTAACTACGATAGATATAAAGCATGTGTACAAAAGAATGGGGTGAAATAACCCCTTTTTTCTTCCTTCTCGCAAGGCCAATGCACAGAAGCGGTTCGGAATAAATTACGTTTCCCCAATGCTTCTCCATACGCACATATTTACACACAAGTCACTTGCAATTTAGCCGTTGTGGTGGCGGTTGCAAGGGTTCGCTACGCCAGTCTGCTATTTAGCTAAGCAAAGGCAAACGCACCTTAAACCGCATCCTGCCCTTGCAACCGAGGGGATAAACCCCGCCACCACTTTTGGGCTGCTTGTCATTTTCCGTTCCTTGCGTGTTGCTTGGCTTCCCGTTGGCGGCGGTTCCGCCCTTTCTCCTTTTCTCATCATGTTCTTCGGTTGTTCCTTCGCTCTTTCGTTCCGTTTGTCGGGGCTTGGTTATCCAGTGGTTGCTTGGGCTGGTTCTGCGGCCACTCGTCCTTTTGTTGCTGCGGCTGCTTTGGTGCCAGGTGTTCAGTGGGTTGCTGCCCAGCGTGTCACCTCCTCAGCTTTTCTCTTTGCGGTGGCTGGTCTTTTGCTTCCTCGTCCTGCCTTGGTTTCTTGGCTCGTGTCCTTCTCGGGCGTGGTGGTCGTCTGCTCGGCTGGCTGGCGGGTGTTCCTGCTCCGTGCCTTGCTTGGCCGTCCAGTGGTTTTGGTTGGCGGCCCCATCTCGCTCGGGCTTTGGCTGCCATAGCCAAAGGATTCAATGAATAATGGTAATTAGGAGTATTACATGATTGATTTTAATTTTGCAAAAATATCATGTCCATCACAAAACCATTTTTGTCCACTTTAAGTCAGGTTATTATTTGTAAACTAACAAAATGTCTATATTTGTTATCATGAATAAAAAACTTTTTAGAGCTGCATTTATCTCATCACCAATAATAGGAATAATCGGAAGTACATCATTATATCTTATTGATAACCTAATTATTACAAAAAATCAAAAATGACATTGAAAAGTGAGGAGTTTTTAGCAAAAGCTGACCCAATTCTTGAAAAGATAATACTTCAAGTAGCTAAACCTGCAATTATATCTACCAAAGATGTTTTTTATGATTTGATGAGTTGTGTTTTAGAACAACAAATTCATTACCGAAGCACAAAAAGGATTTTTCAGAAAATGCTCAACTCGGCAAACTTGGAAAGACTCAGCATAGATAATTTCCAAGTTTTTGAAGAAAAATCGTTTGGAAACGTTAAGTTGGCCATGGGTAAATATGAAACCATCGTGAGAATTTTAGAATTTTGGGAAGTAAACAATATCAATTGGCAGACGTTGAGTGATGAAGAAATAACTTCAAAATTATCCTCAATTAAAGGTATTGGTAAATGGACGATTGATATGATTTTACTTTACACATTAGAGCGACCAAACGTTTTCCCTTACGATGATTTTCACCTAAAGCAAATCATGGTTTTGCCATATGGACTCGATGAAAAAGTAAGGTTAAAAGCTCAAATGTTAAAAATTCCAGAAAAATGGGGAAATCAGAAATCATTAGCAGTATCGTATTTGTTAGAATGGAAAAACTTTAAAAAAATGCAACGAGCAAGAACCGATTTACAGAGACATACTGACTGTTTTTTTGTTAGCATTTCAAATATTGAAGTGAGTTGCTAAAGTAATTCTTTTTTTACTATTTTTCCAAAACCCTTCAACAAAGTTCTTGCTTTAACATGCAGCATTATATAAAGGATTGATAGTTAATGAATTAAATCTAAAATTGCTAAAAGGACATCATAATGCTGGTCGTTGGAAAAATTGTTCGCTAATACAAAGACTATTACGAATATTTATGAGTTACCTCCAAGCGTAACGAACGACATAGACTAACACATACGATAAAAAAATCAACACTTCTATTTAAGTAATTCTAAATTTCTTCTAAATTCAAATTGTAAATTTGTCGAATGAAAATCTTGATTGTAGAAGACGAAAAGGAATTGGCCAAAGACATAGTAAAATATTTGTCTGGGCAAAATTATGTTTGTGAAGTAGCTGAAAACTACCATCAGGCAATTGAAAAAATCACTATTTATCAATACGATTGTATTCTGTTGGATTTAATGTTACCTGACGGAAGTGGACTTGCCCTGTTGGAAATTGTGAAACAAGAAAACAAACAAGATGGTGTTATCATTATTTCTGCAAAAAATTCTATTGAAGACAAGGTAAAAGGATTACATATAGGAGCTGATGATTATTTAGCTAAACCTTTTCATCTTTCAGAGTTAGCAGCAAGAATACACGCTATTATTCGTCGGAAACAGTTTGATAGTTCAAACATTATTCAGCAGAATGAAGTAAAGATTGACTTGTTAGCCAAGACTGTAAAAGTGAATGGCATTGAAATTTCATTGACAAAAAAAGAACTGGATTTGTTGTTATTTTTCATCGGAAATAAAAACCGTGTTATCTCAAAAGGGGGCTTAGCAGAGCATTTATCTGGTGACCTTGCCGATATGTTTGACAATCACGATTTTGTTTATGCACACGTTAAAAATTTGAAAAAGAAATTAACGGACGCCAATTATGGTAATTATATTAAAACAATTTACGGAACTGGCTATAAGTGGGAGATATGAGTAATAAACTATTGAATAAAACGCTTCGTCCTCAATTGCTCTTTGCATTTATCTTGTTTGCATTGAGTATTCCTACTTATTTTCTAATGGTAGATTGGATTTGGCTAAAAGAATTGGATGAAAATAATCAATTAATTGCACAGCGTATCGAAAATGAATTTAACAAACAGAAAATTGGTGACGAAAAATTAGTAGAAAAAATCCAATTTTGGAATGAAATTCAATCCATAGGGAAAATTGAACCAGCATTTCAACTTTTTGTCAATGATAGTGTTTACACTATTCGTAAGCCAAACTTGTATTCAACAAAGGAAGAAGTTAATCGTTTTCGATGCATGGTGAAAAATATAAAAATAAACAACAAAGAATTCACACTTACGATTGAATCTAATGTAGAAGAAAGTGAAGAAACACTTTCTTACATTTCTTTAGTTACATTTTTTCTTTTTCTAATTTTGTTACTTGGCTTTTGGATTTTAAACCAACGATTATCAAAAGAAATATGGCAACCATTTTTTAATTCACTCGAAAAATTAAAGAATTTTGACTTAACAACAAGGCAAAGTATTTATTTTGATAAAACTGATACAAAAGAATTTGAAGAACTAAATCAGACCTTGCAAAAGTTGATTGAAAAAAATATTTCTGTTTACACGCAACAAAAAGAGTTTATTGAAAATGCCTCTCATGAATTGCAAACACCTTTGGCTGTTTTGAAATCCAAATTGAATTTGCTTTTGCAGAATAAAAACCTCACTAATGAACAATCTGAAATAATAAATGCCATAGAGTTAACTCTTTCAAGAGTATCAAGAATAAACAAAAACTTATTGCTATTGGCTAAAATTGAAAACGAACAGTTTGCATCAACAGAAAATATTGAAATCTCTGAATTAATAAAAGAAACCCAAGAATTGTTTTCTGATTACATCAATGATAAGCGAATTTCAGTTAGTTGTAATCTTGTCGAAAATTTTAGAATTTCTATCAACAAAACTTTGTTTGAAATATTTGTTAGCAATTTACTTATAAATGCCATAATACACAATACCATAAACGGAACGATACTTATCAATTTAAATAATAAAATATTGACGATATCCAACACTGGTAATTCTTCTTTGAACCCTAATAAATTATTCGAGCGATTTGCAGTTTCTTCTTCTCAGACAACAAATAGCGGACTTGGACTTGCTATTATAAAAGAAATTTGTAATCGTTATCAATGGCAAATAAGTTATTCGTTCAAGAATAATCTTCATTCCTTTTCTGTGGAGTTCTAAAATATCTTATCGACTTTTTCAATTTGTGTTCTTTCTTCTAAATTTCTTCTAAATTGCTTCTCATCTTTGCATTATAATTTAAATTCTATAAGCAATGAGTAAGGCGGTTTTATTTGTAATGGGTATATTTTTAACAACATTTGTTTATGCACAAAGTGTTTCAGAGAGTTCTAAATCAATTACTCTTTCAGGAGTTGTAAAAGACAAAAGTAGTAAAGCAAATTTACCTTTTGTAAATGTAGTTTTGAAAACAGAAAAAGACAGCAGTTTTGTAAGTGGTACCGTTACCAACGAAGAAGGACGATTTTCAATAACAAAGATAAAATCAGGCAACTACTATTTTGAAGTTTCTTATATAGGCTACAAAACAATAAAACAGTCACTTTTTGTAGGCAATCTATCAGAATATCTTGATATTAAAACCATTGAAATAGAAGAAAAATCCACAGAATTACAAGAAGTTGTTGTAATAGGAAAGACAGCCGAAATAAGTGAGAAAATGGATAAAAAAACATTTTCTTTGAAAGATAATATTAGTCAAAATGGTGGTTCGGTACTTCAAGCAATGCAAAATTTACCAAGTGTAACCGTGCAAGATGGAAAAGTACAGCTACGTGGGAATGATAAAGTAACTGTACTTATTGATGGTAAACAAACAGCATTGACAGGTTTTGGTAACCAAACCGGATTAGATAATATTCCAGCATCTGCGATTGAAAAAATTGAAATTATCAACAATCCGTCTGCAAAATATGATGCAAATGGAAACGCAGGAATTATTAACATCATTTATAAAAAAAATAAGAAAGAAGGGTTTAATGGAAAGGTTGGTTTTACAACAGGGTTAGGTTCACTATGGGTGCGAAAAGAAAATTTACCAACTATAGAACCACAATACACTTTTACACCAAAAATAAATCCAAGCGTTTCACTCAATTATAGAAAAAACAAAATCAATGTCTTTTTTCAAGGCGATTATTTATATACTGAAACGCTGAACAAAAATGAGTTTGTAACACGAAATTATGATAATGGTGAAGTCATAAATTCGCAATTAAAACGGAATAGAAATACACATTTTACAACACTCAAATCGGGAATTGATTATTCAGTCAATGACCAAAACTCATTGACTATTTCAGGACTTTTTGGTAGTGAAAAAATTATAGACCGTGGAGACCAACCATTTTTTAATGGCAATTTTTCAGAACGAAAAAGACTTTGGCAGTTTTTGGAAGATGAATTAAAAACGACCATAATGGCAACTGCAAATTATCAGCACAAATTTAAAGAACCAGGTCATTTACTAAATATTGGTTTCAATTACACATTTCATAGGGAAGATGAAAAATATTTTTACGACAATTATTTGCCAACCTCAACTGGAACAGATGCGTTTAAATTATTGTCGGACGAGCAAGTGTATGATTTTAATTTTGACTACATAAAACCACTTAAATACGGACGAATTGAAACAGGCATAAAACTTCGCAATAGAAATATTCCAACAAATATGCAATTCATTCCAGGTGTAAATTCTGTTTTAGACATCAATGCAGGTGGTTGGGCAACTTACAAAGAATTAATTCCTGCGGTTTATGGCAACTACATTTTTGAAAATAAACGATGGGAAGCCGAATTAGGATTACGAATGGAATATGTGAAAATACAGTATGACGTAAATCCTAATCATATCGTTTATAAAAGTGATGGTTATAATTACACCCAACCATTCCCAAACTTACGTATGGCATACAAAATAAATGACAATAATAAAATTTCCTTTTTCTACAACCGAAGAGTTGACCGACCAAATGAAGTAGATATTCGTATTTTTCCAAAATATGATGACGCAGAAATAATTAAAGTTGGAAATCCTGCATTGCGACCACAATTTACCAATTCCATAGAATTAGGTTACAAAAAAAATTGGGAAAAGGGCAGTATATATAACGCTATTTATCACCGATTTGCTGACGGAACCATTACAAGAATTTCAAGCATAGTTCCACCAAGTAATTTAATTTATGCCATATTTCAAAACGTAAATAAAAGCTACAACACAGGAGTTGAGATGGTTTTTACACAAGAAATTTCTAAATTGTACTCATTCAATATAAATTTAAACGGATACAGAAATCAAATCGATGCTTTTACGGTTGAAAACAAATACCCTACGATAAATACATTTTCAGCAGACAAACAAGAAATGTATTCTGGAAACATAAAATTGAACAATACGTTTCATTTTTCAAAAAATATTGACACACAAATAACCGCCATTTATTTAGCACCAGATATTATTCCACAAGGCAAAATAGAATCAAGGGTTTCGTTAGACTTTGGACTAAAAAAAGCAGTTCAAAATGGAAAAGGCGAATTGTTTTTTAACGCAACAGATTTGTTAAACACAATGATAATCAAAAAAGAAATCAACGGACAAGGATTTTTTTATACGAGTGATGACTATTATGAAACGCAAGTGGTTAGACTTGGTTATAGTTATAAATTTTGACGAAACAGCAGACCCGAAAAACGCCAGCATGTAATAAGAGTTTTGGAAAATGGTGGCATGAGTGCTAAATTGAACATTAGTAATTCTATTTGGCATTTATCCAGAGTGGAATATTTGCCCAAATGGCTATCGGAGTACTTACCTAATCTTAGATTTAGAGCGGACTTTTGGTTAAATTTGACTTAATAACGATTATTTGTTGTAAGATTCTTACCTTAAAACAACTTAAATTTAACCAAAAATATTTCTTAGATATGTGCCTCGATAATCATATGTCTTAAAAGACACTAAAATCACTATCTTTTTGCAGTTTTACATGTGCTACATGCGTGTTTTACATTTACAAGGAAAAACTATTTTAGGATAGTGTTTCGAATAAGCTATTCGTTTTCTTTGTAAGATAAGTTTTTGAATAGTGTTTCATAATAATCGCATTGTCCTACATAGACACATTATCACAATCTCAAGCAGAACGCTGCTAAAAATTGGGGATTAAATTAAGCTATTATAAACCCAGACTTTAGAAAGGTAAAATAAAGTTAAATTTAAATTTAACTTAGGAAGTATGTGTAAAAGAGCGGAGATAGCGACCTTTATATATTATATTCATATACGGGTAAATGTAATATCAGTATAATAACATTGAATAAAGGTATTAGCAAACCAGAATAGAAACAATATTGGGTTATTTTGCTCATAACTAGCAAGGATTACAAAGTAAGAAAGATATTTAGAATTATTTGAAAAGTAAAAAATACTTAATGAAGAATATTAACTTAGAGAAGTATTTACGCCGTCCCAAAATTATTTTTAAGACGGCATAATATTCTAAACCCCAATAAACTCCATCCGCCCATTCGGAATATCCAAATCAGCTACCCGCCTTTGGTTGGCAGGTATGACTGCCAAAGGGTCAGATTGCCCCTCCAAGACAACCGATAATGGGTTCGCTGAACCATTATAAACTTCAAACTGTGCCTGCTGCACATTTTGCGGAACAGTAATCACCAATACATTTTCAGCATGATAAGCAATCAATTTCTTATCTCCTGACTGAACTGTATAATTCTGACGAATAATCTTGAAAGATTCTCCAGTATCACCTTTAGGGCCTTTCAAATCAAGCAAATAATGCCTTGTTGCCGTACCATCAAACAGCGAAACAATGCGATAAACTCCCTTCGTCAAAGTTTTGGTAGTTGGAATCGATGGTACTACACCATCATAGAAAACCCCACCATTCGATACAGATAACGTAGCCCCTTGAGGATTCTCAATCATCAGAGTCAAATCAACCTGCTGATTTTGGCCAACATTTGGAAGAAATAGAGCATTACTAATACCTTCGGTTGGTACTCCTACAACCAAAAAACTATCAGATTTTTGAATCTGGTAACTGGCCGTATTCACTAATTTTGCATTTCCAATCATTGACTCCTTTTCTGGATTCTGTACCAATTCATCAATACCTGTTTGAATCATTGCTTGAATCTCCAAGTTTGATGGATAGTCCAGTTTCGTGCTTCGGTAAAGACCATTAGTGCCATAAACCATCACATGGCTTTCTCCTAATACATCCATCAAAAATTCAGTCTCAAGATAAACTTTCACTGGTCGAGCAGTGGTATTCACAACAGCAAAAGTCAAGTTGCTATCTTTCAACGTCAATTTGAAGTATGGGTCATCAATCTGCTGTCCATCATGGAAGTAAATCGTTGCACCGTTCTGTCTACCAGATAATTCAAAATCGCCCGAACTTTCGAAAAACAACTTAGGGTTGAGTTGTTGCATCAATTGGGGAGTTGAGCCAATCACGCCCACAACTTGGCTTGCCAAAGTTTCGGTTGGGTTGCTTGTATTTCCGCCACCAGCATTACTCCCAGTTCCCGAGCTGCCCGAGTTTCCTGTACCTCCGCCATTATTTTGATTATTACCAGTATCCGCACTAAGTTTGATTTGATAATCGCCATTATTCAAAATACTCTTCATATTAGTCTTTTGAAGCGTACTGGCCATATACCTTAGTGCATCAATTTGTGCATTAGCACCCAAAAACTCTTTCAGCAACTTAGTACCCTCCAAAATCTGAATTTTGTAAGCACTACCACTTCCTGACTCCAAGAACAAGATACCTTTGACTGGTAAAACCGTTTTACCAATATCAACTGAAACAGCCAGTTGCTCCTGCAAACTGCTAATTATCAACCCAATTAAGTTAATGATACTCGTATATTTTCGGGTTTTGCCATCCGCAATAACCTCAAAGCCTCCACCAGAGGCATTCTTAAAAGTCTTCATTTTCGTTTATTAAAATTTGAATTATGTATGCTATTATTTGCGAACAAACCTTGTCCTACTCTGCTAAAACAGTCAGATTTCGATAAGTCATATACATCGTTTGTGGGGCTCTTTTATTGCCACCAAAGTAGAATAAGGTAATCTGACCGTTTTCATATTCCTCCCTGATTCCTGACGCAATAATCGTGTATCTTAGTTGCCCGTCAACCCAGAATGAGTATTTTTCATTAGCCAAATCAATCAAAATCTCCAAACAAACGGTGTTTTCAAGCTCAACCTCTACAACCTCAGAAGGTAACATACTCCATTCAGGAGAATCGGGATTGCCATGATGAATGTAAGGTGATAACTCTATTTTTCTGCTCGCAGGATTCCATCGCCAGCCCCAACGAACAGAGTAACTCTGACAATTCATTCTATTTGTTCCCGAATGAATACCCATTAACTTGTTCCAATCACCTTGGTCAGCATCACCAAAATTGTAGGTATGACTATTATCAAATTTGATTTCTGCCTTTACACTTCTCACATTTCTAAAATCAGCAAAATATGAATCAGAGCATGATACACAAGATAGAGGCATGAGTTTACTATGGCAGCCCTTCGAGATTTTTAATCGAGGACTGCTCGAATGTACTATATGCATAAAAAAGAAGATTAATTGTAATTAATTTGAAGAAATGGACTTAGAGATAATCTAAGTCCACCTAATTTGATACTGGCTTATACTCCGGTATCCACTTTCGCAATTTTCACGGCATTGTACGAGCCATTCTTCAAAGGATACTTTTCACCGTTCACATCCTGAAAGAAGCTCACACCAACCGCCACAAAAATCGGAGAGGTAAGATTTAAGTTTTGGTTTTGCCCATCGCCGAGGCTCACATCTAAGACAGTCTCAGGTACTGCCGCATTACCAACTTCAATAAAATCACTTTCATCGTCCAAGGTTGTAAACTCCGATAGCTCAAAGTTGATATTCGAGGCACAGCCAAAGAAGCGATAATGCGTTGCACCACGTGGGGCAGCAATCACAATTCTTGAGTTATGGGCAGGCATTTTTGCCAAAACCTCACCCGTCTGACGATTGACACTCACCTCAGGTTTAAGATAAACCACACTGCCAAAAATGGCATTTTGGTTAAAATCAAAACCTTCAAACAAGCCTGTTTCATCATCCAAAACCCCTCGTTGCCCACGAGCATTAACCCCATCTTTCTTGATTACCTCACTCATCTTCTGAGTAACACGAGCCGTCAAATATTTATCCGACCCCTGCGAAATCACGATTCGCATAGCATCTCGAAGCAATTTGCCAGATGAAGCTGCATTGCCAAACTCAGCCGCATTTTCACGAGTACGCTCCATCGTTGCCGAATTGTTAAACTGCTCTTTTGAGCCTCCACCTGCCCTACGAATAAGGGCTTTTCCACCTTGCGAATAACCTGAGAGTCCGCCCAAGTTACCCTTGTACTTAATTAAACCAATCTGTTCTGCCATACTGCACGATACATTTTAAGTGTTGAAAAAAAATGAAACACCCTTTTCATGAAAAGATTTCGATGGCAAGATTAATTAATGCAAACGTTTTTTCTTAGTGGAGCATGTTGCGGAGGTATGTTTGTTCCGAAATGACAGTGTCATTGATAAATAAATAATTACATTTGCTTTTAAATTATTTATTTTGTTCACATATTTGTGAACTTATTGCTGCTTCTTAAATGTTTAATAAATGGAGATATTGTTCCGAAACCAACTTTTAGTGGATTTATATGAAGGGAAAAAGGTCAATGATAACAGATTTAAATCTAACCCGACAATAGTAAAACAGTATAGGAAAACTGTGGATAAACTGCACGCCATCTCTCATGTTGAAGAAATGTATAAAATGCAAAGCTTAAAATATGAAAAACTAATAGGAGATAAAAGCGGACAAAGTTCAGTTAGAATAAATGAGCAGTATCGCTTAATTTTTGAAGAGATACTCTCAGATAAAGAACCTTTTCAAGTTGTAATATTTGCCCTTGAAGAAATAAGTAATCATTACCAATAAACTTAACTAAAATAACCTAATGAAACCAATAAACCTTTCCGAATTAACCCCATTTTCTGCCACTCATCCGGGGGAAATGTTGGCAGACGAACTGGAGGCAAGGGGCATTATACAACAAGAGTTTGCCCAACAGATTGGTATGCAAAAATCACAATTAAACGAAATAATCAAAGGGAAACGCTCATTAAATGCCGAAACTGCAATTCTGCTTGAAGCAGCTCTTGGTATTTCTGTTGATTTTTGGATGAAAGCACAAAATAACTATGACCTTGCTTTGGCTAAAATGCAAAGCAAGGTTCAAGAGCAAGCAACCGCTATTGCTGCCTGGAACATGATGAAAGTACATGTACCAGTTCAATATTTCAAGTCCCAAAACTTATTAACAAATAACCCTATTGAAGATATTAATACAGTAAACAAAATTTATAATGTTACTAATCTTAATTTATTAGCCGCTGCTGTTTCGACACCACAGTTCCTTAGGTTTAGAAAGTCGGATAAACTTCAAGAAGATAAAATCAACTTAATTGGTTGGGTCAAATATTTAGAGTATCAAGCCAAAAGTATTGAAGTGAATCAATTTAGACCAGAATTAAAAAGTGAGGTTATCTCTAAACTTAGAGAAGCTATTCGTATAAATGAAAACTTAAAAGAGCAGGTTAAATTAATTCTCAGTGATGTTGGTATTAAAATTATTTACCAAGAAAAAGCAGATAAAGCAGCTATTGATGGATGTTCATTTTGGTCAGGCGAGAACCCAGCAATTGGGATTACCTTTCGCCATAAGCGGATTGATAATTTCGCATTTACTTTGTTTCATGAATTAGGCCACATTTTTTTACATTTAGTCAATGATAGAAATGCAAGTTTTATTGATTTAGTTACTGAGGAAAAAGAATATAAAAATAGTAAAGAAGAGAAAGAAGCAGATGAGTTTGCAAAAAATAATTTAATTCCTTTAAACGAATGGCTAAATTATAATGCAGAGGGTGATGTGTTAAAAGATTACAGAATATTACAGTTTTCTAAAAAAATAGATATACACCCTGCAATTATAAGGGGAAGAGTTTGCTTTGAAAGAAATTCATATAGATTGCCAAAGTCAATGATTGACTATAGTATTAACTAAATCTGTCAATATGACATAAAAAGCTGACAAAATATTCTATGGCATTTTAATTGAAACTCAGAAGCTTTAAGGCTTTTTATGTCCCAAAATTAAAACTTTATACTATTTGAAGATAAAACTGACATTTTAACATATAAATTCAATAAGCCGAATAAAAAAAGAAAATGCTCTCGCCGTCGCCAAACATAGAAGAGCATTTTCAAGAGTTTTAAGCGGTTTGATACTCGAAGCGGGAATTATTCACCCGTTCGTGAACGCTTGTGTTGTAATAACGCTACAAAGTTAGAAATAGTTATAATCAATTCCAATAATTGTACTTTTCTAATTTTTATTCGTTTTATTCTTCTTCACAAAAAGCGTTCCAGTACCATAGGCTGCAATTAGTTTAATTTTTTAACAAACTTAAAATTGTATTTTATTATGGCAACAAACGGAGCAAAAGGTGGCGGACGCCACGGAGCAGTTCGTGAACGCTCACAAACATTCAACCCCCAAACAAACCAATTCGTAAAACGAGATACCAATACAGGTCGTTTCATGGATGTTAAGCAAGATGGGTCACCATTTAAGGGTGTTCGTAAAGAGAAGTAAGAAAAGAGGTGGGTTTTCCCCACCTCACATTTATCAATTTTAAATTTCAAAAGCATGAATTTAATTCAACAATATGGTATTGAAGCTGGCGATATAGTTTCACGCCAAAAGAGAGGTGTTCCATTAGTAACACATTATGGTATCTCATTGGGATATAATCATTTAGGACAATATTTATTTATAGAAAATATGATAAATGATGGAGTTCGTGTCATTACGGGAGATGACTTTTTACAAAACTCCAGTGGCATTCAAGTAGAGAAAACTGGTTCTTGGCAAAATAGACAAAGAATTATCAATACTGCTCTCTCTTACAAAGGGACTCCTTATTCACTAACTACTTTTAACTGTGAACACTTTGTCAACTTGGTAAGAAATGGGCAACGTCAAAGTAAACAAGTTACCAAGGTAGTTTCGGTTTTAGGAGTTGCTGCGTTTACTTGGTTTGTATCAAAAGCTATCAAGTAATTATGGATGTGACAAAGAAGAGAAAAGACCGAAAAGATATTCCAGCAAAAACTGTTAATCTATTATGGGCAAGAACAGCAGGGCGTTGTCAGTATGAGGGTTGTAATGAAGTTTTGTCCAGAGATATTCTAACAAAAAAGAATTATAATGCTGCATATATAGCACACATTATTGCAGCAGAAGTAGATGGACCAAGAGGAGATGAAGTATTATCCTCCAAGCTCTGTCAAGATTTTGAAAATTTAATGCTAATGTGCGATAAACACCACCGCTTGATTGATAGAATTGAATTAAAAGAGCATACTGTGGATATACTTAAGGAGATGAAGCGTAAGCACGAATCATTGATAGAGAGATTAACAGATTTTAAGAGCAAAGAAGAATCTGAAATTTTACTATTTGGAGCTAATATTGGAAATCAAAAGTTCTTATTGACAAGCGAAAACGCACGTGAAACAATTACCAAAACGCATTATCCAGCAAGCCAATATGGAATAGAATTAGGTATTCATAATAGTGGTGTACTTGACCATCGACAAGAATATTGGCTAATGGAACAAGCCAGTTTAAGAACAAACTTTGAGAGCAAAATAAAGTATGCTCAAGAAAAAGGCATTATTAGACATCTATCCGTTTTTGGTTTAGCCCCACAACCGTTACTAATTTTTTTGGGCAGTCTTTTAGGAGATTTGCATCCAACCGAAGTTTATCAATGCCATAGAGAACCCAAAACTTGGAAATGGCTTAATGAACACGACGATATTGTTTTTGAAATACGGCGACCTCAAAAGATAACTAAAACTGTTGCATTAAATTTTTCATTGAGTGCTACGATTACAGATGACCGTATTCAAAAAATATTAGGTATGGATTGTTCTATATGGACGTTTACTGTAAATAATCCCAATAATGATTTTTTGCGGAACAGAGAACAATTAACAAGATTTAGAAAGGAAGTAAGATTGTTATTGAATGAAATTAAAGCTGTCCATGGCCAAGAAAATATCATTCACGTATTCCCTGCGATGCCCAATGCAACAGCAATTGAATTGGGAAGGGTGAGAATGCCTAAAGCAGATTTGCCCATGTTGATTTATGACCAAAACTACCAGAATCCAGCTTTCGGGTTTTATGAAACATTAAAAATAGAATAAAATGACACCTCAAATAAATAGAGAATATAGTAAAATTCTTGAAAAAATTGCTGCAAATTTAGACATTACAGCTACTCAGTATCAATTAGCAGTTCAACGCTACGAAGCCGTTGGGAATTGGCTGGATGCCGATAATTCTCCTTTGAAACCTTACAAACCTAAAATAACACCTCAAGGTTCATTTAGACTTGGAACGGTTATAAAGCCTTTGCTTGAAGGAGAAGAATATGATGTTGATTTGACTTGTAAATTACATATTCTAAAAGAAACGATTACACAACAAATGCTAAAGAAAATGGTTGGGGACCGTTTAAAAGAAAATGAAAATTACAAACGAATGTTATCACCCGAAAAACGTAGATGTTGGCGACTTCAATACAAAGAAGATTTTGCTCGATTTCATTTAGATATTGTTCCTTCAATTCCTGATACTGAACATGAAATTCTCCTCTTAGAAATAAGAGGCGTCCCCCGAAATATTGCTCAACATGCTCTTTGTATAACTGATAATGAAACATGGGATTATGACAAAGATTTCCCTAAAAGTAACCCCGAAGGTTATGCAATTTGGTTTACTGAACAAATGCGAGTTGAGTTTCAAAGAAAAAGAGAGCTTTTAGCCAGTGATTTACAAATGAAAGTGGATAGTGTACCTGAATACCGAGTGAAAACACCTTTACAAAGAGTCGTTCAGTTACTAAAACGTCATAGAGATATTCGTTACAATGATGACGAGCATAAACCTATTTCAATTATTTTAACAACTCTTTCTGCTCACGCTTATAACAATGAAGTAGATATTTTTGATGCACTGAGAAATATTTTAGCAAAAATGGATAGCTTCATAAAACGTGATAATGAAGGTAAATTTTTAATTGCCAACCCTGTAAATCCATTAGAAAATTTTGCTGATAAGTGGAACGAAAATCCCGAAAAGGCAGTCAGATTCTTTGAATGGCTGAATGAGGCACGAAGAGATTTAACTGCAATTCCTGGCAAAACACAAATTGAAATTTCAGGAATTCTAAAACCAGTTTTTGGGGAAAAGGTCGTAACTAAGTCATTTAGTGATATAGCAGAAGAAATGCGAATCGAAAGAGAAAAAGGTAATCTATATATGGCAACGAGTACAGGGATTTTAGGGTTAAACAAGTCTGAACAAAGTACTAAAGTACCTAATCACACCAATTTTGGAATATGAAGATTTCAAACTCAATAAATAACATTTCAATATATGCTCAAGGTAATAAGTTAGAGAAAATGTATTCAACCAAATCTGATTTAAAGTTTGTAAAAAACGAAATGGTATGGGAGAGTGAAATAACTCCTTCTCTGCTTAGTAAAATATATACAATTCGAATAAACTATACATTGGGTAAGCCGCCTATTATTCGTGTAGTTTCTGAAAAACTACTGAGATTAGAAAACGAAAAGCTCCCTCATGTTTATTCAGATAAAAAGCAACAATTATGCTTATACTATCCAAAAAATAATGAATGGAATGGGAATATGTATATTGCCGAAACAATTGTTCCTTGGGCTTCTGAATGGTTATATTTTTATGAAAATTGGCTAATAACTGGAGAATGGCATGGAGGAGGAGTACACCCAGAAGACTCAAAAAAGAAAGAAAAATTCAGCAATTATATTTTAAAAAAATGTAAAATTGGTAATGGCAAATACTCATAAGCATTTCCTTAATTATAGAGCAAAATTGAATTTAAGTAATACGACCTTCAACAGTTTAAAAACTGCACAATCAAGTGTTCAAAAACAACTTGAAAAATACTTTGCCAGTAAACCGAACTATCAAGTTCGACAGTTTAAAGTACAAGGTTCGAAGAGTATAAATACACTTATTCGTAAGCAAGGTGATACAGTGGATATTGATTTTGGAATATATTTTTATCCAAAACCCAATGTGCAACCCGCAACATTAATAGAACAAGTTTACAAAGCTTTATATGGAATGAGACATACTTATGCACCAATAAGAAAAAACAAGTGCGTTAGAGTTTCTTACAGCGATACTTCAAAAATTCATATTGATGTTCCTATATTTTATTTGGAAAAACTTAGAGGCGAAAGAAATCCTCAATTAGCCACAAGAGACCGTTGGGTCGAAAGCGATGCTACTGAATTTGAAAATTGGTACAAAGGAAAAAGAAAGGGTAATACTCAATTGACACAAATAATTCGTTATCTCAAAGGTTGGGCAGATAGTCAATCAGTAGAGATGCCTAAAGGAGTTGCAATGACTGTTTTAGCATCAAAATACTTTTGTAGTCATGAGAGAGATGATATTGCATTTTTAGAAACTTTGAAAGCTATAAATGATGCCTTGAAAGACGATTTTATTTGTCTGATGCCAGCAAAACCTTATGATGATTTGTTAAGAAAAATAACAGTTGGTAAGAAAAGAAATGATTTTTTTGAAAGACTTAAGGCTATAATTCACGATGGAGATTATGCAGTTAAAATAAAAAATGAAGATATTGCTTATCAAAAGTGGAAAATACATTTAGGTAAACATTTCTGACAATATTAAAAAAGCGACCTCAAACGAAGTCGCTTTTCCTTTTTACCGCTTCGGCGGCCGCATCAAACAATGGAAGCAATTCGCTACCAAAAATCTTTACTTTTCAGCCATTTAATAAGCTGTTTTAAAATGAGGGAGGTTAAGAAACTTACTGCTGCACCCACCATCGAAAGAATAGCCGTCTTCACCAAATCAGCGGGATTGAGGCTTGTCATAAAACTAACCAAAGTTCCACCAATCGTCCCCACCTTCGTTCCACTATCCATCGTATGATTTCCCATCTCCACTATTACTTTAATCGTAAATCGTAATTCGTAAATTAACTATTCCCCTCCCTCAACTGTCATTTGGCTAATAGCACCCATTACTCCCCCCGTTACGGCTAAGTAGCCTGCCACAGCCACAACCCCAGCAGGCAGAGAAATAGGAGCAGTCAAAACAACTCCACTAATACTGGCCAGCGTTAAACCAATGTTTCTAATCACCCTAAAAAACTTGGGTGTAGGTTTCTTTGTTCTTTCTACAAGTGTCTTTATCATAAAAAATAAGTTTAGATAACTGATGGCTGAGTAAAATCGAAGCCTATGAAATAATTTTCAGAAATACTTCTTCATCTTTCTCAAAAGCATCAAAAATTAGCTTTTTCAATCGCTCATTGGCAAATCGAGAATTGATGCCTCTTCCTGCCGAAGTATGTTGTAAAACAGGAGCTATGCAGCCCTTCAATTCCTTCAAAGCATCATTAGCAGGATGAATAATAATAAATTCTCTACTCGGAACTTCGGTAACATGCACATGCCACTTAAACCGCTGGCTGAACCTTTTCTTCAACTGATACCTACCCTCTGGAATACAAGAAATCTGCTTTTGATTCTCTTTCCACGGCAATTCAATCGACGAACAAATCTTTTCTTTATCAAGATAAATTTCACCATTCGTTCCATCTTGAAAATACTCCCTTTTTAAAGTCAATTCCATAGCTTACAAACATTGGCTAACGATACGTTTCTGCTTTCGACTATAATTTCTCCAAATCCAAGGAGCAGTAGGGTTTTTACAGAACCACAGCCCCAAGCCAGTTTGCTTCGCTTGCAACTCCACCCAATCCAAATTTGCTTTCGTACAAAAATAAGGATTTCGCCACGCCAACCCCTTTGCAATTAGCAAACTGTCCACCGACTCACCATTCACAATGATTTCAACCACATTGCGTTTGTAATAATCAGTAGCCACCAAACGAATTTCGCACATCTTTCCATACAAAAGATTCTCCACATAACTCTTGACATTCAGACCGTAAAACTGGTCTTTCTCAGGAGCATCCACATTCATCAACCTACAACGGAGTTTAGAACCATTCACCTCAACATCATAAGTATCGCCATCCAACACTTTCACAACCGTTCCCTCAAACATCTGAGCGAAAGTCGAAAGGCTCACCATGAGCCATGCCAAAGAAAAAATTAGTCGTTTCATAGCTCGAAGGTATAAGCCGTTTGAAACCCAGCAAAATGCAGCGTGCTATCCGTTCCGATAAAGCAATTTTTTGATAATTTGAGTATCTTTGTAAGACCATTCAATTGGTGAATCACTGATTCATCAATTGAAGAAAATTAAACTGAAGCTTTCAATATTTGAATGTAATCTTCAGTTATTGATATTGAATAATATTGAGAAGAGAATTGGAAAACCTATAAAAAAGCATAGATAAAGTATCAAAAAGGTATGATTGAGTTAAACCGAATGTGTATCTATCCAAAAGATGTGCAGCGAATCACTGGTCGAACCGAAAGATATGGTCGAAAGCTCTTAAAAAGAATAAAAGACCATTATCAAAAAGACCACCACCAATTAGTTTCCATCAAAGAGTTTTGCCAATACACAGGCTTAAAAGACGAAGATGTGAAACGCTACTTCTAATCAAGAAATCCACTAATTTCTACAAGTAAATTAGCTTCTTCAAAGTCATACATTTTAACTCATTTTGATTGTATTTAAAACTACATTTTTCTAACTTTACACCATAGTCAATCGAATCAAGCCGATTCAAACGCAATCAAGAAAGTGGTGTCCTAATAGGTGTCCCAAGCGAAAATAGAGGTTTTTAAATTGCTTATAATCAGTTATTTATGGGTTTAGGTTAGAATCTGGCCACCCCGACTTAAAGCCTTAGAGAAATCTAAGGCTTTTTTTGTTTTTAAAGAACTTTTAATTGAGTAGAAATTGTCAGTTTGAATCTGGCGGGGACGCCGAGTTCACCCCGACAAAAACCTTAGAGGAATTTGAGGATTTTTTGTTTTTGATGAATTTTAAAAAATAACCCGATATTATTCTATTCAAATTTGGTAGGGAGACCAGTTTACACCGATTTATAATTGAAATACTCATCACAGGGAAATAAAAAAAGCCAATCATGCAGTTTCGCACAATTGGCTTTTCATTAAGGACTCATTACCAAATTACTTTGGTAAAACAACTGTGTCAATTACGTGAATTACACCATTAGTTGCATTTAGGTCAGCAACTATTACAGTTGAAGTTCCACCTTTTTCGTCAGTCAAAATTACGCTTGAACCCTTCAAAGAAGCTTTCAATTTTCCACCTTGTACTGTTGTTAAAGTTGCTGTTCCATTACCTGCTTTGATTGCTGCAACAACGTCGGTAGCACTAAATTTTCCTGCTACAACGTGGTAAGTCAAGATTGCTGTCAAAGTTGCTTTGTTTTCTGGTTTTACCAAAGTCGCAACCGTTCCTGCTGGTAATTTATCGAAAGCAGCATTGGTTGGAGCAAATACTGTAAAAGGGCCAGCACTTTTAAGTGTTTCCACTAAACCCGCTGCTTTTACTGCTGCAACAAGCGTTGTGTGGTCTTTTGAACCTACTGCAATGTCAACAATGTCTGATTTTTGTGCGAAAGTACTTAATGAGATAAGTACTGAAACGAATACTAATGCTAAATTTTTCATTTGATTTTTGATGCGGAACGCCACATCGGCTTTAATTTAAATGTTTAAATATTATATTTGTTGACTCAACTAACGGGCTAAATTAAACATGTGATTTAAAAATTAACAAATAATTTATAATTCGTTTAATGTCAGTTTGCTAATTCAATTATTTATAAGTTAGATTTAAAGTGCTAATTTATCAACTTACACTTATATAAGGTTTTGTTTAACTTATTTGTTTAAAAATTAAACAAATATTATTTGGGTATAGCTTTTATATACTTAAAAGTCTGATTTTTGAGTGAAGAAAATATTCAAATTTTGTTTATCTTGCAATGTTATTTTTTTAATAAAATCTTGAAAAACGAACCATGACAGTAGAAAGCAACACACTGATAATTTCAAAATCCATCATGCAATCTACCTTTGAGGGTATATTGTTGAATAACGGTTTAAGTGAAAATAAAGCAAAAACTTGTGCTGAAATTTTCACCATCAATAGCCTTGATGGAATCTATACGCATGGGGTAAATCGTTTTCCAAGATTTATAAAATATCTGAAGGGTGGTTTTGTGAAACCAGACGCAGAGCCAAGTTTAGTTTCAAAATTTGGTGGAATTGAGCAATGGGACGGTAATCTCGGCCCCGGCCCATTAAATGCCATTCATGCAACCGATACGGCTATGAGATTGGCCAAAGAACACGGAATCGGTTGTGTAGGTTTATCAAATACAAACCATTGGATGCGTGGCGGAGCTTACGGCTGGCAAGCTGCCAAAGCAGGTTTTATTTTTATTGGTTGGACGAACACAATAGCCAATATGCCCGCTTGGGGAGCAACCGATGCTAAGTTGGGTAATAATCCTTTGGTGATGGCATTGCCTTACGAAAACGAAGCGATTGTGTTGGATATGGCTATGTCGCAGTATTCGTTTGGGGCAATGGAATTGGCTGCAATGAAGGGCGAAAAATTATCAGTTGCAGGTGGTTATGATGGCGATGGAAATATCTCGGATGACCCAAATGCGATTCTGAAATCTTGGCGTTCGATGCCAGTTGGATATTGGAAAGGAGCGGGGCTTTCGCTTTTACTCGATATCCTGTCAGTAGTTCTTTCGGGTGGACTTTCTTCGCATGAAATCAGCAAGGAAGAAGTTGAATATAGACTTTCGCAGGTTTATATTGCTATTGATATTTCAAAATTAGGCAATAATTCGTCAATTTCGGCGGCTGTCGAACGAATCATCGAAGATTATCATCAATCAATTCCAATTGACGATTCCAAGAAAATTACTTTCCCAGGCGAGCGAGTACTGAATACAAGAGAAAAGAATACAGCTAACGGAATCCCAGTTTTAAAAAACATTTGGGAAGAAATCTTGTCGTTATAAAAACCCTTCGTGAAACTTAGTGCCTTAGTGGTAAAATCCTAAGTCTTTCTTTTCTTCTTTTTAGCCGATGGGAAAAGTACATTGTTTAAAATAAGGCGATACCCTGGCGAATGCGGAAAAAGATTTAAGTCAGTGGGTGTTCGGTGAAAACCTCGACGACCTTCAGGGTCGTGTCCGCCATAAAACACCCATTGACCAAGCCCAATTTCGCCGTATATATATCTGTTCGATTCCTTACTTTCACCCATCACTAAAACGTTTGATTTGACTGTTTTTTTATTAAAAGCAGTCGTTTGACCCATAAATTCTCGAATCAAATGCTCATGATTTTGCACCAACATAGCCGGAATAAAATCCCATTTGGCTGAAAAATCGAATAGGTTGAAGTAACTATTAATTTCCTCATCAAATCTACCATTTGAAGCGTTTATATCAGAAAACGACATCGAATTATAACCGTAACCATCGCCATCGTTGAGGTATAAAGTGAAGTCTTCAAATGCAAAAGTTTTATTAAAATCGAGCATTTCTTGGGCCTTATTGTCAACATTATCGCCATCGAAGCGACTACTTACAATATCAACTCCTTCGGCAGAAAGAGCAATATCGAGGGTTTCTGCACCCGAACACATCGCAAATAAAAATCCTCCTCCCATACAATAGGCTTTAATGGTTTTGGCAACATCAAGTTTGAGTGCCGAAATCTTATTGTACTTAAATCGTTGGGCAATTTCTTCTTGAGCTTTCATGTCTTTATAGCTCATTCGACGCATATTTCGACCAAATTGTCCAGTAAAATCTTCATGATGCAGGTGTAGCCAATCGTATTTATTAAGGTCGCCTCGCAGAATTTCTTCATCATAAACTATCTCAAATGGTATTTCGGCGTATTTCAGCACCTGTAAAACAGCATCGGTATCTTCAAACGATGAAAGACTGATTTTTGAAGGTGTATAAACTGCGATACGTGCTGCTTTGTGCAGTCGCATGATTTCCATGTTTATATCAGGATTCGAGATTTGTTGTTTAAGTGTTTGTACATCGGCATCCGAAATGATATCAAACGAAACGCCTCGAATCAAGCATTCTTTTTGAGTATTTGATGTATAATTTATCAAAAAACTCCCTCCTCGATAATTGAGCAGCCAGTCGATTTCGGTATTATTTTTTAGGCTTGTGTAGGCTATTCCATAAGCTTTTAGATGATTAGTTTGGCTATTATCCATCGGAATTAAAATGGCATTGGCGAAACTTTGCCCCGCAAACAAGAGCAATAACAGAGGAAGAAATCTATTAGACATGGCTCAAGTATTTAAAGAATTTAATCAAATATACTGAAAAGAATTCTTAATAAAATGCTTGTGAGAAATAAAATTATTTGCTGATAATCAGATGGTTATAAGGGGTTTTAAATATGGTGTTTGCTCAGTTGATCAACGAATTTCAAGATTATCTTCACTTGATTTTCCTCTGATTTTATGGAAATAATTTGTTCGATTATGTTGTTTTTTTCATCTTCTGAAAGATTTTCGAAGGCTTTTAAAACTTCTGCATCATTGAAAGTTTCTATGATTTCTTTTTCGGCGATTTGTTCTTTTGTTGTCAGTAAATAGAGCGTCACGTTCACGGTGTCGCCACCACTTTTTTTAATTTCTTTTCGTATCTTATGATTTACTGAAATCAATTTGTCCTGTCCTGAAATCGTAAATAAGTTGATACTTTCAATCTTGTAATCATCAATAAAGCCCGAAACTTTCAGCGAACCCCATTTTCCGATAATCTGTTTTGTGTTGGGAATTTGAATATGATATGTCCAAGCTCCTTTATTGGGCTCATATTTCAATTCAAGCTTTTGGTCTTTTACTAAATAGTTCATTACATTTGGTAGCTGTCTTATGACTTTTCAGTTTATAGAAAGACTTTGAGCTGCACTTTTTCCCGAGATAAATGCTCCTTCGATACTACCAATCCCAAAACCATCTCCTGCAAAAATCAGAGGAAATTTGGTAGTTTTCGATGCCAAAAAAATATCATCGTAGCGTTCGGAGGCCAAACTATATCGCCAACGATGTACTTGGCAACTTTCTACCGAATCAGCAGGAATCAAATCTGTTATTTCGGAAAGTAATAGATTGCCAATTTGAGTCAAATCATCATCAAAATGTGCTAAACTAAAAACTGGATTGGCATGAATAGTTGCCGAGAAAATCGGAGAAATTCCTTTTTGAAAATTATCGGCAATCCAAGAAATATTGCCTTTTTGGAGGCTGATTCCGCCTGGACTTGGAATGTTTGTTTGGGTTTTCAAACTTGCCATAACGGCTATACAAGGTTGATAATGAATACTTTGTAAAGATTCAATGTCCGTAAAGGCCATTTCACTTTTCTGCAATAATTCAATAGCTTGTGGGGCAGGAGCGGTGCAAATCAAAGCATCAGATTCGTAGAAATTGCCTGCTTCAGTTATTACTTTACAGCCGTTTTCGGTTTCTAATATACTGATTACTTTTTCGTTAGTTTTGATGTTGAGCCCTTCTGCCAAAAACTTTGGAATCGTATTCATTCCATCAATACCGATAACTCTTGCGTGTGAAAAGGTTTTATCTCCTTCTTGCAAATTCCATTCTTTGGCAATGTTTTTTTGAATAATATTTTGTGTAAATGCTTGAAAATCAGTAGTTTTTGTAGAAAAATATTGAGCTCCATGGTCAAAACGAGCTTCACCTGCTCGACGAGTTGCCATACGACCGCCTACACCTCTTCCTTTATCGAGAATGATTACTTCCCAATTATTTTTTATTAATTCATGGGCGGCTGTCAAACCAGATAAACCCGCTCCGATGATGATGCAAGACTTTTTCAATTTAGTGTAATATTTTTGGTGAAATGTTTTATAAACTACTGATAGACAGTGTTTTGTTTTACAATTAGCTAATGATTGCCGTTCGTGGGACTTTCTTATTTAACCATCATCTGCACGAAAGGTTTATTTTTTTCTTTGTAACCAATGATTGGCTTTATAGCACAGCCAAGCCGAACTAGCTCCAATGACCGCTCCAACCAACACATCACTCGGATAATGTACTCCTAAGTGTAAGCGTGAATACGCAACTGCTCCCGCCCATGTGTAAGCAGGCACAACAACATACCATTTTTTGAAAGTTAGACTTAATGAAGTTGCCGTTGAGAATGCGGCAGTAGTATGTCCAGATGGAAAAGCAGGGTCATTTTCTATGTAGTATGGAAGAATAATGGGGTAGGTTATATATGGGCGATCACGATTGATTATTTTTTTGAGTGAATAGGTGGTTCCCATCGAAATCGCTAGCGTAGCCAATGAGGTAAGTCCTTGTCGTTGGAGGTTTTTATCTTTCTTGATAAAGCCCGAACCCAACAAGCTGATTGGAAAGGCAACACTTAACGGATACACCGATTTGCTAATGCTATTTAATGATTTATCAAGATTTTGGTTGCGGTCTTGATTGATGTCTTTGAGAATATCAATGTCAAGATTTTGGGCAAAAGGACTGAAACTTATTAGAAAAAGTGTAAAGAAAATTATAGCGATTTTTGTCATTGTTTTGGGTGTAGAACAATCTACTAACTTGTTGGTAAGTATTGGGAGTAGTTAGGAATTTGAATTTATTTCTTAATAACTTAACCCTTTTTATCCACTTTTTGAGCGAACAGGATGTTCGCTTTACAGTTAAGCTATTTGATTATAACTCGTTCATTACTAAGCAAATGTTGATTTTCTTCGAGAGTCATACTTGATTTTTCGTTGTCGAAGTCGTCTTTATACGCTTCTTTTAACTGTTTACGTTTGATAGCTTCGAGGCAACGTCTGACGTCGTTGCGGTCTTCGAGTTCGAGCATCGGTACTTCGGCTGGCTTGCCGTTGTCGTCTTTGGCAACCATCGTAAAATACGAGGTATTGGTATGCTTTTGTTCGCCAGTTTTTACATTTTCGGATACTACTCTAATGCCAATTACCATTGAGCTTCTGCCTACATAATTTACAGAGGCATGAAGTGAAAGTAATTCGCCGACCTCAATTGGTTGTAAGAAATTTACACCATCAACCGACACAGTAACAACATACGCACCTGCGTGTTTCGAAGCACAGGCATAAGCTACTTTATCCATGAGTGAAAGAAGGATTCCTCCGTGAATTTTACCACCAAAATTGGCGTAAGACGGAATCATTAATTCGGTAATTGTAGTGCGTGAATAAGAGATAGGTTTCGATTTTTGCATTGATTTATAAAAAATTGTAGAACTCATTGTAAAGATAGGGGAGTTTTAAAATAAAACAAAAACGCCACCGCAATCTTGTGCTGTGGCGTTTAATATAAACCCTAACCCATAAAAATTAATAGCGTATAAATATTACTTTTTTTTGTAATATTTTTCTATTTGCTTTTGCAATATTGCCCCATAAATTATTAAAAGGCACTTTGCTTTTCAAATTTGTTATAATAATTAATAATAAAAATTTATTTTTGTGTTTTTTCAAGATTGTTTACTTTGGCTTCGAGAACCTCAATTTGCTTATTTGCCTTAATCATATAAAGTGTAAGCTCTTCGATTTTCTCTAATAATTTAGCACTTGTTTCCATTACATCCATGCCACTTTTTGCCATTTGTTCAGCCGATGGAACGTTTGGTAAATGATGGTAGTAATCGATATGTTTTTCAACATCTCTGAGTGGCATTAACTTATATCCATTTTCGAAAACATAATCGGCCCAACGGTCAGAATTAGCTACTGCTACTCTTACCCTTTCGGTCAAGATTCCGCCTTTAACGTACAATTGAAAGTCTCCAGGAAATGAGTTGATACCCGTTCCGATTACTACTTTTCCATTGTTTGAATTTTGCAAACGGCCATCAGTGATTGCCCAACCTGCTCCAGTATTACCTCCGCCAGTTGTTACTCCATCATTGACCAAAATTACGTTTCCATTATCATCAACCGAAAGCACTTTTCCGTATCTATCACCTGCTGCAGATGACGATTTAAGTTTTGCAAACTGTAAACCGCTCACACCATCGGTACTTGTCGAGATTACAACACCTTTAGTATTATTGTTTAAAATAGCCCCACCTGTGTCGGACTTCCAAAGTTCGACTGTTGGAGTTGTTCCTCCATTTGTGGTTGGCGTATTTACCAAAATTACATTACCGTTGGCATCAACTGAAAGGACTTTTTGAGTAGTTACGGTTGGGGTATTATTGCTACTCAGTTTTGGTAAAGTCAGAGCATTGATTGAGACAGTACCTGTGTTTGCATTGCTTATGTTATCGGCTGAAACTGTCCACGATGATGGTGTATTTACAACCGTACCTGTTACACCAACCGAGTCTCTTACCAAAATTACGTTTCCGTTATCATCTACCGAAAGTACTTTTCCTGATGGTCTTGATGCAGGAAATGATAGTTTTAATTGGTTAAGTACTATGCCACTACGGTTGGTTAATGAACCATTGGTTATTAAATTGCCCGATTCGATATTAATACCACTTTTTACTGATAAACCATTACTGATGTTGGCTTTACCAAGGTTTGAATTAACGATGTCGTTACCACTAATTGTCCAAGGTGAAGGTGTACTATTCGGTACATTTCCTAAAATTACATTTCCTGCATTATCAACAGTTAAGAATTTTTGTGTTGAAATCGGTGAAATTGATTCGCTTGTGAAAGGTAGAGTAAGACCATTGTTGATTATGACTCTACCTGTATTGCTGTTGACAATTGTTGTGCCTGAAGCTGACCACAACGATGAAACTACTGGTGTTGAACTACTGACTACGCCTACCGAATCTTTCACCAAGATTACATTTCCGTTATCATCAACCGAAAGTACTTTACCGTAGCCTTTTCCTGCTGGATTTGAGGCTTTCAACTGAGCAAACTGTAATCCACTTTTATTTTCTACGGCACTATTAAGCTCTAAAGTACCAGATTGTAAGCGGAAACCATTTTTTGCCCAAAGTCCATTGTTAATGTAAACGCCACCTGTATTTTTATTGGAAATATTTGTCCTATCTAAAGTCCAATCAGATATTGGGGCTGTGATTGGTGGCACATTAGCCAAAATTACATTACCTGTATTATCAACAGTCAAGAATTTTTGTGTTGAAATCGGTGTAATTGTTTCACTTGTAAAAGGTAAAGTAATACCATTGTTGATTATGACTCTACCTGTATTGCTATTGACAATTGATGTGCCTGAAATTGCCCACAACGATGAAACTACTGGTGTGCCGACTACGCCCACCGAATCTTTTACCAAGATTACATTTCCGTTATCATCCACTGAAAGTACTTTTCCGTAGCCTTTTGCTGCTGAATTTGAGGCTTTCAACTGAGTAAATTGTAATCCACTTTTATTTTCTATGGCACTATTAAGCTCTAAAGTGCCAGATTGTAAGCGGAAGCCATTTTTTGCCCAAAGTCCATTATTGATATAAACGCCACCCGTATTTTTGTTGGAAATATTTGTCCCGTCTAAAGTCCAATCAGATATTGGGGCTGTGCTTGGTGGTACATTGGCCAAAATTACATTACCTGTTTTATCAACTGTAAGGAATTTTTGAGCTGATGTTGTAACTGTAATATCACTGTTTAATTTCGATAAAATCAAACTATTATTGATATTAACCGAACCAATATTGCTATTTCCTATATTGTCACCATTGATGTTCCAAGGTGAAGTACTCACAGGTATTGTGCTGCCGGTGGCCACAGAATCTCTTACCAAGATTACATTTCCGTTATCATCCACCGAAAGTACTTTTCCATTAGGACGAAATGCTGTATTTGAAGCCTTAATGTTTCCTAATTGTATGAGACCATTTAATGTTACCTTACCTGCATTTGTGTTAGACAGCGTACTGCCATTGAGTCCCCAATATGAAGGAGCTGAAGTGCTAATTGAGTCACGGGCTAAAACAATTAAACCATTATCATCTACTGTTAAGATTTTGCCATTTGATTTAATGGTTGGCGAAATCGTACGGAGGCTTTTGAATCGGATATTACTCAAAATTACATCGCCAGCATTGTTGTTCTCGATAGAACTGCCTTTTAAAGTCCAATAACTCGGTGCTGACACAGCTGTCGTGGATGAAGTTCCGACCGAGTCGCGTACTAAAATCACTCGTCCTTGTTTATCGACAGATAATACTTTAAGATTTGATTTTTCGGCAGGGGAATCACTGTTCAATTGCTTAAATTCTAAACCACTTAGATTTACTGTTTTACTATCAACAGATAAAGCACTTCCAGGGTTTTGGGTGTTAATCCCTACACGAGCTTTATCGAAATCGCCATAAATAAGTGCTACATTTTGAAAATTATTATCGATATATAATTTATTATTTCCAATCTCATTCATACCAGCCTTATAACCAATAAAGACATTACCATCGCCCACCGAACGTAGGCCTGCCTGTGTACCAACACCTACATTCTGTGAACCCGTAATATTAGTATATAAGGAATTTGCTCCGACAGCTACATTGTCACTACCTGTTTGGCTACGAAGTAATGACTGATAACCAATCGCAATATTATTCAGACCTAAGTTAGCATCATGCAAAGCATAAGCACCAATGGCAATAGAGTTATAACCAAGACTTCGATGGCCAGCTCTATAACCGAAAAAAGTATTGCCAAAACGAAAATCAATCAAACCTGAACGATAATTATTAACTTTAAAAACTAAAGATGTAGTATCAACTGTACCCAGAAAGTTTTGTTCAGCATTTAAACCCGAATTTCCTCCTAAACTCCAACCAGAACTTCCAGTTGAAGGAGCTGATGAAAAGGGGTCTGAATTAATTGGTGCACCATCAATATTACGGGCATAAAGACCTTTCCAAACTTCCCCATCAAAGAAATAGAAACCTGTAAAAAAATCAATCTGATAAACCATCAAACCAGTTGCTGGATTCTTAACACCTGCTCTTTGGGCTAAGGTCATTCGAGGAATCAGTAAGCCTTTTGATGTAGAAGTGAGATCCAATAATGCTGAACTATCGGGCTTTAAGGTGCCTATACCAACATTTGCGTTCTGTGCGAGTGTGGTAAAGGCACTCAAAAGTAGCAACATGAATGCTCCGACTCTCAGTCGGAGATTCTTGAAAGTTAAAATTATTACAGACATTTCTTATAATTAATTAATCGTAAGTATAAAACTTACTTTCGGGTTAAGTGACTAAAAAGGGCCACAGTGTTGACTTATTTAATTCAAATAGCATGCCAAAAAAATGAACTGATTAAATATTCTATAATGGTTTGATAATCAGCGTCTTGGCGTTGATGTTTAGGTAGATATAGGTTAATTAAAGATTAAAGAAAGTTGGATGTTGGAATAGTTTGAGTACCTTTAACTGTAAAGTTTAACTTTTGCTAAGGTAACTTGATTTTGAAAAAGCAAATGGATGAAGTTTAAAAATTGCTTAATTTTTAGCAATATTCATTGATTTTCAGAGTACTTTGTTAATTAATTTTACGAGATGTTTTTTGATTTTTTCTATAAATGAATATGTTTGCAGTTACCTGTATTCAGAAAAGGAGTATTATTCACTTATAATATAATTTTATACAATAAATTCTACTAATAATCATAGAAAAGAATTTAATTTTGGTGAAAACCCTTTTTACCGAACAATATTGCTAATGATTAATAATGAAATTTTGGGAGAAGTAAAGAAAACTAATTACTTTTGTGCCGAGTGTAGTAGGGTTTAGTTGAGGACAGTAACAGGCAAAATACTAAGAAAAATTAAGAAAATATTAAGATGAAACGAATAGCAGTTTTTACTTCAGGAGGTGATGCACCGGGTATGAATGCATGTATCAGAGCCGTAGTTAGAGGAGCAATATACCACGGTTTAGAGGTTTACGGCATAAGAAGAGGATATAATGGAATGATTACGGGTGATATTTTTCCGATGTATTCACAAACAGTAAGTAATATAGTTCAGCGTGGTGGTACAATGCTTAAATCGGCGAGAAGTAAGGAATTCATGACTCCCGAAGGTCGTAAAAAAGCGTATGAAAACCTAATGAATGCCGGTATTGAAGGACTTGTTGCAATTGGCGGAAACGGAACATTTACAGGTGCTGAAGTTTTTTATAACGAGTACGAAATTCCAACGGTAGGTTGCCCAGGAACAATTGATAATGACCTTTATGGAACTGATTATACGATTGGTTTTGACACTGCAGTAAATACTTCACTCGAAGCAATCGACAAAATCAGAGATACTGCTGACTCCCACGACCGTGTGTTTTTTATCGAAGTAATGGGTCGTGACTCGGGATATATTGCTATCCAATCTGGTATTGGTGGTGGAGCTGAAATTGTGATGGTTCCAGAAACACACACTCCACTCAAAAAAGTAATTAGTACATTGAAAGATGGTTGGTCACGCTCTAAATCTTCATCAATCGTAGTGGTTGCTGAAGGTGACGAAGAAGGACACGCCGTTGATATTGCCGAAAAAATCAAGAATCAAGTAGCCGATAAACTCGATATTCGCGTAACAACCCTCGGACACATTCAACGTGGAGGTGCACCAACTGCTTACGACCGTATTTTGGCGAGTCGCTTAGGTTTAGGAGCCGTCGAAGGACTTATCAAAGGGTACAAAAATGTTATGGCAGGAGTTGTAAACAACGAATTGGTTTTTACCCCATTTATTGATACTATCAAGAAACCAAAACCAATTCACGACGATTTGTTGAGAATGGTGCATATTTTGAGTATGTAATTTTAATTTACGATTTACGACTTCGGATTTACGATTTAGAGCAAAGCTATTCGTAATTCGCATTTCGTAAATCGTACATTCTTCAAATCCACCCCATCACTTTATAGGCACAGTAGCCGATTATTTCTCTGAAAATTAATTGACTGTAAGCCAAATATTCTTCTTTAGGTAGAATACTATGCCAATAATAAACTCGCTCGTGTGAAAGATAGTGTGCACCAAATGTGTCTATTTTTACATTGGCTTTCTCAAAGCACGCACTTGCTCTTCGTAGGTGAAAACCCGAAGTAATTAGTAAATACGATTGATTTTTGAAATGTTTTTTCAGAATTTTTGAGCAGTTGAAGGCATTTTCCTGCGTATTTTGTGCATGAGTTTCCATAAAAATAGATGATTTCGGCACTCCACTGATAATTAGGTATTTAGCAATTTCTTCCACTTCTTTTTTAGGCGTTTTCCCGAAAATCCTTATTTCCCCGCCGCTTATCAAAACTTTTCTGATTTTTCCATTTTTGTATAATTCTATAGTCTGGGCGATACGGTCGGCAGATTTACCGAGAAATATATTTTCTTTTGGTAATTTTTCTTCATTGATTGTACCACCTGTTAAAATAATGCCCACGTCGTGAGTTTTTATGCTAGAAATTGAGCTTGGTGGAATTTCCCAACAAAGCAATAATTCATTGATGAGCAATGGATTTGAGAAAATATACAGAAAAATAAATGCAGCAATGACTAATTTCTTCGATTTAGTACGGTTTTTTGTGTAAATAGCACAGACCAGAAATAAACATAAAATGCCAATCGGCATAGTGAAAAATGTTAGAAACTTAGAAGCAATATAAAACATAAGAATTCGTTTAGTTTAAGAAAAAAATCTGAGTATTTGTTATTTTGGTAGATTCAAACAACTACTAATTTAACAAGCCTTTAACAAAAAACACGCAATTAAGTATTTATCTTTGTGAAATAATATAAAATGAATAAAACCTGTACTGATATGAGAATTAGCCGTGCGGCGTTCCGCTATTTTAAAAGTCTATTATTAATTGCTTCAATTATTTTTTCTGCCGAAACCTTTGCCCAAGATGGTCATTTAATAAAGGTACGAATGAAAGGAGTCGTCGAAGGAAAAACCTGTCACTTAGCCCATTTTTTTGGCTATAATCAATATATAAAGGTTGATTCGGCCAAAGTTGAGAATGGTGAACTGAATTTTAAAGGAAAAGACCCTCTTAAGGGAGGTATTTATCTGATTGTACTTTCCCCATCGAAATACTATGATTTTGCTTTAAATGGTAAAGAACAGTTCATGGAAATCGAAGGTGATACGACTGATTTTGTGAGTTCGGTGAAATTTAAAGGTTCTAAAGAAAACGAAGTTTTGTTTGGATACCGTAAATTTTTGCAAGATAAAAGTAAGGAAGCAGAAGCCATGAGTGTATTAGCAAAAATGAAAAACGACCCTGATTCTCAGGAAATGAACCGAAAGAAAATGGAACTTATTCAGAAAGAAGTAGATACTTACATAAAGAATACGGTCAAAGAAAACGAAGGATCGTTTGCAGCTAAGGTAATCAAGGCTAATATTGACCCCGAATTACCAACAATATTGCCTAAAAAAGCCAATGGTCGCCCTGATTCTACATATTTATTCAACTATTACAAAGGACATTATTTTGATAATCTTGATTTTGCGGATGACCGTTTGCTCCGTTCGCCATTTATTCATAGCCGTATTGAGCGATATTTTAAAGATTTAGTTTATCAAACAACTGACTCGGTGAATCATGATGCGGATAAAATTTTGAAACTCGCCAAAAAAAACCAAGATGTTTATCGTTGGGCTTTATGGTGGGTAACGAATAAATACGAAAATAACGAAATCGTTGGACTTGATGGTGTATTTATTCACTTAGCCGAAAATTATTATTTGAAAGATGCCGATTGGTTGGACTCAACTCAACGTGCAAAATTCAAGGAAAGGGTTGACATCTTGAAACCTTTGCAGACAGGATTAGTATTTCCTACTTTAATTGTAGCCGATTCTTTAGGCAGAGAGTATAACCCTATGCAAAGTAAAACCAAATATACAATCGTGCATTTCTACGACCCAGATTGTGGACATTGTAAAGAATCTGCTCCAAAATTAATGGAGTTTTATAACAAAAATAAAGATAAAGCAACCATATATAATGTTAGCGTGGCTTATGACACCAAAAAGATGAACAACTTTGTGTTTGGCTATAAAACACAGCCGTTGTTAAACCTTTGGGATTCGAAAGGTAGGTATTATTTCAGAAAAAGTTTTGATGTATATTCTACGCCAACTAATTATATTTTAGATAATGATAAAAAAATCATCGCTCGCCGAATACCCGTCGATAAATTAGAAGATTTTATTAATTTCTACGAACGTCAGCAAATGCAAAAAATGACTGGTAATACTGGAAAATAAATAAGAAAAATCTAAAATAAAAAGCCCCAAAAATAGCGACTTTCGGGGCTTTTTATTTTATGCCAGCTTATTAATCTTCTTGGTATAAAATGCTGATAAACCAAGAATTGCCACCACAATGCTGATGATTACAAAAAATAATCCATTGCTTGATTTTGGGTTTTGACTTGATATTACTATGTGTAGTTCAACAAAAAAGAATAAAGTACTTATAGCGACACAGATTAAATCTAATAATTGTTTGCCGAGTTTTACCCTTTCTTCCAAATTATTGTTGCTCAACTTGATAGGCAAATTTAGGTAGCTAAACGGATGCTTACGAACACTTGCCATAAAACCAACCAAAGCCAAATTAATGATTGGAATAAAGAAAATGGTGTATTTTTCACCCCAACCGTTGGGTTTTCCATCAATGCCAAAGTGAATCGGAATTATGTCAGGCATATTGGCAAATGAATATGCTGCATAAACTAAATTGATGATAGCAATCAGAATTGCTAAAAAAACGAGTGAGTTGTTGTGAGGTTTCATTTCTGTACAGAATTTTGAATGTAAAACATCCAGTTCTACGCACGAGGCTCAAGCAGGGTGTGAGAACTGACTAATGAAACAAATTTCGGCAAGAAAATTGATTTTGTCAATGAGATTTTGATTAGTGGAGGTTGGGCTGTTTGGTTGGCTTTTTAACGAATGAGATGCAGTATGAGTATTGAGTATGTTGAAAAGAATTTCTACGCTACATCTTCCTCTTTTTCGAACACGATATTCTCGTAAATATCTGATAAAGAAAGAGTTATTTCTAATTTCTCAAGATTAATTGTAGCATTCTGCTCAGTAAATTCTTCATAAGTCCAAAGGGCATCGCTGACTCTACTATATAATTCAACGCTTATTTCGTACTGAGAAACCAACATATAATATTGCACCGAGGCTATTGCTTTATATTTTTTCAGTTTGACTGTTTTGTCGTACTTCTCGGTCGAGGTTGATAAAACTTCAACAATTAAACTTGGATGTGCGATTTTGTTTGTCTGCCTCAAATCGAATGGATTACAAGTCAGCATTACATCTGGGTAAGGATAATAAAAATCCTTGATGGCTTCCAATTTGACACTTTCTCTGAATACGTCACAATGTTGTTTTCGTTGTTTTCTTATCGAAAACTCGATATTACTGGCTAATCTACTATGATTAAGTGTTGTTCCAGCCATTGCAAAAATTTCACCATCAAAATACTCATGGCGAATCTCGCTTGTTTCTTCTAAGGCAAAATATTCTTCAATTGTATAACGTTTTTTTTCAACAGACTCTCCCATAACTATTGTTTTTTTACAAATATAGTAATTTTCTAAATTTGATTATATCAATGCTGAAATACTTCTATTTTATCCGAAGTAGTTTTTGAATTGTTTTTAAAATAAAAAAAAAGGTCTAAAAGTTTAGTTTCAGACCTTTTTTGTTATCCTCTCAAAGTAAGTCGATTTCTACGCCATTGGCTGGTTTGAGTCGCAGCTGACGAGTTTTGTACAGAGCTATTATTTTGCTTACGCTTCAATATTTCAGCGGCTAAAACTGCGGCAATTTCAAACTCTATCGTCGGAGTTTCTAGGTACAAAACCTCTGGAGTAAAGTATAAACCCACAAAACGAGTATCGAATTTTCCGCTGACGAAAGCCTCATGTTGAAGAGCAAATTTACAGAATGGTAGGGTAGTGGCTACACCCGTAATCTTAAATTCATCAATTGCACGAATCATTTTTTCAATAGCTTCAGTGCGGTCTTTTCCATAAGCAATGAGTTTCGCAATCATAGGGTCGTAGTGAATCGGAATTTCCATACCTTCTTCTATGCCATCATCCACTCGTACGCCATTGCCTTGCGGACGTACATAAGTTTGCAAAAGTCCAACATCTGGCAAGAAATTATTGGCTGGGTCTTCAGCACAAACTCTTACTTCGATTGCGTGCCCGTTTATCTTCAAATCTGCTTGTTTGAAACTCAATTCTCGTCCTTCTGCCACGAATATCATTTCTTTTACTAAGTCGATTCCCGTAATCATTTCCGTTACTGGGTGTTCAACTTGCAAACGAGTATTCATTTCTAGGAAATAAAAATTCAAATCTTCATCCACAATAAACTCCACCGTTCCTGCACCATAATAATTACAGGCTTTGGCCACCAAAACAGCACAATTGCCCATTGCTTCTCTGATTTCAGGCGTAAGCACTGCCGATGGTGCTTCTTCAACCACTTTTTGGTGACGTCTCTGAATCGAACATTCACGCTCAAACAGATGCACTACATTGCCATGTTTGTCACCCATTATCTGAATTTCGATATGCTTGGGTTTCGTAATGTATTTTTCGATGAAACACGCTCCATTGCCAAATGATGAAATCGCTTCACCAACAGCTCGGTCCATTTGATCGTCAAATTCGGCTTCGTTTTCTACTACTCTCATACCTTTTCCGCCGCCACCTGCACTGGCTTTTATCAAAACTGGATACCCAATTTCGGCTGATTTGTGTTTGGCTGCTGCACGGTCAGTAATGGCATCAGGTGTACCAGGAACCATCGGAATGTTATATTTCGCAACCGTATGCTTCGATGATAATTTATCACCCATTACCTCAATTGACTCAGGCGATGGTCCAATGAAAATCAAGCCAGCTTCTTGTACTTTTCTCGAAAAGTCGGCATTTTCTGATAAAAATCCATAGCCAGGGTGAATCGCATCAACTCCTAAACTTTTGGCTACTTCTATAATCTTATCGCCTCTCAAATATGAATCTTTCGAAGCAGCAGGCCCGATACAAACAGCTTCGTCTGCATATTTTACATGTGGAAAGTTTCGATCAGCTTCCGAAAAAACGGCTACCGTTTTTATACCCATTTCACGAGCAGTTCGCATCACACGAACCGCAATTTCGCCTCTATTGGCAATTAGTATTTTACGAATCGACTTTATCACGATTGTTCAATTGATTTAGTTTTGTTGTATTTTAATTTTAGTCATCAGTAAGTAATCTTCGGTCCACGTTTTTTAGTATTTTAAATTTAGGTAATTGAATGGGCATTGAATACCTTGTTTTTGAAGCCAATAAGGATTTCTCACTGCTTACTAAATTACTACCAACTGCTAAATTTGACTATTTTACCACTAATTAACACCAAAATCGAATTAAATTTTTAAATATCTCCTAAAAATATTGCATATTTTGTGTAGATAGGATTTTTCAAAGAAACTGCTGTTTGTTTTACTACCAAAAAAGCGTTAATTTTGCATACTATTTTAGTGAAAAGTTTGTAATGGTTTACTGAAAAATTGATAACTTTTAATTGATAATTGTAAAATGGCACAAGATATTTTTGATAAAGCTCTCAATAATTTAGGTCCTATTGGGTCGCAGGCTAAATTGCTTAATTCTCATCATTATTATTCTTTTCCAAGACTTTCGGGCGAACTTGGTCCGCACATGGAGTTTATGGGCAAAAAGATGTTAAACTGGTCTTTAAATAACTATTTAGGTTTAGCAAATCATCCAGAAGTACGTCAGGCAGATGCTGAGGCGGCGGCTGAATACGGTTTGGCTTATCCGATGGGAGCAAGAATGATGACCGGAAATACCGAATTGCACGAGCAATTTGAAAAACAATTGGCCGAATATGTTGGTAAAAAAGATTCTTTCCTTTTGAATTATGGCTACCAAGGTGTAATGTCGGTTATTGAATGTATCGTTGATAGAAAAGACGTTATCGTGTTTGATGCCGAAAGCCACGCTTGTTTAATTGATGGTATTCGTCTGCACAAAGCAAAAGGTGGAACTTACTACCAATTTGCTCATAACGATATGGAAAGTTTGGAGAAAAACCTCATAAGAGCAACCAAATTGGCTGATGAACAAGGCGGTGGAATTTTGGTCATTACAGAAGGTGTTTTTGGTATGTCAGGAAAGGTTGGTAGCTTAGATAAAATCGTTGATTTTAAGAAAAAATATAATTTCCGTTTATTGGTTGATGATGCTCATGGATTCGGTACAATGGGCGAAACTGGTGCGGGGGTGCCCGAATATTTTGGTGTGCAAGACCAAGTTGATTTACACTTTTGTACATTTGCCAAATCCATGGCGGCTATTGGTGCATTTATTGCAGCTGACCCAGAAGTTGTGATGTTCTTGAAATATAATATGCGTTCGCAAACTTATGCAAAGGCCTTGCCGATGCCGTTTGTTGTGGGTGGAATGAAACGTTTGGAATTGATGAAGAATCATCCGGAATTTAGAGATAATCTTTGGACAATCGTGCGTGCTCTACAAGAAGGCTTCCGAAAGCGTGGATTTGATATTGGCGATACAACTTCTCCAGTTACACCGGTATTTTTACAAGGAAATTATGACTTACCAACGGTTACCAATTTGATTCGTGATATGCGTGAAAATATGGGTATTTTCTGTTCTGTAATTATTTACCCCGTCGTTCCTAAAGGTGTTATTATGCTGCGTATTATTCCTACCGCTTCGCATACACTCCAAGATGTAGAATATACAATGGATTGTTTCGAGAAAGTACAAACAAAATTGCAAGCGGGCGAATATGCTTCGTTGGTGGTGGCCTAAAAAAACTTCTTTAATTATGTAATTTCTATAAAAAAGTCTGGTTTCGACTAGACTTTTTTTGTTTATTGGTAAAAAACCCTGTTTTTTTATTGTATTTTTAGATGAAAAATTTGTAATTTTTTATAATATTTCTATCTTGCAATCGCTTTATTATTCAATAACTCACAATAACTTAATTATTCACCCAAAAACCTTTTATTTCTATTATGGATAAGTACAAAGAATTAACCGACCTTGTAGCTTCTTTAGCAGCAGATTTCGACAAGTTTTATGACAAAGGAAACAATGCTGCGGGTACTCGTGTAAGAGCAGGAATGGCTGATTTAGCTAAATGGGCCAAAGACACAAGAGCTGAGGTTCAAGCTAAGAAGAATGCTGCGAAAGCTTGATGAATGCAAACAACTTTTCGATGAATTAATACTTCTTTTCTTAAATAAGTTTAATGAATCTTAAAGGTTTACTTCTCATTAACCAAAAAATCTCGAAGATTCCTTCGAGATTTTTTGGTTTTTTTAAGTTCCTTGATTAATTATAGATATACTACTTGGCCAGTGCGAACAGACTCGTCGCAGGCGAAAGCGATTTTTAAACTATTCACTGCATCTTGTACGTGGTCGGCAAGGTCGATGTTTTCTGTTATGGCTTTCAAAAAATAGCGTTGTTCACGGTTACAAAGTTCTTGATGATTGGGTTCATCGCTCAAATTAAACCAAGTATCTTGTTTAATGAATTGATTGTTGGCATCAATATCAGCATGATGAAAACGTAGTGATTCGGTTTTTGTATGAGCATCAACATTATCCGATTTTCCTGTACCGCCAGCTTCTTTTGCCACAATAGATACACAACCTTTTGGCCCGATTACATCTTTAATGAAAAATGCTGTTTCGCTCATCATTGGCCCCCAACCAGCTTCGTACCAACCCACCGAACCATCTTCAAAACGTATCTGTAATTGTCCGTAATTATAATTATTTTCGGCAATATCGTCGGTCAATCTGGCTCCTATGGCCGTTACTTGCAGTGGTTTTGAGCGAGTCATTTGGCACATCACATCAATATAATGTACGCCACAATCAACAATAGGGCTAAGACTTTTCATCAAATTGCGATGCACATCCCACATTACGCCGTGACTTTGTTGGTTGAGGTTCATACGCATAACAAGCGGTTTACCGAGTTCGTGAGAAAGTTCTACGAATTTCTCCCACGAGGGATGATGACGTAAGATATAACCTACAACTAATTTTTTGCCAGATTTTTGTGCAGCGGCAGCCACTCTTTCTGAACCTGCAACGGTATCGGCCAATGGTTTTTCGATAAAAACATGACAATTATTTTCGAAAGCCATGATAGCAAATTCTTCGTGGGTATCGGGGTAAGTTGAGATACAAACTGCATCTGGTTTGGTTTCGGCAAGGGCAGTTGCATAATCTGAAAATAAGGTATAGCCGCCACCCAATTTTTCATTGAGAACTTCTTTGCTTTTTCCAGTCGATACAATACCGCAAATTTCAAAACCGTCAATTAATTGATAGGCTTGTGCGTGCGAAGCTCCCATATTTCCGCAGCCAACTACGAGTACTCTTACAGGTAATGTTGAGGTTGACATAGTGTAATAATGAATTGTGTAAAAAGGTTTTATGATTTATTTTTTAAATGTTTTTCTAATCTTTCATTGATTTCTTGAAGTAAAGCAAACTGTTTGGCTTGGGTATCGAACAAAGTTTTGATTTGTTCTTCTAAAAGTAAATCAATCTTTTGGTGTAAACCTCTGATTTCCATTTCAGCTTTCAAATTTACCAAATAATCGTTTTCGCTTCTCATTCTATCTTTTTCTTCTTGGCGGTTTTGGCTCATCATAATTATCGGAGCTTGCAGTGCCGCAATGGTTGATAAAACCAAATTCATCAAGATAAATGGATAAGGGTCAAATCTATCTTTTTCTGGAAGCGTAGCATTAATAATTATCCAAACTGTAAGAATAACACCGAAAAAGATAATAAATTTCCAACTTCCACCAAAAACTGCAACTTTATCCGAAATTGCTTGTCCGCGAGAAATGATTTCTTTGGGCGGATTCAGTAGGTTATTAACGATTAACTCCTCTTCTTTGATTGTTTGTTCCACAATCTTATGCAATTTACTAAGGTGTTCTTGTTCGCTTGCAAACAATCCGTCTATTTCATTATTATTCATCACTATAACGGTTTATGATTAAGAAACCCCGCCAAGATAGTTGGCGGGGTTTAATACTTTTATTAATAATTCTTACTCTCTTATTACTTTTCGTACTATATTTCCTTGTGAAGTTTCGATTTTTACAGAATATAAACCTTTTGGTAACTCTCTAATATTCAATGAGTTATTGTTTGAAAGTTTATCAAAACTCCTCGTGTTTTTGCCAGTTGTTGAATAAAAATTTGCTTCTTTGAAAATCGCACCCGTTGGCAATTCGATACGAAGTTCGTCAGCCGTTGGATTAGGAAATATTATGACTTTGATATTTTCGTTCGGTTCATTGGCCAAAACTGCAATTTTATTTTCGATGCTATTCGATGCCGCACTGAAACAGCCATCATCCGTTACGGATTTTACTGTATAAACTCCATTTAGGTCAGGTTTTAGAGTTGTTGCAGTGGTTTGTCCACCAACTGGATTTCCGGCCACATACCATTGGAAGTTTTTACCGCCAGTAATTACATAGTTTCCACCACTTAAAGTAATTCTTGGGGCAGCAGGAATGATACAGAATGTCTGGGTAGTGGTGGCTGCATTAAATTGCGTATTTCCAGCTTGGGTTGCTTTTATACTTGCTTTTCCTGCATTTGCTCCAACTTTCACCGTATTTCCACTGATTGAAATATCGCCCGAACCCACTGAAAAGGCAACAGCTAAATTTGAATTCGTTGAGGCTGAAACTGTGAAACTTTCACCAATGTTTTTATCTGCAATCGTACCAAAATTAATCGTTTGGTCGGTTTTTGTGGTTGTAGTGCTTCGTGTTCCTTGAGCGTACCAAACTGCCCAAGAAGCATCTGGTAAGAATTGTTTGGGTTTGCCTGAAGGCGAAATTTTGTTTTTGTCTATACCAATAACGTTTACATCTTGTTGTTTTCCATTGAGTGTATTATAGAGCATTTTATCATCCAGACGAGAATAACCAGGATAACCCACATCATTGTTTTCGTTGATTCCATCAATCGCATCATCGCCTGTTTTGCTTAAATCAATCGCAATTTGATAGTAGATATTTGGTTCATCTTCCGTAAAATAATCAAAAGCAATTACATCTTGAGAATTTTTTGAGAATGATGGATTTCCGATACTCTCTCCTGCTTCGAGGTCGGTAAATAATTTTTCTATTTTACCACTTCCGATGGTATTTTTTGTAATATCCCACGCTTTTATGAAGCCTACATCCCAAAATTCGATTGTTCCCGATATACTTTTTACACTATTAAAAGCATCATAAATAATGTCTTCTCCAGCATAATCCCATTCGAATGAATCGGCGTACTGTACCTCACCAGTGCTTACACCAGTTGAATATGTCGGATTATAAAGTGGTAATTTATAGCGAGTTCCTTTGCCATCTTCTAAATTAAAAACATACATAAATTTATCACCAGCTTCTGTTAGTGCTGCCAAACGTTTACCATCTTTTGATACCGCAACATTTCCCCAAACCGCATCAGATGAAATTTTTGTTTCGGTGTAGTTTCCAGTTAAACTAATTTTACGAATAGTTTTATCTTTTCCGACAAAGTAAGCAAATAAACCATCGTCTGTAACACTTGGTTTAGCTAAGCATCCACTCGACGAAATTACTCGGTATTCACTCACTGCTGCATTTGCTTTTGCGGTATAAAGTTTGCCCGATGAAGGTTCAAAAACTAAAATAAAGTCTCCGCCGTTATTGGCCGGAATATTTTGCTGAGTCTGAGTTGGAGCAGGCGGTGTAGTAGTTGTTGAACTACCATTTGGGTCTGTTATACCAACTAAATCGAATGCGGATCTGGCAGCATTAAGAACATTATTATCGGTCGGATACAAATCTGCAGCTGCCCTAATTACCGCTAAACGAGCATCAATAAATTTTGAAGTACGAGTCAAATATTTACTTAAAGCACGGTAATATATCTGCTCTGCTTTGTCTTTTCCGACGTTGGCGTTTGAAGCAAATAAATAAAAAGCATAGTTTGGAATACCACTATTTACATGAACACCACCATTATCTCCTTCATCGGTGTTTGGCAGGTTGGCATATTGCGACATCGTCCTGGGCTGATAACCAGGATCGTTTTTTCCTCCTTGATTTGGGTTTGACAAACTACGTAATGCTCCTGATGGAAATGAACCAACTTTAATGACATCTTCGCCTAGTGTCCAATCGTCACGGTCAATCATTATCCCGAAAATATCGGCAAAAGATTCATTTAATGCACCCGATTGTTTTTGGTATTCTAAGCGAGCCGTTGCTTCAACTACACCGTGTGTCATTTCGTGGCCAGCTACATCTAATGCACCTGCTAATGGCTTAAAGGCATCACGACCATTGCCGTACCCCATAAATTCACCGTTCCAATAAGCATTATCCATACCTTTACCGTCATCATCTGCAATATTTATTACCGAAATGATGTTACCGCCTTTACCATCTAGCGAATTTCGACCAAATTTTGCCCGATAATATTCATAGCACAAACCTGCATTAGAATGAGCCGAAACTGATGTTGCACTCCAGTTATTGATGCTATTCGATTTTATTTGGTCGTACTTCATATTATCGGATGTTGAGTTCAGAGCATCAATTGTCCAAATTGCACCAATAGGGTCGTCAGGAAGTTTTGAGGTTGTTTTGTACATGAAACGTTGTGTATCTATCATGTAGTTGGTGCTGCTAATCTGCTGTACATTGAATGTACGAGAAAAACCATTCAAATCTTTGGCAGTTGCTTTGAAAGGTACGTTGAGCGAGCAAGTGTTATTGAATTTCTTCAAAACTTCTCCAGTATTGGCATCGACGAAATATGTCCAACGTTCCAATAAATTAGGGCGAACTGTAAGGTTATAAGCCAAACGCTCATCGGCAAAATTACCGTCTTTGTGATAGATGATTAGTTCTGTTGTGTTTTGCATCTTACCCAGCAATTTACCAGTTACGCCAGTTTGCTGCACGATTGATTTTTTGCTTACATCGGCCAATGCAAACTCAATAGCTTTGTCATCTGAAAGGGTAGGAGAAATAGAAGCTAAATTTGGAGTTGGGAAATTACGGCCATTCAAGACATCAATTTTTTCACCCTTTGTGTGCAACCAAATTTCTCCGCCATAGACAGGTATATTCTTGTATTTTTGTTGTAGCTGAATATGAGTCATACCGATTTCGTCGGACTCCATATTTATCATTTCTAGTTCTTGGTTGGGGTCTTCGATTTTAAGAGCTGCCTTTACATCAGTAAGAAATTCAATAGCCATCATTTGCAAGCCTTTACGTGCATTTGGTGCTAGAGATTTTGACAAGTTTTCAATCATCAAAACTTCACCTGTTTCACTATCATGCGTTACTTTTAGTTTACTGACAAATTTTGTTGAGATGGCTGGTAGGTTTGATTGACGAGTATTTTTGTCATTTTTTTGCCCATCAATTTCAATAAATTGGCCCGCCGGGAGGTCGTTTTTACCTGCCAAAGGTTTATGCTTTTTTTCGAATCCCTTCTGTGCAAAAATATTCGTTATAGCAAATAAGAAAAGTATAAAGGTTAGTCTCATAATTTTTTAGAAGCGTTAATAAAAGGGGGGGTAATCGACGAACCGAAGGCTTATCGCTTATAATTTTACTAAATTATTTAAAATTTACTAAATTCATCAACTCTTTGTACAATTCTTTTGCTCTAACTAGTGAAGTTTTTTTTAAAGCTGCCTAAACAATTTCTTTCGAAGTAGAATCATGTTTGATTTTGATGAAATAAAAAACATTGTTTGGTTCATGAAGTTCTTTGGTTTCATCAAATAAGCCTTTGGTTTTGACAAAAAGTAGCTCTACCGACTCAGAATTTTGCTTGTTGAGTTCGGTAAAAGTAGTAGCTGTACTTCATATACGGTAAAGTCGGCCATTTTCGAATAAATGTTATTCGTTTACTAAAACTCATAAAGCCGCCACAACTACCGAAAATTATCTGTCTTTATTTTTATTTACCGGGGTTCATTTTGTGTGAGCAAGCTAGTAATGAAACGTAGAAAACAAAAGTAAGGTTTTTTTATTTTCAGTATATTTTGAAATTATTGTATAAAAAAACATTCAAACTAAATTCTACTAATTTTTTTAAACTAAGTATTGAGACGAAAATAAGTGACAAAATGTGTTGATTAATTTGTTGATAATCAAGATTTAATCGATTAGGAGAACCGTCTCGAATCATGTAATTTTCATTACTAAATAGCATCAAACAAACTATAAATAGAATTTATGATAAAAATACTTTTAGCTTAAACTCTTTGTACAACTGCACAAAAGAGAGAAACAAAATGATGATGAAAATTAAAGCTGTAAATTCTGGTTTATAATGGTTTAGTCCTAAATATTTATTTGTTCCATCGACATTCATTAGGTGAGCAACCGAAGATAAAGCAAAAATTGAATAGCGATTTGTGAGTAAAGAGTACGCAAAATACATCGGTATAGCTGGAAATGAATAACGTTCGTGCATTTGAGTATTCACAAAAAAGAATACTATACTCGTGGTAGCGGCTGTTAGCCAAAGCAGGGCGTAATAATCTTGGTCTAAGGCTTTTTTAGAAAGAATTTTGTTTAAAGTATTGATTATCAACGGTAAAAAAGTAAGGGCAGAAAGCGTAAAAAACATAATAAAGCCCCATTTTTTGTAAGTAAGTCCTGCAAAAATTAAGGTATCGTTAATGGTGTTTGGGTCTTGTTTGAGCAATAAATACCAAATATTAAAGGCATTTACGGATACACGAGGAAAGAAACCAACCGATTCTCGAACGACTTTCAAGAAATTGCCAAAAGTTCCACCCAAAATAAAAGGACTGAGCAAAACGAGTTGAGCAATTATAGAAACTGCCAACATCTTCAAAATCAATATTTTATCAAATTTTACACTCAACTGATAAATAAGCAATATTGCAAAAAATGGCAAAAAAACAATAGCTTGAAGTTTGGCATAGATAGATAATGTACAAAAAAGAGTTGCCCAAAGGAGTTTTCGCTCGAAAAGGCAAATCATGGCTAAGATTACGATGGTTGTTGGTACGCTATCGAGTTGCCCCCAGATGGTGGTGCAGTACAAATACCCCATGTTGAAAAGCAACATGTATTCGGCAAATTGGCGAGTATAATATTTTCGTAAGGCATAGGCAATAGCGATTGCCCCTACGAAATCGAATAATAAAAAGAAATACTTTAGTTGATAACTATTGGTGTAAATGAGTTCTTTTGTGCCGTGAAGTTTGCCAAACCAATAAAGGCCGTGCAAATAAATGGGCATATAGTTGGTATCAGATTTATAGATTTGGCTCAAACCATGCTCTAAAGCATAAGTTGACCAACGAGGCCAGTCGTTATTGAGGTCGAACCAAAAACCAGTATGTGGAATGATAGCAACTAAAAGGCTAAAAAAAAGTATATGATGCCATTTGATTGGCGAGTTTTCGAGGAGTTTTTGCATGCTTTAATATTTATCGGCTTGCAAATTTAAGCAAATTGGTATTGGAAATGACGATTTTTGAAAATATTAACGCCTTTCAATGAAGATTGAAAGGCGTTTGTTGAAGTATGACTGATTCTTAATTACAGCAACTGCCACAATCGTTGTATTGCCAGAAAAAGCCCCATTTTCTAATATCTGGGTCGAGAGTTGAATTGCATAATTGAACGCCTCCACCTAAGTTTCCAGCAGCAAAAACTTTTCCACAAAGTTTTGATACTGTTGTCGTATTTTGATTCCCTGTTACGCCGCTTGGGTTTATATAATTGGTTGATGTGATTACCCAATTTAGATTTCCAGCTAAATTGGTCGAAAGAAGAAAGTTTTTACCAATAGCTCCGCCAAACGTAGCCGAACTATTAATTGAACTACTGGCAGCGGTACATCTTCCCACGGCATAGCCATCTCCAAAACCCGTAAAATCAGCCCCCTGAAGTGTCAGGACTTCGTTGATTGTAGGTAAAGAAGCTCCATTTAAGTTAAGCGTCAAAATAATACCTCCGCCACTGATAGTTTTTCCTCCCAATGGAAATGTTCCTACTGGATTGGTACAAATTTTTAGTTTTGGAGCATAAGTTCCATTACTAAATCCACTTTCAAGTGTTGCTCTGAAAAGGTTTAGATTATCGGTAGCATCATCGCCCGAATAGGCAATTTTATATGTATTGACAGGCACAAGATTTATATCGTAGCCAATGATGTAGATTCCTCTGCCAACTGCTGTTAGTGCAGTAGTTCCTGCAATACCAACAGAGCCTGTAAAAACAGAAGAAGGTGTAATAGTGCTATTAAAGCCGCCAACCACCAATACTTTATTGTCATAAAATAAGATGCTTTTCACAATTTCATTTTGCCCTACTGCTGGAGCATCGGTTATAACGCCTGCATTTGCAACAACAACATCTCCAGTTGTCAAAGATAATTTTCCAACAAAAACATCAGTATTTGTAGTGGCAGGTACACAATATGCACCTGTCATACCACTTTCGTAACCAGTGAAATAAAGATTACCTGCTTCGCCAAATGTTAAATCTACACCATCATCATAGCCTGCACCTCCAAATTGTTTTGCCCATACAAAATTTCCTGCGAGGTCTAACTTTGCTATAAAAATATCAGACAAACCAGCTGAGGTAAGCGTAGTAGGGGTGGGAGTAGCAATTGTAACGGTATTATCAAAAGTGCCAATTACATAAACGCCTGAACTATTGGCTTTTATGGCATTTATTTTTACATTATACGGTGAGCCTACACCACTTACTGTGCCAATTCCTTTTGCCCATAGCGTATTTCCATAGGCATCATATTTACTGATAAAACCCCAACTACCCGTACCTACCGTAATAGGGAAAGAGCCTAATTGGTATGTTAAACTTCCCATTGGATGACCCGGGCAAAAGCCAACTTCAAAAAGTTCGTCATTAAATGTGGCACTTTGTGTAAATGAAACGATGTATGTTAAAGAACTTGGTCCAGTTAAAGCATAAGCATTCATGAGTCCCTTACAGCAACCTGTGGCATCATTGAAGCCAGCCGAAGCCGTGGCAGCCGTTGTACGCCAAACACTTCCGTCATAAATTCTTAAACAATTATTATCGGTATCATAGCAGGTACTTCCTTTTTGGGGACTTGGGATTGCCAAAATTTGTGAGTAGGTTCGTTGAGCAAAGTCTAATCTGTTTGGTAATATATTTGTGTTTTGAGCAAAAACTGTCGCTGAAAACAAGAAAAATAAAAGTGTTTTTTTCATTTTATAAAGCTGCTTAAAGATTAATAATTTCAAAAAAAGCCTTTTTACGTCGGCGAGAAGGCTTACAAGTTTCTCCGTTTTGGAAAATAATTTTTTCGTGACTGATTTGTTTGATACAGTCAATATTGATAATCATGGATTTACTAATGCGAAAAAACTTTGGACACTCCCCAAAACGATTTCCTATTTCTTTGAGCGTTTTAGCTACTAGTATATTTTTCCCATTTGAAAGATATATGCGAGTATAATTGACATCGGCTTCTAGGCGAATGACTTCTTCGGGATTTACATTTTGCCGTCCACCGATAAATATTGATGCTTGATTCATTAGTTTTATTTTATGGGGTATAGTGCTGATAGTAAGTTAGTTATGAAGGTTATTTTGGCGATTTTTCATAAGTATATTCAGTATTTGAAGTTGAAGTACCTGTCTGCACAGTAGCGTTGGTAATACAACCACATTCATTGATTTGATAGTTGAAATTTGTGGTTATAGTTGCCAACCCAGTTGCGGCAATGGTCATAGTTTTAGGTGCATTATAAGATTGTTTTCCAAAGTGTTTTACTCCTTGAAAATCATTTGATGTACTATAAAAAATATCAGTAAAGTAGGTAAAAGTGGTAGTTTTGGTGGCAGGACTACCAACATTACGAGTTGTTATGATTTTGGTCAAATTACCTGTTTGCCAACTATAATTTGATGTAAAAATCAGCAAACCTTGCTTCTCGACAAGCATTAGTAAATTACCTGCGGCATTGTAGGTGTAAGTACGACTAACTGGAATCGCAGTACCTCCACCGATGTTTTCTCCTGTTGTTAATGAGCTAATTGCCAATTCGCGATCAGGAATAATCGTGTCGTCGATTGTGATGATTGAGGTAATTGTCCCATTTTTAAAAGTTGCCGTTCCAAAGCTAAATTCATTGTTTTCTATGGAATTTAAACCTAACTTTTTTTCAATCAATCTTTCATCGCCGTCATATATTAAGCGATAATAATTAGGCCCTGTTTCTATATTTTTAAGGCGTTTGTCAGTACAGTTAAATGTGGTTACGATTGGGGGTTCGCAAGAAGTAATTATCGTAGTGATAGTTATAATCAAAAAGTATAAATTTTTCATAGTTGCAAATTATAATGTGAGTGAATAAGCCAAGAGTATGACTTGATTATAATAAGGTTTGTAAGGTTTTTGGGCTAAATCTCCTTTCAGAATGGCACGATGTGACAAAGAAAGATTTTTGATAATATTAATCTTTGTAATGAATGTTCCGCCCATTTTTCCATTTTTGAGAATGTTTTCAAAGTAATTTGATGAAACATTGAGCCTGTAATTGATTTCGGCTCGTTTCTTAAATTTCTTTGTTATCCAGATATTTGTTTCGGCACCCAACACCTCATTGACTTTCTTTTTATAATGACCATCAGGATTTTGTTCTTCTATAAATTGTCCTTTATCGGCAATTTTCTGGTCAGTTAAGCCAAAGAATTGCACCGAATAAGGCGAAATCGAAATACCGAGCCATTTGTTGGGCTGATACTTAATACCTGGCGAAAGTGAGTATTTATAAGGGTTCAAAAAGCGTTGAATCTGCCCCAATTGCTCATAATCTTGTAAATAATTGCCTTCATAAAGTTTGAAAATCTGCGATTCGGCTTTAGCAATAAGATTGAAATTCCAAACGCCACCTTTTTTGATTGAATACGAAAAATCGTGGAGGGTTTGTACTTGGTCGGCAGTATTTTGGGAAGCCGAATTGGCTTTAGATTTATAAAATGAAAACGTCCAGTGTAATTCGTTTTGGGCAGTAAAGCGGCTATTTTCTTTGATATAATTGGCTGTTAAGTCTAAGGCTTCCGTAGTCGAAAAACCTGTTTTTGGGGCATTGGTCGGTGCATTAATGTTTAATGTATGCGATAGATTAAACCCCATACCGACCACAAATTCCCATTTTGGAGTTTTCTCGGTGCTATCTGTTTGGGCGATTGTTTCTGAGAAAACAAGAAATAGTATAATATAAATTATATTTTTCATAGTTGCTTTATTAAAATGTCTTTCCCCTACCTTCTTTAAGTCGAATCGGTTTTTGCTTGTTTGATAGATGAATGGCGTAACATGAAAAAGGTAAACAGTTTTTTGAAAAATATTTTCTGAAAAACAAAAAACCACTGACAATTCGTTGATTATCAGTGGTTTGTAAAACAAAATAGTTTGTTTTATTTCAGTAAGGCTTTGGCTTTTTCGGCAAATTCAGAATTGCTTTTAGCAATTTTTTGAAGTAATGCCTTGGCTTTTGGCTTATCATCTTGTTTCAAATATATCAAGGCAATTGCCCATTCGGCTTTCTCGGCATAGACGCTATCTTGCAAGGTTTTCATCGAAAGTTGCTCAATGGCTTTGGCATAATTACCTTTTGCCGAATACGATAAACCCAAATAATAAATCTCTTCGGGTGTTTTTTCTTGCTTTTTTTCTATGGTCAAAATCACTTGGTCATAGTTTTTTTCGCTGAAAGCTTGTATCCATACACTTCGTTGGTCATCGCCTTGTAGCGTGCCAGGGTTTTGTGCCAAAAGCTCCGTAAAATATTTATCTTGATCAACCTCAGCAGTCATTTCTGGGTTTTTATCAGAAAAATAAAACCAACCAATTCCTAATACAACTGCCAAAATTGCGGCAATTCGAGCCAAACCACTGATTGATAAAAAAGGCTTTTTCACTACTTTCATTTCGCTTGGCACAAACGCAACTTCTTCTTGTAGCCATACTTTTACCTGATTTTTCAGCTGCTGCACCTCATTTTCTTTCACAAAACCTCGAATCTGCTTGTGCAAAGCCAATTCAGCAACCAAATCCTTATCTGCATTCAAGCGGTTTTCAAAAGTTGCTTTATCTTCCGCTGTCAATTCATTGTTTAGGTACGCTTCAATGAGTTCGGTGTTGTCTTTCTTTCTCATAATTTCTAAGCAGCTAATTCGTAATAAAATTTCTTTAAATATTGCAGACACCTATATTTAGTTGCCTTCACGGTGTCAGTATTTTTAAAATTCATTTTTTCAATCAATTCGTCCTGTCTTTCTTTATAAATAATGGTGGCATTCAATAAATCTCGACATTTAGTATCGAGTTTTTCCCACGCCGACTTGATGCTTTGTTCTTGATGATAATCATCTTTTTCTTGAATCATTTTACTCAAAAAGTCTTGTTCATCGGTGGGTAGTTGTAGCTCAAAATCGGAGTCATTTCGGGCATCAATCGAAACGCCAGTAAAACGTTTTTCTTTACGTAATTCACCCAACCACAAGTTTTTGGCCATCACATAGACCAATGCAAAATGATTATCGGCGTGCGTGATTTTGCCTTGCTGTGCATTTACCCAAAAGCGAGAAATTGCTTCGGCAAAAACATCTTCAATATCAGCTTGGTTGGTTGTCAGATTTCGGAGGCGAGGCTTACAATATTTCCAGCAATCGTTGTAAAAAGCCCTAAATTCAGTTGGGTTCATTTATAAATAGGTAGGTGTTTTTAATTCTGCCACATAATTAAACCATCTTCATCTGATTTCCAAATAGTGAATGGGTTTTCTTGAAAAGGTAAACAAGAAATAATGGTGAATGCTAAATAGTGAATATTTAATATGCTGATTATCAATTGTTTGAGAAATATTTTTTATTTTTTTCTTGAAAGCTGTTTACCTTTTTCATGTTGAACGATTCATACTACAAAACAGCAAAAAACCGAAACGGCTTAAAGGAAGTAGGTAAACTTTTTAAAATCTAAAACAATGAAAAAAGTATTAGTAGTTATTGCCTTGATGATTTTTTCATCACAAATATTTGCTCAAGTTGAACGAAAAGCCATTCAAGAAAAAGGAATTTCATATAAGAATCCTGATAATCCGTATGATGCTGCTGGGCAAAAACATAATGATGGTGTAAGTTTTATTATGAGAAAATTAAAAAACAAACAAAATGTGACAAAAAAAGACATTGTTGATGCTACCGTAGAGTATCTAAAGGAAGAGCCTATAAAAGAGATTGGTGCAAAAATAATGAGTGATAATAGTTTCCCCACCGTTACCAAGAAAACCTATCCATCTGTATCTCAATCAATACTAAGCGAAGTAAGTGCCACATTTGAAAATTCAGAAAACTTACAATCATTTATAAATGCTATAAAATCTATTGAAGCAAAAGTATTAGTTTCAAAATCAATAAAAGAAGATGATAAAGTTGCATTGCTCAAATCATTAGCTGTTGGAAGGTATAGTGCATTTTTCTGGAATAATTATGATAATGGTGGAAATCCTGCTGGTAAAATAAAATGGAGTACAATTAAGAATGATTTAGAAGGTGCTGGCACTGGAGCTGGAATTGGTGGGGCGATTGGAGGCCCTGGTGGTGCGGCTATTGGAGCTGTCGCAGGGGCAATTATTGGTTCGTGCTGTGCTGCTTACGATATTCAAAAGGGGAATAATAAAAATTGATATAATACTTAAACAAGGCATAGTATTCAATTATGCCTTGTTTTTTTTAGTATAAATAAACCCATCAAAACCAAGCCAATTCCGCCAAAAAACCACCAAATCCAGTTAGTTTCGACAATGGCCTCTGGCTTGCCAACCAATATCAAAGGTGACCAATAAAATGGGTGAGAAAGTACCAAATCTTTGCGGTGTTTGTTCAGATAATTAAGTTTTGCCGTTCGTAATGCTTCATCTTTAGGCTTGCCGTTTTCTACCAAAGTTATAAAATCTTTAATAATTTCCGAAGTTTCGGAGCTACTTGTGAGTTTCCAAAGGCTCATCGCTACCGATTGGCAACCTGCGTGCAAAAATGCCCTCGAAAGGTTCATTACGCCTTCGCCATTACTCAAAATTCCTACGCCTGTTTCACAGGCATCTAAAATTGCTAACTCAGCAGGAATATTGCGGGCATAAATATCATGCACAAAAAGACTGTCTTTCTCGAATGCCATATAAGACTCCATCGGGTCGGTGGGCGATGCTCCTGCGTGCATCGAAAGGTGCAAAATTTTTGTGTGATTTTGTGATTGAATATCAAAGTTCTGCTTACTCGCAGATGTTTTTACGAATGATTCACCCGAAAATAATTTCGATAAAAAGCTAACATTTGCCTGATTATTCGGCAAATCTAAAGGTTTTTTATACTTTGGGGCAAAGCCAATGTATTTTTTTGAGAGTGATTTGTCAGTTTTTGGAATTGTATTTTTCCAATTCATTGTAGCCGATGGCAAATAGCCAATCGTGTAGTATTCGAGCAGATAGATTTGCGTTTCTTTTAATTTTTTTGGTTTTCTGACAAGCAAACTTTCAAACGGAATGTAATTAAGTTCGGCATCAAGTATTAATTCAATATTTTCAATTTTGTTTGAACGTATAATTTTATTGATATTTTCAAGAAATAAGATATTATAAATTCCCAACGATAAATCTATATAATTTGATGAAACTGATTTTTGAATAATTTTATTTTTGAAAGTTAAAATATTTTGTTTGAAATCGGCAGGAAGATTTTGCTTGAAAAAATGAGTTTCTTTTTGAGTAATTAGAAAAGTAAAAAGCGTATTTTTATCAATAAAATATTCAATAATTGCCTGACTATTAGGTAATTGTGAGCTTATTTCTTTTGTGGAAATAAGTTCGGTGTCGTATTTGAATTTATAATATTCGGGGTAATCGTCTTTAAATGTTTCCTTCAATTTTTTCAAATTATCGCTGGTTTCTAAGAGTTTTGCTCGCCATTGAGCCTCTAAGTTTTCATTTTTTTTGCCATCACGATAAATCAAACTTTCAAAAATAGTGATGTCTTTTTCTAATTTTTGCTCTTTTGCTAATAATGCCGTCGGGACACCGTTGAAATTTAATTTTTGAGCTGATTTAATGGCTTCATATAAAACGATAGATTTGTTACTTTCTGAAAAAAGAAAAGCTGTTTCGATGTATTTTTTATCATTCTTTACTTGATAAAGCTGATAAGCCATACCGATTGCCACCCCCATTATTTCGTGGGTTTTATTTCCTAAAAACAATTTTGAATCTTCCAAAGTATATTTATTACGCTGATAGTCAATTATTTGCAAATAATCTTTGGCTGTTGCAATACCTGCCTCTAAGTAAAGCAATTGATGCGTTTGAAGGTAGGCTCTTTGTAAAGTTTCGAGTTTAAGCTTCATTATAGTTTGTGCTTCAACAGGATAAATCAATGCTTCGGCACTCGGATTTTGGCTAAAATCTTTGCTCAAAAAATCCTTGCTCAACTCAACAAATGCCTTTTGAAAGTATGACAAAGCCTCTATGTTTTTATTCATCAAACTCAAAATATTTCCCTTTGTACTCAAGCATAAGGCTTTTTCTCTTTTCAAAGGCTTTTTTTCAATGTTTACTAAAGCTGAATCTACGTAAATATTAGCTTGTACTAAATTTCTTTGCTCAATTGCAATCTTGCTCATTTGCCTATACGAACGAGCCAATTGATTTAGTTTGGCTTTTTCGAGCTGCATTTTTAAGGCTTTTTGAATAAAAATTTCTGCCGAATCAAGTTTTTTAGTTTTTTCCAAATGAATGACCGAAATAGCGGTATAAATGGCTATAAATGAGGTAGAAATATCAATTTTCTTGGCGATGGGCGTAAATAAATCTAATGCTTTCTGAAAATATATTTTACTAATTTCGGCATTGCCCAAACGATTGTTTGTTAGGGCAATATTATGGTAAGTATTGGCTATTTCTGACTGGGTGTCAATATTTTTCGTGTCGGTTTTAGAATAATGATAAAGAGCTTGTTGATAATATTTGAGAGCCGTTGTATATTCTCCCTGTCGCATGGCGATTGTACCTTTATTATTAAGTAAAACTGCGATATTTAGGTGGTAGGAGGGGCTATTTTTGGGTAAGAATTGTTCGGCTTTTTCATAATAAAAATTAGCTTTTTCAAAGTCTGCTTTATATTCATACGTGCCGCCCAAATACGTAAAGGCCGTTGAAGTTTGTTCGTTTTTGTATTTGAGCAATGGAAGTAGTTTTTTTTCGCATCTAACAAAATCTTCTCTTTTTTCGATATTTATATACAACACAAAAAGATAATTATACCACTCAATGCAGGTCGAAGTGTCTTTTTTAGCTGCTTCTATAGCAATTATCTTTTCTGTCAAAGAAATAGATTTGAGTATTTTACCGCTAGCACCAAACTTTTTGGCTTGTATTTTCAGTTTTTCAAGGTTTTGGTCTTGCGAGAATCCCGAAAAAGAAAATATAAATAACAAAAAGAATAGGCGAAAGGTCATAAAAGTTAGTTTTTGGCAAAATAGGTAAAAGTATTAGATGTTTCCAATTTTGAGGAGTAAAAATAAAAAAAACTCAGCACCTTAGATTTTATCCAAGATGCTGAGTTTAATTACTTGAAACAATTATTATTTTTTACCAAAATAATACCTCAAGCCAACATTAAGTTTACCATTGTTTCCTGATGCCAAGTACCCAGAAGTGCTTCCTGCAGTGTAGCGTGCTTGTAGGCTAATTGGTGCTTTTGGAATTTTGATTGATGTTTCAACGAGCCAGTTGAAGCCACCTCTTTCAAAGGCCTGATTGTTGTTGAGCGTAATTGCTTTTCCGTTGTCAGTCGCTTTGAGCAAGTAACGATACGAAGCCCCAGCCCCGATGCTAAAATTAGGTGTAAAGTTAAAACTCAAACTTAGTGGAACTTCAATATTTTGGAGTTTTACACCATTTATTTTACCTGATGAATATTGAATTTGTCCTGCTACCGAAACTGGATTACTCCGAGGCGTTGTCAGACCCAATTCAGCATAATAAGCTGTATTTTGTTGATTGGAAAGAATAATGACACCACCTCCACCAGTTTTGATGATTCTGAACTCACTTGTGTCGCCTGTGCTACCTTTAGGCCCACCTTGTGCTATCAAATTTATTTGTGTAAGTAATAAAATTCCTAATGCATGTAATATTTTTTTCATTGCTTTAATTTTTATGTTTATGCAGTATGAATGTTGTTTGGTTGGAAAGGTAAACAGTTTTTTTGAAATAAATAATTTGAGAAAGCAATTACTCATTTTTGATAAGATTTTGATAAAAAAAGCCATCTATTTGGATATAGATGGCTTTTAAGAAGCAAACTAATGAATCAATCTATCTTTACAAATGAATCGCACGATTAGCAGTTGCTGCTAAAGCGGCTTCTTTCAAGGCTTCCATGTATGTCGGGTGAGCGTGCGAAATACGGGCGATGTCTTCGGCACTGGCTCTAAATTCCATCGCTGTAACGGCCTCGGCAATCATATCGGCAGCTCTTGCACCGATGATATGTACACCCAAAATTTCGTCAGTAGAAGTATCGGCCAAAACTTTTACTAAACCATCTGTATCGCCACTGGCAGTTGCACGACCAAGAGCTTTGAATGGAAAACTACCAGCTTTGTAAGCTACGCCTTTGGCTTTTAGTTCTTCTTCGGTTGCACCAACTGAAGCAACTTCTGGCCAAGTATAAACTACGCCAGGAATAAGATTATAGTTGATATGTGGTTTTTGTCCAGCCATAACTTCTGCTACAAAAACACCTTCTTCTTCGGCTTTGTGGGCGAGCATTGCTCCACGAACTACGTCACCGATGGCGAAAATGCCTTTTACGTTTGTTTCCAAAGTGTGTTCGTCAACTACAACTTTGCCTCGGTCAGTTGCTACGCCAACGGCTTCTAAATTCAAGCCATCAACATAAGCACGGCGACCGATACAAACCAAGCAATAATCACCTTTGATTTCTACCGCTTTTCCATCAGCACCTTCACCAGTTACGGTCACTTCTTCGCCTGAGTTTTCAATTTTTGTTACTTTCGTATTGAAGAAGAAATCTGCTCCGAGTTTTTTGATTGATTTTTGTAATTCTTTGCCCATCGTTTTATCCATTGTCGGAATCATCGAATCGGCAAATTCTACAAACGAAACTTTTGCACCCAAACGGGCATAAACTGAGCCTAATTCAGCACCAATTACACCTGCACCGATAACGATTAAATGTTTTGGAATTTCAGTTAAACTCAGAGCTTCTGTGCTTGTGATAATGCGTTTCTTATCATAATTCATGAAAGGCAAAATCGTTGGTTTCGAGCCAGTTGCAATGATTACTTGTTGAGCCGTGATTGTTTCTTCCGAACCATCAGTTTTTGTTATTTTGATGGTGTTTTTGTCAACAAACGAGCCAAGACCATTGTGAACAGTAATCTTGTTTTTCTTCATCAAGAAATTGATACCTGCGTTCATTTTCTCGACAACACCATTCTTGCGACCAATCATTTTACCAAGATTGGCAATCGGTGCTGAAATTTCGATGCCATGCTCAGCAAAGTGGTGAGCAGCATTATAGAAATGCTCTGAAGAGTCGAGGAGGGCTTTTGATGGAATACATCCAACGTTCAGACACGTTCCCCCCAGAACACTGTATTTTTCGATAATGGCAACTTTTTTGCCCAATTGTGCCGAGCGAATCGCCGCCACATACCCTCCAGGCCCTGAGCCTATTACTACTACGTCGTATTGCATATTTTTGTTTATCTCTTTTATGAGATGAATAATATTTTTACCAAATTTATTCTTTCGGTCGTTTGAAAATCAAAACTATATCGCCATTTTCATGACGAACATCACCTGTAAATGATTAACTGGCGAGTTCCCAACCATCATTACCATAATCTCTTAAAATATCTTCTAATAAATCTACTTTCAATCTAACAGAAGCTAATCCTTCCATCTGAAAGGCGGGTAGAGTTACTGTTCTATATTCCCATTTAGTCATAATTCAAACGTTTTTTCATTTCTTCCACAAATTTCTTGGCTTCGTCAATGCAAGGTTCTATTTGCTCTTGGCTAAATTTGGTTCTTATTTTATAATCAGCATCTTCCCTTTGATTGAGCAAACGATTAAGCACTTCGCCAAGTTTAGCTTCAAATACCCTTGGCTGAATGTAATGCTTATGAAATTGACTTTTGACCCCTGAATGAGTATGTGCTAAAATACTATCATTAATAAAAACAGCCCTAATTGTATTAAAACAAGCATAATAAATTCTGTTAGCAACGGTATTCCAAAAGCCACCTTTAGCAAGATAATCTGATTCGACTAAAATTTTCAAGGTAATATTTTATGAGTTCTTTCTTATCGTCGGATGTCATATTTCTATACCTTCAATGGCAACGTTTTGATAAAATGGGTCAAAGTTTTTATATTTTTCCCAATCATTTTTATGCTCTACAGTTGTATATAAAGCTGCATTTGTGGTTAGCTCAATATCGTAATAAAATTTATTTCTTAATGAAGCTACCATTTGCCAATCGAATTTTTTGTTAGTAATTATCATAAAATCCCAATCAGAGTCTTTTCTGTTGTCGCCACGAGCTCTTGACCCAAAGAGTAAAATCTTTGCATCAGGGTCAAAATCATGTACGACAGTTTTGACCTTTTTAAAAAGAGATTTTCGCTGTATCATAAACTTAATTGTTTACACACCCAACAACATTCTCGTAGGGTCTTCTAAGAGTTGTTTTACTCTTACTAAGAAACTAACCGAATCTTTACCGTCGATAGTGCGGTGGTCATAGCTAAGAGCTACGTACATAATCGGACGAACTACAATTTCGCCATTTACTACCACTGCACGTTCAACAATATTGTGCATACCCAAAATAGCTGATTGTGGAGCGTTGATGATTGGTGTAGAAAGCATCGAACCGAAAATACCACCATTGGTGATAGTGAATGTTCCGCCTGTCATTTCTTCAATCGTCAGTTTGTTTTCTCTTGCTTTTCCTGCCAAACGAACAACTTCTGCCTCGATTTGAGCGAAGTTCAATTTTTCAGCACTGCGAATCACTGGCACAACTAAACCACGTGGAGCTGAAACTGCAATTGCGATGTCGGCATAGTCATTGAAAACGATTTCATCGCCGTCAATGTATGAATTTACCAACGGGAATTCCTTCAATGCAATCGCACACGCTTTCGTGAAGAATGACATGAAGCCTAAGCCTACGCCATGAACTTCTTTGAATTTATCTTTATATTTTCCTCTCAACTCCATGATTGGCTTCATATCAACCTCGTTGAAGGTTGTGAGCATTGCTGTTTCTTGTTTTACGGCAACTAAGCGTTTAGCAATAGTTTTACGCAATGAAGTCATTTTTTCACGACGAGAAACTCTTCCTCCTTCAGTAGCAGGTGTTGTTGGTGCAGGAGTTGCCGCTGGTTTTGCTGCTTGTAATGCTGGAGTTGCTACTGGTTTTTCAGCTTTTACGGCATCATCTTTTGTGATACGTCCACCAATGCCTGTACCTTGAACGCTTGCTGCATCAATACCTTTTTCAGCCAAAACTTTAGCTGCTACTGGTGATGGATGGCCTGCGGCATAGCTTTCTGAGTTCTGAATTTCAGGGGCTGCACTTGGTGCTTGTTGGCTTGCTACTGCTACACCACCTACTGCTATTCTTGCTACAACTCCACCAATTGGCACCACTTGTCCTGCTTGGGCAACGATTGTCAATACACCGTTTTCTGGTGAAGGCAATTCAAATGTTGCTTTATCTGACTCAAGTTCGCAGATAACTTCGTCCATTTTCACGGTATCGCCTTCTTTTTTGCTCCAAGCGGCAATCGTTACTTCTGAAATTGATTCGCCAACTGCTGGCACAACTACGTCAATAACTTTGCTTGCTACGACTATAACTGCTTGGCTTTCAGCTTTTGGAACTTCCACAGCGGCAGGAGTTTCAATAATTGCCGATAGCTGATTGCCGACTGCCGACTGCTCATTTTGACTTTCAATTTTACATATCAAGGCTCCAATTGGAAGTGTTGTTCCTTCTGGGGCTACTATTCTTAGAATTCCGTCGGCTTCGGCGGGTAGTTCGAATGTTGCTTTATCAGACTCAAGTTCACAGATAATTTCATCCATTTTGACTAAATCACCTTCTTTTTTTGTCCATGAAGCGATGGTTACTTCGCTTACTGATTCGCCCACCGAAGGGACTTTCATTTCTATTGCCATGATGATTCTATTTTTCTACTGCTGTTTTTTCTTTTTTATTATATTACAACATTTTCTAAAACTAACTTAGTTGCCGCTGGTATTATTTTGCTGCATATGCTCTTTCCACGATATCGGCTTGCTCTTTTGCGTGTACTTTCGTGAAGCCTGTTGCTGGTGAAGCACTTGACTTACGAGCTATAACATTACCTAAACCAATTTGTGGAAATTCACGCAATACGAACGACCAATAACCCATGTTTTCAGGTTCTTCTTGTACCCAAAGAATTTCTGGCTTTTTGTATTTACTTAGCTCTGTTTCAACTTGTGTTTTCGGGAATGGATGTAATTGCTCAACTCTCACGATAGCTACATCTGTACGGCCTTCTTTTTGTTGTTTTTCGAGTAAATCGTAGTAAACTTTTCCACTGCAAAGCAATACACGTTTTACCTTTTTAGGGTCGGCGTTTTTATCTCCAATAACTTCTTGGAAATGTGTTCCTTCGGCAAAATCGTTTATTGGTGAAACTGCTAATGGGTGACGCAACATTGATTTTGGCGACAAGTGAATACATGGCTTACGGAAAGGCAATGCCAACTGACGACGCAACATGTGGAAAATATTGGCAGGTGTTGTACAAGTACAAACGTACATATTGTACTCAGCCGCCAATTGCAAGAAACGTTCAGGACGAGCATTTGAATGCTCGGGCCCTTGTCCTTCGTAGCCATGTGGTAATAAAAGTACCAAACCATTCATAGCATTCCATTTTGACTCAGAAGCTGCAATAAATTGGTCAATCATGGTTTGAGCTCCATTTACAAAATCACCGAATTGGGCTTCCCAGATAACGAGTGCATCAGGGTTTGCCATGGCATAACCATATTCAAAACCCATTACACCATATTCAGCCAAAAGTGAGTTGTAAATCTCAAATTTGCCTTGTCCTTCGCCCAAATGAGCTAAGTTATTATAGTTTTGGTTGGTTTCTGAGTCATGTAACACTGCGTGGCGGTGTGTAAATGTACCACGTTGTACATCTTGACCTGTGAAACGAACAAATTTTCCTTCATTCAAAATCGAACCGTAAGCCATCAATTCACCGACCGACCAGTTGAATGGTTTTTCTTGAGCAAAAATTGCTTTTCTTTCTTCCAAAATCTTTTCGATTTGCTTCAAAGGTTTGAAACCTTCTGGCACATTCGATAATGCTTTTCCAATTTTTCCCATTACTTCTTGCGAAATACCAGTTACTGGCGATTGCTCAAAATCTTCGGGTACTGAACGACGTAATTTCGCCCAAGCTTCTTCAAGTTTTGGTTTTTGATAAGGCAATTGTTTTTGTTTTACTTTCGCCAAAAGGTCTTGCAATTCACCCTCGAAACTTTTCTTCATTTCTTCGGCAAATTTTGTATCAGCTTCGCCACGAGTCATTAACTCTTTTAAATAAATCTCACGTGGATTGGCATGTGCATCAATGGTTTTATACATTGTTGGCTGAGTCATGCGTGGTTCGTCTGATTCGTTATGACCGTATTTACGGTAACAAACCATATCAACGAATACATCACGATTGAATTCTTGGCGGAACTCAACTGCCAATTTCATAGCATAAACTACTGCTTCGGGGTCATCGCCGTTGACGTGGAAAATTGGTGCGTCAATAATTTTGGCAATGTCTGAGCAGTAAATAGATGATCGAGCATCATCAAAATCGGTTGTAAAACCAACTTGGTTATTGATTACAAAGTGAAGCGTACCACCTGTATAATAGGCAGGAAGATTCGACATTTGGGTAACTTCATACACGATACCTTGACCAGCTACTGCCGCATCACCATGAATCAAGATTGGCAATACTTTGTCGTAAATATCGTCACGGTCATTTGGTTTTACAATAGCTTTCTCGAAATGAGCATCGGCTCTTGCACGCACATAACCAACTACTACTGGATTTACGGCTTCTAGATGTGAAGGGTTTGGCATTAATTTCAAGCTTACTCGCTTACCTTCTGGCGTTTCTACTTGGCTTGTATAACCCATGTGGTATTTCACGTCGCCATCGCTGTATGATTCTAACTGTACGTTTTCTTCAAATTCATTAAATACTTGCTCATAAGGTTTTTGCAAGATATTTGTCAACACGTTCAATCGTCCACGGTGTGCCATTCCGATTACAACTTCTTCAACACCAAGCTCTGCTCCACGGTTTATTGCAATATCAAGGGCAGGAATTGTTGATTCTCCACCTTCGAGCGAGAAACGTTTTTTTCCTAAGAATTTTGTATGAATGAAGTTTTCGAAGTTTACTGCTTCGTTCAATTTCTCGAAAATGCGAAGTTTTTGGTCACGACTTGGGTCGAAATACAAATATTCGTTTTCTATTTTCTTGCGTAACCAGTTTTTTGCTTTTCTATCTCTAATATAAAGGTATTCAAAACCGATTTTGCCCAGATATACTTTCTTTAAAGCATCTACAATTTTGCGTAAGGTTGCGGCTTCTCCAAATAATTCAACTCCTGCTTCAAAAACTGTATCTAAATCTGCGTCTGATAATTTAAAATCGGCTAATTCGAGCATTGGTTGACGATCTTTTCGGCTACCAAGTGGATTTGTTTTTGAAAGTAAATGTCCACGTGAACGATAGCCACGAATCAAATGCACTACTTCCATCTCCTTACGAGTGTGGTCGGCACTAACAGATGTTGATTTTGTGGCCGTTGGGCTTGAATGAACGCCTGCCGAAGCACCGTTAGCGTTAAATGTTTGATTGAATTCAAAACCTTTGAAGAAATTCTGCCAGCTTTCATCAACAGAAGTTGGATTTTCTTTGTATTGTTGGTAAAGTGCGTCCAATGCGGCTACGTCGGCATTGGCAATGTATGAAAATTGATCCATTGAACTATGGTATATGTCGGAAATGAGTAAACTTTATAATCTGTGCAAAGTTACGGTACGTATTCTATAAACTACACATTTTTTTTGCAAAATTCAAATATAGAAGATAATGATTAATGTTTAAGGCTTGATGATTAATGTAAAATCCTGTTTTTTTAAACGCAAAATTCAGACATTAGAAATTAATAATATTTCAGTCGATTCGTGCTTCGTTCACTACCAAGGCCTTCATATCGAAAATAGATTTGTAAAATACCGTTTTGTCTGAAATTACTTGTAGAATTTGGGGTTTGAAAGGTGGGTGGTTTTGAGTCGTAAGAGGCTCCCAAACGAATGGCATCAGAAACTTGAAACTCAGCCATTGGAATAAGTTTATTTACCCTTATTTTGTTTACTTCTTGCGAACGATAAGATACACCTAAACCAAATTTTCGGCCAAACCACGCTTTGCCATTAAGATGAAAACCATTGCCTTCTGTCTTATTGGTTTCAATCAATGCACTGATATTAAACATTGTACCGTCGTACTCACCCAATGAAAAACCCAGCATTGTATAAAATGGTTTTTTGCTATTAAATAAACCTTCGTCTTTGATAAATGCTACAGGTTTTGATAAACCAACGTAAAATCGCTCAGCATTAAGTAAGCCACCTAAACCTGCATAAGGATACATTTGCTTTAGGCCAAGACCTGCCAAAATCGTAGGCTGATAAATAAACCCAACATCAGCCCCGAGTGCTACTGAAAACAAATCACCGATTTGTTTGCGATAAGCATAAGATACTTTTACACCCGAATTATTGAAACCTGTACTATTGCTATTAAAAGCTTGAAGTCCTAAACCGCCTCGCCCTTGCTGAATTACGCCATCGGTTGAAAATAATTGATAGATTTGTTGTGGGCGAAGTGTGCCATTAAACTGATTTCCGAGCATGGCATTCATACTAAACGATTCTCTTGCACCGGCAAAAGCAGGGTTGATTGCTAGAAAATTGAATTGAAATTGGTCTTCCAAAATCGTTTGGGCATTTGCTAACGATGAAAATGCGATTAAGGCAGCAAGAAAATATTTTTTCATGTGGTGATAATTTTTCTTTTTAGAACAACAAAAATACGACCAAAAGAATTAGAATGAAATTAAAAAAATCCCCCATCGAATTAAGCAACTTTTATTGAAATAATATGAGTTAGGCTTTATTTGAATAAATAGTAGCTTAAAAGCATATATTTGACACTAAATAGAATAATTGCGAGTAGTGAATAATGGCTTATTTCGATTTTGGCTCAACAGAACACAACTGCTTTTCGTTGAAAGTTTACTAAATTTGATATGAATTAGTGTTCTGATAAGTTAGGTTGCCAGCAACGAAAAAAATAGATTCTAATGGATTTTGTAGGAACGTCCAATTTGGTCGTTCCTATGGTCAAAATTTAACTATCAAAAATTGAATTCACATTGTTAAGAAAATTTGCTTTTAAACTTTATTTTAATGAGAAAAAACTTTGCTATTCTATTGCTGTTTGTTGCTTTTTTCGATGTCAATGCTCAGTTCCGAAAGCTAATTTTGCGTCCACGGCATGGGCAGATTATTGGTCAATGGCAAGCGACCAGTCAGCCACTTAGGGCTTGGCTCGATGGTGATAAATTGTTTGTGATTCAAGGCGAAATGGATAGTTTTGTTGTACGTGGTGCAAATATGCTTTCACGAAATGATGTTGTGACAAATTATAAAAACTATGTTAAATATTTTGCCGAACCAACTGCCAACGGTGGGCTGGAAATGCCTAAAAGTTTTGTAATTCCACAGTTTTGTATGCAGCAAAAAACTGCTGATGGAACGCCTGTAATTTTGTGCGGACAAAAAGCTATTGATGCTACAAACTCCAAAAAATCAACAACTTTGCCAAAGGAGACATCTGCCACAATTCCGCAAGAAAAACCTACAACTTTACCGCAAACACAGCCTCCTTTATTGTCGAAAACTCGATTAGGAAAAAGTATTGACATGAATTTTTCTGGTTTCCCTAAAGTGACAGATGGTTTTAATTATCTACGTGCTGATGGTTCGATACGTGAAGTGCTTTCAAAACTTAAAATTGAAAATGGGAAATTAAGTGACGAATTATGGAGTAGGCCGTTTATGAATGATAAGAACTACGAAAAAGGTTTTTACATTGGTTTGGGCGAAAAATCAAATACAGCTGCTTTACAAAATTTAGATATTTCGGAAATGGCTGGTTTTGACCTTAGTGTGATAGAAGTTTATACTGAAAAAGGTAAATATTGGAATACTCGAAATTGGCTTCAACAATACATTACAGTACCTGGCAAACGCATGACAACCGATACGGTCAGTAATGTTATTTATTTCTGGAATCCTGCCCAATATGTGAGCGAAAGTATTTTACCCGATTTTTATGATTCTTTTCCTACATTTACCTTGCCAAAAGGTAAAATAGTGAAGTTTTCGTATTTATCTGCAACAGATATTGATGGTGAAAAATCCATGAAACGGGGTGTGACCTATGTGCATAATGCTCCAAATTCAGCTCGACGAGCATGGATGGATTATGATAATTGGCTATATGAATCGGGTTGCCCAAAGGCTTATACAACTACCGAAGAAGTTGTAAACCAATGGTTAGATAGGGTAGATGTAAATGTTTTACTTAAAAATTTTGCCGAAGTAGTAAGTCCAAATAAAAAAACGGGTTATTTGAGTCTTAATTTTGAACCGATTGGTGTTTGGAATAGTAGTAAGAATATGGGAAAAATCGGCATTGCCCTAGAAGAACTTAAACACCAAAATTTTGAGGGCGAATTTGCGATTTGGAGTTTAAATCCGAAAGGTGTGAGCCGTGCAAAATTTGAAGGCGAAAGAGACACTCAAGGAATGACAAATGTACTAAAATGGCAAGGAAGTGGCTTTGAAGCATATAATCGTGTGTTTCCAGCATTGCCAACACGAAATGTTTGGAATTCGGTGCGTGATGCTGTAACGGTGTCACAGATTGGTAATTATTGCAATGATTTGCGGAATGTGGGTACTATTTATCATTTAATGACCGAAGGTTTAATATCAAAAAAAATAGAACCAACTAAAAAAGCTTTGGCCAATATTTGGCACGAAGTGGAAGCTTTGGATTGGCAACTGGGCGAGCAAACTCACCGTACATCTAAGGGTGAGGTTTTTAGAATCAAAACTAAACCAATTGTGCCGCCCGATTTGATGCAAAGTTGGGGTGTTTGGAGTATGTGGCTTGATGGTATTGACCTATGGAGCGACCCAAACACTAAAGTAGATAATCCCGACTTATGGGGAAGCAAAGCAATGGAACTTGATACTGAAAAATACCGTGAAAATCGCTTTGGGGATAAACTTTCGAGTTACCCATTTCAATCGCAAAAAAATATTGATTGGCTCATGGCAGGCGTGTGGGCAATGAGCGTAAACAAAGATATTATCGAAGCAAATACGCCAATAGAATATCCTGATGTAATTTTACCTGATGGTCGTCGAGTATCGGGTGATAATAAATTGCCAACTGAAGCATTTATCAAAGGTTTTCCTTTAGTAATCAAAAAACGTGATGATAATAGTAAGGATATTCTTTATACGGCGTATTGGGGGCATAATCCAGCTAATAAAGCAGTAAAAATTGTGGTTGATGGACAAGAAATCATTATCAGAGGACAGTACACGAGCGTAGTGAGAGTGAAGTTGTGAATCGCTATTTGCGTTTTTATCTTCAGAAAGTTTTTTGGTACAAGTACTGCTTCATTCAGACTTGTACCAAATATAATTTTTATGACATTTCTTACTGAAAGCTATCAATCACTCTTTTTACCCCCACAAAATGAGCTGAATAATAAGGGTCATTGAGATAGCTAATTGTTACACCTTTACTCGTTGCCGAATGGATAAACTTCAAACCATTAGCGTTTGACTCAAGCACAATTCCGATGTGAGAAATACCACTTTTAGTGCTTTTCCCTCTTCTGAAAAAAATCAAATCACCAGCAAGAGCTTCTTTAGTTTCAATGTCATAGCCCAACTTATACATTTCGGTACAACAAGCCCCCAACTTCATTCCAAATTTCTTGAAAACATAGCCTACAAAACCCGAACAGTCGAAGCCTTTGGCTGCTTTTCCTCCACTTTTATAGCGTATTCCGATAAATTTTTTGGCATATCGCTGAATGTCGTTGGTTAACTTTAGGTAAGATGATATCTCGGTAGGTTCTTCGTTAGCATATACTGATGCGTTTTCGGTAGAAAAATTACCGACAAAACTGGCTTTACAAATCAAATTAGTCAACGAAAAGATGACCAATAACAAACCAACAAAATACTTTTTTTGCATACATAATTATTTTTGGTTCAATTGCAAAATTAAATAAATGCAAATTAAATTCAACTTAAAATATTGGTAAGTAGTAGTTTAGTTAAATTACGTATTGGAATAGTTTAATTTATAATACAAATAGCGTATATTTTAATAAGATTTTGGCGTAGATTATACGGTATTAGCACAAGATTTTCTTAATTTCGTGCTTGAAACAAATGCGGCGACTCGTTGAAAGGAATGGTAAAAATTTTTGTTTTTTGTTTTAACTTTCTGTTCTTACAGAAGGATACTTCTTCCGTTACCCATAAAGAATACCTTAGCGTAATCAATGGATATAAGCAATTATTGGTCGATATTCGTGAATATAAACTTTCGCCACATCAAGCCCGTGAAAAATTTCAGGAAATGATGTTTATCATGAAAGAAGCTTACCCTAGTGCACGCTATGACTCTGCACAGGTACAACTTTGCTTTCCACTAATGGGTTTTGACTTTCGTGCGGTTGGTGGTAATGGAAGCGGCTATATTCCTCGTGGTTATGATTTATTTGATCAAGCCAAGAAGGGCAGTCATCCCGCTCATGATATTTTCATGAAAGATAAAAATCAAGACAGCCGAGACGACCGTACTGGCGATTATGTGCCGGTACTATCAACAACTGACGGAATAGTTATTGCCATAGAAAATGGATGGCAGACTGGTAGTGAGTACCGAGGAGGAAATTATATTTGGATTTATGATATTACTAATGGTGGACTTTGGTATTATGCCCATCAAAGAGAAATCTACGTAAAAACTGGGCAAATAGTACGAGCTGGGCAGAAAATAGCACTCGTCGGCCGAACTGGATTTAATGCTGCCATGCCTCGATCTGATACGCACCTTCACATGACTTTCTTGAGGATTGACGATGATGGAAATCCATTTCCAGTAAATACCTTTGGCTGGCTCAAACAAGCAACTACTTTGCTAGACCCACGAATTGCGATTGATTTAGAACCAATTGCAACGGCAAGAAAAGTAGAAATTCAGAAAATTGTTAAATCTATACCTGCCATAAAAGAGCCAAAAATAGCTTTTAAACATATCAAACCAATAACTGGTGATGAACCAGTAAAATCTCGTCGTCGTCTTCGATAATAAAGTTTTATATTCAAAAGACACAGTGTTGCAAAGGTTCAGATATGACCGTCGATAGGTACAAAATGCTGAAAATGAGGCAATTAAGTATTTGAATTTTCGCAAACCATTTTTGGTTATGTATATATTTACTCAAAGAATAAAAAAACCATATACTAGGCAATAAAATTGAAAACAATTATTAAAGGAACAGGCAGTCACTTGCCCGAACGAATCATAGAAAATTCTTATTTTTTGGATAGAAAATTCATGGACGATAATGGGGTAGTGAATCCGAAACCTGTAGAAGAAATTATCGGAAAATTGGAAGCAATAACAGGTATAAAATCAAGAAGGTATATTCCTGAAAAATGCGATTCTATACCTCTGATGGTCGAAGCTTCAAAAAATGCTATTGCTGATGCACGAATTGATAAAAATCATATTGATGGTATAATTGTAGCACATAATGCGGGAAATATGCTCGAAGGAATGAAAGGTTTTCATACAGTGCCAAATATGGCAGCCTTGCTCAAAAATAAATTGGGAATCAGTAATCACGAATGTTTTGCTTACGATTTGCTTTTTGGTTGTCCAGGGTGGTTGCAGGGAATTATTCAAGCCCATCAGGCAATTCAAATGGGTGATGCTACCAATGTTTTGGTAGTAGGAATTGAGGTAGCCTCACGCCTGCTTGATCCGCATGATTTAGACTCGATGATTTTGGCTGATGGATGCGGTGCAGCAATTATTTCTTCTTCTGATTCTGTCGAAACTGGAATTATTTCTTATGCCACCTACTCACACGCCCAAGAAGATATTGCGTGCATTTATTTGGGTGGTTCATATAATAAAGAACTGCAAAATCCAACTTTGTTTAAGATGAATGGAAAAGATGTATATAAATATGCCACAGTTTGGGTGCCAAAAATTATCAAAAAAGCACTCGATAAGGCAGGTTTAGATGCATCTGATGTCGATATGTTTTTGTTTCATCAAGCCAACGGCAAGATGCTACACGCATTTGCAAATAATTTAGCTCAAATGTATAACATCGAAGGTTTATCTTTTGAAGGAAAAATTCCAACAACCATTGAATTTACGGGTAATACTTCAGTGGCAACCGTACCAACAATGCTTGATTTGATTCGGAAAGGAGATTTAGAAAACTATAATATCAAGGCAGGTATGAAAGTTGTAATGGCATCAGTTGGAGCGGGAATGCACTGTAATGCAATCGTTTATCAGTTTTAAACTCTTGGGCGAAGTTTAGACTTCGCTTTAAAATATTATGACAGCATGCCGAGCTGTCGTCTATAAACAAAAACGGCACGAATGTTTTCTTTTCGTGCCGTTTTTGCTATTTTTGAGTAATCTATTCCTCGGGTAAATCCATTAAATCTTTCAATGTTGTATTTTCATAAACTGCCAAATTTGCATCTCTAACTTTCTCCATTATTGGTCTAATTTTGCAAGTTTTTTCGTCGGCACAATCATCACATTTTCCGTAGAAATGAAGTGATACACATAGCATTGGCGAAATCGGGCCATCAATGATACGCACGATTTTGGCAATCGAAACATCAGCCGGTGCCATGCGTAGTTGATAGCCCCCTCCTTTTCCTTTTTGGCTATGAAGTACACCATTATTTCGGAGTTCGAGCAAAATCGCTTCCAAAAATTTCTTTGGAATACTCTGTTGTTCGGCAATATCAGCAATCAAGATTGGTTGCTTCGATTCGTATCTTTCTGCAAGAACCTTTAAGGCTTTCAATGCATACTTTGCTTTCTTAGAAATCATTTTAATAGCTTTGACGAAGAATTTAAAGCAATCAGTCAATCAGAAAACTGACATCTTACTGAACAAAAGTACAATTTTTCATTCATTTTGCAATAGTTTTATTCTTACGTCTTGCAATCCAAATTCTATATTTATTTTGTGCCTACCGAATACGTATTTCTTGCAACAATCGGAATTCCTGTTGACGAAATACCTTCGAGCGTTATGTTTACTTTCGTTGCGGCATCGGTATTGAAAAATGTTATACTTGCTTTACCATTAGAATTGGTTTTTATTTTAGGTGACCAGAAAATACTAGAACGATAATCTGGGCGGATATGCTCTGGCAATGATACATTGTATTTTGGGGCATAAAATTCTTTACTCGGGTAATATCCTGCTATCCCGAAATGCTCAATACCCAATGCAATATCATTACTGTAATCGTAATTTGGATTCCCTCTTTTGGTTAATATCGAAATCACACCATTTCCAGCTCCCATTCCATAAATGGCCGATTCTGCTCCCGTTAGTACGTCAACTTTATCGACATCAGCCACTGAAAGCATCAAAATTGCCGATTTGTCGGTTCGCATACCATCCAGCAAAAACATGGGTTCTGACGAACCACTGAGCGAACTCACCCCTCTGATTGTTATGCTTGGGTCATTGGAACTGCCCGAAACTTGAACGCCCGCAAAACGACCTCTTATTAAATCGAGGACATTCATGTAGCCAATCATGGTTTGGTCAACGGTCAGTGATTTACTCGGACTGCTGTAAAGTACTCGATTGTCTCGTTCTTGAAGATTCTTTTTTCCTTTTACAACATATTCCTTGAGCATGATTGACTTATTGAAACGCAACGAACGTTCAAAATCTAATGCCTCTTTTGTGCGTTTGAGGTAATCTGCCAATTCTTTTTCATCAAACGTGACGGCATTAAACGGAATCGCCAAAATTTGCACTTTGGGTGAAAATGCTCGATTTATAAAAATCTTAGTATTTCGGTTGCTATTTCCCGCAATTGCCTGGACAATTACTTGAGCCGAATCAACAAAACTTAAATTATTAATCACAAATGAGCCATTTTTTTGTGCCATTCCCATGCCAAAAAGCCGTGTACTATCTTTCAACGAAAACATAAAAGTCAGATTAACAGGTTTTTCAAAAGGTTTGCCATTCTGACGGCTAATTTCGCCCGAAATACTGAGTCCACGCTCCAGCGGGAATTTTGGCATTGGCAATTCGTCTTTCATAATGTCATTCCAACGATAACGTCTCCAGCCTTGCGTCATCATTAAAATATCTAAGTGACGAGCCGCATCGAGATTTTCCTTTGAAAAGTAATAAGAAGGCTGTTCGATTTTACCTTTTAGGTCAGAACTAAGTAGCAAATATGTTTGAATATTTTCGGGAAATGCCTGTTCCAAAACTTGTCCCGCATCAGTTACCGATACCGAAAAATCGCCCAAAATTGGTTTTCCTTTGGCATCATTGGCCTCTATGTTTAGTACTACTTTTTCTCGTGTATTATAGTTTGTTTTATTTGGTAAAATATTGACATTCAATGTTGTATCTGTTCTTAAGAAAATGACTCTTTCACAAAGAGGCAAGCCTTTTTCGTTGAAAACTGTAAATTGGGTAAGGCCTGATGGAAACTTATTCTTTGGGATTTTCATTAATAAAACCTTTTTTGTAGAAGCGGTTTTTGCCGCAAAACAGATTTTACCTTGCGATTGTCCGATAATTGCAATTTGCCCAGTTGGATTAGTTATATTATGCCCTACGAATAGGCGAATGTTTTCTTTATCAGCGACTGCTTCCACACCCATCACGAAACCCTCTTTTTCTGAAACTGGCAAGGAGACTTCTTTTTCGTAAATGTTGCGGTACTTGATTTTGGCAGTGTATTTTTCTCCTATCTCCGGCTTAAAAGTCATTATGCCCATTCCCAAGTGTTCACTTTCAAAGCTAATTATAGTATCACCTTTCTCGCTCAAAATGATTCCCGAAACATCTAAGCCATTTCCTAGAGCATCGACAGCTTTATAAGCCAAACGATTTTCGATTCCTTCCACCAAATTTCCACCTTCGGGAAAGAAACGAAAGTCAATTTCCTGCGAATTTAGCTTTATAGGTTCATCAACAATATTGGGTCTAAATACCTTAAAATCTTTAGTGAAAAGTAGATTTTCATCGAAATTGAGCATCCAATTTGTATAAGCTCTTAATTGATAGTAGCCAGCTTTTAGGGTATCGGGTAGCATAAAATCGGCCGCGGCACTTCCGCCTTCGAGCTGTAATATTTTTTTGTAAAGAAGTTTACCTCGTTGATTATCAATGAGTTCGACATAGAGCGGAATACTTACCGTATCGGGTAAATGTGTATTTGCTTCAACTAAATACGCCTTGAACCAAACCGTTTCGCCCGCGGTATAGTAAGGCTTGTCGAGATGGAGATACGCTTTTTCTTGCGGAAGTTCATTATTATAACGCTCAAATTTGGCTACAATGTTTTGAACCAAATCTTCTTCAAACGTAAAAGCAAATAAAAGGCTAGCAAGTAAAAGGAATAGTGCGGCTGTTTTCATTGAAAATTTTGTAAGTGTGATTGAATTTGTAATTTTTTATGACGCAAAATGAACATAAATAATTAAAAATAAAAACTTATTTAGCCCGTTTATTAGTTTTTAATGTTGAACGGTTATTCAATCCAAAAGTATTATTTCAAATACAAAAGCTCGCATTAAAGAGTGCTATTAAATATCATATTTCTAAGAAAAATTTGTATCAAGGAGAAGTTTTTGTGCTAACTTCGCACTAAGATTCTAAACAAACTAAAAAAATGTTACACTCTAAAATTGCAGGAATAGGTTTTTATGTACCAGAGAAAGTTGTGACAAACACAGATCTAATGAAGGTCATGGATACAACTGACGAATGGATACAAGAACGGTCAGGAATTAAAGAAAGACGCTACGGAATAAAAGGCGTAGAAACCCCAACTACGATGGGAGCTGCCGCTGCAAAAATAGCGTGCGAAAGGGCGGGAATTAGTCCAGAAGAAATAGATTTTATTGTATTTGCCACACTAAGCCCTGATTATTATTTTCCGGGTTGTGGAGTGCTTTTACAGCGAGAATTAGGCATTACGCACAAAGAAATGGGGGCGTTGGATATTAGAAACCAATGTTCTGGATTTATTTATGCACTCTCAGTGGCTGACCAATTTATTAAAGGTGGGATGTATAAAAATGTACTAGTTGTTGGCTCAGAAATGCATTCAATGGGACTTGATTTTACGACTCGTGGCCGAAATGTAGCGGTTCTGTTTGGTGATGGAGCAGGTGCAGTGGTGCTTCAACCAACTACTGAAGAAGGAAAAGGCATCTTGACAACTCATTTACATTCTGATGGCACCCACGCCGAGGAATTGGCTCTGATTAGCCCAGGCAGCCACGGTGGTTATCATTTGGGTGCCGAACAGTTCGGTTTTCCTGATGTAGAGTTCGGTGAAATTTTTGTTTATGAAAATTTACTCGAAAACAAGACTTATTACCCAAATATGAATGGTCAGTTGGTGTTCAAAACTGCTGTAACAAAGTTTCCAGAGGTAATCATGGAGGCTCTCAATAAAACTGGATATACACCTGCCGATATTGATATGCTCGTGCCGCATCAAGCCAATTTACGTATTGCTCAATTTGTGCAGAAAACGCTTCGCTTACCAGACGAAAAAGTTTATAATAATATTATGAAATACGGAAACACAACGGCAGCATCAATTCCGATTGCATTGTGTGAGGCATGGGAAGCGGGTAAAATCAAAGAGGGAGATTTGGTTTGTTTGGCTGCTTTTGGAAGTGGCTTTACGTGGGGTTCGGCCTTGATTCGTTGGTAGGAGTAAAGTCCACGGTTAGCAATGGGCAGTTTTCGGTTTACAGTATGCATACTGAAAACTGAAGATTGAAAACTATCTACCGTGGACTTCTCAAAAATTATTTTATCTTATCAAAAAGACTCGTATCTACTTTTATGGCTGTCAAATCATTGCCTGTTCGTAAGCCAGTTATGTTGAGGTCTAATGGGCCAAGTTTATGATTTTGGGCAATTATTGCTCCTGTTTCGGTTGTTTTCCAGTCTTCCCAAGTGGCAGAAACACCTCCAATTGGAATTATTTTCACCCACATTTTATAAGCAATTGGTATTCCATTCTTATCTAAAAACCATAAATAAGAATCTCCTGGAGTTACTCCACCTGATGAATAACTTACTAAAAGTGCTTCTGAACCATCTTCGGTTTTGACGATTTTCCGACTAACACCTTCATCAAAAACTTTGAAAGGGGCAATGAACCAATAGGAGTCATTACAAAATATTGACCAAGCTTTTCCACGTAAAACATCTAATTGACCATCGGTTATTTCTTGACCTTCACTAAATGCTTTTCCCTTGTTCCATTCTTTCAAATTGAGCAATACCTCGTTTTTGTCCCATTTTACTTGCACCATTTGGTTTTTCTTATCCCATACAAACTGATGTCCTCCTTTGAGCGTCCAAGCTACTACGTTGGTGCTATCCCAAGCAGTTTTATTGAGAGATTTTAGCATTTTGTTGGCCAGTTCATCAGCTTTTGCTGCGTTTTCGCCGGTAGGAAGCTTTTCGTTGAAAACCAAGTAGCCACCTATTACAAGAATCAATATTGTGGCTGCGATATAAAGAAATATTTTTTTCATTGATTAAGAGAGTATATGTTGAGATAAAAGATTGATTATCAATAAATTAAAAAATATATTTTATTTATGAAACTCGTAACTGCACTTTTTGATATCATCAAGCAGTTTTATCAGGTATTTTGTTTAGTAATTTTTCGAGTAGTAGATTAAATTCTACTTCTGATTTCTAACCCTGCTGAGAGTTTCGAGTTGAATACCCAAGAAAGAAGCCAAATATTTAAGCGGAATTCGCTGGATAAATTCCGGTTTGTTTTTAAGCATGTATTCGTAACGTTCTCGTGCCGAAAGCGTTTGGAGTATGATTTTCATTTCTTCGATTTGTACTAAATAGTGCTCAACCATGAGCCTTCCGAGGCGTTCGATTTCATGAAATTGGTCGAAAAGTTTGAGTAGGTCGGTGTGCTTTATAACCACGGCCTGCACATCTTCGAGGGCTTGAATATTAGTCAGACTCGGTTTTTGTGAAAAGAAACTGTAAGTTGAAATCGCTATTGAGTTTTCCAACCCAAACCACGTATTAGTTTCGTTGGCATCAGTATCTTCAAAAAATTCTCTTACACTTCCTGAATATATAAAATTGAGTTCAGCCGAAACTTGGTCTTGTTGTACTAAAAGCTCTTTTTTTGAGAAACTTTTCAATGAAAAACAAGGTAAAAGAGCCTCAACACTCTCAGATTTTAGAGGATGAATGGATTGAAAAAACTCCAAACAATGTTGAAATGCTTCCTGCATAAATGTGGTGAAAACTTTAAAAAGATCAAGAAGATTAGTTGAGAATAAAAAAACTGCATACAATATTCACAGAAAAACTTTGTAAAACAATATTTTTTTTCAACTTTGTATTCAACTATTCACCATAAACCGATTGGCAGAATTAATATGCCTCTATGACTCATGAAAAAACTTTTTTTAGCCCTATTTCTAATGACTATTTTGTCTGATTTATCAGCCCAATCCAGCGAGACTATTTTACTTTATCCAGAAGGAACACCGGGACTAAAAACAGGTGTTAGTATTCCCGAAGACTCAAAAACTACTGATGGAATCACCCGTGTGAAAGATGTGACTCAGCCAGCTTTGTATGTGTATCCTGCCAAGAAAAAAACTTCAGATGCAACAGTGATTATTTGCCCAGGTGGTGGCTATGGAATCTTAGCAATCGACCATGAAGGACATGATATTGCGAAGTGGTTCAATGAGCGTGGTGTGACGGCTTTTGTGCTAAAATACCGCCTTCCACAAGATAATCTGTTTGAAAATGACGAAATTAGACCACTACAAGATGCCCAACAAGCTATCAGAATAGTTCGTAAAAATGCTGCAAAATATGGTATTTCCCCCGAAAAAGTTGGAATCATGGGCTTTTCCGCAGGTGGACATTTGGCTTCAACTGCTTCGACACATTTTACTACCCAAATAGGCGAAATCACCGATGCCAATATAAGTGTTCGCCCAGATTTTTCGTTGTTGATTTACCCCGTAATTACTTTCAGTGATAAATTTACACACGCTGGTTCGAGAGATAATTTGATTGGTAAAAATCCTCCAGTTGAGAAAATGGAATTTTATTCTAATGAAAAACAAGTAACAAAAGATACCCCACCAGCATTTTTGGTTAGTACAACTGACGATGGCGTACAGCCCGAAAATAGCATTGGATATTTTCTGGCCTGTAAGAAAAACAAAGTGCCAGTAGAAATGCACATTTATGAAAAAGGTGGCCACGGCTACGGACTCAAGAAAAAAGGCAGAGGGCCTGTAGAAACTTGGGCATTACGCATGGAAGATTGGCTAAGAGATAGAAAACTGATGAAGTGATTTTGTAGATAACAGACATGGGATTTGAGATACGAGTCTTTATTCTTATCGTATTTCAAATCCAAATTTTGTGCTTAAAATTTAATCTAACCACCTTATTATCAGTCCTCTAACCAATTCATAAAACAAATTGGGTTTCATTGTTCGCCAGTTTTCAATTTGTAGCGTGCCGCCAAAATTGATATATGAATCAAGGTGATATCGTCGAAATTCTTCCAAAATAAAATCTCTGAAACTTATGGCTGCAATCCAACCATCTTCAATGTCTTCAAACCATTCTTCGTAATAATCTTGTTCGCCCCCATGAAATTGTAGAATATTTTCACCAATCAGAATGAATTGATTAATGCCTCTTTCAATCAAATAATCAATCACGGTTCGTTTCAAAAACATGATGTCGTTGTGAAGGGTGTCGTTCCATTCGCCAAAAAGCTCAATAACTGTATAACTAGCTGCATAATCAACCATCAAAATTTTACAGTAGAGTGTTTCTGAGCCAATATCGTCCCAATTTGGGTCGATATAATAACCGTAAATCGTATTTTGGTAAGTGTTTCCGTAGGTTCGGCCGTAAAAAGGCGATTTTTTATCCACTTCACTAATGTAATATTTACGCCAGTTGTAGGTAGGTTCGAGTTCGTGCATTGTTTTTTGTTGTACGAAATTGTACGAAATTTGATGCTTAGCAATTGGGTTGCATTTGTACGTCTAAAATCAACAAAGCACTTTTCTTATTCGCCAAACTGAGGCTTCCAGTCGTCGCATTTGTGTGCCAAAATTTAGGCGAATAAAACCTTTTCCATCAAAGAAAAATCCACCTTCTGAAACACCAACACCTGCGTTTTCGAGTACCTCTGCAATATTATTGATACCACTCTCACGGGTATCAATCCATGCTAAATAAGTAGATTCGAGAGGCATCATACTAAAGCCTGTTATGGTGTTCATTTCATGCAAAATGTAATCATGGTTTTTGCGTAAATAAGTCAATAATTGCTCATGCCATTCACCACAATCTCGATAAGCCGATAGTGCAGCTTGATAAGCGTAAGCCGAAGGCATTGGCTCAACGATGTATTTTAAATTAGTAAATTTTGTACGAATCTCATCATTCGGAATCACCGCAAACGAGCATCCCAAACCTGCAATATTGAAAGTTTTACTTGGTGAAAGTAGTGTAATTGTTTGATTTTCAGCTTCTTTGCTTAACGTAGCTATCGAAACGTGCTTTTTGCTTTCATCCAAAATTAAATCACAATGAATTTCGTCAGAACAAATCACAATATTGTGTTCGGCACAAATATCTGACAGTGTTTGGAGTTCTTCTTTCGTGAAAACTGTTCCCGCAGGATTATAAGGGTTACATAACATAAACATGCGTGTACGAGGTGTGATTGCCGCACGAATAGCATCAAAATCAAGTGTCCAACGGTTGTTTTCGAGTTTCATTTGCACCTTCACGAGGTTCTTTTTGGCGGCTTCGGGGGCTTTCATAAACGGACCATAAACTGGTACAGTAGTAATAATTTCATCGCCTTCATCGCCCACGACCATGCACGAGAGCGTCAGCCCTGGCACAAGCCCTGGCAGATATACAATCCAATCTTTTTCAATTTTCCAATGATGGCGTTCTGCAAGACGTTTTACAATTACATCGGCTAACTCATCGGGTGCATGCCAATAACCTATTACGCCTTGTTTGGTCACCTCTTCAAGTGCTTTCAAGATTGGCGGAGCGGCTTTGAAATCCATATCGGCCACCCAAAGTGGAATTATATCACGATTTTTATACTTATCCCATTTATAGCTATCTGTATTTGTACGGTCAATTAGTTCGTCGAAATCGTAATTCATGAAGTTTTTATTCTAAATTTTTGATGATTGCTTTTACTAAAATTGCCGAGTTATCGGCTGCTACTTTTTTAAATGTTTGGAAATCGGCAGGGGCAGCTTCATTGGCTTTGTCGCTGATACTTCTTATAATCAAGAAAGGTAAATTTTGCTGAAAACAGATTTGTGCAACCACGGCACCTTCCATTTCGGTAGCATCTGCTTGGTAATTTCTTCTAAACCCAGCCACTGCCACGCTTGAAGCTACAAACGTATCGCCCGTTACGATAGTTCCTACTGAAACCCTAGGTTGAGGCGAATCAGTCGTTATTTTTTTGAGTTCGATACCTTTTGCAGCCTCACCGGCTATGGCAACTAAGATAGAATCTGATAAGAAAAACTGGGGATTAAGCTGCTTTGTATGCGGATTACGAGTAGGGTAGAACTTCAAGCTATCGTTGGTCAATCGCCCATAATCGTGGTAAGAAAGACGCTTGCCAATCAGAATATCTCCTTGGTTTAAATCAGGGTTCACAGCACCCGCCACGCCTGTAAAAATAATTATTTTTGGCGAAAATTCTTTGATAATCAAGGTTGTAACTATACTGGCGTTTGCTTTTCCGATACCCGTTTCGGCCAAAACTACTTTTTTGCCGTTGAGCTTGCCAGTTTTAAACCTAAAACCTAAAATTTCCTTGGTTTTTGCGTGTTTCAGCTTCGATTGAAGTAATTCTACTTCTTCTGCCATCGCACCCAAAATCGCAATTCTTTGGGCAAATGAAGTGGCGGATACTAAGAATAGTACAAAAATTAGTAGTCTGGTTTTCATTGAAGGAAAGTAAAAGTTTAAAAAATGGGTGATTGAATAAATTTGTTACATTCATAATTTTTAAGTATCAATTCTTTTAATGTCCTAAATATAATGCCCAAGTTGCAAAAATATCAATAATGATGAGCATCCACGAAACCTCCTTCGCTTTTCCGTTGATGACTTTGATAATTGTCCATGATAAAAATCCCCAAATGATGCCTTGAGTAATAGAATAAGTGAACGGAATCAGCACCATTGCTAAAAATGCAGGAATAGCATCATCTAGTTTATCCCAATTAATTTTTGTGACTGATTTCATCATCAAAACTCCAACCACAATCAAGGCAGGAGCGGTTGCAATAGCTGGAATAATGCTCAAAAGTGGCGATAAAAACATAAATGGCAAAAACAAAATACCTGCTGTAATGGCCGTTACGCCCGTTCGTCCACCTTGACTAATCCCAACTGCAGACTCGATAAATGCAGTTCCTGGACTAGTACCCAGTAAACCGCCTATTGTGGTTGCGACGGCATCGGTCAAAAGTGATTGCTTAATATTGCGAGGTTCGCCACCTTCATCATATAAATCAGCTGCTTCGGCAATGCCAACGAATGTAGAAAGACTATCAAACAAATCGGTAAAAACAAAGGCAAAAATAACAGGTAAAAGGCTTATTTTGAGCGAGTTAACAATATCGAGTTGGAAAAGCAAACTAAAATCAGGAGCAGAAAAAATACCTTGCCAAGTAACCAAAGTTTTTTGTCCAAAATTGATGGTGGAGGCATCACCCCACCACCTTCCTATTGGAATGGCAATGAGTGTTGTGAGCAAAATCCCAATAATTATTCCTCCTTTGATATGCCTCGTAAGCATAACCATTGTAAAAGCTAAGCCAATCAAGAAAGTAATAATAATTGGGTCGTGCAAGCTCGAAATGCCAACCATTGTGGCAGGGTTTGGAACAATAAATTTGGCATTGGAAAATCCAATGAGGGTAATAAAAAGCCCGATTCCTGCCGAGATTGCATAACGTAGTTGCTTCGGAATAGCCTTTACGATTTGGGTACGAACATTGAAAATTGAAAGCAAAAGAAAGATAATACCTGCCCAAAATACCGCTCCTAAAGCCACTTGCCACGAAATACCCATGCCTTTCACGGCCGTAAAAGTAAAAAAAGCATTCATGCCCATGCCAGGGGCAACGACGATTGGATTTTTGGCATAAATTCCCATCATCAAACTACAAAAAAATGATAATAAAACGGTAGCAGTAAGCACGCCATTAAACGACATTCCAGCTTGGCTCAAAATGGCAGGATTGACAACAATAATATACATTGTGGCCAAGAATGTAGAAACTCCAGCCAGTATTTCGGTTTTTAGGGTAGGTTTTAGTGGCATACACGCACAATTTTAAAAGTTTGCGTTGCAAGATAAAACGATAAAAATGAATTCGAAATGAAGAAGGTATATTTTAAAGAAGATTGAAGAAAAAATTTATTGAAATACTAGTTCTGTATAATTGCTACCAAATTAGAAATCAAAACCAAATGAATTACACTCAGCAATAAATTAAACGGTAAGTAATTAAGAGCAATATTAGGTTATTTAAAAGTAAATTGTTAAAACTGAACTTGTGAAGCCAAATTTTCAATGATTACAATACTGATAAGCAATAAAAGACAAATGATGTTTCATATCAAGAACGTGCATAAAAAGAGGTGTTTAGGTTTGGTGCACAAAGATGGTTCGGAAAAAATAATCCATTTAGAAAATGTCAAGAAATCCGTCAGGCGTATCTCTCAAAATTCTTCCGTACCTTTATCGAAATTTCCTGTTAAAACAAATGCAAGACACCGTACTTCCTATTCTTTACCAAGATGAACATTTGGTAGCCATCAACAAGCCGCATAATTTATTGGTGCATCGCTCGTCAATCGCTGCCGAAGAAAGTGTTTTTGCATTACAGTTATTGCGTGACCAGCTAAATTGTTGGGTGAGTCCGTGCCACCGAATCGACCGCAAGACTTCGGGAGTTCTGCTTTTTGCTCTTACTGCCGAAGCCGATAAAGCCGTGAAAATGCAATTTGAAAACCATGCTACCTACAAAAAATACTTAGCTTTAGTGCGTGGTTATTTGCCCGAATCAGGCACAGCCGACCGACCATTGGCGAAAGAAAACGGCACGCTCCAAAATGCAGTAACGCATTTCAGATGTTTGAAACAAATAGAACTTGAAATCGAAGTAAGCCGCTACCCGACATCACGGTATTCGTTGGCAGAAATTACGCCTGAAACTGGCCGAATGCACCAAATTAGGAGGCATTTTGCTCAATTAAGACACTATTTGATTGGTGATAAAACTTACGGAGAATGCAAGCACAATAAGATGTTTGAGGAGCGGTTTGGATTGAATACAATGCTTCTACATGCCAGCCAGCTGAGTGTTATTCACCCAATCACGGGAGCCAATTTGCATATATCTGCCCCCATGAGTGATGAATTTACAAGAATCTTAACCGAAATTGGGATGATTTGATTTGTTATTGGTTATCGGTGTACTTGTTACTAGTTAATTGTTATTAAAACCAGTTTTCCAATAACCAATTCACCAGTAACTATTTCCCAATAACAAACCTACTTAGAAACATCAGCATGGTCGGCATCACCGAGCAAGAAACCAAATGGTTTTAGCCCTTCTACCGAATCAAAAATTACCTTAATGATGGCCGTTAAAGGCAATGCAAGGACCAAACCACTTATTCCCCAAAGTGAGCTAAAAACAATTAAGGCAATAATTGCGGCCATTGAGTTGATACTTACTTTTGAACCAACAATGTATGGCGTTATAAAATTTCCTTCGAGAAATTGGATAGTGGCAAACAATGAAGCTACACCGACTGCATAAAGCGGATTGTCTTTGGTAATTAATGCAAAAAGAATCGGTAAAAGTGAGCCAATGGCAATGCCAATATAAGGCAAAAGCACCAAGAAAGAAGCCAAAAAACCGAAGAAAATGGCATGTTCAATTCCCAGCAGATAAAGTCCTATGGTATTTAAGATTCCGATGATACCAATAACCATTATCAAACCCACCATATAGTCAATCACTACATTTTTTATCTTCTTCAAAACCACATTTACTCGGTGGCTACTTACTGATTTAAACGCTTTGTAAAAAAAAACTTTGATGAAATCACGGTAAAGTAACATCAGAAATATATAAAGTGGAATAAGCGTGAGGTTGCCCAAAAGTCCTGTTGTTGTTGAGAGCGTATTTCCCAAAATATCACTGTTGTTTTTTAAAAACTCTGTTAAGTATTTCTTGCCTTCAACTCTCTGTTGAGTACGAGTAATATGAAAATTTCTACGAATGAAAATTTGCACATCAAAGTAAAGTTTTTCGACTTTTTCGGTCAATTGAGGGAGTATTTCCTCAAAATCCATTATTTGAATATAAACCAAATAAAAAAGTGAAAGCAATACACCAATCGTTACTAGAATCGTAATCGTAATGGCCAACCAACGAGGAAAACGCCACCTTTCAAGAAACTGACAAACGGGCAATAATAGTAAAGCAAAAATACAAGCAAAGGTGAGTGGAATGAGCAAATCTCTGAGCATAAACAACCCATAAATAATAATCACCAGCGAAATCAATACATAAGCGAGGCGAGTCGTAAATGGTTGTTGAAAAGTTTTCATGTTTCTAAAAAAATTTGAGAGATAATTCGTTGATTTATAGACAGTTTTTTTTCAAAATTAACTATCTTGTTAACTAATTTCAAATTTTTCTTATTGATTTAGAAAACACTCCCTAAAGCTATGTTTCTTTATAAATTTTATATGTTTTTGTTTTCTCTAAAAATTGCTACCTGTAATTGCCACAGTGAAATACAAAAAAGTGGTTTTCACAAGGCAAAAAGTGCATATACTATCACCCAAACAGGTAGAATGCCCACCTGTATCAATGAAAGTTCAGGATTGGCAAAAGCATGGCAAGAAAATTATTATTGGACGATTAATGATAGTGGTGGTAACACCGAACTTTACATGATTGGTGAGCAAGGCCGAGTTTTTGATACACTTTTTGTCAATGATTCAAAAAATATTGATTGGGAAGACTTGGCCAAAGATGATAAAGGAAATATTTATGTTGGAGATTTTGGTAACAATAATCAAAATCGAAAGGATCTCTCGATTTATAAGTTTAGAAATGGCAAAACCGAAAAAATCACTTTTCACTACGCAGACCAAAACCATTTTCCAGCAAAAGATAAGATTTTTGATTGTGAAGCATTTTTTTGGTTCGGTGGAAAACTCTATTTGTTCTCGAAAGATTGGTCAATAAAACACCAAACAAAGCTTTACAGCTTGCTCGATAGAGAAGGCGATTATGCACTTTTGCCTGAGGAAAGTATTTTCCTAAAAAGTCCCATAACTTCAGCCGATGTTAGTCCAAATGGAAAAGAATTTGCTTTACTTTCTTACGGGAAAATTTATATTTTTGAGATTTCTAGTGAGAAAATTGATTTTTCTAAGCCAAAATCATGTATAAAGGTTGGTCGAAATCAAATGGAAGCCATTGCCTATGTAAATGATACAGATTTAGTGATGACCAATGAGCAACGAAAGATTTATCGAGTGAATCGCAAACGGTAGAAAACAAAAAGAGGCTGTCTCAAAAGTAATTTTGGGGCAGCTTTTATTTTATGCTACTTTTTGAAAAAATTCAAGGTAATTTTTCGAGATTTTAAGAATTGTTGAATTATTTGAGGATTTAGTG
>JAIXOL010000050.1 GCA_027486845.1 Cytophagaceae bacterium
AAATCCACATTTCTATTGTACTTTTGCTAAGTATTCCCATTAGGCTTTTAGTTTTTGGTTCGCACCTCAAAATTAATACCTATTTGGGAATTTTTTTGGAAAGTTTAAACAGCTTCAATGTCTACTTTCCTAAGAACCCCAACTCACAGTTTTAAAAAAACGGATACTGCTAATTATTTATAATGATTGGCAGAGTCCGAGCATCTATATAGGTTACCATAATATTTAATTTGGGTGAGTTTCTAAGTATTCATCGGCAGTTGTCTTGCTAAATTTTGTACCAATTGATTACAGAAATTTTGAAAAGTTTTCTTTTGCATTATTTTTCGTTATTGTAGAGTTAGAATCTAATTATTATTAAGTATAAAGGTTGGCGAATATGCTCAAAAAAGAAATTAAATTATATCAAAGATACAATTGCCTATACCAAAATGGCTTTCTGAGGATAAAATTCTAATTTTGTAGCTTGGTCATACAGGATAACAATATTAGATTATTCCGAAGTCTAACTACAATTTTTTTTTCATTACGGTAGTCAAAATATAAGAAAATACACCTTACTTCTTCTTAAATTCGAGGAGTTAATATCATATTTAACAATGATAAGCAAGAATGTTGGAAGATTCGTTTAACAGGTTATAAAAAATCAATAATTGTTTTATCAACAAACATTTTCATCAAAGAACTAATAATAGAGATAAACCTAATTATTTTTCATTCCGAGTTTTTTTAAATAAAGAAGGTCTTTATTATTGATATAATGAAAGGAGATTTATTTCAAAACTTCCTTTTTCTGATTACCAATTATGAATGAGTTTTTGAATTTTTTAAGGAGTTCAGACTTATAAATTCCTCCTGCGGGTATTCTCGACATTGTTTTTAAAAATATTTCATTTCCATCCAATGCTTCAATTTCATCTAATGCAACAATATATGATTTATGAACTCTAACGAATTTATTTAAGGGTAGTTTTTCCATAATTTCACCAATCCTTACATACGTAACTATTGCATTCTCTTGGCTTTTGAGATAAATACGTATATAATTTTGTAAGCCTTCAACATATTTTATATCACTATATTCAATCTTCTTGAACTTACCTCGATGCTCAGTTTTTACAAAAAGGAATTTATTTTCATTGTCTATTATATTAGATGTTACTTTAGTGAAATCATTTAATGTTTTTGTCACAGCCTTCAAAAACCTTTCATATCGAATAGGTTTCACTAAATAATCAGAAACTTGATACTCATACCCAGAAAGAGCATATTCTGTAAAAGCTGTAGTCATGATGATAGAGCAATTGGGTTTTAAAATTTCTATTAGCTCAAACCCTGTTATTTTTGGCATTTGTATATCTAAAAATAGTATATCTATTTCTAACGATTTAATGTCATTTAGGGCTTGAGTTGGGTCTGTGGCAGAACCCACTAGCTGTAAAAAGGGTGTTTCATTGATAAATTGAGTAAGTAGATTAATCGCTGGTGGTTCATCATCCACTATAAAACATTTTAACATAGAAGTATTAGTATTTGATTTTTAAATTACAATGGTAAAGATTATCTATTACATCTGTTTTGAAAAGGAAGTTCTCTTCACCATAAACCATTCTAAGCCTAGATTTTAAATTATTTTGTCCTAATTGTGTAGGAGGCAAATTTGAGGTTTGGAGTTGTACTTTATTTACTGATTGGTATAACAATTGGTCTTCTTTTACCAAAATATTTATTTGGCAAGGTTCATTAGTATCAAACAGGTCTCCATATTTAAAAATATTTTCAATCAGTGTTAGAAGTATCATGGGTGGAATTGTTTTGTTTTTACTGTTACTTTCTCCAACAATGCTAAGAGAGAGATTCATAATATCATTATATCTATTTTTTTGTAAATCTATATAGTTCCTTATATGATTGACTTCTCCCTCTACTGGTACCAAATTAACATTATGGTTTTCTATCAGTGAATATCTCATTATGTCAGACAATAATAGAATTGATTCTGATATTTTGGGATGTATCAATCGAATCTCCGAATAAAAAAAATTCAAGGTATTAAACAGAAAATGAGGGTTGATTTGTGAATTTAACCTTGACATTTCTGATTTTTGGTTTTCTATTAATAGTTGTTTGTTACGGATTTTTTCCTCTTGAATCTTAATGTCATTATTTAGATTGTCTTTTTCTAATAAAAAAATCACTTCTTGTTTTTTGATTGTATTTATGGCAAAATAAAATCCTGTCCCCATTCCACCAAAAAAAAAATATATAATAAATCCATCTAAATAGGTTGTAGTGCTTTGTGTGCTAGAAGCAGTTACTCCCCAACGTAGTAACATATCATTAATTGTAATCCTTAGTATTGTAAAAACAGCAAAAATTAGAATGAAACTTGATAATTTCCACCACCCTCTCATTCTTTGCAAAAGGAAGAATTGTAAGTAGAAACAGACTGAAATAGCCAAAAGATTGTGTACGTAAACATCAATAAATCTATCGAAAGTGTTAATGCTCTTAGGTTCTATTAAGTAGGCATTAAAAGCAATAAATACATAAGCATTCCAAAACAAAACATGTATCCACCAGTTTAGTAAGATGTCTTTTTCTCTTAGTTTAATATCATTAGTAAGATTCATATCGGCAATAGTTTAGAATATATAATCTTTTTAGTTTTAGTTTTTGAACACAACAACTTTGGTATACAAACATAAATAATTACGTCCAATGAAAAAGACTCAAACATTATTAGGATTAACTAAAACAATTGATTTTGGGCAAATATCTCACCGACCCAGGGTATGATTGACTAATTTTTTCTAAATAGTACATTTTCTTTCATTGCTCAAACTTACTTGGTTAGCTAAGAAAAGTTGCCAATAGATACGTAAATTTTTCGTAAAACTATTGTAAACGCCAATTTAGAAAATAGAAATGTGCTTAAACGATGAAGATTTGTGACGAAACCCAATGTTTTTTACAAATTAATAAGGCTTGGAAAAATAAAAGAATGAAGAAAAGACAAACGAAAACTGGAATGGGAAGAGAGTAAAGGCTTTTTCATAATAGTGTTTGATGGTTATTGTGTAAAGGAAAATTAACTAAGGCTTTAGTTGATAACGAGACAAAGGTATCAATATTTTAAAAGCAGCAATATTTTTTAAGAAAATTTAAGAAATTGAGTGAGCGATTGAAATTAGGAAGGGTGTGCCGACAATCTTGTAAGAACGTCCAAATTGGACGTTCTTACGGGAAATTTAACCATTAAAACCAAAGAGTGAAATTATCAGTTTAAAATCCTGATTCCAAAATCTTGATAAGGCTTTAGTTGGTCAGAAACTTCATTCGTTACCAAAACATCAACGATACTCAAAGGAGCAAATTTTAAGTATTTATCTTTCCCCAATTTGCTCGAATCGCATAATAAATATGTTTGCCGTGCATTACTCGACATGGCGGTGGTAATTTCGGCCTCTTTTTCGCTTGAAGCACTTAATCCATTTTCGAGCGAAATTCCATCAACACCCAAAAAAGCTTTATCAGCTTGGTAGCGTCTGATATGCTCAACTGCAATTTGTCCGTGAACCGCCTGTCGTTTATTATCAAGTTCACCACCAATCAAATTTATCGAAACTTCAGTGTTTGATAATTCATAAACAACTGGTAAAGAATTGGTTATAACTTTTATTCGTTTGTTTTTTATAAACTGACAAAGCCGAGAAACTGTACTTCCACAATCCATAAAAATAATATCTCCGTCTCTGATTTCCTTTGCGGCAAGTCGGGCGATATAATCTTTCTGCTCAATATTGGCCGAAATTTTATGTTCAAAACTAACAGGAATAATAGCTAAACTAAGCTTCATAGCTCCACCATGCGTACGAAAAATGAGTCCATCGGCAGCCATAAGAGCCAAATCTCTCCTAATTGTAATTTCCGAAGTTTCGACTTTCTGAGCCAATTCTTTTACATCAGCTTCGCCTTGTTCTTCTACGATTTTTAATATTTTCTGTTTTCTGCTTTGATAACTCATTTGTTTTACGAATATTTGTTCAAATATAATCAAAATCAATCAAATATAATCATTATGAATCCAAATGTTAAAATTATAGAAGAGAAAGTACTTTCAGATAATTGGTATGTATTAAAGAAAATAATATTTGAGTACAGAAATAAACAAGGCGAATGGCAAACCCAATCTCGTGAGGCCTACGACCGTGGAAATGGAGCAACGATTTTGCTTTACAATAAAGAAAATCAAACCGTAGTTCTAACAGAGCAGTTTCGTATGCCAACTTACATCAATGGCAATGACTCAGGAATGTTGATAGAGGCTTGTGCTGGGCTTTTAGATAAGGATAATCCTGAAGATTGTATCAGACGGGAGACCGAAGAAGAAACAGGCTATCGAATTGGCGAAGTGACCAAAGTTTTTGAAGCCTACATGTCGCCAGGCTCAGTGACTGAGGTTCTTTACTTTTTTGTAGCTGAATATAGCAAAGCCATGAAAGTAAACGATGGAGGAGGAGCGGCAGACGAACAAGAAAATATTGATGTGCTGGAAATTGATTTTAGGAAAGCAATTGAAATGATAAGAACGGGCGAAATAAAAGATGGAAAAACGATAATGTTGCTTCAATATGCTCAAATCAATTATTTACTTTAGTTTTTGGTGAAATACGTTTTAAAAATCATAATTATTTTTTTTGAAGCCAAACAAAGACATTAATCTAAATGCTTGAAAGACAATAGTTTAGAGGAAAATTAAATTTTTTTTTAATTTTTTTTAGAAATTTTGGCATCAGATTTATAAAAAATTAAAAACAGTGTTTTATATTTGCACTCTCAAAGGGAAAAACCCTGTGGAAAGGAGAGATGACTGAGAGGCCGAAAGTAGCCGTTTGCTAAACTGCCGTACCTCATAAGGGTACCGAGGGTTCGAATCCCTCTCTCTCCGCAAAAAAACTTTTAAAAGTTTTTCGTGCAAAGTTTGAATTACGAAATTTAATTTCTACTTTTGCACTCCCAATTAGCACCTCGGGGTGTAGCGTAGCCCGGTATCGCGTCTGCTTTGGGAGCAGAAGGTCGTCAGTTCGAATCTGGCCACCCCGACAAAATAAGTAACAAGTAGCATCAAAAGCCTCAAAATCGTATGATTTTGAGGCTTTTTTGTTTATTTTGTGCTATTTCAAACCATATCATTTCATATTGTATGTGACCTATTCGGTGACCTCATTTTTTGATTACATTTGTGCGATAAGGTGATGTAAGTATTTGATAGTCAAATACTTGTGTCATTTTGTTTGATTCGCTTTGATTTCATCTTGTGACCTGTTAAAGCAGAAGAAACAAGAAGCAAAGCTAAATCATTTCAAATTACATCAAACAAAACAAATTATGAGCAGTAGGCAAGCAACTTCCTTTGGCGTGTCATTTCACGCAAAAAAGAGCAAAGAAAAAGATGGAAAGCTTCCCATCTATGCACGAATTACAGTTGATAGTAAACGTGTGGAATTATCAATCAAAAGAGATGTTGAGAAAGGCAATTGGGACGATGGTAAAGGCTCAGTGAAAGGCTCAAAGCCAGAAATTAAGGCCTTAAAGGTTCACATCGAGGAAATACGAAGGCGACTTTTTGAGTGTTTCGATGAACTTTTCAAAGATAAAAGACTGATTACCGCCGAGGCAATTAAAAACAAATACTTGTATCCTGAAGATACGGAATATACTTTGTTGAAACTCTTCGATTATCACAATGACCAATTGGCTCACACTGTTGAGTGGGGAACGCTTAAAAACTATTTCACGACAAAAAAGTATCTCGAACTTTTCTTAAAAGAAAAATTCAAAACCAATGACGTATTTCTCGCCGAAGTCAACTACAAGTTCTTGGTTGATTTGGAATATTTTATCAAAGTTCAGCAGCCATTGAATGAGAGTCAGAAATGTGGACATAACACTACTATGAAGCACATGGAGAGATTCAAAAAGGTTTTGAACATTGCCCTAAAAAACGAGTGGTTGAAGAAAAATCCTTTTGCAAATTTCCGTCTATCTTACAAGAAAGTTGACCGAGGTTTTTTGACTTTGGAAGATTTGGCTAAAATTGAAGAAAAAGTGATTCAAGGAAATCGTTTGCAGAAAATCAGAGATTTGTTTGTGTTTGGGTGCTATACAGGCATCTCTTACATAGATGCAATGAACTTAACAACAGATAATCTAATCATGGGACTTGATGGAGAGCAATGGCTGGCAACTAATCGTCAAAAAACCGATGAAGCAGTCAGATTACCATTGTTGCCAAAAGCTTTAGAGTTGATTGAAAAATATCGTTATCACCCTGAATCCATCAAAGCAGGTAAAATTTTTCCGAGCATTACCAACCAAAGACTTAATATCTATTTAAAAGAATTAGCCGATTTATGTGGGGTAGAAAAACGACTTACTTTTCATATAGCTCGTCATACATTCGCCACGACAGTTACGTTAACCAATGGTGTTCCTATTGAATCAGTTAGTAAAATGTTGGGACATTCGTCTATTCGTACAACTCAGATTTATGCCAGAGTTCTACAAGATAAATTGAGTGAAGATATGAAGAATCTCAAAGAAAGGCTTGGACAAAAGCAAATGGAGATTACACATCGAAAAACAGGGACATAAGATTCTACCTTTTCTTGATTAACTCTTCAATCCACCAAAAACCTGCTTATACTCGGCAGGTTTTTGATTTTTCAATAATCTAAAAGAACGGTTAAAATTTGATAAATTATGAAATCCACAATCAAATGCTATCTGCTGAATACTTTTCTTATTTTCAATCAACATTCGACAGGCAAAGCCGATTCTTACCTCAGTTAAAAATTGAATATATGTTTTCTGAGTTCTACTTTTAAAATATTTACAAAAATTAGGTACTGACATATTTGCTACAATTGCAGCCTCTTCAATCAATATTTTCCTATGATATTGATTGAGCGTAAATTCATACACTTTATTGATTTTTTGTGTGTCAAACTTTTGATAGGCATCCACAAAAGCTTGGCTACTTAGCTGTTTCAAATCATTTGAAATCGCAATCAATTCAAGAATTTCCAAAAGAATACAAAGTCGATTCAGGCTATTTGCTGTATCAAATATCTTGGACATTAGATGCACGACTTTCACTTTTGTTTCTCCCTCAATCCTTAAACCTAATGTTGATTTTTCAAACAAAGTCCTAATGTTTTCCAATTCTTTCAAACCATAAAACGTCTCACCAAAAAACTTTGGAAGAAACTGAATCACATTCGCCATCGCAATCTGGTCATCTCTACCTTCAAAATAACTACTATCATTTTTCCAAACATGAGGCAGATTTTCACCAATCAGCACTAAATCACCATCCTCAAAAAACTCAATACTATCACCCACGAAACGATTTCCTTTTCCATGAATGATGTAGGTTAATTCTAACTCAGGATGAAAATGCCATTTGTTATAAAAATGTGAGAATCTATCCGTTCGAGCAACAAACGAATTGGCATCATTTGAATCAATTTTGCGAAGTATCGCCTGCATATTGAATACTATTTGATAGTGTTTGTGCAAATTTGATAATATTTCACCACTATTCCATAAGATTTCATAAAAAGTGCATATTTCAACAAGGTACTTTTGCAATATGATTTTGTACTTAAATAAGAGTAGTTTTTGTTTCATAGGTTAAATTGATTAAGGTTATAGTAAAGGTCTTACTTTTTTAGCAAGACCTTACTTTAAATCTTCTAAACAAAATGAAAAATAAAGTTTTAAAAGTTCATCCATCAGACAACCTAATTGTGGCTCTTCAAACATTAGAAAAATTTGAAGAAGTTGTTTTGGATGGAGAAAAATATATTTTACCAAATACCATAGAAGCTAAACATAAATTTGTTACCCATGACCTCAATATTGGAGATACTGTAACAATGTATGGTGTAAGGGTTGGAAAAGCTATACAAAAAATAAAACGAGGAGAACAAATTACAACCTTCAACCTTAAACACGAATCAGAAGAGTTTTCCGTAAAAAATAGAGTCCCCAAAAATGACTGGCAAGCACCTGATGTAAGTAAATGGAAGAACCGAACTTTCTTGGGCTACCATAGAAGTGATGGGCAAGTCGGCACAGCTAATTACTGGTTAGTTATTCCTTTGGTTTTCTGTGAAAACCGCAATATTCTTAAATTGAAAGATGCTTTTGATAGAGCACTCGGCTACGCTTTTCCAGATGTCTATTTAAGGCAAGTTCAAGATTTGGTAAAACTGGAACAGTCAGGAAACTTTGAGGAGTTCTATAATTATAGTCCAAGCCAACCAAGTATAGCTACTGATAATCAAAGAATATTTTCCAATATCGACGGAATAAAATTCTTAACGCACGAAATGGGATGCGGAGGAGCAAACTCTGACTCCGAAAGATTAGCAGCTCTTTTTGCAGCTTATGCTAATAATGCCAATGTAGCAGGAATTACGGTTTTGAGCTTAGGCTGTCAGAAAACACAATTGAGTGACTTAATGGAAGCTATAAAATCTCGCAATCCTTCCTTCGATAAAACTTTACTTTACTACGACCAACAAACTTTTGGGACAGAATTCGAGATGCTGTCAGCGGCAATCAAAGAGACATTTAAAGAACTTATCGAAGTCAACAAACTCACTCGAATACCAGCCCCACTTTCAAAGCTAAATATCGGACTAAAATGTGGAGGCTCTGATGGCTTTTCGGGAATTTCAGCAAACCCTGTTCTGGGGCATTTATCAGATTTGGTAGTTGCATTGGGAGGTCGCACTTATTTGGCAGAGTTTCCAGAATTATGTGGCGTTGAACAGGAACTCATCAATCGTTGTGTTTCGGAAGAAAAGGCTCAAAAGTTTGAAACATTAATGAGAAACTACGCCGATTTAGCCAAAAGTTTAGGTGAAAGTTTCGACATGAATCCTTCATTTGGCAATATTAAAGATGGACTCATTACCGATGCCATCAAATCGGCAGGTGCAGCCAAAAAGGGAGGAACAGCACCAATTGTGGATGTTTTAGATTATACAGAAACTGCTAAGGTAGCAGGCTTACACTTGGTCTGCACACCTGGCAACGATGTGTTGGCTACTACTGGAAAAGCTGCCGCAGGAGCAACAATCATACTCTTTACAACAGGTTTGGGTACACCTACAGGAAATCCGATTTGCCCCGTAGTGAAAGTTTCGACCAATACAAAGTTGGCAAATAAGATGCCCGACATCATTGATTTTGACTGTGGTGCTATTATTGAAGGTGAGAAAACGATTCAACAAACCGCCGAAGAATTACTCGAATACTGCATAGACTTAGCAAGTGGTAAATTCCAAACTAAAGCCCAAATTTTAGGGCAAGATGATTTTATTCCGTGGCAGAAAGGCATTAATTTATAATAATAATGATATTTAGTTTAGAAAATAAAGTAGCCGTTGTAACTGGCGGAGCGAGTGGAATAGGCTTATCCATTACCAAACTGTTTGCACAACAAGGGGCAAAAATACATGTGTTAGAGTTAAGTACTGAAGTAGCAAGTAAGCAAATCAAAGATGCTATTCAGGATACTCAAAATGTATCTATCCATGCTTGCGATGTAAGCAATTTAGCCCAAGTGGAAGATGTTATCAACAACATAAAAAATATTGACATCTTAGTAAATAACGCAGGGATAGCCCATGTTGGCAACGCAGAAAATACCAATGAACTTGATTTTGACAGAGTAATCAACGTCAATGTAAAAGGGGTTTATCATTGCGTACATGCTGCTTTACCTCTGATGAAAGCTAATGGTGGCGGTGTAATTTTGAATATGGCATCGGTAGCTTCATCCGTAGGTATTTCCGATAGGTTTGCCTATTCGATGTCAAAAGGTGCAGTGCGGTCTATGACTCAATCCATCGCCAAAGATTTCTTAAAGGATAATATACGATGTAATTGTATTTCTCCTGCACGAGTTCACACGCCTTTTGTTAATGGTTTTATTGCTAAAAATTTTGAAGGCAAAGAGCAAGAAACCTTTGATAAACTATCAAAATCACAGCCTATCGGAAGAATGGGTACACCCGATGAAATAGCCTATTTAGCACTTTATTTATGTTCGGCAGAATCGGGTTTCGTCACAGGTTGTGATTATCCAATTGATGGTGGATTTATTTACCTAAACAATTAAAAAAATGAAATTATTACGCTTTGGTGAGTTTGAAAACGAAAAACCAGCTCTTGAATTAAGTAATGGTAAAAGAATAGATGTTTCAGCCTTTGGCGAAGATTATAATGAAGCTTTCTTTGCTTCTGATGGGTTAACTCGTCTTGCAAAATGGTTAGAAACAGAGATAGCAGCTTGTCCAGAAGTTCCAGCCAATGCTCGTATTGGTTCTTGTATTGCTCGCCCATCTAAAATAGTTTGTATTGGTCTCAATTACGCCAAACATGCAGCCGAATCGGGTATGGCAGTTCCTACTGAGCCTGTTGTTTTCTTTAAGTCAACCACCGCTCTTTGTGGACCTTTCGATGATGTAGTTATTCCAAGAAATTCTGATAAAACAGATTGGGAGGTAGAGCTTGCCGTAATCATTGGGAAAAAAGCTTCATATATAAACGAAGAAGATGCTATGGATTATGTAGCTGGCTATGCCCTTCATAATGATTATTCTGAACGAGCTTTTCAACTCGAACGAGGAGGTCAATGGGTCAAAGGAAAAAGCAGTGATACTTTTGCTCCACTTGGTCCAATCATGGTTACAAAAGACGAAGTTTCAGACCCTCAAAATCTTAGATTATGGTTGAGTGTCAATGGTGAAATGCTTCAAGATTCAAATACTAACGATATGATTTTCGATGTCAAACATATCGTTTCTTACCTAAGCCAATTTATGACATTACTACCTGGTGATGTTATTTCAACGGGTACACCTTTTGGTGTAGGTCTTGGTTTTAAGCCGCCAAGGTACTTGAAAGCTGGCGATATCGTAGAACTTGGTATTGATAATTTGGGCACTCAAAGACAGCAAGCGGTAAACTATTCAACCCTATAAATAATGAATCTTAATTTAAAAGATAAGGTCATCATCGTAACTGGCGGTGCTAAAGGAATCGGTGAAGGTATCGTAAATGTTTTGGCTCAAGAAGGTGCTATTCCAGTAATTATTGGACGAAACGAAGCTGATAATAACAAAACCCTCAATGAAATTGGAGGAAAAGGTTTCCAAGTGCTTGCCGAATTAAGTAAGCCCGAAGAATGTAAAAAAGCTATTGAAGAAGTAATGAGACAATTCGGTAGAATAGATGGCTTGGTAAATAATGCTGGAGTTAACGACGGTGTTGGTCTCGAAAATGGTAACTATGAAGCATTTATTTCTTCATTGCATAAAAACTTGGTTCATTACTACCTCATGGCACATTATGCTTTGCCTGCCCTCAAGGCATCAAAAGGTAGTATTGTAAATATCGGTTCAAAAACTGCTGAAACAGGTCAAGGCGGAACATCGGCTTATGCAGCTTCTAATGGTGGACGAAATGCACTTACTCGTGAATGGGCGGTGGAATTATTGCCTTTTGGGATTCGAGTAAATGCTCTCATAGTAGCAGAATGTTACACGCCATTGTATGATAAATGGATTAAGACATTACCAAACCCAGAAGAAACTTTATCGAAAATAAACAGTAAAATACCTTTTGGCAACCGTATGACTACTGCCGATGAGATTGCCAATATGGTTGCATTTCTGCTTTCTGATAAATCAAGCCATACCACTGGTCAACTGATTCATGTGGATGGTGGATACGTACATCTTGACAGGTCGCTCATTTAAACTCAACCCTAACCTTATGAAAACTGAAAAGAACAATTATCTCATTCCATTTATTTTAGTAACAAGTTTGTTTTTCCTTTGGGGAATTTCAAATAACCTGACAGGTATATTGATTCCTCATCTACGAAAAGCATTACAATTGACTAATACTCAATCCACATTTGTTGATACGGCTGTTTATTTAGCCTATTTCTTAACTGCAATTCCAGCAGGACTTATTCTCAATAAATTTGGCTATAAAAAAGGCATCATTGCTGGACTATTGGTATTTAGTTTAGGGGCTTTTTTATTCATTCCTGCCGCCAATACCCGTACTTTTGAGATATTTCTCTTGGGGCTTTTTATCATTGGTTGTGGTCTTACCATTCTCGAAACGGCAGCAAATCCTTACGCTACCAAGTTGGGCGACCCCAATGGTGCAACAACAAGGCTGAATTTAGCCCAATCTTTCAACGGTTTAGCTGCTTTTTTAGCCCCAATGATAGGTACATTATTCATTCTTTCGGGTAAAGAGTATTCTGAAAGCGAGCTTTTGTTAATGCCTGAAGCTGATAAAATAGCTTACTTGACCTCAGAAGCGGCATCAGTAAAACTTCCTTACATGATTTTGGGTGGTTTCCTTTTGCTCTTGGCTGTTGTTTTCATGATTTTGAAATTCCCTGAATTTAAAGAAGAAAATAAAGCAAATACATCGGGTAGTATCGGACAAGCTCTCAAACAAAAACATTTGGTTTGGGCAGTAATCACCCAGTTTTTCTATGTGGGTGCTCAGGTATGCGTAACAAGCTTCTTTGTTCGTATGGCCATTTCAGGCGGTGGTGTAGATGAGAAAACGGCTGGATACTACCTCGGCGTTTATGGACTACTATTTATGTCTGGTCGATTTATTGGAACAATCATCATGCGATACATACCACCTGCTAAGTTGCTTGCCATTTACGCTTTATTGTGTATTCTACTCAGTTGTGTTGCTATTTATGCCGATGGCAAAAATGTAGTATTGGCACTGGGTGGCTTAGGTTTTTTTATGTCAATCATGTTTCCTACCATATTTTCACTGGGTATCAAAGACCTCAACGAGAACACCAAACCTGCTTCTTCACTAATCGTGATGTCAATCATTGGCGGGGCAATATTTCCAGTAATCATGGGTAAAATCATTGATAATTCGGGCGATGATATTCAAAAAGGATATATCGTACCACTGCTATGCTTTTTTGTCGTCTTATACTTCGGAATAAAAGGACATCAACCTAAAACCCAATCATAAAATGAAACGCTATTGTTTAGCCTTAGACCTAAAAGATGATGCCAAACTCATTGCCGAGTATGAGCAATTACATCAAGAGATTTGGCCAGAAATAGAAGCTACCATCATTGACTCGGGCATCGTGAGTATGGAAATTTACAGAATTGGTGTTCGTCTATTTATGATTATGGATACTACTGATGATTTTTCTTTTGAAGCAAAGAGTAAAGCCGATGCTGAAAATCCAAAAGTACAAGAATGGGAAAACTTTGTTTGGCAATACCAACAAGCCTTACCTATGGCAAAAGAAGGAGAGAAATGGATACTGATGAATAAAATATTTGATTTGAAAGCATGATAAAATACAATACCAATTATCCATCTATCGAAGACCTTATCAAGAAAGCAAAAAAACAAATTCCACGTTTTGCTTTTGAATATTTAGATGGCGGCTGTAATGAAGATGTGAATCTTTATAAAAATACTGCCGAACTTCGAGAGGTTGAGCTAAAGCCCACTTATTTGAGCCAACATACTCGTTCAGATATGAAAACCGAGCTATTTGGACATATCTATGATGCTCCATTTGGTATTGCTCCTGTTGGTTTACAAGGCTTGATGTGGCCGAATGCTCCCGAAATTCTGGCAAAAGCAGCACATCAGCATAACATTCCATTTATTTTAAGTACCGTAACTACATCGAGTATTGAGCGAATTGGCGAATTAACCGAAGGTAAATTTTGGTTTCAATTGTACCATCCTGCCGAAAATACTTTGCGAGATGATTTACTCGCTCGTGCTGAGGCGGCTGGTTGTGAGGTTCTGTGTATTTTGTGCGATGTACCCAGCTTTGGTTTCAGACCACGAGATATTCGGAATGGACTCGCCATGCCTCCTAAAATGACCTTGAGTAATATGCTTCAAATCTTAGGCAAACCCGAATGGGCTTTAAAAACGCTTTATCATGGCCAACCAAGTTTTGCAAATTTAGAAAAATACATGCCAAAAGGATTGAATATGGCTCAGTTGGGAGCATACATGAATCAAACGTTTTCGGGCAGAGTCAATGAAGCTAAAATCTCCGAAATCAGAGATAAATGGAAAGGGAAACTGGTTTTGAAGGGTGTGGCGAGCGAACAAGATACCGAAATGGCTATCAAACTTGGCTTAAATGGAATCATTGTCTCGAATCATGGAGGAAGACAGCTTGATGCAGGACAGTCAGCTATTAAATCGCTCACGCCAATCGTAGAAAAATACAAAGGTCAAATCAAAATAATGATGGACAGCGGACTAAGGTCAGGTCCAGATATTGCCCGAACTTTGGCCAGTGGGGCTGAGTTTACCTTCATGGGTCGCTCATTTATGTATGGTGTTACTGCTCTCGGAAATGAAGGCGGTAATCACACCATCAGTATGCTAAAGACTCAACTCCAACAAGTAATGGAGCAAGTATGTTGTGAGCGAGTGGAGGATTTTGAGAATTTTTTGTATAGGAAATAAATCCCAAATTTTAGTGGTTAAGACAAGGATATTAGAGGATAGTCCTCCCACAGGAGAAAGAAATCTAAAAAAACTTGATTTCGGAGATTTAATTTCAGTATTTACCTTTAGGAGAAACTAAAAATTGAGAAGTTCTATCAACTAATACTGAAATTCAAAAATGAAAATCAATAAAACCAAAATTCTTTTGATTGGGTTAGCAATTTGCTTGTTTATTGGCAATATTCACGCCCAAAAAAAGTCTTCTTATCCTCAATTTAGCGGTATTTATCCTCATTTGGCTTATTATAACAATGAAGGTGAATGTGGTACTGGTGCCGTTGTGCCTTGGGCAGACCGATTATGGGTAATAACCTACGGCCCACATTTGCCATTCGGTTCTTCTGATAAATTGTATGAAATTTCACCAGATTTGAACAAAATAATAAGACCCGAAAGTACTGGGGGAACACCTGCCAATCGAATGATTCATAAAGAGAGCAATCAGTTGTTTATCGGGCCTTATGCCATTGATGCAAACCGTATTGTTCGTACCATTCCATATACCCAAGCACCTGGTCGTTATACAGGTTTAGCTCGTGATTTGTCTGACCCCAAAAACAAACTTTTAATTGCCACTATGGAGGAAGGTTTTTATAAGTTAGGTGTTAAAAATCTCGAAACCCAAATGCTTTATCAAGATGGTAATGTTAAAGAAAAAAAGCATGATGATACTCAAAATAACTTCAATGGAACACTCCTACCTGGTGCCCACGGCAAAGGCGTGTATTCGGGTCAAGGCGTAATGGTGTATTCCAACAATGGCGAATCAGGCTCTTTGGCACTGAAACAATTTGATATAGAATCAGGTGTTTTGGCAGAATGGAATGGAAAAGACTGGAAAGTAGTGCGTCGTAATCAATTTGTAGAAGTAACAGGGCCAGGAGGAATTTACGGCAATACCAATCCTGCAACCGACCCAATCTGGGCAACAGGCTGGGACCATAAATCGGTTTTGTTGGCCGCACGAGATAATGGTAAATGGTCGTTTTTTCGCTTGCCAAAAGCCAGTCACAGCTACGATGGTGCTCACGGTTGGAATACCGAATGGCCTCGAATCCGTGATGTTGGAACTCCCGAAAAACCTGATTATTTAATGACTATGCACGGGCTTTTTTGGCGTTTTCCACAAACATTTACTTCAAAAAATACTGCTGGTATTCGCCCACGTTCGGCTTATCTCAAAGTCATCGGCGACTTTACCCGATGGAACAATGGTTTAGTTTTCGGATGCGATGATTCAGCACAGAAAGAGTTTTTGAACAAACGAAAAACCAAAGGGAACATCGAAGGTCCAGGCCAATCCAACTCAAACCTTTGGTTTACCTCACTTTCTACACCTGATAATTTAGGGCCAAACACAGCCCAAGGAGCTATTTGGCTTTCTGAAAAAATTGAGGCAAATGTCTTTTCTGAACCATTTCTATTTGCGGGTTGGCAACAACGAATTGCTTGGGTGCTAAATGATGGAAGTCAAAAAGTTACATTCAGCTTTGAAACAGACATAGATGGCAAAGGAAACTGGAAAACGTTAAGGTCAGTAGAAGTGGGTGCTGGTCAATCAATTGGAATTACTTTCGCAACAAGCGATAAAGGAGAGTGGATACGTGTAAAAAGCAATCAAGCAACCAAAGCAACTGTTAATTTTAATTACAGCGATGCTTCAAGATTTCAGACAATACAAGATGCCCAATTTCAAGGCTTAACTCGAATTAATAATTCTACTTCTTATTCGGGAGGGCTTCTTTATGGCTTGGGGAATAATCGGAGAAAGTTAGGCGTTTTGGCTGGTCAATTAAATAAAGAAAATTTTACAGAAAATGGCTACTACGAATTGGATAGTGCCATGCACTTGAAAAAAAAAGAAGACCCCAAAATGACTCCATTCATTCGTGAAAAATTTGCAATCCCACGTGAAGTGATTACGGTTGATGATGCCTCGGTGCTTATTGTAGATGATAATGGAAGAAGATGGAGACTTCCAAAAGGGAATCAGGCATTTACGGCTAAGACCCAACAAGCTGCATTACGAATTTGCCGAGAAGTAGCCACCGAACGTGACTTACTAAATGCTCATGGAACATTTTATGAATTACCAGCCGAAAATGCCGATGGATTTGCTAAAATCAGACCTGTGGCTTCACATTCACTCAGTATTCACGATTACGCTTCTTATCGTGGTTTATTGGTCATGACAGGACTTGATAATCAAAGCCCCAAGAATGAACACATCATCACTTCCGATGACGGCAAAGCAAAAATTTGGGCTGGAACTATTGACGACCTTTGGAAATTAGGCAAAGCTGTTGGAGAAGGCGGCCCTTGGAAAGACAGTCAGGTAAAGACTGGAACTTCATCAGACCCTTATTTAATTGGTTTTTATGATAAAAAAAATCTTAAAATCTCGCATGATTCCAAACAAGCCGTAACGTTTACTATTGAAGTCGAACCCATAGGCCACGGGCCGTGGATGAAATATAAAGAAGTAACTGTAAAACCCAATGAAACATTTGACTTCAATTTCCCATCAGGGTTTCAAGCACGTTGGATACGGTTTTCTACCGATAAAGATTGTACAGCTTCTGCATGGTTGACATATAAATAAGCAGCTACATACAGGGGAAAATCAGTATTTTTGATTTTGAATTTTAATAAAAGTAATTTTCTTAAAAATATTAAAAAAAACCTATCCCGAAATTCAGCAGATGAAAAGTATTACTTTTTTTATATTTCTTCTTATTGCTGTGTCGGCAAAAAGTCAAGTTCAAAAATATCATGAAGCTCTAAGTTTCACTCAAATTCCCAAAAAATGGGACGAAGGACTTCCGCTTGGAAACGGTTTAATCGGAGAACTCATTTGGCAAAAAGAATCAAAACTACGTTTATCTCTTGACCATGCTGAACTTTGGGATTTAAGACCAATGGCTGAGCTACACACTCCTGGATTCAATTATAAAATGGTTAAAGAAAAACTGTTAGCAGACCAATATAATGAGATTCAAAAAATAGGAGATATTCCTTATGAAAGAGAACCTGCTCCAAGTAAGCTACCAGGAGCAGCTATCGAATTTGACATCGCAAAATGGGGAGAAGTGCAAGCGGCCACTTTGAATATTGTAACGGCAGAAGCGACAATTGCATGGAAAAATGGAGTAAAAATGTCCACTTTTGTAGATGCAGAAAAACCCTTAGGGTATTTCAAGTTTGAAAAAATTGCTGAATTTAATCCAAAACTTTTGTCACCCAAATATGTAGGTAATTTTGATAAAAACGTTGGTGGTTCAACCGTTGGTGACGACTTAGCGAGGCTTGGATATAAACAGGGAAATGTTCTAAAAACTGGAAATTCATACAAATACATTCAAAAAGGTTGGGGCGGATTTTACTATGAAGTTGCCATTAAATGGAGAAAGACTGGTAAGGATATTTATGAAGGCGTATGGGCAATTTCGGCTCATTACCCAAAAAAGCCAAAAACTTCAGCTTCTAAATTAATTTCGGCCGTCGAAAATTATGATTTAGCCATAAAAAAACATAAAAATTGGTGGAAGAATTTTTGGGCAAAATCGAGTATTTCAATACCCGACACAACTCTTGAAAGGCAATATTATTTAGAGTTATATAAGTTTGGCTGCACCGCACGAGCCAATACTCCTCCAATTTCTCTACAAGCAATTTGGACTGCTGACAATGGACGTCTGCCACCTTGGAAGGGCGATTTTCATCATGACCTTAATACGCAGTTAAGTTATTGGCCTTCATATGTTGCCAACCATTTAGAAGAAGGAATGGGGTATCTTAATCATTTAGATAAAAACAAAGATACCTACAAAAAATACACAAAATGGTATTTTGAGGCCGATGGATTGGCAATACCCGGTGTTACAGATTTGGATGGTGTCGAAATGGGTGGTTGGATTCAGTATTCACTCTCACCAACAGTTTCGGCGTGGTTGGCTCAGCACTATTATTTACAATGGAGATACAGTATGGACAAGGAATTTTTGCAAAAACGAGCATATCCTTTCTTTAAGGATGTTGCTCAGTTTTTGGAAAAAATAAGCTACATTGATAAAAATGGAAACAGACAATTGCCACTAAGCTCAAGTCCTGAAATAAATGACAACAGTAAGTCGGCTTGGTTTACTGAAAATACAAACTATGATTTAGCCTTAATGCGATTTTTGTTTTCAAAAGCATATGAATTAGCCTTAGAATTGAATCTTACTAAAGATGCTAATCATTATCAAACCATATTGAAACAGTTTTCAAACTATCATTTATCTGAAAAAAAAGAGCTGAAGTTTGCAAAAGACTTGCCTTATAATGAATCTCATCGCCATTTTTCACACCTTATGGCAATACATCCCCTTGGCGAAATTCGTTGGGAAAATGGAAAAGCAGACCAAGAAATTATCAAAAACTCATTAGTACTATTAGACAAAGTTGGCCCAGGTAACTGGTGCGGCTACTCTTATGCTTGGGAAGGCAATCTCAAATCACGAGCCAAAGATGGAGAAGGAGCGAAAAGTGCTTTATATGATTTTGCAACAGCTTTTTGTTCTACTAATTCTTTTCATCTCAACGGCGACCAAACCAAATCAGGTAAATCGAGTTTCACTTATCGCCCATTTACCTTAGAAGGGAATTTTGCTTATGCGTCAGGTATTCAAGAAATGTTGATACAATCTTATGCAGGTTTTATTGAGATTTTTCCTGCCATTCCCATTAGCTGGGCTAATCTGTCGTTTGAAAATTTACGTACTGAAGGAGCATTTTTGGTGAGTGCAAAAAAGGCAAATGGGCAAGTCTCAAGTATAGAAATCATTGCTGAAAAGGGCGGAAAAGCCAAGCTCAAGTTGCCATTTAAAAACTCCACTGAAAATGTTTTTGGGGTAAAAATATTAAGTAAGAGCAATGATTTTATAGAATTATACTTTGAAAAAAGCGGGCGAATAAAAATTACAAACGCTGACAAATAATGATTCTAAAATTATTTTAAAACATTAAAAAATGAAAAAAATACTCTTGTTTGTCCTTTTACTTAGTCATTTAATGGTTGAGGCCCAATCGCTTGCAAAACCAACGGCGGTGCAATACAAATGGCAAGAACAAGGTCGATTGATGTTTGTACATTTTGGCGTAGCTACTTGGCTCGGTCAGGAATACGATGAAACTGGAGATTTTGATATTTCTCGGATAAATCCAACTAAATTAGATACTGACCAATGGTGTAGAGTAGCCAAATCTTGGGGAGCAAAAGAAATCATTTTTGTAGCCAAGCACGCAGGTAGTTTTTGCTGGTGGCCAACCTATACGACGGAATATTGTGTCAGGAATATTTCATGGAAAAATGGCAAAGGAGATGTGATAAAAGACTTAGCTGCCTCCTGCAAAAAGGCGGGTTTAAATTTGGGAATTTACATTTATCCTGGCGATATTAAGTGGGGGGCGGGCTTAGGAAGTGGGGGAATTACCAAAGACCCGACAAAACAGGAAGCATACAACAAAGTTTTTAGGCAACAACTCACCGAAGTTTTGACAAACTATGGCGATATGGTCGAAGTGTGGTTTGATGGCTCTTGCAAAGTGCCTGTGAGTGATATTTTGCAAAGATACGCTTCCAAAGCGGTAATTTTTCAAGGCTCGGATGCCACTATCCGATGGCCGGGTACGGAAAGCGGTATTCTACACTATCCCGTTTGGAATTCCCTCAATGGGGAGGTGTTAAAGTCAGGGGTGGCAACCCAATATGACGATGACCCCGACGGCGATGTTTGGGCACCTTTGGAAGCGGATGTTACTTTATATAACCACAACTGGTTTTGGTCGCCAAAAAATGAAACCAAGCGAAGGTCGGTGGAAGAGTTAATGGAGATTTATTACAAATCGGTCGGTCATGGAGGAACTTTATTGCTTAATTCCAGTCCCGATACGACTGGTCTTATACCAGAAGGAGATGTAAGAAGATACGCCGAATTTGGGGCAGAAATCAACCGAAGATTTAAACAGCCTTTGGCAGAAGTGAAAAGCAAAACTGCCAAAGAAGTAAAATTGATGCTTACAAAACCTACTAAGATAAACCATATTATTTTAAAGGAAGACTATCGGGAGGGACACCGAATTAGACAGTACGAATTATGGGGTTTTACGAAAAACAACTGGAAAAAATTGACCGATGGCAGCTCGGTGGGTGTCACCAAAATACATTATTTCGATGATGTTGAATTGACGGCTATAAAATTAAAAGTTACCGAACACAAAGGTACGCCACTCATTAGAAGCATGGCGGCTTATTACGTTCGGGGTTTTGAATTGCCAAAATCGGAGAAAGAAGCCAAAGAATACACTATTCTGCAGGAATGGGATACAAAGAACTTCGTGAATGGAAAAGGTGAAATGAGTATTGACTTAGGAAAATATATCACAACACCAGGACAGTACGAAGTGAGTTTTACGAATGCGGTCAGTGTAACAGGTATGTGGGTTGAGAAGGCACAAATTATTTTTGATAATGACCCCAAAACGCTACAGGAATTTATACAAAGAAAACCTAACGAGAATATTTTTTATATAAACAGAACAGGCCAAATAGATAAAAACACAAGCTCCATTTTGAAAGTGGAGATGAGTTCAGACAATGGTTCGTTTCAAAATAAGGGGTTTATTAAAATCAGAAAACGGTAAAAAAATGGATTGTTAACGTAATAAAAAAAAAACTACATGGTGAATAAACGGAATTAATTTATATTATAAACTAAAGTATTGGATTGTTAGTGTTTTGATAATCAATGTGTTAAGTGTTATTGCTGATTTCATGTAATTAGTTAAGAGAATGCTGTAATTATATATTTTATGTGGTTGAACGAATAATCAATGTTTTTAATCTTATAATATAACATTTTGACTTACAGCCACTAACGGAATATTCCTGTCCTAATAATTTTTAAATCTACCTCCTGACGAACCTCTTACAACTAACTTTACATCTAAAGTCTTGATTATTGAATCGGAATGAGCCGATTCTGAATTAATGGAGTTCAATAAGGTTTGAGCAGCAACCTTACCCATTTCTTGAGTTGGTTGAGCAATAGTTGTTAGCCCAGGTTCAATAAATGCAGCAATAGGGTCATCACTAAAACCAACTACGGCTAATTGTTCAGGAATTTTAATTCCTTTCTGTCGTGCCAACAAAATAATTTCAATGGCCGAAGGGTCGTTTACTGCAAAAATGGCATCAGGCGGATTTGGCAATTCTAATAAATGATTACCATAAATTCTTGCTTTTGATTCTGTTAAGTCTGAGTGAATTATCAAATCGTCTTCTATGGGCAAACCGTGTTTTTTCAGAGCATCTTTGTATCCTTTTAGTCTTTGTTGACTCAATAGAAGATTCGGCGGACCCGCCAAATGGGCTATCCTCTTATTCCCATTTACAATTAAATGTTCTACTGCCTGAAAAGCTCCAGAATAATCATCAACGATTATTTTCGGAGCATTAATTTCATCACAGACTCTATTGAAAAAAACCATTGGAATCTGTTTTTTTTCAAAGACTTTGAAATGCTCAAAGTTGTTTGTTTCCTTCGTCAAAGAAACCAATAATCCATCAATTCTACTTGCCAAAAGTATTTTGGTATTGGTTACTTCATTCATATAGCTTTCATCCGACTGCATAATAATCTGATTATACCCAGCTTTTGACAGCACTTCTTGAATACCAATAATCACAGAAGGAAAAAAAGTATGATAGAATTCAGGCACTAATGTTCCAATAACTTTACTCTGACTTTTTACTAAATTATACGCCAAAAGATTAGGTTGATAATCTAATTCTGCTGCCATATCTACCACGGCCTTACGAGTATGTGGGTTTACTTCTGGGTGGTCGTGCAAAGCACGGGAAACCGTAGAATTCGACAAACCTAATGCCTGAGCAATATCAATAATGGTAGTTTGGTGGTTTTTCTTTTTGATTTTATTCTGTAATTCATCAACTCGTTTTTCTGTGAAATGTATCTCACATTCTTTACAATAAAAACGTTGATTCCCACGCAAAAAACCCGCTTTAAGAATTGATTCAATTCTACCACATTTTATACATTTTATCATAAAGGAATATAATTATTTTAAGTTTAATAATTTTTGAGTAAAAATTATTACTTGAAATAGAAGAAAAACAATTTATCAATTTTTTATCAAAAATAGTACTAAATTAATAATTTATTTAATATTTTTTTTCTATCACAAACGTTTGTGAAAACGTTTGTGATAGAAATCGTTAAAAATTGAATAAAAATCTACTTCATTGGGTATTTGATTATACTTTATAGTTAGTAATTTCAAAGAAAGGTCGCAATTAATCAATAGTAATTTTATACTAATTATAGCGATGAAATTGTATTATTTCAATATTTTCTTAAATAGTTTTTAAATATGAATAAATTCTACATGGAATTACTACTAACAAAAACTCTAATCAAGACAAAAGTGGCTTTTTGGGGCTATTTGCTCATTTTTTCAATACTTTTCAATCAAAAAAGCTATGCTCTTCAGGTAGCTTTTCAGATAAAAGGTAAAGTAACCACAGTCACTGACCCTAATGGTCTTCCAGGTGTAAATATTTCTTTAAAAGGAACTACTAAAGGTACTTCTACTGATAGCAAAGGGGACTTTTCTATAGTGGTTGATGGACCTGAGTCAGTTTTGATTTTTAGTATGATTGGATATGAAGCTAAGGAGCTACGGGTAGGTAACCAGACTGCTATCAATGTGGTTTTGACAGAGAGTAATAATGATTTGAATGAAGTGGTTGTAATTGGTTACGGCGAAGCAAAAAAATCAGATTTGACAGGTTCGGTATCGTCTATCAAAGCCAATGAAATCAAACAGACACCTATTGCCAATTTCGTGCAAGGCTTGCAGGCACGTGCTTCTGGTGTGCAGGTAACTCAAAACTCAGGTGCACCGGGTGGTAGTATCAGTGTGCGTATTCGAGGAAACAATTCTATTAGTGGTAGTAGTGAGCCTTTATATGTCATTGATGGATTCCCGATTGCAGGTAGCGATAACCCAATTGCAGGTGGTGGTAGTGGTATTGGTTCTGAAAATGGTAATCGTTTGTCGGTTTTATCGACGCTAAATCCAAATGACATTGAGTCAATCGAAGTATTGAAAGATGCTTCTGCAACCGCTATTTATGGGACACGTGGAGCGAATGGCGTTGTGTTGATTACCACAAAACGAGGCAAGGCAGGTAAAACAAAAGTTACTTATGAAGGCTATTATGGCAGTCAAAAAATTAATAAAGTAATGGAGCTAATGAATGCCGAACAATACGCCCTTTATGAAAATGAATTATTGGGAACGAATATTAACCCTGACCCAAAATCGTTGGGTGTAGGAACAGATTGGCAAGGTTTGGTATTTCGTCCTGCGGCAATTCAAAATCATCAATTATCTGTTTCTGGTGGCAATGAAAAGACACAATACAATATTTCGTTGAGCCATTTCAATCAAGATGGTATAATCATTACCTCAAATTTTAATAGAAGTGCCGTCAGAATTAACCTCGATAATGTGGTAAACAATAACTTCAAAATCGGCACAAGTATCACCTACAATTATGCTATCAACAACGGTGCAGCCACTTCGTCAGCCAACGACGGTGGAGCGGGAATTGTTGTTACCGCTTTGCAGGCAGCTCCTTATCTGCCCGCTTTTGGAGCTGATGGCAGAACGGCTGTCTATGATGGGCGATTTGTAGATGTTATTAATCCCCTTTCATTAGCGTACTCCATAATAAACAGCAACACAACCCGTCGTTTTCTGGGCAATATCTTCGCTGATTGGACAATTGCAAAAGGTTTGACTTATAAGGCTTCTTTTGGTGGAGATTTAATCAACGATTCAAGAGATGCTTATGCCGATAAATACTTACGTTCTGCTGCTATCGTCAACGGCATTGGTGGAAAAGGCAGTGTTTATGCCAATACATATTTGCATGAAAGTTTGCTCAATTATCAAAAAAAAATCGGCGAGCATGACTTAGTTTTTACGGGTGTATTTTCTACCCAAAGCCAAGTGCAGCAATCGGATGCGATTACAGGTTCACAGTTTCCAAACGATTTAGTTTTGAACAATAACCTAAGTCAAGCTGCCGTCGTAACCGTATCAAGTAACAAACAAAGTTGGCGTCTCGACTCTTATACTGGTAGAATAAACTATAATTTCAATAGTAAATATTTGCTTACATTGACAGGACGTATGGACGGTTCGAGCCGATTTGGAACGAATAATAAATATGGCTTTTTCCCTTCTGTTGCTGCCGCTTGGCGGGTGTCGGAAGAAGGTTTTATGAAAAAACAGAACATTATTTCTGATTTGAAATTGCGTTTCAGTTACGGGATTACGGGTAATGCTGATATTCCGCTCTACAACTCTTTGGCACGTTTAAATTCAGTGGGAAACTATAATTTCAACAATCAACGCACTATTGGTATTGCTGCCGCAAATATTTCCAATCCTGATTTGAAATGGGAAAAAAGTGGACAAGCTGACATCGGTATTGACTTTGGTTTGATGAATAACCGTATTAGAATTACGGCTGATGTGTATAGAAAAAATACAAAAGACTTGTTATTGTCGAGGTCGGTACCTCTTTCATCAGGTTTTGCTTCCGTTTTTGGTAATTTTGGTTCTGTTGAAAACAAAGGTATGGAAATGAGCCTCAATGCCACTATTTTGAACAGGGCAGTCAAATGGGAAATTGGCGGTAATTTTTCAGCCAATAGAAATAAACTCACTTTGATTGATGGTGTAAGAACACAAATCTTACCAGCAGATGGAACAGGCACGGTTGCAGCATTTTCTAATACCAGTATATTGCGAATTGGTGAACCCATTGGCTCATTTTATGGCTATTTTTTCGATGGTATTTATCAAACGGGTGATAATATTCCTACGGGTAAAACGGCTGGTAATATTCGTTATTTGGATTACAACAAGGATGGCGTAATCTCAGCTGCTGACCAAGATATTATCGGTAATCCCAATCCCAATTTTATTTTTGGCTTGACCAATAATGTAAAATTTAAAAACTTCGATTTAAGTTTATTTATTCAAGGCGTGCAAGGCAATGATATTTTCAATGCTGCCAGATTAAGGTCAGAGGGCGGGGCAGGTGCTAACCAATATGCCACCATGCTAAACCGTTGGACACCCACCAATCCTTCAAACATATACCAAAAGGCTTCGATAGGGCAACGCATCAACCAGTCTGATATTCACATTGAAGACGGGTCTTTTATCAGATTTAAAAACTTGACATTGGGCTATACAGTTCCTTCCATTGGTAAAAACGCAATATTGGCAAATTCAAGAATTTATGTAAGTGTCAATAATTTTATCACCATCACCAACTATTCTGGCTATGACCCTGAAGTAAATACTGTTGGTCAAAATAACTTGAATTTGGGGGTTGATAATATTGGGTATCCTGTCGCTCGCTCAATTATTGCAGGGGTGCAATTGAACTTTTAACGTACGAAATTTTTCCATAACACCTCAAAATACTGATAGGATATAAAAAAATATTTTGAATGAGTTAGAGATTTTATTTTTTTAAAATAGTACATCTAAACTCACATTTCTAAACATCAAATTTTTTTAAAATGACGTCTAAATATCGTTTTCTAAACATAATCACGGTGGTTTCAATGTTTTTTGTAACCGCCTGTACACTTGATGAAAAGCCTTATTCTTTTGTTTCACCAAGTCAATTTTATACCTCTGCCGCCGATGCAGAAGCCGCTTTGACGGCTGCCTATACACCTGTAACAGACCTTTACAATAGGGTAGGAATACAATTACCTGAATATTCGGGTGACCAATGTTTTCCCCGTGCCGTTGTTGGGCGTGAGCAATTGACCGTTTTTTCTTATGATGCGACCAACGATTTAGTCGGGCAGTATTGGCAGCATTGTTTTAATGGTATCAATAGAGCCAATCAAGTCCTTGAAAATGTTCCAAAAATTGTGATGGATGAAACCCGTAAAAAGCATATTTTGGCAGAAGCTTATTTTTTAAGGGGTTTATACTATTTTCATTTGGCAAAAACCTTTGGCGATGCACCCCTTCGCCAAACCAGTACAAAAGATATTGCAAGCACTGAATTGGCAAAAAGTCCAGTAGCAGAAGTTTATGCTTTTGCCATAAAAGATTTGGAAAAAGCGGTTGCTGACTTACCTAAAACGCCAAAAGATAAAGGACGTGCCGCATGGGGAGCAGCAATTGGGATATTAGCAAAAGCGTATTTGTATGCAGGCAACAACGGCAAAGCGGGCGAAAACGCTCAAACCTTGATTAAATCTAATACATATAGTTTAGTACCCAATGTTTTGGATTTATACAGTCCTTTGAAAGAAGATGCTTCCCGCATTGAGGTCATCTTTGCTGCAGAATTTTCAAGCCTTCCGGGACTAATTGGTTATGATTTATTGGGCTTCTATGCCCCTGCCAATTCGCCACCTGTGTTTTCAAAAACAGCCTTTGGTTCAGCCTTTGGTTATCACGCATTTTATAGGTCTTTTGCAACTGATGATAAGCGTAAACAACTTTTGGACTCTGCTTATGTCAATGCACAGGGTAAACTAATTGGTCAGGCTGATGTGACGTTACGTGACCGTATCATTGTTAAAAAGTTCATGGACCCTAATTCAAATGGAGCAAATGGTGAAAATAATTTCCCGATTTTACGATTAGCCGATGTCTATCTTATTGCTGCCGAAGCCGAAGCAAGAGCAAATGGTGCAACTCAAACTGCTTATGATGCAATCAATGTTGTCAGAAAAAGGGCAGGATTACCAAATTTGGCAGTAGGGTTGAGCAAAGACGCTTTCATAGAAGCCGTTTTACAAGAACGGTCTTGGGAGTTGTGCTACGAAGCCGACAGATGGTTTGACCTCACTCGCACAGGTAAATTTAAATCAGTAGCTACTGCTTTAAACTCTTATTATCCGTCCAGACCTGTTCAAGACAAGCATCGTTTTTTTCCAATACCCAATGCCGAAATATTGACTAATTCTAAATTAGAGCAAAATCCAGCTTGGAAATAACTATTCATAAGACTTTGAAATTTAACAACTAACCTTCCGATGTATGAAATATCAAATTGACAAATTCAGAAGTATATCACTATATCAACCACATCTGTTTTGGCTTGTATTGCTTGTTTTCAGTGTGATGACCTATTCCACACAAGTCCAAGCTCAAAATACCAGAGTTGAAATAAATATTAAAGGAACTATTAATGATGCGGACAATAATGAACCACTTTCAGGTGTGAGCGTTATTGTTGAAAATACCAAACAAGGTACAATCAGCAGTGAAAACGGCAAATTTTCGCTCAAAGTGGCTGATAAGAATGCTGTTTTAATCATATCATTTGTAGGTTATGAAACGCAACGTATCAGTGTAGGCGACCAAACCAATCTCACAGTAAATCTTGTATCAGGTAAAACACTTGAAGAAGTGGTCGTAATTGGCTATGGCGAAGCTAAAAAATCAGATTTAACGGGTTCCGTCGGACAGATTAAAACCAAAACAGTTGAAGAAAGTGGATATTCTAATTTTCAACAGGCTATTGCAGGTAAAGTGGCGGGTGTAATTGTAAATGAAACTTCGGGGCAACCAGGTGGGGCTTTATCTATCGAAATTCGGGGGTCAAGTTCATTAAATTTTTCCACTCAACCCTTATATGTCATTGATGGTATTCCATTAGAAAATCCCAATGTGGGGGCTTTAAACGGCAATTCTAATTTATCAGGTATTGCAGTAGCCAGCCCGTTAGCAGCAATCAATCCGAATGATATTGCCAGTTTGGAGATTTTAAAAGATGCTTCTGCAACCGCTATTTATGGTTCTCGTGGAGCAAATGGGGTAGTTTTGATTACAACCAAAAGTGGTCAAAAAGGGAAACCCAAAGTTACGTTTAACTATTCGACAAGTATGGCACGACCCCTAAAACAAGTAAATGTTTTGGGACCTTCTGATTTTGCCCAGATGGCGAATGAAGCCTATCTATATCGCAATCCGACAAGCACGTTTGTACCTTACTTAAAAGAAGACATTCCAAATTTGGTATCATTTGACCCTCAAAAAGCTGTAACAATTTCGGCATTAACCAACGATGCTAATATGACGCTTTCAGGTGGTGATACACGCTCGAAATATTATTTTTCAGGTCAATATTTCAACCAACAAGGGCTTATAAAATCAACTGGTTTTAGGCGTTATAATTTTAAAATTAATTATGAAAATGAGTTAAGTCCACGTTTGAAACTCAATACAAGTTTAAGTTTGACTAACAGTAAAACCAATGGTAACTTATCGTCAAGTATCATTCAAACTACCCAGCGTTGGGCACCGATAAATCCCTTTTATAACCCTGATGGTACGCTAAATATTATCACTGTGCCTTATTATTATGGTACCGAACCCTATGACGACCCCGCTTTTGGAAGGATTTATTACAATACACGATTCCCATTAACAGAAGTGTTATCACGTATAAGTACTTCGGCGGCGGCCAGTAATCCAGCAAATTTTATTGATGGCAAAGTGAAAGGAGGCGGTACGGTAAATATCAACACCAATACACAAATTATCGGGAGTGCAACGCTGACTTATAAATTGACCAAAGATTTGAAATTAGCTGGTGTTTTTGGTCTCACATCGTATGATGCCTTGCTCGAAAACTACTTGCCTTCTACGATTTTACCTGCTTTCACAACACAGCGTGGCGTAGCTTCATTGGGTAATTTACAGACAGTCAAACAGTTGTATCAAGCAACTTTAAATTTTGATAAAAAACTTAATAAACACAGTATCAGTGCAGTTTTAGGGGCAACGGCTGAAAAATATACTGAAAAACGCCAAACGGTATCATCACAAGGTTTTACCAATGATTTGGCGGGTGTAAATGCCATTCAAGCGGGTTCGACACCACAAGCTCCTGTAAGTGATTATAACGGTTATCAACTGTTGTCTTCTATTTTTAGAAGCAGTTATAATTATGATAATCGCTACTATCTGACAGTTTCTGCTCGCTACGATGGCACTTCTAAGTTTGCGTCAGCAAATCGTTTTGGCTTTTTCCCTGCTATTGGGGCATCATGGCGAATAATCAATGAGAAGATTTTTAAAAATATAAAAGCTCTCAGTGAATTAAAATTGCGGACGAGCTATGGTATAATTGGAAATCAAGCATTAGGTGCATATAATACTCTTTCGACAATTTCGTCTAATTCTGTGATTTTTGGTAATAATGTAGCCAATACAGCTTTCTTCCCAAGCCGTTTACCAAATACAGGTTTGACGTGGGAAAGCACCGAACAAGCTAATATAGGTTTGGATTTGGGGCTTTTCAATGATAGAATTGATTTGCAAGTAGATATTTACCGCAAAACAACTAATGATTTATTATACAATATTGACCTCCCTGGCACATCAGGTTTTTCATCTTACACCAAAAATGTGGCAAGTGTTAAAAACGAAGGTTTAGAACTGGCATTGACTACTGTGAATATTAAGAGCAAACGCTTGACTTGGATAACCAGTTTTAATATTGCCTTCAATAAAAATGTTGTAAACAAATTGTCAGGTAATTCAGGAGAGTTTTTGGGCATAAATCAACTAATCGGTAATTCCTATCTTTCTATTTTAAGACCAGGCGAGCCAATTGGTCAATTTATTGGTCTAAAATCTATTCCTGTTTGGAATGCAGAAACTATTAAAACAAAACCTGCTACTTTTCAACCAGGTGCCAGAGAAGGCGACATGCGTTATGCTGACTTGAACAATGATGGTTTATTAACCAACGATGATAGGGTTTTCATCGGCTCGGCATTACCCAAATTTGCGGGAGGTATGCGAACAGAACTTCGTTACAAAAATTTTGACTTATCAGCGTTTTTTAATTTCTCGTATGGCAATAAAATTTTCAATCAAAACGATTGGAACATGACTAATATGAGTGGCGATAACAATGTCTATCAAAAAACCTTTGATGCCCGATACATCATCCCTAATACATCAACTGACCCTGCTATGTTGGAAGCTATCATCGCCAATAATTTAGTAACCCGAACACCCATTGCAGGTTCTACTTTTGACCGCCGTGAGGTAACAGATTTTTACATTGAAGATGGCTCTTTTTTGCGATTAAAAGACATCAACTTGGGCTACACATTGCCAAATAAAATGCTCAACAAAATAAATTTAAGCAATTTGAAAGTGTATTTGAATCTCCAAAATATGGCAACATGGACGAAATATTCAGGCTTTAATCCAGAAGTAGGAGCTGGGAGTTTGGCAACGAGAGGTTTGGATAATGGTACTTATCCACTTTTCAAAAACTTCCGTTTGGGGGTAAATGCTACGTTTTAAATTTCGGGTTACGGTATGTTACACACCCTATTCTGAGGTAACTGTTACTCAGTATTTTAAGCAATTTTTACATTTCAAAATGACAAAAAAATGAAAAATATAATAGTCATAATCTTTTTTTCTCTTGTCGTGATAGGCTTGGCTTCTTGTGAAGATTTTTTAGCGGAGGACCCTAAAAGCTTAATTTCGACAGAGAAATTTTATAAAACCGATAATGATGTAGTTGGTGCAACCAACGCCATTTATTTTGCCTTGCGAGACGATGTTACTGGTAATATTTCGCCAATTTGGATGGCAGAAATGACTACCGACGATTCCAAAGCAGGTGGCACACCCGTAGGTGAACGTTTGGAAGTAGAAAATTTAATTTATGCTTCTCGCCATAATTTTGTTCGTGCTGTTTGGAATTCAGGTTACAAAGCCATTGGTTATGCTAATGCAGTTTTGGCTAATGTAGATACTACGGCAATACCTACGCTTAATAAAAGTCTTGTCAGAAGGTCTTTTGGAGAGGCACGATTTTTAAGAGCTTTTATTTATACCCGTTTGGTTCAACTTTATGGTGATGTGCCTTTGGTTTTAACACCCACTGATGACCAAACACTCTATCCAAAACGTGCACCCAAAGCCGAGGTGTACAAACAAATCATTGAAGATTTGAAATATGCGGAAGAAAACTTAGCGAATAATTACACCTACACAGAAGCGAATGGAGGCCGAGCTACCAAAGTTGCAGCGAAAGCTCTCTTAGGTTATGTTTATTTGGTTATGGCAGGGTATCCCATAAATGATAATACTAAGTGGCAAGCTGCCGCCGACAAATTGAGTGAAATTATTGATAATAAAGCTACTTATGGTGTTGATATTAACCCTATTTATAGAGATATTTTTGATGTAACTAAAAAGACAACTAACAAAGAAAATATTTTTTACTACAAAGGTGTATCGGGACAAACAGCGAGTTTTTTGGCTTTTACTCGTATGCAATTTTGGTTTTATGGTTTTACGTCTATTATTCCTACTAAAGAAGCTACTGACTCATTATATAGTGCTAATGATGCTCGAAGAGCTGTAAGTATGGCACGCAAATCGGGTTCCGCAATAGTACCAATTACCACTATACCCGGTACAACCATACCAATTGTCAATAAATACATTGATAATATCTCAAACAATAATGATAATCAAAATGATTTTCACGCTTTGCGTTATTCAGATGTGGTGTTAATGTATGCAGAAGCCTTGATTGAATTAGGCGGGAAAGCCAATTTAGACAAAGCTTTAGTAGCCATCAATTCCGTTCGTAAACCCCATTCTGGTTTAGCAGATTTAACTTATACTACACAGGATGATTTACGTCAAAAACTACGATTAGAACGAAGAAGAGAGCTTACCTTTGAAGGCAAACGATACTTTGATTTGATTCGTTGGAATGTTTTTATACCAACAATGAAAGTACACATGGCAGCCGAATATGCCAAACCTATTACAGATTATGATTATATCAATCAGAATAGACTTTTGATGCCTTTGCCGTATATAGATATAGTTAATAATCCAAATTTAACGCAAAATCCAGGATATTAATATGAATTCAAATTTGAGATTTTGGAAGGTGCTTACACTTTGTAAAATCTCAAATTTGAATTTCAGAATCCCTCTACAGAGTACACATGTTTTTCAAATTTAATAATAACTTTCACACCATGAAATCATTTAAAGACAGTCTTTTTCTCTGTTTTTGTTTTGTCATAATCTTACAAAACGCCATTGCCCAAGCCCCCAAAGGCTACAGCTTATTGTTTGAAGAAAACTTTATAGGCAATAAACTCAACGAAGATATTTGGAAATATCGAATAGATAGACGTACAGGCTTTGGCTACATGGACGGTTTGAACCTAAAAGAAAATGTGTATGTAAAAGACAGTGCCTTGCATGTTGTGTTAAATCACGAATTGATTAATGGGAAGTGGGAAAATACAGGCGGTGGTGTAATAAGCAAGCTGAATTTTGGCTACGGCTACTATGAATGTTTATCGAAACCTTTTATGGAAGGGCATGGTGTACATACATCGTTTTGGCAACGGGGAAGTTCTACGCCCAATAATAATATTTTTGAGATAGATGCCTATGAAATTGATTCTAAAACGTGGGTAGCTACCAACAATCTTTATGTGGATTTAGCCCCCAGTAAAAACCTTAAATATACGCCTTGGCCCCACCGTGCCCAAGTACCTTTTACGTTTAATAAAGATGGTTGGTTTTTAGATGCCTATGAGTTTACACCCGAAGGTGTTATCTTTTATGATAATGGCCAAATCGTAGCCAAAGCCGAATACACTGAATTAAACGCTCACCAAGCCGTTTGGCTAACGGCTTTGAATGGCGTTGGTAAAGTAGATTCTACAAAAATGCCTGGAGAATCTGTATTTAAATACTTTAAATATTATGGTAAAGATTATCCAGGCTATACGATTTTGCCAAACGGAAATTTTGAATACAATTTTAATAAAACAGATTTTTCAAAACCTATCTGTTGGACTCCTCAAGGTACGGAGGGGGCAATAAAAATCGTGGATGGAGAATCATTTCGTGATGAACATAAATTGAAAATTGGATATGGGAAGGCACATACAGCTTCACTTTCTCAAAACCTTACGTTTATTATGAATGGAGAATATGAGTTGACGGCAATGGTGCGTTCGACGGGTGGACAGAAAGAGGCTAAATTGACGGCTTCGGGTTTTGGCGGTTCGGATATGTCTGTAAAAATTCCAAAATCAGGAAATTGGGTGAAGGTTATTTTACCAAAGATAAAAGTCACTAATAATAAAATTACTATTGATATTTCAGTTGAGGGCGAAGCCAATCAATGGCTTGAAATCGACGATATTAACTTTATGAAACCTTTGCCAAAAGGTCAAAAACCGCTTAAAAAAGAACCCTTTTTCAAGCAAAACGCCCCTATTTGGCAACTTGGTATCAAAGAACCCATTGTTTTTTCAGGCAATCAAAAGTTTTATTTTTTTGATAGAATGGTCGGTTTTGGCGATAGCATAACTGTTGCATTTGACCTAAAAGCCGATACACAAGCTAATATGATACCAATCGCACGAATTCCCAAAAAAGGGGAATCGGGTTGGTCTATTCAATTACAAGCTGATGGTAGTCTTCTCTTCCGCATCGGTAGCATCGAAAATCACCGAGATATTATTGCAATAAATGCCTATGAAGTAGGTAAAGTTGCTTCTTTCAAATGCGTTTTTCAAAATGGTACAGCGTCTATTTTCAAAAATGGTCAATTACTAAAAACCGAAAATGGTATTAAACAAAACACCAAAGATGCAACCGCTGCAGGTCGTGTTGGCACTGTCGGACAAGATTTTGAAGCCGTTGGTGATGTAGTGATGGAGGTTGGAAAAACCGATAAGGAAAACACTAAAATGAAGAATTTTAGAGGGACAATTCAGAATTTAAAGATTTTTAATGAGGTTAAATGACCTTAATCTGACATGAAGTATTTATTATATTCTATTCTCTGCGGTTTATTAATAGGTGGTGAAGTACAGGCACAGCAACTGTTTTTATTGGCGGGTCAAAGTAATGCAAATGGGCAGGGAGATTATAATAAAAGTAATCTTTATAGCAGCAATTTAGCATTTGAATATGATGTGCTGAAAGATGCTGTTAAACCACTCAAAGACCCTGTTGGTCAAAAGTGGAAACTGCTTGAAACTGCTAATACAGGCACAATTTTGCCAGCATTTGCACATTCATTTACCAATCTAACACAACAAAAGGTCATTCTATTAACAGCTTCCAGAGGTGGTAGCTCATGCAACAAAAAAGCCGAACTTGGAACGTATGGCACTTGGGATAAGGAGGGGGAATTATTTAATCAAGCAATTGAAAAAACAGATAAAGCCATTTTAAAAACTGTCAGCAAACTAAGTGGTATTATTTGGATGCAGGGCGAAAGAGATGCAAATGCCATTAACGATGGAAAGTTAACAGGGCAAGAATACAAGACTTCGCTTATTAGCCTTATTAAACGATTTAGGTTACACTATGGCAAAAATTTGCCCTTTTACATTATTCAAACTGGTTATCAATCTGCCAGACCTAAAGAGGGTAATGATACGGTTAGACTCATGCAAACGGCGGTAGCTAATGAATTGAAGCATGTATTTATTACTTACTCTGAAACGAACTTGTTTTTTGAAAAAAAATGGATGAAAGACAACGTACACTATAATCAAGATGGATTGAATGATATAGGGTTAGCTGTTGGTAAATTCATAGCTGGGCAGGTAACACATCATAATGAAAATACTAAATTAATTACCAATCAAATTCAAAAACAAACCCTTTGGTACAATACCCCCGCAGCACATTGGCTTGAGGCGTTACCATTAGGAAATGGTTCGTTGGGAGCTATGGTATTTGGAGGCACTGATGTAGAGCGTATTCAGTTTAATGAAAGTTCATTGAGTACGGGTACTACCGAAACCGTAGGTGCTTATCAACCCTTTGGTGACGTCTATTTTCATTGGCAACACAAAAATGTAACTAATTATAGACGAACATTAAGTTTGAATAATGCCATTCATACGACTACATATACTGTTGGAAATGTTGACTACAAGCATGAATATTTTATCAGCTACCCGAATAAAGCTTTGATAATGCAGGTTACTGCCAGTAAACCACATGTTTTATCGGCAAATATTACATTAAAAGATGCACATAAAATGCAGACCTCTATTAATGGAGATAGGTTGTCTTTTTCAGGTACTTTAGAAAACAAAATGCAGTATGAAGCTATTGTAGCCATTAAGAATGTTGGTGGAAAAATCAGCCGAAGTGATTCTTCGTTAATTGTTCAAAATGCCGATACGCTGACCTGTTATTTGGTGGCAGGCACTTCTTTTCTACCTTTTTCAAGGCGAAACTATTTGGGCGTTTCTCCGCACGAAAATCTTGATAAACAATTAAATGAAACGACTAATATACCTTTTGAGCAGTTAAAAAAAACACATGTGCAAGATGTAGAGAGCTTGTATAATAGGGTAAGTTTTTCATTAGGAAAAGCAAATTATTCCGTGCCTACAAACGAACGTTTAATTGCCTATAGTAAAGGTATTAAAGACCTTGATTTTGAAGCATTGCTTTTTCAATATGGTCGGTACTTATTAATTGCCTCTTCACGCAAAGGTGGATTGCCCGCTAATTTACAAGGCATTTGGAACAATGACTTTAAACCTGCGTGGTATTCCCAATATACAACTAATATCAATGTTCAGATGAACTATTGGTTGGCAGAACAGACTAATTTGTCCGAATGTCATTTCCCCTTATTCGATTGGATAGAGAATTTAGCCGCTGTTAATAAAACAGCACAGGATAGTGCATTAAAAGTACCCTATGGCTGGGTTGCTTATAGTACCAACAACCTCATGGGTGGACCCAGTAAATGGCGTTTACACCGCCCTGGCAGTGCTTGGTTAAGCCAACATTTTTGGGAACATTATGCTTTTACAGGTGATATGACATTCTTGCGAGAAAGGGCTTATCACATGCTAAAAGATGTTGTTCAATATTGGGAAAATCATTTGATTGAAACCAAAAATGGAAAGCTCGTTACACCCGATGGATGGAGTCCTGAACATGGTCCTTTTAAAAAGGAAGAAGACAAAAAGCCTTATATGGGTGCTTCTTATGACCAACAGATAGTGTTTGATTTATTTAGCAATTATATAAATGCCGCTAATGTGTTAAAGATTGATGAAATCTATCGACACAAAATTGAAACAATACGTTCAAAGTTGTTAGGTCCTCAAATAGGTAATTGGGGTCAACTGCAAGAGTGGATGGAAGATTTAGATGACTCAACCGACCACCATAGACACAATTCGCACATGTTTGCGGTTCATCCAGGCAAGCAAATCAATCCAGATTTAACACCCAAATTGGCACAAGCTGCCATTAAATCTTTAGATGCAAGAGGTAATATTAGTACTGGTTGGAGTACCGCCTGGAAAATCAATATCAGGGCAAGGCTACAAGAAGGTAATAAAGCTCATACTTTAATCAAATCATTGATAGTACCAGCTAAAGCTGAAACGACAAGTGGTGAAAGAGCTGGTTTATACATGAACTTATTTGATGCTCATCCGCCATTTCAAATAGATGGCAATTTTGGCTACACTGCGGGCATTACAGAAATGTTGTTACAAAGTCAAAATAATATAATTCATGTTTTACCTGCCTTACCAGACGAATGGCAGAACGGGAGCATCAGTGGTATCAAAGCAAGAGGTAATATTGAAGTACGAATCGATTGGCAAAAAGGCGAATTATTACAATGTAGTTTGAAACCAAAAATGACTGGCTTGTATCAAATTCAATATAAAAATGTTTTAAAAAAGGTAAAAATAAAAGCTGGAAAATGGTATCAATTAGATAAATCGTTTTTTAACTAAACAATTTTAAGAAATTAGAAATGTTCAAAAAAGTAAAATTTTCCCTGTTTTTATTTGCTGTACTGAATACTGCAACAGCCCAACCGCCTACGCATAGTACTTGGAATAAAATATGGGCGGACGAATTTAACGGAAAAAACTCTGATTTAGATACCGAATGGTTGTCTGATAATTTTGGCTATGCCAGTAATGCTATCAGCTGCAGCCGTTGGCGTAAAAATGCCGTTGAAGGAAATGGTGTTTTAAGGTTAAATTTCATCAAAGAACCTACAAGCGGCCCAGGTTGGAGTTATGAATGGACTGCGGCAAATGTTTATACTAAGCGAAAATTCAAGTACGGTTATTTTGAATGTCGCTATAAAATTGCGGCTGCTACGGGTCTAAATAATTCTTTTTGGCTTATCACATCAGGAGCTAATGCTGATACTACAATTAAAAGATTTGAAATTGATATTAACGAGGCTCATTATTCGACTTCCTCAACTGGCACAAAACAAATAGGCACGAATACTCACAATTGGTCAGACCGTTGGAAAAAGCCCGACGGTACAGAAACTCATGCCTTCGCCCAATTTTCTACAAATCCTAATCCTTGGTACAATATTGCCACTAATTATCACATAATGGGCTTGGAGTGGAACGAAAAAGAATTGATTTGGTATCTTGATGGTAAAATTATTCGCCGTTCAGCTAATGTAAAAGCATGGGGTGCCCCTACCAATTGTTTTGACGACGCCCCTATTTATTTGAGTGGAGCAACTGGAAAAGGCTCTATTTTTGGCGGACTCGTTACCGATGCTGCCAATGGAACTTTCATGGAAATAGACTGGGTACGTGTCTATGAAAAATCCCAATCAATAACGCAAAAAACTACGTGTGTAGCAGAAACAACGACTTTGACTGTCAATGCTGATATTCCCGATGTAACAAAATTTCAATGGGAAGTTAGCACTTTCGATAACGGTACTTATGGTAATTGGCTATCCCTAAGCAATGGGGCAAATTATTCAGGTGTTTCAAGCAATGTGCTGACCTTGAAAAACATTAGCAACAACTTAGCGAAAGCACGTTTTCGTTGCTTTTTGGTAACAGATAGTTCTGCTAATGCCAAAGCATATCCGAAGAACTTCGCCCGATACAGTAGTCCCATTACGCTTTCATTGAACCCAAGGTTGACCGTAACAGCCAATACAAACACACCCAATTTTCTAAATTCAACAGTACGTTTTACGGCCAATACCACAGGCGGAACCAGCGATTATACTTACAATTGGTCAGGTGTGGCAGGGTTTACAAGTACCGAAGCTAATCCGTTTATACCTAATTTTTCAGCAACAAATAACGGTCTTTTCTCCGTCATAGTAACCGATAAGAACGGCTGTACAAATTCAGCAACTGTTACCGTCGATGCAATTGCATCAACTAATGCAGCTATTGCAGTTACCATTTCAACGCCAACAAAAGCCACTGTTCTATCTAATTTATTACTCAATGCAACAGCAAGCGGTGGTTCGGGAATTTACTCAACTTATCTTTGGGCAGGGCCTAATGGTTTTTCTTCAACACTGCAAAGTCCTACCATTGCAAATCTCTCGACAGCCAATAGTGGTGTTTATACCGTTTTTATTACCGACAATGCTGGTTTTACAAGTAGTAAGTCTATCAATATTGGTGTTGAAAAGGCAAATCAAACGCTTAATTTTGAGAGTATTGCTAATCAAAGCTATACAGCGGCAGAATCCGCCCCGATTGAGCTCAATGCCATGGCAAGCTCAAATTTAGCCGTGAAATATAAAAGCTCGAATACGATTTTGGCAAGCATTATGGGGAATAAACTTATTGCCAGTCGCAAACGATACGATTATTCGATTGAACTACCGTCTCCTATCAACACTGATAAAGTTAGGATATTTTCCAACCAAACGCCACATTTCCATATTCGAGAATTTAGAGCTTTTGCTCCTAATGCAGAATACCCCAATCCAGCTTCCGAAACGGCTGATAGCGACATACCTACATTGGTAAATTACGCCCAAAGTGCCGATACCAAAGTGGCATCGAGTGGGGTTTATTCCCCAGATTTTATTTACCAGCCTAAAAATGTTATAGATGGCTTATCGTCTTCGAGCTGGGTAAGCCAAACTGGTACAGGCTCAAAATGGATAGAATTGACTTTTGCCAATGATGTCCAAATTGGCTGTATTCAATTTACAAATGGTTGGTTCGGTTCTGGTGTTTGGAATGGGCTAATGACGGATATTGTCGTTCAATATTGGGACGGCACAACTTGGCGAAACATCTACAACTGCAACACAACCATAACGGCAATTCAGGAGGGCGATAATACCTATATGGCTGTCCAAAAATCGCAGCAATTGTGCTTCAATACAAATGATAAAACCATATCAAGTCCAATTACCTCTATCTCGCCTGTTTTGAGCGAAATTAAAAGTTTGAAAATTTACCCTGTACCCACCTCACAAGATTTGAGCATTGTTTTAGAGGGTAAAATCGGTGATAACAAGGAGGGTTTACTAACTGTATATGATATTTTAGGTAAAGAAATAGTTAATCAGAAATGGCAGAATGAAGCGACTTCCTGGAATGTGTCAAATTTGAATTCAGGTACATATTATGTTGATATACAGATAGATAATCAGGTTTTTAGAGGGAAATTTATAAAACAATAAACGCCTTAAAAGCACTTCAACTTATATTTTAGTATGAAAAAGACACTCTTAATAACTCTATGTTCTTTCTTTTTGAGTGCGAATGCCCAAACGACATTTGGAGAAATACGTATCTCTTTGAATGGCTATTGGAAATTTATGACCGACCCACTCGGTTTAGGAACTGAAAAGCAGTGGTTTTTGCCCAAGTTAGACGATAGACACTGGGACGAAATGCGAGTGCCAAGCAGTTTTGAATTACGAAATGAATATGCCAAATATTCGGGTAAAACATGGTATCGCACTCACTTTAAAACACCTCATCAGTATATAGGTAAAAAAATCTTTCTCGAATTTGAAGCAGTTAGTATGTCATATACAGTGTTTTTAAATGGCAAAAAAGTTGGAGAAGAGTTGGCTGGAAACAATCTTGAACGCTTTGATATTACCGACAAACTTAATCCAAAAGGTGATAATCAATTGACAGTCATAGTCGATAATTCTTTGCGGTGGGGTGCTTATCATAATTGGGGTGGTATTCGGCGGTCTGTAACTCTTAGTATGGTTGACCCCGTGAGAATTGAACGGCAAGAAATTGTAGCCACACCTGATTTGAAAATTGGTACATCAACTATAGAAATTGCCGTTTTTATTAAAAATGACACTAAAATAGCACAAAAAACAACTTGCGAAGCCAATATTTCTTTCAGTAAAAAATGGGTAAAAAAAAGTAACATCTTCAGTGTAGAACTTCCTGCAAATGCAGAAACTATAGCACGATTTAAAATCAATCTTTCAAAAGAAGAAACACGTTTGTGGCATTTTGATGACCCACATTTATACACGTCTGAAATTAACCTATATCGGAATAAACAAAAAACGTTTGCATTACAAAATCATTTTGGAATCAGAAAAATAGAAATTGACGGTTATCAATTCAAACTCAATGGGGAAAGTGTCCGTTTGGCAGGCTACAATTGGGTAGCTGATGATAGGACTACTGGCAATACACTACCTACATGGCGATACAAAGAGGATATTGACCGCATGAAAGCGTTAGGTGCAAATATGGCAAGATTATCACACCGCCCTTTGCCGCAAGATGTAATGGATTATTTGGATGAAAAGGGTTTTTTGGTAATTTCAGAATTTAATAATTGGTCACATTTTATAAATGGACGAAGTATTGAACCTCAACAGTTTGCAACTAAATTAGTACAGCAAAACTTTAATCATCCGTCAATAATAGGTTGGAGTGTGGGCAATGAAATGGGTGGACAAAAACAACATCCAGAAACCAATGCTTACATTGAGCGTTTGATAAAATTTATCAAAACGCAATTAGATAGTACCCGAATTGTAACCTATGTCTCAAATACTGCCGATTTTCAAAAAGATGATGCTGCAAAATTTGGCAACATGATTTGGATAAACAAATACGGCTACCATCGCAAAGCCATTGATGATTTAAAGGTAATTTACCCTGATAAACCCGTTTTCATGACAGAATATGGTGGACATAACACTAATTTGATTTATGACACACCAAATAATACTCTTTTTCCCAGATTTTTAGTGGATAGTGTTTCAGGTAGAGAAAATGCTTTTGGCTTTGCTCTTTGGACATTTAATGATTATCGTAGCACTTATAAAGCCCCCAATCCAGCCACGACAACACCCATGCACGAAAACCGCCAATGGGGCGTGGTAGATGTGTATCGCAATAAAAAACGAGCATATAGACAGATGCAAAAATTTTATGCACCTGTTCGTGATTTACAAGTTAAGAACAATAAAATTACCATCATCCCCCGTGAAAAATTAGATATTCCTGCATTTTCATTAAAAAACTATAAACTTGTATGGTCTGTTTTTGATAAAAATGGAAAAATTCAAGAAGGGAATTTTATTCATTTGCCAACAATTAACCCAAGTGATAAACCTCTGGAATTTCCGATAAAATGGACAGCAAATGGCCAAACAGCCTATTTGAAAGTTACTTTATTATCGCCAACGGGATACAGTGTATTAGACACAATAGTGCATCAAAGTGTACCATCCCCTCCCAGAATCGAAGCTGTGATAGAAGCCCCAAATGCAGTGCGTGTTGTTTTTGAACGTAATGAATTTTCGACGGATTATATTGTCAAATATGGTATTGGTAAGTTAGATAAAACAACAGCCCGAACGATTGACCACTACATTGATTTGACCAATTTAGAGGCGGGTAAGACCTATCAAATTGCTGTTTTGGGCATCAATTCCATAGGTAAAAGTGCCTTATCGGAAATAAAAACGGTAACGATAAAAAATGGTTTTTCTGCCTTACCCCCTGTTATTTGGCTGACAGAATCTTGCGATAAAGGCTTTTTTGTGGGTATGAGCTATCAATATGATGATGTAGTGTACCAAATTCGCTATGGTTCACCAACTGCCCCCCGCTCAACATGGAAGCAATTACAGGTTTCAAATTTCGGTATGTGCCATGTTCCCAATCTAAAAAATGGTCAAAAAATAGCCTATCAAATCCGCCGCTTAATGCAATTTAATGTAAACCCCAGTGAATGGTCAGAAGAAAGAGAAGTTACACCTAATCCTTTTGCTTTAACAGGAAATGCTAAAATAAATGGTTTTTTTCAGAAAGAAAATGAAGCCGTTTTGAGTGTTTCCACTGCAAAAAATGCGTCAGCCTATCGCCTAAGTTTTACACAAAATGGGGTTAAAAAAGAGCGTTTTATCAGTCAAACAGATTTTGATTATTTGATTTTAAAAGATTTGGAGGCAGGTGCAATTTCTGATTTGGCGATTGAGGCTTTGGAAAAATAATGTATAATTTAAAAGACAGAATGACTCAACTAAAAATCTTTTTTCAACTTATTTTTTTATTGACATTTAACCCTCTTTTTGGGCAAAGTGTACAAACTTATAAAAACCCAGTGATACAAGGTTTTTTCCCAGACCCCTCAATAGTTCGGGTTGGGGATGACTATTATTGCGTTAATTCTACTTTTGAATACTTCCCTGCCATTGTTATTTCACACTCAAGAGATTTGGTGCATTGGCAACAAATTGGGCATGTTTTTTCAAAAAGTGAAGACCTCGATTTAACTCATTTTTGGGACGGTATGGGCATTTGGGCACCCGATATTTCATATCATAATGGCGAGTTTTATATCTTTTATTGCTTGGTTCAGTTGAAAAAAGACCGCAGTTACAATGTGAGAGGTAATTATATGGTCAAATCAAAAAGCATCATGGGTGGTTGGTCAAAACCTGTTCAATTAACCGATTATGGCAATGACCCTTCGCATTTTGTAGATACTGACGGGCAACATTATATGCTTTTTGCGGCAGGGATTCCGCAAGGCAATGGTACACGAATTGTCAAACTGAACAATGATTGTACAAAAATCATTGAAGGACCTTTTTGGATGGAAACTGAAGGTAAAAAAGCAGCACCAGAAGGGCCTCATTTGTTGAAAAAAGATGGGTATTATTATTTGACAATGGCTGCTTCGGGCGGTTTATTCAATGGGCATCACATGCTTTTAGCTCGTTCTAAAAGCGTATATGGGCCTTTTGAAAACTCACCCAACAATCCTTATTTGACACAAAAAAATCCTGATGCCGAGAATTTCCATCAGGGACATGGTAAAATTTTCAGTACCCAAAATGGGGAATGGTTTACGATGGTATTATCGCAAAGGCGGCTTAAGGGTGAAATTAAAGGAAAGCCGATGGGTATCAGCCCGTTGGGTCGTGAAACATCACTTATTCGTTTAGCTTGGGACGATAAAGGTTGGGTAATTCCGCAATATGGTAATCCGCCTATGGATGAAGATGTTGTTCCGAATTTACCTACTACCCCTCTCAGTAATCCATTGAGTGATGACTTTAGTATGCCAAATTTGGGCATTCAATGGGTTTTTAGACGCAATCCACTGTTTGAAAATTTTAGTTTAACGGAAAAAAAAGGGCATTTACGCCTCTATTCAAGCGATTTTGATATTGATACTACATTAGGACGTAACCTAATAGTGCAACGGGAACAGTCTCACATATTTATGGCCACCACTAAATTAACTTTTAAACCTGATACCAAAGAACAAGCAGGTTTGACGGGCTATTATGACACCAAAACATACGTCAGATTGGGTTTGCAACGGAACGAAAAAGGTAAGTACATTTTGGTCTTGGAACAGTGTCAGTATGGTCAAAAATCGGTTTTGAGAACCATTGAAAATATTAAAAACAAACCGATTTATCTTCAAATGAAAGTGAATCAACTACACCGTGCATTTTATTTCAGTTATGATAATAAAAATTGGATTGAAGTGGGTACGCTGGCTGATGCATCTTTTTTAAGCGACCAAGGAACTCCCAACTGGGGATTTATGGGTATGATGACAGGCGTTTATGCCTTTAATCGAGGTACAGGCAAACGAATTGCAGCCGATTTTGATTGGTTTAATATTGAAAAATAATAAAATATGAAAATAAACTTAACGATTAGTTTCTTGATTTGTGCTACATGTTTATTTGCACAACAACCCAAATTAGATAAAAAAGGGTCGCTTATTTCAATGGATAGCGTTGACCTATTTTCAATGGTTCAACCGATACCTGCTAAGAATATTTTTAGCGACACCACCTATAATATATGGTGTGGCTCTGTCATAAAAGGCAAAAATGGCAAATACTATATGCTTTACAGCCGTTGGCCAAGAGTTTATGGTCATTATGCTTGGTTACCTTCTTCTGAAATTGCTTTGGCAAAGGCCGATAAACCCGAAGGCCCTTACACGCATCTTAAAGTTGTATTTCAACAAAGAGGTAGTCAATATTGGGACGGCATTTGTACCCACAATCCTGCGGCTATTGAATATAAAGGAAAATACTATTTATACTACATGGGTACAACGGGAAAATCAATAGTAAAACAACCTGCCTCCATGAAAGATTCTTGTTGGTGGGAATACCGCAACAATCAGCGTATCGGTGTTGCCGTTGCCGATGACCCAGAAGGCGAGTGGAAACGATTTGATAAACCTGTTTTAGATGTTAGCAAAGACAAAACGGCTTTTGATGCCTTGATGATTTCCAATCCAGCTATCACTGTTGATAATAAGGGTAGAGCTATTTTGGTCTATAAACAAGTGGCTAAAAATGAGACGATGCGGGGCGGTAAAGTGCGTTTTGGAGTTGCCTTTTCTAACTCCTTATTAGGCCCTTTTACCAAACATACTGAACCCGTTTTTCAAGCCAAACAAAAGGATAATGATAAGGTTTGGATGCTTGCCGAAGACCCTTATTTGTGGCATTATAAAGGCACAAACTATGCTATTGTAACAGATGTTGTGGGCTTTTTTACCAACAATGAAGCAGCTTTGGCTTTATTAAGCTCGAAAGACGGAATTAATTGGCAACCAACGGCTTTTCCAAAAGTAATTCCTCCGAGACTAAAATTTGCAGATGGAACTATGGCTGATGACAAATTAGAACGCCCTTGCTTGTATATCGAACACGGTGTTCCAAAGTTGTTGTTTGGTGCTATGGGTTTTGAAAAAAGAAAATATTCAGTAAATGTCGCTGTGCCTTTAAAGTAAAATCAGGTATTTGGACAATTTTATTCGTAAACTATTAAAACTGTAAAAATGAAAAGTCAATATCTATCGTTTATACTGCTTCTATTGTCAATAATAACTTTTGCCCAAAATGGCGAAGGTGTACTTCTCTCAAAAATTGACGACCCTAAAATGGCATGGTGGAAAGAGGCCAAGTTTGGTATGTTCATTCACTGGGGTATCTATTCTGTTCCCGCTGGAAAATGGGAGGATAAAACGACTTATGGTGAATGGATTATGCACACCGCCAGAATTCCAAGAGAGACTTATTCGGCTTTAGCAAAAAAATTTAACCCAACAAAATTCAATGCTGAAGAATGGGTTAAAATAGCGAAAGAAGCAGGTCAAAAATACATCGTGATTACATCAAAACACCACGATGGATTTGCAATGTTTGATTCAAAAGCGAGCGATTACAATATCGTAGATGCCACTCCTTTGAAACGAGACATTTTGAAAGAATTGGCAGAAGCTTGTCGAAAACACGGCATGAAACTCGGGTTTTACTATTCACAAGCACAAGATTGGTATCACCCTGGTGGTGCAGTTTCTGGCAACAAAGAATGGGACGAAACGCATAAAGGCGATATGGCTACCTATATTGACAAAATCGCAGTGCTACAAGTACGTGAAATATTAGCAAATTATGGCGATATAGCCGTTTTATGGTGGGATACGCCTACGAATATGACCAAAGAAATGACTCAAAAATTGGCGGATTTATTAAAACCTTATCCGAATATCATTTCTAATAATCGGCTCGGTCCGGGTATGGGCGGCGACTTGGAAACTCCCGAACAATTCATTCCAGCAACTGGCTTTCCCAATAAAAATTGGGAAGTGTGTATGACCATGAATGGTCATTGGGGCTATAACGCTTGGGATGACCGTTGGAAAACCACAAAAGACTTGTTGCAAAAACTGATTGACATAACCAGCAAAGGCGGTAATTTCCTGTTAAATGTTGGACCAAATGAAAATGGAGAAATCCCTGTTGTTTGTCAGCAAACCCTGCGTGAAATGGGCGATTGGCTCAAACTTAATGGCGAAGCTGTGTATGGTACAAAAGCGAGTCCCTTTCCTTCTTTATCATGGGGAAGAGCGACACGTAAAGGACAAATCATATATTTACACGTTTTTGATTGGACAAAAAACGGGCGTTTGAACCTCCCTTTGACCAATAAAATAACAAAAGCGTATCTTTTAGCTGATAAAAAAACGATACTTAAAGTTGAGCAAAATAGCGAGCGTTCTGTTATTTATTTACCCAATTATGCACCCGATAAAATCGCTTCTGTTATTGCTATCGAATTTGAAGGTGAGCCCAAAGTAATTCCAATGCCGCTTGATGGCAAAACCGTTACCGCATCTTCTACAAAAGAAGGAACAAAAACGAGTTATTTGAACGATAATGACCCTAAAAATAAGTGGCAAGCTGCACCCAATGATACATTAGCATGGGTTCAAGTAGATTTAAAGACCCCACTTAGTATAAATGGCTTTGCAGTCGTTGAACCGTGGCATCCATGGGATAATCGCAAACAAAATGTCGAATTGCAATACAAAGATGGCAATGATTGGAAAACTGTCGTGTCTGTCCAAACGGAGGGTAGTGGTCATACTATATACTTCAAACCCATCAAAGCCCAAGTCTTTAGGTTGAATGTGAAAGAGAAAAAAGGCGAATCAACTTTGAATGAGTGGGTGTTATTCCAAGAAGAATAGGATATTTTGATTGGCCAAAAATTGAAGAGTATTGTTTTTCAAAGAATAATTCTAACTAAAAATGAATAAATTTAAATTATTTACAATCATCGCCTTATGCTTTTTACAGAACCTAAAAGCCCAAGACTTAGACGTATCTAAATGGATACAACCTTTGCCCGATAATGCTATTTTTCAAGAAAAAGATTACCTCGTTTGGTGTGGTTCAATGGTCAAAGGCGATGATAACAAATACTATCTATTTTACAGCCGTTGGCCTAAAAGTAAAAAACATCAAGCTTGGGTTACAGATAGCGAAGTGGCAGTTGCTGTTTCTGATTTCCCTACTGGCCCCTATAAATTTGTAAAAGTTGTATTACCCAAAAGAGATAAAAAATATTGGGATGCGGACGTTACTCACAACCCAACTATTCACAAATATGGTAAAAAATACTATCTCTACTACATGGGCAACTACGGAAATGGCGAATGGTGGAATCATCGCAACCACCAACGCATTGGAGTAGCTGTTGCTAATTCACCAACAGGCAAGTGGAAACGGTGTAAAAAACCTTTGATTGATACAACTACCAACAGTTTCGACCATCTTCTAACAAGTAACCCTTCTGTAACTCAACGACCTGATGGGAAATTCTTAATGGTTTACAAGGCGGTAAGTAATGGAAAAATGCCTTTTGGTGGACGTGTGTTACACGGTGTAGCTATTGCCGATAAACCCGAAGGTCCTTTTATAAAACAACCAAAACCCATTTTTGTAAAAGATACAGTCAAATTTGCTGCTGAAGACCCTTATATCTGGTTTCAAGAAGGTAAATATTGGGCTATTGTGAAGGATATGAAAGGCGTTTTTACGAATGCAGGAACAAGCCTTGCCTTGTTTGAGTCGTTGAATGGTTTGGACTGGCAACCCGCTAAAAATATCTTAGTTTCAACCCTAAAAGTGCCAACTGCACAAGGCATAAGAGCATTTGTAAAATTAGAACGTCCGCAATTGTACTTTGAAAACGGTAAACCAAAGGTATTATTTTGTGCTGTTTATGAAAGTGAAACGGTGAATTATAATGTGGCAATTCCGCTTAAATATTAGAAAAAAGTTTGCTGCTTATCTGGAAATGGCTACTAATTCATAAAAAGAATATGTAATTAATTAGAATAAAAAATTTGATATGATAAAAGATAATCCAACATACAGTAGAGTTTTTAAAAATCAGCATATACAATCTGATTTGGTCGTAGTTGGTGGCGGCTTATCAGGCGTATGTTGTGCAATAACGGCTGCACGCCAAGGTATTAAGGTCATTTTGGTACAAGATAGACCAGTTTTAGGTGGTAATGCATCAAGCGAAGTGCGTTTATGGGTTCTGGGGGCAACTTCGCACATGGGCAACAATAACCGTTGGGCAAGAGAAGGGGGTGTTATTGATGAATTGTTAGTTGAAAATATGTATCGAAATCCCGAGGGTAATCCACTAATTTTTGATACAATTATGCTTGAAAAAGTCATAGAGGAAAAAAATATCACCTTACTCTTAAACACTGCTGTTTATGAAGTAGGTAAGGTAAATGCCGATATAATCGAATCTGTTACCGCATTTTGTCCTCAAAATCAAACGACCTACACACTTGTAGCACCGCTGTTTTGCGATGCTTCGGGCGATGGCGTTGTCGGCTTTTTATCGGGTGCAGCCTTTCGAATGGGGGCGGAAAAACAAGAAGAATTTGGTGAAAAATTCGCTCCTACAGAAGAGTACGGCGAACTATTAGGCCATTCTCTTTATTTTTATTCAAAAGATGTGGGTAAACCTGTCAAGTTCGTAGCACCAAGCTATGCCATAGACGTATCTGAGCAAATACCTCGTTTTCGCAGTTTTAATACCCAAGATTATGGTTGCCGCCTGTGGTGGCTCGAATATGGCGGAAGATTGGATACTGTGCACGATACCGAACTGATTAAATGGGAATTGTGGCGTGTAGCGTACGGCGTTTGGGACCACATCAAAAATTCGGGTAATTTTCCCGAATCTGAAAATCTTACACTTGAATGGGTTGGTACTATTCCTGGTAAGCGTGAAAGCCGCCGTTTTGAAGGCGACTATATGCTCATTCAGCAAGATATTGTGGAGCAACGCTCCCATTTTGATGCGGTTGCGTTTGGAGGTTGGTCTATTGATTTGCACCCTGCTGACGGTGTATTTAGTGAAAAACCAGGGTGTAACCAATGGCACAGCAAAGGTATTTACGACATTCCGTACCGCACGATGTACTCTCGAAATATCAAAAATTTGTTCCTCACAGGGCGTATTATTTCGGCAAGTCACGTAGCTTTTGGCTCGTCAAGGGTGATGGCAACATCTGCCTATTGTGGTCAAGCAGTAGGCGTAGCGGCGGCATTGGCACATTGTGAGGGTGTTTTACCCAAGCAGCTTTTAGAAAATAATCTTTTAGAAAAACTGCAAACACAACTTATTCAGACTGGTCAGTTTTTGCCAAGTATTGTTTTAAAAGACAAAGTTGACTTAGTGCAAACTGCCCTAATTACTGCTTCAAGCGAATTGAAAATCCATGAGTTTGAAGAAAATAAAGATTTATTACAACAGCTCAATATTTCAGTTGCCCAAATGATTCCTCTGAGCAATGGTCGCATTCCTAATGTAATTGTCCATGCTTATGCTGATGCAGAAACAACTTTGGAGGTTGAGTTACGGATAAGTGATAAAGCTACAAATCAAACGCCCGATGTCATTATGGCTAAGAAATCCATAGTAATTAGAAAAGGACGCAATTGCTTGAATTTGGACTGGGAGGGTCTGTCCATAGATACCCCTCAGTATATTTATGTTTGTTTTATGAAAAATGAACAAGTCAGTATTTCACGTACTGAAAAACGTGTAACTGGAATTTTATCAGTTTTCAATACTGTCAATGTAGCAGTTTCAAACTATGGCAAACAAACACCAACCGAAGATATTGGCGTCGATACTTTTGAATTTTGGACACCCAAACGTCGCCCCGAAGGGCATAATTTGTCTTTTAAGATAGACAGTCCTATTGCATTATTTTCATCCGAAAACATCAAAAATGGCATCGCCCGTCCGACAACATGCCCTAATGCGTGGGTGGCTGATTTTGAAGACAAAACCCCTGTTTTAAATCTAAATTGGAACAAAGAACAAAGTATTTCACGTATCGAAATTAGTTTTGATACTGATTTTGACCATCCAATGGAATCCGTTTTAATGACTCATCCCGAAAATGTAATGCCGTTTTGTGTCCGAAACTACCGTATTTTAGATGATAAAAATCAAATCATTTTTGAAAAAAAAGGAAATTATCAAACTCGAAATATTATTAATTTAGAAAAAATAATCTCAACAAAATTATTAAAAATAGCATTAGAACACCCCTCTATAAATACGCCTGCCAGTGTATTTGAGGTGCGTTGTTATTAAAAAATTAACCAGCAACCAACAATGGTACAATTAGATTTCATAGTTATGGCAGTTTTTGCCTTGCTCATACTATCAATCGGTATGGCATTTACCCGTATGGGAAGTAAAAACTCTCAATCATTTTTTGAAGGCGGCGGTGCAATTCCTTGGTGGATAAACGGTTTGTCGCTTTTTGTGAGTTACTTTTCAGCGGGTACATTTGTAGTGTGGGGTTCAATTGCCTACAAACACGGATTGGTTGCCAACGGTATTCAATTAACAATGGTTTTAGGTGGTTTGATAACAGCTATTTTCCTCGCAAAAAAATGGAAACGGACGGGTGCTGTAACGGCTGCCGAATATATTGGACAACGATTTGGAGTTAAAACACAACAATTTTACACCTATCTTATTATGTTGCATGGTCTGTTTATGACCGCCTCAGTTTTATATCCTGTGGGAAAAATGGTACATGTAGCAACACCACTATCGCTTGAAACGTGTATTATCATTATCGGTACGATGATTATTTTATACACAGCTGCAGGTGGTTTATGGGCTGTTTTGGTGACAGATGTGGTGCAATTTGTGGTATTAGCATCGGCTGTATTAATCGTTATACCAATAGCTTTTGGCTATGTAGGTGGAGTCAATAATTTTGTCAATCAAGCACCTCAAGGCTTTTTTAATTTTTTCAACGAAGAATATTCAATTGGTTTTGCCTTAGCTTTTTTGGTGTATCAAACGACCTATATTGGTGGTAATTGGGCGTATGTACAGCGTTATACAAGCGTTGCCAATGAGCGAGACTCTCAAAAAGTGGCGTATCTATTTTCGGGGTTATATCTCATCAGCCCTTTTATTTGGATGTTGCCACCTATGATTTATCGTATTATTAACCCTAATTTGCAAGGCTTAGAGCCCGAAGGAGCATACATGATGCTTTGCCAAAAGGTTTTACCAGCAGGGTTAATCGGTTTAATCTTAGCGGGGATGGTCTCGGCAACAGCCAGTAAGGCGAATACGACGATTAACTTGGTTGCCACTGTGTTTGCCCATGATGTGTATCGAAATCTTTTTAACCCAAAAGCTTCTGAAAAAACTTTGATTTTCTCAGCTCGTATTTTTACCGTTTTGTTTGGTGCATTAACGATATGGATAGCGATACTTGTGCCAAAAGTCGGAGGCATCGTAGAATTGGTTTTGAGTACCGCTTCGATAGCGGGCGGTGCTTTGTTTGCACCAATTATTTGGTCATTGTTTTCAAAGCGGCAAACAAGTTTTTCGGTCGTAACCATCTCAGTTATTGCTTTAGTTGTGAGTTTGTTTTTCAAAATATTCAGCTTATCTGTTTTGGGTTTTAAACTCAATCGAACTTATGAAACTGTATTCGGTGTAGGTCTACCGCTATTGCTTTTAGCTTTATTTGATATCTATCAGTTATTAAGAGGTGTAAAAAATGAACACATCCTGATTCAAAACAAAGATATACAAGCAGAAATGCCCACCAAAACGCACCCACATAACACCGAAGAATCTAATCAACAAAATCGCTTTGGGGTTCAAGTTATTGCTTTATCTATGGGTTTTGTGGGTTTGGGAGTATCCATATTAGGTTTATTTGCCAATCAGAATATTCCTGCAATAGTTGTTGGTTTGTTAGTATTTTGCTTTGCGGTAATTATCTGGTGGCGGACTAAAAAAATTTAGTTGAAGTTATTAACAGGTGTTAAAATTTAACAAAATTAAAAATATAACAGTATGAAAAGAAGACATTTTATAGGAGCTTTAGGCAATACCAGTTTGATGCTTCTGGCTGGAGGTTTATCAGATATAAAGGCATTTTCAAACAAAAAAACTACTAATGAATTTGTCTTTCTTGAAGCCGAACAATTTACAAATTATGGTGGATGGAACATAGACCAACAATCTATGGAAAAAATGGGAAGCCCATATTTATTAGCTCATGGACTGGGAATACCTGTGGAAAATGCTACTACCGAAGTGCAATTTCCTTCGGAAGGAACTTATCGTGTTTGGGTACGTACCAAAGATTGGGTTGCTCATTGGAATGCCCCAGGTTCACCTGGCAAATTTCAACTATTAGTAAATAATATACCTTTAAAAGAAACTTTTGGAACCAAAGGAGCAGATTGGCATTGGCACGATGGTGGAACTATTAAAGTAGGGAAAAAGGCAAAAATCGCATTACACGATTTAACGGGATTTGAAGGTAGATGCGAAGCAATTTTATTTTGTAAGGATATTAATTTTCAACCAATTAATGATATTGCCTCTCTAACCAAGTTTAGGCGTAAACTTTTAGGGTTCCCTGACAAACCAGCCGATGGTGGGTCATTTGATTTGATAGTGATTGGAGGTGGGTTAGCAGGAACATGTGCTGCTATTTCTGCTGCAAGGAATGGTGTAAAAGTGGCATTGGTACAAGATAGACCTGTGTTGGGTGGAAATGGCAGTTCCGAAGTACGGGTATGGCCAGAAGGACATACCAATAAACAGCCTTATCCACACATTGGCGATATTGTGAGTGAAATTTTACCAAATATTGTAAAAGGTCCTGGACAAGTTTTCAATGGTGTAAGTGCCGAATATTACGACGATAACCTAAAGTTAGAAGTTGTTAAGCGTGAACCAAACATTACACTTTTTATTGAAAATAGGGCAATTGAAGTATTGGTAAAAGATAGCAAAATCAATGGTATTGTTATCCAAAATATAAAAACAGCCAGACAGCTAAGCCTCAAAGGTAAGTTTTTTGCTGACTGTACGGGCGATGCTGTTGTAGGCTTCAAGGCAGGGGCTGACCATGAATATAAAGTTGAAAATCTGATGGGTAGTTCAAATCTATTCCATGTACTTGACGCCACCAATAAAGAAGAGGTATTAAAGTGTGAATGTAAAGATAAAAGTGCATTGGCCATGAAATGTGAGGTTGGAGAGTTTGCCCAACCGTTTCCAAGATGTCCATGGGCATTAGATTTAGCAAATAAACCATTTCCTGGCCGTAAGGGAGTAAAAACTTTTGGAGAAGAAGGACTACAATCTTTTGCTAATATGTGGTATTGGGAAAGTGGTTTCAATCAAAATCAAGTAACAGAAATTGAGCAAATTAGAGACCACAACTTCAGAGCTATGTACGGAGCATGGGATGTAATTAAAAATGTTGATAAAATGTATCCGAACCATCGTTTGGGCTGGTCGGCATACATTGCTGGTAAACGAGAATCTCGTAGATTGATGGGTGATGTTGTTTTGGATGCAGAAGATTTTAAGAAACAAACAAAGTTTGAAGATGGTGCTTTTCCATGTTCTTGGCACGTTGATTTGCATACACCTAAAAAAGAATTTAAAGAGGGTTTAGAAGGAATGGAATTCATCTCTGACTACACCCGAGGAAAAGAGTATCAATATGGAGGTCTCTATTGGGCACCTTATCGCACACTTTATAGTCGTAATATAAGTAATTTGTTCATGGCTGGTAGAAATATTAGCGTAACAAAAACAGGACTCGGGCCAGTAAGAGTGATGAGAACTTGCGGAATGATGGGCGAAGTAGTAGGTAAGGCCGCTTCGATTTGCGTAAAAAAAGATGCAACACCTCGGCAAGTATATGAAAAACATCTTCCAGACCTTATCGCATTATTAAATGAACCTGGAGGTAAGAAGATATAATTCAAAATTGAGAATATGAAACTTAGAAAATTGAATATTATATAATCAATATAAAGTTTGATGATTACAGAGAAGTAAATAATCATATAGTTTTGTATCATACTTAAATCCCCAATGGCCTTCAATTGGGGATTTTTATAAAAAACATTTATTCACGTGGCTAAATTAATCCAGTTACCAACTATCCAAGACTATAAAGGCAAACTCACCGTTTTTCAAGATTTACTTCCTGATGGTATCAAAAGAGTATTCTATATATACGACCATCAAGCAGAAACAAGAGGCGGACACCGCCATAAGAATGCTACTCATGCCCTTATATGTCCTGTTGGGTCTTGCAAAATATACATCAATGATGGTATAAATGAGCCAGTTTTCACGCTTGATTCTCCCCAAAAATGCCTGATACTAAACCCAGAAGATTGGCGTAAAATGTATGACTTCTCAGAGGATGCCCTCTTGTTATGTCTGTCCAACACTATTTATGACCCCGACGATTATATAACAATACCTTATAAATAAAGCACCAAACAAAAGTACTTACCTATCATTTTATATAATTTTAATCCTTTTGCTAAATGATTAACCTATACCTATTGATGGAGGAAGAGTTAAATGCCATCAACGAAAACAATCAAATCCATGAAGCCCTAAAAGCAATCAATATCTGCCAAGAGTATCTTGGAAAACTTAAAAAGCACATTGAAGAAAATCCTCTTAAAACCACTGAGGAAGAAATTCATTTTTTCAAATCTATCAAGCCTAAATTCCAATCTAAACTGTTTTTTTATCTAAAATGGTATCATATACAGATTCGCAAAATTGCTTCTGATAATAAGACAATCGTAGAGTATTATCAGAAAGAATGTCGAAAATTAAAGCGTTTTTCCAAAGAAACCATTGATTTTCAAACCTATCTTCACTCTGGTCAAACTCATTTTGATGAAAAGTTCTTCACTCGAAATAACCCCGATTTAACTATATACATAGAGCCATTATACAGTGTATTAGATAATTCTTTTAGTACAACCCATGATTACTTAACTGCTAAAATAATGGCTCATGATATGCTAATGAAGAGCCTTCAGACAGAGATTTCTAAGCTATCAAAGCAAAATAAAAATATTCAAAGTCAGTACAAATGGACGGATAAAAAAATCGACTTAGTAGAGTTAATATACGCTATTCATACATCAAATAGCATTAATAGAGGTAATATTGAAATCTCAGAAATAGCAGAAATTTTCTCAGAAGTATTCAATGAAGACTTAGGGAATATCTATCGAACCTACGCTGAGATTAAAAATCGTAAAAACCCTACCCGATATATCGACCACTTAAAAGACAAACTACTCGAAAAAATTGACGATGAATTAGGTAATTAAATTTCACCACATTACACCCACCTTCGGTGTTTTTTTGCAACGTGTAGTAATATACCTCTAAAAATTAAAATGTTAATCATTCACGAATAAGTAAATTCAAAAAAAATGTTTTGTAGCCTACTGCTAAATACTGAATTATAACTTTTCCAACTGCCGAAATTTGCATTCGTATTGAACCTATTTGTTAACATCAATTCAAAATAATTTATGGCAGTAGAAATTCTAACAAAAGACGACCTACAACAATTTAAAAATGATTTATTTGCTGAACTTAAAAAAGTAATCAAAGACAGTCCTGCTACCACTAAGTACTTGCAATCATTCGAGGTTCGAAAGATGCTCAATATTTCCCCTGGTACACTTCAACATCTTCGAGTGTCTGGTCAATTACCCTATACCAAACTTGGAGGCAAAATCTTCTACGATTCTGAAGATATTCGGAAGATGATAGAAAAAGGTAAGGTAAAAGCCTAATCCTTTTAAACTACCAAACGTAACCCATCAAAAGTAAAATTTATAAAATCTCCCATTTTAGCATAAATGGGAGATTAAATCATCTCAATCTCTCTATTACAATAAGTATGACTAAAAATGAAATTTTGGGCAAAACCCAAGGTGGCCTTACTGTGTTTAAACATTTCTTACCAGTACAATTTAAAATCGGAAAGAGTTTTCTAAATCCTTTCTATCAAGATACCAAAGCATCATGCAATATCTACCTTGATAAAAAATCTGGCATCTATAAAATCAAAGATTTTGGTGATAATCGTTTCAATGGCGACTGTTTCTCTTTCGTGGCTGCTCTCAATAATCTAAACATTGCAGACCGAGATGATTTCAAAAAAGTAATCAGCATAATCGAGCAGGAAGTACTGCTAAACAGTACTTCCGAGCCTATGCCTAATCGAATACCTATAATCAAAGAAACCCCAGAAAATACATCAAGCAGCATCGAACAAATAACTTTCAAAGACTTATCGCAGGCCGAACTAAGTTTCTGGCAAAAATATAACATTACCCAAACTGTCTTAGAAACCTTCAATGTGCATAGCATTCAAAGTTTCACAGCCACCAATAAGAATGGCAAACAATATACCATTCAAAGCACTGAGGCAGAACCCATATTTGGCTACAAGCACAAACATTTTATCAAAGCTTATCGCCCAAATTCTGAACTACGTTTCCTCTTTTTGGGTGAAAAGCCCGATAACTATGTTTTCGGACTTGACCACCTGCCACCACGTGGTGATGTACTTTTTATCACTGGCGGAGAAAAAGATGTCATGACATTGAACGCTCACGGCTTCTTCGCAATCTGCTTCAATTCCGAAAATGCAACCATCCCTCCCGAAGTAGTTCGCAAGCTATCATACCGCTTTCGCCATATTGTTTTATTATACGATGTTGACCAAGCAGGGCTTGATGCAGCCACCTACCACCAACAAAAACTAAAAGATTTCGACATCAAAGTAATGCTCCTACCACTTTCTGGCAAAAAATCAGAAAAAGACATCTCTGACTTTTTCAGATTAGGCCATACTGCTGAAGAACTAAAAATACTCTTCAATCAATTACTCGAAAACCTTTATGCCCAGACTTTCGCCATGCTCAAGTCATGCGAAATTGATTTCAAACGCCCTCCAAAAATCCCTAAACCCTTAGTGACCATAGCAGGCGTAACCATCGGCAGCCAAGGTAATCTATTGGGAATCACAGGCAACGAAGGCTCAGGGAAATCCAATTTCCTCGGTGGAATGATTGCAGGAGCATTAGCCCAAGCAGGTCAAAAAGTAGATAGTTTGGGTACACAAGTTTTACCTAACCTGTCAGGCAAAAGTGTATATTCCTGCGAAACTGAGCCACCGATTGTAGGGAAAGTGAGCCACCTGTGGATAAGTGAAAAGCGATAAAAAAAGCCGTTGTTTGTGAGTATTATTTTATTAAAAAATACTTAT
>JAIXOL010000052.1 GCA_027486845.1 Cytophagaceae bacterium
ACTTCAGAATAGTAGTTTGTAAGTTTGTTTTTGGGGGATTCATAAATTGATCTTTGATTCGTAAAACAAATATATCAGTTTTTTGAATCCCCATCTTTTTTTATGAACAAACCCTGTAATGTCGTTTATTTACGAAGTTTATATTTTAATTTATCATTATAACTCTTAAAAGCCTCTCTCAAAATCTCTTCTCTTTCGGTTTGTGAAAATTGCTGAAACTTAGGATGAGATGTTATAGTCTTAAACATAAAGATTGTTGCTTGCATTCTATGGTTCGAATAACTTTTAGAGTTTTTTATGCCTGCTTTCTCAACAATTTTTTGAAACTCCTCATTATTTTTTGCGATAGGGAGTTCTTTATTGATTATAGACCAATTAATACTTGCTAGGGTTTTGTTTTCAGAGCCATTATCTTTATCCTTTATTTCAGTTTGTAAATTACCCCTTAAATCTGCTAAAACACCATTCTCGGCATTTACCACTCTTGAAAATTTTTAACTTCTAAAAAGATTTTTATCATTTCCCTTTTATCAATAATTTTCTCAGAGGGGGAATCCTTATGAGTAAAAGGAGATAGAAAATAACAGAAAGATTGCACAAGTTCTTTTTTTCATAATAAAAAAATGGATTAAATTAAAAATATTAGTTTTATTTACAAAGAATTATGCTTGCAAAATTGAAGTTTTTTGTAGTTTCTCGCGAAAATTCGTTGAAAAATCAGAAGGAAACTGCTCAAAAGCAAAAATCGGAAGATAAACAGTTGTATCCCGACATAATGTTTTCTGATACTTGGAAGCAAAAAGTAAGAAAAGAAAGCATCAAAGCTTATTATTTCGGAGCGGGACATTCAAACGGCGATAGTTTTATACATTTTGAATACGCAAATATTGTTCATACGGGAGAGTTTGGTTTTCAATCATCGTTATCAATTTGTTGAGAGAGCGGCTGGGGCTTCAGTAAAAAGTTGGATTTCGGTATTAGATAAAGCCCTTTCGACTTTTGATAACGAAACGCTTTTTATATTTGGTCATGCCTTCGACACCGAAAAAATCACAGGTACAAAATAAGATATCAAGGTTTTCCAAAATTATCTTACCAAACTTCTCGTATTTACCGAAAAAGAAACAAAAGCAGGCAAAACCAAGGAAGAGTTTTTGAAAACATCGGCAGTTCCGAGTGTCACAGAAATGAAAGGAGACGGTATCGTACGTAGTTTGCAAGCGGCCTATGAAGTGTTGGGATGTATTTAAAAACGATAATTATCTGACTTACAAATATTTATCAACCAATAAACATTTTTCTAAACAAAAAGTTATTTTGATTATAAGTAAAAAAACATATCGTTTTTTTCAATTAAATCATGAACCGTTATGAACAATGGTATGAATAGTGAGAAAGCAATTCTTTGGACAGAAAAATGGACTCCGATTGTAATTGATGTTGAGGGTGTTGAAAAGCCGCCCCGTTATGAGGTTTCAAATTTTGGTAGGTTGAGAAGTTTTCAAAATAACGAAAAAGGAGAAATTATAAAAGGTTCCGTGATTCAGGGTTATAAATCGCTCAATATCAGATTACCAAAAGGTAAATCGTTCAATAGATACGTTCATAAACTGATAGCCGAGACTTTCGTCGAAAAGCCAAGTATCGACCATAAATTTGTGATACATCTCGATTTTGATAAACAGAGTAATCATTACGAAAACCTTAAATGGGTTACAAAAGACGAAATGGTGGCTCATAATAAGCTAAATCCTGCGGTTATCAATAAGCCGATTCCGAGACGCACAAAAAATTACAAACTAACTGAAACAAAGGTTAGAATGATAAAAAAAATGCTTCAACACGATAACACTCGCCTAAAAATGATTGCCAAACAGTTCGGAATTACTCATACGCAGTTAAACCGAATCCGTTCGGGCGAAAACTGGGGTTATGTAAAAATTGATGAATAGAATTGGTCAAGAAAAAGAATAAATTTTTCATTCGCCAACCTGAAAATTAGTAATTACTCAAAGAATGCCCATTTGTTTCAAGATTTTATGCGTGATTTCGATACATTTTGCAACAAATTTGGGCATTTCTTTTTCTTATAGATTGTGAACTCTCAAGGCAAAGAAGTAAAAAATGTCTTTCTACGTCAATTTACAACAAAACAGACAATTGGCTTTTAGGTTAAATCTACAAAGCCAAACTTTCTCTCAAGCCAAAAATTGCTGTATTTACAGGCCTTCAAATATTTATTATAATTTTTTTCTCCAACTCGGCGAGCCAACTCCTGATAAAACCATACCGTTGAGTTTTGTAGGCTTCGGTCAGTATATGCCTTTTGTTCCAAACCGGTAGTCAACGTTTTTTTCCAACCCATTTTATTTGGTCGTTCTCGTTTTTTATTGCCCCAACTTCTAAGGTCATCAAAGAATTTTAAAAGTCGAAGTGGGCGACATTGTTCGCACAAAATCTCCTTTGTCGGATACTTTGTATGTTTTGTTGTTAAAATCTTATAAATAAAAATCATCTTAAAGGTCAACTTCTTTGAAATATTGGCTAAAATCGACCAATTCTTGGGTAGAAATCCTAAAAACTGAATAAATAAAATGGTTGGCAAGAAAGATTTTTTTCATTGCTTGCAGAAAGAAGGTTAATTTTGATGAAATGTTTACAAATATAGATAGCAAAACCGAAAAATTTTCCGAAGAAAATGGATTGTTCTGACTAAATTTTACTATAAATTTTAAGAGTTTTTTATGAAATATCACCGAGTATTAGTCGAAGCCATAGTTTTTGCTCTGCAACAGATTTTTAATGAAAATCGGCAAGCGGATAAGGTTATTGAGCAAGTTTTGAAATCAAATAAAAAGTGGGGAAGCCGAGACAGGGCTTTTATTGCCGAAAATACCTACGAAATTGTGCGTTGGTGGCGTTTGCTGAAATTCGTTTCAAATATCAATTGTGTAAAAGTCGAGGAAGAGGCCTTGTTTTGGCAACTTTTTGGCTCATGGCGAGTACTTCAAGGCGACAAATTGCCCGAATGGAATGAGTTTTTGAAACTAAATCCCAAAGAAATTTTAGCTCGTAAAGAAGAAGCCAAAGAAATCCGAAAAGTGCGTGAATCCATTCCCGATTGGATGGATGCCATTGGCGAACAAGAATTGGGCGAAAATTGGGATGCAGAACTTCACGCCATGAATCATCAAGCAAATGTAGTTTTACGAACCAATACGCTGAAAGTCAATAAGTTAGATTTGAAAAAAGCTTTCCAAGAAATTGGTATTGATACCGAAACTTTGCCCAATGTAGCCGATGCTTTAGTTTTGCCGAAACGTGCCAATGTTTTCGCTACCGAACTTTTCAAGAAAGGAATGTTTGAAGTACAAGATGCTGGTAGTCAGTTGATTGCATCTTTTTTAGATGTAAAAGCAGGAATGCGAGTGATTGATGCCTGTGCGGGTGCCGGCGGAAAAACGCTTCATTTAGCAACTTTGATGGAAAACAAAGGCCGAGTGATAGCGATGGATGTAGAAGAGTATAAATTGCAAGAACTACAACGCCGAGCTAAACGCAACGGAATTGGTAATATTGAAACCAAACTCATTGAAGCAAAAACCATCAAACGATTAAAAGAAAGTGCCGACCGCCTTTTGCTCGATGTACCATGTTCGGGTTTAGGAGTTTTACGCCGAAACCCCGACGCAAAATGGAAATTGAAGAAAGATTTCTTGGAAAAAATCAAACAAACCCAAGCCGAAATCATTACAAATTACTCAAAAATGCTCAAACACGGTGGTAAAATGGTTTATGCCACATGTAGCATTTTACCCTCAGAAAGTGAAGAACAAGTACAGAAATTTATCGCCCAAAATCCTGAATATCAATTGATTGAAGAAAAACGCACCTCACCAGCCAAAGATGGTTTCGATGGTTTTTATATGGCGTTGATTGAGCGAAAGTAAACTTTTTGTAGGACAGGTTTTCAACCTGTCATTTTTCTGTACCGAGTTTATTCCTATATTTGACCAATAAATTCAACCTTATAAAAATACCTATTCAACAAAACCAATCTATGAAATACGTAGCATCTATCGACCAAGGTACAACCAGCACTCGCTGTATAATTTTTGATAAAAAAGGAAAAATCGTTTCGGTTGCTCAAAAAGAACACGAGCAGATTTACCCAAAACCAGGTTGGGTTGAGCATAATTCAGAAGAAATCTGGAAAAATACGCTCGAAGTAATCGCGTTGGCTCGCATCGACAAAAATATAAAACTCGAAGACATTGCCGCTTGTGGCATCACTAATCAAAGAGAAACCGCCGTAGTTTGGAATAAACTCACAGGAAAAGCTTATTACAACGCCATCGTGTGGCAAGACACACGCGTAGGCGAAACCGTAAACGCTCTTACTAAAAGTCACGGTTCGCAATTTTTTCAAGACCGAACAGGCTTGCCATTGGCAACTTATTTCAGTGGTTTGAAAATCAAATGGATTCTTGATAACGTAGCAGGCGTGCGTGAAGATGCTGAAAAAGGCGAAGCAATTTTTGGAAATATGGACACGTTTCTGATGTGGCATTTAACTGGTGCCACAAAAGGTGGCTTGCACATTACTGATGTCACAAATGCTAGTCGCACGCAATTGATGAACCTCGAAACCGTTCAATGGGATGCAGAATTGGCTCAAATAATGAATATTCCGCTACAAATGTTACCTAAAATAGAGCCAAGTAGCAAAATTTATGGACATATCCAGTCGGAAACAATGCAAGGTGTGCCATTGGCAGGAATCTTAGGCGACCAACAAGCTGCACTCGTCGGACAAACTTGTTATCAACCTGGCGAAGCAAAAAACACTTACGGTACGGGTTGTTTTATGTTGATGAATACAGGCATGGAAATTGTTCCGTCGAAAGCTGGTTTGCTCACAACGGTTGCCTATCAATTTGAAAATCAACCAGTTCACTATGCACTCGAAGGCTCGGTTGCGATTTCTGGAGCATTGGTGCAATGGCTCCGTGACAATATGGGAATGATAGAAAAAAGTGCTGATGTTGAAGCTTTGGCAAAAACCGTTGAAGACAACGGCGGAGCATACTTTGTTCCAGCATTCTCCGGGCTTTATGCACCCTATTGGAAATCATCGGCTCGTGGCGTAATTGCGGGTCTTACTCGCTACGTCAACAAAGGACACATCGCTCGTGCGGTTTTGGAAGCAACAGCCTACCAAACTCGTGATGTATTGGAAGCCATGGAAAAAGATTCGGGTATTGAAGTTACATCACTTAGAGTTGATGGTGGAATGGTTGTGAATGAATTATTGATGCAATTCCAGTCAGACATACTCAAAGTGCCAGTTATTCGCCCAAAAATGATTGAAACCACCGCACTCGGTGCTGCTTATGCCGCCGGTTTGGCTGTTGGTTTTTGGGCAAATTTAGATGATTTGCTACAAAATTGGGGCAAAGACAAAACATGGAAACCAAAAATGAAAGCTGCCGAACGCAGAAAACTTTATTTAGGTTGGAAGAAAGCAATCAAGCGCTCGTTTGATTGGGAGAAGTAGAATTTACAATTAAGACGGGGTCGCCCGTGCGATTTAGAATTAAAAATTAAGAATGATTGTTTTGCTATTAACTTTGATGTAAGAAATATTCACAACATTCACTCAATCCAAACGAGCGGCGTTCCGCTTCGCTCATTGATTTTATCATGCAAAAAGTAGATTTTTTAGTTATAGGTTCGGGTATTGCAGGTTTGAGTTTCGCATTGAAAGCATCTGCAAAAGGAAAAGTTTTGGTTTTGACAAAAGTAAATGCCGACGAAACTAACACCAAATATGCTCAAGGTGGAATTGCGGCCGTTTTCGACCCAGATACCGATTCTTTTGAAAAACACATTAGCGATACGCTCATTGCAGGCGATGGACTTTGCGACCGAAAAATCGTAGAGATTGTTGTGAAAGAAGGCCCCGACCGAATTCAAGAATTAATCGAATACGGTACAAATTTCGATAAGCACGATGGCGAATATGACCTCACTCGTGAAGGCGGGCATTCGGAGAATCGAATTTTACATTATAAAGATATTACGGGCAAAGAAATCGAACGTGCATTGCTCGAAGAGGTCAGCAAAAATCCAAATATTGAAATCCTGACTCATTATTATGCGGTCGAGCTAATTACGCAGCACCATTTAGGTATAGAAGTAAACCGTGAAACCAACGACGTAACTTGTTACGGAGTTTATGCTTTAAACTTGCATTCGGGCGAAGTCGAAACGATTTTATCAAAAATGACCGTGATGGCAACGGGCGGTGCTGGACATATTTATTCAGCAACGACCAATCCTGTCATTGCAACCGGTGATGGCATCGCAATGGTTTATCGTGCCAAAGGCCGTGTACGTGATATGGAAATGATTCAGTTTCATCCAACTTCTCTCTTCAATCCAGGTGAGTACCCAAGTTTTTTGATTACCGAAGCCGTTCGTGGCGAGGGTGGAGTTTTGAAAAACAAAAAAGGCGAAGAATTTATGCACGGCTACGACCCACGAGGCTCGCTTGCTCCACGTGATATTGTTGCCCGCTCAATTGATGCCGAAATGAAAAAAACTGGCGAAGACCACGTTTATCTCGATATTTCATTCAAACCAAAAGAATTGATACTTCAACATTTTCCTAATATTTATGAAAAATGTCTGAGTATCGGACTTGATATTACTAAAGACCAAATTCCAGTTGTTCCTGCTGCTCATTATTTATGTGGTGGAATTTTAGTCGATGAAATGGGTCGTTCAACTATTAATCGTTTGTTTGCTTGTGGCGAATGTTCGTCAACCGGCTTGCACGGTGCAAATCGTTTGGCTTCCAATTCATTGCTCGAAGCGGCTGTTTTTGGTCATCGTATTGCCCAAGATGCCCTCGACGACTTTGATAATCTGACTTTCCAAGATAACGTACCCGACTGGAACGAATTCGGCACGGAACAATCGAATGAAGAGATTTTGGTGACGCATAACCTTCGAGAATTACAAAGAATGATGGCCGATTATGTCGGAATTGTTCGCTCAGATTTTCGTTTGGAGCGTGCCATGCGACGCCTAAAACTTATTAAAGACGAAACCGAAGAATTCTACAAGAAAACAAAACTTTCGATGAAATTATGTGAATTGAGAAATTTGGTTCAATGTGCCGAGCTGGTAATCAAATGTGCCATGAAGCGTAAAGAAAGTCGTGGGCTTCACTATACAACCGATTATCCATATAAGTTGGGAGGAAAGCCAGAAAATTCGGTTTTATAAAGAAAATTGTAAATAATAAATATTTTATCTAATTTTACACCCCGATATTGAAAAGTATCACGTTGCTTTGTCGAAGCGAATGGTTCTTTCGACAAGGTTTTTTATCACTCTAAAAATTTGAACCAATGTCACAAAAAATCAGAATCAAATTGAAGTCATTTGACCACAATTTAGTGGACAAATCGGCTGAAAGAATTGTGAAAGCTGTAAAATCTACAGGTGCAGTTGTTAGCGGTCCAATTCCGTTGCCAACTCGTAAAGAAATCTTCACAGTTTTGAAATCACCTCACGTTAACAAAAAAGCACGTGAACAATTCCAATTGTGTACTTACAAGCGTCTGATTGACATCTACTCGGCAAGCCCGAAAACAGTAGATGCCTTGATGAAATTGGAGCTTCCAAGTGGTGTTGATGTTGAAATCAAAGTGTAGTTTTGATAAAACGTACAAGAAAAAGCCTATTTGTTGAAAAGCAAGTAGGCTTTTTTGTTAAACTCTGCATTCAGAACTCTAAACTCAGCACTCTAAACTCTTTGAGTATAATGTTTTTATTCCTAAATTTGCATTAATTCTAAGAGATTTACATTCACCATAAAAGATTCAAGAAGTCAAAATGGCATCTACTAAAGAAAAAGCCCCAAAGGTTAAATACAGTAAAGAAACTTATATGTATTGGTACGAATCTATGTACCTTCAGAGAAAATTTGAGGAAAAAGCAGGGCAATTATATGGTCAGCAAAAAATTCGTGGATTTTGTCACTTATATATCGGACAAGAGGCTTGTTCTTCGGGAGCGGTTTCGGCTTTAACAAAAGATGACAAATGGATTACAGCCTACCGTGACCACGGACATCCGTTGGCACTAGGCACTGACCCAAACAGAATCATGGCTGAACTTTTCGGAAAAGTGACAGGAACAACCAAAGGGAAAGGTGGTTCGATGCACATTTTTGACAAAGAAGTTAATTTTATCGGTGGACATGGAATCGTTGGTGCCCAAATTCCTTTGGGTGCAGGTATCGCTTTCGCTGAAAAATATAAAGGTACTCAAAACCTATGTATGTGCTATTTTGGTGATGGTGCAGTACGTCAAGGTGCATTACACGAAGCATTCAATATGGCCATGACGTGGAAATTGCCAGTAATTTTTGTCGTAGAAAACAACGGTTATGCAATGGGTACATCGGTTGAGCGTACTTCAAATGTACGTGAGCTTTACACAATCGGTGAGGCTTATGATATGCCATCTGAGCCAGTTGATGCAATGGATGTTGAAATGGTACACGAAGCAGTAAAGCGTGCCGCTGACCGTGCAAGAGCAGGTGAAGGTCCAACTTTCTTGGAGTTTAAAACATATCGATTCCGTGGACACTCAATGTCTGACCCACAAAAATACCGTACAAAAGAAGAAGTTGAGCAATGGAAAAGTCGTGACCCATTGGAAATGGTTCGTGATCGTATCCTAACTAACGGTATCGCAACTGAAGCAGACCTTGATGTGATTGACGCTAAAGTAAAAGAAGTGGTAGAGGCTTCAGTAAAATTTGCAGAAGAATCGCCATATCCTGAGCCAGAAGCTGCATTTGAAGATGTTTATATGGATACAGAATATCCTTTTTTGAGAGAATAATTATATTCTGAGATAATATGTAGAAGCCAGTTTTGAAGATTCAAGACTGGCTTTTTTATAAAAAACAAGAAGATTTTTGTCTGTAATTATCTGAAAATAAGATATTTATCATATTTTTGAAAAAAAACTACTTTTTTTAAAACATAAACACACCTAATCTGTTATTCTAATACTTTGATTTTATATCTGAAAAGCCCGAAGGTGCATTGTATCTCACAAATCTGAGTAAACTTTGTACATAAATTTGAATGTGGAGCTAAATTAACTTTTCAATAAAGTAAAGAAATGAGTAATTATTCGATTAAAGATTTAGAACAACTATCCGGTATCAAAGCCCATACCTTACGCATTTGGGAACAACGATACAATATTATCAATCCCAAAAGAACAGATACCAATATCCGTACTTATGACGATAAAGATTTAAAATTGGTTTTGAATATTGCATTACTTAAAGACCATGATTACAAAATCTCTGAGATTGCCAAGCTGAGTTTAGAACAATTATCAAAAGAGGTTTTGGCAATTTCTGATAAACAACTCAATTATCCCGACCAGATTCACGCCCTTACAATTGCGATGATTGACATTGATGAAGAACGCTTCGAAAAAATCATGTCAACCAATATCCTCCAATTTGGCTTCGAGAATACGATGATTAATATCATTTATCCATTCTTGAGCAGAATTGGTACACTTTGGATAACAGGGTCAATTGGTCCTGCACAAGAACATTTTATCACGAACTTGATTCGACAAAAAATCGTCGTTGCGATTGATGGACAAATCATCAAACCAACCGCTGATTCTAAGAAGTACATTTTATATACGCCCGAAGGCGAGTTTCATGAGATGCCACTTTTATTTGCTAATTTTATTTTACGTGCTAGGAATAATAAGGTGATATATTTGGGTCAAAGTATGCCCTTCTCGGAGTTAGAGTTTATTTGTCAACATCACAAGCCAGATTGTCTGTTTACGGTAATTACATCGACACCTGGGCAAGATGATATACAACAATACATCAATAAATTGGGTGAAACATTTCCTGATGTAAAAATTCTTTTAACTGGTTATCAAGTAATTGCACAAGGTCTTGATTTACCTAAGAATATCGAAGTAGTAAGTAACGTTAGGCAATTAATGGAATTTGCCGAAGATTTACAATAAAAGTCTACAGTTAATAGTAGATAATTTTTAGTAAATCAACGATTAATTAATAGGAGTATTATAAAAAAAGCGGCTCGATTTTCTAAAAATCGAGCCGCTTTTGCATATTTTGCTAAATAAGTCTTAAGCAATCTCTTTATTCTTTCCTTTCGTGAAAGTATATATCAAAACACCAATTCCGAGCAATACCGCAGGAATGCTCAAAATTTGTCCCATATTCAAAGTCATTTTGTCTTCAAATGTTTCTTGGTTTTCTTTCAAGAATTCGTAGCAGAATCGTAGACCAAAGCACCAAATCAAGAAGATTCCAAGTAATAATCCACGAGGAGTTTGTGCCTTATATTTATTCCAAAGGAAATACAAAAGACCAAATAAGACTAAGCAAGAAAGTGCTTCGTATAGTTGTGCAGGATGGCGAGCAAAACCTTCTGGAATCATCACAAGATTTCCGTCGGGCGACATACTAAAAAGATTAAATCTAAATGCCCAAGGCAAGTTGCTCTCTTTTCCCACAATTTCGTGATTCATCAGATTTCCCATACGAATGAAAAAACCTGCTAAGGATACCGTAATTACTATTCGGTCAGCCACCCATAAGAATGGTTGGTCTTTGTGGCTACGAGCATAAAGAATCAATGCCGTTACGATTCCGACCAAAGCACCGTGACTTGCCAAACCTTGATAGGGAGGCGTAATCATATCGAGTAGAAACGTCCCTGGGTTTTTCAGAAAATCATCGAATTCGTAGAAAAAATAGTGCCCAAATCTCGCACCGAGTACAGTAGCCACTATCATCACGAAGAGAAGTGTATCAAGGTCTTTTTCAGATTTGCCTTCTTTTCTGAAAACATTGAGCATGATTTGATAGCCCAACAAAAAGCCCGAAGCAAACAAAAGTCCATACCAGCGTAATTCAAAACTACCAAGTTTTGCTATAATCGGATTGACATTCCAAGGGATTTCTAAAAGAGTCATTAATGTTTGATTTTGAAATTTCCTCAAAAATATGAGTTTTATTTGAGAGCTTGCGTAATTTTGTGATAGATTGTTTAAAAAACTTGCAATAAGCTTTATGCAATACGCACTAAGCCTTAGTTTTGTAGTCTAAAAAAGAACTTTTTTAAAAGCATAAAGCTTAATGCTTATTGCATATAGCAATTAATAAATGAAAATAAACATCGGTATCATTGGTGGGGCTGGCTACACAGGTGGCGAATTGCTCCGTATTTTGCTCAATCATCCACAGGTAAATATAACTTTCGTAAACTCGAAAAGCCAAGCAGGAAAACCAGTTTACTCAACTCACAGCGATTTGGTTGGAGATACAGATTTACTTTTCACTGACCAAATGCCTTTCGATGAAGTACAAGCAATTTTTCTTTGCTCAGGCCATAACGAATCGAAAAAGTTTTTAGCCGAAAATACAATCCCCGAGAGTCTCAAAATCATTGACCTAAGCACCGACTTCCGCGACCAAAGTAATGGATTTGTCTATGGATTGCCCGAATTACAGCGTGATTTGATAAAAACGGCTACTAAAATAGCGAATCCAGGTTGTTTTGCTACGAGCATAGAGTTGGCTTTATTGCCATTGGCCAATGCAGGATTATTGAATGAAGACGTACACGTAAGTGCAGTAACGGGTAGCACAGGAGCGGGACAATCGCTTTCGGCAACCACGCATTTTAGTTGGAGAAACAATAATATTTCTATCTATAAAGCATTTACGCATCAGCATTTAAAGGAAATAAACCAAAGTATTAAAACTTTGCAGCCTGCTTTTGGTAAATCTGTAAATTTTATTCCTTACCGTGGAAATTTCAGCCGAGGAATCATGGCGAATGTTTATACCAAATTTGCAGGAACGATTGAAGAAGCCAAAGAATTGTACAAAAATTATTATGCTTCGCACCCGTTCACGCATTTGAGCGAAGCTTCCGAAATAGACTTAAAGCAAGTTGTAAATACGAATAAGTGTATCATTCATTTAGAAAAACACGATGATAACTTATTGATCACAAGCATCATTGATAATCTAACCAAAGGAGCGTCTGGCCAAGCTGTACAAAACTTAAACCTTGTTTTTGGTCTAGAAGAAACAACTGGATTGAAATTGAAGTCGGTTGGGTTTTAATCTTAAAACCCTTTATGACTTTATGAGTCGTTGCACTGCTAAAATTTGACAACTTTTGAAAAGTTGTCAAATTTCTTACACCATAATTTCTTTATCAATACTTCTCATCCACAATATTCTCTTATATTTATAGTTATAAAACTGCCATAAAAGGTTAAATTTGTAACCTTAAATACTAATACTCTGATAATCAGACATAAAAATCTTGACTTATTGTCAGATTTTAATCTTTGGTTAGGTATTTGTTGACAGTAAAACTTCACAAAAAAGAGAATTAACGAACAAGAAATATAAAATGCTTAATTTTTTAACAAAAGGTATCAGCCAGATTTTCGGTACGAAGTCTGATAAAGATAACAAAGAGTTACAACCCTACGTAAAACTCACCAACGACGAATTTGTGAAATTGGCGAACCTTTCGCACGATGAATTCAGAGCAAAGACAAAAGAACTTCAAGATTATATCGCTCAAAAACTTTCGCATATTGATGACGAAATCGACTCGCTTAAAGGAAGCATCGACAATAATCCCGATATGCAGGTTGACGAAAAAGAAGTCAGTTTTAGGAAAATTGACGCTTTGAAATTGGAGCGAAACAAAGAGCTTGAAGTTGTTTTGATAGAAATTCTCCCAAAAGCATTTGCGATTATTAAGGAAACGGCTCGTCGTTTTACTGAAAATCCAACTATTGCTGTTACGGCTTCGCACCTCGACCGTGAGTTAGCCATGAGAAAATCGCATATCACGATTGAAGGCGATAAGGCTATTTGGCAAAACCAATGGATGGCAGCAGGCAACTTGATGACTTGGAACATGGTGCATTACGATGTTCAGATTATCGGTGGTGCGGCACTTCACAAAGGTAAAATTTCGGAAATGGCAACGGGAGAAGGTAAAACTTTGGTTGCAACCTTTCCAGCGTTTTTGAATGCTCTGGCAGGGAAAGGCGTACATATCGTAACCGTCAATGATTACTTGGCTCGTCGTGACTCTGAGTGGATGGGGCCGATTTTTGAGTTCAATGGCATTACTTGTGAATGTATTGATAAATATCCTGCCAACACAGCCGCTCGCCGTGCTGCGTATCGTGCAGGAATTTGTTACGGAACAAACAACGAATTTGGATTCGATTACCTTCGTGACAACATGGTAAACGACCCAGAGGAACTCGTACAGCGTGAACACCACTACGCAATGGTCGATGAGGTTGACTCAGTTTTGGTCGATGATGCTCGTACACCCTTGATTATCAGTGGTCCTATGGCTCGTACTGGTGACGAAGAGTTATTTATTTCTTTAAAACCACGTATTCAAAGAATCGTTGAAGCACAAAAGGCTTTGACAAATAGCTATTTGAATGAAGCTAAGAAGTTGATTTCCGCAGGAAACAAAAAAGATGGTGGTTTGGCTTTATTCCGTGCATTCCGTGGTTTACCGAAAAACAAACCTTTGATTAAATATCTTTCGGAGTTTGGAATGAAGGCCATGTTGCAGGAAACCGAAGCAATCTATTTGGCAGAAAATCAAAAATTAATGCCAGAAGCCGATGCTCCACTTTATTTTACAATCGACGAAAAAAATAATTCAATTGAGTTAACAGATAAAGGAATTGACTTTTTGACAGGCGAAAGCGAAGACCATAGTTTCTTCGTAATGCCTGATTTAGGTGTTGATTTGGCGGCAATCGCAAAATCTGACTTGAATGAGCAAGAAAAAATCTTGAAAAAAGATGAAGTCATTCGTGATTATTCTACCAAAGCCGAGCGTATTCACGCCGTTAACCAATTATTGAAAGCCTATACTTTATTTGAAAAAGACGTTGAATACGTTGTGATGGATAATAAAGTAATGATTGTTGACGAGCAAACTGGTCGTATCATGGATGGCCGTCGTTGGTCAGATGGTTTACATCAAGCCGTTGAAGCAAAAGAAAACGTGAAAGTTGAAGATTCAACCCAAACTTACGCAACGATTACGCTACAAAACTATTTCCGTATGTACCACAAATTAGCGGGTATGACGGGAACTGCCGAAACCGAAGCAGGGGAGTTCTGGAAAATTTACAAATTAGACGTAGTTTCGATTCCGACCAATAGAAATATTGTTAGAAAAGATCAAGAAGATAAAGTTTACAAGACCGTCCGTGAAAAATATAATGCCGTAGTTGATGAAATCACGGAATTGGTAAGCATCGGTCGCCCAGTTTTGGTGGGTACTACTTCAGTCGAAAACTCTGAGATTTTGAGCCGAATGCTCACACTTCGTAAAGTTCCACACCAAGTATTGAACGCCAAACAACACGCCCGTGAGGCCGATATCGTAGCTGAAGCTGGTAAACCAGGTACTGTGACGATTGCAACCAACATGGCTGGTCGTGGAACAGATATAAAACTAACATCAGAAAGTAAATCTGCTGGTGGATTGGCAATTATTGGTACCGAACGCCACGATTCTCGTCGTGTTGACCGTCAATTACGTGGTCGTGCTGGTCGACAAGGAGACCCAGGAACTTCGCAATTCTTTGTGTCGCTCGAAGACCAATTGATGCGTTTGTTTGGTTCTGACCGTATTGCCTCAGTTATGGACAAGATGGGTATGGAAGAGGGTGAAGTTATTCAACATTCAATGATTACGAGTTCGATTGAAAGAGCTCAAAAGAAAGTAGAAGAAAATAACTTCGGTACTCGTAAGCGTTTGATTGAGTATGATGACGTGATGAACGTTCAGCGTGATACAATCTACAAACGTCGTAAAAATGCTCTTTTCGGCGACCGTCTATCGTTGGATATTGCCAACATCTTGTATGATACTTGCAGCGACATCGTAATGAATGCCGAAGGTAATTATGATGAGTTTGAGTTGCGTTGTTTACAAAAATTGGCGATTCAACCAGAAATTGTACGAGGAGAATTTACGAAAGGGAACCCAAAACTGGTAGATAAACTCTATTTACAAGCCGAAAGAGCCTACAAAACCAAAAATGACGAGATTCGTAAGAATATGTTGCCAGTTTTGGAAAATGTATTGAAAGACCGTCGTGCTTTGGTAGATGAACCATTTATTGCAATTGTGGGAGATGGCAACCAAAATATTGGTTTGTATTGTAATTTGAAAGCTGGCGTTGATAGCGAAGGTCGTGAATTAATCAAAGAAATCGAAAAGCACATTTCGTTGAGCGTAATTGACCAAGAATGGAAAGAACACCTCCGTGACATGGACGATTTGAAACAATCGGTGCAAAATGCTTCTTACGAACAAAAAGACCCATTGTTGATTTATAAATTTGAGGCCGTTGAGTTATTCAAAAATTTCTTGAATAAAGTAAATGCTGATACCGTAAGTTTCTTGATGAAAGCAGGAATTGTAGAGCTTCGTTTCCAACAAATGGCTCCGCCAAAAACGGAAACACCAAAACTTCAAACTAATAAATCTAGCGATGAAGCAAATGGAGAAGCCCCAACAAGATTAAATCCTTTACGCAATGTGAAAATTGCTGACCGTAATCAACGAGTAAGCGTACAATACAAAGATGGAACTGTAAAACGTGACATCAAGTACAAAAATGTTGAAGATGATGTGATTGCAGGAAAAGCGGTTTTGGTTGAGTAAAACCTTAACAGATATATACAAAAAAGGCTGTCTCGAATTGTTCGAGACAGCCTTTTGGATATAATAGTAATTTATTCTAACGATTTGTGTAACTACTAAGTCCCTCGGTTCTAAAACCTCTTCTGCCTTGTGCATAAAAAGTATAAATTTTCTTTCTAACAGTGTACTGACATTTGGTAAGGTTGTCCATTTTTGTAAATAATACCTCCAAACTCCCAATAATCTCCAGTAGAATAAACCGTTTTTGGTAACGCCCCTGCTCCATCATAATAATGATTTATTTTTCTGCTGCCTGTAAGCTGTACCTCGTTGGGTTGTTTTAAAAATGTACCATAAATAATCAAAGAAATACCCTCATCTGCATCACTTTTTACACTTCCATCGGTGTAATAAGTATAATTTCCACCACCTCGCGGCACTAAATCTACCTCGTTATTGGTTGCCGAAATGCAATCTATTACTTGGTTCAATTTATTGCCATCGTAGGCATAAGTGAGGTTATCCATTAAGCCAAAACCGCCACTTGTTTTGCCATTGCGTTGCATGGTTTTTATGTTGCCGTTCTTATCATAACTTAGCCCCGACAATTAATAATTTTCGCTATTAATCCCTGCAAAACTCGCCCCTGTCATGCATTTCAATGGGTCGTAAGTCATGGTATAAGACCGTAACCCAATCGCTTGATTTTGGTCATTTACTCCCCCGTTTGGCTAAATGTTCTACATTTAGTCAGTGTGTTAGCCGTTCAATATCTATTGCGGTTTCAACGGCATCAGAGAAATAGTTTTTTTCTCAGTTTGGCATATCATTTTCATAGAACAATGCCGTCAGCTATTGTGCCAAAGACTCCGATAAAACCAAAAATCAGCATAACAGCGTCTTCGGCTTCGCTCGGACACTGAAGTTGAAAACACCGAAACCCTCAACTAATCCGACTCCAATTAGTTTCATTACTTCTTAATGCGTTTACATGCTGCTTAATCGGCTGATTTTCAGTGGCTTCGAGTTCCGGGTCGTTGTCCAAAATCTCCATAACGGCTTCACGGGCATATTTCAGAATCTCGCCATCTTTGGCCAAATCTGCTACTTTTAGGTCGAGCATTCCACTTTGTTGCGTACCAGCCATATCGCCAGGCCCACGCAACGATAAATCAACTTCCGAAATCTCAAAACCATTATTGGTTCTGACCATCGTATCAATTCTGAGTCGAGTATCTTTGCTTAATTTATGGTCGGTCATCAAAATACAATACGACTGCTCCGCTCCACGCCCCACACGCCCACGTAACTGATGCAACTGCGAAAGTCCAAAGCGATTAGCACTTTCAATCAACATCACCGAGGCGTTTGGCACATCAACTCCTACCTCAATTACAGTCGTTGCCACCAATATTTGTGTTTCTTTATTCTTGAAACGTTGCATTTCATAATCTTTCTCTTTCCAACCCATTTTTCCATGCACAATACTTAAAGGGTATTCTGGAAAAGCCCTTGAAATACTCTCATAGCCATCCATTAGGTTTTTGAAAGATAAAGTTTCCGATTCTTCAATGAGCGGATAAACAATATAAACTTGGCGACCTTTCTGTATTTCGCTTCTCAAAAACTCAAACACCCGCAATCGGTCAGCATCGTATTTGTGTAGCGTTTTGATTGGTTTTCTACCTTTTGGAAGTTCGTCAATGATAGAAATATCCAAATCTCCATAAAGCGTCATAGCCAAGGTACGAGGAATCGGCGTGGCGGTCATTACCAAAATATGCGGTCGGAAATTTTGGTTTTTATCCCACAGCCTTGCTCGTTGAGCTACGCCAAAACGGTGCTGCTCATCAATTACACAAAGGCCAAGGTTTTTGAACTGAACATGGTCTTCGAGCAAAGCGTGCGTACCAACAATGATATTAATGCTCCCATCAAGCAAACCCGCATCAATGATTCGGCGTTGCTTTTTTCCGACCGAACCTGTGAGTTCAACAATTTTAAGACCCATTAAATCGGCAAACTTTTTCAGTCCAGTATAATGTTGGTCTGAAAGAATTTCTGTTGGGGCCATCAAACAGGCTTGTGCGTCATTATCAAGAGCCAACAACATAGTTATAAAGGCTACGATTGTTTTTCCGCTTCCTACATCGCCTTGCAGCAATCGGTTCATTTGCTTGCCCGAACGCATATCGTGGAAAATCTCACGAATTACTTTCTTTTGGGCATTAGTCAATTCAAAAGGTAAATGATTTTGATAAAACTCGGTCAGTAACTTTGTTTTATCAAAAACCTGTCCCGCATAATCGTGTTTGCGAATGAGTTTTTGTTTAATCAATCGAAACTGATTATAAAATAACTCCTCAAACTTCAAGCGTCGTGTGGCTTGTCGAAGTGCTTCTTGATTGATAGGTAAATGAATATGATAAATAGCATCCTGCTTAGAAATCAGTCGAAACTTCTGCACAAGTGGAGCGGGAAGCGTTTCTCGGATATTCGTAACGGCCGATTCGAGTAAAGTTCGCATCCAACGGCTAATTTGCTTACTATCAATATATTTTTTGCGAAGTTTATCAGTCAACGGATAAACGGGCTGAAAATATCCTCCTCGTTCGTTCTCGGGTGTAAGTACATCCATATCGGGGTGCGTTATTTGCCATTTACTCCCAAAAGAACTCGGTTTACCATAAACCACATAATCGCCTTGAAGACGAAGATTTTTCTCAACCCAAGTAATTCCCTGAAACCATGTTAGTTCTAAAACGCCCGTTCCGTCGGTAAACTGCCCAACTAATCGGGCTTTTGCACCCTCTCCTACTTTTTCCCACGAGCGAAGCCGACCTTTTATTTGGGCGGCAAGCATCGTATCATTCAAATCGCAGATTCTATGAAATTGTGTGCGATCTTCGTGGCGAAAAGGATAATATTCTATCAAGTCACCAAAAGTAAAGATTGTCAACTCTTTGTTGAGAATCTCGCCTTTTGATGGCCCTACACCTTTTAAATACTCTATTTTGGTGTCAAAAAAAGATGTTCTACGCTCGCTCATAATGCCGAAGTTAGCAGGTTGAATAAATTTGAGCAAATTTTTTTTGAAAAATTAAAAAAATACTTTTACCTTTGTACTTAGAAATCAAAAATGGAGTTTGTAGCTCAGTCGGTTAGAGCATCGGTTTGTGGTACCGAGGGTCGTGGGTTCGAGCCCCATCTTTCTCCCAAAAGAAAAGGTTTACTTGAAAAAGTAAGCCTTTTTTCGTTATTAGTGTGTTTTGTGGTACCGAGGGGCGTGGACGGTGCGACGTTTCGCTTCGAACCCCATGACAACGTGTCCCGCTTTCTCCCAAAAGAAAAGGTTTACTTGAAAAAGTAAGCCTTTTTTCGTTATTAGTGTGTTTTGTGGTATCGAGGGGCGTGGACGGTGC